>JAUICM010000007.1 GCA_030427885.1 Rhodothermia bacterium | reverse complement strand
CCATGGAAGCCCATGCCATTCACAAAGGTGTTGTGGTCGATCAGACCGTACTCAATGTTACCTGTACCTGCCAAAGGATCACCAAAGTTGTAGTGACGGATCACACGATCCTGATAGTTTACAAAAGTGTTGTTAACTACTATCAATGATCCTACTGAACTTGCACGAAGGTCAATCCCTTTTCCAGCTCCAAAGTTTGAAGTAGAAAGCGCTCCCAGGTTAGAGAAGATATTGTCTTCTACATGGATAGTTCCGGTAGAGTGATCGGTACGAAGGATCTGTCCTGCAATATTGGAGAACACATTCCCTTTGAAAGTAAAGTTTCCGCCTTCACTATCGGTACGGAACAATCCACCTTGCACGGTATAGAGCTGGTCGAAAACTCCATTTGCAGGATCGTCGGAAAGTTCGTCATACCCGGTGATAGCCAGATTTTCAATAATGATATTACCACCTCTTGAGCGCAGCATGTATCCCGGAGGATTCTGTGGGTTGTCACCCGATCCAGTTGGATACATATATACTATTGGTCGTTCACCATTATTTGAACGAAGGTGTAATGTCTCTCCGGCCTCAACATAATATGTGTCCATGTTAAGATAAATTGCACCACCATCCAGCTCGTAGACACGACCCAGTACACGCTCACCATTTGCAGTCGTATCTGCTTCAATTTGTTCTACCAGCGATTTCTGGACTTCAGAGTACGGAGGAATGCGAAGAACAGCCTCATCTGGTGTCCAGGTTCCCCAGTTTCTATCACCCACCTGTCCTCCACCTGTTGCGCCCGTGGCCGCAGGAGATGTGGAAACGTAAGATGCATCAAAAGTATCTATGAAGTAGTTGATCGGTTTACGATCAAAATCCTGAGTTGCCGGATCCCAAACATCGTTTGGAGTATCTTTGGTTCTTCCTGCATCTTCACGGTAATAGGTAAGCATACCAACCATGAGTTCAGGTATATCTGTTAGCATCGGGTCGTCGATACGTGTGAAAGCTGTGGATGGATTCGAGATCTCTCCCTGAATGAACAATGAAAGTGGACTACCCACTCCTACCGTATCGTAAGAGTCAATAAAGGCCTGACCTTCATCACTCAACGCATAGAAGTTGTTGCTCACTGTCCAGTCTGTTCCACTTGCAGGAGCTGCAAAGATCCAGGACATACGGTTGTTGCCATTGGCATAGGTCTCACCTGTATTTCCCCACTCGAACGAACGGGTTACATCGGTAGAGTCTTCACCACCGGCAAAACCATCCACAAACAGGTTATTGGTAATGGTCATTTCAGCTCCAACGTTACCTAAAGAAAGTACTCCATGGAAGCCCATGCCATTCACAAAGGTGTTGTGGTCGATCAGACCGTACTCAATGTTACCTGTACCTGCCAAAGGATCACCAAAGTTGTAGTGACGGATCACACGATCCTGATAGTTTACAAAGGTGTTGTCAACAACAATCAATGAATCTACCGAACTTGCGCGAAGGTCGATCCCTTTTCCAGCTCCAAAGTTTGAAGTAGAAAGCGCTCCCAGGTTAGAGAAAATATTGTCTTCTACATGGATAGTCCCGGTAGAGTGATCGGTACGAAGGATCTGTCCTGCAATGTTGGAGAACACATTCCCTTTAAAAGTAAAACTTCCGCCTTCACTATCGGTACGAAACAATCCACCTTGCACGGTATAGAGCTGGTCGAAAACTCCATTTGCAGGATCGTCGGAAAGTTCGTCATACCCGGTGATAGCCAGATTCTCAAGAATCAGATCTCCACCACGTGAACGGAACATATACCCTGGTGGGTTCTGTGGGTTGTCCCCTGAACCAGTTGGGTATTGATAGATGATCGGACGCTCACCATTATTTGAACGGATGTGTAAAACATCATCCGACTCAATGTAGTAAGTGTCCATGTTTAAGTATATCGCTCCTCCATCTAACTCATAGATACGGTTAGTCGGGCGTTCTCCCGCTGAATTCGTATCAGCTTCAATTTGTTCTACCAGCGATTTCTGTACTTCAGAGTACGGAGGGATGCGAAGAACATCTTGTGCGTAGGCTGAGTTTGACAAGAAAAAGACTGTTAGTAGTAGTATCAACATGCTAACATGCTTTTTTGTAATCATGTGTTGCCTCCAATGATTGTTGTTTATTGGTTAAAACTTACTGAGGGGAAACCCCAATAAAGCGATTTATGGTTGCTAGAGGTCAATTCTGACCCCCAGATCAAAAGTAATTCCGTAGCGCTCCGCCTGGCGTAAGGCTCTATAGTCTGCTATAGCGTTATCCTGAATATCTTTTTCTTCCACATTGGTAATGTTATTAACATTGCCAACAAGGGTTAAAAATTCTGTGGCTTTATAAGTCAATGCTATATCCACACGGGTAAATTTTCCTACAAGTCGGTTTGCATTGCCCCTTGGGTTATAGGAACGGAAGTATTCCCCCTGATGGAATGCTGATACCCTTCCTGAGAAACCTCCGATATCATACCCTAAAGAAACGTTACCGAAGAAATCCGGCTGACTTTCAAGGCGTGCGGTCTTCCAATCCGGAACAGCTTTATATGATGGAACCTGAACCCCGGGAATAACCGGATGAGGAGTGTAAGTTGTATCAGTTCTCTGACCCAGAATAGGAGTTTCAGAACGCACCCATGATGCGTTATAACTAAGCACAATATTCTTCAGCAATCCGGGCAACCAATAGAAATTGATCTGATGATCGATCTCAAGACCCCAAACTTTGGAAACGTCATTTGAGTTGTATGGTACAGAAAGCGAGTACCCGGTATTTGCTCTGAATGGAACATCCCAGTCAAGCCCTAAACTCTTGATGAGAGAATCGCCAGAGGTGGTAAATCCAGAAAGCTGATGGTACATATCTTCAATCTCTTTGTAATACAATGACACAGAAAACAGACCTAGCTCATTACCATACAAAGAAGCATTAACCTCATAATTCCAGGCCTTTGCTGTTTCGAGAATAGGATTCCCCAAAACCAAAACATTATCCCCACCAGTAGTGGCTTCTCTCCAAGGGAAATAGGACAAGAGACGCATGTTAAAATCAGGTCGTGCCAAAGCTTTATAAGCTGCAAAACGTAGATTAAGGAAGTCTGTAGGGGCTATGTTAACATGAGCATGCGGAAGCACAACCGTTTCAGAATAAGTGGATGTGGTATCCATAACTGCACCAACAGGAACAGGAAATCCCCCAATCTGTCGAGGTGAATATTTGTTCTTATAGTCATGATTCTCTTGTTCAACACGAAGTCCAAGAATAGCTGTAACAGATGCACCTATTTTCAGTGTATTCATTATATATGCAGCTGATACCGACTCAGTAATATCATAGTCGTTTGCTCCAGCAGTAATATCTTCATGGTATTCTGGCGTACCCTGGCCGGTTCTTCCAAGCCCATTAATGGTGTACCATTCACGCATCACATCTTTGATTATGAGTGGATTCATATCATAATCGCCAAGAATTACTTTAGATTCCGGATCGCCGCTAAGAAACATTCGGAGAGAAGGCAGCGATGGGGCCATATTATTATTCACCTGCGCGATATTAAAGATAAAGTAATCCTCGAAGCTGGTCCCCTGATAATCTTTATGCCCAACTCCTCCTGCCCCATCTGGCTGGTATGGAGTCCAGCTTCCCAGATAGTATGGAGAAAAGACCTCCCCACGTTCATTGACCCTGTTCTTAGTACGGTACTTCCCTCCTGCTTTCAGAGATCCTGACAGATTCGAAGAGATAGTGTACTCTTTCTCAAGATCCAAATAGGTACTGAACTCGGTATCTTCGTTCTCCTGAGTTCGGTAGTAAGCATCAAATAAAGTAGTGGTCTGAAAATTATTGTAAGCAAAATCGATCAGGGCCGAAGGATCATCTTTCACTTCCGGAATTCCTGACATCATTCCTGATGAGCCTGTTACAGATGGCTCATAAAATGTCATCGCATAATCATATGGGAAATGAGACTTGGATCTTGATATCGAAGCCGACCAGTTTGTCTTAATACCAAAAAGGTAATTATCCCCATTTAAAGCAGCACTAAGTACATCTATCTGCTGTTCACGGTCCCGGTACTCATAATAAACATTGTCCCCAAAAGGGTAATTCCTTGTATGTGTGAGATAATCGCGAGTAGTGCTGTTATACATTGTATTCAGCTTGATATTACCATCATCAGGGGTATTAAAATCAAGGATGACCCCGGCCCCCTGTCTCTTTCTATCCTCGTTCACGTATTCAAGATCCAGGTTATTCACCCAGTAGTTCGAAAAGGCATCATCAGGATTCGTATATCCGATACTGATCTGTTCATTATTACGGATCTTTTTCTCCGCATTAGCCATCACCTGAACCCCCAATAAACCATTTAAATATCGTTGTCCGTATCTGGCACTTAGATCGTATTGGTTGTAAGAATCACGGATCTGGTTATATCCGCCTTTTGCAGTAATACGGAGCTCGGCATTCTCTGGTGCTTTTCTTGTAACAAGATTGATCGTTCCGGCAATCGCATCTGCATCTTTATCAGGGGTCAGTGATTTGTAGAGTTCTATTCCCGAAAGTGAGTTCTGAGAAATAGCACTAAGATCAACTCCTCTTGCAAGCGCATCCGTTGCAGGAAGCCTGACTCCATCAACAGTAATGCTCAGATATTTATCGCTCATTCCGCGCAATACTACTTTATTGGCCTCACCCCCGGATCGTACAAGAGATACACCCGACAAGCGACCTATGGATTCTGCAGCATTCGCATCAGGCAGCTCTCTGATCTTTTCTTCAGAAACAACATTTACAATACTATTGGAGGACCTTTGCTGGTTCATTGCTGCAACCTGTCCCATAGCCTGTGCAGAGATCTCAACCACATCACCTGTAATAGAAGCTGCAGAAAGCGATACATTTAATTCCTGTGTTTCGCCATCAACGATTGTTACATCAAAAACTTGAGTCTCGTACCCTACATAAGAAAAACGCACCTGTATATCTCCGGACGGAATTCTTCGAACCAGAAATTTACCATCAGCGTCGGAAGCGGTTCCCATAGAAGTACCAACAATGAATACACTTACACCAATTAAGGGCTCATCATCATATCCATCGGTCACTGTTCCCTTCAAAGATCCCTGCGCGTAAACAATATTGCTTAAGAATAAAATAAATAGATATACAAGTAACTGTTTTTTAAATGGCTGCATAAATTATTAAAGATTTTATCTATTTAATGAGGTCAGTCATATTTTTTAACGGTAACAATTGATTTTAAAAGCCTTATCAGTATTAAGTTTTATTCATTCCCAACATTTACTTAACCGATAACTTTACCGTTAACTTAACTTGCATAAAAAAAATTTATGTGTCAAGAAGAAAAAGAAGCGCTTACACAAATTTTGCTAAAAAGGCGTGTTTTGAGAGATATGCATAAAAAAAACCAGCCTGTCTTACGACAAGCTGGTTTTGATATAAAAGTGGAGGTGCGGGGGGTCGAACCCCGGTCCGAAAAGGTAAACCTGCAAGCATCTACATGTTTATTTGCTAATTAACATTCGCCGGAAGCCAAGCCTAGCAAACAAGCGACTTCAAACTATTCTGTGAAATTTCACGCAGCAAAGACAGAAAACCGTGCTACGCTATCCTATCTTGTATGGCGTTCAGTCTGGCACTGACAGGCACGAAACCAGAGGAACGGCTAAGCAGTTTATGCTGCTAAGCGGTATGAATAATTGTTGTCAATTATTTTGTTTCCATAATGGATGTTTTACGAGAACCATTGGACATCCTCGACATGCAACCTACGGTGTTACTCATCCCGTCGAATCCAGTACACCCCCAGTATTTCAAAGAGCTTGTTAATATACGGAATATGTGACTTCTTATTAAATTCAATATGGAATAAAAGTTCCTGACTAATCCAAATTACCAGGATCCAAATTAAAGATCTCAGTAACTATCAGTTCCTCATCCGATCTGAACTCATCGAAATCCCCAAAGTTTAATTCAGCCCCTCTCGTCTCAAGAGTTATCGATTTAGCTGAATATTCAATAACATTATACCTAGAGGTAGGAACACTTAGCACGGGATTAGGATTCAGGAATATTTCAGCTCCTTCCAGTTCCCACTTACCGGATACATAATTCTTATAATAACTCCCATCACGCTGAATACTAAGCCAGGTACCTCCCTCCCAGTTCAGAGTTTCACCATCTTCAAGACTTTTAAACTGGACTCCTTCAGACTTCCATAACCCTATAACATCTTCTTTATCTACTATTACCTGTTGATTATCGAGACAGGAAGTACTGATCATTCCGGAAACTATAAATATCAGAACATGTAGTTTTTTCATATTACTGAAATTGGTTGAACACGAATATATACGAAATAGAAATCATTTTATTGAGCCATCTTTATTATTTGATAACACTTATTTGTGTTATTTTTGACTCGATCTAAAACCATAAGTCAACAACAGCAAACATGAAATTCGGCAGTGTAAAAGACCCTTCTTCTATCGACTTCACTCTCCCTACCGATCACCCGGATACTATCTCTGTTTTGAATACAGGAGATCCTTCCAACTTTGAAGTGTTTGTAGGCTGTGCCAAATGGAATAAGACCGATCTTAAGGGCTTCTACCCAAGAGGCACAAAAGACGAACTTGAGTATTATGCCACTCAATTTAATTCGATAGAACTGAATGCCACCCATTACCGGATTTTCGGAAGCGATGTTGTTGAAGGCTGGAGAGATAAAACTCCTGAAAATTTCAGATTTTTCCCTAAAGTGGTGAACAGTATTAGTCATTATAAAAGGCTTAAAGGCGTCGAATCTCTTATAGAAGAATACACAATGCCCATCCGGTCTTTTAATGAAAAACTCGGAATGATCTTTCTTCAGCTCCGTGATGATTTCAAACCAAAAGATATGGACCGTATCCGGGATTTTCTGGAAGCCTGGCCGAAAGAGTTGCCTTTAGCCATAGAACTCCGGCATACCGACTGGTTTAATAATGAAGCGGTTTCAGGTCAGATCTATCAGCTTTTTGAAGAGTATAATGTAGCTAATATCATCACCGATACAGCGGGAAGACGGGATCTGCTTCATATGCGGCTGACGACACCTGTTGCTTTCATCCGCTATGTAGGTGCCAATCATGAAAGTGATTATCAGAGATTGAATGACTGGGTAACCCGTTTGAAAGAGTGGAAACAGGCAGGACTTGAAAAGATCTATTTCTTTGTGCACCAGAATATTGAGAAAGAATCCCCACTGCTTTCAGCACATTTCAACAAATTAATGAATGAAGAACTCGGTACTGATCTGAAAATTCCCAACGAAAATACGACTCAGGGAAATTTAGGCCTGTGATAAACGTTATGCCTCTGAAATTTCTTTAGTTCCAATTAAAAGGATAACTTTTCAAATAAATCTACGTCAAAGTCGGCTTACAATTCTGTTCATCAAGTTATGGTAAAAAAACTACTGCTAATTACATCGCTTCTTTGGGGAGTAAGTCTTCATGCTGTTGCTCAGAACGAGGCCTCCATCAATGGATATGTGAGAGACGCTGCCACCGGTGAAACTCTTATAAGTGCTAACGTAGCTCTGTTAGAAAACAACCGTGGAGCCTCTACAAATACTCTGGGCTACTTTTCTATTACCGATATAGCTCCAGGGGTATACACTCTGGCCGCTACGTATATTGGTTACGAACCTTTTCAAAGAGAGATCACGTTAAAACCCGGACAAAACATGCGGGTTGATATAAGTCTGCAGCCAAATATACTTCAGGGTGAGGAGATCATTGTTCGTTCGCAGGCTGAGGAGGAAGAACTCAAATCTATTGGTACTGCCCAGGTACAAACTGAATTGATAAAGAAATTACCCGCGGTTTTTGAAGCAGATGTTTTCAGATCCATACAGCTCCTTCCCGGTGTTAAATCTGCTTCTGATTTCTCAAGTGGTTTATATATCCGTGGTGGTGGCCCAGACCAGACACTCATCTTGTTAGACCGAACAACGGTATATAACCCAAGTCACTTTTTTGGATTTTTCTCCACGTTCAATCCCGATGCCATCAAAGATGTACGTCTTTATAAAGGAGGTTATCCTGCTGAATATGGCGGACGACTGGGATCAGTACTTTCCATTTATAATAAAGACGGAAACAGAAATAAAGGAACCAGCACCTTTACTATCGGTATGCTTGCATCCCGGCTTGCAGGTGAAGGCCCCATTAAAAATGGCTCGTACATGGTGGCTATTCGCCGATCTACTCTTGAGCCTTTGCTGGCAGTGTTGCGGATCAGCAATCCTAATATCCCTTCTACTTTCTACTTCCTGGACTTCAACGGCAAGCTGAATTTTGATATGAATAAAGACAACAAGCTTTCGATAGCAGCTTATGCAGGTAGTGATAAAGTAGTTTTCCCATTTGCTGATGATGCTGAATTCTTGCTGAATTACGGAAATCAGACCATCAGCACCACCTGGACACATATCTTCAATGAAAAGCTTTTTTCTAATTTTGTAGTAACAGGTTCCCGGTATTTCAACTTCCCGGAATTCTCCTTTGGTGGAACTCCATTTGAACGCCGGAATAACATTTTTGATTTCTCGATCAAGTCTGATCTGGAATACCTGCCTAATGAGCGGCATCAGATCTCAACCGGGATCTGGGCTGGTTCTTTCCTGCTGAAACTTAACGACCGTTTTGATAACCAGGATAGTTTCAGCAGCAGGCTCCAGGCTGACTATGCCTCTTATTACCTTCAGGATACCTGGCGACCCACTGATCGCTGGAAGATCGTAGCCGGAACACGTGTAAACTATTTTTCTGATGGTGACTATGTCAGAGTCGAGCCTCGTATCTCCACAGAATTCTCGCTGATCGAACGGATCAGACTGCAGGCAGCTTATGGGCGTTATAACCAGTTCTTCACCCTCATCACAAATGAGGCGTTTTCGGGATTTGACGTATGGCTTACCGCCGATGAAGGTGTTAATCCAGCTTATGGGGATCAATATGTGGTTGGTGCAAAAACCATCCCATTCAAAAATTACGGCCTCGATATTGAGCTGTATTACAGAACAATGGAAGACCTGTTTGAGCTGGATCCTTTTATACCTGATCCTGCAGGACTGGTGTATAAAGATCTGTTCAGAGTGGGTAATGGCTATGCCTACGGGATGGAGGTAATGTTTGAAAAACAAGTTGGAAAACTAACCGGCTTTGTAGGCTACACTTTAGGATATACCTGGCGAAAATTCCCAGGTTTTAATGTGGAATTCGGAAATGATGATCAGGCTGCCAGATTTTACCCACCCAAATATGACCGAAGACATGATGTCAATTTTGTAGCAACCTATCAACTCAGCAGAAAATGGAAAGTTACCGGGGCGTGGGTATTCGCCACAGGACAAGCCTATACTGAGGTATTAGGCAGGTATGCTCTGCATGACGGTCCATTCACTCCAAGCATCTCAGAGGATGCCTTCACTGTTGGTAAAGTTAATGCTTCCAGGCTTCCTGACTATCACAGGCTGGATCTTTCATTTGCACGAACCGGTAAGTTTTTTGGAAGGGGCGAAACCGAACTTCAACTTCAGATCATAAATGTATATTCCCGAAAAAATGTATGGTTCCAGAGTTTCAATTTTGACTCTAACCCTGTCGAACAATCAGATGTGACACTACTTCCTCTTATCCCTGCACTCTCCTATACGGTAAAATTTTAAGCCATGAACAAAACACTAATACTTTCGATCATTGCATTATGTATGGTTATTTCAGCCTGTGAAGTATACGAACAGGATGAATACGAAGAGCATTATGTTGTTGAGTCTTACCTGGTTGCAAACCGTGATCTTGCTCAGGTCAGGCTTTCAACCACTGCACCTGCTTATGAATACTACAGCTTCATCAATACTGCAGTATCAGGGGCTGATGTGGAAGTACGGCTTTTAGCTTCTGATGGAGTCACCATTGAAGAAACCATTCCATTTTCCCAATCCTCTCCCGGTATCTATATTCCCGATACCACACATAGTGTACTGCCTCTGAGAACATATCAGCTGCACATCCTGATTCCTTCTGATATGCATGAGATCACTGCGAGCACTTTCGTCCCGGATACGTTCAGAGTTATTGATGGTGTTCAGGATACCGTAACCTACCAATCCACGGCCAACCGACTGGAACTTACTCTTTCTGAGAGCAACTATCCGGGTCGCCAGAATGTTTTCATTTTCAATACCATTGCTTCTGATACAACCTATCAGAACCTTACACCTGTGTACCGGGATCTGTGGGATGGACCTGAAAGTATAAGAGACTACTCGAACACCAGTTCCGGTTTGATCAACGAAGGCAATTTTACAGTAAACAGTGATGGTACGGTCACAATCAGGTATCCCTGGATCGCTGTGGCTTTTTACGGGGACAACAGATTGGTTGCTTCCACACTGGATGAAAATATCTACGACTACATACGATCGGAATCAGTGCAGTTGGGAGGCTCAACCCTTTCTCCCGGTGAGATCCAGAATGTGATCACTCATGTGGAAGGCGGGATCGGATTATTTGGATCCATAGCCTCAGATTCTATCGATACTTTTATCAAGCGACCGCCTTTTGAGTTATAATTCCAACAACATTTTACCTCGTATTCTCATAGATTAAGATCGCCTTTTTTTACCTGATGAGTATTTGAAAATGTCTAAAGCAAAATTAGTACTGTTTCTCTTAGTTTTAATTCTGGTTCCATTTGATCTCCTTGCCCAGGAAACCGGTGGATTTGAGATCGCAAGGGTTAAATATCGTGGTGGAGGCGATTGGTATAACGACCCCTCTTCCCTGAAGAATCTGATCAGCTATACCAATAAACTGGTACCCATCACTATCAAGGATGCTTATAAAGATGTAGCATTGGGTAGCACCGATATTCATTCATATCCATTTCTATTTTTGACAGGCCATGGAACAATCACTGCTAATTCAACTGAGATCAGAAACCTCCGAACGTATCTCGACAATGGCGGTTTTTTGTATGTTGATGACGACTATGGCATTGATGAACACATCCGTGCTGTATTGAAAGAAGTGTACCCCGATCAGGAATTACTGGAGATCCCGTTCAATCATCCTATCTACCATCAGGTATTTAATTTCAATAATGGCCTTCCGAAGATCCACGAACACGACAATAAACCTCCCAGAGGTTTTGCTCTGTTCAAAGATGGACGAATGGTGGTTTATTATACCTATGAATCCAATCTCGCTGATGGATGGGCCGATCCTGAAGTTCATAACGATCCGGCAGAAGTTCGGGAAAACGCTCTGAGGATGGGTGTTAACATTTTGGTTTATGCATTGACACGGCCTTAATTATTCTGAATATTGTTCCAGTAGTAACTAACCCTGGTATCAATGGAAAGTATTACCCCTTATCTCTTCTTCCCCGGCACCTGTGAGAAAGCCATGAACTTTTATGTGGAAACCTTCAATGGCGAGATCACCTATATACAACGATTTGGTGATGCCAGCATGCCAGTTGAGGATGATTACAAGAATAAGATCATGCATGCCACTCTGGAGTTTAATGGAAACCGGATTCAGTTCTCTGATGGAGCACCTCATAAAGGCGTCACCAAAGGTGATAATGTGCATTTGAGTCTCAGTTTCACGGATGAAGACGAAATGCGGGAAATCTTTGATAAATTATCGGATGGTGGTTCCGTACATATGGATCTTCAGGATACGTTTTGGGGAGCGGTCTTTGGACAGCTGGAAGACAAATTCGGTATCCGCTGGATGTTTAATTATGATAAGGGTAGTGATAGTTGAGAGTTGAGAATTGATGGTGCAGAACTTCAACTTTTAACTCTCATTCATCAACTCTCCCCCTTCATCTTGTACGTAAACACTTTTTCGTTCACCACATTTTTGGATGTTGACTCAGGATCCGGATAAAGTTCGTCTGAATCTGTTTTCTCTCTTCTCGTGATCTTAGCCTGCACATCAGCCTGAGCTTCAATGATCCGTTTCTTTTCGTCAGGAGATGCCGTTTTGAATTTTTCGGCCAACTCTCTTCTTTTTCTTTTGAAGAAACTAAGCTCCAGCGTTTTAATAGTACTTTTAGCTGATTTATAGGGATTCTTATCCTTCTCGTATTTGAGCCCAACCTTTTCGTGATGCCGATCGCTTACCGCATGCTGTTCAAGCAGCACATCCCCGATAAGTCTTGGAAAGGGATCGGATTTACCAGAATAGAAATTCACGCTCACTTCTCCATTTTCTTTATAGTGCTCCACTATGTCATCATAGAACATCCGGAGTTCATCATCCTCAAACAGTTTGGAATTGGTCATTGAGCAAATATATTTCACCATATCATTTCCGTAGGTGATCATGAGGCGGATCAATTCTTTTTCGTAATGAGGTTTTTTGAATGAAGAAGGACGATTGACGAATGACGATTGTTTTTCTGTGGACTCCCTGGGCATTGGTCGTTCGTCTATTGTCTTAGCATCTTGCCTTGATTCCCTGAACTGCTCCCTTCGCTGAGCTCTTGCATCCTCTTTTTTCTTGTCAGCAAAAACCCTTTCCAGTTCTTCAAATAATTCGCGGTCTGTTCCGCGTCTGAATTTCTGAGTTCTTTGATGCAGATGTTGTACGTATACCTGTCTTTGAATCGAATCCTTAATGTTGGCAATCGCTTCAAGTATCTCGCTTATAACCTTGCTTTGCTGCACAGGTGATTCAAGGCGGCCTTCCTCTTCTGCTTTCAACATCAGGAAATCTACAAAGTCAGAAGCTTCTTCCTTTTTAAGTTCAGTAAATGATTCTTTGCCGAACTGCTTTACAAAGGAATCAGGATCTTCGCCGTCGGGTAATTCAAGTAGTTGTACTTCCATTCCTTCAGCCAGAGCTATATCGATTCCTCTTTTCATTGCATTCTGTCCGGCATTGTCAGAATCATAGATCATTACAATCCGGTCTCCATAGCGATGCAGGATCTTCATCTGCCCCGGTGTGAGAGCGGTACCCGAACTTGCTACCACATTTTGAATACCATACTCATTCAACGTGATCACATCGGTGTATCCTTCAACCAAGATCACTTCCTTATGCTTTCTGATCTCGTTCTTGGCGAAGTTTACCCCATATACTACTTCGCTTTTGTTGTACACTTTGGTTTGCGCTGAATTGATGTACTTGGCTGTCTTTTCATTCCCCAAAACACGCCCTGCAAATCCGATCACTTTGTTGGTCGGGCTGAAAATAGGAAACATAAGCCTTCCTCTGAAAGTGTCGTAAAATCCTTCACCTCTTTGGCTTGGTTTGATCAGATCTGCTTCCACCAGGTATTGTTCATCAATCCCGGCATTTAAGGCAGCTTTCCAGAGATCATCCCCACCGGAGGGTGAATATCCCAAACCAAATCTCTTTATGATCTCTCTTTTGTAGCCCCTTTTTTCAAGATACTCATTGGCTCTTTTAGCGTCCGGGTTCTCGATAAGATTCCGATAGAAATATACCCCGGCAAATTTAAGTGCATGATAGATCCCTTCCTTTAGCTGATGCCCTTCTCCCTGTTCTTCACTGACTTCTTCTTCCGGAATAAAAACTCCATACCGTTCAGCCAATTGTCTAACCGACTCATTGAAACTGATACCGTCCTGATCCATCACAAACTTAAACACATCACCGGATTCGCCACAACCAAAACACTTGAAAATGCCCAGTCTTGGTGTTACATGAAATGACGGAGTTTTCTCGTTGTGATATGGGCATAATCCTGTAAAACCGCTGCCTGAGCGCTTCAGTTTCACATAATCTGATACTACCTCTACAATATCAGCAGCATCTCTGACTTCTTCCTTTTTTGCATCCGAGATCATGTTCAATGATAACGATTTGATTTATGAAAGTAAGGGAGAAAGTTGAAAGTTGAGAGTTGAGGGAAGTCTACATTCAACTCTCAACTTTCAACTCTCAACTCTCAAAACTCCTTAGCTACTTTCCCAATCTCCCCTTATATTCCACCCCGCTATAATCAAGAAATTTAAAACACAGACAATGAGCGTATTAGTTGGAAAAGATACTCGCCTTATAGTTCAAGGCTTCACCGGTAGTGAAGGGAGTTTTCATGCCGAACAAATGATCGAATACGGCACCAATGTAGTTGGTGGTGTAACTCCCGGTAAAGGGGGACAAACCCATCTCGGCAAGCCAGTATTTAACACTGTTGCGGAAGCAGTTGAGAAAGAAGGTGCTAATACCTCAATCATTTTTGTACCACCGGCTTTCGCAGCTGACGCTATTACTGAAGCCGCTTTTGCAGGCATCAAAGTGATCATCTGTATCACTGAAGGAATACCTGTTAAGGATATGATTGTGGCTAAGCAGGTTGTTAAAAGTCACGATGCCGTTCTTATCGGACCAAACTGTCCTGGTGTGATCACTCCGGGTGAAGCCAAGATCGGTATCATGCCGGGCAACATCTTCTCTCCTGGTAATGTGGGACTTATCTCCCGTTCCGGAACACTCACCTACGAAGCTGTTGATCAGTTGACAAAAGTTGGTCTGGGACAGAGTACTGCGATTGGTATTGGTGGCGACCCGGTTATCGGAACCACTCACCTGGATGCTGTGAAATTATTCCAGGACGATCCTGATACGCACGCCATTGTACTGATCGGTGAGATCGGCGGATCTGCTGAGGAAGAAGCTGCAGCATACATCAAAGAGCACGTAACCAAGCCTGTGGTTGCTTTCATTGCAGGTTCAACAGCGCCTCCTGGCCGACGAATGGGTCACGCCGGTGCTATCATCTCTGGTGGTAAAGGAACCGCTCAGGAGAAGAAAAAAGCATTAGCTGAAGCAGGTATCACCGTGGTGGAAAGTCCTGCTGATATCGGAGCTACTTTAAAGGAAGTTCTGGCAGCTGTGTAAAAAGACGGTGCACAAGTGATCAATTACGAAAAGTTTACTCGTTAAACTTCAATGATATTGAACCAAAAGCCTCCCTTTTTTCAGTGGAGGCTTTTTTTTATATGCTTTTACCAGTTTGCTACTGATTTTGAATGCCAGGATTCATTCCTTACTACAGTTCTGTTTCGGAATAACAAATACATAGAATTTCAGGCTTAAGGTAAATGATCATCATCCCAAAAATAAAACGAATGGGATGAGCGGAAAAAACATTATCAGTACATGTACAAAAAACTAACCGGCTTTATTTTACTCATATTGGGGTTTCAGAATATCAATAGCCTTATGGCACAGGATATTCAAAAACAGACCATAAGTGTTTATATCGATTGCAGGACCCGTTGCCCGCAATCCTTTATCAGAGATGAAATCAATTTTGTGAACTATGTAAGGGATCAGGAAGATGCTGAGGTTCATATTCTGATCAATCGTCAGAGAACCGGCAGTGGCGGTGATGAATACATTCTGAATTTTATAGGAGGAAAAGAATATGTCGGTAATGATCACACCCTGCGTTTTTTTATTGCCGCGTCTGATACCGACGATGAACAGCGAGAACGGCTTATTCAATATCTGAAGGTAGGACTGATACGATACATTGGTGAATATCCGGTAGCGGAGGATATTCAGATCGCTTACAAACCGATCGATGTCCAGGAAAAGCCGATTATTGATAACTGGAACTATTGGGTTTTTGAGATCGGTGCCGATACTGACCTTGAGGGAGAAGAAACTGAAAGTGAATTATCGCTTGAGGGAGATTTCAATGCGGAAAGGATCACCCCCAACTGGAAGACCCGATTCGAGCTGGATCAGGATTATGAGCGCCGGACTTTTAAAGATGACGACTCCACCCGGGTTTTTACCACACAGATCCGCAGTGGTCGGCTAACAGTTGTTAAAAGCCTTTCTGATCACTGGTCAGCAGGTGCTTCTTCTCTTATACGCTCTTCCACACGTGATAATACCCAGTTGCTTACCAATGGCAGCCTTGCCCTGGAGTACAGCGTCTTTCCGTACGAAGAGTTCATACGCAGAGAGATCCTTTTTATATACCGCCTTACCGGAGGAATGTATAAATACGAAGAAAAGACCATCTATGGTGAGACTGAAGAGTTTTTGATGCAGCATCAAATGAGTGCACGGGTTAAATTTTCTCAGCCCTGGGGTGAATTCAGAGCCGATGTCAATGGCTTTGCTTATATGCATGATTTTGAGAAGAACCGCCTTGATACAGAATTGCGATTGAACTTCAGAATATTCCGGGGATTCTCGATCTATGTATCTGGAGAGTATGCGTGGATCTATGATCAGCTTTCAATTCCGGCAGGTGAGATCACTGATGAGGAACAGCTCCTTGATCTAAGGCAGCGATTCACTTCCTACTCTTATGAAGTTCGTGTAGGTCTCCAATTTTCTTTCGGGTCCATCTTTAATAATGTGGTGAATCCAAGATTGTAACCGATGGAAACACAAAGACTCTGTGATAACAGATATTGGTAATTTGTTCTCAATTGATGGTAATGTCAGGAATTCGCGGAATCAGCTTTCTGAAAAGTTAGAATAAATGTAGTACCCATTCCTTTACCCTTGCTGTGTGCTTTAATGGTTCCCCCCATTTCTTGCATATAGTTCGCGCTACTATGCAGCCCAAAGCCATGACCATGCTCTTTTGTTGTAAATCCCTGATTAAATAATTTACCAAGATTCTCTTTGGACACCCCATATCCGGTATCTGAAAATTCCAGGATCACACTTTCATCATCCTCTCTCAGTTTCAGTGTTAATTTTCTCTCTGCCATGTCCTTTTCCGTCATAGCCTCCTTTGCATTCTTGATTAGATTTACCAGCACATGGATCAATTTGGTCTTTTGGGCACTCACTAATGAGACTTCTTCAAAATCCTCTTCCAACACAATTCCATGCCTGTCTATTGAAGACGAATACAAAGTGAATGTATCACGGATGATCTGTGGAAGATCTACGGTAGAATTGGATGCCCCGGATGATGCATACGATTGCTGTGCTGAGATCACATCATTGATCAATACGATCTTTTCATACAGCCGCTCACTATGATCGGTCACGGATTTGTGTTCATCCTCCAACGGCTCTTCAAGTCTCAAGTAATACTCCAGAAGCTTCTTCCCTTTTGGATCTTTAGTTATGAATTCCTCGATATTCTCAAAGTTCTCGCGTAGCATCTTGTTTGCTTCTTTAAGCATCTTTAACCTTGAATTCTTCATGGTATCTGTTATCATCGCTGAAGAGGTGTTTACGCTGTTGAGTATGTTTCCTACGTTGTGAAGCACGCCCGCAGCAATATCAGCCATTCCGGCCTTGTGTGCATTTTCAACCAACTCTCCCCGTGTTTTTCTCAGATCATCCATGGTTTTTTCGAGATCCTCATTCTTCTCCCGCAACTGGTTTGTACGTTCCCTAACCTGCTCCTCCAGTTTTCGGTTTTGAATGGTAATTGCCTGTACCCTCCATTGATATATTCCAAATACAGCACCGATCACTAATAACCCTGAAATGAGATAAAACCAGGTAGTTTGCCAGAAAGGAGGAGTGATAACCAGAGCAACAGAGGCTTCGTCAGGACTCCATATCTGATCAGTATTGGCCACTTTCACTTTAAAAATGTACTCCCCGGGATCAAGATTTGTATATGTGGCAGAACGTTGTTCATTTACATAGTTCCAGTCTTCATCAAAACCCTCGAGCATATATGCATACTTAGTTCCCTTTCTTTCCTGAAAATTCAAAGCTGCATAGGTGAACGAAAGTACTGAAGCTGTATGAGGCAGTACTATTTCATCTGCCACGTTAATATGTTTCTTAAGCGGTCCATTCTTATCTATTGGAACGGTTTCATTGAAGATCATGAAATCAGTTAAAATTACCGGATATGAGCGATTGCTTGGCTTTATACTATCCGGATGGAACCGGTTAAATCCATTGATCCCTCCAAAATACATGAAGCCATCCCGGTCTTTATATGCAGCTCCCAGATTGAATTCCCGGCTCTGGAGGCCATCTTCTATACCAAAATTTTCAAGAGTCTCCATTTCGGGGTCAAATTTTGTAAGGCCATTATTTGAGCTCAGCCATAGCATTCCATGATCATCCTCCAATATCCCGTTGATCACGTCATTTGGAAACCCATCACGGGTAGTATAATTGGTAAAAGATTCATCCTCAGGATGATATAAATTAAGTCCCCCTCCTTTAGTACCTATCCACAATCTCTCTTTACTGTCTACAAACAGTATATAGATCACCAGATCGTTTAAGGTGCTGTTGAACGAATTAAAATAACTGAATTCACCGGTTTTCGGATCCATTCGGGCAACTCCATTCCCATATGTCCCGAACCAAAGGTATCCATCTGGCGTCTCTGTTATCGCACGGATGTGATCAGCTTTATGTCCCAGGCTGTCAATATGGTTTTTAACATATACAAATCTTTCCCGGTCTGGGCCAAGTTTATAGATTCCTCCTCCGTTTGTGCCCGCCCAGATATTGTGTTCACTATCCATGAATAATGAAAACACATCATTATTTACGAGCCCTAATTCGGCACTCTTGAAATCCTTATAATTTCTGAATTCGTTACTCTGAAAATTAAAACTGCTTACTCCTCCCTGATAAGTGCCCAACCAAATATTGCCGCTCTCATCCTCGAGCATTTCAAGAATAACATTACTTGGAGGAGTGTTTTTATTGGCTGGATTATGTTTGTAATCTTTAACTTCGTTTGATTCAATGTCAAGAAGGTGCAAACCACCCCCGTTTCCTCCATCTGTGCCAACCCAAAAATTTCCATCTGCATCTTCCAGAAATGACAGTATTGAATTGTTACCGATGAGGCCACTGGAATTCGACGAATTGGAATAAAGTTCAAACCTGTATTCATTCGCGTTATAGATATTCAGTCCTCCCGCGAAAGTACCGATCCAAATTGTTCCATCGTTACTCTCATACAATGAATACACTGCATTATTATTGAGAGATTTGGGGTTTTTATTGTCGTATCGGTAGTGGTAGAATTGATCATTTTCACGATCAAATACATCAAGGCCTTCGTTTTCAGTTCCTATCCAAAGAACCCCTTTACTGTCTTCAAGAATAGATAAAACTGTATTATCAGCAATACTTTCGGGATCGTCCGGATCATGTTGGTAGCTTTTAAAACTATTCGTCTCATAACTATATTTATTGAGTCCCCCACCTTCAGTACCAATCCAGACCGAACCTTCCTTATCCTCAAAAATGCTGTATATGTAATTACTAGTGATCGATTCCGGATCCGATTCTGTAAATGAAAAATTAGTAAATGAATCGGTTTCTCTGTTATATCTGCTCAGACCATTAACCGTTCCTATCCAGATATTAGACCTGCTGTCCTCAAACAGATAATTCACATTATTATCAATGATCGAATTTGGATCTTCGGGTATGTGGACGTAGAAATGAAAAGGTTCACCAGCCCGATCTCTGACAGAAAACCCGTTATTGGTTGCAACCCATATTTTACCTTCTGAATCTGTTATGGCCCAAAAGATCCCTTCGCCATTAATCACCTTCAGTGGATCTGCATTATTCTCATTATATCTTGTAAATGTATCTTTTTCCCGGTCATAAATATTAAGTCCCCGTCCCTGTGTACCTATCCAAAGGTTTTGTTCATTGTCTTCGAATATCACCGAAACATCATTATAACTCAGACTGGTAGAATCACCCTCGATATTCTTATAGGTCGTGATCTCATACCCGTCATATTTATTCAACCCATCCTGGGTGCCAAACCACATAAAACCCATGTGATCCTGATAACTTACATTAACGGTACTTTGCGAGAGACCTTCTTCTGGTGTGAAATGCCGAAAGGAGAGATGACCTGAGTATTGAGCTGAAGATAGACTGGGAAGTAGTACTATAAAGAATGTAAGAATCAGGCAATTGGATCTGCTCATATTTAATAACAATAGTGTACTCAACTGACACCAGAAGAATTTCGGTCTTTTGCCCATTTACTCAGTACTGAGATCAGTTCTTCTTTTTCAATTGGTTTGCCGATAAAATCATCCATTCCTGACTCAATACACAAATCTTTTTCATGTTGCATTACACTTGCGGTAAAAGCCACGATAGGAGTATGAACACTCTTTTCTTTTTCATTTCTTCTGATTTCCCTTGTAGCATCAAAACCATCCATCTCAGGCATATGTACATCCATAAAGATGATATCATATTCATTTTGGCCATGCATTTCCAAAACTTCTACTCCCGTTGAGGCTAAATCTATGTTGAATCCCTCTTTCTCGAGAGTCATCCTGATTACTTTCTGGTTGATCTTATTATCCTCGGCAACCAGTATTTTTACATCCTCAACATTCCGGCCTTTTTCAATATCTGCTGATTCCGGTTTTAGTTTTTCTTCTTCATTCATTTGATTCATATCCTTTGCCAGCTCCACTTCAAACCAGAAAGTTGAGCCTTTATCCACTTTACTCTCGAACCCAACTTCACCGTTCATTAATGTGGCTATTTTATTACAGATCGCCAGCCCAAGGCCCGTACCTCCATATCTTCGGGAAGTTGAGCTGTCCCCCTGTGCGAAGGGAGTGAATAACGATTTCTGATGCTCTTCCGGAATTCCAACTCCGGTATCCTTGACCTGTAGCTTTATTCTGACGGACTCTTTTTTATCTTCAATGGATTTCACTGAAAGCTCCACACTACCTTCTTCCGTAAATTTAACCGCATTATTACCAAAATTGAGTAAGACCTGTCTTAAGCGTGTTGGGTCTCCCAATAATACTTCGGGAATGCTCTCATCGTAATTGAGGGTAACTTTCAGATCTTTAGCCTTACCAGACATCCCTAGTACTTTTTCAATATTACTGGCTACTCTCTTTAAACTGAATGGAATATGTTCGATATCCATTTTCCCTGCTTCTATCTTAGAGAAATCCAGAATATCATTTATAATGACCATGAGAGAATCTGCACTGTACTTCACCATATTGGAAAGCTCTTTCTGTTCTTCCGTAAGTTCCGTTTCGAGCAAGAGGCTGTTCATTCCTATGATCCCGTTCATCGGTGTTCTGATCTCATGACTCACATTCGCCAGAAACTCGCTTTTTGCTTCTGATGCCTTTTCTGCCTTTTCCTTCATTTCTTTGTACTTCTGTACGATCTCGTCCAGCTCTCTGGTTCGGTTCCTTACTTTCTCCTCCAGGTTTTCAGTATATCTGATCGCATCCTGTTGAAGCTTCCATTTTGTGGTAAGTGATAATGCAGTCTGCCTGAGTGCGGTGGCATCAAAAGGTTTTTTAATGAAGAGCAGATGATCAGTTTGTCCAAGTTTCCGCTGAATTTCTGTCCACGAGAAATCAGAATATGCGGTACAAATCACCATCTCCGTTTGAGGGAAACGTTTCCAGATCTGGTCAATAGCTTCAATACCATCAATACCTGATGGCATCCTCACATCCATAAATACCAACGAATATGGCTCACCATTAGCTGAAGCTTTTCCTACTGCTTCAATGGCTTCTTCACCGCTATATGCATGATTAATGAAATAATTAACAGTCTCTTCAATCAGAGTTTCTGTATCTCCGAAAAGCTCCGACTCCATATCGAGGAGATCAGACTCATAACTGCGCTGAGATCTTCCCAAAATAGCATCGACGTCCTTATGTATGGCATCATTATCGTCGACAACCAGTATTCTTCTGTTGAATTCCATGTCTTTCCTGTTAGTGCTGCACCCTTAAGCTGAAAGAATATAGTTAAAAACCTAACATTAGAAAATTCTAATATAGGGTTAGGTAACTGTTAGAATCGTTTTCTGATAAACTTCCTATTTCGTAATGAAAAACAAGTTGAATTAACTACATTCAGCCGACCAACCAAATTACATTCTATGAGTATCATCGCAGCCGTATTAATTGGTATTGCTTTGCTTCTGTTCCTGATCCTCTATTTCAGATTACAGGCTTTCCTATCACTTCTTATTTCCAGTATTGTTGTTGGCTTGTTGGCAGGACTTAACCCAAAGGAAGTGATTGATACAGTGATAGAAGGAATGGGAAGTACCCTTGGTTATGTAGCTACTGTGGTGGGACTAGGAGTAATTTTCGGGTCAATTCTTGAACATTCCGGTGGTGCGAAAGTCATTGCTCAAACCATGCTGGGCAAACTTGGAGTAAACAGAGCCCCTTCGGCAATGATGATATCAGGTTTTCTGGTTGCCATACCGATCTTTTTTGATGTAGCATTTATCATATTAGTACCCATTATTTACGCCCTGCAAAAAGAAACCGGAAAATCACTTCTCTATTACGCTATTCCCTTACTTGCCGGTCTGGTGGTCACTCATTCTTTTATCCCTCCCACCCCCGGACCTATAGCTGTTGCAAGTATTATAGGTGCAAATTTAGGCTGGGTGATCTTATTAGGAGTAATAGTTGGTTTGCCCACTGCTGTGGTAAGCGGACTTCTTTTCGGAAGGTTTATTTCCGCTAAGATGCATATTGAATCACCGGAAGAAATTTCGAAAGCAATCGATGATCCACACGAATCCATGCCCGGAATAGGACTGGTTCTCTCTATTATTGGTATCCCGATTTTCCTGATCGTTTTGAACACTACTATTGGCAGCAGCGAATACCTTAGCAATACACTCCCTTTCTGGTTCACTTCATTGATTGAATTGATAGGTCATCCAATTCCCGCGTTGATCATAGCCAATCTGCTTTCCTGGTATCTTCTGGGTTTGAAGCGTGATTTCACCAAAGAACAATTATCCGATATCACAACTAAGTCTATGATGCCGGCAGGAACCATTATCCTGTTAACCGGAGCTGGAGGCGTTTTTAAACAAGTACTCGTTAACACCGGAGCTGGGACCATTCTGGCAGAAGCAATGGCTGAATATGGAATTCCTATTATTCTTTTTGCTTATCTGGCTGCTGTTATTGTTCGTATTCTTCAGGGTTCTGCAACTGTTTCCATGATCACTGCTGCCGGACTTATTTCCCCTCTGCTTTTGGAGTATCAGATGTCAGAGTTTGAACTGGCTGCTCTCGTAATTGCCATAGCTGCTGGAGCTTCAACAACCAGCCATGTTAACGACAGCGGATTCTGGTTGGTCAGTCAATATCTTGGATTATCAGAAAAACAGACCTTCAGATCCTGGACGGTTATGACCACAATACTTTCCGTTACCGGTTTTCTGAGTATCTTCCTTTTGTATAGTATATTTGCCTGATTTTTAGAAGCTTACATATATACTTTTATTAAACGGTTTTGTACTATTCTTTTTAATAGAGTACAACCAACCACACCACTGCCAATAGCAGGAACTCATAATTTCAATACAATGAATATCAATAAAAAACATTCGCGATTTGCACTAAAGCACCTGTTCCTGTTTTCTGTTCTTGGAATATTATGTTCTATGAATGTTCAAAGTGTTCAGGCTCAGGTAAACGTAAATGAACTACGTGTTGATAGTACAAAAACCTATAAAATAACTCTGCTAAAGGGGGATGAATTCATTGGTTCGATCATTTCAAAAAACTCAGTAAACATTGTTATCCGAACTAGTTCCATACCCCGGATCGAAATTCCAGTTGCTAATATCAAAAGCATCGAACTTGTTGAGAAAAACAGCATGAGAAATGGTTCTTACTGGTTTCCGAATCCAAATGCTACACGGTATCTGATTTCCCCTACCGCTACAAACCTCAAAAAAGGTGAAGGATACTATCAGAACCTGTATTTGTTTTTCAACTCTGTGAACTATGGAGTTACTGATTACTTTTCTATTGGTGGAGGTTTTGAACTCATAAGTACTTTCAGCCCTGATGTAACTCCGATATTTTTGTTAACACCTAAACTGGGATTTGAACTCTCCGAAAAATCACACGCAGGTGGTGGATTATTATTCGTTGGAGCAGCTGGTGAAGGATCCTTAGGCATTGCTTATGGTCTTTATACTTATGGTGATTCCAACAGTAATCTCACAACGGGATTAGGCTGGGGCTTTGTGGATCAGGATTTTTCTTCTAAACCTGTTTTCACTATTAGTGGAATGCACCGTGTAAAACGAAGGCTTTCACTGGTCTCAGAAAACTGGATCATTCCGGATGGCGATGACTCCTACTATACACTAATATCCTATGGTCTCCGGTTCTTTGGAGAAACACTATCAACCGACCTTGGATTCATCAACAATGCTGATATCGCCGATTTCCTGATTATCGGTATTCCTTATGTTGATTTCGTAGTTAAGTTCTAGTCTGCCCGATCAAATAATTGTTCCGCTTGGGATCACTGTACCTTTCTTGACGATACATATGCCATCTCGAACATAATGGTATTTGTGGTCCCCATCCGGAAGATGATCACCCCCAACTATTCGTACATCATTCCCGATACAGACGTTTTTATCGATGATACAATTGCTGATAAAACACCGCTGTCCAATTCCCATTGCAGGATGTTCAGGATCTGCATTATCAATAAATTCCCGGCTTTGGTAACGATCATTCCCCATTATTATCGAGTTTTCGACCGTTGTTCCTTTGGCAATACGAGAACGAATACCGATCACTGACCGGACGATTCGACTTGCCTCCACGATCGAACCTTCGGCCATCAGGCAATACTCCATGGTAGTGCCCATGATCTTCGACGCCGGGAGTAATCGGGCCCGGGTATAAATATAATTCTCGTTATCGTACAGATTGAATTCGGGCACAGTATCAGCCAGAGAAAGATTCGCATCAAAGAATGATTTGATTGTACCGATATCGGTCCAGTAACCACCAAATTCAAAGCTGCTTACCTTCATTCCTTCCGTAAGTGTTTTTGGGATGATCTCTTTGCCAAAATCTGTCGCATCCGGGTTATCCTTAAAGAGACCAAGTAAAGCTTCCCTGTTAAAAATATAGATCCCCATCGACGCCAGGAAGTGTTTATTCTGAGTATTATAAGGCTCAGGTACATCCGATTTCCATGCATCGAGTTCTTCCAAACCGGGTTTCTCCACAAAACTATCAATCATCCCGTCTTTGTTGGTTTTCATGATCCCAAAACCCGTGGCATCTTCTGCTACAACCGGAATGGTTGCTACAGTGAGATCTGATTCATTCTCCTTATGACGAGCCAGCATTGCTCTGTAATCCATTTGATACAGTTGGTCACCCGATAAAATCAGTACATGCTCATAGTTATGATTCTCCATGTGGTGAATCGACTGACGAACAGCATCAGCCGTGCCCTGGAACCAGCTTGTATTCTCTGCAGTCTGCTCTGCCGCGAGTATATCCACAAACCCGTTGCTGAATGCATCGAAATTATAGGTATTCTTTATATGCCGGTTTAGCGAAGCCGAGTTAAACTGGGTAAGAACATATATTCTTCTTATATCAGAGTTCAGACAGTTGGAGATTGGTATATCGACCAAGCGATATTTACCCCCCACCGGCACTGCTGGCTTTGATCGATGATCGGTTAGTGGAAACAGTCTTGTTCCCCTTCCGCCTCCAAGAATTACTGCGATTACTGAATCTTTCATTTTATTAGTTCCTATTTTTTAGGATTCAAATCTATATACATTTTGATATACTCTTCTGCTGATCTGTTCCATGAAAAATCAAGTTTCATGATCCTGGATACCGTCTGCCAGTATTTTTTCTCATCACTGTACAGATCTATTGCCCGGTGTACTGCGTGTTCCGCTTCCAACAAATTGAACTCATCAAACCGGATACCATATCCTTCTGCTTCTGAAATATCTTTAACACTGTCCTTTAATCCCCCAACCGCTCTCACTATGGGTACCGTTCCATAACGCATCGCATACATCTGATTCAAGCCACAAGGTTCCACTCTGGAAGGCATGAGAATAAAGTCGGAACCTGCATAGATCTCATGTGCCAGCTTCTCATTGTATTCCAGTGTTGCATCAAAATACCCAACATGATCATTTTCCATCCTGGCAAAGATCTCATGCAGACCGGGGTCTCCGGTTCCCAATAGCACAAAATTCACTTCTTTGTCGCTATTCATAAAACTGGTAAAAAGGTCGGGAAGCAGATCTGCTCCTTTTTCACGAACCAGTCTTCCTATAAATGAAAATGTAGGCAATTCGGGGTTCAGCCCAAACTCTTTGCATAACAATTCTTTATTCTTTCGCTTGCCCTTTTTATAGTTTCGAATGGTGAAGTTTTCATCCAGTAGCGGGTCAGTTCCTGGATCCCAGACTTCGGAATCAATACCATTAATAATTCCCCTCGATTTTGCTTTCTCCTGATGGAATAAAAGCTCCAATCCATTGCTTTGATACCCAAGCTCGTCCATATACGTTTGCGACACGGTAGATATCTGCCAGGCACATTTCAAACCGGCTGCAAGCGAATTCAAACGCCCGTCCCAATCCAGCAAACCAAGCTTATTGATATCAAAAGCCGGTAACAGCTGGTACCGATCCTTATCCTGTTGCCCGTGATACTCAGCATTATGTACGGTAATTATGGTTGGAACGTCGACCAAAGAACGATAGCGGTTACATTGAGTCAT
Source organism: Rhodothermia bacterium (assembly GCA_030427885.1). Classification (GTDB taxonomy): domain Bacteria; phylum Bacteroidota; class Rhodothermia; order Balneolales; family Balneolaceae; genus JAUICM01. The sequence goes on along the minus strand of JAUICM010000007.1, from coordinate 271,720 downwards.
CATGAAAGGAACCAATCCGGTATGATGATCATGACAGTGAACGATATCAGGATTCTTTCCCCTGCTTACGATCCACTCCAGCGCAGCGATCTGAAAACTCACAAAACGCTCAAATTCATCCCAATAACCTTTACCCGACCACGGATCGATATAAACCCCGGGACGGTCAAATCTTCCCGGAATGTCGATCACATACAGCGGAAACCCGAGTACATCATTCTTTTCTTTGAGTATGCTGAAATTATAGCTTTCAAACCCCATTGGAGCATTACTCTGCCAAATGGTCTCATATTCCTGCGCATCAAGCCATGAGGTTTGATATTTAGGGATGATGACCTCACAATTCTCACCAAGTTTATTCAAATACTTAGGTAATGATCCGACCACATCTCCAAGTCCTCCTGCTTTTGCCGCAGGATAGCATTCCGCACTCAAATGTATGATATGCATTCTTTATTGAAACCCTTTATTTTGGTTCTCGTATTTTGCTGCTTTCATCAGGGAAATAAGAAATCTTTGGACTTGTTGCAAAGGTTTCGCTACGATTTCTGAAAGTTTTATTATTCCTTAAAATTAAGTTAAACGGGCATCTATGGATATCATCAAAGTAGACAGCATTGCCAAGGCCTTTGGCAAGAATCTGGCTGTCAATAATGTGAGCTTCACTGTTCAAAAAGGCCGCATCTTCGGTTTGTTGGGACCCAACGGAGCGGGTAAAACCACAACCATCAGAATGATCAATAATATACTTGCCCCTGATACAGGGTCTATCACGATAAACGGGATCGAGGCCAGTCCTCAAACCCAAAAAATGATTGGCTATATGCCTGAGGAACGAGGCTTGTATAAAAAAATGAAGGTTGGGGAGCAACTGCTCTACCTCACCCAACTTAAAGGCATGGATACCAAAAGTGCCCACAAGGCCATTGACTTCTGGCTCGACCGATTCGACGCATCTGACTGGAAAAAGAAAGAGGTGGGTGAACTCTCGAAAGGGATGTCCCAGAAAATTCAGTTCATTGCCACTATCGCTCACGATCCTGATATCTATATTTTTGATGAGCCTTTCAGTGGATTGGATCCCATCAACAGCGAAACGCTTAAAGAGGTGATAATTGACTTGAAGAGTCAGGGTAAGACTATCCTCTTCTCCACTCACCGAATGGAGCAGGTTGAGCAGATGTGCGACGACATATGCCTGTTCAATAAAGGTAAATCGGTGCTGCAGGGAGATCTCAGACAGGTTAAGTCCTCATTTGGGAAAAATACCATCAATCTTGAATTTGAAGGAGACGGCTCCTTTCTGGATAAACTTGAAGATGTGAGGATCAACAACCGCTCAACTAATTTTGCAGAAATAAGAGTTTTAAACGGACAGAACATGCAGGATATCCTCAAACTTGCCATTGAACATGCTGAGATCCATAAATTCGAACGGGTTCAGCCTTCACTTAATGAGATCTTTATCTCTACTGTTGGCGAAGACAACCTTAAAAATCAGGAGGCCTGATCATGGATTTCGGAAAAATATTTTTAGTACTCAAAAGAGAATACCTTACAAGGGTAAGAACCAAAGCCTTTATTCTTTCAACTCTTCTTACTCCACTTGCTCTCGTAGCTTTGATGGCGGTAGTTATTATCGTTTCCACATCTGGTTCCGATTCAGTGAAAACGGTTGGGATCATTGATGAAACCGGTGTGCTTTACCCACGCCTTGAAGAAATAAACGCTGAAAGATATGAGGATGTGAGTATGCAGCCCCTGGATAGTGTCAAGGCTCATGTACTTTCAGAGCAACTGGATGGTTATATCGTCCTTGGTGATTCCTTTATTGATTCAGGAGACAGTCCCACTCTTGTTTATGGAGGAAGTGGTGGACTTTCATTCATAGGATCTGTTCAGGATGAACTCAGAGATGCTGTTCGCGATGAACGTATTTCCAGAAGTAATGTTTCTGATGAAATAAGGGAGATCTTTGAAGCCAGACCCCGGATCGAATCGGTGAAACTTACCGAACAGGGAGAAGAAGAAGACCATGCGATCTTCGGTGCTGCACTCGGATTTATTCTGGGAGTGCTCATCTTCATCGGCCTTTTTGGCTATGGTGCTGTACTAATGCGCAGTGTGATCGAAGAAAAGACCAACAGAATTGTTGAAGTAATTGCATCCTCAGTGAAACCCATCGAGCTCATGCTGGGGAAACTGATGGGCATTTGTGTACTCGCCATAACCCAGTTCGCAGTTTGGATCGTTAGTTATATCGGACTCTCCATTGCAGCGGCTCCTATTGCAGTCATGATCTTTGGTGAGAAAATTGACGACTTAAACAGTACCGCTACTGGTGCAGCTTCGTCTCAGGGCTTCGACCCTGCTGTACTCGAACAGTTTCAGGTTGATCCGATGATCTTTGTGTATTTCATCCTGTTCTTCTTTTTAGGATTCATGATCTACAGTGCCATTTTCGCAGCTATTGGCGCAGCTGTTGACAGTGAGCAGGATACTCAGCAATTCATGATTCCGGTCATGATCCCGATCTTTATGGGCTATATGCTGAATATGAAGATCATTGAAGATCCGGATTCTTCTTTTGCTGTTTTTGCTTCGCTGTTCCCACTGACCTCCCCTATCAATATGATATCGAGAATTGCAGCAACGGAAGTACCATTCTGGGAGATACTACTTTCAATTGTATTGATGATTGGTACATTTGCAGGAATCATGTGGCTGGCTGCTAAGATCTACCGGGTGGGAATACTCATGTACGGTAAGAAGCCGTCTTACAAAGAATTAGCCAAGTGGATACGACAGAGTTGATTTAAATTAGGAATTAGGAATAATGGAAGCTCCGGTTATCATTATTCCTAATTCAACTATTCCTAATTTTAAAATCCTCCCTACTCCGAAAGCCCCTCTTTCAACTCTTCCACCTTCATCTGCACTCTGAGATCAAACTCGTTCGTTTCAACGGAATTAAGAAGTAATAGTGCTTCACCTGCCGGGATATGTTTCACCCCTGAGATAGCCTGAAAGCGAATTCTTGGATCTCTGTCTTTTTTCAGAATCTCAAGTCGTTCTTTCCACGCCACTTCATCGAAGTCATAAGCAAGAAGAAGTTCCAGGGCCTTGCTGCGGGTTGAATATGGAAAGGCAAGTCCGAGATATGCATCAGTCATTTCCACTGCCTGACCAGTAGTATCACCAGCTATTGCTTTATTTATAGTCTTCAATACTTTATTCCCTGTGCTGTCCACCCTCTGCAATCTTTTAGCTAAGGAGAGAATCTCATCAGTACTTGAAATATCCGAATACACATCCAGTGCTTTATCGAACTGCTGATTTGAATTATTACGGATCACTTTATTTCTCACGGCATTGGCAACCATTTCATTCTCCGGATAATTGCGGAGTGCCTCAAGCGATGACAGTACAACGGACTCGTCCGGGCTGCTCAAACCGGAAATGAAATTCTCTTCTGTACCGGTATCCCCGGCTGTGATTCGGGCAAGAGTTGCAAGAATTGCTGATCGTACTTCAGGATCCTGTTCTGAGTTGAGAGCATCATTCAGAGCCAGTTGCAGGTCTGGATTTTCAGCATATTGGTCTAATAATCTGGCTGCCAGAATTCGTTGCTCAGGTTCAGAGCTTCGCATCTGATTTAACAGGAAGTACAAAGGGAATTCTCCAAATTCAAGCTCACTGGTATCATATGTGAGGGTATATAAGGAAACATATTCTACCGATGGAGACAGACTGAACGACACCGTATCAATATCCCCGGTAAAAAGCACCTCATTAAGAGTGGTATCCTCAAAACCAAAGGCTTTCATCTGTAGGCTGTGTAAGGCTTCGCTGTTTCCGCTGATCTGCTTAAACACCAGGTTCAGGTTTGAATCCATTTCATCATAGAGTGCATCAACGGAATACCTGAGCTCTTCGCTACTTTCCAATCCTTTTACTTCCATGTCCGGTACAGGAAGATCGAAATAAGGAATCCCTGTATCCTGATACCACAGCTCAGCATAATCAGCAAAACTGATCACTCCTTTCAGACTGCGGGCTATATTCGGCAGCGAATTTTTAACGATCTCTCTGAGTTTTTGATCTTCTCTCTGAAATGACTCCTGCCACTGATTCCAGATCATGACTGTGTTCAGGGAGTCGGAATAATCGATCATTGCCGGTTCATCATAGATCGCATAATGAAGTGCAGTTCTCATGAAATCCATGTTCCCGGATTCATCGAAAAACTGCTCCTGTCGCTGATACTCACCGAACCATTGAGCATATATCGCCCTTTTCAGTTGAGATGAAACTGATCCCATATTCTCAAACAGGAAAACAGTACCGGCTCCATAGGTTCTAAGCTCCCAATAGTTGTCCGGCAATACCACAATATTCAGCGACTTCCATGGGTATTCGAAACTCAGAAAGTTTTCGACCTCTTTTTTAACCATTGCCGCTTCTCTTAACACAGAAGCTCTTTGTTCATCTGTATAACCGGTTTCACTGCTAAACAGTCTCACTTTGGCCAACCCCGATGTAACTTCAGAAATTACCATATCTCCAACAGCAAAACCCAGTCCCGTAACAGGAACTTTTACCGTAGAACGATAATGGACCCGCTTTTTTGTAGCAGATTCCATTTCGGTCCCAACCAGATCTCCATTAAACAGGATCTCTGTTTCGTAAGGAATATTGAACCAGGCATCGAAGGTCAGTTCATTTCTGGGATGATCAAACACCGGAAACCAATGATTATGAGAAAGCGGGTTTGAGGAGGACCAAAAATTGAGATCCTTATCTCTGTATAAACCAAATGCTGAAGTAGACTGCCAGGCCACCTCCAGCTTGAAATCTGTTCCCACATTGGCAGTATCAGGCAGATACACGATCAATGAGTCGTTGGAAACATTAAAGTCAGCATCATTTCCATCCACCGACACTCCACTTACAGCCAGTTCACTTGCCTGCAGGATCACCTCGGTCATTTTTTCAAAGCGGGCCGACATGGTATATGTTGCCAGTCCACTAACGAGAGCATGCTCGGGATCCAGCGTCAGGTTCAGTTCCAGATGTTCAAAATCGTAAGGTTGGTACGGATGTTTTGAGTAATCATAACCCAGACTGCTCAGGTCAATATTCTCACACTCCTGAACGAGTGTAAAACCGGAAGTTAGAATGGCTAGAATTAAGGTAACTAGACTTTTTCTCATTAATCTCTGTGTGCGTCAAAAATTGCTTTTACTTGTGGGTATAATGCCTTATTGGTAGAGAATCCGTTGCCAGAATGGATAGTTTCATTGCCTTCGGTATCACTGAAAATCCCGCCTGATTCTCTAAGTATTGGTAGTAACGCTGCCGCATCCCATATGTTGAGGATCGGGTCGAACATCACGTCAGCCCGTCCGATAGCCACCATCATATGACCATAAGCATCACCCCATGTTCTGTGTAACTTGGTTTTCGACATTAGTTCCTGAAATTGTGGTTCCATTCCGCAATCCTGAAATCTTTTGATCTCGGTAACCAGTAAAGTAGAATCCTTAAGCTCTGCGGTGTTACGCACATGACAAGGCTCACCATTAAGCGTAGCACCCTGCCCTATCGCTGCAGCACAAAGCTCATCAAGAGCAGGAGCGTTGATCACACCCACTACCGGTTCATTATCTATCATAATACCTATTAGCGTAGTATAGAACGGAACTCCGTGAATGAATGACTTGGTTCCGTCGATAGGATCGAGTACCCATTGAATATTGCTTTCTTCATTGGTACGTCCATATTCCTCGCCTATAATACCATGATCCGGAAAGCGTTTAAGAATTTCTTTCCTGATTATTTGTTCCGTTTCACGATCTGCAATAGTTACCGGTGAATCATCTGCTTTACTTATTACTTCAAAGTCTTTTTTAAAATATTTCAGCGTGTGCTTTCCCCCTATTCTGGCTATTTCTGTAGCAGCAGTAAGTAACTCTTTGATGTCAGTCATTATTCATTTAATTTTTGATGTTGTGAGTGAACATTATCAAGTCAAGACCCTGTCTATTCCATGATTATTACCCATAAGAACTTTTTGATCGTTCTTAGTGCACTGGTTTGTGTCTTCAATCAGAATGCAATTGCTTTTCAAAGCGACGAATCAGGTTCTGTTTCACTTGATGGTAGTAAATTAACAATTAATGGAACATCAAATGTGAATGATTTCAGATGCATTTACGATGAGGATTCTGCTTCTGGTACCGCAAGCAATGAGCAATATGATGCTATTCAGAATGCAAGCACATCAACATCTGAAGATGTACTGGTTCTTGTAGTAGATTCCTTCGATTGCGGTAAAAGGGGTATTAACAGAGACTTTCGTAACACACTTAAAAGTGATATTTATCCGACCATCCATGTTGAACTCATTGATGTTGTCAGGAAAAATGAGATTCCTGCCATGGCTATTGTTAACATTTCTCTGGTTGGTATCACTAAAGAATATAGCGTGGAATTGGGAGAGGCTTATGTTGAAGATGGTGATACATTGGTGCCCGGAACTCAGATAATTAACATGAGTGATTTTAATATTGAACCACCCCGAGCCCTGTTTGGCTTGATCAAGGTAAGAGATGAACTAACTATTCAGTTCAGCCTGAGAATTAAATAGTACGAACAAGTGTGTTATTAAACTACCCACTTGTTTAAACCATTCCTTTTCTCTACTACTCTCTTCTCAAAAGTTAAAATATCCTATTACCTATAAATGTATCTGAATAAAGGCTCTGATACATACTCACCAGCAAATCATACTTTAATAAGCAGGCACTTTAGTCCCAATTGCACTACATAACCCTTAAATGTGTGTGCGAGGGCTTGAAACTCAATTCAACAGAAAAATACAAACATAAAAAAAGGGCAACCCTTTCACGAGCCGCCCTTTAGGTTAATAGAGGTATTTTTAGAAAGCGATCACAGCTTCTAACATCACCCCACTAAATTCTGCGCCCTGGAAGAGAGAACCATCATAGCCTGCTCCACCATAGGTTTGTTTTACATACTCAAGTTTGGTTACTACGTTGTTGGTTAAGAACCAGCCACCACCAAAGTTGATACGGTCGATGTCGATAGTACTTGAAGCGTCTGTTTGTTCGCCACTAACTTTGTTGTATCGTCCACCAACATAGAACTTGTTGTCCATTCCGAATCTGTAAAGAGCTTCAGCACCCATTTGAGTGAATCCACCACCTGCATCTTCACCATTGTTAACCACTTCGAATACTCCGAAGAACTCAAAGCCCTGGAATTGAACGAATGGGTTGATCTGGAAAGCAGTTTGATATTTATATCTTGGGTTGAAACGTCCTGAGAAATCGCTTGCATCAATTACTGCGTAGTAACGTCCACCGGCACGGTCACCACCGTAGATATAGTCGCGGGTTCCTTTGTCAGAGCTGTTGTATACTGAACCGGTCAGACGAACTCTGAGATCATCATTCACCCAGTTGTCGTAACCAAGTTTACCGTACACTACAAAACCATCATCGCCAGGTGTTGGGCTTTGGTTCAAACGACCATTAGTGATACCAGCAACTGCAAGGATTCCATTTTTCTGAACAGTGAATTCCATGTATGGTTCAGTAGTGAAGTTATCCATGATGTAGTTACCTACGAATGGATTGTAAATTGCCATTGCGTTGTCAGATCTTCTGAAGTGTGCATCACCGTAGTTGATCTCATCCATACCAACTTTGATGGTAAGTATTTCCATTACATCTGAGAGAAATCCTTCCTGAATGAAATCGAGTTGGTCGATCTGCATGTAACCGCCTTTTACATATGCTTCTGTGTGGTGGCGTGAAGAAAGATAGGTTCTTAAGTGCATGCGAAGACCTGGAGCCAGTTGTACATCAAGGTTCAGGTTTGCAGTAGGTAAGTTGAAGTTATTAGCTAATTCACCTAGAGAGTCGCCGGAGTTAGTTTGGCTTAGTCCCTGGAATTGAAGAGCAAAATCACCACCTACGCGTACTTGCAGGCCATTATAATCAACAGTATTGGTTTTTGAGGTTTCAAAGGTATTGAGTGATCCTAAACCAGGTTCGTTGAAGTATTGCAATTGCTGAGCATTCACATTGCTGAACATCATTGCAACAAGTAGGGCTCCGAATATTTTACTTAGTGTTTTCATGACAATCCTCTATTTTGGATAATTGGTTAGTTAGATTTGAATTTTAGTTTTGTGAAAATCTGATATTGAACTCAACATTAACCTCGTCACCAGTTTTCAGGGCTCCCATCATTGCTGTAGGAGGTTTTATTCCATAGTCTGACATCACAACAGGCTGAGATCCTGTTATCCAGAGGCTTCCGTCTGTATTATAGGCGTACTCGCCTGTTAGAGTTATATCTTTGGTTACACCAGCAAGGGTTAGTTTACCGGCTACAGTAACTGAATTTGCAGTTACTTCCTCAACATCAGTGAAAGCAAAAGTGATGGTTGGATTATTCTCGACATCAAGAGCGTCTTTGGTCTTGTTGTCCATGATCCTTTTTCCACTTTTAACTGACTCAGCTACCACATCAACTTTCAGTAGATCGATGGATTCGATCACATTCTCCGCAGATGTTATTGTTGCTGTTCCACTGAAGCTTTCTACATCACTTTCCCAGTCATGTACAGATGAAGTACCAGTTACCATCATAGTACTGTTAGCTTTATCCAGACTGTAATTTGTTTGCGCCATGGCTGGCGTAATCAAAAGTATTGAAGTTAATATGAGTGCTAGAAATTTCATTGTGATTTTACCTCTATTCCTTTTTATAAGTCTTTATAGATCTTTGCTATAAACATTCATCTTTTTTCTTAACTCGATGAAAACTTACCCCCCAAACATGAAGAATCTGTGAAGCCACAAAAAAAATATTCCGAAGAAATATTTTTTGAACTTTTGATTCATATGAATCTCATCTCTTACTATTTTCGACTCCAACATTTTTTAAGAATTCATCAAGACAAGAATTAATGACAAATACTAACATATTTGAAAGAGTATCTAAAGATTTAAACGTTTCAAATAAACAAATAACAATAGTTTCGGGATTTTTAGAGGAAGGCGCTACAATTCCTTTCCTGGCGCGATACCGAAAAGAAGCAACGGGTGGTCTTGATGAAGAACAATTACGGGAGATAAGAGACGCCCTGGAATTCCAGAAAACTCTCGAAGCCAGAAAAGAGACTATACTCAAGTCCATAAAAGAGCAGGAAAAACTTACCCCGGAGCTGGAAGAGCAGATCATAAATTGCACCGACCTTACCACACTGGAGGATCTTTACCTCCCCTATAAACAAAAGCGTAAGACCCGCGGTGACAAAGCAAAAGAAAAAGGTCTGGAGCCTCTCGCTGAACTCATATGGAAGCAAGAGATCACAAGCGGCGAGCCTGATAAATATGCTCAGAAATACGTAGATCCTGAAAAAGAGGTCCTTACTATAGAAGAAGCCTGGGCCGGGGCATCCGATATTGTGGCAGAATGGATCAATGAATCGATCGAGGTTCGTGAAAAGCTTCGTGATATCTTCATGAACCATTCCACTGTGGTTACCAAAAAGAACCCAACAGTAAAGGATCGGACCAACTTTGAAGATTATTATGAGTTTTCCTGTAAAACAACCCGTTTGAAACCTTATCAGATCCTGGCTTTCAACCGTGGTGAACGCGAAAATGTACTATTTGTGAATATTGAGCTTTGGGAAGAACGCACTCTCGAAAATATTGATGACATCGTGATCAAAAATGACATGAGTATCTTCACAGAAAATCTGCAGGATGCTGTGGAAGATGCCTATAAGCGTTTGCTTTTCCCTTCTCTTGAGAGAGAGCTCCGGAATGCACTAACGGATAAAGCTGATGCCCATGCTATCGAGACCTTTGCAACGAACCTGGGAAATCTGCTTATGCAGCCTCCATTTCAGCATAAAGTGATCATGGGAATCGATCCGGCATTCAGAACCGGGTGTAAAGTTGCAGTGGTTGACGAAACAGGAAAGTATCTGGATGGAACAACCATCTACCCTACCGCTCCCAGAAATGATGTCCCCGGTTCAGAAGCAGCTATCGAAAAACTCATTAATAAATATAATGTCAATCTGATCGCGATCGGTAATGGAACTGCAAGCAGAGAAACTGAACAGTTTGTTGCTGACTATCTGCAGAAGAGAAAAGAATACAAGAAAGACGAAGAACTGAACTACCTGATCGTGAATGAAGCCGGAGCCTCGGTGTATTCAGCCTCGAAAGTAGCCAGAGAAGAATTTCCGGATCTGGACGCTGCACAGCGAGGAAATATTTCCATTGCCCGTAGAGTTCTTGACCCTCTTGCAGAGCTGGTTAAGATCGATCCTAAATCAATCGGTGTCGGGCTTTACCAGCATGATGTGAACCAAACCCAGCTTTCATCGAAACTGGATGATGTTGTTGAAAGCTGTGTGAATGAGGTTGGTGTAAATCTGAACACTGCCAGTGCCCCTCTCCTGTCACACATCTCGGGGCTTAGCAAAAGAGTAGCCGAGAATATTGTAAAGTTCCGTGAGTCTCAGGGAGCGTTTCAGTCACGTGAACAAATTCGTGAAATAGAAGGTGTGGGTGATTTCCGTTTCCAGCAGGCAGCTGGTTTCATGAGAATTCCCGAGGCCAAAAATCCACTGGATAACACTGCCATCCACCCCGAAAGTTATGAGGCAGCTGAAAAACTCTGTAATCTGTTCTCTATCGATATCGATAATCTTTCATCTGCTAAAAAGGACATTGAAGTAAAACTTGGAAATATCAACACCAGGCAGGTTGCAGAGCAGATCGGAGTTGGCGAGCCTACGCTGGAACTCATCATCGAAAACCTGATGAAACCTGGACGTGATCCCCGTGAAGAATTGCAAAAGCCACTCCTTCGAACCGACGTCATGAAAATGGAAGACCTCAAAGAAGGCCAGAAATTAGAAGGAACTGTTCGGAATGTGGTCGATTTCGGTGCATTTGTGGATATCGGGGTAAAACAGGACGGACTTCTTCATATTTCAAACATGTCAAAGAACGAGCGTAAGATCGAAGATCCTCACGATGTACTCGGTGTTGGCGATATCATCACTGTGGAGATCATAACTCTGGACCTGGAGCGAGGAAGGATCGGACTGAATTTGGTTTAGAAGAAAGGGACTAAGGGACTAAGACACTGAGGAACAGAGCGTCCTCACCCTGATCGTTGCACAAGTGCACGATCTGTCCCTCCCCAGGGAGGGACAGTTAAAGGGAGGACTATTCGGCATTCAATCTATCGATTGTCTTATAAATAGCCCATTTTACCCCTTCCATATTATCTAACACGTCTTCATCGGTAAATCGGATAACTGTAAATCCAATATCCTCTAACTTTCTTTGCCTAATCAAATCCTTTGTTTGTTGCTCTTCACTATGATATGTGACTCCATCAACCTCAATGATCAATTTTAACTCCTGACACATAAAGTCAGCGATATACTGTAATACAGGTCGTTGTCTTTTAAACACCATACCTCTCATTTTTCTCTTACGAAGAGCGTACTTCCATAAGCAGGCCTCTGCTTTAGTTGCTTTATTTCGATTTGAATTAGCATAGCGCCTTAGGTTTCTATTGTAAGCGTAATTGTTTCGGTTTGATGCTTTCATAGAATTCTGTTTATGGTTAGACCTGTTTTATGTCTACTCCTTACAAAATTCCTTCTGGCATCCACACCCTGATCGTTGCACAAGTACACGATCTGTCCCTCCCCAGGGAGGGACAGTTATTGTCTCCCGTCGGAGGGAGAACTCATGAGCTATTATTAAATCCATCAAGTAGGTATACCTAGAATACCATATATTCATCAAAAAAATAGATTCAAAGTTTTTATGCAGATTCTTGATTGGTTGGTACTGGCATTATTCTTCATCCTAATGTTGGTTATTGGAGGCATCACTTTCAAAAAGGTCAGGAGTACAAAAGATTTTTATGTAGCCGGAGGGACTCTCCCATGGTGGCTTTCAGGAATATCTCATCATGTTTCAGGTTATAGCGGAGCTGTATTTGTTGCGTATGCAGCTATGGCCTATACTGATGGTATCTCTCTTTATTTCTGGTGGGCCCTTACGATAGCGATATCTATTTTCGTTGGTGCTGAAATATTTCCTCCTGCCTGGTCTCGTTTAAGAATTCACTACAAGGTTGAATCTCCCATGGAATACCTTGAGAAGAGATACAATTCCCTTACTCAACAGATCATGGCCTGGTCAGGTATTTTACTCAAGCTTTTTGATGTGTCTGCAAAATGGGCCGCAATCGCGATCCTTCTTAATATCTTTACGGGAATATCTCTTTCATGGGGAATCATGCTTTCCGGCGGAATCTCTCTCATATATATAACTGTTGGAGGTTTATGGGCTGATGTATGGACTGACTTTGCACAATTTATAGTACAGTTGATTGCTGGAATTGTGATGTTCTTTTCAGCCTTAGATCATCTCGGGAGCGACACCATTTTTACAGTATGGAACAAACTACCATTGTCTCACAGCCTCCCATTCACCGAAGATTATTCTATCTGGTTTGCACTTTCTTTTCTTCTGATAAACTTTCTGAGCTATAATGGCGGAACATGGAATCTGGCCACCCGATATATCTCATCTCCTGATGGTGCTAGTGCAACTAAGGCAGCCAAACTTTCAGGAGCTTTATATCTTGCCTGGCCACTGATCCTCTTTTTCCCAATGTGGGTAGCTCCGATATTGATTCCCGGACTTGAAGCTCCGGATACATCCTATGCTTTACTCACCCAGAAACTATTACCCAGCGGGCTTGTCGGGCTCGTTCTGGCATCCATGTTTGCCAATACCATGTCTATGACCTCTTCAGATGTGAATACCATTTCAGCAGTTATCACCAGGGATGTACTCCCAAAGCTGATATCCCGAAAAACTGCTGATTTGGAAAGAAACTCTTTGTTCATTGCACGGATTGTAACATTCACATTCACATTTATTACAGTAGTTATGGCAACTCAAGCCGAAGCCTTTGGAGGCGTGTTTGGACTTATCATAAGCTGGTTTGGCGCCCTTGTAGGCCCAATTGCTATTCCCATGCTCTTCGGGCTGCTTAAAGCCTTCAAGAAAAGCGGATCCATTTCTGCTATTTCCTCAATTTTTGCAGGATTGATCACCTTTGCGGTTACAAAATATGGTATTGATGTTTCACAGGTTACCGAGATCATAAGTCCGGTTTTGGTTTCACTTTTCGTCTACACCGTGTCAGGTTTTATACTGAATGACGGACAAAAAAGCATTACAAACGATTCATTTTACGAAAGCTTAAAAACAGATCTTTCATGACTATTCCAGGATTTATTGATCTTCAGGTAAACGGCTGTGTGGGAGTCGATTACTCATCACTTGAGTTGACCGAAGAGGATTTCATTAAAAGTTGTCATGCTCTGTGGAAAAAAGGAACGATCGGTTTCCTTCCCACCATTGTAACCTCCTCAGAAGAAGTCTATCGCCGAAACCTTCCATTGATCAGAAATGCGATCGAACAAAATGAGTTTGCTAAACGAATGGTGTTGGGCTTTCATCTTGAAGGACCTTTTATATCTCCGGAAGACGGCGCTCGTGGAGCTCATCCACTTAAAGACGTAAAAACACATGATCTCGAGCTCTTCAAAAAGCTGATCGAATGGTCGGGTAACTCCATTAAACTTTTCACTATTGCCGCCGAACTTCAGGGTGCCGGAGAACTTTGTAAATATGCGATTGAACGTGGTATTACTATTTCTCTTGGGCATCAGCTGGCTCAGTATGAAACTATTCAAAAGCTCGTGAGTTGTGGAGCAACTGGCCTTACCCATCTTGGTAATGCAAATCCACATTGGGTGGATCGTCACCGTAATTCTATTATTTCAGGACTTGCTTCAGATGAACTGACAGCCATGTTCATTCCAGACGGACATCATATCCCTGATGAGTTCATCAAACTGATTCTGCTCACGAGATCATCGGACAAACTCATTGTAGTAAGTGATGCCTCCCCTTTTGCGGCAATGCCTCCTGGTGAATATTCCAGTCTTGGATTAGATATTAAACTGGACGAATCAGGTAAGCTGTACAATCCTGTTGAAGGGTATTTGGTTGGTTCTTCATCTACTATGCTGGAATGCATGAATTATCTGGCTTCACTTGAGTTGGTTCGTGCTGAAGAATTATTCGATATGTGCTTTTACAACCCCTTGAATTTCATTGGAATAGATCCCGAACTGTACGCCGGCTATTCTGATCTTCAATTTGTGAACAATACATTCACTATCTCAGGGAAAACATAACTTCAAGCCATTGAATAATCTCGTCTTTTACTTCAACTGATTCTGAAATTATAGTTGATCCATGTGCATTTCCGGAAATGATCCTGATCTTCTTTTCTCCGGAAGTAGCTGAGTTAAGTTCTTCCGCCCACATTTTTCTGGCACCATCCTGATCATCCTCTGATGCTATATAAAAGGTATTTTTCAGCATAAAATCATTAATACCATAAGAAAGGTCTCTTACAGCATCCGTTCTGGGAGAAAGTGAAACCGCGGTTGTAATATCAAGTGCATCATGACCTATAGCAACCAGCGCGAGGTTTCCTCCCATTGAACTTCCAATGATCCCAATGTTATTATTATCTGCTTCTCTGAGTTCTACTTTTGCATAATTTACGATCGACCTTATATCAACCGGAATACCTTCGGGGTCTGTTAACAAAGCTCCAATGTATGCCTGCGGATCTGATTCCGTACCCGGATGTGCCCCGCTCTGTCCATGATTCCTGTTATCAAAAGTGATAAGCCCGTAACCAAGTTTGTGAAGTTCTCCAAAGAAACTCAGATCAAACCATTCAGTTTCATCACTTCCCGCCGAATGGCAGAAAATAATAGTAGGGAAAGGACCATCTCCTTCCGGGAACCGACTTGATCCATGTAACTCAACTCCATCTAATGCTTTTATGATAAACGATTGAGTTAATAGCCAGGTCTGAAATTCTACAGTTCCTGTGTACTCTGTTTTTTCTTCACCACGTACCGCCTGTACTCTTACGAAGTAAGAAGTAGTTTCCAGCAGATCGACCAGGTTTAAGGAGTTATGCGATGTTTTCATCCCCTGCATACCGGGAGTGAATTCTGTGAAATTCTCATTCAAGGCAACATCAACCAGATAGTAGTCTGCCTCAGCACTACCTACCCAGCTCACTACTGAAGCATCAGATGTTACCTCTGAAACCATCAGACCTTGAGGGGTTTTCAATGCTGCTATCGGAGGATCGGTAGGTGATTCCTTACAACTGATGATCGCAAGAAGCATCATTAATGAAATCCATGTTAACACTTTTCTCTTCATCATCTCTCAGTTTATTCCTTTCGTTCGACCATATTAATAAATTTATACTCAATTGAATTGTAAAAATCAGACTTTCATCACTCTGTGCCTTTCATTCTTTTCTGATTATCTTTGCGCTTCATCAAACAAGATTACTACATGGATCACGCGCAACAGCTAGAGAAACAATATCATTTCCAGGTCTATAACCGATTCCCGGTAACACTTGAAAAAGGCCTTGGTGCCCGGGTCTGGGATACTAATGGTGTGGAATATATCGATGCATTGGCAGGGATTGCCGTAAATAATCTGGGGCATTGTCATCCTGCAATAGTCTCTGCTATTAAAGAACAGGCAGACAAGTTATTGCATGTATCAAACTTCTATTACACTGAAGCACAAAGTGAGTTCATAGAACGTCTGTCTTATCTTTCAGGTCTGGAACGAGTGTTCCTTTGCAATAGTGGTGCGGAAGCAATGGAGGGTGCCATTAAGCTGGCTCGTAAATGGGGACATCAGCAGGGCAAGACCGGAAACATCATTTCACTGGCAAAGGGATTCCATGGACGAACCGTTACCACTATTACCATGAGTTCCGAGAACTATCAGGAAGGCTTCGCCCCTCTTGCACCGGGATTTAAGAAAGCTCCATTCAATGATCTGGAGGCTTTAGAACAACTTGTGGATAAAGATACTGTTGCCATCGCATTTGAATTGATACAGGGCAACAGCGGGGTTCACGTTGCGGAACAGGAATTCGTTAAGAAAGTGCGTCAGCTTTGTGATGATCTGAATATTCTTCTCATCATTGATGAAGTACAGACCGGAGTGGCCCGAACCGGAAAATTCTGGTGCTACGAACATTATGGGATCAAACCTGATATTGTGGCGGCCGCTAAAGCATTGGCTGGTGGCATACCTGTTGGCGCAGTTATGGCAAAAGAAGAAATCGCTTCTGCCCTCACCTATGGGAATCACGGTACTACTTTCGGTGGAAACCCATTCGCCTGTGCGGTTGGCAACGCCTGCCTCAAAACCATCCAAAAAGAAAACATGGTTGAACAGGCTGCCGAGAAAGGTGAATACATGATGGACCAGATCCGACAAAAAACAGCTGGTTCTGATAAAGTAGTGGATGTTCGTGGTCTCGGCCTTATGATCGGTGTTGAATTAACGGTTCCGGGCAGACCTGTGGTAGAAAAGATGTTCGAACAAAGAGTATTGTCGAATGCAGCAGGTGGAAATGTTCTCAGAATCGTACCGCCATTAGTTATTTCTCAGCAGGATATCGACAACGTGGTTGATGTATTAGCGGAAAGTTTATAATTCATTTCTCTCTTTTTGAATGACGCAATAATCTTCCTTTATGCTATATTAGCGTATGATTTTTTATGATTGGAAACACCAACCAGTTAGAATCATAAATCATTATTAAGGTGATTAACATGTCAAAAGAAAAATCGATCCCTAAAAACTCATCAAAGAAAGCTCCAACAAAAACCCTGAAGGAAAAAAGAGCAGCAAAAGCTGAAAAAAGGAAAGAAAGGTAGATCAAATCTTTTTCGAACAACCAGGTTCTTCAATTTTATGAGGAACCTGGACATTATTTCATTTTGAATGTTTCCTGAAATCGGATAATCTCTGACCACTATGAAAACATTCATTTTTACTATCCTGATCTGCGTTGGTGTTCTTGCGCCCACCTTCGCCCAAAGCACTATAATACCTTTATACCCAGAAGGAATACCTAACCATCAGTCTTCGGATGAGAAGGAGTCTTTTACGAATGACAGGATACTCTGGCTCATGAATATTCAAACACCTGAGCTGGAGATATTTCTCCCTCCTGAAGCAAATGCCAATAACAAAGCTGTGGTCATTTTTCCGGGAGGTGGTTACATGGGACTAGCCTATGACTGGGAAGGAACCGAGTTCGCGAAATGGTTCAACAGTAAAGGCTATGCTGCTTTTGTGGTAAAATACCGCTTACCAAATTCCAAATCTTTGATTGTTGGTAACGAAGCTCCCCTTCAGGATGCTCAGCGGGCCATCCGCACTGTTCGGGCCAATGCTGAAGAATACAATATTAACCCGGATCAGATCGGAGCCATTGGATTTTCCGCCGGTGGTCATCTCGCTTCAACCCTGGGGACTAAGTACGATTTTAATGACCAACGATTCTATGATCCCGGTTCGATCGATACTGTGAGTGCAAGACCCGATTTCCTCATGCTCATCTACCCGGTTATTTCAATGAAAGAGGGAATCACTCATGAAGGCTCCCGCCTGAGTTTGTTAGGAGATAATCCATCGCAGGAAATGATCGACTTATATTCCAACGAACTACACGTAACCGAAAATACACCCCCAACCTTTCTGATTCATTCATCCGATGACGAAACTGTTCCTGTAAAGAACAGTCTGCTTTTTTACGAAGCTCTCCAGCAACACGGTGTTTCATCCGAAATGCATATTTATCCATATGGAGGACACGGATTCAGTTTTGCAGTTCAGAGAGGGGGTCATTTGCGGGGCTGGATTGACCGGATGTGGGAATGGATGGAGAGTCTTAAATAGAAATTTGAATTTTAACGAAATCAATGGATCGTAAGAATTTTTTAAAAACTACCGGCTTTTCACTGGCAGCAGTACTAACCTATTCCTTTCCTGTTTCCTGTTCCTCAGGAAAAAAACCCACTTTGATGAAATTTCCGGATTCCGTTACTGCCCGGATAAATCAGCAGGTTGTAGATCTGTTCAGGAATACCGGTGAACGATGGGAGTATCAAAATATAGGCGTGGAGCTGGTTCCAAACTCAGATAGTCTGGAAGTCAGAGTTCAGGCACCTGGAATAGAACTTAGCGAAATAACCCTGAAATGGGATATTCCACATGCTGATTCTTCCAGCATATTGAACGATCACTGGGAGCGAACCTATGGTGATTTAAGCTGGCATAAGCATTCGGAAGATGAATCTTTACCCTGGTATTTTCTTGAGCATGATGGCAAAACAACCAATGGTTTTGGAGTTAAAACAGGCACTAATTCATTCTGTTTATGGAGGGTTAGTGATACAAGTATGAATCTGGTTATGGACCTGAGATCAGGGAGCAAAGGAGTTAAACTTGGCGATCGCACATTAACTGCTGCTGAAATCGTAGCTTTCAAAGGTTTTGAGGAAGAATCTGTTTTTGAGGCCTCAAAAAGGTTTATGACGGTAATGTGTGAAAGCCCCCGAATGCCACTTAAACCTGTATATGGAATAAATGACTGGTATTTCAGCTATGGCGATAATTCAGATGCCCTGATAATGGAACACACCAGGCTTATGGCACCTATGGCGGAAGGCCTGAGCAATCGTCCCTTCTCCGTAATTGATGCCGGATGGTTTGGGCCTTCTCCTTCTATTCCGGATTACAGCAGCTGGGGAGACATGAGCACCCCAAACAAGAAATTCCCAGACATGGCTAAGCTGTCCAATAAAATAACTGAAGCAGGAATGAGGCCTGGCATCTGGACACGTCCACTTTGTGGAGGAGTAAATGATCCAGGATCGCTTATGTTATCCAATTCCTCAGAACGTATGCCGGTGCTTGATCCAAGTATCCCTGAGAATATTGAGCGTATCCAAAGCTATTTCAGACTCTACAATGAATGGGGCTATGAGCTGGTCAAATTTGACTACACCAGTTTCGATATTTTCAAAAAATGGGGATTTCAAATGCTTGAAGCTAAAACCATGACGGAAGGTGACTGGGGCATGAATGACAACAGCAAAACCAATGCTGAGATCATACTCAATATGTACCGAAAGATCCGGGAAGCAGCCGGAGAAACCTACATTATTGGTTGTAATACATTCAGCCATCTCTCAGCAGGTCTGTTTGAACTGAATCGTATTGGAGATGATACTTCAGGGAATGAATGGGAAAGAACCCTCAAAATGGGAGTAAATACACTAGCATTTAGAGGAATTCACCATGGTACTTTTTATTCAGCAGATGCCGATTGCGTAGGATTAACACCAAAAGTGGATTGGGCTAAAAATAAGCAGTGGATGGAATTAGTAGCTAAAAGTGGAACTCCTTTATTCATATCAGCTCAGCCTGAAGCAACGGGTAATGCTCAAAAAGATGTAATTAAAAAATGTTTCGAGCTGGCATCCCGGGAATTACCACTTGGAGAACCTTTAAACTGGATGGATAGCCCTACTCCCAACAAATGGAGATTAAATGGTGAAACCGAAACTTTTGACTGGACCTAGATTAATCTGATACCATGAGTAAAACATATCTTGATGCAACTCAGGAAGCGGGAATTGCTTTCTACCGAAGAGGAATTAAAGGCGAAGTTGTGATGCTGAATCTGCTCAAATTCAAAGAAAAAGCAGATTACTCAGACTTACCGGAACTCGATCCGGGGAAAGAGCTAAGCGGCCGGGAAGCCTATCAGCTTTATATTGACCTGACCCTGCCCTTTCTGAAAGAAGCTGGCAGCGAAGTCATTTTCATGGGAAAAGGCGGACAGTTTCTGATTGGTCCGGACAATGAAGAATGGGATGAGGTGCTGCTGGTTAAACATCAGAGCGTCGCTAAGTTCATGGAATTCGCTCAGAATGCCCCCTACCTGAAAATAGCCGGTCACCGTACCGCTTCGTTGGAAGATTCAAGGTTATTGCCTATTGCTGAAACAGATCTGCCATGAAACTGACCCGTACCAATTCCTCTAATCCTGATTTCGTCAAACTGGTAGCCAAACTTGATGCTTATCTGGCGGCCATCGACGGAGATGAGCATGTCTTTTACGCCCAGCATAATAAGATCGACGAGCTGAACTACGTGAGCATTGCGTATGAGCAGGATCGACCTGTAGGATGTGGAGCTATCAAAGAATTCGACAGCCAGACCATGGAGATAAAAAGAATGTTCACCGATCCGGATGTTCGGGGCTTAGGAATTGCCACCAAAGTACTAATCGAACTGGAAAAATGGGCGGTTGAGTTGGGCTATTCCCGTTCTGTATTGGAAACAGGAAGACGTATGCCAGACGCCATAAATCTCTATGAAAAGAACGGATACACTTCAATCCCAAATTATGGGCAATATGTAGGCATAGAAAACAGCGTTTGCTTCGAAAAGAAACTTATGTGAACCACCATTGCCGAATGACGAAAGACTATTGACCTTCGTCGCACGTCCTTCATTTGGTTATTAAAAAGAATTGATTATAATCTTTGACCAACCAACCATTTCCTATGAATAGACGTGATGCTTTAAAGTATGTGGCTATGCTCACTGGAGCTGCTGTAAGTTCTCCGTTATCAGCTTCCATACTTTCCGGGACAGCCAGCAGGTTTTTGAATCCTGGCCCTGATTACAAACCCCGGCTATTTAATAACGATCAGTTTAAATTTCTAACAGCTCTGGCTGATACCATACTTCCAAAAACAGACTCCCCTTCCGCTTCAGAAGTGGGTGTTCCGGGAACCATAGATGGCTTCATCTTTGAGGTGTATACAAAGAATGTACATGCTAACATCCTGAGAAATTTTAATTCCTTGATGGATCATTTAAATAAGGAAGTTGGGAATAGAGCTTTTTCTTCTGCTGAGAATGAGACTAAGCTCAAAGCACTGAAGGAATTGGATGGCGGGAAAAACTCCTCTGCAAAATTGGAGTATCTGAGAATGAAACAACTGATCATCACTTATTACCTCCTCAGTGAAGAGATCGGAGAAAACTATTTAAACTACCTCCCGGTACCAGGATATTATGATCCTTGTGCAACAGTGGAAAGTACAGGTGGAAAGGCCTGGTCACTATGAATTTGAATATCAAAGCAACACAGGCAAATACGTACGATGCGATCGTAGTCGGATCAGGCATCAGTGGTGGTTATGCTGCCATGGAACTCACTTCCAAAGGATATAAAACACTCGTCCTTGAACGAGGCAGAATGGTGAAGCATGGAGAATACCCAACTGCCCATCTTGATCCATGGGACCTCAAGAATCATGGCCGTGTAAGTGCAGAGGAAATCGCACTGCATTATTTCAAACAAAACCGTTTGAATTGGTGGGTTAATGAGGATAACAAACACTGGATCAATA
The DNA here is from genome assembly GCA_030427885.1 of Rhodothermia bacterium. Classification (GTDB taxonomy): domain Bacteria; phylum Bacteroidota; class Rhodothermia; order Balneolales; family Balneolaceae; genus JAUICM01. The sequence continues at coordinate 250,221 of JAUICM010000007.1, read as the reverse complement.
AGGATGACGAATATCCGTATGACGAAAAGAAACGTTTTGACTGGATACGGGGCCATCATGTAGGTGGACGCTCGATCATGTGGGGCCGCCATTGTTATCGCTGGAGTGATATAGACTTTGAAGCCAATCTGAAAGAAGGCATTGCCACCGACTGGCCTATCCGGTACAAAGATATCGAACCATGGTATGATTATGTGGAAACATTCGTTGGTGTGGCCGGACAGGCCGAAGGTCTGAAACAGGTCCCCGATGGAAAATTCTTAAAACCTTTTCCTTTGAATTGTGTGGAAGAGCATGTCCGAGAAAAGATCCGGGAAAAATACCCGGAACGGATACTCACTCCTGGCCGGGTCGCCAACCTGAGTGAATACGATCCTGAAGTTCATAAAGGAACCAGAGGCCAATGTGTAGCCAGAGATCGTTGCTGGCGTGGATGTCCGTATGGTGCACCATTTTGCAGCCTTTCATCTACTCTAGTGGTTGCCGAGGAAACGGGCAACCTTACGATCAGACCTGACAGTATTGTAAGTGAGATCGTTTATGATGCCTCAACAGGTAAGGCTACCGGAGTTCGGGTCAAAGATTCTAATACAGGTGAGGAAATGGAATTTTTCTCCCGCATAGTGTTCTGCAATGCAAGTACCATCGGAACTACAGCTATTTTATTGAATAGCCGTTCTGATGCTTTCCCAACCGGACTCGGAAATGAAAGTGGAGAACTGGGCCACAATTTGATGGATCACCATTACGGTATGGGTGCAAGTGGTTCACTTCCCGGCTTTGAAGATGAATACTACTACGGCCGCAAACCGGGTGGAATTTACATTCCACGCTTCCGTAATATCGATGAAGAGACTAAACAAAAAGATTACCTCCGTGGTTTTGGGTATCAGGGCGGAGCAACCCGTTCACAGAATGTTCCGGCAGGAGTTCTGGGGGTTGATCTCAAGGATGAGATCTTTAAACCGGGTCCCTGGTCGTTTGGTATCTCCTGTTTTGGTGAGATGCTACCGTACCATGACAATAAAATGGAGCTCAACTTTAATAAGCGCGACAAACACGGCATGCCAATCATCACCTTTGATGCCCAGCTTCGTGAGAATGAGAAGAAGCTCCGTGAAGATGGTGTTCGTTGTGCCGTTGAAATGCTGGAAGCAGCAGGATGTGAGAATATCAGCTCTTATAACTCAGAAACAGCACCTGGTGCCTGTATCCACGAAATGGGAACTGCCCGCATGGGCCATAATGACCAAAACAGCGTACTGAACAAATGGAATCAGATCCATAACGTACCCAATGTATTTGTGACTGACGGTGCGTGCATGACCAGCGCCGGAACTCAGAATCCAAGTATCACTTATATGGCGCTTACAGCCCGTGCAGTTGATTATGCAGACAAACAAGTCAAAGCAGGAAAGCTTTGATCATTTGATCAGACTGATCTTTACAAACTGAACCTGATTCATATACCGGATCTGAAGAAGATAGATTCCACTGGACAGGTTCGTTCCATCTACATTCATTAGATGTTTTCCAGAATTCATCATGCCGGAATAGATTTCCGTTACTTTTTGTCCCATTGTATTGTAAAGATATGCCTGTACCTCTCCCGGTTGTCTAAGGGTAAATTCTACCTTTCCATTTGGGTTGAAAGGGTTTGGATAGAATCCTTCAATTGAAAACCCATACGGGTTGTCTGATACTTCTTCAATCGCCAGTGGCCATGGTGGCATATTAGCTGTCCAGACCACAGCGTTTCGTATGATCTGAGTATATGGATACCCTTCTTCAAAACTTTCCCTTCTCTCACCAGGTTCGAAATAAGCTACTCTTCCTTCACTCGCATCATCGGAGGGATTGAACCGGCGTACAAAACCTGAAGTATGAACTTGCCCGGATGGACTTTGGCCATTAGACAGAATAGGTGTGATCTGTCCCACTTCCTCACCAAACTCAACCCCTTCCACAAAACTCATATTGTTATAGATCTCATCGTAGATCTGGAAGCTTGGGTAGTGAGAAAAACTTGGATTGCTACCATCCGGAAGAGGGTTTTCATTCCAGGTGGTTGGTGTGGATGTTGCTTCCTCAAAGTTAATGTTATACGTGGTTATGAAATGCCCCTGGTTGGTAACTAACAGATCATAGTTTGTCAGGTTTGCAGACCAGCCTGATGCCGGTGATTCCGCACCAAAGAGTTCATCAGCCAGAATATCTTTATTCCGGGGGCCGTCAATATCATTATACATACTGTGATGAATTCCAAGCACTCCTCCCCCATTATCTGCAAATACAACCATTGCATTCTGAATCTCATCCGATAAACCGGTAGACCAGTGTTTAAAGAAAATCAATACATCATGAGAACCAAAATATGACGCCCAATCTGAAGTGGATACAGGAAGACTTTCACTCGTTAAATTGACATCATCCACATCAAAAATGAACCCATCATCAGAATACTCCGCTCCCAGCATTCCTGCGATCGTTGTATAATCAGCAGGTAAATCATCTCCTGTCCCATAATTACAGGGCACGTCATTCACTCTGTTGCCTGCAGAACAATTCTCTGGATTTATAGCTCCACCGTGAATAATTAATACTTCAACCGGAAGTTCAGTAATTACTATTGTTTCATAAATATTCCTGAATGCTTTCGCGGCATGGATCACTGTCTGGGGATACCAATCACGGGTAGTAATAATCTTGTTTGTGGGCTCTCCGTTTTGATATACCTCATTTGGATCTGATATCACTACCCCAGTTACGGGAAGATAGTTTACTTCAAATTCCTCCAGAATTGTGAATGTTTCCTCTTCCGGAAATCCTGTTGCGTATTCTCCTTTCAGTACCGAACTCCCCGAATTCATTTCATCATCCGGTATTTTCCAGAAAACCGGCAGACTGGCTCCATGACACTGAGCTAACAAGAGCATGCTCCTGTCGATCGCTTCGTTAGCCAGTTCGTTTAGTTTCTCCGCTGCTGCCTGAACAGTTGCTGCACTTAGCTGTCGCTCTCCTTCTCCCTGAGTTGAGTAAGTATCGTCAAAACGATAGTCGATAGCCCCTGTCCCTCCTACGATCACCAAAGCGAAGTACCCGTCCATGTCTTCTAAATCCTGAATCAGGCCATCTACCGGAATAAAATCTGGCGTTTCATTCAGATCTTCATTCCATGGTCGCCCGAATGAAGCTTCAAACTGGCTGGTAAATTCTGCATAACTGCTTCCGGAAAGTGAATTGGCTGTTTCTTCGATATCTGTTCCCTCGGGCAGCATATACACAGAGGCTGAATCAGGCCCTGCACTTCGTACTTCCACTTCATACCCTGAAGCCTCCAAAGCTTCCTTCATCACAATGTATTCGGAGTAGTAGGTGTCCTCATAGGAAACGAACATGAGGACTTTCCCGGATTGGGCGAGTAAGGGATTACTTACAAACAATGTAAAAAGAGAGGCGATCCAGAACTTCTTTGATACACTCATAACCTTATACTTAACCTTGATTTCGGGGTAATATATGTGTTTCAGAATGAAAGCTTGATAGTTTTTTTAAATATTAGTTTTATATATATCTATGGGAAACAGATTTAACATCAAATATTTTCCTTTTCTACTAGCTTTAACAGCATTCTATCTGTCTTTACAGATTCATTTGAATCATGCGATACCTGGTGGGTCAGAATCAACCAAATATTTTTTTTCTCTAATAAGCCTGTCAATATTCAGCTTTTTTGCAACATCAACTTTTTTAGTACTCATGATTGATTGCTATTGCCATTTAAAAAGCACCTTGAGATCAACGAAATAAACTTTTTATAGTTTTAATAACTTTCTCCAACTCCGCATCCCCCACCTGAAAGTGAAAAGTAGCCCGTATGGTATCCGCTCCAAACTGAACCATGTGTATTCCCTGATCAGCCAGTTTGGCCAACGCAGCCGGAGCTCCTCCTTCCTTCACATCAAAGATCACAATATTGGTTTCCACTGAATCCAGGTCAATGGATAGCTGACTACACTCGCTTACTGTTTGTGCAAATGCTTTGGCTCTGCGATGATCTTCTTCCAGCAGTGGCCAGTGCTTTTCGAGAGCGTAATCAGCGGCAGCTGCAAGAAGTCCGATCTGGCGCATTCCTCCTCCCATCATTTTGCGTAACCGGCGGGCCTTCCTGATCTTCTCCTCTGGTCCGAGCAGCATTGACCCTACTGGTGCCCCCAAACCCTTGCTGAAGCAAACGGAAATGGTCTCAGCGATCTCTCCAAAGAATTTCGGCTTAACTCCACTGGCCGTGATGGCATTCCAGATCCTTGCACCATCCAGGTGAATGATAAGCTCATGATCTGTTGCGAATTCAGATATACCATTTAACTCCTGCTCAGTATAGCACACCCCACCCCCCTTGTTGGTTGTGTTCTCTATGCAGATCACTTTCGTTCTGGGTTCCCATTCATATAAACCACGAACTCTATTCTTCAGAACATCAACACTCAGTTTTCCGCGCTCTCCTTTTAGTGGATTAAGCTGCACTCCAGATAAAAAAGATGCCGCTCCTGTTTCGTAATTGAAAACATGTCCTTTTTCATCAATAAGTACTTCATCGCCCGGCTCGGTATGTACTTTTATTCCCAGCTGATTACCCATAGTACCGCTCGAAACAAACAGTCCGGCCTCTTTTCCGAATAATTCAGCAACTTTTTTCTGGAACGCATTCACCGTTGGATCTTCTCCGAACACATCATCCCCTACAGCTGCATTGGTCATGGCCTCCAGCATTCCTTGTGTTGGCCTTGTAATTGTATCACTTCTCAGATCAATCATATTTTGATTTTGCTTTGTCGTTTTCTTCAAATATTATCAGGTCATTAATCCATGAAAGATTATCAGCATAATACACACGCCTTTCAACTAAACACTTATGGCTGATGTAAAAAAGTATGACTTGATCATTGCGGGTGCAGGACTATCAGGACTTAGCCTGGCCTGGTACCTGGCGAAAGGCGGTTATAAAGGGGATGTTTTACTCGTTGATTCCAGCTTTGCTCCATCCAATAATAAGACCTGGTGCTTCTGGACCAAGGAAACTCCCCCGTTCAGCCAGATCATTTATAAAAAGTGGCGTAAAACTTTTTTCAGCGCACTCGATTTCGATGCTTTTCTGTATATGAATGAATATACCTATCACTGCATCAGGGAAAGTGATTTTAAAGAACATGTATTGATAGAGCTGAAGAAGTATCCCAACTTCAAACTCCTTGAAGAAGGTATTCTGGATTTTTCGTCCAATAAGAACAAGGCCGCTCTTGTTACTAAAAACAGTGATACCTATCTGGCTAATTTCATCTTCCAAAGTATTTTCAATCCTTCCGGTTTCGACAAAAAGAAACTCAAATATCCGATCATTCAGCATTTCTATGGGATGGAGATCAAGACAAATAAACCCGTCTTCGATCCGGAAACATTTACCATCATGGATTTTGATGAAGACTTTAAAAAAGGACTGGCTTTTATTTATGTGCTTCCATACAAGGAGAATCGTGCACTCGTGGAGTTCACTGTTTTTTCAAAGAAGCCACTGAAGAAGAAAAAGAAGTACCGGAAAAAGATCAGAGCATACCTGAAGGAGAAACATGGTCTGAACAAAGAGGACTATGAAGTAAAGAGAAAAGAATATGGCGAAATTCCCATGGACGATCGTTCACCTGATCCCTACTACACCAGTAAGATTCTGAATATCGGAACCGTGGGTGGACAGACTAAACCCAGCACTGGTTATACATTCACCAGGATTCAGAAATATACCAGTAAGCTGGCCGATTCGATCATTAATGGTGAGGAACCCATACCGGTCCCCCCTTCAAAATTCCGGTACCGGTATTACGATCTGCTTTTACTTCACATCATCTCAAACTCTCAGAAAGAAAGTCTGCGCGTTTTTCAACAGCTTTTCAAAAACAACAGTCTGGATGAATTATTTGAATTCCTTTCGGAAGACACTTCTGTTTTTCAGGATCTGAAAGTGATGAACAGTGTACCATACACGCCTTTTTTCAAAGCAATTAGTAAGAACCTCAGAATTAAAAGCTAGCAGTGCCAGTGCGTTATAAAAAGATCCGGGGTCAAAAAAGACTCCTGAAGGATGTGGATGAATGGATCGAACGGAATAAAAAACTCAACCTGGATAGTCAGCGGGACTATGCTAAAATATGGGTTCACCCCTGGAGCGGCATCAGTGTCCTGAACAGTGAAATTCCGGAACCAAGAGGTAAGATCAGGAAAAGAATGTTACAGGGGCTATTTGAGATCCATGATGAATGGAAGGCACAACTTGATACACTTGGAGAGCCGTACTACCTGAAGCTTTGGATCTACCATGAACGGTTCTCAAGATCTCAGGTAGTGTGTGCGACCGGCGATTTTCTCAAATTCTATGATAAAACGTTCCCTGAAAAGCTCGGAGATAAAGAGCCCACAGAAGGATTTTTCAATGCCGTTGGAAATAAAGCTGATGAATTCACATGGGATGTAGTTCAGGATTATGAAACCTATTCCGAATCAGATTTTGATACAGATCCGGATATGTATTACAGTTTAGAAGATTACCATGCAGACATGAAGTTTTTTCGTAAACTCAAAAAAACAGCGGAACGTTCTGTCTATGAGTTCGAAGGCACAGAATATATATCCTACCTGCATAGAAAAGGAATAGTATACCTGGGAGAACGCAAAAAATGAAAACCTATCATATTCTTAATGGTGACGCCCTGCTTCAGCAACTACCTGATTCTGTTTCAGGTGAACGGATCGTAGCCAGAGAAGCACTCGTCGATGGACCTGTTAAAGCAGAAACCCTGGAAGAACTGTACCAGATACGAGATCAGTTTATTAGCACGAGATACCCCGGTTATGTAGCAGGTGAGTATTTCGATAAAACGGTACCTGAATTCAATAATATCCTAGAAATACCCCCGGGATCAGAGATCAACCTGTGGTTCGAAGACGATCTGTTTTGCCAGGTCAATTTCTGGTTTGTCTGTCACCTGCTGAGTAAAAGTGAATATTCCCATTCTGTTTACCTGGTCCGCCCACCCGTTCATTCTCAATATGGTTTTGGGGGATTTCAACCTGATACTCTTCCGGAATTATTGAACAACAAAATTCAGGTTGATCGAGAGATAATCCAGCTGTTGGCAGATCTATGGAAAGCTTACCAGTACGACGATCTAAAAAGTATGAATGAGCTGGCTCAACAGCTTCACTCCTTTCCTTTTGTACGGAATGCTGTTGAAGCTCACATTGACCGGGTTGAAAATAATACCCCTGTAAAGATCTTGAAACAGATCATTGAAGAACTGAAAACTGAGGAATTTGGACCAGTGTTCAGAGAGTTCTGTAAACGAACCCCACATTATGGTTTCGGGGATCTTCAGGTTAAATATCTCTTTGACCAACTCCTTCCTGAAATTTAATTTGATACCGAACGGTATATTTTTATATTTACCGATAATCAAAAATTCCCCGGGTATCAAAAATACAAGTTCATATATCATAGAAACCGTTGCTCCTATCTTCAACAGAAAGGGCTATGAAGGAACTTCTCTCACCGACCTGACCCAGGCAACCGGACTTACTAAAGGTGCTTTATACGGGAACTTCAAAAATAAAGAAGATCTTGCTATTGAGGCGTTCAAATTCAATGTACGGAATCTTGTTTCACGCTTAAATGCATCCATTAATACTGCAAAACGTTCCGTTGACAAACTATATGCACTAACAAGTTATTATCGTGGCTATTATGATTATTCCAGTGCTATTGGAGGTTGCCCTGTTTTGAATGTCGGAACCGACTCAAAGAATATGAACCCCTCTCTATTTCGCCTTGCACAGACCACTGCCCGAAAACTGGAAGTTGGAATCGAGCAGATCCTGTTAGATGGAATAAGCACCGGAGAGCTTAAAAAAAGCATCGACACTAAAAAAGCAGCCCGGAATATTTACTCCATGATCGAGGGGAGTGTATTTATGGCCACTACTCATAATGACCGTGTCTACATGAATAATATGATGGACCACATTGATGAAATGATCCGGGAGAAACTGATCACCTAAAAAAATTTAATCATTAATATACCGATCGGTATAAATAAAAATACCCTATGAAAACCATTCTTCAAACTTACACCCCTGTCCGGTTTCAGGACTGCGACCCGTTCAACCACCTGAACAATTCGAAATATCTGGATTACTTTATTAATGCCCGGGAAGATCAGGTATTAGAGCATTATGGAATCGACTTTTACAAGCTCATGAAAGAGCAGGGTATCGGATGGGTTGTGGGCACCAGTCAGATCATGTACATGAACCCTGCCATTACCATGGAAACTGTACTTATTGAGTCACAGCTCATCAAGTTCTCGAACAAAAGCCTTACCGTTGAAATGAGAATGTGGGATAAAGACAGAACCAGGATCAAGGCCCTCTTATGGTCAAATTACATTCACTTTAACCTGAGAAGCCAGCGGTCTGAATCTCACTCCGAAGAGTTCATGTCTCTTTTTGGGTCTGTACTTCAACCGATAAATGAATCCGGGTTTGAAGAACGAGGCCGGAAGCTTGCAGTTCAGTTTGCCAAAGCCTCTTAAAAGAAGCCAAACATCTTCTTAATTGCTACATAATGCTTCAGTATTGTCCCCTGTTTACAAAATAAAGACAGGAGATATATGAATGCTTTGATCGTTTATATGAGCCATCATGGCACCACCGAAAAAGTTGTAACTACTTTAAAAAGACAGTTTGGTTACAATAATGCTGCTTCGATAAATCTTAAAGATGGTTTTAATGCTGATCTTTCAATTTACGATACTGTTATTGTAGGAGGATCTATCCACGCCGGAAGGATCCAGAAAGGAATCAGGATCTTCTGTAATCAATATTCGGAAGAATTACTGAATAAAAGACTGGGGTTATTCATATGCCATATGGATCAGGAAGATCCGGAGAAAGAATTTGAGGATGCTTTTCCAGAAGAACTTAAAAATCACGCCTTAGCTAAGGGATTGTTTGGAGGGGAATTTCTTTTTGAAAAGATGAATTTCTTTGAAAAACTGATCGTCAAAAAAATAACCGGCGAAACAAAAACGGTTAAAAGGATCAATCATCAGGCTATTAATCAGTTTGCAGTAGAAATCACAGATTAACTGTCCCCTTTTTCATTTGTATCTGTTATTCTATTGAATATCACTTAATAGTAGAATTATGGCTTACGATGAATACTTAGAAGAGCGGATCAAGAATGTATTGGATTCAAGATCCATAGAATATGAAGACAAGAAGATGTTTGGTGGCCTTTGTTTTCTTGTGGATGATAAGATGTGCATTGGTATCATTCATGATCAGCTTATGGCCAGGGTCGATCCCGACAGGGAGCAGGAACTGATAAGCAAACCCGGAGCCAAACCCATGGATTTTACCAATCGCCCGATGAAGGGGTATCTGTATGTAGACCCAACCGCTATTGACCGTGATGATGAACTCGAATTCTGGGTTGAACAATGTCTGGCTTTTAATCCTCAGGCTAAATCTAGTAAAAGGAAAAAGAAAAAATAATTGTTCACCTCATGTTCACTTAGGAGTGTTTCCAAAATTGGCTCTTTCTTTTTAGATTTTCCGGATGGAAAAACACTTTGAGCTAGCTAACGGGGATTTTGAAGAGCAATTTGCTAATTGCACCCTCGACCCGGTACTTTTCACCCATGAGGCCCATTTAAGACTGGCCTGGATTCACATTGCAAAATATGGCCCGGACAAAGCCATTGATAATATTTGTGAGCAGATCTTGGCTTTCGATAACACCCATGGCAAAGGCGATAAGTTCAACCGAACTGTCACCATTGCAGCTGTAATGGCTGTATATCATTTTATGATGAAGTCGTGTGCAGACAGCTTTGAGGTCTTCATAGCAGCACATCCTGAACTCAAAACTGATTTCAAAGAATTACTGGCTACTCATTATAGTTTCGACCTTTTCAATGATGAAAAAGCCAGAATCGAATTCGTAGAACCCGATCTCGAGCCCTTCCCGGCTTACTGAGAATACAGGTACTGAGACAGTAAGGCAGCTACAGCTGTTTCCGCTCTGAGCCTTAGATTCCCAAGTGCGATAAAACTCCCACTATGATTGGCCACCAGGTTGGCTTCCCGTTCAGAAAACCCACCTTCCGGCCCTACCAATAACAGGTTATGATGAGTAAGTTCTACCGATGGGACTGATTCCCTTTCTCCCAGATAAGCCATAATGGGCTTATGATCTTTGTAGTAATCAATGACCTGATCCAGTGAATCTTTGACAACCAAAGCCGGTAAATAATGCCGCCCTGACTGTTTAAAAGCACTTATGATCTGAGTTCTTATTCTCTCCTCATTGATCCGGGAACGTTCTGAATGATCAGCATCAAAAATACAAATCTCCCATGCCCCTAACTCCACAGCCTTTTCCACGGCATATTCCAGCCGGTCTCTTTTTTTAATGGAACCAAATGCGAGAACTTTTTTTTGCTCAGGCTCAGGCTTAAAATCACCTTCCACTACTCTGGCTGATACCGATTGTTTAGAAAGTTCTGTGATCTCACATCGGAAATGATGGCCTTGCCCATCTGCCACAGCGACCCGTTCTCCAACTTTATACCTCAGCACTTTTGAAATATGCTGTGCTTCCTGCCCCTTCAGATCAACACTGTGCTCTTCATTCCAGTCTTCTTTTGGGGCGTAAAAATAGTTCATGAGATATGGTCCCTGATCAGATATGCTCCTGGTTCAAATGCTGTCTCGCCGGTTTCAAGCATCAATTCTACATAAGGCTCACACATTTGACAACTGTTGCTGCACAAATCCTCTGCTTGAAGTTCTTCTACTGTGGATAGATTCTGTTCAGAAGCTAGTTCCTTAATTTCCTCAAAGCTCCGGGAGTGGCATATGCAATGCGTTACCAACAATCGGTTCATACTTGTTTGAAGTGCTTTCCTAGTTTAAGCCCCTGCCCCTGATAGTTGCTGTCGATATCCGTTCCATAGATGAATTCAGGGATCTCAGTATTTGGCTCAAACTGCATACTGAATAAAGTCTGACCATCTTCAATCATAAAAGGAACATCATGTGAACGAACTTCCAGCACTGCACGCGCTCCTTTATCATTCACTGATCCTCCAAACCCACTGTCAAAGAATCCGGCGTAATGAGTTCGTAATTCTCCTGAACCTGTATCATATGCCATCATCTCACAGGCCAACTGGGCCGGAACCCTGATCCTTTCCTTTGAGGCAAAGATGTAGAAGGCTTCCGGTTCCAGAATGAATTTAGAATCTTTAGATGCATAAATAGGCTCCCAGAATTCATCAACTGAATAATGATTAATATTCTCCATATCAATATAGTTGACGTGCTTTTTAGCTTTGTAACCGATCACTTCCCCGTATTCACCTTTCAGCTGCACACTCATGAACAAACCTTTGTTCACTTTTATCTGCTCCATTGAAACGGGCTTGATCTTCTCATCAAACAAAAGCGGATCTGTTGCATGAATTCTAAGCAGGTCCTGATCTGGAACCACTTCAAATCCGTGGCGAATACGAAGCTGGTTCAACCTTTGTCCAGTTCGTACTTTGATCGAGAAAGATTTAGGAACCACTTCGAGATATAAATTCCCCTGATATCCCGGTGCTATCTCCTCGAAGCGATGAGAATAATCAGTGATTACTCTTGTAAAAACATCGAGCCGGCCTGTGGAGCTCTTGGGATTTGCCTTGGCGGATAAATTTTCCAGTGAGTGAAGCTGAACCTCATCATCATGCGCTTTTCCATTTTGATAACCCTGCTGAATGGAGTAATGAGATTTGGGTAGATTCAGTTTCTCCAGTAATGGAATGATATACACACAATTTTCTTCCAGTACTGCGCCATCCGTCAATGAAAAGCTATATTGTTCAAGCTTTTCAAGTTTTTGTTCTACTGTTTCATTTTCCGGAAGGAAGCTGCAGCGCACACGATACGCTTTCTCCCCCAATCTCAGGTCAAGAGAGTTGGGCTGAAACTGATTGTCCTGTATCGGGTAGTCGGGATGTGCGTCAAGGATTTCAAGATCCCTGAGAATTTTCAATTTCTGTACCGGTAAAACGCCTTTGGTACGCAGATGAACTTCTTTGGAAATATCGGGCATAGACAGCTATTAATTTTTAGGGGAAGATAGTTTGTGCAACATCCAAATACCAGATTTCAAAGTTCAAATATGCAACGAATTGATGTGAGTTTGAAATTCGACAATCAGGCTTGGAGAAATAGATGGGATATAGTAGAATGCAATCAGAATAAACCCCAGATGTTATGAATCCCAAATCCCTTGTTGAAACCTGGTTTGCTAAATGGAATACCGGAAATTTTATGGAGCTCCCTATCACTGACTCCTTCAAACACACCAGTCCCTTTGGCACTATTAACGGCAAGGATGCATACCTCGAGATAGTTCAAAAAAACAAAGATAAATTTCTTGGCTACCATTTTGATATTCATGATTCGATCTATGGTAATAACCATGCTTGTGTGAGATATACAGGAATTCAGAACGATTTCAGCCTGGATGTAAGCGAATGGTATTATATTAAAGATGGCCTTATCGATGAGATCATAGCTTATTACCATATCGGTGAGATTCAGGATGACCGGAAAATTGAAGATTATTGATGACTTTTATTCTCCTATTCAAAAACACTCATTTTCTCAAGTAAAACCTCATTTTCAATTATGAAAACTGCATCATTAATCCTCCTTTTTCTAATGCCCATTTCTTGTACCCGAACAACTCCTCCCTTGTCCGCTGATGAGCAAGCAGTCAAAGATGTTGTGAACTTATTCTTCGATTCTTTAGCCAAACAGGACACTCTTCTAATGAAAAAAGCTGTTTTCCCCGAAGGACAGGTTTGGACAATTAGTAATTTCAGCACCCCCTCCAGATATGGCACCCGTTTCCTCACTGCCGATCTCAATAACTTTAACCCCGGAGAACAACTGCTCGAAACACCATTGAGCTTTGATATCAAAGTGGACAATGGGATAGCTATGGCATGGGTTCCCTATGAATTTCATCTCAATAATGAATTCTCCCATTGCGGAGTGGACATATTTACACTGCTCAAAGATCAGGGAGCGTGGAAGATCACTACCATTTCGTATTCTCTTGAAAGAGAAGGATGTAGTGAAACAGACAAATGACCTGATAAGTTTAAAATATCCCGCCTTTGTCAATTTTAGTTAAAGCCGAAACAAGTCTCGTTTTTATCCGTGTCCGTATCCCATTATCGAACTTAATTATGTTATGGGATCACTTAAAAAACTTCTTCCGTTACTTTTAATCATTCTGTCTTTTGGTTGCCAGCAACAAACCATTCACACTTTTCTGGAAAATGAATTCAAGAAAGGAAGGCTGAATGGGAATGTGCTTATTCTTAAAAATGACAGCATTTTGTTTGAAGGATCTTACGGATTCGTGGATGGATCTAAAAGCACCAATCTTACTTCAGATTATCGCTTCAACTTAGGTTCCATTTACAAGGAATTCCCCGCTGTTGCTATAATGCAGCTTAGCGAAAAAGGCTTATTAGATGTCAATGATAATGTATCTGATCATTTGGCTGATCTCCCCGAATGGTCGGATAAAGTCACAATTACTCAGTTACTTCAATATTCCTCTGGGTTGCCTAAGGTTGACTGGGGTGGACATAAGAATATTTCTGATGATGACATTTATTCTGATCTCCAGAATCTTGAGAAACTTGAATTTGAACCGGGTACCGGATATTTATATACAAACAATAGCCCCTTCCTGCTCACCAGAATAGTTCAGTCTGTGGCAGGAATGTCGTTCTATGAATATGTTCAGAAAGAGATCTTCACTCCTTATGATCTGGACGCGACTATTATGTCTGAATCTTATCCTTTTCCTGATACATCTCTAATGGCCATTCCGTTTGGTAAAGATTTGCAGTCTGATGGATTTGAGATCAGCGCCAGATCCGTGCTTTTCCAATCCACCACAGCAGATATGGCTCACTGGATCCGCCAGCTTGATTCGTATAAGATCATTAGCAGGGAATCTCTGATATTCCTTTCACAAACTGCTAATGTCAGGGCTGGAAACAAACAGTCACCCCTGGGAGAATGTGTTGTCGAAAATGGAGAGCTTGTTGAGCATACTCATCATGGATCATCTGGAAATTATGAGGCGGTAATAACCCGGTTGATTGATGAGGACCTTACTATTATTATTCTTACCAACCAGAATAATGGTAATGTTCTGGACTTAGCTGACAAGCTTAAAGCCTTTGTCTTACAATCTGATAGCAACTTATGACCAATTTTGATCTTACGCTGGAAAATGATGAGGTGATCCTTCGTCCCCTCAGAGAATCAGACTTTGAGGAAATGCTATCTCTAACCTCCGACCCGAAGGTATGGGACTATTTTACAAGCAATTTATCTGATCCCGAAAGCCTTAGAAAGTGGATCAATACTGCAGTTGCTGCTATTGAGAAAAAAGAACGAATGGCTTTTGCTGTGATCAGAAAAGAAACCAACAAGATCATCGGATCCTCCAGCCTGGGCAGTTATTCTGAAAGAGATAAACGAATTGAGATCGGGTGGACCTGGATGTCGGAACGTGCACGTGGAACAGGGTTGAATCAATCCGTTAAAAAACTTCTTCTCAAATACTGTTTTGAGGAACTTGGTCTGGAACGTGTTGAAGCTAAAACAGATGTACTTAATATCGGCGCCCGCAAAGGACTGGAAAGAAGTGGATTTACAGAAGAAGGCGTCCTTCGTAGTCATACATTGCTTGCAAATGGACGAAGAAGAGACTCGATCTACTATAGTGTTCTAAGGAATGAGTGGCTTCCTTAGTTCAGCGCTGTTCCTAAACGCTTAAGTGCTCTTGGCAGGCTTTCTGTCCAGTACTCCCAGGTATGGGATCCATTTCTGGTAATAAACTCATGTTCTATTTCCTTCGTGGTTAAGTAATCACCAAAAGAAACATTGTTCTGATAAAGAAAGTCCGACGCCCCGCAATCAAGAGTAAATGCGGGCAGTTCTTTTAACTCCGAAGCTGACTTTGCTTCCAGCATATTCTGAATATTGACGGTGTTACCCCCAATACCGATTGCACCACTCATTGAGTATGCAAATGTAAACAGTTCAGGGCGTTTGAAAGCATGATAGGTAGCTCCGTACCCACCCATTGAAAGTCCGGCAATCCCGCGTTTCTCTTTTACAGCATCCACTCTGTACTTTGATTCAACTGCTGGTATGAACTCATCCACAAAAAAGTCCTCGTATTTAAGGCCTCTCTGGTCATAATCATTAAGATAAAAACTGTCCATACCGTCAGGCATCACTACTATAAGTTCAGGAAGGTCTCCTTCTTCTATTGCCTTATCCAGGATGGTTTTAACTCCATTTTGAGGCCAGTCTCTGTTGTTACCGCCAAACCCATGAAAGAGATATAAAATTGGGAAATCCGTTTTCGATATACCATATGAATTCGGAAGATATACCGAGTAATTTACTTCCATATCCATCACATCACTTTGTATTGAAGTAGTTTGTATCAGACTTCCCTCTGATCCAGTGGAGCTTTCTTTACACGAAATTATTCCGGCCAGAATAACTGTTAAAACCAAAAGTCTTTTAGTGATTGTCATTTAATCCTGAGTAAGTGTTTTATTAAGCAAGTAAAGAATTTAGATATTGTGTTACTGTGACACAATATGATCCTGATTTATTTTGATCAAGATCTATATCTGACTCACGGCTCTTTTCCCGAAACTGATTAGTTCTTAAAAATAAAATACTATACAACTACCTGCCTACTGTGTTTGGAAATTGATATTCCTGTATCCGGCACAGACGATCCGAAGTATAGAAACCAGGCTTTTTAAACTTTTGGTCAAAGTTCGACCCCAGCCATATCCAGTATCTTGTTCCACTCTTTTTTGGTAACCGGAGTTATGGAAAGGCGTCCCAGTCTGAAAAGCTCCATTTTATCTAATGATGATTCTACCTTCAGCATATCACGATCTACAGGTGTATCCAGTTTTTTGATGAATTTCATGTCTACATTCACCCATCTTGGTTCACTCTCTGAACTTTTCTCATCGAAATATTTTGACTTGGGATCAAATTGTAGTGCATCAGGATAAGGCTTGCTGCATACTTCCATGATTCCTACAATTGCAGGTGGTTTTTGATTAGAGTGGTAAAAGAATACTCCATCACCAACCTGCATATCATCCCTCATTGAGTTTCTGGCTGCGTAATTCCGAACGCCATCCCAGGGAGTTTTACCATCTTTTTTCAGATCGTCAATGCTGTAATTTTCAGGTTCCGATTTACAAAGCCAGTACTTTATCTCACTCATTACACTAAATAAATTATGTTCTAATTATCGGGTAAGAATGTACAGTGAATCAATTTCAATTGTTAACTGAGTCGCTGTACTTATTTACGTACCACATAATTGTTTCTTCCAGCATTCCATCAAAATCCTGTGATGGTTCCCAATCCAATTCCCTTTTTATCTTTGAAGCATCAATTGCATATCTGAAATCATGCCCAAGACGGTCAGTTACAAAAGTGATGAGATTCTTGTAATCCCTATTCGGTCCCTTTCCGATCTTTTCATTCATGATGTCACAGATCTTATGAACCAGTTTCAGATTCATCCATTCATTATTCCCACCAATGTTATAAGTCTCTCCGGCTTTACCTTTTAGAAAGGCTGTTTCCAAAGCAGAACAATGATCCCGGACAAATAACCAGTCGCGCACATTCTCTCCTTTTCCGTAGATTGGAATATCATTGTGCTGAACTGCATTCCTGATGACGGTTGGGATCAATTTTTCGTCATGTTGATGAGGCCCGTAATTATTCGAACAGTTGGTAGTAACCACGTTCATTCCATAAGTATGATAATAAGCTCTCACTATCATATCGCTACCTGCTTTTGAAGCCGAGTAAGGAGAATTTGGAGCATAAGGCGTGGTTTCAGTGAAATAACCATCGTCTTCCAGCTCACCATAAACTTCATCTGTGGAAACATGCAAAAACCGGCTGTTCTTCCAGGTTTCATCATCCGATGACCATAAAAGTCTGCACTCTTCCAACAGGTTGAAGGTTCCTACAATATTAGACTGAATAAAAGGTTCAGGCCCTGTGATCGAATTATCTACATGAGACTCCGCCGCAAGATGAAAAACACCGTCAGGCTTAAATGTTGAAACAATACCATGTACTGCATCCCTGTCAACAAGATCCACTTTTTTAAAATGGTAGCGTTCAGAGTTTTTGATAGGATTTAAATAGTTCCTGTCTGAAGCGTAGGTAAGTTTATCAATATTAAAAATCTGCCAGTCTTGATGATCTTGGTGTAATTTCAATATTAAATTTGAGCCTATAAAACCGGCCCCACCAGTTACAATGATCTTCATGAAAAAATGTCTTCGTCTTTAAGTGATGAAAAAAGTGGTAATTTTCTGTCTTTATCAGATAAAATTGGTCTGGAAATATCCCAGTTGATCCTGATCAAAGGATCGTCCCATCTGATGCCCCTTTCAGCTTCTTTATCGTAATAATCTGAACATTTGTAGTGGACAATTGCTTCATCTGAAAGAACAGAAAATCCATGAGCAAACCCCTTAGGAACAAACATTTGACGGTGATTATCTCCGGATAATTTTACTGCTACATAATTCCCAAAAGTTTTTGAGTTTTTACGAATATCAACAGCTACATCCAAAATAGTTCCTTTTATGCATTGAACTAACTTAGCCTGGGGTATTTCCTTCTGATAGTGAAGCCCTCGAATTGTACCCTGATATGACTTAGAAATATTGTCCTGTACAAATTCCAGATCCGGATCGATCTCTTTTATGGTTGATGTTCTGTATGATTCCAGAAAATGGCCCCGATCGTCCTCGAACACGTTTGGCTCAAGGATCTTTACTTCTGGTATTCGTGTGTCTACTATTTTCATTGATCAAGCTGCTCTATTAACTTCTTAAGTCCTTCTTTCCAACTTTCGATTTTAATTCCGTCAATGGTAGCAATTTTATCAGTGTTTAGCTTAGAAAAAGAAGGGCGTTTTGCTTTGGTTGGAAATTCGGAAGATGAAACAGCTAAAGTATTCACACTCAAACCCTTCAGATTGAATATCTCTTTTGCCAGATCAAACCAGGTGATAAGTCCTGAAGATGTAACATGAAATACTCCATTTTTACTTTGTTCGAGTAACACCATTGTATTCTCAACTACATTCGCACAAAAACTGGGACTTCCATATTGATCATTTACGATGGTTAAAGTATCCCGTTCTTTACCGAGGCGCAGCATCGTCTTTACAAAATTATTTCCATGCTTCCCACAAAGCCATGAAACTCTTATTATCAGATAGTTACATCCCGAACTTTTAATGGCTGTTTCGCCCTCTTTTTTTGTTGATCCATACACATTAATAGGGCTGCCTTCCTGATCTTCTTTGTATCCATTTGGAAGTCTTTTCTGATCTTCCTCAGTTCCTGAGAAAACATAATCCGTTGAGTAGTGGACTAATATGGCCCCTTTCTCTTTGCATATTAAAGCCAGCTCCTCAACCGCTCCTGAATTTATCTTTGAAGCCATTAACGTGTTTTCTTCTGCATCATCCACTTTGGTATATGCTGCGCAATTTATGACCACATCCGGCTTTTCTTCACCAATAACCGTATTGAGTTGAACTTTATTAGTGATATCAAGATCAGAAGAGTTATAAGCAGTAAAGTTCATCCCTTTCAGTTGCAGATAGTCTGTCCACTCCCTTCCTAACTGTCCACCCGCCCCGGTTACCAAAAACTTCATTCGTCTTTATTTTGAACCAGTTTATTTGCATGTCTTAGGGATTCATGAGTTCCTGCATCCGTCCACCATCCAGTGAGTATTGTACTTTTCATCTGCCCCTTTTTGATGTAATAATTGTTCACATCAGTGATCTCCAGCTCACCTCTCCCTGAAGGCTTTAATGTTTTAATGCATTCAAATACTGACGAATCAAAGAAATAAATACCTGTTACAGCATAATTGCTTTTCGGATTTGCTGGTTTCTCCTCTATCGAGATCACATTATCTCCATCAAGTTCTGCCACCCCATAACGTTTAGGATCATGCACTTCCTGAATCAATATTTGTGCACCACTTCCTGAGTAATTAGCCATGGCCTCATTTAAAGAGTTCTCAAAAATATTATCACCGAGAATAACCACCACGGAATCATCTCCTGCGAAATTCTCTGCCAAACCCAGCGCCTGAGCTATTCCTCCAGCCTCATCCTGTACTTTATAGGTAAAACGGCATCCAAAATCCTTTCCCGATCCCAGAAGATTAACCACGTCGCCCATATGATCTGTTCCTGTAACAATCAGTATTTCTTCTATTCCAACCTCCAGCAATTTCTCAATTGGATAATAGATCATTGGTTTTTCGCCAACGGGCAATAAATGTTTATTAGTAACTTTGGTAAGTGGAAACAATCTGGACCCGGTTCCTCCGGCTAAAACAATTCCTTTCATAAATCTTACTTTTTTGAATTTTCACAAAGTTAGTGAATTGCTCTCAGTATTAAAGTTTTATTCGATGAACACATTTCTGAATCGGTAAAATACCTTTAGGATCCGATAAACGTACGAATTGAATCCTTAAATCTTAACCTTAATTTTTTCCAATATTAGGCGCTGTTAATGTACGTTATAATACACTCATAATCTGGGTTTTAGAATACATTTGGGCAGTTTTTCGTTATTTTTTCGACCGGAAATTTAACGGTATGTCCATCAGAATTTATAAACATCTTTTACTCATTTTTCTATCAGTGCTATGCATGAGTGTAAATCTCATTGCACAGGATAAGGTATGGACAGGAGCGATAGATTCTTCATGGCACACCGCAGGAAACTGGACTCCTTCCGGTGTCCCCTCTTCGGGACAGACTGTTGAGATCAGGGGTAATACTACTCCAAGACCTGTTATCACTTTAAATACAACCGTTCGTTCGATAAGTATTAACCCATGGTGGAACAATCCAGGCGATCAACTTCGGATTCGTAATAATGCAACATTGACCATTACAGATGACCTTACACTGAATGGAGCTGCACAACTAAGGATCATTAATGGCCATGTGAATATGACAGCCACATCTTCAGGCTCTAACAATTTTTCATCTAATGGGCTCGCACTGGTTGATATAACGAATGGTAGTTTTACTGCCGGAACTATTTCTGAAGATCTTGATATCGATGCTAAAGGAACCTTTAACCTTGGAAATGGAACTCTAACCATATATGGTGATCTCGATCATCCTGATGCTACCGATACTTTCAATGCTGAAAATGGAACCATGCATGTTTATGGTAACGCAGTATTTGACGGACAATTCAATGTTCAAAATGGAAATATTGCCATCGAAGGTAATACAACAGTACTGGACACCTACAATGGAGACGATGGTACAACTAATTTCAATGGTACTGTAGATGTTCAGAGCGGAGGCGTTTTAAACCTGGGAGCAGGAATCATCAATTTTGACGGCAATACTAATATTGGTAACAATGGTACCGTAAATTTCGGTTCTGGTACTGTAAATATCATGGCAAATGTAAACGTGAGCAGTGGTGGGTACTTCAATGTTCAGAACGCTGATGTATACGTGACTGGTAGCGCTAATTTCACCAGTAATGGTAATATGAGTGTAGATAATGGCTCTATCACAATTGGTGGCAACGCTTCCCTTAGCAGTGGTGGGGTAATTGATCTCAATTCCGGAAGCCTTAATGTCGGTGGTGACGCCTCCTTTACTGCCGGAGGACAAGTGAATGCCGGTAACTCAACCATCACTTTAGAAGGTGATTTTACTATCAACAACAATAGTAATTTCAATCCGGATTCCGGTACAGTAGTTTTCAGCGGAGACTCAACTCAAACAGTTTCTGCCGGAAGTGATGTCCAGTTTCATAATGTTATAGTTGATTCTGGAGCAGTATTCAATACAGACGGTGGTAGCGAGAATACTGTTACTATCACCGGAGACCTAACTGTTAATGATGGCGGTGGCGTTGTTGTAGAAGATGACGATCAGCTTGATGTTCAGGGAGAAGTAGGAGGCGGTGGTGCGGGTAACGTACAAAGTCCTGCACCATTTGTTGTAACTGCTGCCCCTCCAGATACTATTAGAGTTGTACTTACTTTCAACAAGGCCATGATACCCGCTGGTGTTCAAAATTCGGCGAATTATAGTGTAAAAAGATTAAGTGACAATTCTACTCTCACTATATCAAGTATTACTCTTAATACCGGAGTTGATAGTACAAAGGCTACAATTCTGTTTACAACTCCGTTCTCAAAGGATTATGAGTATGAGATCACTATGAATAATTTTGTGAGTGCAGATGGTGGGAATTTGTCTGTGAATCATAAAAAGAGATTTACAAAATTTGGCCCAATCACATTTTACAGCATCACATCAGGTAACTGGGCATCTAACAGTACCTGGTCCAGAGTTAGTCATTCGGGTCCAGCTGCTACAAAAAATCCCGGTAACACCACTAGCGCAACTGTTATTGTTGGAGACGGTGATGTAGTTACTATTGCCAGTACTACCTCTATCACCAGTCAAACCTCGGTTGAAGTTAAAACCGCATCTAAACTCAGGGTTGGAAGTGGAGGAACACTCACTTTGGGTACCAAAACTATATCAGGCGCCGGTACTTTTGAAGTAACCACTGGCACATTAAAGATTGGATCTCCGAATGGAATAAGTTCTTCTGGAGCTACCGGAAATATTCAAACAACTACCAGAACATTCGGATCTTCAGGAAAATATCATTACACCGGTACTTCAGCACAAATCACCGGTTCAGGTCTGCCTTCAACAGTATCCAGCCTTACAATCAATAATTCCAATGGAGTTACAATTGACAACGACCTGACTGTTAGCGGTATTCTATATCTGACTGCCGGGGCATTTACGATAGAATCGGGAAACAACCTGATTGCAAACAACAAAACTATCGGTTCGGGTTATCTGGAAATGAAGCATACTATCACGGGCTCCAATGGATGGAGACTCCTCTCCTCTCCTATCGACTCCGATTTTGACGATTTTTTTGATGGCATTATCACCCAGGGTTATTCTGGTGCTTACTATGATCCGGCAAGCCTTCCTTTAGATTCAGTCCTCCAACCAAACGTCTTGTATTATGACGAGACCTATGAAGGAACTGATAATCAAAGATGGAGAGCTCCTTCCAATGCTTCCAATTCATTGGTCCCCGGACAAGGTCTATATACTTATATTTTTGGTGATATTGCCACAGATACCCGCTATAATAACCCATTCCCTATAACAATTAGTGTTCAGGGACAGGAGAATGAAGGCCCTGTAGATCTGGGCGTGACCTATACTGCTGAAGCAGACACCGGATGGAATCTGGTTGGAAACCCATATGCTGCTACGATCGATTGGGATAGCGGTGCCTGGACTAAAACAGATATTGACGATGTTATCTATGTTTGGGATTACACCACAAACCAGTATAAAACATGGAATGGCACTACCGGAGACCTTCCAACAAATGGATTGATCGCTCCATTTCAGGGCTTCTGGGTAAAAGCCAATGATAATACTATTGCAGATCCTTCACTTATTGTAGAAGAAGGTGCAAAAACAACCGGCGGATCTTTTATCGGGAATGGGAAAGCAGACCTTAGAAATTCGACTCATCATCCACAATTCAGTATTGTTTTGGGAGATGATAATTCAAAGGCCTCTGCACATTTTATGTTTACGGATTATGCAAGTATCGGGAAAGATAAATCTGACGCATACCGTCTATTGCCAGTATCAGGCATTCAAAACTATATCGAACTAAGTTCAGTTGCTGAGTCAGGTGATAAGTTTGCTATTAACAACTTACCCCGGCTTTTTGGTAAACCTATTGAGATCCCTCTTCAGGTCGAGGCATATTCCGGCGGATATTCAGTTTCAAAACCAATGAATTTCGAATTTAAAGATTTTGATGGAGTTCCATCAGCCTGGTCTATCTACCTTAAAGACAAAAAGACTGGGGATATCTATGAAATTACAGAGGGCAAAACCATTCCCTTCAATTTTGTTTCAGAACGAGGGAAAACTGCTCCTAATAGAAATGTAAAAGACAGGCCTAAGATCTCCTCAAAAGCAAAAGCTTCTGATACCCGTTTTGTTATTGTTATAAAACCAGGCAAAGATGCTGTCGATCTACCCGATTCTTTTGAGCTTTCACAAAACTACCCCAATCCTTTCAACCCTTCTACCAAGATCGAAATTTCCATCCCGATACAAAGTCAGGTTACATTAACCATCTATGACATGCTTGGACGTCAGGTTGCCACCCTGGCGAATGAAGAAATGAGAGCAGGCTTACACATCATGGAATGGAATGCAAGCGGTATGGCCTCCGGAGTATATATTTACCGACTTATTACTTCGGAAGGAGTATTTACCAAGAAGATGACCCTTATTAAGTAATCTCCTCTTTCGAAATCTGATCCTGTCCTGTTTCCGTAGTTGTTAGAAATGCCCAATGATTTCTTAATGAGTAGTAATTTCTCGATATTCAGGAGTCATTAATGGTTTCTAATATTAAAGATCTGGAATAAAAGACGGGCTACAAAAAGTAAGATATGAGTTATGCGAAGTCTCATATTATTTCGAATTTCAAGAACTGGATAAGTTGGTTTACAGTGCTTGTGATTTCTGCTGCGTTTCAGACAATTTCTGTTGCACAATCTGTTACCGCAGCTACTGGTGGAACAGGCCTCAATGCTGATTTTGCTAACCCTATCACATACACCACATTAACAGGACCTTTGATAACGGAAAGCGCAGCAGGCCAGATTTCCCTAGGTACCATTGTATTGAATGCACCATCTGGTTGGCAATTCAATACAGCCCAGACAGTTACTGCCACCGTTACATTAGCCCCGGGTTTGAATGGACAAACCAAACTACAACTTTCATCGGCAACGGCCACCCCCACCTCTTCTACTATTACGTTTACAGTCTCTCAAACAAGTGATAACGGAGGTAATCGCGCCGGTCGCATTACATTTTCAAATATACAGATCGCACCAACAAGCGGGGTTCTTAGTGGTACTAAGATGATCACCAATTCGGGTACGGCCGTTCCATCCGGAATAAGTTATGGAAATCTAAGCCTGGTGGTTGGAAATCCAGCAGAAATCTCTGTTGAAACTATGGATGATGGCAGTGGAGTAGTAGTTCCTGTACAGGATCTTGATGCTGGTACTGACCTGGAAGTTTATGCCATTTCAAGAGATCAGTTTGGTAACCTTATTGGCCCGATCGAAGCTGACAGCTGGGAAGTAACTGGTACAGTCGATAATGTAGAAACTGCTAATCTTTCTTCGGAATTCAATTCTTTTAGTACTATCCTTAACAGTACCTTAGTAGGTGAAGGTGAGATACAAGCCAATGAATCCGGTCTTAACTCAGTCCCCTCAGGTACTATAACAGTGATCCCAGGTGTGGCAAATAACCTGGCCTTTGATACTTCCCCATCCGCTTCAGTTACCGCAGGAGTTGTCTTGGCTCAGCAACCGGTGGTTAAGATGGTAGATATTTATGGTAATACAGTAACGAGTTTTAGCGGAAACGAATTAGTGGCTTCTCGGGGAACTGGAACGGGTACTCTTCAGGGAGATGTGGATGTAAACTTTTCAGCAGGTATTGCCACTTTCACAAATCTGAGCCATCAGGTAGCTGATGATATTACCATCAATTTCAATGTTTCCGGATACTCTCAATTAGGTTCTGCTACAATAACCGTTGATCCTGCAAGCGCTTCAGCTCTATCCTTTACTGTTTCTCCTCCAAATGGTGAAAAAAATGTTCCTCTTACCCCAAATCCAAGCGTTCAAATTGTGGATGCTTTTGGTAACAATGTTTCGCAGTCCGGAACACAGATCAACCTGGCCATAAATTCAGGACCTAATGGTGGTAACATTACCTATACTCCGGTAAATACTGATGTTGGTCTGGCAACATTTACCGATGTGGAACTAAGTAAAAACGGCTCTTATACCCTGACAGCAAGTGATAATGGAGCAACTCTAACACCCGTGACAAGCGGTTCATTCACCATAGTTAGTTCAGGTACTTTGGCAAACTTTGTTATTGATACCGTTGGCTATTCCCTGGGTACGGGAACCATTGGAACACATATTGCTGGTGATTCCCTCTTTTTAAAGATCTCAGCCGTAGACGGTGGTGGCGCACTTTTAGAATCTTTTTCGGGAAGAGCTTTCATAAGCTCTACCGGTAATAATGGATTCGGACTGAATGACAGTACAGAGTCTTTTTTTGGAGGGGAGGTGTTAGATACACTCGTTCTCAGAGCAACTGGTAATTTTTCTATCAATGCAACCAGAAACTCAATTTCAACATCGGGTAACAGCTTTGATGTTATTCCAGCAGAACCATCTACCGTGTTTTCCACTATTTCGGCTGCACCTATTTCCATTGTTGCTGATGGAGCCTCCACTACCCTGCTTGAGATTCAGATCGTAGATACACTTGGTAACTTATATACTTCCAGCGCAGGAGCAAGCTATCCTGTTTTATTTAATATTGAAAGTGGTAATGGGAGTCTGGTTTCGTCAATCACTGATAATAATGACGGTACATATGAACAACAGCTTATGTCTCCGACAACTGCCGGAACAGCAACCATTGGCTTTACCATTGATGGTAATCCCGCGGACTCAAGTATCGTTATAACATATTCCCCCGGCGGGCTCTCGAAGTTTGGTGTTGAACTGGACGTTGTTTCAAATAAGACCGCTGGCACCTCCTTTGATATCAACATATATGCACAGGATGCCAACGATAATACCGTCACCTCTTTCAATGGGAGTGTGGATATCACATCCAATAAAACAGGCTCCTCTGGTCTTGGAACATTTTCATTATCCAATGGTGAGTTATTAGGGCATTCAATTACTCTGACTGAATCGGGAGCAGGAGATGCCACAATAACTGCAACAAATTCTGTAAGCTCTCAAACAGGGACTACTACTGCTTTCACCATTGTTCCGGCATCTCTGGATGTCCCTACCAGTACAGTTACATCAGCAAATCGATTTATCGATTATACCTCGGGTTCAACAACAATCACAGTTCAGCTTAAAGATCAGTATGGTAATAATCTGCTTGATAATACAGAGGTGAGTTCTATCTCTCTTGATATTTCAAATCCCGTATCTCCTTCCTCAACCTGGAATGGAAGTCTGACTAATAATGTGGATGGAACCTACACAAGAATAATTGATGCAAATGGAGTCGCTGAGATACTGACTATTAATGCAACTATAAACACTATTACTACGGATGATCTTACTTTATATGTCGCTGAGGTAAATGAATGGACAAGTTCTGGTGGCGGGGGTTCAAATCCACTGGATTGGAGCAGAGCAGGTAACTGGACCTTAGGAGTACCCACCTCATCCCAGGCTATTTTGATTCCCAGTATTCCAACAAATGCAGTGAAATTTCCTCTTACTGATGCCGGATCCCCAATCACTGTTGCTTTTATTGAAATTGAATCCTCTGCTACTCTGAATGTGGAATCAGGATTTACATTTAATGTAACTGAAGATATTACCGGTGCAGGTACAATGATCGTTGATAATGCCACGGTCAATGTTGGAGGTAATGTTAGTGTTGATAACCTGAATGCGGCTGGCTCTACCGTAAACTTTAATGGAACCACCGCTCAAACCATTTCAGGGAGTGTTGTATCTGGTAATTTAAATATTACAAATACCAGCCAACCTGTTACCGTATCCAGTTCCGGGTATATTAATGCAAGTACTGCGCTGAATATTGGCCCCGGAGCTATCCTGAATATGAATTCGGGAACAACCATGGAACTCTACGGAAGTCTTACAGGATCCGGTACTCTGAACACTTCTGCATCAGACATCATTATTGCTGGTGACATCTCGCTGACCAATGCTGACTTTTCAACTTCTGATGTTACTCTGAATGGTACCGGAATACAAACCTTAAGCGAAGACCTTACTTATGGTACCCTTTCCATAACTAACACAAGTGCAACTGTTACTTTCCAGGATAATACAACCGTCAATGGTACTCTTAACCTGACTTCAGGAAGCACTATACAGGTTGATGGAACACTCACTGCCAATACTTTGGTAGCCAGTGGTACCACTATTGGTATCGGAGGGAACCTGAACATCACAAATATCACTTCAGAACCCACTACTGTTGAATTCAATGGAACTACCGATCAGGAGGTCAGCTTCCTGGATTCATTCAACAACCTTACTGTAAATAAATCATCCGGAGCGCTTATTGCTGATGATGATCTTATTGTTGACGGCACTCTTACAATGACTTCGGGAGACCTGATCATGGGTTCCGGCACTAATCTTCTTGCGGATACCAGAAGTATAACCAGCGGAAATATCCGGTTTCAACGAATTTTCTCAGAGGCTGGATGGTATGCGATTTCATCCCCTGTTGATACAGAAACCTTTGGAGACTTCTTAGGTGGCATCCTAACCCAGGGCTATACAGGTGCCGACGTGGGTGTTGGAGCTAGTAATCAGCCCAGTGTTGTGTGGTATGATGAAACTTATAATCCTGACCTTTCGGGCACTCCTGAGGAAGGGCCTATTTCAGATGTTCGACGATGGAGAGCACCAACAGATGCCAGCACCGCCATCACACCGGGCTTAGGATACTTTGTATATATTTTTCCAAATGTCCCTACAGATTCCAGATATCAGAACATTTCCTTACCAGACACTATTGATGTTGGAGATGTCGGGACTGAAAATACATTTACGTCCAGTGAGTTCGATCTGAATGTAACCTACACAGAAGCCACCGATCAGGATCCTTCGTTCAATGGCTGGAACCTCGTAGGCAATCCTTTTGGCGCTACTATTGACTGGGATGATACCTCCAATTGGGATACCACAAAAATCGACGCCTCCATTTATGTATGGGATCATACTGCGAATAGTGGATACGGAGATTACCTGGTTTGGAATGGAGTATATGGATCTCTTGGAAACGGACTTATCGCTCCTTTTCAGGCATTTTGGGTAAGGGCGAATGGAACATTACCATCACTCATCATTAAAGATGGTATTAAAACCAGTGGTGGTGTTTTTTATAATGTGGAAGAGGATGTTGAATCTGAACCTGTAAAAGCTAAATCGGAACCTCCTCCTGTTATTTCTCTTTCTGTTTCAACGGATAGTCTTGAGAAAGAAACCTTTATCATGTTCTCTGAAAACGGCTCAATGGGTAAAGACAGATATGATGCCTACCTGCTCGAGCCTTTCACCGATACTTTTCTTGAGATCTATACTCGAATGGATGATGGCACCCCTCTTGTGATAAATAATCTTTACCGGAAATTTGGGATAGACCTTGAAATCCCTGTTTATATTGATGGATACATGCATGGAAAAACTTTATCTGACGAAATAACGATCAAATTAGATTCCATTACAAACATACCGGATTCATGGGAATTGACCCTTATTGATCAGGTAACCAAACAGAAAACCATTCTAAATAATAAAACTGAGTATTCGTTCAAACTTGCTAATTCTAAAGAACGAACTAAAACAGTTTCGGGACTTTCAGGCCAAACCAAAAGAAAAGGGGTATCAGAACGATTTTCACTGAAGATATCACCAGGTGATGATGCCCGAGGCTTACCTGATGAGTTCGGATTATCTCAGAACTATCCTAACCCCTTCAACCCTTCTACCAAAATTGATGTCCAGATCCCGATCCAAAGTAATGCTCAGCTAAAGGTTTATGATATACTCGGTAGAGAGGTAGCTACTCTGATTGATACTGAACTTACAGCCGGATTTCACACCTTTGAATGGAACACCCGGGGCCTTTCAACAGGAGTATATATATCCCGACTTGTAACAAGCGATGGTGTATTCACCAAAAAAATGACCCTGATTAAATAAGGTTTATTAAAAGTACTTAACATTACTATTACCTATAGTGAGTTAGAATGAACTAACCTATCCCCTTGTATATAAAACCTCTCCTATATTTGGTTTAAAATTAAATTGGTTGTGGTATACAGTCGGGCTAAAAGCACTGTTTATTTTATAGTTAGTTTGTTTTTGAGCATATTTTTTTATGATCTGGCAAACGCTCAATTACCTGGTTACGAATACAGAAAAAAATTCAGTATTGATAACACTAAGGTTAGTGAGATTTCTGCGTCTGACCTTTCCAATTTTCCTGTTCTCATCGACCTGACTGACTCTGACTTATCTGCTGGCTCCGGATTGGTTAAAAGCCCTAATGGCTTTGATATTGCATTTACTGCTGCTGATGGTACAACCCAGTTAGATCATGAGCTGGAAACTTATATTTCGGGAACCGGCCAGATACAGGCATGGGTTCGCTTCCCTACATTAAATGCTACCACTGATACTGATTTCTATATCTATTTTGGTAACCTGTCTCAAACCACGGATCAATCAACACCTTCTACCTGGGATGCAAATTACCAGTTGGTTATGCATCTGGAGGATATGGCTGATGCAACTGCAAACGGAAATAATGGAACTGATAATGGAACTGCCTCAGTTTCGGGAAAAATTGGAAACGCCAGGGATTTTAACTCAGCTAATAACGACTATATCTCAATAGCGGACGATCCAACACTGGATATTACCTCCGATTTAACTATCTCAGTGTGGATTCGAATAGATAATTTTGGTGATGTTCCTGATCTGATCACCAAAGGAGATTATAATGAGTCATATGCCACATGGATCCGTTCTCAGGAAACACTGCGTTTTGCTGATGACAATGTTAATATTGCTGAATCATCCTCCACCCTCACTTCGGGTGCTACTCATTATGTAACATTCACCAACACAGGATCTGGCAGTGCTATTTATATTGATGGAATCTTAGATGTAACAGGTACAGCAGGTAATTTTTCAACTAATAATAACCCACTGACGATTTCAAGTTCCGCCTGGTCACTTAATGGATGGGTTGATGAGGTAAGGATCTCGAATTCTGCAAGAAGTGCTGATTGGATCAATACTGAATACCTGAATCAGGATGACCCTGTGAATTTCTTAACTGAATCGGATGAACCCCCGATTCTGGCAAATATTGAATCCTCACCTATATCTTCCGTTGCTGGTGGTGCTCCTATTTATATCACTTCCGAGATAACCCTTTCCACCCCTTTTGCTGATTCTATAGATGGAGCAACAATTCAGATTACGGGTAACTATGACAGCTCTGAAGATGAACTCGATTTCTCGAATACCATGTTGATCTCAGGATCATGGTCTTCAGGAACTGGAATCCTCACTCTTTCTGGTCGCGCCAGCGTAGCCGATTATCAGGCAGCACTTCGAGCTGTAACATATCAGAATACTGATGGGTCATCACCGGATCTAAGCACCCGGACTATTTCTTTCACTGTCAACGATCTTTTCTATTCAAGTAATACCATGACAAGAGATATGTTGGTGACTCAAGTGTATTCTGATCTGTCAACTGATATTTCTAACGTTGTTTTTCACTATGATGCACAAGACATTGACGGAGATCTTGATACAGGTGATCAGCCATTAGATGGAACTAACGTGGCGAACTGGGGAGACCGATCTGATAATGCTTTAGGAAGTGGAACAGACCTTTCTGCTTCCGCTACTCCAGCGGGTGATCAACCTGTTTTTGATTCATATTATATGGGTGAGCGTGGCGGGCTATTATTTGATGGTATGAATGACGCAATGACACCTCCAAATAATACCATCTTAAATACTTCAGATTTTTATGAAAAATCGTTTGCGGCCTTATTCAGAACCGGAAACTCAGTGGCTGGTTTACAAATCATTTATGAACAAGGAGGCGCTACGCGTGGGTATCAAATTAGTGTTAAAGATGGATCGGCGTATGCCTTTGTATGGAATAGTAATGAGTGGTCTGGTGGAAATCAGTATAAGTCCATAAATCTTGGAACGGTGATACCTAATGAAAGCTATATAATAATAGCCAGCCAGGAATCCACTACCGGGAATACCTGGTCTGCTTCAATGAACGGAGGTTCTATTATTCAGCAAACCAATGTTGATTATCAACGTTCACATAGTGGTAGTGCCAAAATTGGAGAAGAAGACGGCACACGTGATCCGGCAACAACCGGAAACAATCCTACAGGATTAAATAGTTTTTCAGGTTACATTGGAGAACTTATATCCTGGAATTCAGCTCTTAGCAATGGACAAATTACCAGTGTATATAATTTTCTTTGTGATAAGTGGTGTAATGAAGCTCCTGTAGTTTCATCCGTTGAAGGGAGTAATCTGGATTTCACTGAAGGCGACTCTCCTGTCAGTATCACCAACAGCCTTGTTATATCCGATGCTGATAATACTGTTCTGGATTCTGCCAAAGTGATCATTTCTGGTAATTATACACCTTCCGAAGACGAATTAGCTTTTTCTGATGGGGTAATTACCGGGAGCTGGGACTCCGGTTCGGGAACCATGACATTAACAGGTAATGCAAATCTGGCTCAGTACCAAACAGCACTACGCTCTGTTACGTATGAAAACACAAATACTGTAAACCCCAGTACCGCACTTCGCCAGATCGATTTTAAGGTGTTCGATTGGGATGATAGTAGTAATATTGATTCCAGAACTGTTAATATTATCGCTTTAAACTCCAGTCCTACCTTGTCCGGAGTTTCGGGAGGTCCTGAAAGTTATTCTGAAGGTGATGGAGCTGTTTCCATGTCGTTTACTGCAGCCATAAGCGACGTTGATGATACCAATATGGAAGCTGCAACAATACAGATCGTTTCTAACTATTATTCAGGAGAAGACTATCTCGACTTTACTGACACTGGCAATATTACCGGCTCTTTTTCTGTACTATCCGGGACACTCACTCTTTCCGGATCAGCGACCGTTGCTGAATACCAGACTGCACTTGAAAATGTGACTTATGAAAATACCAGTTCTGATCCTGTTGAAGTTACCAGAACAATAAGTTTTAAAGTCAACGATGGTGATAATGACAGTAACACCGAAAGCAGATCACTAAATGTTAGTGCAATAAACTCTTCACCTGTTCTTTCAAATTTAGAGGGAACCGATCTAACATATCCCCAGGAAGCCATTAATATCAGTAATACTATTTCAGTGTATGACCCCGACGACACGATGATAGATAGTGCATTGGTACTTATTACCGGGAATTTCAAAGCAGTAGAAGACAGCCTGCTCTATTCTACATTGTACGGTATCGAGGGTATCTATGATGAGACCACCGGTAAACTCAAGCTTTTTAACACGGCCTCTTTTGGGGATTATGAAACTGCCTTACGCTCAGTTGAATATTATAACTATGCCACGATTCCTACCGGACCTGAAAGAACCATAAGCTTCTTGGCTTATGATGATGATGAAGCAGAAAGTGATACCGTCAAAAGGGTAATCGAAGTAAGTGCAGTCGAATCCATTTCAAATTTGTTAGTTTGGCTACGTGCTGATGCAGGATTCGATACAACAGGAGCTGGGGAAGTTACCACCTGGTACGACCAGAGTGGAAATAATAATGATTTTTCAGGTGTGGCAAATACCGGTACTGAGCCTACTTATTCTCTCAGTAACACTGCCTTTGGAGGCAAACCAGCAATTAATTTCGCAGGTAATGGGGACCATTTTGAAGATGCAAACGGCGAAAATTATATAAATGGTTTATCCGAATTTACCCTGTTTCTTGTGTATAAATCTGATCTAACTAACACTGACCGTGGACTCTGGCATGCGGTTATACCAGACAATGACGATAAAACTTTTACTATCAGGTATGATGCCGATGGTGCTAATACCGGAGGTGCATTTTCAAATGTTGTAAAGACAGGAATACTTGCTAACGATCCAGATAACCAACTTGAGAGTTTTTCCGATATTCAGACTACGGGAGCTCAAATAACCAGCTTGCATTGGGAGAGCGGTAGTGTGTATGATCTTTATGTGGATGGTATCCTGAATAACCCATCATCAGCAGCGGCCCCCCCGACTGGTACCATTAGTTCAGCAACAACTGCCATTGTGGGAAAAGGTGGCAAGGATCATCCTTTTGAGAATAATAATAGAAGTTGGGATGGATTAATTGCCGAGGTTATTTTGTATGGTCGTAATTTGTCTGAGGTTGAAAGAGAGAGTGTGGAAGATTATCTATCAGTAAAATACAGTTCTGCGATCCGTAAGATTACAGCCGCTACTGGTGGCTCAGCTATTTCAGCCGATAATGCAAACGGGGCTTTTACTACCCTTACCGGGCCTATTATACAGGAAGGATTTCCGGGTGAATTAACCAATTCCGGTACAATTGTACTTACTGCTCCATCAGGGTATCGTTGGAATACGGGCTCCTCTCCTGTTGCTACAATTGACGCTGCCTATGGTGGTTCAACTAATCTCAATGCATCTTTTACTTCGTTTTCGGGAGATTCATCTACTGCTAAATTTTCCATCTCTTCGGAATCGACCTCTAATCCGGGACAAATAACTTTCAGTGGACTACAGGTTAGGCCAAATACTGGAGTTCTACCAAATACCGGAAACATTTTAAACACCGGTACAACAGGACAAGGGGGGGCCACCAATTATGGGACTCTTACTATGGTTCCCGGAGTAATTGACAGCCTTACTTTTGTACAACAACCATCAATAACCAATGTAAACAGTAGCATCACTCCTTCTGTCAGAGTTCAATTAGTTGATCAGTTTGGGAATAGCGTAGAAACTCCTGCTGTTAACATTGATATTGCGAAACAATCAGGACCTGGAAGCTTATCAGGTACTACAACCATTGCTACAAATGTACTGGGCATTGCCGTATTCGATGATCTTACCTTTGATAACATAGGCGTGCATGAGTTGGTTACTTCCAGTGAAGCTTATAAAACTGAGATAAGTAACTCATTCAATATTGTAAATGCAGGTACTCTGACAGGTTTTAAAATAGAGCGGGTCCCATCTGGAAATATAAGCACTAAAAGTGCCGGACAATCTTTTGATATTAAGATTACAGCCATTGATGGTACTCAAACTACCGTTACAACCTTCAATGGTACAGTTGTCATTACATCTTCATGTTCAATGGGTAGCGGCCAGGGTACGACAACTAATTTTGCTTCGGGAATTCTCAATTCACATACTGTAAGTATAACTGTTATAGGCAACTGTACAATTACAGCAACAAATTCAGCAGGTTCTGAAACAGGAATAAGTAATTCATTTAATGTGACGCCAGGAGCTGCAAGCGCCGCAACCTCGATTATAACAGCATCCCCAACCGTAATACTAAATGATGGGGCCAGTACTTCAACAATTACTGTTCAGTTGAAAGATGCTTACGGCAACAACCTGTCTTCAGGTGGAAGTGCCATTCTTCTCTCAGAAACAGAAGGAAGCCTTGGTTCTGTAACAGATAATGCTAATGGCACCTATACTTCTATTCTCACATCTTCTACCAGCATCACCACATCTACGATCACAGGTACGCTCAATGCTGTTGCCATTACCGATAATGCAAATGTTGAGTTTGCTGCTTTCAGCCATATATGGGAAAGTCAGCTCGGATCCCCTGCTGTTGCCTCCGATTGGTTCGATACGCAAAACTGGAATGTGGGTTCTGTCCCGGGAGCTTCATCAGTGGTATTGATCCCCGCAAACCCAACTGAAGGAAACGAATTCCCAGTAGTTGATGTAACAAACACAACTATTTCTGCCTTATCCATTGAGAGTGGTGCCGAATTAACCGTTTCAGGGTCCGTAAATTTTGTGGTCACTGGAGATGTTACCGGTAATGGTGATATTCTGGGAAGCAATAATGATTCTTTAACAGTTGGTGGGGATATTGATGTGCCGGATATTACTTTAGGAACTGTTATTTTCAATGGTTCAAGTGAGCAATCGATTACAAGCCCACATACTTTCGTGAATTTGGAGCTGAATAATCCAACCTCTCTTTTTCCGACAGATAATCTAACAGTTACAGGTACACTAACCTTAACAGATGGTGAATTATTCATTCCAAGCGGGAAAAATCTGATCTCACAAGCTCAGTTATATGGTTCCGGTGTGATCAGATTTCAGAGAATAATAACAACAGTTAAAGGCTGGAGGATGATCTCCTCTCCTGTGTCTACAACTTTTGGAGACTTGTTTGATGGAACTCTGACTCAGGGTTTTACGGGTGCCACCTATGATCCGGCTTCCCTGCCGATGGATTCCGTACTCCAACCAAATGTTTTTACTTATATCGAAAGTTATCCCGGCACAGATAATCAACGGTTCAGAGTTCCTGCAAATACATCTCAGAGTATAGTTCAAGGGCAAGGAATGTGGGTATACGTTTTTGGTGACATTGCAACCGATTCCAGATATAATGACCCACTGCCTGATACACTGGATGTCAGCGGACAAGAATGGGATGGAAATGGAACTGAAGTGAACTTTGGGGTAACTTACAATACCTCCGCAGACTCTGGCTGGAACTTCGTGGGAAATCCTTTTGGAGCAGCAATAAACTGGAACAGCCCTTCAAATTGGACTAAAACTAATATTTCTTCAACCATTTATATATGGGATCCAGCTGCAAATTCAGGGAATGGAGAATACCTTACGTGGAATGGTACTACGGGGACCTTAGGAAGTGGAATCATCCCTCCTTTCCAGGGATTTTGGGTTAAAGCTAACGGGCCTTCACCAGTTTTAAAGGTCAAAAAAACCGCAAAAACTACAGGTGGAAATTTCCTCAGAAAGGAAAATCATGCATCTACACCTGTTCTAGAACTGGTGGCTCAAACCAATGGATTGAGTAAAAGAACAAGTATTATGTTCAGCGATACTGGAACCCGTGGAGTAGACGAAATGGACGCGTACAGGCTCGTTCCATTCAGTGATTCCAGAATTGATTTCTTTTCAACATTAGAGAATGGAGAACAACTAGCTATTAATAATCAACCCAAGTCCTTCAATTATCGTATTAAAATACCTTTGGTCTTAGACGCTTTTATTGAAGGAAATGGTACGGAAGGTGAGTACACAATTAGTATTTCGGGCATGAAAGGGATACCTGATGATTGGATTATCACCCTAATTGATAATTCAAACGGCAAGGAAATAGATCTCAGACAAGAACAGGATTATACACTTTATCATAATACAATTGGTAAAGCCGAAACCAATTATAATCCTTATTCTCCACAGTACAGACAAAAATCCAGATATAAGCATGTCAAGAACCGACTAACCTTATTGATCAGTACAGAAGAGATCGAAGCTAACATTCCTAAAGAGGTTTATCTCCATCAAAACTATCCCAACCCTTTTAATCCAACAACAAGCATTCCCTTTGGTCTGGATGAAGATTCTGATGTATCTCTTATCGTTTATGATATGCTCGGTCGTAAAGTACAAACTCTTGTATCAGGCTTTCGTTCAGCTGGAAATCACGAAATTCAATTTAATACGGGCAGGCTTGCTTCAGGGGTGTATGTATACAGACTTACTACATCTAAAGGTACCTTTCTTAAAAAAATGACCCTGATAAAGTAACATTTTTCTTCTCATCACTCTTAATATTAGAATCAGCTTAGGGATTTTTAATATTAGGTTTTTTTAATAATATTAATCCAAACCATGTCTGGGTTAATTTTCGTAATTAGAGTAAAAAAGTATGTCTGGTTATATAGAGGTTCTCCAAACAATGCTTGCTATGGCTCTCGTATCATTCCTGGTAATGAATGCAAACAGGGCAATTCTCACTAACAATGTTGTAATGATTGAAGGTGAGTTAGAGGAACAGGTTATTGCCATTGCTCAGGATTATATTGATGAATCACGTGCGGTCACCTATGACGCCAATACTGTAGGTGGTAATGTTCCGGTAAGCATTCCCGGAGGTTTTTCAAGCTTAGGCCCCGGTGGTGGAGAAACTACCAGGGCAAATTTTAATGATTTTGACGACTACCATGGCTGGACAGAAACTGTTACAGCTTCTGGTGGAGTGGAATTCGATGTTTCAATAACAGTGTCGTATTACGATGGCGACGCTGAAGCCAAGACAAACAATAAATCCACTCTTAAATTGATGGAGATCACCATCTCTTCTGACGCGCTTTCCAGGAACAACAACGTAAACAGCTACACCTTCAAGTTTCTCAGAAGCTTTTACGCTGACTAAATCAGGTATATTATGAATTTTGGAATGATAGTTAGCTATATAATAGCCGGTATGTTGATGATCATCATCATTACCATTGGTTATAACACAAATTACAGCGGTAATGAGCTCACTCTTTCTGAAAATCAGAAGAAAAGAGCATCTGAGGTTGTAAAGAGTATTTCATATGACATCCCTAAGATCGGCTATAACCTGAACCAGGTTCCTGATACTCTGATCCGTGTAGCGGCTGATAACTATATTGAGTTTTACGCTAATATTGATAACAGTGCTGATGAATCAGTTGAATTAGTAAAATGGGAGTTCACCAGTGATTCTGTAACAGCAACTGAGAACCCTAATGATTTTACGCTCCGTAGAACCGTAGGTGGTGTGATCACAAATATGAATGCAGGAGTGGTAAGCTTCGAAATCAGGTATTATAATCAGCTGGGCGGATCATCTGCTATGCCAACTCCTATATCAGCCGTTTCCAGTAAATCCACTATTGATACTATTAATCAGATTGAAATAGTAATGGTTACTGAAAGCCCGTTCCCTTTACAATATAGCAGTAGCTCGGATCCACGGTATATTCAAACTTCATGGACAAAAAGATTTTCACCAGTAAACCTTAGAGATAATTAATGAGGTAGCAGTATGGGAAGAGGTATGATAATTTTAGTGGTTGGGTCAATCGTAGTACTCGGTATTATTCAATTAGGAATGAATAATCAGAGGGAACGAATAATGGTGATCTCTTCTGACTATGCAAAAGAGGTTCAGGCCAAAAATACTGCCCACAGTGCTATTCAGCTTGCTATGGAGGAGATCAACCAGGATGAATCCTGGGCCCCTTCAGAAAATGCTCCCTGGGTAACCGATGTTGATGGAGCGTATATTGAATTATATTATGATCAACTGTCGGTTGGAGCAACAGCTACAGACCCTGATTCTATCCGGATTTACAGTACCGCTTGGTATGGTGGGACTGGGACCAGAGGATCTTCAGAATACAAATCTAGTTCCTCAACACATACGGTTATCAGTACCTATCTTAAAACCCGCCTTGATTTTATTCCGGAAGCCAAGGGAGCTCTGGGATTTGGTACAGATAACTTCACTTTCAGTCTTGGAGGTAGTGCTACCATTAATGGAAATGACGCCAGCGGAACCTGTCCTGACCTGCCAGCAGTTACAGTAACTACTTTATTAGATGAAGTAAAGGTTCTTGCAGGCACCAGTAACTCATCTGCGCTTCAAAGCAGTGTTGATAAGGTAGATTACGATCCAACTATGACTTATGAACCCGTAGATGAACTTATTGCCAGACTCAGCAATCAGCCCGGAGTAGTTAATGTAAGTGGAAATTATAAAGGCGATTTTGGTTCAGCTGCT
The DNA here is from genome assembly GCA_030427885.1 of Rhodothermia bacterium. Lineage (GTDB taxonomy): Bacteria > Bacteroidota > Rhodothermia > Balneolales > Balneolaceae > JAUICM01. The sequence continues at coordinate 211,415 of JAUICM010000007.1, read as the reverse complement.
GATCCGGGAATCTTTTTCGTTGATTCCTATGCTAAGCTTACAGGCGGTATTACTGAAGGCTACGGCATTATGGTGATTCGGTCCGGTGGTGAACTCGAACTTGAAGGAGCTCTATCCCTGGCTGGTAATTTTACATTCAACGGGCTTATTGTTTTCGAGAATGCTTTCGATCTGGATGGTAAGGGTACTCCTGATCTGAACGGTTCTGTACTTATTGGAAACACCCCCGGAGATAACACGGTGATCGATGTAGATATCAGTGGTAATCTCTCTGTTCAGTACGACTGTACCGCTATTGAATATGCCAAACTTGCATCCGCTAATCACCTTAAGCAAAATCGCTACACAAGAGTTAGTACTTTTGAATAAAATCGGGCTTAGTACCTAAATCGAGGTTTATCAGTATATTTTTTGTAATTATTGTCTCTCCCCCTCCTCTTCTATAAAAATCAGGTGATTATAAAGCAGTTCTCTGATTGAAAAGGCAGAATTGCCAATAACTCTCCTGAAGAAGTATTCAGGATCCGAAAAAAGGATTCTGACTTAACAAGAATGATGGGTTATGCAAAGTTACTCCGATATTTTTTTCCTTGGAGCTGCGATGGTGTTGTTTTCAATGCTTTCCATGAATACTGCAAGGAATTTTAATCAGATAAGACAGGCATTCTACCGTGGCGAAGCCGAATATAGAGCCATAGCAGTGGCTCAGGATGAGATCGACAAAGTTCAATGGATCTATGATGATGATGACCTTGATCCTGATAGCTTCACTTATGTTTATGAGGATTATCCAAAGACAGAAGTCCATACCTACGGTTCTTCTGATCAGTACAACGACACTTTGTTAGTTTTCGGAAGTTCTGCACTAATTGGCGATGATGGCTCCCAAAAAAGATATCAGGTAAGCATCTCTGTACTGATCGAACGAACGGAACCTGACGTTTTTGTGACACTCGACTACGTAAAATCTTATTCCTACTAATGGAGATGAATAAATGAATGCCGGTATTATTACGTCTTTTGTGATCGGAGGAATCTTACTTATTTCCATCCTGGTGTTTAACCAACAAGTGCTGATGAATAATCAGGAGCTTACGCTAAATTCAGTAAGCCAGGGCTCTATCAATGACATTGTAGAAGTTTTGACAAATGATTTTAACAGAATCGGATTCAATTCCGGTACTGCTAACCCTTTTTCTCAGATCGATTCCGACAACATCGCCTTTCTTGCAGATGCTTTCGATACAGATAATTATGGCGTTACCACCATTCGATGGTACTTCGATAAAACGGATCCCGTAACCTCCACTTCTAATCCTAACGACTACTATTTAAAAAGAACCGGACCAATTACTTCAAATACCTATGGAACGCTCAAATTTCCGGTTGTCGATTTTAAACTTAGCTACTTCTCTGCAACAGGCTCGGTGACTAACAATACCTCCATTGTAAAGAAAATTGAAGTAGAGCTGATCGTGGAATCCGGTGAACCATTTCATGTTAACTCATCCACAGAAAATTATCCGCGAAATGTGTGGAAACGAATTTTTGTACCAAATAACATCAACCTTCCATATTAAAAGGAGAGAGATATGGGTAAAAGTCTATTATTCTTAGTTGCCGGACTCACTATCCTGACCGGTATTATTCATCTCAGAAATAATGAACGGGCAAATCTCATTCCCGAACGATCTAAAGAATATTTTCTTGAGCAACAGGCACGCAACATATCGAAAAGTTTGATCGACAATGCCGTTGAAACAATGAAAGCTGATAACGACTGGGTAGGTACTATTTCTCTCGACGATGTTATGAATACTGATATTATTGAGGGAAGGTCAGTCGGAAACATCATTGGATATATGACAGGAAAAGCTCCTGTGCTAATTCAGAATCAGGTTGGGAACGGTAATGGAAACGGGAACGGGAACGGAAACGGAAATGGAAATGGAAATGGAAATGATGATGAGAATGAAGAATCGAATTCGCTTAATATGTCTGGTACCTTAACCAGTTATACCATGAATAGTAATAACATACCCGCTGATAATAGTGTTGCTTCCTGGGATCAGTACAAAGTACTGTTGGTTAGTGTGAGTGAATTTGATGGTATTGAAGTTACAACGGAAGTTTTAATGCAGAGAGATTCATTTTCAAAATACTCCTATATGACTGACTCCGAATTAAGCTCATTGGGTAGTGAGATCTGGTTTATGGGAGCCGATAACATCTATGGTCCTATTCATACCAATGGAACCTTTAAAATGTCCGGGTCACCTTCATTCTATGGTCTTATTACAAGTCCCAATATGTGGGATGCACATGAAACCAATCCGACAAGCCCTAATTTCTATGGTGGTGAGAATTTTAATGCACCTGAAAAAACATCTCCCTCAAATTACGAAATGACCAAACTTTCGAATGCTGCGAATGCAGGAGGACTTACCTTTGAAGCAGATATAGAAGTGGAATTTTTTGAAAATGATGATGTTGGATACGTTCAAATTCGCGAAGTCACAACATCATCCTGTGGCTGGGGTTGCACTACTACCTCGTACAGTGATTGGGAGGATCATGAAATGAATGATTTTAACGGAATTATTTCTACTACCGGAAAAGCTTCAGTAAAAGGAACTGTATTAGGATCCGCTACTTTACATTCTGAAGAGGAGATCGAAATAACGGGTGATATTGAATATTTTACCAGCCCTTTAGATGACAGTTCTTCTACTGATATTTTGGGTCTGGTTAGTGAAGGAGATGTGGTTGTTGACCGTTATGCTCATTCTGTTTCCGGGTCCCAGGATCTCACTATTCATGCCAGTATCATGGCTCTTAACACTTCATTCTATGTAGAAAACTATAATAGCGGGGGTTCCAAAGGAACTATAAACCTTCTTGGTGGTATCGTTCAGAAAAATCGTGGACCGGTAGGAACTTTTTCCGGATCATCCATTGTGTCCGGTTACTCAAAAAACTATCAATATGACAACCGGTTGAGGTCAACAATACCCCCCTCCTTTCCTCGGGAAAGTATTTTCTCAATTGTATACTGGAAGGACAAAGTTGTAAATAAAACAGAGGGAGATAGCTGATCATGAAGCCACTATTTAAAACTAAAACACTACTAATTCTGACTATAGTGGTATTTACTCCTCTGAATAATCTACTTGCTCAATCGAAAGTTACTTTTAATGTAAACATGCTTCCTCAATTAGAAGATAGTTCCTTTGTGCCTGGCAGAGATGAACTTAAGATTGTTGGAAACATGTACCCCATTGACACAAACAGACCCTATATCCTTACAGATACTGAACCTGTAGACAGTGTTTATTCAATCACCATCGATTTCTCATCCAGATTTCGGGGAAAGACTCTTGAGTATAATTTTGAAATGGTTATCAATGAAGAGAGACAGCCAAGAGTACTAACTGAAGTAATGAAAAGAACTTTACTACTTCGGGCTGGTGAGGTTCCTTTAGATCCCCTCTATTTCAATGCCTTTGCCTGGTAATCGTTCTCAGATTACTTTCTGTTAATTAAGAAACCTTAACTGGCTTAAAAGTTTTAAGTATGCAATCTTTAAAGAAAAAGATTACGTACTTGTTAGCATGCGATTTACCCTTACCCTTTTATTCACTTTTTTGATTTATGGTACTTCATATAGTCAGATCGGAGCTGAAAACGCTATCAGTGCAAGTATTCAAATGTCATCAAAAGTATTACCATCGATTCAACTCATCACTGTAAATTCAATGACATTTGGAAATACTCAACCGGGTCAAAAGGAAATTTATGTAAATCCAATTTCCGATATTAATGCCGGATATATGGTTGCAACGGGAACTCCGGGAACTGAATTCAGGCTTGAGTATATTCAACAAAGAACTTTGACCAATACAAGTGGGAGCGGCTCTCTTACTTTCACATATGAGATCTCTGGTAATGATATTGAAGACCAGTCTAGTTCTGAACTCTTTGAGAATGCAAACAGAAGTATAAGATTCAACTCTGAAGGCCGTTTCTATCTTTGGATCGGAGGTCGTGTTAACCTATCTAATGCCAGGCCCGGAAATTATGAGGGTGATTTTACCATTGAGATAGATTACATCTAGCCTGATGAAAACTATTTTTAAAATATTTTTTCTCTTTTTTTGTTCTTTAACACCCTTCCAATTTGTCGATGGTCAGGAGATTGATTTTGGGAGTTTCAGTTCTGTGTATGCAGCCGCTAATACAGGAAGTATAGACTTTGGAGAGGTCGCTCCAGGCTTTGGAGTAGTAGCAGTAACAATAGATAATGCTGAAGTTGTAGAAATAACAGCTGTTGAATATATGGATATCAGTGTAGAATTAACTGCTACCGATCTTACACTGGGCGGCGGTACTTGCAATGACGCCAGTTGCTTACTTGAGTTTACCATGCAGGCTGCTTATGTGAATAAAGGGGAACTCGTTGGCTCAAATCCGGCTGCTGCAGTTCTTATGACCAATACCTCCCCTAATGTATACGAAGCAAGATTTTCAGTTAAGCAACGCTCAAGCGGTCCTCCGGGACCTCCTCCTACTCCAGTTTATGATGGTTACGACCCAAATATTGAACAATACCAGGAAACTGCTTACCTATTGATTTATGGGTCATTAAACCTGCAGTCGTTGGGTGTACTAACTGCAGGAACTTATTCAGGTACTATTACGATAACTATCAATTATGAATAGTAGAGTAATATCATTATTGGTTGCGGTTCTATCATTCACTTCTGCATCAATTAAAGCACAGTTCATCAACCTTCAGATCCGCGTTGAACCGGAATTAAGTGCCCAGGTAGAACAAAATCTTGATTTTGGTGCTATCATTTCAAACTCAGGTCAAAAAAATATTAGTCTGGGAGATCTTAATATGGGTGTTTTCAATGTTAGGATGCTGGATGCCCAGAATGTATTCGTTGAGTTAGTGTTTCCAGATAACCTTATAAGCATTACACCTGGAAATTCAGCGCAAATCCCTATGAATCTTGAAATGGCATATAACGATAACGGAATTAATGATTCGCGGTATGCTGTTCCAATTCCTGCTCAGGGCAAGTTATTGGTACCACCAGCTGAGAATACTCTTCAACAACGATCAGCTAGCGATGTTTGGAGAGAGATCTATTTATATGTCTATGGATCTATCATTGTTGGCGATGTACCCAATGGAGATTACATAGGTGATATTACTATCGTATTGAACTACGATTAGCTAAATTTGCTTCTTCAGCCAATCTCTACATTACTACATAAGTCTATCCAGAAATAATACTAACAGGGATAGGATACTATTAAGAAAATGTAATGTAAGGAAACAAAGCTTATTCTTAAATTGGAATGCTTTAGGAAAACTATTGACGGTTTTAAGCTTACTGAGGGTTACTTTTTTAGACGTTTTTAATTAAGAGAATCTAACTTGTACCCATAACTCTTAAGCACTAATTTTAATCAGAAATTAAAAAAACAACTTTACCAATTTGTGATATACGAGAATAAATGCAACGGGTGAGGCCCAAACGCACGCAAACGCGCAATTCATTCTGTTATTAATTGAAACGGGATATTAAGGCATTTCAGGGAGAGGCGCACACTGTGAAATGATTTTGCATTGTATAGTTGCTTAAAAGGGCATATTCGTAATTAATGCAACCGTGAAAGGCGTTGAAATACAATAAAAATTCGAAATTAAATGAAACACGGTTTTGATAAAAAATGAAACGGTTAGTTTAATTCTAATTCAAGCTTCTGTTTATTCTCTTCTGTGACGAATATTGAGAAAGGCCGTTTTGAATCCTGGGCAAATTGAACTAATTCCAGGTTACCGGAAAGCTTTTCAGGGAACTGGTTTTGAAACTGTTGGGGAACTGGTAAAGGCTCATGACGGCAATTCGGGCCGCCGCAATAATGAAGTACAGAATATCCTAAACCGTTATCCATGTTAGATAGCTGATCTTTTGTAAACCATAGACCAACCAGGGCGGCACATAGGGCGCGGTTCTTTTCGTCTGAAGGCCCGTAATATTCGAATATGTTTATTTGTGCCTGATCTGCAACTGAATAGGTGTAACGGCTATTGAATTGCTGAAGTGCTAAACGTGCCTCTGTTATAGCGTGGTATTGCATCCCGCCGGATCGTAACAGGTTTTCTATTTGATTGACGCCGCTGCCGTTTGCTAACACTCTTTGAATACTTGGTGTTTGTTGGGCTTTCTGAAGGGTTTTAACAGCATCTAACGCCGCTTGCTGTTGGATAGTTGTTTCATAATTCAGTATCGCATTTATACGCTGAAATTCGCTATCTGAAAGCGTTAATCCTAAATCACGGCCTGAAGTAGATCTAAATTCTGAATACCGGTTTAGTTCGTCTTTTATGAAAGCGCTGAATTCCTTGATCCTACTTTTTGGAATACCGAAACCGGATTGAAGATCTTTTATAATATCATCTATGTTACGGCCTTTGCGTACTTGTGTTGTTAGGTCTGAAATGACAAAGCTTGTGAACCGTTTTACCTGGTACACAAGCTTTTTAGAATTCTCTAAACTCTCCCTGAATTTAGCATCTAAGCGAACGGATTTTAGCCAATCTTCATATTCCATTATTCAAGCTCTTCGATCTTTTCTTTTAATTCTACTGTAGCCAGTTCAAAACTCAATTGTTCGCACTTTTGTAAATAGTTTTCCCCTGGTTCCAGTTCTTTAACTACCTGATTCAGTACCTGGCATAACCGCTCATACGCCCGTTTATAAATGATATGATCTTTATAGGTGTACTGTTGATCTTCATCAATGCTTAAGTAATAGAATGCTCTAAAACTACACCCTTCCATTTCGCAAATCATAACCGATTTTCGGAACGGTAAGAACTCGCTGTCATACGTGCGATGATTCTTCACAGTGTCATGTTTACATTCAGGGCAAAGCATTTTATTTAAAGTATCTTTTTAGTTCATTAGCAACCCAAATACCGATTGGAACAGGTACACCGTTACCGATTTGTTTATAAGCTTGCCTGTCAGTTCCTGAGAACTTAAACCAATCTGGAACGCCTTGTAATCGTGCATATTCAAGGGGTGTATATGGTCTAACTCCATTTCTGAAACGATCATCTTTAACCAGTCTAGTTCCAATGTCTTTAGCGTAATGCGCTACACATGTTGGCGCTAAATCATTTGATTCAGGATCTGATATAATTGGAAGGTCTCGGTATTTCCCGTTAAGTCGATTATAGACGTACTTAGGTATTTTTATTTTGGGGTTTGGTTCTAGTATCTCAGAAAGTAAAACCCTTTTTTGTTGTTCTGGTGGTCGCCAATTGAATGGTTTTTTAGAACCTATAATTATTAACCTGTCTCTTTGTTGTGGTAACCAGTTATCAGCTTTAACAGGGCAAAATACAGTAACGTAGTAATCAGGAAGTTTAGTTAATGCTTCCATTACGACAGGAAATTTTTTCATTCCCGGAACATTCTCATTTATGAATATTTCAGGTTTTTGAATTGCTACATGCCTGAAGTAATGAAGGAATAAATCATCACCTGATCGTGTGTTGTGAATATCAGCTATTGTGCTGTATTTGTTACAAGGGAACGTTGCAACCATTACATCACATTCTTTTTCATCCTTAACCAGTTTATTTCTGATATCACATTGTACAATATCATGATCAAAATTCATCTTCTGGGTATTAATGCATATAGGGTCTATTTCAAAGGATTGTTGGATATTTAAACCACCTTGAATAAGCCCTATATCAAATAAACCGGCCCCTGAAAAATATGTGTTTGCAGTTATCATAAATTCACTTTTTAAAAACCCATGCGGGTATTTTCTTCGGTTTTACTACTAGGTATTTAAGGCCCTTACATTCCCAACATTGCACTAATTGGCCGTCTGGCAACACACCTTCCCAGGCGTGTTTTCCAGTGCCTTTGCATTTCCAACAGACCTTAGTTTTCATAGGTTAGTTTATTATGCAAGTGAGGATCTATTATCTGTCCTGACTTTTTAATAATCCTGAACCTACTTAGCGGGAATGCTTTATTTATAGTTAAGACTTTACTCCATCTTACCGCCTCACCGTGTTGATTAATTGCACATAATTCAACGGTATCACCGTTTTCAAGTGCCTGTTCTAATTCTTTGTAATCCATATTTACCACCTTTCATTAAGTAGGAAGCTAACGACCTTGTACATATCCTGAGCGCTGAACCATACCGGCCCGTCAACTGGAAATGATAGATTGTGTTGTTTCCTTTTGTTGTTTATCCATGTTAACAGGCTTGATTTTGTCTTTTCTCTGGAATGTAGAATCCAAAGATCCTGCAAGTAATCAAGCTGTTTTTGTGTGGCTTTCCCGCGTTTACCGGATGATTTAAACCACGTTGTAAAACCAGGGTTTATCTGGTCTGCTAACTCCCACATCTGAGATATTGAAAGTTTTGACATACTATCGACACCAAAGGCAAGTTGTGCCTGGTCGCTTAATCTTTCGTGATCGAAACCGGCTTTTTTACCGATTCCGTGAAGGACTCTTAAGTTCATGGGTACAGGTCTTTTATCGTTTATTGATTGTGCCTGTCCTTCGTTTTTTAGAGCATTAGAAACCATTGCAAGTCCTTTTAAAAGTCATTTGATTCAAGAAGAATAACCCGTTCGTTATTCTCATTTAATTCAATTTTTTCAGTTCGTATATGGATTGATTTTCTAAACCTATTCAGTTCTCGCAATCTATCCAGTAACGCTTTTTCTACATCTTCAATAGGTTCTTTTGTGGAAATGAAGAATTGTTTCATTTCCAGATCACGAACGGTTGCTTTTATTTCTTCAAAGTCTTTTTGTCTATTGTAGATTTTAAAGCTTCCGCCCATGATCGCGAACTGTACGATGTAGTATTGATTCATTGATCTATAATTAAAATTATAGGCTAAGCAGCCTTTGAATCGCTTTCTGATTCCTCTTCAACTTCCAGTTTTATATCATAGAAGTTGAGCGGCATTCGTTGCCAGTTACCTTCAGCGTCTTTCACTTCAATAGCGAAATAAGCCTTTGAATCAACAACCTTAATTGCTTTTTCCATGTAACTCATTGCCTGATCCCAATCAGGGTCATTTTGTACATCTGTTGCCCTTAGATCAAATAAGCGTTGCCGTGAAAGGCTCCCTGATCCGGTCGGCTTGAATGCTCTGTCAACCACTTTTTTAAGGTTAACATTGGAGTTTTTCCCCCATTTATTGAGGCATTCATATACCAGGCGTTGACACAGGTTAATATTGTGATCAAAGGTGATCCGTTCTTTTTCCTCTCTTACTAATCGAATGGTTTGCGAAAAGTTAGGAGAGGTTGCGTTTCCCTTCCAATCTTCGTTTAAACCATACTGAGAAAGCCCGTTCAGGTACTCCATGAAATCACCTAAAAACAGTTCTTTTAGTTCTGTTAATGCCTGAACTGCTTTCTGTGCTTTCGGGTGTATCCGGTTAATGATCTTCTCGATCTGTTTTTCTTCATCGGTTACCCGATTGTTCGGAATTTCTCTTCCGTGTGGGTCAATCCATATTTTGCGTGCCATGATCGTTTATTTATTAGTTATTGGTTGATGTTTCTTCTGGTTGTTCAATCGGGTTAAGTACATGTAAGCTTACCGGTTGAAGCGGTTGATTGAATGTCATTAGTTGCAGGTATATCTTACCGTTACTAATGAGTATTTGACGTTCTTCAGGGCTTAATTCCCAACATGTGGTAACAATGCCTAGTTCGTCTTTATGAGCCGGTAAAGGTTGATATTCGGGCTGATCTTTAGCGAAAATCACATTCTGTTCAGGAAATTCAATTGGTTTCAAAACGGGGCCTCTTCATATGTTTGTTTAGGTTGTATTGAGTCTTGCCAGGGCGGACTTGGAAAAGGCACTTTATCCACATAGTGATATTTTTCTATGTTCTTCCTTTTCCTGAGTATTTGAATATTTCCGGCCTGGTATGGGAGCTGATTATTTATCCTGTCGATCTCCCAATGACAGGTATTATTTGAAAGCTTATCCAACCATTTTTCAGGGTGTTCAAGCCAGAATTGACGGAATTCTTCAAAGCTGATCAGCCAGGGAATACCGCGCTGTTTTGCCTTTTGTTTATGTAGGTTATAATAGTACCGGAAAGGGTGTTCCTTGCGTTGCTTTCGCTTCCTGCACTTGGAACACAGTTTCTGGTTGTTAACCGTATTTCGGCAATATGGAGTAGCGCAATTACGCACCTACTACCTTGTTCAATTTTTGCGGGCCTGATTGCTCTCGCTCGCGTATTTCTTCACGAACTTTTCTTATTTCAGACTTAAGAAATTTGATGGTCGGCTGAAGGGCCTTCATACCGTTACGGGCGTTTTTTCGGCGCTCGTACTGCTTACTCATTTTATCCTTAACCTTCTTTTGCTCAATCTGAATTGCTTCATGATTTTCATCATAGACAATACTTAGATCGGTGTGATCATTTCTTGACTGGTTGTACAATTCATCAAGCTTTTCAAGCTCATTTTCTAATTGATCTAAAGACTTAGATTTACTCATTGTCGTATCGTTTTTGTTGATGTTTTCGACTGATTCGGTGACCATAGGTTTTACTTCCATTTTTAATGGTCTTAATGACGCTGTAAGGAAGTTTGTATATGGTTAACACTGTTTTCCCATCAAATATGAATACCAGGTTTTTATAGCCTAATACACTTGTTTGAGGGTGTAATTTTGTTTTGCGCAACAGGTATTGTTTACATGCCTGACTTGGCGCTGATCCTGCGTGAAAGCCTTTTGATTTTGCTTTCCTGGCTAAATTCTTTAATTGGGATGCGTTCAGGTTTAATCGCTCTTCAGCCCGTTCAATAGCGTGATATGTAAGGTTAATTTTACGTGCCATTGATCAGCTCCATTTTGCGAATAATTCTTCAATTTCAGAATCAGACCGCTTCTTGCGTTCAACCGGTTCTAAATCGGGGTTGTGCTTCATTTTATCCGGTATGATTGAATGAATTTTAGCCCCTGAATCGCCTTTATTGCTTTCAGAATCGTTTACTTCATCGCCTGGTGTTTCATACAGGGTGTCATTCTCTTCATGACGCCTGATCACCTGTTTAAATGGCTTAATATTTCGCTGTTGGGCTTCCAATCGTTCAGCGAACTGATCTAATACCTGGGTATCATCTGAACCGGCTTTAGCATCGGCCCTGGGTGCTACAAATAAGAAATTGTGGTTTTCATCATAGATTGCGGCCTGTGTCTGATCTTCTGAAACACTCACATATACCCGCTTTGAAGTTGGGTCTAAATCAGGTGCATGAAATGATATCCGACCGTCACCGTATGGATTGTATACCGTGACCAGTAATTGACCGTACCCGTGTTTTCTGTCAACCTTAAGTTTGCGCCCGAAGTGCATTTTATAGGTTTCTAAATCTTCCTCGCGTGGCATTACAGGGCTGAACCCGTTGTTTTTAGCCTTCAGGTATTCTTTCCAGGGCGTACGACCAATAGAACTATGCTCATGATCTTCATGATACCAGTTCAATAGTTCCATGAATAAGCCGTTAAACTCCCGCATTGTAATTGTTGGGGTATCCTTCGGGAAACGGCCTTTACCGCTCATATCAAAACCTTTTAAGCGCTTTTCAAATCGAAGCTTCATTGTTGGCCAGAATGCTTCAATCAGGTTTTCGCGGGGTTTCTCACTAGCTGACGTCATGTGACCGCCAAGCCGTTTTAACCCGTTCTTTGATTTCTGCCTGAAGTTGTACGCATCTAAGCGAACATTACAATTTGAAAGGCCGTTAATCAGTACGTCAAGCCCCTGAATTGAATTCCAGTTTTCAGAACCACCATCAACGATAAGGGCTTCAGTATTACCCCATTTGTACATTGTGGCTAGTACCATTTGGGCTACATCGTAAGAGGTGGGAGTATTACCCACTACATGGTGCCAACCAACCAGGCGGCGGGTTCGGGCGTCTAAGATCCCACATGTACGCACACGACCGACTTCTCCGGTATCTTCATCAATAACCCGAACAGGGTTTATAATATGGAAATCCATAAACCACCATTGATTCGGACGTAAGCCGGAATAATCCATAGGCATATAAGTACGGTTTACGTTGGCGGCCCGTTTGTATTGGTGTTTTTGAAGGTTTCGGGCGTCACCAATTACCGCTCTGATATCGCCGCATTCTTTACGGATCTTATAAGCGCTGTATTCAGGGAACTTCTTTTGTGTGTGGTAAATGATATCACTGATATTATCAGTGATTGCCAGTTCCTTTGTGAGAAAGTCAATTACTTCCTTTGGAACACTTTGTTCTTTTCGGCCCCTGTTATGGATCTTCTTTGAAGCCTCAGTCACATAGGCGGCGTATCCAATTTTATCAAGTTTTCGAAGCTCTCTATTTACGGTTGCTTTACTCTTTCCAACCTTAGCCCCGATCTGGGCTTGAGATAATCCGGCGTCTCTCCATTTTATCATTTCATCAATAAGCTCTGAAGCACGATCTTCGCCGCTCCAACTTTTACGCCCGCCCTGGGTTATAGAATCACCGTATTTTTGAGTGATCGCATTAAGTAAGGTTAGGTATCGTTGTTGCTCGTTTGAGAGGCTCTCCGTTGAAATTTGAGCGCCGTTTTTTCCGGTGATCTGTGAATTCTCGGAATTATAGCTTATATCAACTGATTCCAGTTGTTCAATACAGTAGCGGTATAGCTTTAGGACGTTGAATACAAGTCTTGTAGTTCTTCCGTCACGTTCTTTTTTGTATGTGTTTTTAAACTCTCCATTATTAACCAGTCTTCGAACGTGACGGTCACTTATAGATATCCATTCTCCAATGTCCGCTGAAGGTATAAAATTCGTGTCCGCTGAACTCATCTTAAAGTATGTCCGTTGACTTATGTCCGCTAAAAGAATTCACCCCTTTCAGAAATACTTTAAAGGGCGATTGTCCAAGTGAGCGGACGGGGTTAATGTTTCGTGTTTGTTTCATTTATTTTCAAAAAGTCCGGTTTGAGCGGACATTGTTTTTTCATTGCCTATATACCGTTCACGTTCGGCCCTGGTATTATCTCTGATCTGTTCGATCTCGCCTGGTGCGGCTAAGGTTTGGTTGCCGCTTGCTTTCATGATCTGAACCAGAAGTTCTTTTGGTGGTTTTTCTGCTATCATTACCAGTTCTCCTTACCAACCAATTGAAAAAAAGTCTTTTTAGTTTTACCCTGTAATCCGGTTTCTTCTCGTAATTGACGGCTCCAATCTTTTAGCATTTCTTCTGCCTTTCCTTGTCTCACAAAACCATTTCTATACAAGTCATTTAATATTTCCTGAAGGAATAGCTTGTCAGTTATCATTTGCCTCATATCCATTATGATGCCTGTTTGGTTTGGGTTAGCTGAAGGCCCGATTGTAAAAACACCATATCGAAGTCGTTGCCTAATACGATCTGTTTCATTGTGATTAAGAAACCAGGGCGGGCGCTTGGCAATACCTGCCGAACCTGATATTCGCTGTTGTACACGGTTGAGTGATGCAGGGAGTGACCAAAAAACATGGATTCCGCGCGGGCTATCTCAACGTGTGAGGCCCCGTATTTTTCAAGAAGGAATACACGGACACAATGTTTTATATCGCTGAATTCCTGACGTTGGGATCTCATAAACCAACTGACTGAATAATAGATCTCAAATTCACGAAGGGCCTTCATATAACATTCGGTCATATCTTCGTGTAATTCACGAATCACAGAAGGCCGGCAAAAGTAGTTTAGTTTTGGCATGGCTATTTGCTTAATGGTTATTGGTTACTAATGGTTTACTAAATAGCCTCGCCCAACGGTTTTCTATCCTTGATAAATAGGTGATAGATTTTCGCCCTGTCACATATTTAAACCCCTTATTATTTAAGCCAAAAATCAAATGAGCCCATAATGGGGAGTCTTCTAAATAAATATCGCAAGGCCCGTTTTCTAATAGTATGTTATGAATCCACCAAACACCCCTAACTTTGTCTTCATTACAAAAATTCTTATGCTGAAATTTTCCGTTTTCTAAATTCAGAATACCGAAATAGGTAGATTCTCCTTGAATTATGAAATCTATCGCATAGCCTTCTTTTGAATCTTCGGTGTGGATTACGTCAGGACTTTTTTGATTTATGGTTTTATCTATCCCGCGTTCTATATCATCCACGAAGAATGCTTCTGATTCTAAATCAGCTTGTTTAGCGGCGGTAAAAAGTGCCATTAGTAGCACTCCTACAGTAGCGCCGATTATTATTCCACCTGTAAAAATCAATACACTTTCTAACATGTTTTCAGGGTTTGGTTTGAATGGTTTTTGATAATTGATTCAATTGCTCCAGGTTGGAAGCCCAAAGGGAGTTTATAAGCTCTTGTACTTCGGGTGGTTCTTGTTCCTGAACAGGTTGCCCGATTGCACACCGGCAAAAGTTTGCGAAGCGGCGGTACAATTCGGGGTTGCTTATGTAGCGGTGAGCGGCTTTAGTTGAACTCATTGTAACCGCCTAAACCAACTAAGACATAAAAGAACATGACGGCTACAAACAGGCTCAGTAAGCACAAGAAAAGTTTGGTTAGCACATCGTCAGGATCGGGGCGTTTTGGGCTTGCATATGTACTCATTACGCCGCCTCTGATTCTGTATTAATAGTCAGATCCTTAGCATGTTCAGGAAGAACATTAAGTGCCCTCTCATTATCCCAATACAGATCGTAAGCAATCTGAAGAATATCTAAGTTGGTAGCGTGTCCGTTGATCACCTCCCGCACATAGTTGTAATGGTATCCTTTGGGCCTGATATTTTTGGTTTCTTCGTGGATTCTGGTTAATCCGGCGTGAGGAATTCGGCGGGCTAATTCCGTTCTGTCAATCTTTTCGATTGGAATAGCAGTTCTATTCATAAAGCAGTATAATTAGTGTGTATTTACAGTTAATGCACACCAAAAATAGAAATAAAATTCTAAAAAGGAAATTATTTTCTATTTTGATTAGAAATAATTTTACTACGGGTGAAAAAAAGTATAAACAGCCAGATTCGCGAGTTTAGGGAGAAAAAAGGTTATACCAGGGATGAATTCGCTGAATTCTTAGAGACAACAGCTAAAACATTACAGAACATCGAAACGGATGGTAATTCTGTAAAGGTTGAATATCTGGAAGCGATTGGTAAAAAATTTCCTGATGAAGTAAATTTTAACCAATGGATAAATGAAGCTGTTGGTTTAAGCTTTTCTCAGATCAATGAGCCACAGACTGAGTATCTGAAACCGGAAGATCTAACCGAAGATTATTTTGAAAATCGGTTAACAAAGATTCTAAAAGAGATAGACGCGACTTTTGAGAATCCACAGACAAAATTTGACATTGCTGAATTAATGCTAAAAATGGTTCGGGATGAAAAGAAGAAACTTGAATCATGAACAACCCCCTTGTTCTTTATGGTGCTAACATATATTGAACATATATATTAATGATTGGGAATGACAACGTATTGTCACTGCTAATAAAATTTTGTAAGGACTTGTTCCCGAGGTGGTCTAACTAATTAAATAAAATCAAAACCATAGTTTATGAGGTATTTAATTATTCTTCTTTTATGCTCTTTTACAGCCTGTCAAGATCATATGGCTGAAATGAAATTTTCTAAGGCTAAGATGATGAATAACGCAAGAGGAGAAAAACAAATAGCTTTAGATGATCTTATAAGGAAGTATCCTAATACAGATTATGCTGATTCCGCAAAAATTTTATTAGAAAATATTGTTAAACAGAATGAAATTAAATTAAGGGAAAAACAGATCGCGGATTCCTTATTACAGGTGAGAATAGAGAACGAGTTACGCGAAAAGAAAAACGAATTAAAAGTCCTAAAAAAGAAATTTAATAAAAGTGTAGACGATTTTGATGGGGCTATATGGTATAAGCATAAAGATCTTCCTGCAAAAGTAAAGAAATACACATTTTCAGAAACATTATATACACCTGATTCATACATAGAAGTGCCTGTTAGAGGTAATGGTACTTATTATTTAAAGTCAATTTATAATGATTCAAGATGGATATTTCATACTAAAATTGCGGTAAATATTGCCGGTGAATTGCTGTACAGCCTTGAGGTTCCAAGTTATTCTGATAACAATGACCGTGATACAGAAGGCCCAGGAGTTACAGAAATCGTTCATTTTTTAAATGGAAAAGACAACGGAATTATAAAGGCTATAAGTGAAAGTAATACTAACGATATAAGAATAAGGCAGATTGGAGATAAGTATAATGAACTAAAGTTAACTCCATCGGAAATACAGGCAATAAAGGAAACTGTTCGATTAGGTGAATTAATTCAAGAATTAGAGTAAATTTTTACGAAAATAAATGAAACGTTTTCGGGAATAACTGTAACGAATCAGCGAGCCTTAAGCACCCTGAATACAGGGTAAGTAAGGGCGTTTCATTTTTGGTGAAACGCCCTTTACTGTTTCAAATATCCTGATACAATATGTCAATGAACAACGCGCGGCGCGTTGTGGTTTTTTTGATTCTTCAGGCTTGGTTAAACCTGGTAATGTTTTGAAAAATGTTTTTTTGTGCTGACTTTGAAAGTGTGCTTTCTTCCTTCGTGGTATGTCCAACAAACTTACGGATCACTTTATTTTTACCCGCTCCTTTGATCTGATGCCAAATCGCAATTTGTTCGCTTTCCCGATCTGTAAAACCAACTTCAACGGCGTTTTCTTCAGGTTCAATTTTGATCACGTTCAGGGCGTTCAACATGCCCGATCCGGGGCGGCGCTTCAGGTCAACTTTAGAGCTTTGCAACCCTTCCAGTTCCCGCAACTTCTTATAACCGCCTTTGATCACTAACCAAAGTTCGCCGTTCCTCGTAATGAAGCTTGAAGCCTCTTCATCGTTACCGTTTAACTGGCTGTATGCTCTTGTGCTAACAGCACCCGCCGGCAACGCAAATGGTTTTTCTGAATAGCGTTCCGCTCCTGAACTTGAACCAGGCAAAAACTTACCTTCCTGTGTTCTTTTCTTGGTGATGTATACCGATTCAGAACCTAATTCAGCTAAGGTTTGACGGGTGATCAACATTTGGTATATGTCACGAAGATTCAGGCTCATTTTAAGATTCCTTTTTGAACCTTAAGGAAGAAAAATTCACAAAAGTTACTTGTTTCTTTAAGAAACTTACCGGTACTGATCCGCTTTCCTTCGTATTGGCTCCAACGCTTTTCTGTTTCCCAAATTCCGGTTTCAAACTGATCTTTCAATCCAGATCGTAAATCAATCTTATACAGATCCTGAAGCCTTACCAATAGTTCATCCCTGAATATGCCCTTGTAATTATCAGGGGTTTTCAGGGCCTTATTGTGTGCCTTAAGAACAATATGTTCAACCGCTAATTTCATACACCTATTAACCCTTTATCGCCCGGTAAAAATCCGTCTCCCGTTGGTCTGATCTTAAAGCCGGTTTTCTTTTCCAGAACCTTTATGTCTAAGTCAGCGCCCATCTGATGAAGATTGTTCGCGGTTCGTGCGTTTGTCTCTGAATCTTCTTCAGATTCGGTATTAAAGCTGAAATAATATTCTTCAGGGAGAACCGCATTGTTATTTCCGGTTATAATCTGATATTCCACCTCTAAGAATTGGTCATTTATCGTGCGGGTAATTCGCTTTAAGGCACTCCACATCCGATCCTTTCGCACTTCGTCGCGAGCTTCTTCATTGCCTAATTTTCCGGGCGTACCCTGTGTGGTTGCTGTTTGTCCTAAAATCAAAATATCCATTTCAGTATTACATGCGTCAATAGCTGTCTGAAATGTTTCTTTTGACGGGTTGTTAACTGCCTCAAGAAAAGCCGCTTTCACTTTGTTTGAGTGAGCAAAACTGGCATTATCACCGGGATTTTGCGCCCAATCTTTAGCCGCCTCGATGTCGTCTTTTGTGGCTCCGTCTTGCCATTCAACATCCCTATCAGGCTCCGCGTACCGTTCTGAGTATCTAAGGCGTAGTTGCTCAAGAATGTTTCTAACTAACAAATACCACCCGACCGGCTTCAGTACCCCTCCAACATAATTCTTTTTTATACCTTTTAGCGGGTTATACAGATCAACGATGTATTGTTTTCGTTCGTTAATAGGTTTCGCTGTAAGTTTATAATTCTTCTCAGAAAAAAACGCCGCCCCGGTACTAGAATCAGGCCAAGGCCCAACATCGGTAAGGTCGTGTTCGGTCATCGGATATTTAACCATAATATCAGCTTCCGTATCCAATGTTCTAACCGGCCCGATAACTGTTATGCCTGTAAAAAAAGTATTAACGAGCATATCTAAATTCTGATTTAACCTGGAATCTTTAAAGACTCTTGTTAAGCTTTCCGTAATTGGATCTTCAGGATCTAAACCTATCGACCAATCAAAGCCTAACACCGCATCCCGATAGGTAATCATCATTCCCATGATTCGGGTATTTTCGGCAAATCGTTGAATACAGGCGTATAGGTCACGAAGATCTCTTTTTTTTGGATCTGTATTTTCAGATAAATCCAACGCCCGCTTATAAAAGCTGAGTGTTGGAAGTGTGCGGTTCTTAAGTTCGGTAGGTATGTAAGGCATATTTTTACCAGTCGTATTTGTTTTTCTTACGTTTGTACAGGGCGGGTTTGCTTTGTTCCTGAAGATCTTCATCCTGATTAAATCCACCTATGAGCTGAGAGAGTTTAGCAAGCCCGCAAGCGGTTGCGTCCAGATAATCAATCTTGCCCTTTCCTCGCTTATAGCTGACGATCATTCGTTTTGCAGTAACACCGTCTTCAGTTCTCGTAAAGTCTGGATCATGCTCAACCATACCGCCGTTGAAATATGGTTCATATCTTAAACACCGTGTATGTTTCTCGCCCGGTATCTGATCCGGTATTATTGGGAGTGGGAAATTTAGCCTGTAAGCTCCGATCTCCTGAAAACATATATACGAGTCTTGTCCAAAGTAGTTCTCCCAGTATATCGAAGATATGCGCGGCCCAATGCGATTTAATACCATATGTAGGTGACCGAATAAAGAATCCCATCCTGAATTACGGCAAAAGGGCATGAGTTTATAAATCTTTCTTGTCGTTGGTGAAAACAAAATTGTTGCCGCTGCTTTATAACTGGTTTTGGTTCCATGTGCAGGGTCAACCCAAATAATACCGGTTGCGTCATCTGGTAGGAACTGATAATTATTCCAGTTCTCCCGTTTGAACACATCACCTTGTGGTGTAAAGGGTTCGCATTGATGCTCTGAACTCCATGTCTCCACATCAATTTCAAGCGCTGAACGCATGGCTTCCTGGCTGTCGAATGAATACCCGTCTTTCTCAGGCCAGTTCGGGCCGTTAATATGACGCACAACTGATAAGGGCCATTCGGTTTCCTCATCAACCGGTTTATTCATTACCAACGTATTGCCTGGTACATATTCACCGGCTTCATTCACATAGCCGCCTTCATTCCATCGGGGAACAACGGTTACCCGCGATTTTGGAAACTCCTCGTTCCGCTCTTCAGGGGTCATATTGATCAACCGGTTAGCAATACAGGTTTCAACAGGGTTGTTAGTATTCATTAAGGCGTTCCAACGGTTTTCATGAACGGCCTCTAAAAAGTCCTTTTTCAGAATGCTTAACCGCTTATCGGTTTGCTCTGGATTAATAGAGCTTTCAAAGTCTTCAACATCTTCGAAATACAGGAAATCAACACGTATATCTTCCAGTTCCCCGCGCGGTGTTGAGCTGAGCGAATAACACCGGTTCACTGTGCCAAGTTCGTTATGTGCTGTTGGCAATGTTTTCCAGTCAGAATCGGCGTTTCTTGTTGGGTCTACCAGGTGCCCAAAGTCAGCTAAGATCTTCGGGTTTTTCTCTAGCTCCAATTTCATTAAACGAGAAGCGGCACGGGCTAGATCCTTTGTTCTTGAGGTGATCCCGAAGAAATGATATATCCCGAAAATATTTGAGTGAATAAGTAACACCCGGCTAAGCCTTGTTTTACCGGCTCCCCTGAAGCCAACGAATACATGAAAAGACTTCAGGTGATTGTACCAAAGATCAGATAAGAGTTGATGAAACCAGGCAAACGCAATTGGGAACCAGTGTTCAGGAAAGTATTCTTTTGCAAAATACAACGGGTCTTCCTGGGCGCGTTTAATTCGCTTTTTTTGGTCGGATTCGGTCCATTCTAAATGCTTCCCGGTTTGTGCATCAAGTTCTTTTTCACGGTATGCGAATTCATGATGTAGATTCGAAAAATTCTTCATTTAAACGCCCGCTTCTTTTTTGCCTTTGGCTCTAATTCATGAACCCGTTGCCATAACTGAGAAGCCCAGATCTTTTGACTTTCAAACTTAGGTGACGGCTTAGCCTCATAACTCCAACCATCTTCACGGTGGTTAAACTCCCAACATTCCCTTGATTCACTCCAACAATACCAATTTGTGACAGGCTTAAAATTTCTCATTTTTGCCGCTCCTCGATGCGTACCATTTCAGCCGCTTCATGATAGTATTTGATTACATCGGTATCCGTAGCGTCTGGAACAAACAGCCGAACCAGGCGAGCCACAATATTTGCATCGGTTCGCTTCAGGTGGTGTTCCAGCTCCACACGCTGAACTTTGGCCCAACCATCGGCGAGCTTGGTAAGAAGATTAACCCGATCTTCAGCGGATAAATTTTTATCGGATTCCATTTGCAAAAGAGTTGCTTTCCGCTCATTCTCAAACAGATCAAACATGGAGCGTTCATCATTATTAATCCGCTTCTGTGATGGTCTCCTGGAATATTTACGATTCGAAGAATCTTTACCCTTTTTGGCAACCGTACGACCGGTGCAAGCGTTGCGGGCCTGATCATAGCTTACGTTGAATCGCCGCATTACTTCCGCGTATGTTGGTTCGCTCTCCCGCTCTTTATTTTCGAACGCCTCTAACTGAGTATTGTAATACTCTTTCATTCTTGCCCTGGTATGTGCGGTGGTATTAGCCATTAGTTCGAGATATTCAGGTTACAGGTGAATTCAACAGCTATAGTGTACGCGGTTGGGGCCGCCTCGATTATGTCAAATTCATCTTGATCATTTAATTTTAAGGCAAGCACGCATCCTGAATTATTGGCATCTGCCTCTAAAGGCTTGAAGCCATGCAAAGATCCCGCTACTTTAAACCCAAGTTTTACTGTTTCTAAATGAGTTTTATGAACGTTGTTCTGAGTTGGGCCGGTCACAAAAACTACTACTTGAATTTTTGTTGGTATAAGTGATGCCCTGATATTGATTGAAGCCCCGCCAATCCTAAGCCATGTTGTAGCCTGGTAATTCCTGATTGCGGGCTTCTTGGCAAAAGAACCCCGTTCAACATATTTAAGACCGGTTGTTTCTTTTGTGTCAATTAAGCGTTGGTCTATCGCATCCCAAAAGGATTCAAATTCATTCATTCTATTACCCCGCTAACGTCTGTAAACCAATTGGTTCTCTTAGATTCTGCCTTAACAGTACTTTCTTCTTCTTTCCTGGCATTATCAACCGCCCAATCTTTTAACAGCTTCATCACTTCGCGGTACTTCCTATCAACCAGTGTTAGTAGCTCTTCCTCAAGTCCTTCAATCCTATCGGTAGCAAACCAAGCGAATATCCATGCATCACATAACTGAAGCACTGGGTCAGACTGAGTGATAATTTCAGGGGCTTTTGTACCGGTTTTATTGGTTACAATACCGGCACTTTGAGTAAGGGCAAGACTTATTTCAGCGCCACTTAAATTATCATAAATGGCATTAATGAAGCCTTCCCTTAGATGGGCCTTTAGCGTGGTTGAGTCGTTGAATGGCATTGAGCGATTATTTAAGGGTTCGCTCAAAAATCACCATAACCAGAGAAGAAATTGGTAGTTATATATACCTACCAATGCGCGGTTTAGAACAGGTTAGATTTGCGGTGTTGAACTTAACGAACATTGAATTTTAAAACAACACAAACCGCGTATGAAACTCGCTGAAGCATATCAAAAATTACATAAGCACTTTGCAGATAAGAGTATTGATCCTGACTCTGTGAGTGACGATCAATTTAACGCGGCTGTTAATGAACTAGGTCTTGAATCTGTGTTTAGCCCAAAAACTGAAAATCCCGTTCCACCGGTTCAATCTCAGCAACAGAATAACGGGGCGAATACCCAGGAACTCGCGGCGGCTATTTCTCAGTCATTATCCCAGGCGCTGAAGCCTATTAATGATAAGCTTAATGAATTGGATAACGCCCGTAAGACTACTGAAAAGGAACGCGAAGAGGCGGCTAAAACTGAAAACCAGAAAGAAAAACAGAAACTGGTTGATAAGCTGTATTCAGAAAAAAAGATCAGTAAAGAACAGCGTGATTCTACCTATAAGGATTTTGTAAGCGATGAAAACTTCAAACTCGAAACCCTGAAGTCTATCACTGCCACACTTCCGGTCAATGATGCGTTCGCTAAGCCTGAAAATACCGGATCTGATAACAATAACGATGATGGATCTGAAGAGGTTAAGACTGGAAGATTTAATCCAGAGGAAGATTGGAGTAAGCAATCTGATAAAATACTTGATGCAGCTAGAGCAGAAATTGAATCCGAAATAAACTAAACAAATACTAAGATGCCTAGAATTTTTGAAACTATAGGAACCCCAGGAAAGCGCGATTACGACACCGCTAAAAAAACTCTAATGCTTAAGGCATTCAGGGAGGAACACCCAATTTTTGAGCTGCTTGAATTTATTAGCATTGTTGGTCGTGCTGATACCAAGCAAAAAAAGAGTGCCGCTCAGGGTGGAAGAACCAGAACTATTAATAACGGGTTTCCAAACAACGTTATTGATCCAGCGTTTGCGAATATTGCCTTGAAGATTTACGGAGATGAGATCCGTACGGATAAGGCGCATGACAGAAGTGCTGAAGGTCTTTCTTCTAGCCAGCACTTAACCGACCTGGAAGAATTTGGTCATTCTTTGGCCCGTATGATTGTTGATGATTTCATTAACGGTGATACTGGTTCAAGTGTTGAGCAATTCGATGGTTTGAAAGCTCAGACCCCGGCAGGAAATACTAATACTCTTAAGGCTGATAACGATACTGATGGGTTGCTTCTACTGCCGGGCAATTCAGATGCGGCTGTTAAGAGTCAGCACAAACTAGCAGAGGCATTAGGAGCTGCAATTCAGCACTCTAAGGCTAATTTTGGCCTTGCAAATGCTGATATAATCGAGCGATCAAAGCTTATGATTCCTAAGCTTTGGACTACCAAAACCGTTGGATCTCATGAAGTAGATTTTTATAGAGGTGTACCGATTTTTAGCTCTGGTTGGAATAGTGACGAAAGCGAAGATATTCTCCCGTTTTCTGAGACTGTTGGCGCAACGGATGACTGCTCTTCTGTTTATGTAGGAAAGCTCAGTAAGCGAGATTTAGCTCTAGCAACAACTATCGGTCTTGATGTAAGCAAAACCCGAGAGGATGGAAACTTCATTGTTACTGATACTGAGCTTGATATTGACCTTGTAAGGTTGTCTAACAAGTGTGTTGAGCGCGTGGCAGGTCTACGGCTTGGATAGAAATTGGCTTCGGCCAATTGCATGGTGACATGTGGTTTTTGATTCACTCTCTCCCTGATTGACTCAGGGAGAGGGTTTTAAACCACTATAACCCCAACTATAAACAAACAACTGAATTATGAAATCTATTTCCCGACTATATCATTTTTTAATCCTTGCTTTCGCAGTAATTCTGGTGATCCCAGGCCCGACAAAGGCAAGTGAACCAGACGGCACTTTGGTAATTGTATCAAGTGATACTTTAGCAATTAATGCACCCGTAACTGTGAGTATTTCTGATGCAGGGCTTAACGCTCTTATATATAGCCTTCAGGCTGATGTTAATGAAACTATTGTATTTACTGATGTTCTGTTGTCAGGTATAATCATTACGCCCAACGCCTTTTTAAAGTATAGATACCTGTGTTATGAAGGTATGAGAGTTAAAAGGCCGCCAAAATTAAACAGTAAAGGAACCTTAACCCGATCTGAATTTCATCGGGCGGGTTAAATATTGCGGGTTAGCTCAGCGGTCAGAGCGCCGGATTCATAACCCGGAGGTCAGCGGTTCGAACCCGCTACCCGCCACTAATAACCATTCATTTTAAACTTAGAACTATGTCAGCTAAAAAAACTCATATTGTAAAATCAAAAGTTGCTTTCACTGGAAAGAGAGCATTAACCAATATTCCCGGCGAAAAGAAAAGCAAGGGGTATGATGTGAAATTTTTTGAGGGGGAGAGTGAAGCCCTGCCGGAAACTCACGCAAAAGCACTAGCTAAAGCATATGGTTACACTGCTGTAAAAGTTGGTGACTCTTTCGGGCTAGATCCTTTTGATTCCATTCCTGGCAAAGATGATCTGATTGCCGCCGGTCTCGATTCAATGGAAAAGGTTGTAGAATATGCTGAAGAGCATAATAACGACTTTTCCGCATTGGACGGAATAGGCCAAGCAACTTCAAAAAAGATCGTTTCGATCTTAACTGAAGACGCAGAATAATATGCCCCGCGATCTGGTTCATATCTGGTTGCAACGGTTCCGGGATACGGGCGTTCAAACACTTGATAATACTGTATTGGTTGTTAATGGAAAAGAGGTGTTTAAGTGCGTATCCCTGGAATTAAGCTGGATACTGAACCAGAGAGATATTAGCTGTATACCAACAGGTACTTATCCTGTTGAGATACGCTATTCAGATACCTACGGAAAGCATTTGCATATACAAAACGTGCCTGATCGTGACATGATCTTAATGCACGTACTTAACTATTTCAAAGAGTCTGAAGGGTGTATCGGGGTAGGTGAAAAGTTTACCCATTTGAACAATGATAATGAATACGATATCACCCGTTCAAAAGACACTTTGGAAGAATTACTAAGCCTGATTCCTGAAGGATCAGAGATACAAATAACTATTTTTGACCACCCCGAAAAACAGGTTTTCTACCATGTTTAAAAAGCTATTTAACCGACCATTTTTTAAGAAAACAGCCCTGGGCCGTACGCTTTCCGGGCGCAATAAAACCGGGCAAACGCTCGGTATTGTAAAAGATGTGGCTGTGTCTTTTGTGCCAATTATAGGAAAGCCGCTTTCTGAGATCAAAGGAAAGGTTACTTCAGAACGTGAAGCATTTCAGGTTGGTAAGGCTGTTCAGGATCTGAACCTGTCTGATACAACGATTAAATGGGTTCGTATTGGTGCAGGTCTTGCCTTTGGTTATTTGTTTGTTCAGGCGGCGGTAAATGGTACGCTTGCAAAGCTCCTGGTAAGCCTTCAGCCGATCATTGAATTTCTTCAAAGTATCGGGGTGCTGTAATGGCTTTAACAGATGACGAAAAAAAATACCTGGATGAAAAGTTCGAGAGCCTTCAACGGCAAATGTCGGCTTTATTCCGTGGTATGGAGTCTGTAAACGATTTGAAGGTTGAGGTTGCAAAGCGCCCAACCATTTTTCAGTTGTTAGCGGCTTGCGCAACAACATTCACTATTGCGATCGCGATAGTTGCACTATTTCTAAACTAAAAATATTGAGGTAATACAATGCCCCGCTATACTTCTGACTTAATCGAAAAACTTGAACTTGGTGATGATGATCAGGCGTTGGTTGATGTGAATCTTTTTAAAGAAGATGCAATCACATTTAACGCTGTACCTACTAAATCGAATGTGAACGGAGGCCAAAAGGCAACTGCAAAAAAGCATGTCACGGTAACCCTTGAACTTCATGATCTGGACGCGGCTGTTAAAGCGCTTCTGGAAGGGTTTGAGGCAAATTATACCGGTGTGTATATCAAGGCTACGTTACTTGATTCAGCTAAGTCTTTCACTACTAAGCCAAAAATTGTAAACGTTGAAGAACATTTTAACAGTACTGGTGAATTGATTTCCTACACCGTTACCCAGGAATACGATGTAGATCGTTCTCAGGCGGTTTACGAAGATGAAACCGTATTTACTGACGCGGTTTAATTGGCGGTTATATGGGTGTGTTTACTTCCTTCATAGCAGACCGATTAGTTTTTCAGAAAGTTGAGGATTTCACTGTTTGTGAGCCTCAACTTTTTGATCATAAACGGTTTTTGTTCTCGGAAAAACCCATAAAAAAAACGGTTCAACAAAAACAGCAACGGACGGTTAAGAAAGTTTACACCGTTACCGCTCAGATCTTTGATCAGGAAGCGTTAGAAACTTTAAGATCCTGGGAAAATGAAGGAGCAACTATTTACGCCTTCATGACTGGAACCCATTACCTGCTTTGGGAACGGGCAACAAATTTTAGTATTGGCCAAGAGGTTAAAGATTCAGACGGTTTACAAGGGTATGAGGTTACTTTTACAACTGAATCCGCGTTAGCATCTCCCACTGTGACTATTGGTAAAGGTTATCAGGTTCAGGCTAACGGTGAATTACTTTACGGTTTTATAGCCTCTTCTATCTCAGAAGATGGTGCTGTTGTTCACGCGATACCGCCCGCTGAAATTGATGAAGAATCTGTTTTTACCTGGACAATTGGTGGTATTGATTATGAAATAGAAACTGTAACACTGGTTTATTAGATGAATATTTCACTTGTAAAAGAGTCTTCGATTGAAACCCTTAAAGACGCTTTAGCGGCTGCATTAGCTCAGATTCCTGAATTTGAAGGAACCTTTAAAGGTAAAGCTGTAACAAGTACAAATCCCGGGGTTCTCCCAACACAAACAGATATTTTCTATATCACATCAGCGGGCGGGGTGTTTAATAATTTTTTAGATTCAGAAGGTGATCCAATAGAGTTGGACGGCAATTCTTTAACACACCTCTATTACAGCCCCGCTGTTGGTCATTGGGTGGCCCTGGGGTATAATGTGCCTACCTTAACCAAAGTAACAGCATCTATAAATGAATCATTAACCGCTTATGGAGACCCGTTTTCAAATAGTTTTATAAGGGGTCTTCCCTATAATTTATTTGATATAATTTCGCCTGAAACGGTATATAGTATTGCAACGGGTGAGGTTAAGGCTTCTCCAACCTATGACGGATGCCAAATAGAAGTGAATGCCGGTGAATTATACTTTCTTAGGTCTTCGATTGCCCCTGAATTTCTTGTTTATTATACGGGTGATCCAGGTATTCCTAATTTTGATTCTGAAGGAACACTGGTTCAAATTGAAAGTGATCTTTGGATGTTTTCAATACCCGAAGGTATAAGCTATATAGGCTTAGACTTTCTTACTCAGGGAATCGCTGTAAACGAACTTTATAAAGAGTGCTTTTTTTATGGCTTATATAGCCTGTCAACTTATAAAGAGGTTGAGCAACTTAAGAATAAAAAAATTATTGGTGTTGGTGATAGCCTTACGTTCAGGAGCAATGCATTAGCTAGTGTTTTGCCTGATGACTGGGAATATATTAATTGTGGTTGGAGCGGAAATACTGAGTTAGAGGCTTTAGCTAGAATGGGATCTATACCAATGAGGATTGCCGCAGGGTTTACCATCCCGGCGGGTACTGGAACCACTGCAATTACCATTGAATCAACTGAAGGGGGTGAACTCGTTGATTTTTGGAAGAATGCAAACGGAAATGACAATATTAACCCGGTTACTATTCAAGGTATTGAAGGAACTATAAGTTATGCAGGGGGAACATATTATTTTGCGCGTTCTATTGCGGGAACATCACGTGATATTATTTCAGGGAGCATTATTCAAACAAAGCACGCTAAAGAATATCTTAAGTATCCTCATATATTTTTTATAGGTCAAAACGGTCATTTTGAGGGTGGTTGGGCTTATGTTTCTGATGCTAATCATCAGACCTTAATTGACAGACTTTGGAAGGCTGTTAATATGTTGCCTCATAATAACTATTTGATTATTTGCACACATTCAAGGACTACGGACGCATTAGAAGCCGCTTTGATTGATAGCTTTGGAATGAGGGCTATTATACTGAGAGAGTATTTAGTTAACTATGGCTTAGAAGATGCTGGTATTGTGCCTACTGCTGATGATCTTACAGAAATTGCCGCCAACCGATGCCCCGCAAGCTTATTAGATGATTATCCAACGGACTTGGTTCACTTTAATAATGACGGTTATGATGTTGTTGCGAATTTAAAACTACGATTTTTGAAGGCGTTAGGTATCATTAAATGAACACCTCCGAATACATAGAATATATCCAATTTAAGGTTGTAAGCGATGGGCCGGTTACAACTTATCATTCGTTTTACCTTGAAAATCTGGATAAGGACGCGAGGTTGATTAAGAAGGAAACAGAATTGATTGACGATGTAATTTATCAGCAATTCAGAGGTGCCAGATTGTTTTTTAGTGCAGGTTGGGAGCATTTTAAACACTATGTATCTGACAGTGCTTCAGCGCTTGATCAGGGTGAGTATGACGAAGTTCATAACGTAGATTATGACCCTGTTTGGTTAGTAAACCAGTTCATTACTAACCAGGTATTCTTTATTCCAAAGCCCGGAGAAAATGAAGCGACCTGGCCGCCGATCGAGGTTGTATTAGAAGGTAATCAAATCAAATTACCGAATATAAAGGACGGGATTCATTACGGGAGTTTTACCCTGAATTTTAAAAGCAAAGGGCCTGTAACCGATCTTTCAGAAAATGAAATCAAACAACTAGGATTTAATGTACTATGAAATCAATAAGCCTAACTATACAAGGAAACCAGGAACAATTTGAAATCAGGCCGCCAAGCCTGTTTAATCGAAGTCAATTCTTTATGCTTTTGGCTACTGTGTTTGGAGTTGATACGAATAAGGGCGAAGAATTACCTATTGATCTGGATGATATATTCACATTATCGCCCAGGGATTTTAAACGGTTCTTAACGGCCTCAGTTAAAGACGATAACCACCTATTACAGCAAGTTGATGTAGAAGACGACTTAAGCAATTATCAACAGGCACAAGCCGGAATTAGAGCTTTTTTTTTGAATATGATAACGACCGTAAAAGATCAAGAGTTATCAACCAAAAATTCGAAGAAAAGCAAAGCCAATACAAATCAGCCGTAAAGAAGAGATACAAGGGAAAGGAACACGAACCTTTTCCTTCGCTGATCCCGGATGATTTCAACCATAAACAAACAATAGCACTTGCCACAATGGGCCGCCCTGAACTTTATAATGACGCTTATTATGAATGGCCCTGGAGCCGTGTATTAGAACAGAGTTGGTTGAACTCAATACTATTCAGATCTAAGTAATGGCTAACGAAATCAAAATAAAACTTACCATTGATGGTAAACAGGCTGAAGCCGTGTTGGATAAAACACAGCTTCAGTCTGAACGGGTTTCTTCCACCTTTGATCAGATAAAAAATACCGCTGTTGGTAACTTTATAGCTCAACAGTTCAGTAATGCACTTTCAAGCCTAAAACAGTTAATAGCTGAATCGGAACAACTTGCTATCACTCAGGAACAGCAAGACGCAAAGTTAAGGCAACTGGTTAAGACCACAGGTCAAGCCGCCGGATTCACCTATGAGCAATTAAAAGCCCAGGCTTCAGGTCTTCAACAGCTTACCACGTTTGGGGATGAAAACATTCAGAGCTTGCAAAGCAAGTTGTTAACTTTTAAGAGTGTTCAAGGTGAGATTTACGAAGGCGTGGTTAAATTAGCCCTTGATACCGGTGAGTTATTTGGTAGCGCTGAAAGTGCTATTTTACAATACGGTAAAGCCTTTGAAGATCCGGCCCGTAACCTTTCCCAATTGCGCCGGGTTGGTATCACCTTTTCAGAGGAACAGGAAG
Source organism: Rhodothermia bacterium (assembly GCA_030427885.1). Taxonomy (GTDB): domain Bacteria; phylum Bacteroidota; class Rhodothermia; order Balneolales; family Balneolaceae; genus JAUICM01. The sequence continues at coordinate 181,486 of JAUICM010000007.1, read as the reverse complement.
AGCAAATCAAGAAGTTCCAGGAAAGCAACCAATTAGTTAAGGCTCAAAGTATGCTTATGCAGATACTTGAAGGGCAATTAGGCGGGGTTGCTGAAGCTATGGCCCAAACTGATTCTGGTAAGCTTCAGCAATTCAACAATCGTTTAGGTGACACACAAGAAAAGATCGGGGCCGTGATCCTGAAAATGAAGGTTCAAATGTTGCCGGTTTGGGAAAGCTTTTTAGATGTTACTGACAGGCTGCTAGGATACCAAAAAACGGAAGTTCAACAGCTTCAGGATCAACAAGACGAAATTCATTTATTGATCAATCAAATCACATTTCTAAATCCTGAAAATGAACGTAGAATTGAGCTGTTAAATCAGCTTAATGAACAGTACCCCGAATTGTTGGAAAACATAGATCTTGAAAAGGTTTCTAACGATGAATTACTTGAAGTTCTTAAGGAAGTAAATATTCAAAAAGCTGAACAGATATTAACAGCTAAGACCCTTCAACCAGTTCAGGATGCCTATACTAAATCCTTACAGGCGCAACAAAGTGCAGAAAAGCAAAAGGATAGGCTTATAACTTCGATCACAGAGTTAGAAAAAAAATACGGAAAGACTATCGCTGATGTAGGAATTGAGCGGGGTAAATATGAAATGAGCCTTAAGGAACTCCACGAATTAACCAGGGTTTTTGGCGTTTCATTAAAGGAGAACATATCACTAGAAGAGGCAAAAAATAGGATCAATAAATCAACTGTTGCCGGTTATTCTCAATATAGCATTCAGGCCGCTGATGTTGCCCGATCTCAACATATTCTAAATGAAGAGATTGAGAAGGCGGAAGAATTTCTTTTAGCAACAGGTTTAAGCCAAGAAAGAGTAAATGAATTACTTTCTAAATATCGTATTGAAGCCGCTGAATCAGCAAAAGAAACGGAAGAGAAAACTAACCAAGAAGAAAAGACGGTTGAGGTCGTAAAAACCTATTCAGAAGAGCTTAAAAAGCTGAATGAAGAGTTAGAGACATTAAAGGATTTACAGGCCCCTGATGCTGAAGATGAAGCCCGTATTGCACAATTAGAACGCGAAGTTGAGGCCCTTGAAAAGAAGCGGGATCTTCAACGGGAATTGAGAGACGAAAGCTTTAAGCCAAGTGAGGAAGATCCTGAACATTCTGTTATAGAAGATAATAACGCGCCTGAAGATATTGACCTTTCTTCAGATCCAATGGTTGAGATGTATAGCCAACGTGAATTAGCGGCTATGAATTTGTACGAACTCCAAGCTCATTTAATGGACTTGGAAGCTGCCAAAAGAGAGAGTACAAGCCAAGAATATATAAATGCAATCAATGATCAGATTAACGCTGTTCAGACAGCAATTCAGGTGGAACAAAACAGAATACAGGCGATGTCAGCTATTGGTCAAGGCATAGCAAATCAGATCAAATACGCTAAATCAGTTAAAGAGGCAACAAAAGGCGTTCTAAAATCAATTGCGGCTGAGATTACCGGTCTTTTCATTCGTAACGCATTACAGACCGCCGGGGCTTCCGGCCCAGCGGCTTTGATAGCGGCTCCGATCTTAGTAGCGGCGGCACAACGTTTAAGTTCAGCGGCTATTGATCAGATACCTGCATTTGCTGAAGGTGGTCATTTTATGACAGACGGCCCGCAAATGATCCTGGTTGGTGACAATCCTTCAGGTAAAGAAGAGGTTCGAATAACGCCTATAGAGGAAGAGAATTCACAAGGGCCTAAAGATGTGGGAGTACCTCAGATTACTGTAAATGTACGATCTAATATCAATTTCACACCAAACGCCCGCGCCCTGAAAGATACCTTTGATGAACTAAATGAGATTGAAGAGGTGATCGGTAACTAATGGCTTTTCCTGTTACCCCAATATTAACCAAAACATTTTCTTACTGGCAAGGTGACTGGACTTACTCCATATATGATGAAAACGATGATCCGGGCGCTGGTAATGAAAATGAATTACTAATTATAAAAGGAAAGGGTTTAAACCAGATTCAGGGATCTTCGCGCCTTGATCCTAAAAAGTATATTCACCCAACACAGGAACACTTTACTATACTTGATGAAAACGGGTACCTATATGATAAATTAAAGAATGCTATTTCAACACAATTCAGGTTAGATATCCGGCTTAATGGTGTGTTAAAAAACAGGCTTAATCTATTAACTGAACTGAACGAAACCCCAAAAGACGGGTTTCATCCTGAAGTACCAATTTTAGCCTTTGACGGCCTTACAAATTTGAAAGCAATTGATTATGATAAGACTGGTTTGAAGACTCTTAATCAGTTTTTCACTGAAGTATTTGAAAAGACCGGTCACGGTATCCCTTTTGAATTATTCTTTGATCTTAAGCACTATCAGGCAACCGGTGCATATTTGCCAAATATTACCAGAATACCCGTTGATGCTGTTCTTTCAAATGAAAAGAGGCGTACTTATTATAATGTTCTTGAGGCGGTTTTAAACCGGTTTGAGCTTCATTTATTTCAGGCAAACGGTGTTTGGATGATCCAACAAATAAACCTGAAGAATGCAGAGCGAAATATTTACGGGAAAACCTACGCTAGCATACCAGAACAGACTTATACTAATCTATTTGATCCGGTTGTTAATCTCGATGGTAAGATTGCAAAGAATAGCTTTGATACTTTTATAAAGAGTTCAGGACTGGTTAACATAGTTGACCGTTTCAAAGAAAGCTTATCTGGTGGTGTTGTGAATAGTTCTTTTTCATCCTGGAATGCGGGCGACTCTGAACCTGATAATTGGGATCTTCAATCTGGTGTTGTTGAACCTGTTTCAATAGGGCCTGATGCGGGGTTAAAGTCTGAGGGGCCTTGTGTACTATATCAGCTTTGTTCAAGGCTATTATTGGACGGTCAAATCATTCATTTAGATATTAATGTTGATATTCATGATACGGGGGTTGATGATGATAATTTTATTCTTCCTGTAGCTGAAATAAAACTAATTGATATTGAAGGCGGTGACGATTACTGGATTAAAAATACAGGGGCCGGTTTAGCAGTTGAAAATACTTCAGGTTACTTCAATGCTTACATCAACACCATACCAGGGCCACAAAATCACAATCTTTTGATCAATGAAGATGTTGTTATTCCTGCCGGTTTTATTGGTTATTTGGAACTATATATAAGGACTACGAATACAAGCTTTGATCCTGACAGTGATTCAATAGACGAATTTGACAGTTTCGAATACAATGAATTAAATATAACTCTTGTTTCTACTGATAATGGCCTTGTACCGTCTATTAATTATTTTAAAGAGGTTAAATCAAATGCTTCAGAATTCGATTTAGGCATTTGCGATTATTACGGTCATAATTATGAAGATTGTATTCAGTTCCTTTTAGATACCTATTGGCAACAGGCGTATAATTGGGATACTTCAGGCGCTACAACTCAGACCATATCAGATAGGAAAGCTGATATAATGTTGAGCTATTTGAGTCTTCCTGCTAACGGATTGAAGCTTAAATTAGATCGTGAGCAAGTTGATATCAATCTTTCTAACTCACTGTATGAAGACGGTGTTTATTACAATCCGTATTATATAGTATATGATAAGATAAACGACTCAATACAGGCTCACTTAATTGAGCTTAATAACGATGTGACTATACCCAATAAAAGCTTCAACTACATCGAAAGATAGCGTTTCATTTAATTTCGAAAATCCCGACACTCTGTTACAATTAAATTCAAACAAAGCGTTTCATTTATTTTCGGCCGCGACAAATTAAATTATGAAAACTCTTAAATCTCTCTTATCTGTTTTTGCAATTATCGCAGTAGTATCTGCTTCTGCATTTGCACAAACATCTATTACAACTAGTGCTCAGGTTACCGCTTCCGCTTCTGTAGCTGCCGGTAATGACCTTGACTTTGGAACCCTTACTGATGGCGACGACCCTACTGTTGCTGTAAGTACTGCAAATGTAGCTAATACCGGTTCATTTAATCTTACTTCTCTTGCGAATTCTGCTGACTTCCTTATGGAGCTTAGTGCAACCGACCTTACTTCTACTGGAGCTGTTACTGTTGCTTTAGGTGGTGGTGCTGTTCAAGACATCGAAGTGGATGCGCTTGAAGCTACTTATACTGAAACTGTTAATGACCCAGAAACTGGTACAAATGCTCAGGATTTTACTGGTGGTACTTCAACCGCTACTTTAAGTGGTTCTACAAGTGCTGCAGCTAGTACAAACAATGCATGGGTTTATGTTGGTGGTTCATTAGAAACTATCGATGAAACTGTACACATGGGTCTTTACACTGGTACTATTACACTGACTGTTTACTATCAATAATTCACTGATAGGTATAAAAAGCCTTGTCACTTGACAGGGCTTTTTTTTTATAAAAGAGAAAACACTCCAGCATAAATAAATCGTTAAATAAATAATGGTATAAGTAATTTACAATTAGTACTATTATTTATTATAAATTCAATAAATCATCGGATATGAAAAAATTATCTCTTTCGGTTTTATTTAGTCTGGCTATTACGATTAGTGGAATTGGTCAAATCACTATCGCTCCCACCAATCTTTTTGTTTCAGATAACTCAAGATTTGGAACATATATGGTCATCAATAATTCAAACGAAAATCAGGAAGTTTCTATCGATTTTGTATTTAGTTATACAATTACAGATAGCAATGGAGAGCGTGTTTTTGTTGAAGATGACTCAGTTATAGCTCAAGAGCATTCGATTTCAGATTATGTCAGAGCGTTTCCTCAAAACTTCGTATTAAATCCTGGACAACGTCAAATTGTTCGTTTAAGGATTGCTGTTCCAAATACCTCACCAGATGGTACTTACTGGACAAGAATTAAAACTGCTTCCAACCCCCAAAGTCCTCCTGCAGAATTAGGTGATAATAGTGCCGTTTCTGCTCGCTTAGGCATGGTTGTGGAGCAGGTTACCGGCTTATTTTATAAAAAAGGAAACGTTAATACGGGTATTGATATAAATAACATTACACTGGATGATTCAGAATCAGATAAACTAAATGTGTTAGTTGAATATAGCAGAACGGGTAATTCACCTTTTCTCGGTACAATAACAACAAGTTTAGTTAATGCTTCCGGTGAGACTATCGATACAAAATACCTGTCAACTACTATCTATTTTGATGGTGTACATAGACAAACTTTTGATACTAAAGATCTACCTACAGGAAATTATACTGTTAATGTTGCCTTTGAAACTGTAAGACGTGATATCGAAGCATCTGATCTTATTCAGATGGATCGAAAAACTCAATCTATCTCATATACTAAGCGGTGATCACTGATTGCACAAAAAGAATAATACATTTATCCCTTGTCGTTCTATGCATTATCTCTTTCAGTGCAACTCCGATATTTGCACAAAATGACTCTGGGGATGAAGTTGAGGTATACCTCTCTTTCCGACATCGTGGAATTATTAATACTGTATTAGTTTCCTACTATAAGGATGAAAGATTCTTTCTTCCTGTAAATGAACTACTCGAAGTCTTTCAGGTAGATGTCTCCACCGAAGGTCTAGTCTCATCAGGTAAATTTTCGACCTCTCAAACACCATATTCTATTGATCTAAACAAGCAGAAGATCATTTTTGGTAAGAAGGAGATTCTGCTTAATCAAGATGACTTTATTCTTGGTGATTTAGATAATTATCTTCCAACTGAAATGTGGAAAAGGATATTTGATCTCGAATTCAATGTTGATTTCAATAATCTTACTCTCCATTTGGAAACGATGACTGAATTACCTGTCATCGCAAAAGCTATCAGAGAGCAAAGGCGACGCATTGCAGATGCTAACAGATTTGAAACTCCATCCTACCCACTTAGCCAGGGAAGAAATGTTAAGATGCTAGATGGTGGATTTGCAGATTATGGTATTACTATAAATAAAAATCAAAATACTGAGTCACTTTTATATAACACTTCAGTTGGCTTACAAGTTGCAGGCGGCGATCTCCAAGGTACTCTCTATGGAAATTTATCTGATAATGGTTTAACAAATTCAACAAATAATTTGAGATGGAGATACTTTATCAGGGACAGCAAGTACATATCAAAAGTTACTGTTGGTCAAACAACCCTTGACGGTGCCCTATCGAATCCATATACAGGTATCAGGATTACAAATGAACCTATTGAGCCGAGAAGACTTTGCGATGAATTTGAAATTCAGGGCAATACCCTTCCTAATTCAGAGGTTGAAGTATACCTAAACAATGCTCTAATAGATTTTGCGGAATCTGATGAAATAGGAAACTATAGATTCATTACCCCGCTTTTTTATGGAAGTTCACAGATTGACCTTCGAGTATATGGACCTACCGGACAGGTAATAACTCAGACTTCCAGAGTTCAGGTTCCATTTACTTTTGTACCGAAAGGAGAATATACTTATCGCTTTAACGCAGGTAGACTTAATAATCCTGTTATAGGAAGTACTGAAAAGAATTTAGCAGTACAGGGGAATATTGCCTACGGATTAACTAACTGGCTAACTTCAAAAGTAGGTATAGAATATTATAAAAATGGATTGGAGAAAGACGCTCCCTCACTTGCAACTTCTCTATCCGCCCGACTCTTAACAAATTACTTATTGACAGTTGAAGCAATTACCAATGCATATTACAGAGCTGCTGTTAATACTGTCTTTCCAAATTCTGCAAGTTTCTCACTTGATTATACTAACTTCATTGAAAATACTAATATTTATAATACTTCAGGCAATGACCAGCAGCTAATAGCTAGTGTTTACTACCCTTTTCAGATCAAGGGACTTCCATTAAATATTAGAGCCTCAACCTTTACGCGGTACAGAGATTCGAATCAGAACAGTACTTTGCGTTTTGATCTTAGTACCCGTATTACAAAAATTAATTTACGCCTGGCATATAGTGAAAGACTATTTAATAGTTATGTTCCATTCAGGCAAAATTCTTCTGCATATCTGGAATCTTCCGCTACTTACAATTTTAGCAATAGTCGCAACATTCCTAAATTAATCAGAGGTGCATTCCTACGGGCTCAAATGAGATATATACCTAGTTTTTCTCAAGTTGAGAATACTGAGTTTCTGATTTCCAAAAATCTATTTAGAAATGGTAGAATGCAGATTTCTTTCGGACGAAATTTCCTTGGGGGATATAATCTTTTCAGGTTTAATTTCATTATTGATCTGAACAAAGTAAGATCGAATACTACCGTGAATTCCGTTCATGTTAATTATTCCGTTTCTCAGAACGTAAGAGGTTCAATTGGTTACGACACAAACTATCACAATTTTATTGCTACCAGTCGTGATCAGGTTGGACGCTCTGCTGCAGCTATTAGGCTTTTTGTTGATAATAACAACGATGATATTTATGACAATACAACTGATGAAGAGATCAGTGAAGGTTCTGTAAGAATTGGTCGTGGCGGATCTTCCAGCATTGAGAAAAATGGTGTGATTTATTACACGCAAATGCAACCATATTACAGATATAACCTTGAGTTGAACAAAGGTTCTATTAAGAACCCAATGCTGGTTCCCGGTTTAGATAAGTTCTCTGTCATTACGGATCCTAATTCCTTTAAAAAAATTGAAATACCATTCTATATGTCGGGAGTTATTGAAGGCCAGGTAGAACGATATAATATAGCTAGTAAACAAAAAAATGGCATCGGGGGACTAAAATTGCATCTTCGTTCTATTGGTTCAGATTATACGAAAGAGATCCGGACATTCTCTGATGGTTCTTTTTATGACTATGAAATACCTCCAGGTAAATACGAATTGACTGTAGAGAGTTCTTCTTTGGAAAAGCTTAATGTGAAATCAAATCCAGGAAGCATTGAATTTGAAGTAAAAGCGATACCTGAAGGTGATTTTATTGAAGGTCTTTATTTAGAATTAGTTCCTTTGGGTTTTGATATTGAGGAAGAACCAGAAGACCCGATCACTGAGCCTTCTTCTCAGTCAAGCAGCTCTGGCATTCCTGGTGTTGGGATGTCCGAGACTTCTAATGACGGTGGTGGGATTTCCATTGAATACTCTCTTCCAGTTACAGAGCTTGAAAAGAATAAATGCCGGTATGGTTTCCAGTTAGGTGCTTACTCCAGTTACGCAAAGGCTAATGAAGCTGCTGCTACCCTTCCGGTTGATACTTATGTGATCTATAACTCCGCACGTCAACTGTATGCTATTCGTAGTGGTTTATATCAGAGCCTGGCTTCTACTGCTAAGTCTATGAAGGAGATCAGCGGTAACACACCTTCTGATGCTTCTGTACTAAATCAATGTTATGGAACTGTTGCCAGTAATTACCAGCCAGGATCGAATCTGTATCATCTTCAATTTGGAGCCTTTTCAAATCGTATCCGTGCTAATTTATTTTCCAAGCAGATCAATGAGCAGTTTGGTTTAAAATCATTTGTAGCACAGGATGAGAAAGATATGCTTTATAAAGTTCGTTTAGGGCCATTTGAAAGCAAGAATGAAGCAAACAGAGAACGTAGCGACATGTTATCAAATACTTCCATCCGACAGCTGTATATCAGTGAATCGGAAGGTGGTGCAAGGATGATCAATGTTGATTTTGAATACATGCTTCAGTTAGGAGAATTTCCAGATAAGGAAAAAGCTCTTCTGTATGCTATTCGTATCGAAAGCGAATTCGATGTCAAATCAAAGATTGTGATTGATGAGAATGAGAGCGTGGTTCTTTTTGTTAATAAGGCCTTCATTAACTGGGATGAGATCCTGAGTTTGAAGAATAAGATCTCTGCAGATGCTACCTTTGAAAAGCCAATCCTGCACCTCTACGAGAAAAAGATTGAGGAAGTATCTTTATTAGAAAGGCCTTCCGATGAACTCAGAAAGCCTTTCATTGAAATCGTAAGAGAGAACTAACACCGTCTCTGAATCAGAGTAGCATTGATAGTGGGTTCTCAATAAGATCCTTAACCGTATTCAGGAATTGAGCTGATTTAGCTCCATCAACTACGCGGTGATCACTGGAAAGAGTCACTTTCATACGCTTACCCGGAACCACTTCCCCATTTTCTACAACCGGAACGTCTCTTATTGCTCCAACTGCCAGGATACATGCATTCGGTGGATTTATAATAGCTGTGAACTCTTCTATTCCGAACATCCCCAGATTACTGATCGTAAATGTACTTCCTTCCATCTGATCCGGCTGGAGTTTTCTTTCACGGGCCAGGCCTGCAAGTTCTTTTGTCTCTGCTGAGATCTGTGCCAGACCTTTTTTATCGGCATGTTTGATAACAGGAGTCATAAGTCCTTCATCAATTGCTACGGCAACGGCAACATTCACGTCTCCGTGTTCCATAATAACATCTCCCAACCATGAGCTGTTTACAGCCTGATGTCGTGTTAGAGCAACAGCGCAGGCCTTAACAACAATATCGTTGAAACTGATCTTTACATCATTCGAAGCATTCATTGCTGAACGTGCTGCTATTGCAGCCTTCATATCAATGTCAATGGTCTCATAGAAATGAGGATTACTGAATTTACTTTCTGAAAGTCTTCGGGCAATCGCTTTTCTCATCTGAGAAATTTTAACCTCTTTACTTTCAAGACTCTTGAAGACAGGAGCAGATGGCGCAGAAACTGATGGTGCTGAAACAGAACCAACTCCTTTAAAATCTTCCACATCTTTTTTAATGATACGTCCTTCAGGACCTGTACCATTTACAGAAGTAAGGTCAATTCCCTTTTCTTCTGCTATTTTACGAGCCAATGGAGAAGCTTTAACTCTTCCATCATCTGAAGTTGGAGCTGCTGGAGCTGCCTTGGACTTTTCAGCCGGAGCTGCCGCTTCTACTTTTTCTTCATCCTTAGCTGCTGGTTCAGAAGACGCACTTCCATCAACCAAATCACTGATATCTTCCCCTTCCTCACCGATTACGGCAATCAGTCCTCCCAAGGGAACAGCATCGCCTTCTCCAGGAACGATTTTAAGAATGGTACCGCCATCAAATACTTCCACGTCCATAGTGGCTTTATCAGTTTCAACCTCAGCAATTATATCGCCGGCCTCTACTTTATCACCTTCTTTAACATTCCATTTCGCGATAACACCTTCTTCCATGGTATCGCTGAGTTTGGGCATTTCGATCTTTATAGCCATAATCTGAGTATTGAGTGATTTTAATTTCTGTAAGTTACCTGTTTAACCGCATCGATCACCTGTTTTGGGCTTGGGAACCAGGTATCAAATAGTTTCTTTGAAAATGGTGCGTTCACATCCGGAAGAGTAACACGCAGTACCGGTGCATCCAGATAGTCGAATGCTTCTCTCTGGATCAAGTAGCCGATCTCTGCTGCAAAACCTGCGAATGGATGAGCTTCATCAACAACCACACAGCGGTTTGTTTTCTTGATGGATTCAATGATCAATGGGAGATCCAGAGGCTTAACGGTTCTGGGATCAATGATTTCTGCTTCTACCCCATCTTTGGCAAGCTGAGCAGCTGCCTGAACTGCCACGTGGTACATCTTCCCGTGAGCTATGATGGTTACATCACTTCCTTCACGTTTGATCTTACCTTTTCCAATAGGGATGATATAATCTTCCTCTTCAGAAACTTCCCCTTTTAAGCCATACATCTGCTCCGATTCCATAAAAAGAACCGGATTATCATCACGAATTGCAGACTTCATTAAACCTTTGGCATCATCAGGTTCAGATACATAAATAACTTTAAGTCCCGGGAATTGAGCGTACATTGAGTCGTAAGCCACGGAGTGTGTAGCACCCAACTGTCCGGCAGAAGCATTAGGGCCTCTGAATACGATCGGACAATCAGCCTGACCACCTGTCATGTATTTCACTTTTGTAGCATGATTGATGATCTGATCGGCAGCCAGCACAGCAAAGTTGAAGGTCATGAACTCCACGATCGGTCTCAGTCCATGCATGGCAGCTCCCACTCCCAATCCTGCAAATCCCAGTTCCGAGATAGGAGTATCGATCACTCTTCTAAACCCATACTTATCAAGGAGACCTTCGGTTACTTTATATGCTCCATTATATTCAGCTACCTCTTCGCCCATGATGAATACATTTTCATCACGACCCATTTCTTCATCGATAGCGTGTTTAATTGCTTCTCTAAATTGTAATTCAGCCATTATTCGTAGTTGTTCTAAAAATTAAGTGTGGAAGTAAGGATTTTCTTCAGCGAACATATCATCATACATATCGCTTTCTTCCGGGAATGGCGAGTTATCTGCAAACTCAACCGCATCCAGAACTTCCTGTTCAACTCTTTCTTCTACCTCTGTAAAATCCTCTTCAGTCATTAGTTTATTGGAGTGAATGTAATCCTTCAGGCGAAGGATAGGATCGATCTTTTGATATTCTTCGAGCTCTTCTTTTGTTCTGTATTTCTGAGGATCAGACATGGAATGTCCTCTGTACCGATAGGTTCTGATCTCAACAAAGTATGGCTCTGAGTTTTTACGAACGTCATCTGCGATCTCTTTCATTTTCTCATATACCGAGAATACATCCATTCCATTGATCACAGCGCTTTTCATTCCGTAGCCTTTAGCACGGTCAACGATTTCAGCAACGGTATGTCTTTTTGCGGCAGTCCCCATCGAATATCCGTTGTTTTCTACCACAAATAATACCGGAAGCTTCCATAACTGAGCCAGGTTCATTGACTCATGCAACGAACCTTGGTCAACTGCACCATCTCCAAAGAAAGTAGCTGATATTTTACCGGTACCTTTGTATTTGTTTGCGAACGCAAAACCTGCACCAATTGGAATATGTCCACCAACGATGCCATACCCGCCCCAGAAATGATTCTCTGACTTTGCAAAGTGCATGGAACCACCTTTACCTTTTGAACAGCCAGTAGCCTTACCAAACAGTTCAGCCATTCCTTCATTGGAAGTCACACCACGGCATAATCCCCAACCATGGTCTCGATATCCAGTAATGATATCATCTTCATCATCAAAAGCAAATACAGTACCGGTGGAAATTGCTTCCTGACCAATATAAAGGTGAAGGAATCCACCGAATTTACCTTTCTGGTATTGTTGCATTGCACGCTCTTCAAAACGACGCTGCAAGTACATTTGTTCGTACATTGCTTTCACATCATCATCAGATAGTCCCAGTGATTTATGTTTTTTCTTCGTTGCAGCCGGAAGGTCTACTCCCTTTTGTACAACTCCGTCGTTAGCATCACCAATACCCCTCGGGGCAAAAACGATATCGTCTTTTTTCTTCTTCGCCATAGTTAATTTTATTCTGAACTTTGTTCTCTAAAACAGACTTAAAATATATCCATTTTTTTTGAAGTTTTCGTGAACCGATTTACAGGCTTTAACTAATGCTTTGCTGTACAATATCATGTACACTTTCAAGAGCATCTAAAAGCTTTTCCGGATTACGTCCGCCAGCGGTAGCAAGATTTGGTTGCCCACCACCTCCACCACCGACCAAACGACCAAGCTGACCAACTAATGCCCCAGCTTTTAAACCTTTTTCTTTGATCAGATCTTCAGTCACAGCAACCATCAGGAACACTTTTCCTTCTTCTTCATCTTTTGATCCCAGTACGATAACGCTGTTTGAATCAGACTTTTGAAGAGCATCATATCCCAGCTGTTTCAGAGTATTCATATCTGCGCCGGGAACTTCTCCTTTTATCAAACTAATACCAGATTTGAGCACGATGCCTGATTTAATAATATCGTCCAGCTTAGATGCGCTGTTCTGCATATTCAGTTTCTCAAGTTCTTTCTCCAGCTCTTTTTTCTCCTGGAGCAGCTTGTGAATATTAGCAACAGGATCATTTGTTTGGCCAAAAGCAGCTTTAATATTGTGCACGATGTGCTTCTCAGAACGCAACAGTTTGTCTGCAGCATTCCCAACTACAGCTTCAATTCGCCTGATTCCGGCTGCCGCTGAACTTTCATGAAGAAAGCGGAAATATCCGATCTCACCCGTAGCTCCAACATGTGTTCCACCACACAATTCTACTGAATAATCCTCATCAAATGTGATCACCCGTACAAACTCGCCATACTTCTCACCAAAAAGCATCATTGCCCCTTTCTCTTTGGCTTCATCAATAGGTACATCACGTTCTTCGGTAAGCGGAATATTCTCCTGTATTTTCTCATTCACCTGGGCTTCAACCTCATCAAGTTGCTCCTGTGTCATCGCTTCGTAATGAGAGAAATCGAATCTCAGATGGGTATCGCTCACCAAAGAACCTTTCTGTGCCACATGATCTCCAAGTACATCTCTGAGCGCTGCATGAGCAAGGTGGGTGGCTGAGTGATGCTTTTGAATTTCCAGTCTTCGGTTCAGATCAATTGTAGCTTTCCAAGTACCTTCAAGATTCTCTGGAAGTTTATCAGTATAGTGGATGAAGCTTCCGCTACCTTTCTGAACATCCAGTATTTTTATGAATTCTTCACCATTGCTAAGCATCCCGGTATCGGCTACCTGACCACCACTTTCAGCATAGAAAGGTGTTTTATTAAGTTGAAGAGCGAAACGATCACCTTCCTTACGATATCCAACAATAAGTACCTCTGCTTCAAAATCGTCATAACCAACGAATTCAAAACCATAATCAGCCACTGATCCATCCTGAATAGCAGTCCATGCTTTTGATTCACTATGATCTATACCAAACTTACCAGCAGCGCGGGCACGGTCTTTTTGTTCCTGCATATTCTTATTGAAGCCTTCCACATCCACTTCAATGCCTTTCTCACGGGCCATCAGTTGTGTAAGGTCGATTGGAAAACCGTACGTATCATGCAATTTGAATGCATTCTCCCCAGACAGTTTCTCTTTCCCTTTCAGCATTTCATTAAATATTTCGATGCCTTGCCCAAGAGTTTTCAGAAAACTCTTTTCTTCAGCCTTCACAACATTGGTGATATACTCTTGCTGAGCCACAACTTCGCCAAAAACGTTTTTAAACTGATCAGCCAGTACTTGCACCAGTTTATACATGAACGGCTCTTTAAAGCCCAGTTTATCCCATCCATAACGAATCGCCCGCCGTTGGATCCTTCTGATCACATATCCACGGCCATCATTACCGGGACTGGCTCCATCAGCAATTGAAAACACGACTGCGCGGATATGATCGGCTATTACACGCATTGCAATATCTTTCTCCTCATCGGCGCCATATTTCAATCCAGCCATTTCAGAGATCTTATCGAGCAATGGGGTAAATACATCGGAGTCATAATTCGATTTTTTCCCCTGAAGCACAGCACATACACGCTCGAATCCCATTCCGGTATCCACATGTTGAGCAGGAAGCGTTTTGAGGCTTCCATCCGCTTGTCGGTTAAACTGAATGAATACCAGGTTCCAGATCTCCATCACACGCGGATCATCCATATTTACCAGAGTGGCGCCGTCAACTTTCTTCCTCTCTTCATCAGGCCTCAGATCGATATGAACCTCAGAACAAGGTCCACATGGCCCGGTATCACCCATTTCCCAGAAGTTATCTTTCTTCCCGAATTTGAGGATATGATCATGTTTGATCGGAGTCTCACTTTTCCAGAGCTCAATTGCTTCTTCATCCACCGGAAGACCATCATCTTCATCACCACCAAAAACGGTAGCGTACAGACGATCTGGTTCCATTCCCCATTTATCTACCAGTAATTCCCAGGCCCATGAAATAGCTTCTTTCTTAAAGTAATCACCAAACGACCAGTTACCCAGCATCTCAAACAGAGTATGATGATAAGTGTCATGTCCAACCTCTTCCAGATCGTTGTGTTTTCCACTAACCCTGATACATTTCTGGGTATCAGCCGCGCGGCTCCAGTCTTTATTTTCGTGTTTAAGAACGGACTCCTCACCCAGGAATATTGGTTTAAACTGATTCATTCCCGCATTTGTAAACAAAAGTGTGGGGTCATCCTTAGGAACCACCGGGGCACTATCTACTATTGCATGTTCTTTCTCAGCAAAGAATTGCAGAAATTCATTTCTGATTTGGGAAGATGTCTTATTGGGCATTAATTTGTTCTGTAGAAAATTGAGATTTTTGAGGGCAGGAAGATAAAAAAATTCCATCTCTAACTCATGGAACTAATACTAAAGTTATTAAGTAGCTATCAAATCATTCCATAATTTATTTTTAAGTCATGAAAACTATTCTGAATTACTTCCTGAGAGGGTTATTGATCATATTTCCATTGGGAGCCACCATCTATATAGTTACCGTAACTATCAATTGGATGAACTCCATTTTCGAAAAACTATTATTTGGCTGGTTCGACTATCACATTCCAGGCTTAGGAATTTTGTCCGGTTTTATTCTGATCTCATTAGTTGGTTTTATTTTTACCCGTGCCTTCACCAAGCCTATTGTTCATTTATTTGAGCGTCTTTTCACCAAAACTCCGTTGGTGAGTATCATCTATACTTCTCTTAAAGATCTGACTGAAGCCTTTGTGGGTGACAAGAAAAAATTCAATGTGCCCGTTAGAGTTCAGTTTGGTGAAATGGGGATGATCCGTTTCGGGTTTATCACTCAGAAATCACTCGATAATTTTGGGTTGGAACACGAAGTAGCCGTGTACTGCCCTCATTCTTATAACTTCTCAGGTAATTTATATATCGTACCCAGAACTGCTGTTACCACTATCAAAACTGATCCCGCAGATTTTATGCGTTTCATTGTCTCAGGTGGAGTAACAGGAGGAACTATAAAGTGAGTTAGTCTAGTAAACTTCCTCGAATGTTCTTGAAGAAGGTTTAACAAGATTCTTAGCTTCTTCCCAGCTCCAGTCAGCGGGGGCTTTATCCTCGAGTCCGTCTTTTAGAAGCAGATAATCCATAAATCCTTTCTTAGCAAGATTGTGATAGATTCCTGTTTCCATTCCTTTCATTCCGCAAAGGTAGATCAGTGTATTATCCTGTGAAAGAATAGGATCGAGTGTTTCAGCACGATCTTCGATGGCGGTCTGGACGTAATATTTACTACCGTCTGCTCTTCTGTCTTCCCGGGAGATCATCTTGATGTAATGGAAATTGTCATATTTTTCTGCCATCTCAGTAAAGAATTTTGGGTAGATCACATCTGTGCGGTACGGACAACCAAAAACCAGAGCAACCTGCCCCTTAAAACCAGACTCCAGCAGTTCTATGATCATACCTCTGAACGGAGCAATCCCGGTTCCTGTAGCAAAAAACACATAGTTGAAATCTTCTGAATTTTCGGGGAGCAGATACCGACGTCCACTCGGACCCGTAACTTTGAGCTTGTCTCCTACTTTCAGATTACAGAGATAGTTTGAACATACACCCATGTAAAAAGTGCCGTCCACCTCATCCATTGCTCTTTTCACAGTGGTTGAAACCAAATGTGAATTACCTCCTTCTCCGTTACTTGGCGAAGAAACTGAATATAAACGCAGCTTATGGGGTTTACCTCTGTGATCCTCCCCTGGTGCAAGCACTCCAATAGACTGCCCAACCCTGAACTTTCCAACCAGATCAGTACCTGAGATATCAAAAGTAAGGTGACGAATTATATTTGGGCTATTTTCCGCAGTACATACAAAATTCTCAACTAATGTAGCCTCCGCAGGATCTTTCGGAGAATTAATATTTAATTCAACTTCGGGTAAAATGATCTCGGCCATAGATGTAGGTAGTTTATTTATTCAGGAATTCTAAAGTCCCGACTAAAATAGTTAGTCTGTATTTGTTTTAAAATAAAAATGCATTTAAATGAATTTTCGATGAAATCAAAGGAATAAAAAAAATCCCGATCGTTATAAACGATCGGGATTTTGAGTCTTTATTCTATTCAGGATCTATCAGAAATAAAAGGTAAGTCCACCAGTGATCACATTACCACTGTACTTTTTATCGCTTAGGTTATCATTTTCACCATCAAGGAACAGATATCTGTAATCGAGATTGAGAGCTGCATTTTTCGCAAGTGGGAGATCTAATCCGAAACCAAGATGATACCCTATATTTACTTCTGAATCATCACCAGGATTAATGAATCCACCTTCATAATCATAGATCGTGTAATAAGCTCCGAGACCTGCCAGACCGTATGGTTGGAAATTTGGTGCGATCGGAACAAAAAGCATTAAAGAACCTGTTACCGGTATCTGGCGCACGTCAACAGTACCACCGGTGGTTGAATAGGATTGAGTACCCCTGTATTCTCCTGCAAATTCTGCACCTATAACTGATTTTCCTCTAATTCTCATCTGGGCACCAAAGAACATGGTGCCATCTTCAGCATCGGGAGCTTTGTAATATCCAAATCTTGGACCTATGCCTGCTTTATTACTGGTTGGTGCACTTTGAGCATAAACATTAACTGAAAGGCCCCCAACAATTAAAAATGTAAGTAAATAAACTAGTTTCTTCATTGTAGTATGATTTATTCGTATTTGAATAATTCAACTACCAGATACCGGATGAGTTCCGGATTGTAATATTTACTGATTACTGATCATATAACGGATGAGCTCTTCTACACTCGGTTTCTCCCCTCTTTCATCGATCAGGCGACGGGCGATACTATCAGTTACATCAACGCTTTTTAATCGGATAAGATTTTCTTTAGTGAGTTCTTCCAGTGTATATCCAAGATCCATCATTCTACTGGTGAAATAAGCTGTAACTCCATTACGACGGGTTTCTGCCAGGTCTTCCATTGTGAACTCATATCCAAGCTCTTTCATCATTCTTGCATAGGTGGGACTAGCATCTGCATCCCCGACCTCAATCATCTGAGCTATGGTTATATCTGTATACCCAACATCCTGGAATGAGGCAATATCTGAGGCAGAAATCCCTGCATTTCGAAGTTGTACCAGTTGTTCGAGAGTGAGATCGGTATACCCTAAATTATGCAGGCGTTGAGTTTCAGTTGCAGTTACACCTTCATCTCTGAGCTCTGTAAGTTCTTCATGGGTAAGAGTACCGTATCCCATATCAGCCATCATAGCACCCATATCATCCAGTAATTCCGGCGAATACCCCCCGAAATTAGGAAGAGCATTAACAATTGGATTTTCAGGATTGGAGAAGAAATTATCCATTCTGCTTCCCGCATAAAAAATCAGGGTTGCGACAAATGCTACTACCAGAAAGTAGTTCGCCATTTTTGAATTACCTGGTGCAAGGTCAGAATTCCTTCCCAGTTCCGTGCCTTGCGTTTCATTTTCGAGATCCTGTAGATCGTTTTTAAGCTTCTTGAACTTTGTACTCATAACATCTGGCTTTTAATGCGGGGTTCCATACGGAATATCTGCCAGAAAGATACACAATCAAAGTTGATTTAAACGAGTTCCAGAGATTTTGTAAGATCTGAAATAGTAAAAGGTTTAGTAATGAGATCGATAAAATTAGTTGCCCGTGCTCTATCATAGTTCACCCGGTCAGAATTCCCTGTGAGATAGATCACTGCTGTATTAATCCGTTCTTTAATATGAGTAACTGCTTCAATTCCATCCATCTCTCCTTTCAGACGAATATCCATCAGTATAAGGTCAGGTGCATTTTCAAGGGCGATCTCAATTGCCTCAGAACCTGATGTAGCTTTACCTATAACTTCGTGGCCGAGTTCTTTAACCATATTTTCGATCACTAATGAAATGATCATATCGTCTTCGACGATCAGAACTCTTTTTTGCTTTCCTAATAACTCTGTCAATGTATTCCTGTTTATACGGGTTTGTTAGCATGTATTAAGAGAAACCTAACGACCTAACGTTACTTTATTGTTTGGAAAGTTTCAAATGCTAAGCTCTTTCTACCCATCGATTTAGATTAATTTTAACTATTCACGATGATGTCGGTTATTCGTAATAACGAACCATCCATAATGTCCACATAAGCGAACCATCCGGTAAATTCAGCCTCAGGATATTCAATGAATACCTTCCAGGCTTTCCTTAATTCAAGCACCCCATCATTTTCGTGAGGTATGAACTGAAAAACCGGTTCACTTTTCAGATTATCTTCAGATACTGTAAAGACCTCACCGCCTTCCGTTCCTTTATTCAAATCCAGTTTAAGTCCCAGTAGTGACAATTTTGCTGTATTATATCCAACATTGAGTAATCCGTTCACTTCAAAATCAGGATACCAGTTTCCCCAGATCCTGTTTACTCCTCTGGCATCAGCAAATACTGTTATTTCAGAGTCACTTACTTCCACACCGCCAAGTTGTTGCGCGGCAAAACTGATCTTTAACTCGATCGGAACATTATTTATTTCCGGCCCCTCACAAATAGTACATCCATATAATTCCAGCACATTTACAAGTTCCAGACTTGTTGTGTCTTCAACCAAAGTATATTCTTTGTTCTTCAATAATGATCGTTTCGCCAGACTTATTAAACTGTCTTTATTTGTTAATTCAATACGAACCGGCTCTCTTTTCAAACATGGATTTTGATTCCCCGGAAACAGAACTCTGCTGAAGCCAGTAAAACCGTACTCATTCAAAGTTGAACATAAGCGTCCTTCATTCTCTTGATGATATCGGACGTTCAGATCCTGTAATGTGGAAATATCCAGACGTTCTATTTTTATTGGGTACGTTGGTATATCAGACACCTCAATCATATCACACGAAAATGTGAATACAAGCACGAATGAGTAGATGATATAACTAGTCTTCAAAATTTAAGCTTGCCCAGCCTTCTTGTTCATTAAATATAAAGAATATTAAAAATCACATTTCATTAATATGTCTTCATATTACTTCTTAAAAAGCGTTTGAGAAGTGAAAATTTAAGCCCATATTTTATTTAATTTACTCTCAATGAACCTACAAACTGACCTTAAAATATCCATTATCGGAGCCGGGGTATCAGGAATTTCCTGTGCGCTTTTACTTCAAAAATTGGGCTTTAGCACTACTGTATATTCTAAACATTCACACAATACAGCCCATACTGATCCAACTTTTGTCAGCCTTTTCCCCGCCGCATCAATTATCCCTCATTCTTTTAATCATCCGGAATTAGAAAGCTTGTATACCAACAGTCAATCATTCTTCACTACACTGTTAGAACATAATTTTCCTGGTGTTACCACCCATAAGCATTACGAACTCTTTGCTATTGATGAAGAGATTCCCAGTTATGCAAAGCAAATTCTTGAATTCAGGATCTTATCTTCTTCTGAACTTTCAAATGTGCTTCATCATCCAACTATTCCCACAAAAACCGGTTGGGAATTTCAATGTTTTTTTGCTGATTGGGGGATCTATTACCCAAACCTTATTTCAGCTTATCTGGCTTGTGGTGGTTCAATCATATATCGTGAAATCTCCATAGATGAACTACACTCACTCGAAGGTGACATCATAGTTAATGCTGCAGAATTTGGAGGTCCCGCACTGTCAGGAGATGATTTTAAACCTGTCATTTACCGGGGACACCTTTTACACATCAAAAATGCTCCCGTACTAAAAGACAATAATGGAAAGATCGTTTCCTATAATTTCACTCCCGGAGCTGATATTTACAGTTCTTCAGAGGGAGATCCTATGGATATTTATTGTTACCCCAGAAATGACGGGTGGGTCCTGGGAGGAACCCGCCAAAAAGGAACACTTAATGAAAGCGGCAGCTGGATAGGCGAAGAAACGAAGCCACCCTTTACTGAAATGAATGGACAACTTTTTCCTGACCAATTAATGGAACTACACGGAGCAATCATCCATTCAAGCTTTGGAATCGATATAAAGGATTACCCGGAAGTAAGGGCAAAGGTCGGATACCGATTCATGGGAAACAAAACAAAAGGCTTAAAAATTGATACTCAGGAGATTGGTAACAAACTTATGATAAATAACTATGGGCATGGTGGAGCAGGTGCTACTTTGAGCTGGGGTTGCGCCACAAAAGTGGTGAATCTTCTTTCTTCAGCAATTGGAGCAGACCCGTTCACCGCTGAAGAATTATGCTCGCTCCTGCAAGATTAATTCCCTGTTTTAGATCGGTAATTCAACCAATGACCTCTTATCAATAACATACTCCCTATCAGGGTAACGCCGGCTTCTCCGTACTCTCCGAGGTATTCATTAAAAAACCATGCAAGAAAAATGACCAGCACCCCACTTATGAGAAACCACGTTACTTGATTTGTTGCGTGCCTGCGTTGAAGTGATAGTATTACTGTCGGAGTGATAGCCAGGAAAAAGATCAGATGAGTATATCCGTGAAGTTCTTCAAAAGCAGGCCACAACGGAATTAGGGAAACCACTACCGGAACCAGCAGACAGTGGACTGCACATACCCCTGACAACCCTATTCCCACCCTGTCCCAAAATCCTAAATTTCCCTGCTTTTCTTCGCTCATTCTTTGCTGTATTTAAACTGATAAAATACCGTTAATCAAATTTTGGAACAACTTGTCATAACAGCTAATCTATGATCGTTTCCAATTCAGTTTCATAACTTCGCCAGTCTGGAAGAAAACGATCCATAAAACCATAAAACCGTTTGTTGTGATATCGTTCTAACAGGTGAACCATTTCGTGCACTACTACCGATTCAAGACATCCCGGTGACTTCTTTGCCAATTCCAGGTTAAGCCAAATCCTCTTCTTATTGATGTTGCAGGTTCCCCATCGGGTTTTCATTTTCCGAACTCCAAATTCCCTGACTTTCACTTCCATGACCGGTTCCCACTTATCGATCAGCTTTGGAATTTCATTCTTGAGAAATGCTCTGTACCATTCGGTTAGTAATTTCTCCACTTTTTGTACATCACTAAGGTCCTTTACTTTGATGATAAAGCGATCATCAATCAGTTCGACGGTCTCTCTTCCTGAAGTAGTCTTAACTTCCAGATGCTTCTTCTCTCCTTTAAAATAATGAGCTGAACCATCCTTATAACTCAACTCTTCTTTTGGTATCCTGCTCTTTATCTTTTTTTGTTGTTTTCTGATCCATTCAGTTCTGGACTGTATAAACTCCCTTATCCCCCTTTCTGAAACAAATAATGGAACTGAAGCTCTAACCTTTCCCGTTTGTTTACTCACTCTCAGATATAAGTTCTTGATCCTCTTTTGAGAGACTTCCACTTCTATACCGGATACCTCGATCGTGAACTTCTTATCTAACTTCTTTCCAAACATCCCCATTATTTAATAATTTCGAATTATAATACGACCTGTTCTTTATACTTTCTCTTGAACTTATACTGAATTAACACTAAAAAATTGGTTTGAAATACCTCTCCCTTACACTCAAATGGATCGCTGGGATTCTGCTTCTGGCATTGATAGGTATAATAATCTTTCTCCATACTATCGACTTTTCTCCCAGCGAAGACTATATAGAACATTCGTTTTCAGCAGTTCAATATAAACCTGAATATAAGTCTTTTCAGTATAAAGGCCGAAACATGCATTATGTATCTATAGGTGATTCTGCCAAACAAAGCATCATGTTTGTGCATGGTTCTCCTGGCTCATGGGATAATTTTCTGGGATTCATGGCAGACAGCTCTCTTCTTAACGATTTCAGGATCATTTCAGTAGACCGACCAGGCTTTGGCAAGTCAGGAGATGGAAGCCCGGAACGCTCTCTCTCAGCACAATCCGATATGATATCACAAGTCCTCAGAAGGGAACATACAACAGCTGTTTTGATCGGACATTCTTTCGGAGGCCCTGTTATCGTACAGATGGCCGTTGACAATCCTGACTTGGTAGATGGCCTGGTCATTGTGGCCGGATCTGTGGATCCTGATCTTGAGAAAACAAGGTGGTATCAGATTCCGGTTCATTATAAAGCATTCTCCTGGATACTTCCTGATATGCTCTACTCAACAAATGAAGAAATCATAGCTTTGAAAGCGGAACTGGAAAAACTCAGCCCCTACTGGTCAGATATTCAAATTCCTGTATCCGTCATTCAGGGTGGTAGCGATGATCTTGTACCAAAGGAAAATGCCGATTATGCTGAGGAAATGTTAATTAATACAAAGCCTCATATGGTGCGGGTTCCAGACATGAATCACTTTGTTCCCTGGACCAATCCTGAACTCATAATAGCTGAGACCCATCGAATTAATGATATCATATTAAATAATTAAGATGCTGTTTATAAATTAATTAGAGTAATTAAAAAATTGAGTTTTCGAATAGGTATTTATTCTTTAGTTTAATTACTCAAATCATTTTAATAAAAATATTTTTGGAGCAGTTAACTAACCTTTTAGATCAGTTCTATGGCGAACGGTGTACTAACAGATAAAAGATCTTCTTTGATCGACCCTGATATCGAAAAAAAAATCGACGACCTGATGGCTAAAATGACTATTGAAGAGAAAGTTGGCCAGATGAATCAATATACAAGTACCTGGGATGTTACAGGCCCCATGCCTGATGAAGGTGATACAAAGGACAGATACCAAAAAGTTGCGGAAGGTAAAGTGGGTTCAATGCTCAATATACTTGGAGCTCAGGCTACCTACGAAGCTCAAAAGATCGCCGTAGAGAATTCGCGCCTTGGTATCCCACTGATATTTGGATATGATGTTATTCACGGCTACAAAACTATGTTCCCTATTCCAATTGCAGATGCCTCCAGCTGGGATATGGAAGTTGTAAAAAAGGGATGTGCTATCGCCGCAAAAGAAGCTTCGGCTGCCGGAGTCCACTGGACTTTTGCTCCTATGATGGATATAGCCCGGGATGCACGCTGGGGCCGTATCATGGAAGGTGCGGGAGAAGACCCCTTTCTTGGAGCCAGAGTTGCAGAAGCCCGAGTGCAAGGGTTTCAGGGATACAGCCTCTGCGATCTTGATACAATTGCCGCTACTGCAAAACACTTTTCCGGGTATGGGTTCGTGATTGCCGGACTTGATTACAATACAACCGAGCTCAACCAAAACACCTTATTCAATACCGTTCTTCCCCCTTTTAAAGCTGCTGTCGAAGCGGGTGTGGCAACAGTGATGAATGCTTTTAATGACTATAACGGTATCCCAGTAACCGGGAATGAATTTCTTCAAAGAGATATATTGAAAAAGGACTGGAATTTTGATGGTTTTATAGTTTCTGATTGGAATACGATCGGTGAGATGCCCATTCACCAATATGCCAAAGATCTCAAAGACGCCGCTTTCAAAGCAGCTAAAGCCGGAACCGACATGGATATGGAATCCCGTGGATATGAGTACCATTTGGGTGATCTGGTACGATCAGGCAAAATAGAAGAATCTGTAGTAAATGATGCTGTTCGCCGGATACTAAGAGTCAAGTTCCTGCTCGGACTATTTGATGACCCCTATAAATATTGCAGTGAAGAACGGGAAAAAGCGAATATTAATACAGAGGAGCACAAGGTAATCTCCAGAGACGCTGCTAAACGATCAATTGTACTCCTGAAGAATGAAACTAGCTTACTCCCCCTTTCAAAGAACATCCCCTCGTTGGCTGTGATCGGTTCACTGGCTGATGATAAAGACACTCCACTTGGCAGTTGGAGAGGTCAGGCATTAGAAAATTCTGCTGTTTCTCTATTAGAGGGAATCAGATCAGCTGTTGGATCTTCTTCAGATGTCCGCTTTGAGAAAGGATATAATTTAGCTTCAGGAAAAAGGGAATTTACTCAGGAATTGAAGTTTGAAGGTATCGATGATACCTCCGGTTTTGATGCTGCAACAGAAGCTGCTTCGAAATCAAACGTAGTGGTGGTTGCTCTGGGTGAAGAATGCTTTCAATCCGGGGAAGGGCGTAGCCAAACCAGCATAAATCTGAAAGGAAAACAGCTTGAACTGCTTAAAAAACTTCATTCGGTAAATCCGAATATTGTAGTAGTTCTTATGAATGGCCGTCCTGTTGCAGAACCCTGGTTGTATGAGAATATTCCATCCATCCTGGAAACATGGCATTTGGGATCTGAAGCGGGCAATGCTATTGCAGATGTACTTTTCGGAGACTATAATCCTTCCGGAAAATTACCAGTATCAATTCCGAGAAACCTGGGACAGGTACCTATATACTACAATCACAATCAAACCGGCAGGCCTTTTGGCTACCCAAACGATGCTGATATGGTTTTTTGGTCCCATTACACTGATTCTGATAAAACACCTCAATACTATTTTGGTCACGGCCTGAGCTATACCTCTTTTAAGTATTCGGACCTTTGCATCGAAAGTCCAACCATGAATATGTCAGATACGATTAATGTTAGTGTCCGTGTTAAAAATACAGGCGCATTGGCAGGTGAAGAAGTGATTCAGTTCTATATCAATGATAAGTATTCAAGCACGATCCGTCCGGTAAAGGAGCTGAAAGGCTTTCAAAAAGTACATTTTGAAGTTGGTGAAGAGAAGCTCATTACTTTTACAATAGATTGGCAAACACTAGCTTTTTACGGATCTGATCAGGAGTTCAAAGCTGAACCAGGGGAATTCGATATCATGATAGGAGGAAATTCTCAGGATCTGCTCAAAACAGAATTGGAACTTTTAGATTCGTAGGGATAAAAAAAATCCCGGGTTTGTAGCCCGGGATCAAGATCTTATCGTCTGTTTCCAAATATTCTCAACAGAAATATGAACATGTTCACGAAGTCTAGGTACAGTGCCAAAGCTCCCATTATCGCCCCTTTTCTTCCTTCTTCACTTTCTTCATCAAGCTGTAAACTCATTTGCTTGATCTTCTGAGTATCATATGCAGTTAGTCCTACAAAAATGAGAACCCCAGCATAAGTGATGATCCAATACAATCCATCATTGTGCCAGAAGATATTAACGACACTCGCAATGATCAGGCCGATCAATGCCATAAATAATAGATTGCCCCAACTGGACAGATCTTTTTTGGTAAAGAATCCATAGACACTCATGGCTCCAAAGGTTCCTGCTGTAATAAAAAATGTGGACGCCACTGAAGCGCTGGTATAAACCAGAAGCAGAACCGACAGTGTTAACCCATTTAATGCCGAATAGAGTAAAAATAAGCCTATTGCCATATTCGATGACATAGTGCTGATGTTTTTTGAAAGCCAGATTACGATCCCGACCTCAATAATTATCAAGGCAAGGAACCCGAACCGGGTACCAAAAATCATACTCAACATTACATCTGAAGTCACTGTTCTCATGGCCACAAAGCCGGTAATGGCTAGTGCCAGACACATCCAGGCATATACTTTATTGATAAAACTCGCCTGTATCGTTCTTACCTGATCCGCTGTTAATTGTGCTTGCATAACGTTTACTGTGTTAATTTTTCCTATTCCTACAACTGCGAAGATAGATAACTATTTTGAAAAATCTTGCAATACTGAGCAAGATCTTTAGCTGCCAAACCAATAGCTGAACTTGATCAGAAAGATATTAATTGGATCTTCTTTGAAGATATCTCTCGTACCATCAAAAGGCCGGAAATTGTGGTTTTGATACAACATATTTTCTCTTTCCTGCTGCCAAACCAGATAAATAGTTGACCCGGGGCGGTATTCCCATCTTAGCACTGCATTGCCCTGTACTGTTTTGTAATTGAAATCAAGCGCCGGAGCATATGCTTCCTCCTGGCTTGGTGAAAGATTTGTGAAATTATAGGTTTTTCGTTCTTCGAAGGTTTTAAAACCGGAAAAATCAGCCGTATATAAAAGCGGTCTGACGTAGGTTTGCAGACTTATTTTAGAAGTAAAGGTCCAGTCCAGTCTGAACTCGGTGTAGAAGATATTCAGATATGAATCTGAGAACAGGTAGTCAATATCCGGGTCACTGTCATAATTCCCTTCTCCCTGATACTGATCTGTATTCTTTTCTTTTACGTAAGTAGGTGAAAGTTGCAACTGAATAAAACTGGTAGGCCTGTAATTGAAGGATGTATAAATGTTAGTTGTGTGTTCCCCTGAAGCATCCCGACGGTATGATCCCCCAATCTTGGCATGGAAGTCCCGGGTTGTATTAGAAGTTAATTCCAGACTTGTGTTCCAATCCTTGGGCCTTCTCATAATAGGTCCGCCACGGACAATTCGGTCGTTGTAAAACGTACCAGTTATTCCCGCACCTACGATCATGGTCCACAAATTCCTGAACTGAAACCATCCTCCGGTGTAGTAGTAGTTAAAGATCATGTCTCCATCAAAATTCCAGGCGTAATTGGCACCGCCCCAAAGCAGATAATACCTGAATAGTGAAGGGTTTACATTGAAGTATTCTGCAAAAAAATGAGGAGCCCGATAATCTGCTCTTTCCTGGAAGCCCATATCATTTACTTCATAGCCCGGACTCATTTCTGAGTATGTAAAGGAATAACGGAGTCCCGGACCACTGTACTTTCCAATACTAAACTCTCCGAAATATCCTTGAAGATTCGTGGCATTTGTTTCAACCGAAAGTTTATCCGAATCAATCCGATCATAATATCTGGCTGAAGAAGTCTGTGTTCGGAAAATGGCATTTTCAGATCCATTTACTTGTGAAAATGATAAGACTCCGCTCGCTCCCCAGTTTTTGTTATTCCAAAAAGTCTGTCCATCAATACCTGCCTGATAGGCTGACTGGTGCAAATAATCATTAAGGTAACTATTGGAAAGATCTTTCCTGTTAACGGCGCTGAAAAATCCTCCAAATCTCGAATCTCCACCATCAAGATCTTTAGTTGCTCTTCCAACCATATAATTCGTCGCAGGTTCGATCAAGTATGAACTTTTAGTATCCGTTCCTCCATTATAATATTTACCATTTTCATCCAAAGTGTATGCATTCAAAAAACCTACGGAAAGTCCGTTCTTGGTCTTTCCACTTAGTTTCACAGCTCCGGCAATACTGGTCTCATTGGGGCCATCCTCAAACGTATTATTCAATCCTGCGATTGATGCATCTCCGTATGGAGCTTTACCAATCCTGCGGCTATAGAAATTGTAATGACTTCTGAAGCTATTCTCCGAAGTTGTCCCTCCAAATGAGAATATATCACTGCCTTCCAAAAAGAAAGGTCGGCGCTCCTCAAAAAAGGTCTCAAAAGCTGTAAGGTTGATTGTTGCAGGATCTGCTTCCACCTGCCCAAAATCAGGGTTTATCGTTGCTGTGAGGGTCAGGTCAGATGTGATGCCATATTTAATATCTCCACCGATCTTGAAGCGATACGCATTCTCATCATAAAAAGGATCGTTTGGATTTGTTACAGGTTCACGGGTTAATTCAGCGGAAGCATAAGGCAGCACTTCAAGCCGTAGTGGACGGCTGAGATCCTCTACCCCATCCAGGTCACCAAACCAGGAAACAAATCCGAATTCTTCCCGAGGCTTTGGAGCCCAGAAATTTAATTCATCCAGACGTGCTATTTCCCTTTCAAAATTGATCCCCCATGTCTGTTTTTCCTCTGTTGAAGTAAACCGGAGCTGAGACAATGGGATTCTGTATTCAACAACCCAGCCATCTTCCACTATTGTAACTTCAGCATCCCAAACGGCATCCCACAATACATCATCTTCCTCATCATTGAAGTACATGATATCTTTCTGAACCCCTAATGGATTCACTCCAAAACTGAATGCAGTTCGGTTATCATTATAACTGTCGATATTAACGTATACCCAGTCACTCACTTCAGAACCATCCCTTCTGAAAAGTGAAGCAGTAATAGAATCTGGTGAAGAATCAAATGCCTTAATACCCACATACAGATATTTGTCAGAGTAGAGAACCCTTACCTCAGTGCGCTCAGACGGACTCCCTCCATCAAATGGCCTGTTCTGGGTAAAATCTGAAGCAATGGGTGCTTTCGACCAAACGTATTCGTTTAATAAGCCATCCAGAGTGATCTCAGAATCTGAACCGATCCGGACTGCTGTCAAACTTGGTTTTACCGGATTAGACTGCGCCTTTGTAAGTGATGAAAATAGTATTACGACTAAAAGTGTACACCTTAGCACACCAGCCATTTTATACATGATATACCTGATCGACTAACTTTCTTTCCTAATATTAATCTCAGGACCCCTGTGACCAAGGAAATATGCCCGCGTTGTTTTGCAAGAGGGGCTTTATCAGGTAATGTTACAAAGAAAAAGGAATGCTAATGCACCCCTTTTAAATTATCAGGTTCCGAACCAATAGCTGAACTTTATCAGAAACACATTCACTGGTTTTGGGTCAAATAGCCCCCTGATATCGCGTCCCAGATCATGCGTCCCATCCTGGATCACACCGTCTCTTTGCTGTTGCCAGACAAGGAAAAAAGTAGAACCAGGTTTATACTCCCATCTGAATACAGCATTACCCTGAATAGCCCGGTAAGTAAAATCTTCACGGTGGAAGTTAAAATCCTGATCTCCATCAGAATCTATATCAACACCGTAATTTCCATTGCCGTTATCATATAGCTGACCTTCATCTTTACCATAACGATCGAAACCAAAACCTCCGGGATCATTGAATTCTCCGAAATTAGAGAAATTAGCAGATGCAATATATGGGCGCAGATAGGTCTGGAGACTCATTTTTGGGGTAAATGTCCAGTTCAGCCTGATATTCCCTACCAGATTCACAGTTCGTGCATCCGCAAAAATATAGCGGTTCCCATAGGTTTGACTGGCATCGGGGTCGCCAGGCTGGCGGGCAATAGTACTTACAAATTGATCTTCATCTAATTCAAATCCTAATTCGGGTTCAAAAGAGATCTGGATGAACGTGGTAGGTCGATAGCTAAACCAAACCCAGTAATAGTCATCGTATTCGTTCCCGATATCCCTGCGGTGAAAATTTCCGATTCCGCCTGCAAATTTCTTAGCCTGATTAGACCTGATATTAAAGTTGAAGTTGATATCATCATTATACTTCATAAGAGGGCCTCCACGGGTTAGGCGATCAGAAACGCGGCCAAATGAGCCATTTAAATTAAGGTTGAATGACCATTGATTTTCAAATCTCCAGAATCCACCCAGATTATAATTCTGAAAGAGTTTATCACCATCGTAATTCCAGCCATACAAATGGTTACTCCACATTTCCCAGTACTGAAGTTTCTTTGGCTTTGATTCCTGGTACTGAAAAGCAAATGCCAGGGCTCTGTAGTCTGCCCTGTTCTGGAAGCCAATGTCATTGGTTTCGTATCCGGGGCTCACTTCCGAATAGGTTACTGAACCTGTCCAGTGATCACCCGATGACTTCCTCAAACTCAACTCTGTTGCAAAACCTTCCAGACTGGTTTTGGTTGGGTCCACATTCAACTCATCAGAATCTACCCGTTGCATATATCGCTGAGGGGCATTCTGGGCGTTGGTGATCACTTGCTCTGTTCCGTTGATCTGACTGACAGAAAATGTTCCACTGACAACCCACTCCCGATCTTTCCAGTTGTGCTCAAAGTCTACCCCGGTGATGAAAGCTGAACTGGTCATATAATCTTCGAAATAGGTCCCGTCAGTACCTCTCAGCACGGAACCAAAATATCCGCCCGCTACTGTATTTCCTTCATTGATATCTTTCTTAACTCTTGTAATTAGATAGTTTGCTACAGGTTCTGCATCGAACTTCCCTCTGGTTTCACCAAGTCCACCCTGATCTACGGTATAGCTGGCCGTTTCTTTAAGGGTATAAGCATCCAGAAAACCAATAGACCAGCCTGATTTGGTTTTACCACTTATTTTAGCGGCTGCAGCAATACTGGTTTGATCGGGAATGTCCTGATATCGGGACTGGGCGCTATCGGAATTGAAATAACCCCCACCAGAGTAATTATTAGCCATAGAAATGTTACCCGTTGGAGCCCGTCCGATTCTCCTGGAATAGAACGTTACCGGATTGCCAAAACTGTTGTAGGTTCTGGTGTTTCCAAAATAGAAGATATCACTTCCCTCAAGGAAAAACGGCCGGCGTTCCTCGAAGTAGGTTTCGTAAGCCGTCAGGTTTATGGTGGATGGATCAGCTTCTACCTGTCCAAAATCCGGGTTAACGGTAGCCGTCAGTGTCAGATCTGAGGTAAGTCCATATTTGATATCTCCACCTATACTACTCTTGAATTCATTGCTATCATAGTATGGATCGGAAGTATCCGATTCCGGCACTCTGGTAAGACTGGATGAGAAATAAGGACTGATCTCCAACCTGTTGGGTTCTTCCAGATCCTCGATCCCGTTCAACCTTCCAAACTTGGATACGAATCCCGGATCTGACTGGAGTACGGGTGCCCAGTAGTTCTCCTCGTTATGCCGTGCAATTCCTCTCATAAAGTTGACACCCCATGACTGAATATTATTTCTGGAGCTGAATCTTAACTGTGATAACGGAATCTTCATTTCAACGGTCCAGTAATCTCCATCAATATTTGTTGAAGCCTCCCAGACTGCATCCCAAAGTTCGTCCTCTTCTGTGTCATCATAGAGTAGAATATCTTTCTGAACCGAACGGGGATTCACTCCAAAAGCAAAAGCTGTTCTTTTGTCGTTATAACTGTCGAATGCTACGTACACCCAGTCTGAGGTCTCGTCTCCATCCCTTCTGAATAATGGAGCATCGATAGAATCGATCGATGTCTCATAGGCTTTGATACCTACATACACATAGCTGTTCGTATACAGTATTTGTGCTTCCGTTCTTTGAGATGGGCTCCCACCATCTTTCGGCCTCTGTTGGGTAAATCCGGTTGCTACCGGTGCAAGTATCCATACTGATTCATCCAGTTTTCCATCCAGTTGAATGTCGCCATCCTCAACCCTGATGGCATCCATTGTTGGGTTTTCTGCTGTTCCCTGCCGGTAATCAATCAGATGAGTTTTGTTGGTCTTCTCCTGGTCATTTTCACCGGGAGTCCGGTTTTGGGCGGAGATATTAGCTGTGGCTGCAAGACATACTAATAGCAGGGTAGTAACTTTTCTCATGATATAGGTCAGGCTTGGTAAAGCCCGGCGGTTCAAAACAAAGGACTAATAGAAGCGCCGGGTTTTCCGATTTTTATTTCTGGAGGTTTGACGAAAGGCGATGGGGTTCGTTACCCCGTTTTACTAGTTTTTACTTATTTCTATATCGCCATGCAGAGTCTTGAAAAGGAACTCTGGACCGCCGCCATTTACGGTACCGGTGATCCACTTATTGATGGTTACAGAATACTTTCCGTCTCCTTTAGTGATCTCATTGGCATTCGCACTTCTGTCGATCTTGATATCAAAGTTGGTATATACATCACCATAATCCGTTTTCATTTTTCCGGTGAACTTAGTGTTTGCTGGAAAAACTACATCGATATCGCCATTGAGCCCGGTGAATGACATGGGAGTGTTTGGAGTAACAGTGGTCATACTCACCTCAATATCACCATTTACGCTGTTCACAATTACAGAGCCACCTACCTGGCGCATTTCAACATCACCATTGGTTGCTTTTATCTCGTGCTCACCGTTAACCCCCTCTATGGTTACATCACCATGAGTTACCTGTACGTTCATAGAGAAGTTTTTAGGGACCAATACCTCGAGATCGAGATCATGAGAGTTGGCAGCTGTTTTAATGGTTACCACGTTATTGTCTTCGGTTACCTCCAGGCCAACTCCATTTGTTGAGATCCTTCTGAGTCCGTTGCGGCGGTAGTCTTCATCATCCGAATCTTCATCGCCATCAAATTTTACGATCACATCTTTACCGTTATGTGCTTTAATGATTATGTCATCAGCAAAAACAGCATTGAGTTTAAGCGTTCCCTGTTTCCCGGGATTTGTTAATGGAACCGTAAGGTCGTTCTGACCATAAACAGTTCCGGATGCGATCATCACCAATGCCAGTATGTAGAGTATTTTATTTTTAAACGTCTTCATCTTCATGTTTTTTTTATTAAGATTTTCTTTCGCGGATGTAGGCACTACCATTTACCATTTCGAAACTCATCTCAGGTCCGCCATCGCCGATCTGGATGGGTGAGTTCTTGTTGATGCGGTAGCGAAATCCATCTCCACTTTTTTGCTTGTCCAGCCGGTTCGGGAGAGTTTTAACGCGCTCAAAATCTGTATATAGTTCACCGTGTATACTTTCAAAGGTTACAACGGCATTCAAATCTTTTGGGGAATAAATTTCGATGGTTCCATTTACCGTATGAAAACGGGTATCCCGCTTTGGACTTTCCAGGAACCATACTTCAATATCACCATTCACAGTGTTTGCTTTCGTCAACCCGATCACATCTTTCACATACACTGATCCGTTCACATTATGGGCATTCACATCGCCCATCATATTTTCAATTCTGAGCTCCCCACCATTCACGGTTGATGCATTCAGTGCCAGCTTCTTTGGCACTTTAATATTGAGGTTGAAACTGAAATTGATGTCTTCGCGGTCATCATCATTATGCCAGTGATAGTCCATTTTACCCTCATAAAATTCAGCATGCACCCCTGGTGCCTCCATGTATGCGAACAAATCACCATCATGTTCTTCCACTTTAATATTGAATTTGGCCGCGTCCTCATCACTGACCTTCTTCCCCTTTCTGCCCCAGATCTCTTTAGTTCCTTCAATCACGATCTCATCCCCTTCATATCCGATCACCATCACATCCCCATTTATATTTTTGATTGAGAATTCTGAATCGGCATTGTACCGGTCCGGGCCTATTACGATATGAATATCCTCTTTGTCTGCATTTTCAGGAATTTCACCATTATGAAGACCGGGCATGTAATCAGAGCGATGATCACCGGATCCCCACCAGTAATTGCCTTCGAATACTGAAGTCATGTCCACTTTGATGTTCTGAGCGATCTCATGAGCTATATCAACATTTAGCTGCGGATCTATATCCAGATCCATTTCGATATCCGGAATGTTGATATCGATCGGCAGGGGAACTGCCATATTAAATTGTTGTGCGATGGCCAGCGTTGCTGCAGCCAGTATGATCATTAGAGTATGTACTGTTTTTTTCATGATGTCCCTTATAGTAATACAGCGATGCTGCTTTCAACTTTCTGTTTAGTAGTCAATGTCAGGTCTTTTTCATCGATAAGACGCTGGAATTCACCGGCAGAGCTTTCAACACCGAGTTCCACCACTGCGTCGGCCAGTGTCACGATCACGATATCCGAATCCTGATTCATAATGGACTTCACCAGTCCTTCCCGAACCAGCTCATTATCGCCCCAACGGGTAAGTGCTTCAATGGTTTGAACCCGCACGTTGATACTCTCATCATTATTCAGGGTGAAGAGTAAGGCACGAATCGCTTTCTCATCTGCGGATGGAAGTTGGGCACTTATATTTACAGCACGCAAACGATCCGTGGTAGTAGGGCCTTCCAGCATACTCACCATCATCATCTCACGCATGCTTTGCATCTCTGAAGTAAGCTCGCTGATCTCGTCATCGTTGCTATTTATCTGCCCGCCGATAAACCCACCGATGATCAGCAAAATGAAAGCGTAGGCCAGTCTTGGCATGCTTATTTCATTGATCAGCTCCATGAACTTATCACGAATCGTGCCGCGAATGGATACTTTAGCGCTGGCCTTCTCTTCTTCCAGCATTGTGTAAAACTTCCTGCTCATCTCAGAAGATGGCTCCGGCACCTGGATAAGATCCAGTTCATCGTGTAGTTGCTCCATGGCCCTGAAGTCGATGAAATCAACTTCTCCTTTAGCCAGGAGCTCTTCTACTTCCTTTTTGCCCTTTTCGTCGAGGTTACCCTGCAGGTAATCGGCGATCAATTGTTTGTGTTTATCACTCATTGGTGTATTCCTCACTAAGTGTGCTTACAATATCCTTTAATTCTTTCATTGCTCTGAACATCCTCACTTTCACTGCGCTTTCACTCACACCCTGGATCTCAGCAATTTCCTGGTAACGGAGCCCTTCGAACCGGCTCAGTATCACCACGTCTTTTTTATCATCGTCGAGTTGATCAAGGGCCTGTTCCAGTAATATTCTCTTTCTGCTTCTTTCATCCAGCTCAGCGTATCCGGACGGGTTCTCACCTTCGATTCGTTCTTCGTCAAGAATTTCGTCTTCCTTTCGCCGCTTCTCCTTTCGGTAGTGGTCGATGTGGGCATTGCGCGCGATGCTGAACATCCAGGTGGTGAATGCCCCCGTGCCGGAGTACGTTGTCCGATATTTGAGCATGCGCTCGAACACCGACTGAACAAGATCTTCGCTTAACTGGGGCTGTCTCGTTTTCCGATAGAAAAAGCTGAATAGTGAACGGTTATACCGCTCGTACAGGAGCCCGAGTTTATCGAGGTCCCCGTCCTTTACTTTCATCATTAATGCTTTATCTGTCGTTGAATCCAATATCGAGTTCAGCCCGTGTTAGCGTTGTTACTCATGTACACTGATGGGTTTTGGAAAGGTTACAAATTAGTTTTGAGTTTTGAGTGGAGGAGTTTTGAGTGGGCAAAGGACAGAGGGACAGAGAAAGATATGTCATCCTGAGGCTACTGCCGAAGGAACTAATCGTTGAATTGCTTCCCAGTTATCAAAATATTTAAGCTCAACATCGATAAGGTCCTTCGCTATCGCTCAGGATGACTGGTTAGCAACCTCATTAATATCCTCCGGCTCCAGGATCTTTTTCTCATTTCCGTGGAGGGTCACATTCAGCATAGCCTGGCCAATTCTGACGGTATCAGTTATTGAACTGCTTTTCCTGAAAAGTGGGTAAAACGGCCTCATGATATCGTACAGATACTGGTACCACATTTTAGACCGGATTCCCTTCATGGGTAAAATCATACCCGGACGAAACATATAGGCATCTTTGAAGCTGAGCCGTAGCAGATCGTTCTCCGTCCGCCCTTTTACATTCGCCCACATCATTCTGGCATTCATTTCGGTTGAAGTCCCCACACCAGAAACATAGGTGAATACCATATTCGGATTCATTTTCAGAACTGTTTTGGCAAAGTGAAGGGTCAGGTCGTAGGTAATACGGGTGTATTGTTCCTCTGTTTTTCCTACGGCTGTTGTTCCCAGACAAAAATAACAGGCATCGTATCCGGCCAGCCATTCTTCCTGTTTGCTCAGATCATAGAAGTCCGGAATGATCAGTTCTTTCAGTTTGGGATGCTCCATATCCAGTTTGGAACGATTGGCAACAAGTACTTCGCTGACTTCTACACTTTCCAGACATTCCAGCAGAACACCTTTTCCCACCATTCCGGTTGAACCGGTTATTATAACTTTCATGAGTTTTTGGTCTTAGTTAAAAGTTTAGGTCAAACCTTGTCTCCCTCCTGAGGGAGACAGAATCCAAACCTGTTTGGACTCAGAGGGAGGACAGTATCGGTACTTAGTAAAGCGCCATTCCGTCCTCTCCCTGATCATCATACAAGTATGCTGATCTTTCCCTCCCCGGGGAGGGACATGGTTCATTCCCAAACTAAATTCTTATTCAGGTAAGTTTTCCAGTAAAAACCGTTTCATGTTTTCACCCATGATGGCACGAATCTCATCCCGGGTGAATCCCTGTTTAAACATCTCTTCTACCAACAGTGTTAAACCTGTGATATCAAAAGGAACCAGAACACTGCCATCGTAATCAGATCCAAGTGCTATATATTCAACCCCCACCAGATCTCTGACATGTTTCATAGACTGTACGATTGCCGGAGTTCCACCCTCTCCTACTGCACCCGGAAAGAACGCGATTCCGATAAGCCCACCATTTTCTGCGATGGCCTGAATATGTTCATCTGACAGGTTTCTTGGGGAATCAAATACGGCATCCACACCGGTATGAGAAACTATGACAGGCCGGTTCGTTCTGGCAAGTACATCATCGATCATTTGTGGAGAGATATGCGCCAGGTCCACGATCATTTCCAGTTCATTCATCCGGTCGATCACCTGCTCCCCGAATTCGGTTAATCCTTCTCCTGATATTCCATGAGCAGAGCCACCGAGTTCATTATCAAAGAAATGGGTTGGGGCCATCATCCGAACTCCCAGATCAAATAACCGGTCTACATTCCCGAAATCTCCCTCTAAGGCATGAGCTCCTTCTACTCCCAGAAATCCACCGGTATAGGAAGGATCGGATGCTCTTTTACTGATAAGCATCTCAAGATCACTCTTGGTACGAATCACTGAAAATTTGTCCCCATAGTCATCTGCAAGATCCTGGAGTTTTCCGGACTGATATTCGGCCCTTTTGAACAAGCTGAACCAGTTAGAAAGCGGGCGTCCCTGGGCGAAATTCAAAAGAGTGATATTATCAAAAGCATCCGCTGAGTTTTCTTCGAAATTCTGACCGGCCGGAGATTTGGTTACTATCGTGAAAGCTTCTACTGCAATATTAGCCTGCTGCATTCGGGGAAAGTCAACCTGACCAAAATCTTCGTGTTTGGTCAGATCCCGGTCCCAAAGCAGAGCATCGCAATGGAGGTCTCCAATGAATGTAAGTGAGTCGTAAAACACTTGTACTGAATCACTTACCTGATATGGAGCTAACTCAGCAATAGGATTCTGCTGCTTCTCCACAATATCGGGTGCAATTTGAGTAAGCAGTAAATACAAGACCGCTAATGACCCGATCAGTATTATTAGAAACTTCTTCATTCCGGT
Organism: Rhodothermia bacterium; assembly: GCA_030427885.1. Lineage (GTDB taxonomy): Bacteria > Bacteroidota > Rhodothermia > Balneolales > Balneolaceae > JAUICM01. Next base: position 143,892 of record JAUICM010000007.1, on the reverse strand, counting down.
TTTACTCCATAGGTTTTATAAGCACTTTGTATTTGTTCTTCTTCGCTAATATCGGGAAATAATTTATAGCCAGGAGCTATTATCTCTTTCACTTTATTCACCCTGATCTTAATTATTGAGCCAAAAGGATACTTACCTTTTGTGATCTCAAGAATTGGAACTGATAATTCCCCGAATTCAGCATCTGTCTTTTTAATGATCTCAGCCTCGCCTTTCAACTGAAATCCCTTTTGCACAAACACATCCACAAAACTGATGCTGACCTTCGGGTTTTTCCTGATATTTCGAACTGTTCCGGGAGAAGCTATATTTGCGACCAGAATATGTTCATCCCCATAAAAAGTAAATACCTCTTTGGGAGACACGTTCGGCTGACCATCTGCTGAAGAAGTAGCGAGCCAGCACAGAATACTTTTGTCTATATATTCCTTCACCTCTTTTGAAAGCATTTTAACACACTTTTTTTGTTAAAATGTAGAACTTTGGTAATTAATCCTATTCCATACAATTCATTTCGAGATCATGCTAAAACTCAAATTTCCAACTCACATATTTCTTTTACCTCTGATATTCCTCATCGCCTGTTCTTCTCCGGATAAAAGTGATACGATCAAAGAGATCGAGATGGCGGAACTACTATTTCAAAAGATGGTAGCCGATTCTGGAATGGCCAAAGCATTCGTCCATTTTGCAGATGAGAATGCTGTCCTCAACCGGAACGATTCATTGATCATAGGAAAGGAAAGCATTAAGAAATATTTTGCTAAGCAGTCACTTCTTTCTTCCACTCTTTTGTGGACTCCCGATTTTATTGAGGTTTCTGAGTCTGGTGATCTTGCCTATACCTATGGAACATACCGGTACCGATATTTTGACCGAACAGGTGAAATTCAACGTGCCAGTGGTGTTTTCCATACCGTCTGGAAACGACAGGCTGATGGAAGCTGGAAATACGTGTGGGATTAGTTTTCTGAAAACCCTGCGGCTGGTTTTGGGATCTTTTCAGATAGAAACTCTCTTAGTTTGAATACGTCCTGTTCATCATACCTGGAGAGAACCATTTCCAATGACTTTTGAAAAGGGAGTTTTATCAACAGTTTTTCCCGATCTATACTGTATTCCTTCACATCATTGATAGCTACCCTCCTGGCCCATAATTTTCCTAAACGGAAATCAATAGTCGTTTTCGTCCAAATGATGGAATTTGGAATCACCAATTGTCTTAAAAAGAAAACGACCAGTAGAGAATGAGTGAATACCATTGAGATACTATATAATTCACTTTCTTTGGCTGTTAAGAATCCCACCCAATAAAAAACCATACCAATAATACATGGAATCAAAATTATGAGGTCAAAAGTGTCACCGAGTCTGTGAAAGTGTATCCTTTTCATTTTTATAAGCTAACTGTCTGATTTAAAATGAAATTAAATTAAAAATCTCTTTAGTCGCAATTACACGTATCTCATGAAAATTCTTCTCAATTGATTAAAAGTTTGAAGTGCTTTAACCTTCAGGAAAAGCGCTGGCTTAAATGCCAATAAATATCCTAATCAACCTGCATTCAGCTATTTTAGTCATGAAAAATATTTTCAGCACCCTCACATTTTTTCTTATACCTGTCCTTTTTCTGGCCTGTTCGAAACCTGAAAAACCAACCAGTAAATGGGATAAGGCACAGCTCGTCTGGAGCGATGAATTTGACGGTTCTGAAGTAGACACCAGCAAATGGACCTTCGAAACCGGAGCGCGGGGATGGGGTAATAATGAATGGCAGGACTACAAACCCCTGGAACATGGTAACGCTACAGTAAGTGATGGAATGCTCCATATCACTGCAAAACTGGAAGGAGAAGGACAGAATATAGGCGACTATACTTCGGCCCGGATGAACAGTACTGAGTCTTTTACTTATGGAAGAATGGAAGCCCGGGCTAAGATTCCTGATTATAAAGGTAAAGGTATCTGGCCGGCTATCTGGATGCTGGGAACCAATATTGGTGAGATCGGATGGCCAAATTCCGGAGAGATCGACATCATGGAATATGTTAGTTATAACCCTGATTCTGTTGTATTCAGTATTCACAGTGTGGCAAATAATCACAAAGATGGAACTCAGGTGAGCACCGGTTTTGTTGGCTTACCAACGGCGGAAGAAGAATTTCATAATTATGGTATTCTCTGGGATGAAGAATCACTGAGTTTCTATATCGATGATATTGATAATGTAGTACTCACATTCGACAGGCCTGAAGAATATGATCAAAATAACTGGCCATTTGACAAGCCCTTCTACTTCCTTCTCAATATTGCAGTTGGAGGTGATTGGGGAGGCCTGATGGGCGTGGATGACAGTATTTTTCCTGCAACCATGGATATCGACTATATCCGTGTTTGGCAACTTAAATAATCATACAAGAGATTTAGTATCATGAAACGACTAAGCATATTAATATTATTACTGATAGCCGTTCCTTTTGCTTTCAATGCCTGTAAAGAAGAACCTGCTGGCGGAGAAGATGAAGGGTTGATCTGGAGTGATGAATTTGACGGAGAACGCCTTGATGGTGATAAATGGAAATTTGAAATCGGTGCCCATGGCTGGGGTAATAATGAACTCCAGAATTACACGGTGAACCAAAACACCGAAGTTAGTAACGGAACTTTGAAGATCATTGCTAAAAAGGTTGGAGACGGTCAATCTGCCGGAGATTATACTTCTGCTCGATTGAACAGCCTTGAAAGCTTTACCTATGGCCGAATGGAGATCCGTGCCAAGATTCCGGATTTGAAAGGCAACGGGCTCTGGCCTGCTATCTGGATGCTGGGTGAGAACATTGGTCAGGTGGGCTGGCCTGCCTGCGGTGAGATTGATATCATGGAATATGTGAGCTATCAGCCCAATCAGTTCTATTCAACTATTCACAGTACTGCCAACAATCATACAAATGGCACCCAGGTTGGGTCCGGTGCTATTTCACTACAAGACATTGAAGAAGAGTTTCATAACTATGGAATTATCTGGACGGAAGATTACATCAAATTCTACCTTGATGATCCTTCCAATACCGTATTCCGGTTCAACAAGCCTTCAAATCCAACCGCCGATAACTGGCCTTTTGACAAACCCCATTTCTTTCTCTTAAACATGGCTGTCGGTGGCGACTGGGGTGGCGCTCAGGGTGTGAATGACAATAATTTCCCTGCTACATTCGAGATCGACTATGTGCGGGTGTATGAGCTGGATGAGGAGTGACAAATGACGATTGACGATTGAGGGCCAAAGATCAATCTTTTTTTAACAATCTCCATCTGCGAGCGAAGCGAAGTAGTCTCAACTTTAAGAAAACCTTACTCAAGAGACCGCCGCGTCGTATACACTCCTCGCGGAGGGAGTTAGAAGGTCATTCTACATTTTTTAGATAATAAAGAAGCCGGATCGTCTTCCAACGTTTTTTTAAAAAACCGGCTTCTCTTTTGACCTCGTACTGATGTTTTAGTATCAGTTCTTTTGTTTAACCATTACTCCATTCATGAGCAGGGTTGTACCGGCATCGGCTTCAATACTGTAAACAGGCTGCGCACCTTCGGTGATCTCTTTGGTTCCAAGAACTGTAAACTCATCATACGACTGAGTAGCTTCATTCCAGCTGAGGATAGCTTCTCCCTCCAGTACTTCACCAATCGGCTTATTTCCTTTATCAGTGAGCATTGGGTGATTTGGAGTGGCTTTGAGTTCTTTTACTGAAAGCTTGATATCGACACCTTCTGACGATTCTGATTTGTCAGAGCTGATCACTGTCAAAACAGTAATGGCATAATTTTCGGGCTTATGAGTCACCAGCTTATTTACTGTAACCACAGAACCAACCTTCGTAGCCGGGTCGATCGTAATGACCTTGTCCCCTGTTTTGATATCCTTCAAGAGACGGGTACTTCCATCAGCAAGAGTTACGAGCTGGTCTCCCGGAAAACAGATATCTGTTCCATAGGTAGCATGCTCATTTGTGAGCTCACCATTGTTCACATTCTTGAACATCTGGTAGGAAACTTCTCTCGAAAGCACATATGAAAGCTTAAGTACAAAATTTGCTTCTACTTTATCAATGGCATGGATATCCTCGAAGTACTTTTCCCAGACATCCCCTCCCGAAGGAAAACTTGGAACCAGTGCTGTATACAAGGTTCCGGTTTCGGTGGTATAAAAAACCATCAACCCTAGATCGTTAAGACCTTCACGGGCAACAAGCTTATACAGGTCTACCCTTTTTCTTTTGCCGTCATCGCCTGTGATGAAGATCGGCTTCTTCATCTCATAACGATCGAGGATATATTTATTTTCGAACTTTACATAGGTATCGTTATCAAGATCTTCCACCACAAAGGTTTTGGCGAGATCATACTCCTCCATGGTGATAGCTCTTGAATCCTGTGCTTGTGAACGTACGGTTAGCAGTATTGCGAAGAGCAATACCAGCGATAGTATCGATTTAGACTGCATGTGTATTTATGAGATTTGCTTAAATGCGGTGGCAAAGGCTTCCATGGATTCCATTTTTCCAATACTTACCCTGCACCATTGTTGATTGTTAAATTCCCAGTTCCGAACGGCTACTCCGCGTTTCCAAATTTCCTGAACGAATCGGTCGCCATTCATCCTGATCGGAAACATGACGAAATTAGTGTGCGATGGAATGTACTCGTATCCTTCTTTTTCAAGAACTGAATACAGATAGTCTCGGCTTGCTACGGTTTGCTTTTTGGCAAAATTCAGGAATTCATCTTCCTGAAAAGCTGCATCAGCTCCTTCTAAAGCCAGCATTGAGATCCCGTAAAATCCTCTGGCATTGTTATCCAGATTCTTGATCATTTCAGGACTTGAAACTGCATATCCGATCCTCATTCCAGCAAAGCCGTATAATTTAGAGAATGTCTTTGCTACAGTGATGTTATATCCTTCCCGAACCAGAGGCATCATACTTTCAGCGAGTGGATCATCCTGATAATCCAGATAGGCTTCGTCAACAAGAATGTGGGTCTTCTTAGAAACCCTCTTACAAAACTCTTTCAATTCACTGGAATCAAGCTTTGTACCCGTTGGGTTATTAGGGTTGCAGATGTAGACCACTTTAGTATCACTATCCACTTTAGCTTCCATAGCTTTCAGATCTAGCTTGTACTCATCGGTTAGCGGAACCCAGCGTACTTCTGCTCCTATAGATTCAGCAAAATCGGGCATATCTGAATAGCTTGGGTCTGCTGTTACGATATTTCCGCCCAGGCTGGTAAAATAGATCCCCGCACCGGTCAGTACTCCGCTTGACCCCGGGGTAAGCATAAGCTGCTCCACCTCTACTTTTTCATGATCTGCTATTCTCTTAAGGAAGTTTTCGTAAATCAGGATCGGATACCGGTTGCCCTGCTCCGTAGCTTTGATGATAGCTTCTTTTGCTTTTGGTGACGGTCCCCACGGATTTTCATTAGCCATCAACCTGATCGCGCCAAAATCTTCGGGGAATGTCCGCATGAAATCACGATCAGAAACAAATTTACGACTGGATCTGAGATCTTTTCGAATTTGTTCCACCGACTTGGTTCGTGGAAAAATTCCTGCAGAAAGCATTGAAATACCACCTGCTACCACAGCACCACTGCTTTTTAACCACTCTTTTCTATTCATCATTGATGACATACCCATTCCTCCCGTTAAAAGTTTACTGAATAAACATTATCTGTACGATTAATAAAACCCCGGGCTACAATTCTAATCAAGATATCTGATGGAATGCTTTGGCAAATGTCTCCATCTCATGCATTTCACCTATACTGATCCGGCACCAGTTTTTATTGTCAAATTCCCAGGTACGGATTCCAACCCCACGCTTCCACATTTCCTGCATGAAACGTTTGGTGTCCATATTGATCGGGAAGATCACGAAATTGGCGTCAGAGGGAACATATTCATAGCCTTCTTTCTTCAGAGTGGCATAAAGATGTTCTTTACTTTCTACGATCCTGGCACGTACCATCTTCATGTAGTCTGGCTCCAGATAGGTCACACCTGCTGCCGCCGCCGCAGGACCTGAGATCGACATTGCACCTCGCGTATAAGGCTCGAATTTCTCAATGTTCTCTTTGGTAGAAGCCATGTATCCCACCCTCAGACCTGCAAATCCATACAGTTTGGAGAATGTTCTGGCAACGATAACATCATGGCCCTCTTTGATAAGCCCCATCATCGTTTTTGAATCCATGTCATCCTGAAACTCGATGTAAGCTTCATCCACAAAAACCGTGGCTTTCTTTGAAACCCTCTTACAAAATGAGCGAAGCTCCTCACTGTCAACCATGGTAGCAGTTGGGTTATTAGGGTTACATACATACACCATTTTCGTGTTCTCGTCTACCTTCGCCTCCATGGCCTTCAGGTCTACTTTGTACTCTGATGTAAGAGGTACCCAACGTACTTCTGTACCAAATTCTTCGATCTTACTGGGCATATCACTATAGCTTGGATCTCCAGTTACTATGTTACCTCCGGCCTGTCCGTAATAGACAGCTCCTGCAGTCAGTATTGGAGATGAACCAGCTGACATCAACAGGTTTTCACGCTCGAGCCCTTCATGTTCCAAAATCTTCATTCCCAGATCTCTCAACCCCCCGAATGAATAGCGGTTACTTTCCCCCATTGCTCCGATGAAAGCCTCTTTGGCAGCCTCTGAGGGACCAAATGGATTTTCATTGGCACTCAAACGAGCCTGCAAATTTTGAGGTGCAATACGGGCGTAGTCAGCGTCGGAGATAAAAACCCTGGTTGAAGTAATATCTCGTTTGATCTCTTTGATACTTTTTTCTCTGGGAACAAACCCTGCTGAAAACACGGACAAGCCTCCAGCCAGAAGAGCTCCGCTCGATCTTAACCATTCTTTCCTGTTCATTGCATTAGCCATTTATATACACCCTCTGTTTAAAGTTTAACCTGTCGTTTTTGGATATTTAAAATTCTGACCGCTCACTCTGGTATGTATCTCGGCGACAACGCTCCGGGCTGATTCAAAAGCCCCGGCCATCCATGCATTGAGATAGGTCATGTGTTCCCCGGCGAAATAAACATTCTTTTCCGGTTCCAGAAGTACTTTATAGATCGACTCTCTGGTTTGTGAGTTATATTCTGCCCACCCTCCCATATTGTATTTGGTCTTATGCCATGTTACTGAGAATGAGTTTTCAAATTCGTTGTTGTACTGAGGATGGATCATCGCTCCTTTTTCGAGAGCCAGTTTTTCACGTTCAGCATAGGATAATTCTCCCACCCTTTCTGCTTTATCCCCAAAATTATAGTAGCCGATCAGAACACCTTTATTCGACTGGTATTCGTTAGATGGATAGAATATCTGCGTTAATTCGTTATTCGTATGAGTGATGCCTCCATAAATACGCTCATCTTCTTCCCAGAACCTGCGTTTGAACTGAAGACCGATCTTACCGGTTTTGTTATAAGTAGCATAATCGATGGCCCTGGTTACTGTACCCGAAAAATTATGATCGATATAGCTCAGAACTGGTAATGGGATCGTACAAATACACATATCCCCTTCAATCTCTTTTTCACCCGCAGCAGTTTTATATACAACTTTAACTCCGGTATCCGTGTTCTTTATTGAACTAACCTCAGCACCCAGATTTACTGCGGGTTTAACACGCTCACCAAGAGCCTTTGCTATCATATCCATTCCGCCAACCGCCTGAAACATAGTCATCTGGAGCTCATAGGTATATTCAGCCACATTATAAAAATCGGGTTCCATCAGTCCGGAAGACAGGATATCCATTAATGGATAAGCTTCGGAGTATTCTCCTTCATACACTCCTGGTGGCACTTTGTATCCGCGGCGGGCTGAGGCTTTATATAGTTTATCACGATCCAGTCCCCCTTCTGCTTCGAGGTAATGAACGATCTTTTCGACATCATCTTTGGTCATTGCCATCTGGATCTGCCCCTGATCGATGGCCTTAGCCAAAAGCTCGGTCATGTATCCGCGTACATCGTTGTGGATCTCGCGTTTCCTGATCTTTTTACCTGAAAGCGGCCCGTTGCCTTCACTGAAGTAGTATGCCGCTTCATTGATATTATTATACACTTCGAGCTGTACCCCAAACTCTTTGCAGTAGTGCATCGAGAGTTCATGGTGATGAGGAATCCGGCTTGGCCCCGCATTAAAATAAAGGCCTTTATCAAAGGCCGCGGTGTGAGCTCCATGCTCGGTTTCAATATTTGTGCTTCCCCCTCTGATACTCCAACACCGGCCACCAACACGATCACGAGCTTCCAGGATTGTACATTCATATCCAAGTTTGTTGAGTTCGTAAGCAGCTGTCATTCCTGCAAGACCGGCTCCCAGAATGATCACTTTCTTTCCTTCTGTTCCCTTGTGAAGATCAAAGGGGTGAACCGGGGCTGCTTTTATCAGATCCAGGGCGAGTAGCGATGAGTAGGCTCCTCCCAATAGAGCACCACTTTTCTTTATAAAGTCCTTTCGTGTTAGTTTCGACAAAATTTGACCAACATGCAGATATCAATAATTTATTGAAGTAAACATTATTAATACCCTTATTTATTTATGTAAATGAGTAAATAAGTTAAATATCGTTCGATGGTAAGGAATTGCTATCAAACAATCTCATTCTATTTTTTAAAAATTGCAAAGCCTCTAGGATTTATTTTTGATCTCAGGAAACCGGCAACCCTTCCATCTCCATAATTTTTAACGCATTGGTACTTGGGCAGGGTCCCGGTGATAATTTATATTCGAAAGTCATTTTTCCATCTTGTATGGATTCTGCGAAATGCCAGTTTGTGAGAGGGGCTATTTCTTCTTCCAGATCGGCCAGTTCAAGATCATGACTGGAAACCATTCCAACTCCTCTTTTCCCAGCTACGTATTTCAGAAATGCTGAGCTGCCTGCAAAACGCTCCCGGTTGTTAGTACCTTTATATATCTCATCCACAAAATAGAATAACGGAACCTCTTCATCAGACTTCAGTGCTGTAAGCAAGGCACGTAGTCTTTTCACTTCGGCATAGAAATGAGATAACCCATCTCCCAAAGAATCATTCACATTGATACTTGTGAACACTCTGAATAATCCGGTTTTGAATTGCACCGCATTTACCGGAGCTCCTGAAAAAGCGAGTATCAGATTTATCCCCACTGTTCTCAGAAACGTACTTTTACCAGCCATATTAGAACCCGTGATCAAAAACAGGTTCTTCTCGTCTTCAACTGTAAAATCATTCACCACTTTTTTGTGATCAGGTATCAGGGGATGCCCAAGTGACTTTGACTGAAGCAAGGATCCGTGTTCAGCTCCGAATTCCGGATAACAGTAATGTGGATTCAATTCCGCAAAATTAGCTAGTGAATTCAAGGCCTCAAGCTGATAGAATTTTTCGAGCCAGATACTAAGTCTGGGTTCCAGATCTTTCTTCAGCTGCTCGATCTTCATCGCAAAAAACAGATCCCAGGGAATGATAGCATTAATAACGAACCACAATATCTGATTCGTTTTCAAGGCAGCAGGCTGAAGCATCCTCCCAACTTTCTTTAGATAGCTTACCGGACTTTCCCCTTTGGTATTAAAAGGTTCCAGAAAAACATGCAGTTCACTCTCTTTTTTAAATTTGAATTGCTCGATATGCAGTAGGATTGCCTTTAAGCGCTCAAGTAAACGATCCATTTGATAGGCCGTTTCAAACATACCCGAACATTTATCCTCATTGAATTTATAGGCTGTCATATAAGTAACCCACCCTCCAATAAGCACCCATGGTGTTATCAGTTTGTTCAGCATCAGGATCAATACCACTATATTAAAGACCGATAAAACAGACATGTAAATGATAGGATTCATGAAGCCGGTGATCGCAGGACTGCGAAGCCATTTCATCATTCGGTCTAAGCTCCAGTCTTTTTCTGAGGTGTGTGTCTGAGTAAACAATCCAATCACTCTGAGTTTATCACGGAATGCCTGCAATGCCGAAAGTTCTTTAACCAGCTTTTGCCTTCTTTTGATCTGACTCAGATCCGGAGAAGTATTAGTTAGTATCTGAACCAATTCCCGGCTCCCTCCTTCATAAATGGCGCTATCAAGCAACTGCATTAATGAATGATCTCCAACCAGGTCCAGATCGTAAGCAAATGGATGTTCCGACTCTGAAAATGCATGTTTATTACCAGAGAGTTTTTCCCAGTTAAGCTCCATTCTTGCAATATGATCCTTCTTTACATCTCTCAGGTGTTCGAACCTCTCCTGCGATTCATACACTTTACGATGTCGGTCAACCAAGACCAGGAATCCAGCAACCCAAAGTATCAGACTTAATACATATTGAGGGCCACTTAACAGATCATAGGTATAGATCACCCCAAAAAAAGCCACTATGAAATAGCCGAGTCTTAACTTTGAATAGACCGAACTCAGATTTTTCCTCTGTTCTATTACACTCTCTATCCGCTCGATCTGCCGGTTTAATTGCTGTATTAAAATATTTTTGATCGTCATTAATTTCTTTTCAATTCTGCGAGGGTAGCTCCCCAACTGCTGCTATCGTCGGCTAGCCGATACGAAACCACTTCGGAATGTTTCTCAAGGATACTGTGAACTAATCTTCTCAGAACACCTTTGCCCTTACCATGAATGATCCTTACCGAGTAGATCCCCTTCTCCAGACATGCTTCAATATAGTCCGGTATCAGATCCTTTACTTCATTTGGGCTGAATAAGTGAAGATCCAGAATGCCATCGATTGGAAGTTCTATAGGTTCGGGCTCATCCATTTTTTTTAATTAAAATGGTTCAATGCTTAATGGAAGCATTTTCAACTCACCTCGTAGTCAACAACACGACGGTCGGCTACAATATCTTTTGCATACGCCACCACTTCCTGATGATCCGGATGATCAATATATCCCTGAAGTGCCTCTTTATTTTTGTGAGTGGTGGTTAGTGTCATATCGAATACTGGTCCTTCTGCCAGTTTGTACCCAATACCCACACTCATACTCTCAATTTCATCGACCACCGGAATAAGTGCCTCCAACCTGTTCTTGAACTCCATGGCATTTTCATGTTTTGATTTCCCGTTCGCTTCCTCATGAAGCTTCCACATTACCACATGCTTAATCATAATAATCTCATTAGATGTTCATATACAGCTCTTATGATAAAAAACTTTATCTGAAACATTCCTAAAATCTTCCATGCCTATCTGTCTCATAATATTAATTGATCAGGCTTACTCTGTTTATTGACCTCAGGAACTCTTATTTTTAGGGTTCGGTTATAATCATATGCAGGATATCCTGTTTCACTATGAAAGAAAACACCCTCATATTGGAAAAAATAGACTTAGAACAAATCGCAGACGAAGTTGGAGATGCTCATTTTGGATCTTCGGAACTAACTCCGATCAGAGAAGACGCTTTTGATCTTACTGATTCGGAAAAGATCGAGATCATACAGGAGCATTTCTCAAAGATCATGGAGACCCTTGGGCTGGACCTGACCGATGACAGCCTTCGTGGTACACCTTACCGTGTGGCAAAGATGTATGTTAAAGAGATCTTCCACGGACTAAATCCTAAAAACAGACCTGATGCACGTACTTTCAGCAATGGCTATGAGTACAGTGATATGGTTATAGAAAAGAATATTCAGGTTACTTCTTTCTGTGAGCATCACTTCCTCCCATTCATCGGGAAGGCTCATGTTGCTTACATGTCAAAAGGAAAAGTGATCGGGCTTTCAAAGATCAATCGCCTGGTTGACTATTTCTCACGTCGCCCTCAGGTTCAGGAACGTCTTACCCTGCAGATTGCTGACGCACTTTCTGAAGCAATGGAAACTGATGATGTAGCTGTATTTATCGACAGCAAACACCTTTGTGTGTCTACGCGAGGTATCAAAGATACTTCGAGTAGTACCATCACTTCAGAATTCCGTGGCGCATTCAAAGAAAAAGAAGTACAGCAGAAGTTCATCGATTTCATCAAGACCAACACTGAGCTTTAATACGCTTTTGTGATGGATGTTGAACTTTGTGCCGGATCTTTCGATGAGGCATTGCTGGCACAACAATTTCGTTTAAAACGTATTGAGCTTTGTTCTGCTCTGGAACTTGGTGGACTTACACCAAGTTCCGGATTAATCAGGCAATGTGTACAGATCCCGAAAGTTGAGACGCATATAATGATCCGTCCCAGAGCAGGAAATTTCGTGTACTCAGAGTTCGAGCTCAACATTATGATGAATGACATCAAAACTGCAGCTGAGTATGGAGCTCATGGCGTCGTTTTTGGAGTATTAACTGAAGATCATGAACCCGATATACCCGTACTGAGATCACTTTCGAATGAAGCTAAGTCTTCTGGATTGGAGATCACCTTTCACCGGGCTTTCGATCTTACCTCTGACCCGTTGAAGGCATTTGATCAGCTTGTTGAGCTTGGATTTGACCGGATACTGACTTCCGGGCAACGAGCTAAAGCTGCAGATGGGATCGATCTTATAAACCATCTTATCAAACTGGCAAATGGAAACATACAGATCATGGCAGGATCTGGTGTGCATGCAGATAATGTTGATCTTTTTAAAGCGGCTCAGGTTGATGGCATACATTTTACAGCAAGAAAGAAAGTTACCCATCGGGGTAATCCAGACATGGGAGATCAGTATGATCCTGATCCCGAAAAAGTACATTCAATACTAAACAGATTATAAGCTTTAGAGTAAATATCACTCAGCTTTTTGTATGTTTAAGCCTTATTTTAGCGCTCCAATTTAATTGGGCGGTATCAGCAAAATTTAATTCAAACCGAATCAAAAGAATTCGTGGCGAACTCCGAAAAATCACAACTTACAGTCTATAATACGCTCACCAGAAAAAAGGAGCTGTTTGAACCGATCAATCCTCCATTTGTCGGGATGTATGTATGTGGCCCAACAGTTTATGGTGATGCACACCTAGGGCATGCTAAAAGTTATGTTTCCTTCGATGTGGTGCTTCGCTATCTGAGATATCTGGGTTACCAGGTTCGTTATGTTCAGAATATCACAGATGTTGGTCACCTTGTGGGCGATGGCGATGAAGGTGAAGACAAACTGGCAAAAAAGGCGCGTCTGGAACAAACTGATCCTATGCAGATCGCCGAAAAGTATACTTACACTTACTTCAGGGATATGGATGCCCTGAACGTACTACGTCCTGATATTGCTCCACGAGCAACTGGTCACATTCCGGAACAGATCGAAATGATAGAAACACTCATTGAAAAAGGTCATGCCTATAATGTGGATGGCAATGTGTATTTCGATGTGAGTTCCGATGAAGATTATGGAAAACTAAGCGGACGAAATCTGGAAGATGCGGAATCAGGCACAAGAGTTGTAACAGCTTCTGATAAAAGAAACCCTGCTGATTTTGCCCTATGGAAAAAGGCGGATGACGAGCACCTTATGAAATGGAATTCACCCTGGGGTGTAGGCTATCCGGGCTGGCATATCGAATGCTCTGCCATGAGTACCAAATATCTGGGCGATAGTTTTGATATCCATGGCGGCGGATTGGAGAACCAATTCCCTCACCACGAATGTGAGATCGCACAATCAGAATGTGCTCACGACTCCCAGTTTGTAAAGTACTGGATGCATAATAATATGGTTACCCGTGACGGACAGAAAATGGGTAAGTCGCTTGGAAATGCTGTGAACCTGGAGGAATTATTTACCGGAAACCATGAAACTCTCTCCAGAGCCTGGGATCCACAGGTAGTTCGCTTCTTCCTGCTTCAAAGTCACTACAGAAGTACTACAGATCTATCAGAGGAAGCGCTGGAAGCTTCCGAGACGGGACTTAAGAATCTGCATTCCATGATCAACACCATTGAGAAGGCAGTTCCCGGTTCAGGAGAGGATTATGATATTGAAGCATTCCGTGCTGATTTTGAAGAAGCTATGAATGACGACTTCAATTCAGCCCAGGGAATTGCGGTTCTGTTTGAACATCTGAAAGCGATCCGTAAACAGATCACGGAAGGAAATGCTCCGGCTAACCTGAACCCGGTTAAGATCTTCATGCATTCAGTTGCTGAAGAAGTGTTAGGTATCTGGCCGAAAGGTGGTGAATCCGGAAACGGAAAGTTGACCGGAGAACTGGTTGAACTCCTGATCGAGATCAGAAAAGAAGCCAGAACGAATAAAGATTTTGCACTCTCGGATAAGATCCGTGATGACCTGAAAGAGCTCGGCGTACAGCTCATGGATGGTAAAGAAGGTACGACCTTCGAAATTGACTGATGAAAGCGCTGAAATTCATATTCAGTAAACTCATCATTGGTATTGTACGTTTTTACCAGATGGCTATTTCTCCCTGGCTGGGAAGTAGTTGCCGATATACCCCCACTTGTTCGCACTATATGATCGAAGCGGTGAATGAATGGGGACCATTAAAAGGATTTTGGTTGGGAATAAAACGCATTGGCCGTTGTCACCCCTGGGGCGGATATGGCCATGATCCGGTTCCAAAAAATCCTCAAAAACATATTAATCCTTGAAAGTCATCCTGAGGCTGCTGCCGAAGGAACTCGTCGGTTCATCGGCAAGGTTCTTCTCCGCCAGCTGGCGGATCAGAATGACCCAATTTAATATCTGAAAATGTCAGAAATAACTTTTAAAGAACGCAAAACAGTTTATCAGGTAGAAGAAGAAAAAGACCTGGCTCCTAAATTTCAGGAAGACGGGCTTATCCCTGTTGTAACCACTGATTACAGTTCAGGAGAACTCCTCATGCATGGATATATGAATGAAGAAGCTCTGAAGAAAACCATCGAGCTTGGAGAAGCCGTGTACTACAGCCGCAGCCGGGAAACACTATGGCATAAAGGTGCTTCCTCAGGTCTGACGCAGATCGTAAAAGAAATGCGTATTGATGATGATCAGGACTGTGTGTGGCTTCGTGTTGAAGTTCAAGGCAACGGAGCGAGTTGCCACGTAGGTTACCGCTCCTGTTTTTACCGCTCTATTCCAACAGGAGATGAATTCTTCGAAAAAGAAGGTGAACTCAAATTCGAAGAATCCGAGAAAGTATTCGATCCTGAGGAAGTCTACGGAGATGCTCCTAATCCGACTAAGCTATAAATTGATCGACTGAACGGTGCCCTTCTTTCGGCTCTTTTCAGCTTCGAAACCCATGATGTGGCTTTCGATAGAAGCGGCTATGGTTGAGGTAAGCAGATTAGGATCTTGCTGATCTACCGCTTTGATCCAGTCTGCAACCAGTCGCCAGTCTCCGCCACCATGCGAATCTCCGGTTCCTTCCCAGGTTTCCTGTTTACCTGTTCTGAAATCGGTCCAGGTAAAGGAACTCATGTCGCCTACAATATCGCCCATGCTGCCCATTATCCTGGTTCTGCGGCCATGGTAGGAAGTAAACGCCTCCATTGAGAAAGTGGCTGTCACATCGTCTTCAAATAAGATATTGGTAGTGTAGTGGTCAGGCTGGTCGTTATCCATATGGTATACACACTTGCCATAATCTGAATTTTTCAGATACTCCATGATCTTCTCCCCTCTGGCAGGCTCATCAGCAGGAAGATCAAAATGATGCAAATAACTCCGGTCCCGGTAGTAGATCTTAAGTGCTGAATACGGGCACTCTCCTTCAATAGCACAACCACCGGTACAGCGTTGAGTACTCCCTTCAGGAGCTTTTTCTGACCGGAACCAACTCAATTCCCCAAATGCCTGGATCTTCTTTGAATCCTTCTCCAGCATCCATTTGATGATATCCAGGTCGTGGCAGGATTTAGCCAGGATGATCGGAGTGGTTTGTTTGGAATTATGCCAGTTTCCCCTCACATAAGAGTGGGACATGTGCACGTGATTGATGGGCTCAAAGTGTTGAATGCTAACAACCTCTCCCAGCAAACCAGCCTGAATGATCTCTCTGAGTTTCTGAAAATAAGGTGCGTATCTCAGTACATGACAAACCGCTACAATACGACCCGTTTTCTCAGCCAAAGCCAGGATATCCCTGCACTCCTGTTCCGTTGGCGCGATCGGTTTTTCCAGCAAAATATCATAGCCCATTTCCAGCGCTTTCATGCATGGTCCATAATGCAGGTCATCGGGAGTAGTGATCAACACAGCGTCAGCAAATTTGGGACGCTCGAACACATGTTCCCAGGTGGTAAAACTGTTTTTTGAATCTATGTTATGCTTTTCACAATATCTGCTGTTTCTGATCGGGATGGGTTCAGCAACGCCAACGATATCCAATTGATCCGGATATTCGACCCCATAATTTCCATATACATTTCCCCGGGATCCTGCGCCTAATGTGATCGCAGTAACAGGCTTTTTTACTTTGTTTCCGGAAAGATCCGGAAGCATCAACTTTTGTCCGGATCCATCTGTGGCCCAACCTGATAGCGGTACTGCTGCCACTCCCATTAGCAGTTTCTTGATCATACTTCTGCGAGACTCAAAAGAGCTATTGTGAAATCCGGACATACTTGATGAATTAGTTAGTTTTTAGGAATCTACACTTTTTTCTTTGATATACAAGTTCTTAATGTTCTAACATTTTCTCCCTCAATAGGATACAGATCTTTTTACACTTCCGTGATACAATTAGATCTCAGGAATTCTAGCTTTAATCAAAAACATCATGAAGTATCTAAGCCTTACACTAGCTCTTTTATTGCTGCCGATCATTGTAAACGGTCAGGAAACTAGATCTGAAAAAGAATACCTCAACCTTGGGAAGAATGATCTTGCCATAAAAGGCTATGATCCTGTGAGTTACTTCATGGAATCAGGTCCAAAGGAAGGTTCTGAAACCTTCAGCTTCAGCTATAAAGGTGCCACCTATTATTTTGTTAGTCAGGCTAATCTGGACACTTTTGAGTCCGATCCTGAAAAGTATGAACCTGCTTATGGCGGTTGGTGTGCTTATGCGATGGGTAAAGGTTATACCGCCGATATCAACCCGGAAACCTACAAGATCCTCGATGGAAAGTTGCTGCTCTTCTATAACAAGTTTTTCACCAATACTTTACCAAAATGGAATAAGGATGAGGAAAAGCTCTACCCTGCCGCTGAGAACAACTGGAAGGATAAATCGTTTGATATGTAATCGACAGGATTGGAACCGGAAGTAAAAAGTCATACTGAGTGTACTCCCGAAGGACCTTATCGATTAGACGACGAGATCCTTCGCTTTCGCTCAGGTTGACTTTAAATTTATTTCCAGGAGCTAAGACTATTTCCGGCTTCTTCTTTTACGGCCGTTTTTCTTCCAGTCGGCTGATCCGGATCCACCGCTTTTACTTTTGTACTTGCCGCCGCCTGATTTCTTTCCTTTGCTACGGCCACCGCCTTTACTCTTCTGGTCTTGCTGAGCTGGTTCCACAGCAACATCACGACCTTCAAAGGTTGCCCCTTTCATTCCGTTCACGAGTTGATTTTCGTAGCCTTGTTCCACCTCAAAGAATGAGAAGTTATTCTGAACATCGATCTTACCAAAATCCGGTTTTGAGCCATTTAACTGCTCATTGATCAGCCCCATCATGCGAACAGGATTCAATCCGTCCCGGCGACCAATATTGATGAAGTAGCGGTCGAAGTTCTCAGATGAAGAATCCCGTCCACCGCGATCACTTCTTCCACCACGGTCGTTTCGGCCTCCGCGATCATTCTTTCCACCACGGTCTCCTCTTCCAGAAGCGTTCAGATCTGAGGCATTTTTGTAATAGTCGAGGAATTGGTTGAATTCAACAGAAAGGAAATGCTTGATCAACTCATCACGTTCAAGGTCTGCAAGTTTTTCCAAAGCCTGAGGCAGAAATTTCTGCATCTGCTCTTCATTCACTTTTGTTTCTTTAACGGTGTCGATAAGATCCAGCATCCGGATACCACAGATCTCTTCTCCACTTGGAACTTCTTTTTTGATGAATTCCTTTCCACTCATTCGTTCCAGATCTTTGATCCTTCGCATTTCACGTGTGTGAACAATAGATATAGAAATTCCACTCTTGCCTGCGCGACCGGTTCGGCCACTACGGTGAATATACACCTCAAGATCATCTGGCAAATTAAAGTTGATCACATGGGTGAGTTCATTCACATCCAGACCACGGGCAGCAACATCGGTCGCAACCAGCAATTGGAGTTCTTTAGTTCTGAACCGGTTCATTACGTCATCACGCTGAGCCTGAGACAGATCCCCGTTCAGCAGATCCACATCATATCCGTCTTTATTCAGTTTATGGGCGATCTCTGATGTTTCTCTTCTTGTTCTGCAAAACACGATCCCATATACATCAGGATTCATATCCACAATCCGTTTCAGCGCTTCAAAACGGTCTTTGGCGTGTACCATATAAAAATGGTGTTCTACGTTTTTAGCGCCTGAATTTCGTTCCCCTACTTCAATCTCCGCAGGGTTATTCATATACTTTTTTGCAATTTTTGCGATTCCTTTAGGCATGGTCGCAGAAAACAACAGCGTTTGCTTCTCTTTTGGAGTATCGGCAAGGATCGCATCCAGGTCATCCTGGAATCCCATGTTGAGCATCTCGTCGGCTTCGTCGAGTACCAAAGTACGAACATTGGTTACGTCCAGTTTACGGCGTTTTATCAGATCGAGCATCCGGCCCGGAGTTCCAATCACTACCTGGCAACCATTGTCGAGTGCGCGAATCTGGGTTGAGATATTTGCTCCCCCATACACGGCAACTGTTTTAAGTCCTTTGATCTTCTTGGCGAATGCCTTCATATCTTTAGCGATCTGAATGGCAAGCTCCCGGGTAGGCGATAAAACCAAAACCTGAACAGCTCCCGAATCAGCATTTACTTTCTGCAAACTTGGCAAGCCGAATGCTCCGGTTTTACCGGTTCCGGTTTGAGCCAGAGCTATAAGATCATTCTGTGAATTAAGAATAGCAGGTATTGCTTCTTCCTGTACCTGGGTAGGATGTTGGAAACCCAGTAGTTCCACTGCCTCAAGCAATTCCTGCTTCAGGCCTAGTTCGTTAAACGATGTCATTGTAAAATTTTGCGTTATAATCCCATTCAAAAACTTTGTGCTGCACGGTCTTCTTGTCCGGAATTGATTTAGGTGAGCTTTGGACAAGAGTCAGGCACGACAGCCTGAGTTATAAAAGCCAGCAAAATTTACAAACCTGAAAGGTTATGATACCTGAGTGAACAGGTGCATCCAGTCTTATCACGAACTCACGCGTCAAGATACGGATTAATTATCAGAACCTTCAGATTTGTTTTTTCTAATGAATAGTATCTTTTAGATCAGTTAAGAGCAGAAAGAACTGTTCTGTCTTCCCGGTTGATAAGGGTTGCTTTCTCACCGATCTGAACAAACATTTTATCTGCATTCAGTGAGGTTACATCATTGATACCGTCAACAGAAACAAGCGTCAGGTTTTCTGCATCACCATTGAGGTGAACTTTCGCGTGTGGGTTACGGATCGCAAGATTGTCCTGCTTTAGTTTGTGGAAATAGTAGGTTCCGTTTCCACCAGTGGTCACAGAGCTAATGTCTTTGTATTCGATCACTACACGAATCAGTTTGTCTTCAGGCTCTTTCTCGTAATTAAACGAAAGAACGCTGTCGTTCTGAGTAACATTGATAGAAGCGATGAATGTGGAATCACCGGAGAAAGTAATATGATCTCTGGTGCTCTTCAGAAGAATAACTTCTGAGTCTACATTCATGTTAATCTCTGTGTATGGTTCTAACTCTACTAATCGAAGATAAGTAGTGAATTGCGCAAACGATGGCACACTTGATGCCAACATTAAAACAAACATTGGGATGATATATCTAGCGTAGGATTTCATTGTTCTCTATTAGTTGATGAATTAATTGATGAATAATTTCAATCGGCTCTCTTTTCCTGTTATTTTTGTGTGATCAATTTCACAGTGTTGCCGTCTTGATTTTGACAAGTCTAATTTCGGGACTTTTCTACCCTTTTTATGCATAGTTAACGTCTATCAAGCTATCTGCGCTTGTCTATGATTGGTTGATGACTATAAAAAAGCGGTACCGAATCCGTAAAAAAACATCTTTTTAACGATATATTAATACAAAACCCCGGAATGAAACCGCTTCTCAAAGCGTTTCCAAAAAAACCTCTTTAAGCACGATAAGGGGCATTTTGAGAGTGAGACAGGATAAAATACAGGTATAGTTTCTTAGCAATTCAGCTAAATATATTTATCTCCACGAACCACACTCACAGGATGAGCATAAGTTATTACTGCATAGTTTTCGAAGTAGGCATCGGCTATATAATCAATAATATCATTTCCGACTTCTTTACTGACCACGAGCTCAATCTTGACATTTTTTCCTTCAAAATCACTGGCTCTGATTCCTCTTGACCCTTCTCCGGTGGCATCTGTAAGTGTATAGCCTTTAGCTCCCAGTTCTTTAACTTTTTCAAGGATTTCATTTCTGAAATAGCGTTCAGTAATAATTGTAACTAAATAAAGTTCTGTTAATTTCATATTAAGCCCCCATCCATTGTGCCATTAAATAATAAAGTGGAATTCCAAGTGTAATATTAAAAGGAAATGTTATTCCCAATGAAGCAGTAAGGTATAAAGAAGGACTTGCTTTTGGTAAAGCAATCCTCACAGCTGCAGGTGCGGCGATATATGATCCACTGGAAACCATTGCAGCCAGAACTGTAGCACCTCCGATACTTAATCCTGCTAAAATTCCCAGCCAGATTGCCAGAAATCCATGAAATATCGGGACTATAATGGCAAAACCTACCAGAAAAAAACCAACTTTCTTAAGGTCTTGAAGTCGTCTTGCTGTAACCATTCCCAGTTCAAGAAGAAATAAAACCAATGCTCCTTTAAAACCACTTACAAAAAATGGTTCTACGGCCTCAAACTTGGCCGGTCCTGCGATAAAACCTATTATCAAACCTCCCAGTAACAGAATAATACTGCTTCCCGTTACAACTTCATGCAAAGCTTTTTTAAATGAGCCGCCATTATTCATTAACATTTGTGGTATTGTGAGAGCAACAATGATACCCGGAACTTCTAATATTGCCACCAATGTCGGCATAAAGCCCTCTGGTTCTATGCTCAACGATTCCAGATAACTAATAGAAGCGATAAAAGTAACTGCCGATACTGATCCATAATGAGCCGCTATTGCCGAACTGTTTGTAATATCTAACTTGCCCAAATACCTGAGCACTATGAATGCAATGACTGGTGTAATACATCCAAGTAAGAAAGTTGCTCCGGCCGGAAGTACAAATTCATTCAAAGGAGTATGGCTCAGCTCTACCCCACCCTTAAGACCTATCGCTAATAACAGATAAATAGATAATCCCTGATAGAGTGGCTTCGGAATTTCAAGATCACTTTTTAATACTTTTGCTAATATCCCCAAAACAAAGGCTAAAACAACCGGTGATGCAAAATTCGAAAGTAATGATTCCATTTAAATAGGTTTGTAGTTAGTCTTAAGTAGATTTACGAAGCTAAAAATTTATCGAAAAGTTTCATATTCGATTTATTTATGGTAACCATTTATCGACCTTTGTGGATACCGCAAAATCGATAAAGTTTCTGGAAACAGGACTAAGTTTTTTCCCTTTCAGGTATACCAATTTCCATGTATTTGTATATGGAAATCCATCAACATCCAATATTTGAATTCTATCCATTGACCTTTCAAGAACCATACTATGATCAGAGATCACAGATAAACCTATCCCAGCCATAATGGCCTGTTTAACTGCTTCATTCGTACTTAACTCCATTACCAGCCTGGGATTAATCTTTGCCTTTTTAAACAGTTTCTCCATCACCATCCTTGTACCCGATCCTCTTTCCCGAATAACGAAATCATGATCTTTTAGATCTTTGAGACTGAGACCTTTTTTCTTTGCTAATGGATGATTGACCGGGGCAGCAATATTAAGCGGGTTCTTCAAAAACTCATTCACTTCAAGATCCAAATCCTCTGGTAACATAGATACAACAGCAAGATCATATCTATTCTGTTTCAGATGCTCAATCAGCTCGATTCTATCCGTAACCTTGAGAGATATATTTATGTTTTCATTTTGCTTACGAAAGTATCCTAACAAATATGGCATGAAATATTTAGCTGTTGATACTACCACTATCTTAAGATCTCCTCTCAATGATCCTTTAAACTCATGGAAAGCCATATTCAGGTTCTCCAGTTCTGCTTCTATCCTTTTTTGAGTTTCAAATAATTCTTTTCCTGCTTCTGTTAAATAGAGTTGTTTACCGATCATCTCAAAAAGCTCAATGTCGAAATGCTCCTGTAGTTTTTTTACCTGAATTGAAACAGCTGGCTGGCTCATGAATAATTCCTCAGAAGCCTTTGTCATGCTTTTATTTTTTGCAACTGATGCAAATACCTGGAGTTGATGTAAAGAATAAGACATAAATGATTTTATATGATTTTAATAAAATGTATTAATTATTATTTATATATAAAACACTTTATTTTTGCTTAACCCAAAACTTCAAATTATAAAAGGCATGAATAAAAGTACCCCTATAACTATTGCATATGGTGACGGTATTGGTCCGGAAATAATGAGCTCAACTATCAAAATACTTGAAGCATCCGGAGCAAAACTTACATTTGATGAGATCGAAATTGGTGAAAAAATCTACCAGAAAGGTATTAAATCAGGAATTGAAGATGACTCCTGGGATCCAATATTAAAGAATAAAATTTTATTGAAAGCACCAATAACAACTCCTCAGGGTGGCGGCGTTAAAAGCCTTAATGTAACCATGCGAAAAACGCTTGGATTGTTTGCTAATGTGAGACCTTGCAAAGCATATTCCCCTTTTATTAAAACAAAACATCCTGAAATGGATGTGGTCATCATTCGCGAGAATGAAGAAGACACCTATGGCGGTATTGAACATCGTCAGACCTTCGAAGTATATCAGTGCCTGAAACTTATAACTCTGCCAGGTACAGAAAGAATTATTCGTTACGCTTTTGAGTATGCACGGTCTAATAACAGGAAAAAGGTTACATGCTTCACTAAAGATAACATCATGAAACTCACGGATGGGTTATTCCATGAGATCTTCAAGACCATTGCAAATGACTACCCCGAAATTGAGTCTGAGAACATGATTGTTGATATCGGAACAGCTAAATTGGCGGATACACCGGAAAATTTTGACGTGGTCGTGATGCCAAATTTATATGGTGATATTGTCTCTGATGTCGCAGCCCAAATTTCAGGTTCAGTTGGCATGGTTGGTTCTTCTAATATTGGTCCGGATTGCGCCATGTTCGAAGCCATACATGGTTCAGCACCGGATATTGCTGGCAAGAATATAGCTAACCCCTCTGCACTTATTAATGCTGCAGTGATGATGTTGCGCCATATTGGACAAAATGAACCTGCAGAAAAAATTCAGAATGCCTGGCTGAAAACGTTGGAAGAAGGGTTACATACCGCTGACACTTATAACCCTGAAACCAGTAAAAAAAGACTTAGTACTTCGGAATTTACTGATGCAATAATTGAAAGACTGGGTCAAAAGCCTGAGATTCTTGAAGCTTCTGACTTCAGTGCTAATCAGGCGACCATTATTCCTGAACTTCTCTTAAGCAGAACTGATGTCAGGCCTGGCTTGAGACAACACAGGGCACTGAAGGGAACCGATGTATTTGTGTATTGGGAACCTGACAATCCGGATCTGTTAGCAAAACAGTTGCAACATTATAGCAATGGTAAATTTGAACTTACCATGATCACAAACAGAGGTACTAAAGTCTGGCCTAACGGGCTTCCTCAGACATTTTGCACTGATCACTGGCGGTGCCGCTTCAAAAGCACTGGCCCTGAAGCTGATTCAAGTACAGTGATAGACTTGCTCAGCAGCCTCAATAATGGCAGTATCGACATTATTAAAACAGAGAATCTGTACGAATTTGATGGAGAGCCCGCATATTCTTTAGGCCAGGGCGAGTAAATTCACATTGATAGAAGAACAGTCATTTCATTATGACTGTTCTTTTACTCCCTTTGATTGGGTTTTTGTATACTTGAGCCCTTAACATCCAGCAAGATCTTATAATGTATACAACTATTCCCAAGCATTTTCCTAACGCAATTCTAATGTCTGAATTTCAGGATAGGATTATTGCTGATTTTAAGAATATGAATATCGACCCAAATGACACGGTTTGGGCAACTTCAATTTGTAGTGACGAATTAAATAATTTACTACAAGGCTTAAACTCGGTTTTTGCAGGTCCGGGGCCTTTCAGATTAGGCGGAATATCTGGATTACCATTTGTTGGGATCACTGGTTTCAATGCGTTTTTAAGTCATGCCCCCGCACATGGATGTGCGATGATAATATATGGCCCTCATATAGGAGTGTCCGGTAATGGTATACTTGGAGAAGTAAACAGACAAAATCAGTTCGGCCTGACTACCTGCTGTGGATCATTAGTGGGGGCATTAAACTCAATAAAAGCGGATCAAATTTTACCTTTCGATAATCCGCTTGATTATCAGCAGGCCCGTGTTATTAAACATTTGGATCAATACAGAAATGAAATACTTGAGGACGAGTTTCCATTAAAAAAAGCTACAGATTTCGCTTATATCGACATTCATATAAAATTGAATCGAATAATTGATGCACTGAAACCCACTCTCAATGATATTAAGCTTTACATGATTGGCGGAATTGTGATCAACACCGACTGGGATAAAGAAGATTGGTTCGAGGTAAGAGATTCAGAGTTGATCACATTCTGATCACCTGAATATAAATTCATCGAGCACTGATTTCTTTCTTAACATACTGATCACCGCCAGTATAAGTATCAGCCACTTGATGAATGGAGCAAATGGTCCAAAAGGGATCAGCATAGAGACAATCCAAAATGGTACGTACAGGATGATCAGAGTCCCAAAGAAGTTAATGGCCCTGATCGCCCATGGGTTCTTATCCTTCAACATATTATTTTCGGCTGTCTGTTTACCATATTCAATATGCAGATCACGGCCAACTTGAAACTCAAGTTCCTTGCGTGCTTGTTCTCTCTTTCTTAATTCTGCTAACTCTTTTTGACTAAGCTTTTTCTTCATAAAAGAACTCTATCATATTACCGTCCGGATCAGCTACGAAAACAAATCTTCCCTTCTTTCGGTTTGCAGGACCACTCATAATGGTAACTTCTTTGTCTCTGAAATATGAAGCAAGTTCGTCGACCTTTTCCGGACTCTCAACATAAAACCCAAAATGATCAACCCTGAAGTCCCTGGAAGTAGGGTCATAACTTGTTTCAGCCTCAACGATCACCAGTGTGTCACCATTACCAATATCATATACTGCCATGCTCTGTCCCATTGTCTTCACAAGCTCGAATCCAAGAATATCTCCATAGAATTCTTTTGAAGCATCGATCCTGTTTACTCTGATCGTAATATGGTTTAATCCGGTAGGTGTAAAATTCATCTGTTCTATTATCAATTAAAAATGATTCAAAGTCCGATTAGTATAATCCATAATTTTTAATTGAGCCATTTTTAATTGCTCCTTGAGATTCATTTTCTTTTAGATGTTGAAATTTGGATTTTCCATCTATTATTAATCAAGCGGAACCCCTTTGTCAATTTTTTATATCGTAGCAACGCCGATCGGCAACCTTGGAGACATATCCCCCAGGGCTGTTGAGGTTTTAAAATCTGTGGATTACATAGCTTGTGAAGACACCCGGACTTCCGGAAAACTTCTGAAGCACTTTGGTATAGCAACCCAGACTTTTTCTTTTCATTTGCATAATGAGCATAAAAAAGTAGCTCATCTGATGAATATTCTTAATGCTAATCAGAATGTGGCTCTTATCAGTGATGCAGGGATGCCCGGAATTTCTGATCCGGGATTTCTTGCAGTGAGAGCAGCTAAACAGGAAGGCCATACGATCACTGTGATTCCCGGACCTGATGCGGCTACAACTGCACTCATTGCCAGCGGGCTTCCCTCCGACCGCTATTCTTTTGAAGGATTTCTTCCCCATAAGAAAGGTCGTCAAAAACGCTTGGGACAGCTGGCTGAAGAGGAACGAACGCTGATCATCTATGAAAGTCCGAACCGGCTCATTAAATTACTAGGAGAACTTGATAAGTACTTTGGTGGTGACCGCCTCGCCGCTGTGGCCCGCGAACTCACTAAAACTTTTGAAGAGATAATAAGAGGCTCAGTTTCGGAGTTAAAAGAAGAGTTTGAAAACAGAGACTCCATCAAAGGTGAAATTGTGGTGGTGGTTTCAGGAAAAGGATATTCTGAATGATTAAGATCTTAAATAATAATTGGGCCTTAAGTTTATTGGCCGGGCTTTTACTGGCTCTCAGTTTCCCCCCTGTTGATCTCTCCTTCCTTAGTATTCCGGCATTCATGTTACTTCTGAGATTGGCAGACCGGTCTGATTCGTTTAAACAAACAGCCTATTATTCTTATGCCGGATTTGTTTTCTGGAATCTTCTCACAACCTACTGGCTTATGATAGCCAGTGGTATAGCGGGGGTTGCTGCTATTCTGGCCAACAGTGTTTTGATGACCATCCCACTTTGCCTTATGCGCTACTTTGATAAGAAACTCGATAAACCTGTCCTCATCAGTTTATTGCAGACAGCAGCATGGGTTTCCTACGAATATCTTCATCACAACTGGGATCTGGCCTGGCCCTGGCTGTCCATCGGAAATGCATGGTCTGACCAGATCAGCATTATCCAGTATATCTCAATTACAGGCCACCTGGGGATTACTTTCTGGGTGGTATTTACTGCTGCACTGGCATACCAGACCGTGCGGTACCGTACCAAAACTTTGGCGATCACAACTATCGCCTCGTTGTTACTTCTCCCCTCCCTCTCGTTGATCTGGTTTGCTATTGATACACCAGAGCTTAGTGCCGATAAAACAGCGAATGTTCTGGTAGTTCAACCCAATCATGATTCCTATCTCGATTATGGCGGAATGAGTGGAAATGGCGAAGTTCTGGACAGCCTGTTTTCCATTACTTCCAAATTTAAAACAAATGAAACTGAACTGATTGTATGGCCTGAAAATGCAATTGACAGAGCAGTTCAGATGGACAATTACACGATAAAACGAATAGCTGATTCTGCTGAAACGTGGGAAACCAGTTTTATAGTAGGCGCTGGTGTAGTTCAGTACTATGATGCAAATGATGCACCCGAACTCCATCATAACACGGGCAACGGACAAAAATATAATGTGTTCAATTCCAGTATTTTTATAGAACCTTCTGGATTTGCTTCAAGGTATGACAAAGCAAATCTGGTACCTATAGTTGAACGGATTCCTTTTGTGAATTTTCTAAATGCCATTGATGTATTTGGCTGGTTTGATTGGGGAAATCTGGCCGGATATGGTAAAGGTACTTCTCCAGACATGCTTGAAACCAGTTCATTCATCACCCCGGGTTTAGTGTGCTATGATTCCGTGTATCCTGGCTGGACCAGGGAATTTGTTAATGAGGGGGCTGATTTCTTAACCATCATAACTAATGATGGATGGTGGGGAAATACAAGCGGACATCGCCAGCATTTTGCCTATGCCCGGCTTCGTGCCATTGAATTTGACCGATGGATCGTGCGTAGTGCCAACAATGGAACCTCCGGGATCATACTACCAGATGGTACGGTTCAGTATAAAACTGATTATTGGGTAAGAACGGCTTTCAACGCCCGAATACAAGTAAAAGATACCCAGACTTTCTATGCTCGTTTTGGAGACTGGCTTTCTTATTTGTGCCTCTTCCTTACTTTTGGAGCTTGGGGATTTCTACTTTTCGGGAACAAATTTTCTAGCGGGACCGAATAGCGATCTTGATATTGAACCTGATATCGTGAGTGGTATTGGTTGGATATTTATTCGATTCTCTTTTTGAAAATGTGTACTCGAAGTTCGAGGTTATCGTACTCGATATCTGATATCCCAAAGTAAAGGTGGCATTAATATTACGCCCTCCGGTTTCTCCTCTTTTTGTAACCACCGCCTGGTTAACATCTGATTCAGAATTAATACCTGAGACCAGTGCTTCCGAAAGATCACTATCGAGCTTGTACGTGGTCTCAGTATTATTCTTCAGGCTTCCCCGTATCCCCATCTCAATGTTGTTTTTAATTTTAGGCAGGAACGGCAGTGTAACATTTCTGAAGGTATAACTAATGTTACCATCAAAGCCATGATCAAGAACCTCTGTTACACGTTTACTGGAGATCGCAAAGCTGGATATATTATTCCGGTTGTAACCAATGTCAGTTCTTAATCCTGATTTCCAGCTCATGGTCAGCTTCAGTAGTGGTTGGAATCTTTGTTCTACCTTGATGCTTGTTGGTTCATACTTACCCCTGTCATCAATAAAACTGAATGAGCCCAGTGATTGTGCTGGCTGTACCCCGGTTAAAGCGTTCAGGCTCCAATCCACTACATAATTTCCTCTGTAACCGTGAGATAAAGTTGCGCTGCTCATGAATTTGCCAATGAAAGGGAGAAATCGTTCAAATCGGGTCCAGTTTACTTTCCAGGCTGGTTTTGGAAATGCCAGAAATCCTTTTTCTCCATGACCTTCAGCACCCTCTCCCAAATATGATCTTCTGAAGTCTTCCTGAACAGTGGTTCTGTTCAGAACTGACCTGCCATCCCCATTTCCATTAGCATCAGATATCACGTTACTTCCATCATCGATGTCATCTAATGCGGTCTGAAGCTGTGTTCTAAAGAAATTATCATAGCCACTGCTAAAAGACCAGACCGAACTTGTATAGGTTCCGGATTCCGTAGTCACAGATGTAAATTCATTATTGGTTCCCAATGTAATCGATTCCGTTACTCTGGTTCCAATATCTGCAGACCAGTCCAGGTCAATACTGATATTCTCAAATGGCGTTAATCTTGTGGTGAATGAGTATTTATCAGAATAACTGTTATTGGCAGGAAGCTGGATATTATTATTCCCGTTTATATTATCGATCAACTCTGATTCTGGGATCCTGTCATTTATACCAAACCGATATCCGAATGCAGGACTAAAATTATTAGCTCCGGGACTATTAAACGCATACCAGATCTGAGAATCTCCATCATATCCGACCTGAGTACCATTCTTCTGATGTTTATAATTGGCACTAATATCCTTAAGGCTGATCAAACCCAGAAACACTTTTCTTCCAAGATACTTTGCATCTCTGAACAGATTTGGTTGCAACGGCGGTGTGCGCAAACTATCGGCTACTCCCTTTTCTTTTTCATTTGCCCTTTTCTTTTTTATGTCAGCTCTTTCATTCGTTTCTTTTTTATTCTGATCCTTGATCTTTTTTATGAATCCGAGACCATTCAATAACTTTTCAGTATTCATTCTAACGGTATTATCGAGCTGCAATCTGTTCCCCACCGTTGATCCAAGATTAGAACCACTTGGACTGTTGGTCCACTGAAACCCGCCACTATACTGAGTTGACAGACTCAACCAACTCAGTGCTTTGATCTGGGTTAATGTTGGCTTCCATGAAGCAGAATAATTCTCCTGATAGGTTGACCTTCTGGCACTCAGAGTATCCCCGATCACTCCTTTTATTACATCGAATGTAGGGCGAAGGTCGTACGCCAGACTATCCACACCGGTATTATTCTTTGGTCTTATACCAGCGCTGGAAAGATCAAAACTTGTACTTGTATTAAAAGAGATAGGAATACTTCTGGTGAAACTATAATTGAGTCCGAAGTTATTTTGCTCAGTGAACGCATGTGTTTGGTTCAGCGACTGAGGAAGAGTCGGATCCGATAGATTCTTCCTCCTCGACTCATCATATTTTCTTGTGAGTGTTGAAGATGCACTTATAGAAGTAGGTAGGTAACCAAATCTCAGATTTGACAGAGCTTTAAGCACTGGAATATTCTCCGTGAACTTAAATGGCCTGATAAGTTGTACCCTCCGAAGAGTAAGGTTGTACGAAACCGATGCTTTGTAATTCCATTGATTTTGAAACTGTAGTTGAGGATTCTTTGAATATCCTTCAGCATAGTTATAGCTGAACTTCAGATTATCAAGAGTGTACTGGGCAAGTTTACTCCTGGAATTCTGTTTGGAAATACTGGAGACATTGATCGAAAAATCCTCATTTACTGTCTCAATATTGGAGATACGGTCGTTTATAATGGCACTTTTCTCATCTGAGGTCAAATTTGGATCTGAATTTACCTTATCTACAAAATCAGTAAGCCTTATATCCCCCTGATTTGGCAGGTATTTAGGAGTCCGTGTATTTCGCCTGGTAGAGATTGTAACCGGAAAACTCCAGCCAAACCTGTCTGGCACTAATTTATGGAGATTCACTGTAGAACTTAGTGAATATCCCAGCTGATCTGATACTTCTCTGTCACCTAATCTTGAGTTTAGTCCACCGAAGCCATTCGTTTTACGGGTCACGTTTGCATTAACCGTAGCAAAGTCAGCCAGCTTAACAGAAGATTTTGCATTGGCTGCCCATCCATTTTCATTATCAAAACCGGAAACCCTTAGCTCGTTTAACCAGAATTCTGCGTCCAGACTTGGGATACCAACTGTGTTTGGATCTAAAACATTATACGGATTACGAATACCCAGTGCGATCTCGGAAACACTCTCAAGTGACGGAACCCCCTTTATACCAATTACAGCTCCATCAACGGTATCATCCCCAATAATATCCTTGCAGCCTCCTGGTAATTCTGTACAATCAAAGTATTCAGTATTCTCGATCTGGTTGTCATCTCTTAGCTGCTTAAGTACATTAAAAGCTGAGATCACGATATTCATACTGTTTTCATCGTACAACCAGATGACTTCTGCATCCGATTCCAGATCTCCCTGATCACCCGGATATTTATTAAATGTATGATTTGGAGAGGGTGTAACCGGTTGCCGGTATTCATAATAATTGTTCTCCAGATCACTACCGATTCGTACAACAAGCTCAGCCTCTCCACGGGCATCGAAACCCTCACCATGCACAAACATCCTCATATTGGAATAATTGAGAAGGTTTAGTTTACCCGGATAAACCCGTTTCACCATTTGTAATTCCTGTCCATTCAAGTCTTCCACGCTCAAAACCAGCGACTGTTCATTTTCGAGGGATTGAACCTGTGCCGACCTGTTCAGGGCTCTGATCGAACCATATGGCTGACGGTATGGAAACGGTGTTCTGTTTGCGTTTTCCTCAATATTGATCGTGGAAACCCGGAATTGCTCCTGAGAAGCAGGAACACCAGATATTTCATCAGTGATCTTCTTCCATTGACTTCCAACAAACTCATAAGTTGCAAATCTCAGGGTAAATGGTTTTTTGTACCCGGACATCCACATTCTCATATAGGAAATATTCTGGAAGTTATCGATATCTCCGAATTTACGCGTGTACTCACTCAATGGGATCCTGACCAGATACCAGGTACGGTAATACGGGCTATTTGAGATCTTGTCTACAATATAAGTTCCCGGGGCATCGATCTGAAGATTACTGACATCAGCCGGGTTGAAATCAAGTTCATACTGGTAGTAGGAGTTCGTTTGCTGAATAGAAGAAGAACTCACTAAGCCTTCTGTATCTGGTTTCAGGGTCACTGCCGTTTTGTTATCGCTGCCACCACTTTCAGGGGTGTTTCCGTCATGATACCCCAGCATACGATAAAAACGGTCTTTCAGCAGAGGCATATTACGTGCTTTGTTTTCATTGTAATACACGTAATTATCGTTTGAGGGGTCTTCTGCTACCGACTGATACATTTCGCTGGACTCCCCGTAATTTACCCTTATCGTTTCGATAAAGTCTGCAAACAGGGCCCCCTCATCTTTTCCATTAGCTCCCGCTGTTCCGGGGTCTGGTGCTCCATCCAGTCCAACATCTTCCAGCTCTCTGTTCGAATTCGAGAATTGTCCTAATGGTACCGGTGGAGACGGTGGTATATATGACCTTGGTGTTCCGAATGGATCATCCTCAGCTAGATTATTCAATGTGGAAGCAAGGCCATCTTCTGTATTCAACCGCACATTCGGTATGATATCTTCCGAGATCACTCCAAGATCAATATAGATCTTACCATCATAGTCTTGTTCCAGTCCTGCAGGATCTTCACCGTTCGGAAGAATTGCCTGAACCCAGAATTCCAGAAACTCGATATTGTTCTGAACCAGATCCTCCTGTCCCGGAGGAATTACTGCTGTTACCCCACCCCATGTTCTCTGGGGTTCATTTTCCAGCAGGTTTTTAAGGTCCATATTATAATTATAGGGGCCCCTGTTACCGGGATTGTAATACACATCGAAAGTAGTAAGTTCGTCGGGTTGACGTTGATCAATCTCTCTTCCCTTGAATACATCTTGTATGAAAACTGTTTGTGTTTCAGCAGTACTGGTGGCCGATTGTATTGATTCCAGGTTCCTTGGTATTGAGTAAAAAGAAAACTGAGATCTCAGGTCAGCTCTGGCTTTACGATCGGCTGAAGTTTGGGGACTCAAAAAGTCCGGATCACTAAAATACGTTTCGTCAGGGGCATAACCTGGAACTGCTGCAGGAGCAGCGGCAAGGTTCCATCTCAATGGGTTCACAAAACTGATATTGTATTCCGCTCCCTCGAAATCATCAATGAATGCAAGTCCGTTCTCTTCATCGCTATAAAGCTCATTTTTATCTATAGCTTCCTGAACCGCATTCGTTTGAGCGATACCGGGTCGCAATTGAGCAAATTCACCACTAAAGCTGATGCTCGAAGGAGCCTTGGTTTGCAAAAGCGGCACCTTATCAATAAACCGGGTCATCCATGGGGTATCAAAAGAAGCATTTGCGTCAAGCCCTATAACCGTGTTATTGATAGACTCATTACCTATCCGGATCTTGTCGGACAGTGGCTGTTCTTTCAACTTGAAGAAGGTACTTCCCAGCTTTATATCATCATTAACGGTGTATTCAGCTCGAATTCCTGTGAAGTTCTTCTGCCCGATTATCGTGAGCTGGTTACTTTCATACTCAACATTGATCTCCTGCCCTGAGGCCAGATAGCGTTCATTCAGAATGGTCAACAAACCAAAGGAATAGTCAACCTCATAATCAGTTCCTTCGGAGAGCTCTACATTATTGGCAAATACTTTTACCGAACCTTCAACAAGTCCGAATCCAAGATTGTAGGTTCCACTAACACCACCACTTGATTTCCCTGTTATGGTATAACTACTGTTCTTTGACCTCCTGCTGGCATCAACCGCCTTTATATCATATAGATCAGTAAATGCCATGTTATCCCTGATCGAGTCAGCTACCATTCCATCAAGCAGTTGATAGATCCGATCGCCGAAGGGTTCCAGATATGGGAACATGATCCTTCCTGATCCTGCATCCAGGGTTATTCCTGTAAAATCGATCTGGTTATCCGGTTGTTTTGCCCCTTCAGAATTAAGCCGGTCAAGCCCAAGATCCTGAAGTAAGGTTGAATTTGGCCGACCTGGTAGATTCACTACATCAACATTACCCCGGGTATCTGCTATATCCAGTTCAAAAGCATCCGGACTAACACTTGAAACACCCAGTGAATAGATATTTCTCATAGTCAAAGGCCACGCTTTGTCTTCTGTGGTCATTCCACCCGGCCGGATAAGTTTCAAATATCTCCTGTCATTTCCTGAAGCATTCAATTCACCCACTGCAACGGGAGTGCCGCCCTGTGAACGATCTGTATATACATAGGCGATAGCGATCGCATCCCCGGAATTGATATAACTCTTCAGGCTTATGAAGCCCAGAGCTCTGTTGAAGGTGTAATCGATACCTTCTTCCAAAAGTTCGAATGGAGCGTCTACATACTCTTGTGCCCCTGCATTAAAATCATCATTCGTGGCATTACTGTTTGATGCTCTGAGGCTGTCTAATTGTTGGTCTGTGAAACGGTCACGGTTATTACCGGGAAGCCCAAACTCACCATTACCCAGGTCATTCACCCCCAGGTCAAGTAAAGCGATTGCCTGAATAGAGTTCTCACCAGGGATCTGTTCTGCCCGTCTTACATATACATATAGCTCGGAAACCTGATAAGGCTGCAATATATTCTGCGGGTCTGCAAGTGCATTCTCAAATTCCTGTCGGTTGTAATAGTCAATGAAAAAATGTTTTCCATCTTCATAATCAGCCGGTGTGATATTGATAGACTGTTCCTGAGAACCACCCGATATGGTTTGGGTATTGCTCTCCCCTTTTTGTTGAGATACAACCGTGGTAACCTTTAAAGGGCCAAGTTCCGTAATGGCCTTTATCCCGAAAAGAGCACTACCACCGGTAACCAGCGAGTTCCCCGTTTCCATCGCAACGTTACCCATTTCAATACTCTTGATGATCTCATCTTCAAAGCCTTTGTATACAATGCTGAGGCGGTTTTCAAAATCAAATTGTCGTTCGGTATCCCAGTCGGTGGCTATAGTTAATTTACTACCAATAGTTCCCTGAATATTAAGCTGCAGGTTTTGATTGAAAGTAGGATCGATCCTGGTTCTCAGGTCTTCAGGCAAGGTCCCGTCATCCAGTTTCTGAACGGTAGCACCCACATTCATATTTGCAGAGCCATTAACCCTGAGGTTCACCTCGTTGCTCCCGAAGATGGTTGAAAAGGCAGAGTTCTCGCCGCCCGGTACACTAATTTTAAGATCTAAAAGACCTTTTTTCTCTTCCTGCTGACTTTTCCCTTCAGCAATAAGATTGAATCTGATATTATTCTGTTGCTGCTTTTTCTTTAATTCAATGTAATTCTCGAATGAGACAACCTGCGGTATAAATATCTGTTTTCCATACAGGGTCCGGCTGATCTTGTAGGTTCCCAGTGAATCCCAGGTAACAGTAGTCTTATCTTGTCCGTTAGAAACCTGATACAATCTGCTTTTTCTAACCCCTGTTAAACCACTAACACGGTTAACCGGATTGGAACGATAAAACTTGATTCCTTCAAGAGAATCTTCCCCAACTTCTGTGCGCAACGAGTCCGTTACTTCCTGAGCATGAAGTCCCTGCATAACCATCGCCCCATTG
This sequence comes from Rhodothermia bacterium, assembly GCA_030427885.1. Lineage (GTDB taxonomy): Bacteria > Bacteroidota > Rhodothermia > Balneolales > Balneolaceae > JAUICM01. Next base: position 108,685 of record JAUICM010000007.1, on the reverse strand, counting down.
AACAACAATGCGAATGGTATTAAATAAAGTAGCCTATAAATCTGACGCACCGAAAGAGATTAGGTATCGGTTTTGAATGTTTTAGTAGCTGTTCTCTATAAGCAGGAAATTCTTAGATGATAGTTTTTAGCAAATGAACAAAGATAATACCATATATTTGAGTATGTTGAAAGCGAAATGCCCCTGTAAAAGATCGTTTTTTAATACTTCAGTGTGCTTTTTGTTTACGAACTTTACACTAAAATAGTGCCTGTAATTAGAATATTCTTCTGAGTTGAGCTTCTGGAAAAATAAAATACAAATAGACCTGCTTAAGAGACACGTCGGGCCCTTCCTGTTTTGCTTTCTTACGATGATGTTTTTATTGCTCATGCAGTTCCTGATCCTGAATATAGATAAACTCATCGGCAAGGATATACCCATAGGTGTAATCATTGAACTGATCCTGACCAATCTGGCTTATATGGTGGTTTTAGCTGCACCTATGGCAGTATTGGTCGCTACCTTAATGGCTTTTGGAAAATTTTCTGAGCTCAATGAACTAACTGCTTTAAGAGCTTCCGGCGTTAATACAATCAAGATCATACAGCCTGTATTAGTTGCAGCTCTGCTGCTTTGTGTCGGATTAGCCTGGTTTTCGAATAGCGTTCTTCCCGAAGCCAATAATAAGGCCCGCTCCCTTTTCATTGATATCAGAATAAAAAAACCGGGCTTTGAGCTACAACCGAATATTTTCTATGATGGTATTGAGGGCTACACTTTCCTGGTTAAGGAAATAAGTAAGGAAACCGACAGCTTGTATAACGTTACACTTTTTCAGGAACCCAGGAATAACAAGACAAGGGCTTTGATCCGTTCTGATAAGGGTTTTCTTATGAGTGAAGGTGACCAGGGGCTTACACTGATGCTGTACGATGGAGAGATATTCCATTATCAGGGAAGAAATGCCCGGACCGGTGATGATAACATTGAAAAGACCGTCTTCGATCAGTATCGAATCACTTTTGATCTTTCGGATCTGGAATTTTCCAAAACGGACCCCAGCCAAAGAACCCGAAGTGACCGTACCATGAGTGCCCAGGCCATGGCTGTAGTTGTTGACACTCTTGAGAAAGAGATCCGAACTTTCCATGAAGAAGCAGCTACCAGCACCAGTTTTAAAAATCTTACCACAGCACTTACCGAGGATTTTAGAACGGTACCCAAAAGAGTAACTCGGATATTTCCGGGAGACACCCTTGCGGAAAAACCTGCTTTTCAGTCTCCCTATTTTTCTTTAAATCAGCTTCCTAATCAGGCCCGGCAAAAGGATGTGCTGGAGATCGCTCAGAACCGGCTTGAAGAACACCAATCTACCTTCACACGAGCTACGAGTAATATTCTGTGGAGAACACGAAGGGTTAATAAATTCATGGTAGAGATCTTTAAAAAAGTATCTATCCCTTTTGCTTGCGTCGTATTCATTCTCCTTGGTGCGCCAATTGGCATTATGACCAAGCGGGGTAATTTTGGCTATGCTGCTATCATCAGTACAGTTATCCTGACTATTTACTGGTTATCTATCATTCAGGGCGAAAAACTGGCTGACCGGCTTTTCATAACTCCCTTTTGGGGAATGTGGACCTTTGATATAGTCTTCTCCATTATTGGAATACTGATGATCATTCATTTGAGTACGGAAATAAGTTTCACCAGATTTTTGAAGGGAAGTGAATAAACATTTCAACAAATATATCTTTTTCCGGTTGCTGAGCATCACATTCTTTGTGCTTCTTATCCTGATCTTCATTTTCATAATGATCGATTTCTCTGAAAACAGTGATGATTTCACGGACCGTGGGGCTACTTTGGCCGAGATCTGGGGAGACTATTATCTGAATTACATTCCTGAGATGATCCGACTCGTCTCTCCAGTTGCAGTATTCTCTGCTTGTTTGTTCTTAACCGGACAATTATCGGAACGACTCGAAATCACAGCCATGAAAGCTGCCGGTGTTAGTCTTTACAGAATGATCGTTCCCTACCTTACTTTCGCCATATTATGCGCTATCATATTAAGTTCATTGGATTCATATCTGATCCCTAAATCCAATGCTGAAAGGATCGCTTTTGAGGAGAAATATATCTCCCAGAAAAATGAGCGTATCGACCGGAATGATATATATCGTGAGCTTTCAAAAAATTCCATTCTCCAGGTCAACTATTTTGATGATGACCAGGCCATAGGCTACCGCATCCGCTTGGTGGAATTCGATAGCCTGGCTATCACAAAAACTGTAACCGCACAAAACATGACCTGGCAGGAAGAAACCAGAAACTGGAAATTGTCTTCCGGTAATAAAACTGAGTTCTCAGATTCCGGCTATGTTCAAACCCGTTTTGGTTCAATTGATACTGTACTCAACATTCAGCCACAGGATCTTGCCCGTTCCACTTCCGATATCTACCAGCTAAGCTATGTTGAAGCAACTCAATATATAAGTTCGATCGAACGAAGTGGAGCTGGTGGTGTGGATCTGCCAAAGGTTCATTTTTATGGCCGGCTGGCTTATCCCTTCTCCATCATTGTTGTGATGATAGTTGGGTTTTCTGTGGCTTCTGTTCGCCGAAGAGGTGGCAAAGGCATCTATATTGCGGCAGGCCTGACGATCAGTTTTTTATACCTGGCATTTATGAAGATTGCGGAGCCATTCGGGGCTCATGGCTCCATTTCTCCTATGGTAGCCGCCACCTTGCCACATCTCTTTTTCCTGGCTGTAGGCATCTACCTGATGGTAAGTGCCAAAAAATGATCAGGCTTCCGGAAGAGGCCCACGGTACATCGGTATCTCCACTTTTTCTCTCGTGTTGATCTGACCATGTTCATCTTCATAACGCTTCACATTCTCGTTGAGCGCACTAGCCAGTCTTTTTGCATGATCCGGAGTAAGGATCATACGTTTAGCCACTTTTGCTTTAGGAACACCCGGCATTACGGCAATGAAATCTAATATAAACTCGGATGGTGAGTGAGTAATCATCACCAGATTAGCATAGGTACCATTAGCTTCTGCTTCTGGCAACTCGATTTCCATTTTTCCCGGGTTTGCTGTTTGATCGTTCTTTGACATTTGTTCCTCTTTTTAGTCTAAAAATCCGTTGTCCTTCATCCACTCATCATTGTATATCTTACTGATGTAGCGGGTTCCACTGTCTGGCATTATGATAACCATCATATCATCCTCGCTCAATGGGTTTTTCTCAATATATTGAAGAGCTCCCTTTACAGCTGCCCCACTGGACCAGCCCACAAAAAGTCCTTCTTCACTGGAAAGTCGGCGTGTGTACACAGCGGAATCTTTATCATTCACCTGTTCAACAGCATCGATATATTCAAAATCGATGGTACCTGGCATGATATCCTCACCAATACCTTCGGTCATATAAGGTTTGATCTCATTTTTATCAAACTCTCCGGTTTCAAAGAATTTCTTATACACAGAACCAACCGAATCAATACCGATGATCTTAATATCCGGATTCTGCTCTTTCAGGTATCTTCCGGTTCCTGAAATAGTACCTCCTGTTCCCATTCCAGCCACATAATGAGTGATCTTACCTTCGGTCTGTTTCCAGATCTCTGGTCCGGTACTTTCGTAATGAGCTTCTGTATTACTTCGGTTTTCGTACTGGTTGGGATAGTAAGAATTGGGGATCTCCTTACTCAGTCTCTTGGCCACTGAGTAATAACTCTCTGGATCATCCGGTTCTACATTGGTCGGGCAAATGATAACTTCTGCTCCAACAGCTCTCAGAATATCTACCTTGGACTGGCTTTGTTTATCAGTAGTGGTAAAAATACATTTATATCCTTTTGAGATCGCTACCAAAGCCAAACCCATTCCGGTATTTCCGGAAGTTCCTTCAATTATGGTTCCTCCGGGTTTTAGTAGACCGGCCTTTTCAGCGTCATCGATCATCTTGATCGCAATACGATCTTTGATACTTTGCCCAGGATTGAAATACTCAACTTTGGCGAGAATAGTGCCTTTTGAGCCTCCATTAACCTTATTTAATTTCACCAGAGGGGTATTGCCAACAGCATCAATAATAGAATTGAAATACATGAACTATTTTTTAGAATATTAATTACCTGAATATATGAATTTTGGCTTAGCTCTATTGAACCTTTTCCTGGTTCCAAATCACTGGTTGGGAACCAGGAGTGGACCACCCGGTCCAAAATACTTTATAAGGAATTCTGCTAGAAACAGTCTTACTTCTTTAAAAAATGGGAAGAAGCAGATATAAATTTCTCGGGGACCATTATCCTTATTTAATCACCAGTACTGTTTTAGTAGAACTGCCATTGCTGTCAAAACCTGAGATTCCTCGAATTGTTCTGGATCAGTTTGTCTTCATTCAAGAAGAAAGGGTTAGAAGAGCTGATTCCTATTACTCTCTTTGGGGGCTAGCTATTCTTTGCAGAGCTTTATCAGACCAGTGGTTAGGTGCAAGTAAAATTTAAAATCTGAAACGTACAATTTAAGAATTATATCCCGCCTCATAATTCAATGATCAGAACAACTTCAGTAGCTGAAGCCAAAGGATAGTCCCCCTGTTATTAAAAAATCTACTTCATTATCTGCAAGAAGATAAAGGCTTGGGGTAAGCAGCAACCTGATCACTAATCCTGGTTTTGACCTATCTTGTTCTCTGAATCCTATGATCGGACCGGTAAATACACCAGGATGCCCTTCACCAATAATAGTGACATTCCATAGCCCATTTCTATATCAGGTTTTTTCTTTCCCTGAGTAATGTATGTAGCTGAGAATGGGATACTTAAAATTTCTGTGGAGAAAAAATTAGTAACACTTAATCCGGCCCTCATTGATATATTTTTTTTCGTGATCTTTTCATAATTCAATGATAAGAACCCCCCTGATGTACCCAGAATTTCTACATATAAAGCATTTCTGGTTAAAATCTTAGTCCTGGTCGTATCAGTCATTTGAGCATTGGCTGATCCAACAACCAGCAGGATCATAACCAATGTACTTATCAGGGTCTTGAAATAATTTTCCATGTGTTTCTCTCGTTCAGATACATTCTACTAAACTTCGATTTAATATACAGTTAGAATCTAATCTCAACACATCGGATTAATTAGTTTAATAAGTTCATGTATTCCTGTATTTTTACTCCGAATATTTAAGAATATTATTTCATGTTTATAGAACAAAACAAACCTAAAGACTTTGACTGCGGCTACAATCTTGATCTCATGATCGCCGCTATTCCACGACTCCCTGAAGGTGAAGAGCGCATTGCTTATGCAAAAAGAGTAGTGGGTCTTATCAAACAAAGCCACCCAAACTGGGTACATGAAGACGGTACAAGTGAAGCCGCCTGGGATTATTTATATGAACTGGCTGAGTTTGATCTGGAAGCTCTTGGAATCTACAATCCATTTCGTAACGGCTCATTCGACGACGCCAAGTAAGTTATTATTTTCTACTGATAACCATTATCTGACCCTTTATTATTTTCAATTTTCAATTTATATTGAAAATTGAATTTCAATAATTGTGTCTAATGTCAGAGACTGAAGCAAGAGGACAGAAATTAACATCATATTTCGCTGATCAGGTCGATCTTAATGCGCTTCAGAGCTATGTGCAGGAATTACCCTCAGAAACTGAGAAGCCTTCCTATCTTGCTATCTCTCTCTCCATTCCCGTTGTTGATGTACTTGCTGTTATAGAACAGGATTCAAAACGCGCAGGCTTTCGATATTACTGGGAGAAACCTGTTAATGACTTTGCAATGGCAGCTGGTGGCGAATTGGAACGCCTTACCACTGAAGGTTCTAAGAGATTCAGAACTTCTTCGCGAAACGGAAAAGAATTATTAAGCCGGGTTCACCATTTTAAAGCAGTTAATCATGCCAATGCAGTTGTTCACTTATTTGGTGGATTCTCTTTTTTTGATGAAAGTAATTCTAAAAACTGGCAATCTTTTGATTCTGCTTCGTTCACCCTTCCCGAATGGATGATCATCAAAGAAGGTAAATCCTGTATTTTAACCTTCATTACTCCAATTGATCCGGTTGAATCTTTTGATGAGCTACAAAGTCGCCTTCTGGATCAATTATCCGAACTGGAACATATCTGTAATGCAGAGGATTATACCCTGGTTACAAAAAAGGCAAAGCAATTTAATTTCAAGGTTCCTGATAAAGACTCAGCTGAACATATGAGATGGATCTCTTCTGTTGAAAAAGCACGAAAACAAATTCAGGATCATAACTTTGAAAAAGTAGTACTTGCCAGACAACTTGCTATTAAACTGGATGATGAAATATCCGGAACTCACATATTGAACCGGCTTCGTAATCAGTATCCCGATTGCTACAGTTTCCTGATCAGTCACGATAGTGAACAATGTTTTATAGGATGCACTCCTGAACGCCTGGCAACATTCAATTCCAGATTCGTGTTAACAGAAGGACTTGCCGGTAGCACCCCTAGAGGAAAAACTGCTACCGAAGATGCTGTACTTGAGCATGAGCTACTCAACAATCAGAAAGAGCTAAAAGAACACAACATTGTTCGGGATGTGATCGAGGAAAACCTGAATGAGTATTCTCTTGAGGTTATACATCCCACTCATCCAAGTGTTAAGAAATTATCCAATGTTCAGCACCTGTATACTCCGATCACAGCCCGTATCCGTGATGGGGTATCCAGAACAGAAGTATTAAAGACCCTGCACCCAACACCTGCCGTAGGTGGTTATCCCCGGGACAGAGCAGTTGACTTCATAAAAGAGAATGAGGATTTCGACAGAGGCTGGTATGCATCTCCGGTGGGATGGATCAATGCTCATGGAAACGGAGAATTTGTGGTAGCTATTCGATGCGGTCTTATCAAAAAAGATGAAGTGCGTTTCTTTGCCGGATGTGGTATTGTTGAGGACTCCGATCCTGAAAGGGAATGGGAGGAGACAAACCTGAAATTCATACCTATGCTATCAGCACTCGAATATGCCGGAACGTGATCCACAAAATCTTAATTTTTACTGGTCTACTCTATTTGTCAGAGCACTTTATGAGAATGGTTTACGGGAAGTTGTAATATCTCCGGGTTCACGTTCCACTCCACTTACTCTGGCATTTGGTGCTCATCCGGGTATCAGAAAAACCACTATTATTGATGAACGTTCTGCAGCATTCACCGCATTAGGTATCGGAAAAGCAACAGGCATTCCGGCCTGTCTTGTATGCACTTCAGGGACAGCTTTGGCAAATTATTATCCCGCCGTTGTTGAAGCTACTCAATCTTCTGTTCCTTTGATCATTGCCAGTGCCGACCGGCCCTCATATCAACGTGAGACAGGTGCTTCTCAAACCATCGATCAGATCAAGATCTTTGGAGACTATCCTGTTTTCTTTCATGAAGTCGGTGAACCGAAAGAAAGTAACAATAGTATTCTCCGGCTGGAAAGAGCTGCTGCACAGGCAGTCCATGTTTCTAAGCAAAAAGCGGGTGTTGCGCATTTAAATTTCCCATTCTCCAAACCTTTTGAACCTTCTCCTGATTTCCTGAGTGTTATCGAATCTGATAATGAAAAACATTCGAAAAGGAGCTTCGGCGGCTATAAATCATCTTCGGCAGGAACTGAAATGGATGAAAAATTCTGGTCTGACCTGATCTCATCAGAGCATCCCGTTATCATTGCAGGGCCTGATTCCCAAGGCAAGCACAACGATAGCATTCAGTCGCTCGCTAAAAAACTTAACGCACCAATACTCGCCGAACCTGGTTCTAACATAAGTTCGTCAAAATACACCATTAGTGGGTTTGATGGATTCCTGAGAAACAAAACTATCGCTAAAGAATTAAAGCCTGATCTGATCCTTCGTTTCGCCGAAGAACCCGTGAGTAAGGCTCTTTCAAATTATCTGACAGAATACTCTTCGGTTATGCAGCTTCGTTTTCATGATTCAGGTCATATCACAGATGAATCACTATCAGCCCACAAGTATATCCCAATCTCAGGAACCATTATTGTCCCTGAAGTTTCAGGATCAACCGATTCAAACTGGATCAAATCTTGGAGAAAACATCAGAAAGACTTTGTGCAGTTCCGGGAAGAACACCTACACCCTTCCACTCCACTTACAGATGGATACGTTTTTTCGACACTTAGTCCCCTGATCCCCAAAAAGAGTTTCACCATGCTCTCTAATTCATTCCCAGTACGTGATCTCTCTCTGTTCGGAGAATTTGATGGAAAAGAAATTTATGTAAACCGTGGTGCAGCAGGTATTGATGGAATTACTTCTACTGCTTTTGGCTTAAGCCTGGGACTCAAAAAATCCGGAGTTTTATTTGTCGGTGATATTGCCTTCCTTCATGACACGAATGCTCTTTTGAATGCCAAATACGTTGAGGAATCACTGATCATAGTGATCCTGAATAACGGAGGTGGAACCATTTTCAGAATGCTGCCGGTGAATGAATACAAAAAGAAATACTCAGGATATTTTGAGACTCCTCAGGATGTTTCAATCGCCGCACTCTGCCGGGCTTACAAGATCAAGCATAATCTGATCACCCGCCCGGAACAGTTAGTCACTAACTTCGAGTATAAGGTCGAAAAACCAGGTGTCCATGTGTTGGAATGCATAACCGATCCTGATGATTCTATGGAACAACGTCATCAGGTTTGGGGATATTCACCCCCTGGATCATGAATATCCGGGTAAGAGGCATATCGTATCATTTTGAAACCCATTCTGAGACCACTGAAAAACCGATCCTGATCCTGTTACATGGTTTTATGGGAAGTGGTGAATCATTTTCGCTGATCCTGGAATCACTTAAAGAAGTTTGTAATCCTGTTACCATAGACCTTCTCGGTCACGCCCGGACTGAAGGTGCTGAATTACATTATCGTTTTTCGACTAAAGAACAGGTTGCCGATCTGGTAAAATTGATAAGCGAGCAATTCACGCCTCCGGTTTTTCTGTATGGCTACAGTATGGGTGCACGGCTTGCTCTTCAGCTTACTTTAACTCGTCCTGATCTTATCCAGGGATTATTACTTGAAAGCGGAACGTTCGGAATTGAAGATGAAACGGAACGACAGGCACGTCAGGCTTTGGATGCTTCCCGCGCTGATCAGATCATGGGTAATTTCTCAGGGTTCTTAGAAGATTGGAAAACACTTCCGATATTTGGTGAAAAGGCGACAGAAGCACCAAACAAATTTGAAGCTATCCAGGAACAACAGAATCCCGTATGGATGTCGAATAGTTTACTTGGTTTTGGAACAGGAACCATGCCTGTTGTTCGTGAAAGACTACACGAACTGGTAGCTCCGGTGCAGTTGATAGTCGGAGATCAGGACTCAAAATTCATTCATATCAACCAAACCATGAAAAAAGAGATCAACAATTCCGAACTTTCGATCATACAGGAATCGGGACACCGGGCACATCTTGATCAACCCAAAGCTACTGCGGAAACAATCAGAAATTTTATTACTAAACACACGCTATCATGAATTGGATCACTGTTAAGGAATACGAAGACATCACTTACAAGAAATGTGATGGAGTAGCACGAATTGCTTTCAACCGACCAGAAGTAAGAAATGCATTCCGACCTAAAACTGTATTTGAGCTCTATGAAGCTCTTCTTGATGCCAAAGAAGATAACGAGATCGGAGTGGTACTGATCTCAGGGGAAGGCCCCTCTCCAAAAGACGGAGGATGGGCGTTCTGTTCCGGCGGAGACCAAAATGTACGGAGTAAGACCGGCTACAAAGCCGATGATGGTATTCCCCGACTGAATATTCTTGAAGTGCAGCGTCTGATCCGCTTTATGCCGAAAGTAATAATCGCAGTAGTCCCCGGATGGGCAGTGGGCGGTGGACACAGCCTGCATGTAACCTGTGATCTCACCCTCGCCAGTAAAGAGCATGCCATTTTCAAACAAACGGATACCGATGTGGCCAGCTTTGATGGAGGATTTGGCTCTGCCCTTCTGGCTCGTCAAATCGGACAAAAACGTGCACGTGAGATCTTCTTTCTAGGCCGAAATTACTCAGCTCAGGAGGCTTTTGAAATGGGAATGGTAAATGCCGCAATTCCTCATGATGAATTAGAAGACACAGCATTTCAGTGGGCTCAGGAGATTCTCTCTAAAAGTCCCACAGCTACTAAAATGGTGAAGTTTGCCTTTAATCTGATCGATGACGGACTTGTTGGACAGCAGGTATTTGCGGGAGAAGCAACCCGACTCGCCTACATGACTGATGAAGCAGAAGAGGGTAAAAACGCCTTCCTTGAAAAGAGAAAACCCGATTGGAAGAAATTTGATCGGTCGCCTTCATAATCAGCTTATGGAAGTTCGTGCTTTTTTTCTTGGGATGAGAATATTCTACGGAGCATTCCTCAGCAGTATTATCTTCGTGGTAGCAATAGCAGCAACCTATGGTGACTTAATTGATATCTCCATTGAGCCACCTTTTGATACACTTTTGCTCATTCTCCCGATTGGACTTGGCATAGCGAATCTTTTACTGGCCCGGTTCATCTTTAAACTGAAAACCAGCAGTATTCCGCCGAATGGAAAGCTTGAGGATAAACTCAATGCATATCGTCAGGCTTTTATCGTTCGTTCTGCTCTCATCGAAGGAATGGCTCTCTTCACAGCAGTTTGTTATGCCATAACTGATGAACAACTCCTGCTATTCTTTGCAGGATTGTTATGGGGAGCAATTGTCTTTTATCGCCCTTCAAAAACTGAAGTAAAAAAGGTTTTTGAGTTAAGCCCAACTGAAACTTTTACTCTGGATAATGATCAGGCTTTGATCTTCAAAGACGCTAAACCAGATTAATCACTTACTATCAGGTTTGAACTCCACCAGCTTATTAATAGCAATCTTGAATAGCTCCCCTGTCTCCTCTGCCACAATCAGGTTATCTCCTGAAAACGTAACCGACTCGATTTGTGTGATCCCTTTTAAAGGCAACCAGTAGATCTTGCCATCAAAAATTGAATCATGGTCTCCGGGCTCAAACAACCAAATACTCTCACGTGTTAGTACTGCAACTTTACTTTCATCAGTTGTTATATCTGCTGCAGTAACCAATTCACCAACATCAAAGCGATCTATGTATGTCAACATATTAGGCACCCCCTCTTTTGGATCATCTAACCTGAATAACATAGTGCTTGGATTACTCCTGTTCTTGGACAAAATATGAACCTTGCCCCCCCTCATAAAAACAGCCTCCGCATTAAGACTTTTCTCCGGGACAAGTATTCCAACACTATTCAGAACATCCTCAGGATATTTTATTTCGTATTCTTTAAAAACTTCGACTTCCTCATCATCAGGATCTGGCTCCGGCACAAAAAATAGTTTCAGATCCTCCCTGCAAAAACAATTATTACCAATATCTGCTATGATAAGTGTTTGATCCGGGCCTACAGTGATATCTTCCCAGTCTTTATTCCTGGCGCCGTGTACTTTGGCTCCTCCATATTTCTTCTTTTTAGATTTGATCTCCCCATCTTCTTTGATCGCATAAATTTTGTCTTCTGTACCAGAATCACCATGTACCCAAAAGGTATTTTCATGAATCCTGCTTTTTACAATTCCTGAAACTTCTTCTCTGGCAGGCTCATCTATCCGCTTATAGGCCTCTGGCTTATATGGAGGAACATCCACCCTTGATTGCTTTGCGCAGGCTGAAACAAAGATCAAAGGCCATAACAGCGTAAAGGTCTTCAGAATTTTAGAGTATCTTCCTATCAACATGAACTAATAATAGAGGTGATCATGAACATAAAGCACGAAGATCTTAAAACCAAAGGCGCTTTCTTCATCGTAGAAGATGGGGATCGTATTGCGGAGCTTACCTATACTAAAAATGGAGATTATCGCATCATTATCGATCATACTGAAGTAAACGAATCCTACTCAGGACAGGGCTTGGGTAAGAAACTGGTCTATCACGCTGCTGGATACGCAAGAGAGCACCAGTTAAAAGTGCTGCCTTTATGTCCATATGCACGAATGGTTTTCAGAAGATATAAAGATGATTTTCAGGATATTACCTGATCTCAGCCAAATACATCTTTCATTTTCGAAAAGAAACTTTTCTCTTCTTTGGTCTGATTAGAAGCATCGAAATTTTCAGCGCCTTTCAGTGATTCAATTGCTTTGCGTTCCTTCTCACTAAGCTCTTTGGGTACATATACATTCACACGAACATATTGATCACCCTCGCCAGAGTTGTTCAGGCCAATGATACCTTTACCTCTCATTCGAAGTAGTTTACCCGGCTGGGTTCCTGCATCGATCTTGAGTTTCGCTTTGCCTTTTAGAGTTGGCACCTGCACTTCAGTACCAAGCACTGCATCAGGGATACTCAATCCAAGGTTGTAGTAAATATTGTTCCCTTCACGTACAAAATGCTCATGTTCTTTCTCTTCAATAAGAACAATAAGGTCCCCTGACTGACCTCCTCTCCGGCCGGCATTACCCTGCCCTCGTAAAGTGATATAATTTCCATTGGATACACCCGAAGGGATATTCACCTTAATAGTTTCCTCGCCTTTGATCCGACCTTCACCAGAACATGACTTACACTTATTCTTTATGATCCGTCCGTCTCCGTTACAGGTTGGGCATGGCTGTTCGCTCACCATCTGTCCCAGCATAGTTCTGGTAACCTGTCTCACTGCACCCATTCCATTACAGGTACTACAGGTCTCAAAATCAGAATCTGTTTCTGCTCCGGTACCAGAACATTCGTTACAAATGATCTGCTTCTTAACTTTCAGTGTCTTCTCAGTCCCGAATGCAATTTCTTCCAGAGTAAGTGGCATACGGATCTTCATATCAGACCCTGGTGTTCCAGGTTGCCTTCTTCCCCCTCTGGAGCGCCCTCTTCCACCACCGAAAATATCATCGCCAAAAAATCCGCCGCCAAAGATATCACCAAACCGGCTGAAGATATCCTCCATGTCGAATTCAACTCCTCCTCCGGCCCCGCCAAAGCCACCCTGACCATTTACGCCAGCATGACCGTATTGATCATATCGGGCTCTTTTCTGTGGATCCCGTAAAACTTCATAGGCCTCAGCAGCTTCTTTGAATTTCTTTTCTGCCTCAGCATCACCCTTGTTTCTGTCGGGATGATACTTCATAGCCTGTTTGCGATAAGCCTTTTTAAGCTCCGCTTCACCGGCTCCTTTTTCTACGCCAAGTACCTCGTAATAATCTCGTTTACTCATGAAATTCTTTATTCGCTAACTATAACTTTTGCGTGCTTTATAACTCTGTTTCCAATCTTGTAGCCACTTTCAAGAACCTGAAGCACTGTATCACTTTCGGTTTTCTTGTCTGGTGCAGGTTGCCGAAGCATTGCATCATGCAGGTTCACATCGAATGGAACACCTGCCTCGTCAATTCGCTCAACACCGTATTTGTTCAAAACCTCTTCGAACTTATTGGCTACAAGTTGCACTCCCTGAAGAAAGTTCTTCTCTATTTCGGTACCATTACTTGCATCCAGAGTTCTCTTCATATCTTCAGATATCGGCAGAAATTCTTCCAATGCAGCTACTTTTGCATCTTCAAAAAGTGAATATCGCTCTCTTTGTACTCTTTTACGTACGTTCTCAAGCTCGGCTGCTTTTCTTAATAAAGAGTCTTTAGCTTCTGCCAGTTCTTTTTCCAGCTTCTCTATCATTTGCTGTTTCTCATCAATTTCCTCTGATTCCTGAGCCTCACCGGCTGCCTCTGTTTCTGCAACCTCTTCTGCCTGTTCTTCAGAAGTTTCTACTTCCAGGCCTTCAGCCACCTCTTCATTCTCAGACTTAATTTCTTCTTTAGTATTCTCAGTGCTCATTTTTAGTTATTAAAATAGTTATTTCTTTGTTGTGCCTTAAGCAAATATGATGCCATCAGTCGGTAAAAAAATTGAAGTGACAAAGTTACCCAATTTCTGACCTTTTAGCTTACATGCATAAAAAAACCCCGCACATAAATTATGCACGGGGTTTAAATAAGTACTGAACTAATTTACTGTTCGCTCAAGCAATCTCCGGTTCCACAAAGGGTAACACTCGGAAGATTAATAAGATTTACCATCGGGATATCGCTTCCCCATTTATCTTCGATCACCTTAATGATCTCATTGGCAATGATCGCATTACCTCTTGGGTTTGGATGAATACCATCGGTAGAAAGTACTCCATTTGGACTGAAATCCGGCTCCAGACTCACCCCCTGATAAGTGATACCAGGAACACCATCACTTAAACCAAACAGATCACAAAAGATTCCACTGGTACATGGATTTGTGGGGCCACCGAATGGACTGGTGTTATATAAAGCAAGTCTATCCGAATTTGCTGAAACCGCTCCAGCTATAATTGTATTGAACGTGATTCGTTTATTCTCAATTTCCTGTTGCTCTGCTAAGCTCAGATAATAACGATCACCATTTAAACTCGCATCGGACATATTAAAGCCTAATGGAACAACCACACCAATCGGAGTGTCTGCAGTAGTGGCATCCCCATCAGCTTCCGTACCTAAAACAGCGCCTGCTGATAATAGTACCAACTCACCCTGAGTTAACGGACGAGATTGCTCATAAGGAACCAATTGAGCTCTTGCAGTACCATCAATTGCATTTGCGGCCAGCAATGCATCAAAACAAGTTCCCAGATCATCTAACTCTTCATCAATTACCAGGATCGGGTTGTTTCCCTCAGAGTAACTTACCAACCGCTGATCAATATCGCTTTGGGCAACACCTACATTAGCACACCCCTGTATAGCACCATTAATGGATTCCATACCTGAATTGATTGCCGCTGCAGTATTTGCGTCAAGAGTAATATTATTCCAACGAACTGCCTGGAAATATGCAAGTCCCAGGAAGAATGGAATATCGATCACCACTCCGTCAGCTGAGGTATTTGTCATCAACGATGAAACAGTTGAACCAAAATAGGTATTGAAATCCGCATCAGAAGTTAAAATAGCAGAATTGGAAGCCCCACTCACTGCATATCCCAGTACATCGTTATTACCGATCCATAAAGTAAAGAAGGTAGGCTGCGCAGCAATAGCGTCCCCAAGAATAGTAGAGTTACCAGGATCACTAGCAAAACGGGCATATAAACCATTATAAGCTGGGTTCGCCGGATTATCTGGCCCACCTGTTGCTGCGGTCAGTAACTGACCTACCTGAATTCCCGGAACACCAAAGTTATTTAAGGCAGGTCCAGAATATGGTGCTGGTATATCTCCATTAATAGTAGGTGAAGGCCCCGGAATACTTGTATCCAGTTTATACCTACCAAATACTGTTGATAATGCCGGATTGGTTACCGTTGTATTGAATCCATTCACAGAGTTAATATCGGGCTGATTAAAGGTATAATCTCCATCAACGGTATAGGCAAACTGACCAGCCAGTAGCGCCGGGATCGAATTGCTTTGTCCTAATGTATACAGGGCACCGTCCATGTATCCTGCAGTCAGTGAGTTACCGATTGATACATATTTTGAAAAATCGGCATCACCTGAAGATCCCGAAACCGGATCTGGTAGTGGATTCTCATCAAGGCGTGCATTTATCAGTGAATCGCCCTGGCCATCACAGGCGGTTACAAGAACCGCTGCACTTACAAGTAGAAGTATTGTCTTAAATGTATTCTTCATTGTTAAGCTCTTTTATTATTTCAGGAGTTGATCGAAAGTGAAAGAAACGTAGTAGATCGCACCAAGTGTTGGGTTAGCCAGAGATGTGGTGTACTTCTCGTTAAGAATGTTGCTACCCCCCACTTTAATGGTGGAGTTGAGTTGTGTTAGTCGATACGATACTTGCGCATCGAGACTACCAAATGCATCCACGATTCCGGTTCCGATCGAGGACTCCCACAGATAGGCGTCCTGCCATCTGTAATTCACACTAAAACCAAGGTTCTTGGTAATTTTTCTGTTCTCAAGCTTGATGTTATATCTCCACTCAGGAGTATTATAACTGGCATTAAATCCCTGGTTAATCAGGTCATCCTGATCCAGAAGTTTGTTGTACGACACGTTACCACCTATCGAATATCCCTTAAATAATGAATATTCAGCTGTCATCGCGACACCGTGTGAACGCACATTCCCATCCGCGTTGATATCAAACCCATAGGACTGAGTAGGGAATGAACTATTAGGATTGTTAGGATCCTGCTGGGTTACTACCGACTGTTGCCAGTTTGCACTTCCTGGTGCTGTTGCTCCGGTGTAGCTGGCATTTGGTTCATTTGTCAATCCATCAGGGATTCCCTGAGTGAATGTCACTTCTGCAATGAAATCAGTATAGTTACTGAAATAGTAGTAAGCATCAATAAACAACCTGTTTCCGATCAGAGTTTTATACCCCACTTCATAGGTGCTGATCTTCTCTGGCTGGAAATCTTCGAAATCGAATTGCTCCACAACAGATAGAACAGTACTCATATTCTCACCCTGTGCGAGTAATTGTCTGGCCTGAGCAACACCAGTATAAACCGGGTTACTTTCGAAACGATAACGATCGACCAGTGCAGGGTTACTTCCTACCAATCTTCTGGAAACTACATCAAGGTCAATGAATTGATCCTGAGTTGTTGGAATCCTGAATCCCTTTTGATAGGAAACTCTGAAGTTATGATCCTCAGCCACCGTAAAGATAGCCGATGCACGTGGGGAGAACTGGCCATCAAAATATTCATTTTTATCATATCGCACAGAAGCGCTCAGATCGAGATTACCATCCATGAGTGTTTTTGAGAATTGAGCAAAAGCACCCCACTCATCAATATTGAATTCTTCCTGGCTGGCAATATCTTTATAGGCAAATAAAGTTCCTTTAGACTGAAGCGCATATCTGCGAACATTCATACCTGCCTGGATAGAAACGGTAGAAGGATCGATCACGTTGGCAAAGTCATATAAGCCTTCAGCATGATACAGATCAGACTCATCAAGGAACATGGCACCGCCCTCAGAGATCGGAGTTTCTCTAAGTGTTTTAGCAAGATTCTGGAAAGCAGGATCATCAGGACTTGGTTGCTGAGCATCAGCTGTTGCTCTTGCAGCTGCATGAGCCTGATCTACAGTAGCTCCCTGAGTTCTTGCATTTGCAAAAGTCTGGAAATAAACCGGCAGATATAACTGCTGATTGATCAGAGAAGCGAGTGTATTTGCTGCATAAGAATCACCAGCATCTTCCTGAGTAGTATATGCCCGGATAAAGAAGTTCGGGTTTCTAAGTTCAAGTTTACCGGTCCAGATGTTGAAACCATCCAGCACAAAGCGGTCATTTGCAGTATAGACGGTACTACCAAAGCCAATATTATACTGACCAACTAATTCAAACTGATCATTCAAACGATAATGTAAGGCTCCACCCAGTTTCAAACTTTCGGAAGTGTTATCTACAAAAGAGTGCTCATTATAACCTGTAGGGGTAAAAGCGCCTTCAATGCCATCCGGGAATAAAGTTCGGATTGCAGCGATCTGTGCACCCTGTGCTCCACCACCAGCAATTACGTTATCAGCTATAGCGCCAACAGTGATGGTGAAATCACCATAAGTATTTAAACCATCATATAAACGAGGGATCCGTGCATCAGCTCTCGATGTTGCTCCCCTCTCCAGCAGATCACTTTGGTCTCTGTAATCCTGAGCAACAAAGTCTGTTGCTTTCAGATATGAAGCATTCAGCTTGAATGCGAATTTATTATTGAATGCCTGTGAAAAGCGAATACTGTAATTCTGATACAGAGATGGGTCTTCGATATCACTGTCGATCTGGTTAACACCGGTTTTCACATTAACAGTGATTCCCTGGTAATCAAACGCACTTTTACTATTTAATAATAAAATACCATTGATAGCATTAGGACCATATAGGGCTGAAGCAGCTCCCGGAATAAGTTCCGCACTTTCAAGATCCAGTTCAGAAATACCAACAACGTTACCTACTGAGAAATTGAGTCCCGGTGCCTGATTATCAATTCCATCGATCAACTGAACAAAACGGGTGTTACCGTTCGCTGCAAAACCGCGTGTATTAATGGATTTAAATGTGATGCTCTGTGTACTGAAATCCACTCCTTTCAGACTACCAATAGCATCATAAAAGTTTGCAGAACCTGTAGACTGAATATCCAGAATATCAATTTTTTCAATGGATACAGGGGATTTAAGAATACTTTCTTCTACTCTGGATGCCGAAACCACTATATCATTTCCATAAATGGTTTGCTCTTCTAAAGTGATCATAATGCCCGTGGCATTACTTTGTGTTACTTCCAGTTCCTGTGGTTGAAATCCCACTGCAGAAAACTGAAGCGTTAAAGGGAAATCCTGTTTTACATTAAGTTCGAATCTTCCTTCTGAATCGGTTGGTGTACCTACAATGGTACCTTTAACAATAACGTTTACTCCGGGTAAAGGTTCACCATAGGAGTCTACTACCTGACCTGAAACTGAGGCGTCTCTCGAGACCGGGTTCGAATTTGCCTGCAGTTGTGGCGCAATTGCTAGTAACAATGCAAAGCAGACAGAAAGTGTAAGCCTTATATGTTTTACCATATCTGATCCTGTATTAGTTTGATTTATTCCTGGGATTTTTCCATAGCTCCGCTTTATAAATGCGGTATAACAAAGAAAAGCCTGATTTTATGATTATGCAAGCGCTTCCATGAAAATTTTAGATGAGAAACTAAACATTTTTAATACACTTATATGCCCATTTTTTAGCCTGATGAGAAGGTTTTAATACACAAATTTTTTCTAAAGCCTTAATCCATTAGAATTAGCTTTACCAGTTTTGGGTAAAAATTTTCTGTTTACTGCAATAGAATGTGAATATTTTAGTTTGTCATGAAATAATCCAAGCAATATCAGATCATCATGAGAAAACTTAGCATCTACCCTTTTTTACTTCTTTTTGTGCTTTTAGCCTGTAAGACAGTGCCGGCGCAAATGCCCCCTAAGGAAAAGTCTATCAGTATAAATATGTCGGCCTCAGAGCTACTCCCGGCTGACCTGATCATCTTTAACATTAATATTAATGCTGAAGGAGATTCACCCAGAGAGGCGTTTGAGATCCATAAAAAAAGAGAATCCGTATTGGCTGACCTTCTCAAAAAATTTGATATTGACGAAGAGGATATCAATTTCCAGCCTGTTCAGATCAGTAAGAGATATAGCAACAATGGCAGGAACATGATTCCACAAACCAACCAGCAGGTTTCAGTTAGTTTCAATGATTTTAAGATCTATGAAGAAATTCAGGTACGTCTGATCGAAAATGGCTTCGACTCATTTAATGCCAGCTTCTCGAGTTCAAAACTTGAAAGCGGTAAACTGAAAGCATTGGAGTCAGCGATCGCTTCCGCTAAAGAAAGAGCTCAGCTTATTGCTAAAGCTTCCGGAGTTAAACTGGGGTCCGTTATCAATATCAGCTACTCAGATTATCAGGTAACTCCTTTTCGAGCTAAATCAACTATGGATATGGAACAAGTAGTGGTAAGTTCTTCCATGATGGACTTCGACCAGACTGTTTCGGTTACTGCTAATATCAATATTGAATTCGCTATTCTCTGAACATCAATCAGGCTGAACGGCATTGATCACTTCGAAGAACTTTCGGGCTTTGTCAATGCCATCAGTACCATTTAATTCCACATAGTAATACTGCTCAACCGTTCCTTCCGGGTGATTCATTGCTTTCTGCATGGTTCCTTGTGACTTATGTTCTGCAACAACCCAATTGGCAACCATGTTGTAGTCGAGCTGGTCGTTGTACCCAAATTTCTGATTCCGGTCGAATTCAAACATCACATCCTTCATGATCCTGGTTTTGGGATATCCCTCTAACTCTGTGAATCCCGCACCAGGAGCATCATCTCCTCTTCTAACCATTGATTCCAGAGCAATTGGCCGGTCTCCCTTAGGTAAACGGCTCAATGCTTCCAGCCCAAGTACGGCTGATGCCTTATGGTGTCCATGAAATTCTTTAAACGGAAGCATCAGAAATACGAAATCATACTCTCCTTCTTCCATGATTTCTGTCAGCTTTTTAACCACGGTCTCCGTCTCCCATTTCTCCATGGTCTCCTGAACATCCAGAGTGTAGTAGAAATCTTTTTTATCGAAGAAATAATAATTCCTGATCCCGACAATATCGCCACCTGCCATTAGCTCTTTCTTCCTGATTCCGGGCAGATAGGCTCTTCCCACTTCCTCTTTATCCAATTCCAGCCCATAGATATAATTCCCAAGTGTAGAATATTTATATCCTCCCTCGCCATTGGTCATAAGTGCAAGATCAACGGTACCTCCCAACAATTTAGTGGTTTTGAAGACAGTGGCTGAAAACAAGGCATCATCATCAGGATGTGCAGTTACAAGTAATATCTTTGGTTTGTAATCCAGGCTGGCCTGTGAAAAAGCCGTTTGAGTTAATATAAGTGTGAGGATGAATAGTGAGATTCTTTTCATAAGAAATAAATATCGAACGTTTTAAAGAATAGTTTCCAGTTTTTCCCAAATAACATCAGCTACGATGCGGTGACCTTTCGCATTGGGGTGAATTTGATCAGCCTGCATATATTCGTCATACCCCCCGACCTTATTCAGTATCGTTGGTATAAGAGGCAGATCATTCTCGACTGCAAGTGATGGATAAAGGTCCATAAATTCCTTTGTGTACTCAACACCAAGATTTGGAGGAACCTGCATCCCTGCAATAATGATCTTCATTTCCGGATATCTGGCCTTTGCTTTATCGATGATCTTCTGAAGATTGTCTTTGGTTGAGCTCAGATCAATGCCTCTCAACCCATCATTGCCGCCAAGCTCCAGAATCATGATATCTACTTTCCTTTGCAATACCCAATCAATCCGTCGTAATCCACCAGCTGAGGTTTCACCGCTTAATCCGCCATTGATCACCGTATAGTTCAGACCTGCCGAATCTATTTTCTCCTGAATAACAGCAGGAAATGCTCTGGACTGATCAATACCATAACCAGCAGTGATACTATCACCAAAAAAGAGAATAGTTTTTTTCTCTTGTGCGCTAACAGACGCAGTAACAAGTAAAAAAAGGAAAAGTAATTGCTTCATTTCAATAATTTATCGGTACGTATATGTATGTTCAACTCTAATACTTTGTACAGCATTCGTTTGGGAGTAACATCCCGAAGCTAACAACGTAGCCAACATTTCTTTGGTGCGGAATGAAATAGTATCATTCCATGGTTTAGGGTTCCAAGTTTAACAAAATAAGAAGCACTGTGTCGAATATTCTTCAGGTAAATAACCTGACCCGTGAATTTAAAAGTGGATCTAAGATCCTCACTGTCGTTAACGATATTTCCTTTGGGATCGAAGAAGGTACTTCCTGTGCCATCGTTGGACCATCAGGAAGTGGTAAAACAACGTTGCTTGGCCTCTGTGCAGGTCTTGACCGGCCAAGTTCCGGTGAGGTAATCCTTCAAAATATTAAGCTAAATCCTCTCAGTGAAGATGAACGAGCATCCGTAAGGAATAAACATGTTGGGTTTGTCTTTCAAACTTTTCAGCTTGTGCCTACGCTTACTGCGCTCGAAAATGTTATGGTTCCTCTTGAACTGCGCGGAGAAGCAACAAAGGATGTTCGAAAAAGAGCCGTTCAGTTACTGGAAGAAGTAGGGCTGGGAGACCGAACACATCACTACCCCACTCAGCTGTCCGGAGGTGAACAGCAACGTGTGGCGATCGCCCGTGCTTTTATAAATGAACCAAAGATTCTGTTCGCTGATGAACCAACAGGAAACCTGGATACCGAAACCGGAGATCATGTTGAAGAACTGATCTTTGACCTCAATCAGAAAGAACATACTACTCTTATATTAGTTACCCATGATCTTGAACTGGCCGAGAAGTGTGATAGAATCATCAAGATCAAGAATGGACTGGTAGACTCAGATATCACTAAAGAAAAAGCATCGGTGACAAAATGAGTTGGTCCTGGGTTTTTAAAATGGCATGGAGAGATTCCCGCTCCAACCGCCGGAAATTATTTCTCTATATGGCAGCTATTATCGTTGGGGTAGCTGCTCAGGTCGCGATCACTTCATTCAGAGAGAACTTAAATAAAAGTATATCCGATCAATCCAAAGAATTACTTGGAGCTGATCTTGAAGTCGAGCGCAATGCTCCCTTCCAGCCAGAATTACTGGCGTATCTGGATTCAATAAGTTCAGAACAGTCCAAGATGCTGGCATTCAGTTCTATGGTTCTTTTTCCTGAAACAGGAACCACCCGCTTGTCACAGATTTCTGCAATGGAAGATGGATTCCCATTTTACGGTCACATTCAAACCAACCCGGCTGAAGCTTCAGACACCTATCTTGATGAGTTCGGTGCCTTAGTTGATGAAGCTATCTTATTACAACTTGGACTTTCACCGGGCGACTCCGTTAAAGTGGGCTATGTTACTTATCCTATCATTGGTGCGATCCAGGATATTCCCGGGCAATCGATGGCAACTTCAGTTTTCGGGCCCCGGGTTCTTATCCCTTTAAAAGATGTGGAGAATACGGGTCTTCTGGAACGAGGAAGCCGATTGGAGCACAAGCTGTATCTTACATATCCGGAAGGTACTGAACCGAAAGTTATAGAAGAGCGTCTCGACGCTATGAACGACTCACTTGATTTCAGGTTTGATGATATTGCTGAGCGCCAACAGGAAGTAGGGGAAGCTGTTTCAAATCTGGCCAGTTTTCTGAACCTGATCGGATTCATTGCTTTATTATTGGGTGGAATTGGTATCGCCTCTTCCATCTTTGTTTATATCAGGCAAAAGATCGCTACGGTAGCAGTTCTCCGTTGTGTTGGTGCCTCATCCAGGCAGGCTATGGCAATTTACCTCATCCAGGCAGGTTCTATGGGATTTATTGGTGCAGCACTTGGTGCATTGCTCGGAGCCCTTGTACAGTTATATCTACCAGTTTTGGTTCAGGATTTCATTCCTGTTGATATCGAATTATTCATTTCCTGGACTTCTATATTTACGGGTTTATTTACCGGCGTACTGATTTCTATTGTTTTTGCGCTTTTCCCGCTCATGGCAATCCGTAAGATCTCTCCTCTTTTTACTCTTCGTTCTGCAGAAGTTAACCTCTCAAAGCTAATGAGTCTGTTAACAAGAGTGATTCTCTATGGAGTAATAACACTGGCTGTTACCGGATATGCATGGATCATGTTGGGTGAACTTATCGCCGCAATCATTTTCACTTTTGGCCTCGGTGTTTGTCTGCTGTTGCTGGCAGGTTTTTCAGTATTAGTGATGAAAGGAGCCCGGAAGTTCATCCCTATTGGCTGGAGTTATGAATGGAGACAGGGCTTATCAAACCTCTATCGTCCGAACAATCAAACCAGCACTCTGCTTCTGACCTTTGGATTGGGTGTAACTCTTATAAGCTCCTTGTACCTAAGCCAGGATATGTTACTGAGTACCATTGATTTTGAGGGACAGGATGATCTCCCAAACCTTGCATTGTTTGATATCCAATACGACCAGAATGATGGTGTAAATAAAATCATCCGGGATAATGGGCTCGAGATCATTCAGAACGTCCCGATTGTGACTATGAGAATCCAATCTGTAAAAAACATCTCAGTTGATAAGATTCTTCAGGATACCAGCCGGGCCGCTCGGCGTTGGGCACTCACACGTGAATATCGTTCAACCTATCGCGATAGCCTGGTTGATACCGAAACTCTTGAGGAAGGCGAGTTCATCGGCTCTGTTTCTGATCTGAGTGTACCTGTTCCAATATCGATGTCCTCCGACCTCCTTGAAGACCTGAATGTAGCTCTTGGGGATACTATTGTTTGGGACATCCAGGGCATCCCGATTAGCAGTTATATCTCGAGCACCCGAACGGTAAACTGGCAAACCCCTCAACCTAATTTCTTTGTAGTTTTTCCAACCGGAGTTCTGGAACCGGCACCCCAGTTTTTTGCGACCACCCTAAATACTCCAAGCAAGGAATCATCCCTTGATATACAACAACAGATCGTTCAGGCTTATCCAAATGTTTCCGCAATTGACGTGGGTCAGATCATAAATACAGTCCGTGAATTTCTTGGCCGGATCACCTTTGTAATTCAGTTCATAGGCTTGTTCAGTATCATCACCGGGCTCATTGTATTGGCGGGCTCCGCTACTACAAGCAGATACCAGCGTATACGTGAAGCTGTATTATTGAGAACGCTGGGAGCTAAACAAAGACAGGTTGTTCGTATTCAGGTTATCGAATATGTTTTCCTTGGGATCCTGGCATCATTGATCGGTCTCACACTATCGGTAGGTACCAGTGTGCTGCTCGGTAAGTTTTATTTCGAAATTGATTTCACACCTGGTTTCACCATCCTTGCCACTGAAGTAGTATTACTTGTTTTACTGGTATTGACAATCGGACTCTTAAACACCCGGGGAATCCATAAAAAACCTCCATTGGAGGTCCTGAGAGCTGAAAACATCTGATCCTGCACATTAATTAACGGAACATATCGTACTCAGATTTATAACAGTATCAAATACTAAATAAATCATTTGTCATGAGAACGATATCAATTAAAGTAATTATCATCGCACTAGCAGGACTATTACCATTTACTGGTTGTGAACGCATAAGTAAAACTGCAAAAGGAACCGTGATCGGTGCCGGAGCCGGGGCTCTGGCTGGTGCTGTAATTGGAAAGGCTGCAGGTAACACTACAACAGGAGCAATAGTTGGAGCAGCCGTAGGTGGTGCTACCGGGGCAGCTATTGGTAACTATATGGATAGACAGGCCAGAGAACTTGAAGAAGATCTGGACGGAGCTACCGTTGAACGTGTTGGAGAAGGAATTAAAGTTACCTTTGATTCAGGCATTCTCTTCGAAGTCGACTCATACACCCTGAGTGGTGCATCAAAAAATGAGATCAGTAAGCTTTCAGAAGTACTTCAGAAATATGAAGACACTAACATCATGTTCAGTGGATACACTGATAACACTGGTTCAGAAGATTACAATCAGAAATTGTCGGAACAGAGAGCCAAATCAGTTGCAGAATACACAGCTTTCACTGGTGTAAGCGGCGAAAGAATGACGATCATTGGCTATGGCGAAAATGATCCGGTCGCCTCTAACAGTACCGTTGAAGGGCGCTCTAAAAATCGCCGTGTAGAAATAGCAATCTGGGCGAACGATGAGTTAAAAGAAGCAGCCGAAAAAGGCGAAATTCAATAATTATTAAAACTTTCTTACCCCTTACTAAGTGAAGGGGTTTTTTTTTGCTCTCAATTTGTTATGCTTAGCAAAACATAATTTCATGAGCCCACTAAAATTAATCAGACAAAGAAACCTGCCTAATTTCAAAAAGAAGAAAGCAGGTTCAGCACCCGGTACCGTAGCACATATTGGACGTAAGGTTCTTGAGAATATGTCCATCAATATTCTCGACTACGATCATGAGAAAATTACTATTGAAGAGATAGATAAAGTTATCGAATGTAAACCATTCGCAGCTTCCAAAGCAGTTACCTGGGTTGAGGTCATGGGACTTCATGAGACTGATAAGCTTAAAACATTGTGGGATGACTTCGGTTTCCACCCCCTCATTCAGGAAGATATTGTAAATACTTTACAGCGCCCGAAAATTGAGGATTATGGCGAACAGATCTTTATAGTAATGAAGATGCTTAGAATTAAGGATGGGGAAATTCAGGAAGAACAGGTTTCGTTGGTACTTTCCTCAGATTATGTATTCTCATTTCAGGAAACTGACGAACCATTCTTAGATCCTATAAAAACACGCCTGCAGGTTGAGAACAGCAGAATAAGAAAGTCGGGGACGGATTACCTGGCTTATGCTCTTATGGATGCCATTATCGATTATTATTTTGAGACTCTGGAAGAGATCGGAAACAAGATCACCGAAATTGAAGACGAGATTTTCGAAAAGACGAAAGATTCCCATCTCAAAGAAATTCACAACCTGCGCAGAGAGCTGATCAACTTCAGAAGA
Source organism: Rhodothermia bacterium (assembly GCA_030427885.1). Classification (GTDB taxonomy): domain Bacteria; phylum Bacteroidota; class Rhodothermia; order Balneolales; family Balneolaceae; genus JAUICM01. The sequence continues at coordinate 82,554 of JAUICM010000007.1, read as the reverse complement.
TCGGTTTGGCCTCTCAGAGATGGTATTAATTCACTATTAAGAGATGAGTCACCTCTCATTGAAGCTGAAACCAAACTGTTCATCCGCGACACTTTTGATCATTTGTTTCAGGTCATTGAAATGATCGATAACTCCCGTGAGATGCTTAGTGGCTTATATGATATGTATATGACAGATATCAGCAATCGCATGAATGAGGTGATGAAAGTACTTACCATCATTGCCACTATATTTATTCCCCTTACTTTCATAGCTGGTATTTACGGGATGAACTTCGCAAATATGCCTGAACTGAACTGGAAATATGGATATCCCACCGTTTGGGTAATAATGATTTCACTTACTTTTGTGATGATCATTTACTTTAAGCGAAAAAAGTGGCTATAAAAATAGCGAAGGACTCTTTCACAAGGCCTTCGCTAAAAACTAACTACGGAGGTTTGTTTTTGGGTTTTGGGGATATCTAACTAACAAAGGATTAATAAAATCTGAATTTGAAACCCACTAATACATTTAGCTGGCTTATCGTCTCTCCAATTCCTTCTGTCCTTAACTCTCCTGTTTGTATATCATTGTATTCGTATATAACAGAACGGTCATTCCAGCGGGAATATTGTGCATTTACATCAATGAATACTTCCTTTGAAATTGGTATCCCTATCCCTCCTGAGAAGATATATTTGTTCGCCGAAAACTTTGAACTCTTACCAGGATAGTATCCCATTCCACCTCTCAGTTCTAAACCAAAATTTGTTCGATACTCAACTCCGCCTCTTAAATTCGCCGTAAAATTATAATCTGCATTGATCACACTATCGATCACTTCCTCTTCCATTCGAAGGTATCTTTCCTGCTGAAAATCAAGATTATTATCTCTTGTCAGATCAATGGATGTATTTCTGTAATCAATAAATTCCGCAGAAGCAGAAAGGCTCAATCCTTCATAATCATCCAGAGCTACACCTAGACTGTACTGAGATGGTTTTCTTACGCTATAAGTGTATTTACCGGCAAGATCATCAAAGAAGTTATCCCTGCCATCATCAAAACTTGTGGTGATAGAAGAGTAATAGTCTTCCGAGATTATTAGTTTTGTCGGAACTGTGAAGTTTGCTCCAATATTTAGTTCTGGAAGAATTTTATAGATAAATCCCGCTCTGATTGTGGCCCCCAGAATCTCTGAGTCGATCTTATCATACACCAGAATATCATTGATATCCGTCCCATTGTTACCCGAATTATCCGGCTCTATAAAATCTCCATCATACAGATTATCCCTGTCGTCCTCCAGAAAATTTCGCTCATAACTATACTTTCCGGTAATCATCCCTAATGAGGCACCAAAAAACAGGTTCTTTCTGAATTCAGTGGCCATGAAGATGGAAACCTCACCCAGATTACTTCTCTGTTTGATTTCAGCCTCCTGTGCTATTCCGAGATAATCACCTGGAGCAAATCCAACCCGAAAGATCGATTCCAACTGAGTTTGTTCAGTATCATACCAGTCGATGGCATAGGTTTCAAAAGCGAGGTCATGATAATCACTGCCACTGTTAACAAAAGCATCAGTTATAGTACTGTTGGAATTATAAGTACTAATAGAATTTGTTCTGTTGATGTTGGAGTATAAATTATAGCCGCCACCCACAACCAGGCTACCTCTGTCTGTTGGAACAGCGTAAATTAAGCCTGCACTGCCGAACCGTCCTACCCTGTTATCAAAAGCAACATTGCTTCCCTGGAAGGTATTCTCATTATCAGCATAGTTTGCCAGATACCCCAGATTGAAGTAACTGGCATTAATTAACGCTACACTTGCCGGATTCTCCATAAAACTTCCGAATCCGTTTTCCATAGCTACAGATGGTAATATTCCTGAATTGGCATCGCCATTTGCATTTCCCAGTACCAGTTGCTGTGCGATACTGGAGTAGTTAAGTTGATTCCTGCCATCCTGAGCAACAAGCTCTGAATTATAAAACAGGATAACCATCAAGAGAACAAAACATAATCTCTTCATAGACTGCTTCTGACCTTTTTTTATTATTAATTTCCTCTTTTCGACTTACTTCCTGATGAAGAAGATGATGAAGATCTTGAACCTGAGGATGAGCGGCCCGATGATCCTGATGAAGAACTTCTAACCGCTCTCCCTGAAGAAGATCCTGAGGATGAGCTGCTTCGTACTGTTCTTGGTGTTGAACTACTTCCAGATGAAGATCGTTGAGGACTTGAAGGAGGTCTTACCGTTGAGCCTGAATTACCTGAGGGTCTTCTTGGTTCTACCGCTGACCCTGTAGTTCTGGATCTTGTAGTACTTTCAGTTGTTCTCGTTGGTCTTTCGGTATTTATATAATAGGAGCTTCTGTTTCCGCTTCTAGATCTTGTTTCTGTTCCACCTGATCCAGATGAAGAGCCAGAGCCTGAACGCCCTGTTGTTCTTACAGTACCGGTACTTCCCGAACCTGATCTGGTTCGGGTCACTCCTGAATTGCCAGAGGTTCTTACTGGTACGGAGGTTCCGGTTCTTCCGGTATATTTAGTATCTGTGGTTCGACCTGAACGGGTAATTCCCGTATTTCCAGTAGTTCTTGGACGGGTAACAATTCCAGAACCAGAACGGGTACGTGTTCCTGATCTGTTATCATTCACACCATTTCCTTTACTATGAAGCCCTGAATTTCTTGGTCCATAAACAAAATCACCACTTCGTGTTCTGTTGTATGGCTTATGGTAGTCATTATAGACTATGATAGTTGGATAATTCCAACCCCAGCCTGGCGAATAACCCCAGTATGGATCATACCAGTCCCAGTAAAGCGGATAACGGTATCCGGTATAATAATTATCCCATGCATTGAAGCCCCAATAGAATCCCATTCTATAACGATATCCATACCGGCTATAAAAGATCCTGCTGTATGGATAGTTGTAATAACCATAACTACTCAGCCAGTAATTATCAGCAGCTTCGTTATACCCATCAATATAGCCATCATCATAGCCTTCCCAGTAGATCTTGTCAGCGTAATTATCTTTATACCACTGCTCTGCTTCCAGATCTTTATAATAGATTCCCATCTCATCCAGATCCTGCTCGGTATATTCTTCTGAGTATCCTTCTTCTGCATACTCATCATCAGCATATTGAGCTTCTGTGACAGGATATTCCTCTGCATTTTCCTCTTGATCTTCCCAGCTCGAGTTGTCATAGCCTTTTTCAGGCTCATCTCCCCAATTATAATAATCGGTTGTAATACCCCGATTGGTATGAGAATAATAATCTGTGCTTTGCAGTTGAGTGTAGCATCCTGATAAGAATAGTGAAGCTGATGCTATTAAAATACCGGGAATAGAATTTGGAACTTTCATTTTGTGCTCCGATCTGGTTAGAAATACTTGCCAGTAAAATTAAAAAACCACACATCATATTAAATCACATGATAATGTGACCATTATATTTCACCTCTCAGTGATTTTGCGATCACCTCTGCTTTAGAGTTTACGTGAAGCTTCTTATAGATATTGCGTATATGCGCCCTGACCGTATCAATGGATATATCAAAACGATCTGCGATCATCTTATAGCTCAACCCATCAACCAGTCCATTCACAATGTCCTGCTCTCTGGATGTAAGCATACTGTCTTCGTTCTTTTTAGGAGCCTGTTCATTAAAGTGAGTGATCACTTTACGGGCTATCTGTGGCGACATTGGTGCGCCTCCTTTAAGCAGGGTATCAATAGATTCTTTGATCTCTGGAAGAGAAGTATGCTTTAACAAATAACCTGATGCACCCGCTTTTAGTGAGTCGAAGATCTTATGTGAGTCATGATATACCGTCAGCATGATAATATCGATCTCAGGATATTTTGACTTAATGATTTCCATACCTTTTATCCCGGACATACCAGGTAGTTGAATATCCATCAAAAGAACTTCCGGTTTCTGATGGCCTTCCAGGAAATCAAGCATTTCTTCCACCGTATCTGTTGCAACCGGACATTCCATTCCATCCTGCATATCCAGATATCTTTGTATTAAATCTCTGATCTTTTTGTTGTCTTCTACAATCCCTATTACTGCCATATCTACCTCTTTAATTCATATTCAACTTTCCATCAAGAGTGATGGTGAAGCCGTCTTCGTCGTTAAAATCAAAAATTCCACCGATCCTATGCGCTCGCATTTCCATGTTACGCAATCCGTGGCCCGTTTTCTTAAGTCCTTTTCCCGTTGTACCATTATCGTGAACCATAAAGTGATAGTCATCATTATTCGTTTTCATTTCCACTCTCACTTTATCACCATTTGAGTACTTCGAGATATTATTTACTGCTTCTTTAAAGATCAGATATAAGTTCTCTTTTATCGGAACGGGAAGCTTATCTTCCATCTTCAGATCATCAAAATCATAACTTACTTCGATATTTTTTCGATCCAGAACATTCAAAGCATAATCCTGCATTCGATCGGTCAGATCACCCAATGTATCATTCCTTGCATCGATCGACCATACAATATCATCCAGACTTGTAACTATTCTTCTACACTGCATTCCGATCTGCGTAAGTGAACTCTTAAACTCATCGTCGAGACTACTGGCCTGCAAAAAATCTGACTGAAGAGCTATCTCTGTTAAACTAGCTCCAACATCATCATGCAGGTCGCTGGCAATTCTTACCCTCATTCTTTCTATATCTACCATCTTTGAAATCTTATAGTTCCGGTAGAACAAATATATCACCCCCGACAATGCCAGGGCATTTAATATGATAAACCAACAGGTCATCCAAAACGGTGGAGTTATTGTAAACCGGATCTCAGACATTTTTGGACTCCAGATTCCGCTGGAATTCCGGGCATGTATCCTGAATGTATATTCTCCCGGTGGCAACGATTGGTATCTTACCGTTCTTAATGATGTTCGCTGCCATCCCGGATCAATACCTTCCATCTGATATTCGAAAAGCACTTTATTCGGAGCTGTGAAATTTATCCCTGCAAAGCTGATCTCGATAAAATTTTTACTGTGTGGTAATTCAACACCGTTCAATTTGTATTCCTGCCCCGATGCATTAAAGCTAAGTATATGAACAATCGGTGGTTCATGATTCCCTTTATAAATACCTGGATCGAAGTGACTTACCCCCTCCACACTTCCAAACCACATATGGCCGTCATCATCTTCGAAAACGGCACCCAGGTTCATTTCATCAGCAACCAATCCCTGTTCCTTTGTCAATGTTTGAATGGCATCTTCAGAATTGGCCATATCATCACTATAGAACTTTTGCACATCCAATCGCGCTATTCCCGCATTGGTTCCAATCCAGAACATTCCATTACTATCCTGTGAAATGAAATAGCATTTTTTATCTGGCAAACCATCTTCTTCTGTGATATCAACAAAGCGCACTCCATCAAACCAGGCAACCCCCTGATCTGTTGAAACCCAGATTGTTCCTGATTGATCTTTTATAATGGACATCACACTATTGTTTGGCAGCCCTTCCTGAATGGTAAAATTCTCGAATTCTCCATTCCTGAATCTTACCACTCCCCCATAGGTTGCGATCCAGATCACACCTTCATCATCCTCAACTGTGGCAATTATTGGATTGTTTGGTAAGCCTGAAGATTCATCGAAATGTGTTAATCCACTTTCGTTCATCTTAATAAGTCCCTCATCATAAGCACTAATCCAGATATCTCCTTTAGAATCCTCCATTACGTGGCGTACTTTCCTGTAAGGAAATTCATCTTCGGTGAAATTTCGGATCACTCCGTTTTTATAAAAAGCCAGGCCATCTCTCATCCCTATCCACATTCTCCCCTTAGAATCTTTACTTATGTGGTATACCCTTTCATCCAACAAACCATCTCTCGAATTCATATAGTCAAAATTTGAAACCGCATCTGGTTCTGAATTTCTCTTCGCAAGCCCGCCCCCATAAGTAGCTACCCAAAGATTGCCACGGTCATCTTCTGACATAGAAGTAACCACATCGTTCGGCAGTCCGGTATTAGTATCAAAACTCTCGATATATTCCCCAAAAAAGACATTAGCTCCACCGCCAAAAGTTCCAAACCAAATATTGCCTTCTCTGTCGACCATGGAGGAATACACTATCTCATTAGACATGCCCTCCGGAATGCCATAATTTCTGAACTTACCATCTCTCAGGTGGCTGATACCTGATTCAGTTCCTGCCCAAATAGTTCCGTCTTCTGATTGTGATATCGTTTGGACTTTCAGATCTGCAATACCTTCAACTGCCCCGAAATTCATAAAAGTCTGTCCGTTAAATCTCGATATCCCATTCCTTGTCGCGATCCATATATAGCCCGAATCATCAACCAAAACATCTCTTGTACGATCTTCAGGCAATCCATTCAAAATGGTATATGTTCGGAGATTTCCATTCGAAAGCCTTGTCAATCCATTACGCGTTGCAAACCAAAGATCTGCGTTTTCAGATTGAGCAATTGCCCTGATCTCGTTACTTCTTAATCCATTGGATGTAGTATAGGTCCCAAGATCTGTCCCATTATTGGAATACCACAAGCCATCACCGTCAGTACCAAACCACATTTCACCCTGTGCATCTTCAAAAATACTGATGACCGAACTATTATTGAGAGATTGAAATACCGTATTCGTATAAATACTATCTCCAGACATGTAATTAATACCCCGGTCGGTACCAATCCAAATGGTACCATCTCTTGACTGATAGAGCGATAAAACCTTGCTGCTGTTCAACCCGTTATCTTCGAAGAAGCTCCGAAATGAGGTGCCATCAAACTTGTTCAGTCCATACCCGGTAGCAAACCAAATATACCCATCTCTATCCTGCAGCATAGCATTCACAACCGACTCACTTAACCCATCTTCGATAGAATAGACTCTTATCGGATAAGTTTGAGCAAACCCGTCATAACTGAATAAATTCAGAAACAATAAGACTATGATTGGCGCCTTTTTCATATCCGAAAGTAACGCAAAATGGTTGAGAATAATAGAAATCTATTTATCGATTGTTTATCAATCCAAACAATAATAGCTGATATTTATTTTTTCTACTTCATTTGAATTACACATATTCAGGAAAACTCACATAAGTACTGACTATGGCTTCTAATATCTCCAGGAAAGATTTTCTTCGAAAAACAGGTATTGCTCTGGGTGCTTCTGCTCTACTGCCTAGAGCTGGATTCCCTTCCATCATCATTCCAAAGAAAAAAGATAGGCTGGGCGTAGTACTCGTTGGTCTGGGTTATTATAGCTCCGGGTTATTAGCTCCTGGACTACAGCAAACCAAACACTGTGAATTAAAAGGAATTGTCACCGGAACCCCTGCAAAAATACCCCGCTGGCAAAATATGTTCGGCATTAAAGATAAGAACGTCTACAATTATGATAACATGCATGAGATCGCAAATAATGATGATATCGATGTACTCTACATCGTAACTCCCAGTGGTTTACATGGAAAATATGCGATAAAAGCAGCTGAAGTCGGAAAAAATGTTTGGTGTGAGAAACCCATGGAAACTACAGTTGAACGATGCCAGCAGATCATCAATGCCGCATCAAGAAATAAGGTTCAGCTTACGATCGGATATCGAATGCAGCACGAACCAAATACCCAAACATTAATCAAATACAGTTCTGATAAACCATTTGGTAAGATCCGGGAAGTAACAGCTGAGGCCGGATTTCGGGCAAATCACAGTCTTGATAACTGGAGAGCTAACTCAGAATTTGGAGGAGGTGCCGTATTTGATATGGGAGTCTATTGCATAAACGCCGCCAGATATACCACCGGAGAGGAGCCTGTTTCAGTAACAGCCCGACAAATAAATACCCGTACAAACATTTACAAAGATGTTGACGAGGAAATGCATTTTGAACTTCAGTTTCCTTCCGGGGCACTAGCCTCATGCAAGACCAGTTTTGCCAGGGGGATGAATGAACTGGAAGTTACCTGCGACAAGGGGTGGTATAGGCTTAATCCTTTTCAAAGCTATGGCGGAGTGCAGGGAGTAACAAGCAACGGAACCAAATTAGCCCCGGATCCGAATCATCAACAAGCCCGGCAAATGGATAATGATGCTTTATCGATCAAAGAAAGCACCAACCCGATCGTTCCCGGTGAAGAAGGTATGGCAGACATCCATATCGTAGAAGGAATTTTTGAATCCGCTAAAAAAGGCGGTATCAGAGTGCAGTTATAATGCCTTTAATTTTTTTATAAGCAGATCTTTCTCCATCGTAACACCATCAATTGCTGAGTTTATTTCCTCCTGAAACTTAGCATCCTCAGCTGGAAGAATATCGGAACTTGATTGCAGTGCTTTTATATACCAATCACCCCAGGTTTCAATGATATCAGTTTCCATCTCGATATCACTATCTGCAAACATAGCCTCTTTGCTTAGATTGTATTCAATATTAAGTCTTTTGATAGCCGAAGCTTTTGTTTCTTCAAGTACAAAATTAGCTGTTTTAACTGGATCAGAGGTCAACACCAGAGCGCTAACCAAGGCTCCGGTTCCTACATTTTTCAGAGTTGTTGCCGAAACTTTATCCAGTCTGTCATTGCTGGTATGATAAAACTGATCTGTAAAATGCCATAGCAACAATCCGGGGATATCAGCCCTAAGAAAAGGAACATGATCACTACCTCCTTCAAATGGATTTGTTTTAACAACCCAATCTTTTGCCTTTCCTATCTCTTTAAAACGGTTGATAATAAAATCGTTGTAATAATGTGGGGTCATCTCTTCTTTCGATAGAGGCCTTCCTCCCCATTCGGTATGCTGTTCCTCGCCTCTCACCCAAATCGCGCCGGGATCGGGCATTTTTTCAATTAGAAAAGTACCACCGGTGATCTCAGTATTCTCCCCAACCATATCCAAACTCATTCCCCATTTAATGTCTTCAGCACGAACTGAATCTTCCTGAATATATCTACGGGTTGAAACGATTTCATCTCCGAACAAGTAGGTGATCGTTCGTTCAGGATTAATCTTCCCTGCTTTAAATAAACGGGCACTGGTGCCAGCAACCTCCGCTAAAGCACCAACTCCTGAGGCGTTATCATTTGCTCCAGGCTCCTGGACGTGAGCACTAAATACAAAACGATCTTCGGGGTATTTACTTCCTTTCAGTTCCGCAACAATTGTAAGTTCTTCTTTACCTTCGAATTTGGTGTCCAGATCTATTGTTATTGTGGCACTACCTGTGGCAAGTTCGGTTTCAAGTTTCTGTTTTGCTGCATAAGACAATAGTACCCCAAAAGACTTCGCATCTTCATTTCTTGGAATTGATGAAAACTGAATTGAAGTTTGATTTACTTCCGGTTTAGTATAATCAGGCATGCGATAGGCTAACACTCCAGCTGCCCCTCTCTTTGTAACAGCTTCATTAAATAAATATCCCACTGAGGTTTCCCCATAAACTACTTTCCCTTTCACATCTTCCGGAAAATCGAGGTCTCTTCCACTTCCAACATAAACCACCTCGTATTCTTGAGGGCCATCGGTACTGAATGAATTTATGGTGATCATATTCCGGTTGGAAGCAAAATTCAACACTTCTTCCTCACCGATCTTCAGACTACCATCAACTGGCTGCCAGGCAGCTTTCTCCAGTGGTCGTTTTTCAATTCTGTATGTAAGCCTGTCCGATGAAGAAGCGTTTTCTTCCTTTACAAATCCTTGCTCCTTCAGCAGGTTCTCCACATAATGGATACTATTGTTGAATCCTTCATTTCCTACCACCCGAAAATACTTCTCAACATAAGCTACGGTTGAAAAAGCCTGATCCTGATCAAATTCTGAATCAACCATTTCAAAATAAGGAGCAACTTCTGGTTCAAATTGATCTGTGTGTTTGTTTGTAGTACATGCCGTGACAGCAACAATTAAAAAAGATAGGAATAAGGTTCTCATAGCAAAATTTTTAGGGATGATAACAGCTTCTTAAAATATGAACCATATCTAAGATAACTTTCAACAACCATTTACATATTCACTCACACAAAAAAGCCCCGCACAAATAATTGAGCGGGGCTTCGAAGGTCTTCTTAACCGAGATAAACTCTAAGTGCTGCGCTTCGGTTATGATGACGCAGTTTTCGAAGTGCTTTTTCCTTGATCTGACGAACACGTTCCCGAGTCAGATCAAAACGTTCGCCGATCTCTTCCAGAGTGAGTGAATGTTCTCGCCCAATACCAAAATAAAGCCGGATAACTTCTGCTTCACGCTTGGTGAGCTTTGAGAGTGCTCTCTCAATTTCAACCTTGAGCGATTCGCCCATTAACTCAAAATCCGGATTTGGGATCTCTTCATTCTCAAGTACATCAAGAAGACGGTTATCTTCTCCCTGAGCAAACGGAGCATCCATTGAAAGATGGCGTCCCGAGATTTTGAGTGTGTCAGCTACTTCGCCAACTGTCATTTCAAGACTTTCTGCAAGTTCGTGAGCCGATGGCAAGCGCTCATATTCCTGCTCAAGCTTAGAAAGCTCTTTACCAATCTTATTCAGAGCTCCCACCCTGTTCAGTGGAAGGCGAACGATACGGCTTTGTTCTGCTAGTGCCTGTAAGATAGACTGACGGATCCACCATACCGCATAAGAAATGAATTTAAAACCACGGGTTTCATCAAAACGTTTTGCAGCTTTGATAAGACCAAGGTTCCCTTCATTGATAAGGTCACCAAGAGATAATCCCTGATTTTGATACTGTTTAGCCACAGAAACCACAAAACGAAGATTCGCTTTCGTCAGGTCTTCCAGGGCTCTCTGACTTCCTTTCTGGATTTCTTTGGCCAGACGAACTTCATCATCCGGTGTAATAAGTTTCTCTTTACCGATCTCGTGGAGATAACGATCTAACGATTCCGATTCACGAGTCGAAATTCCTGAACTTTTTGCCACAACTTATATGTTTAGTGAAAATTTGCGTGTACGCATCCGGGTGCAGGAGATGTTTACTATTAAGCTGAACGGTTGCAACCTGTTTTCGAAGCTTCTTTTGCGTCTGCACGCCATCTGAATTAAAAATCTATCAAATATACGAAATTGTAGATTTAATATTTTGATTTTCCGATATAGAATAATCAAATAATCCGATTAGAAAACAAGTATCAGTTCAGCGAAATTCCAATGATGATCAAAATAGCTGCAACCAGTACGATACCTGCAAATATGATTGTGGTTTTTTTAACTACCGAAGAAGCTTTTTCAGCCTTTTTTTTTCTGAAATGAATACGGCATACCTGACAAGCCAGCTCTCCTTTATCATCCCCTATCGGATGACTGAGTTCTACCTTGAATCCACGCATTGGGTGTGGTTTACCTTCCGCGGCTCCACAGAAACTACATCTCCTTCCCTGTTCTTCTTCTATACTAAAAGATTTCTTTTCCGAAGTATTCATAACTACTCTTACTTCTTTAATACTACATAACCTGGTTAATATACAAATATCTTGCATCATTTGCCCGGTTCAGGTTTTAAACCACTTTCAGTAAGGCTTATTGTGTGAGAAGTTTAACTCCCATTCATAAAAAACCCTGTCATCAGCCGGATGACAGGGTTTTGGTTTTGTACATGAAAAAGCCAGTTTACTTCATCAAAATCATCGTTTTTGATTGAGTTTTACCATTTGTGGTTAATGTATAGTAGTACAACCCTGTTGGCAGATCTGATGCATTAAATTTCACCTGATGACTGCCTTGTGATCTGAACTCATTTACCAGGTCAGCCACTTCCATGCCCAGCACATTATATACCTTGAGGTTAACCATCCCTGCTGAGCTGAGAGAATAATTAATGGTTGTAGCCGGATTGAATGGGTTTGGAAAGTTTTGCTGAAGTTCAAATCCTTGTATTTCTTCGCTTTCTTCTGTAGATAAAGCAGCATTGTAGGTAAAATGCTTCCTGTAATCTGTTGGGCCCCATCCTTCCTCTTCGTATGAAGCATCAAACAATCCGGTTACTGTATCTCCATCATACATTACTGTTGTTCTCCACCAGGAATCCCAGTGTGGTTCAATACCGTCCTCAACATGATAATATTCGAATGTCCTTGTTTTTGGCTTGCCATCTTCTTCAACCAGAATATTTCTTATATATGGTCTCGTAGCTTCACTGCCAACTTTGAGAGTAGTATAGCTACCTATTATATACAGATCATCAAAATAATGCTTCAGCATATCATTCATGCTTGTATTGTAATAGGTAGCAGTATTTACGATCAACTCACTCTCCTGAACAAATTTATTTACCTCTATATAGTTTCCATCCTTGTTTAAGTAATAACCGGAGTAATTGGATATATCCCCATTAAAATTATCCACTGAGGTCCACTCGACAGAATCTTCTGTTATATAGTTATGATTTGTTGTACTTGTAAAATCGACGGTATACCCGTCATCATATTCAAAATCATCCACCATTTCGATCTTGGATACCCTTTCATTTTCATCAAAACTAAAAGTAGTAGTACTTGAACCGGTTTCATAGGTTTGAGTGTATGAAACAGGATAACCTTCATCATTCAAAACCAGAACGATAGTGCCTCCGGGTTCCATTACAAATGTATCCCAGTTCAAAACCTGCATAGTAATCGTTATAGTTTTCCGGTCGTTACTGTAGCTATATTCAGCAACACTTTCATCTATCCACGATCCCACATCCAGAAACTCGGTTGAAACCTCGTTAAGGTTATTGTCCGAAACAGATTTGAACATTCCCGGTACTCCACTTGAGACATCTTTCATATTTTTTAAATACCAGCTCAGTGTACCTTTAGAAGTGTAATCCAGTTCTTTTTTTAACTTTGTATGGCTTTGAGCAAATGCATTACTCACTATCGTTACAGCGAAAGCCAGAACCAATATTAACCGTATTCTTGTAGCGATTTTATTCATATTCATACCCATTTATTTTGCATTATGGTTTTTTTATACCATTGATTGTATCACACGAATCATAAAAGCCCAATCGTGTCTTATCTTTCGGAGTTATCATTAATCAAACGGTTGATCGAACGGTTACCAAGGATATTCTTACCGCAGGATCAGTTTATGAGGATACTCTTTCAGGATTCTATACTTTAGTTGAGTCAAAAAAGCACTTTGAATGGAAGTAAACTGGAATACAAAATTTATTAATCCCATCAACCTGATAGACATCTCAAGAGGTGATGAGAAGAAAATGTACCGGTATCTCGTACAGTTTCAGGAATTGATCCCTCAAAGAATTGAAAACCTCAAGCACAAACTCGCTGATGGTGACCGGGTCCAGGTAAGGCAGATACTCCACAATATGAGTCCCCAGCTCCAGTTTTTTGGAATCCCCGATGTGCTTATCCCCATACAAAGACTGGAGTTAGAATACCAAGTCATTTCTTTGAATGAACTGGAATCAATCGTAAAAAATATTTTAATTAAGCTAGAAGGGGCTACAGAAGAAATAAACAGGATCATTCGGGATCACTTTGAAAAATAATGGGGACATAAGAGGTTCAATACACTGCCTGATCATCGATGATGATCCATTTATTCATGACCTGCTAAAGGATAAACTTTCGCAGCACTTTCCAGAAGTCAAAATTCTAAGTATCGCTAATTCAGGATCAGAGGGCATAAAAAAAGTTCAAGAGTTCAAGCCAGAGCTTATTTTTTTAGATGTAGAAATGTCGGACATGACAGGTTTTGAAATGCTTTCCCAAATACCCAAAATTGATTTCAGAACGATCTTCATTACTTCTTACAGCCATTATGCTATCAAAGCAATACGCTTTAATGCACTCGACTATCTTCTTAAGCCTTTTGATCTGGAAGAATTGAAAATTGCTATTCAACGATTTAAGCAACAACAGATATCAAACTCAACAAACCCAGTTCCGTTAGCCGTTAAAAATTATCATGAACCCAATATTGCAGATCATGAATTAATTCTTCAAACCCAGAACGGAGAGTTGATCATGAAAGTGGGTCTGATCTCACGTATTGAAGGAGACCGAAATTACAGTATTATCCACCTCAGCTCTGGTAAAAAAGAACTTGTTTCTAAAACTCTGAGTGATATCGAAATGATGTTGGATGGAAAAGGTTTTTTCAGGATCCATAAATCACACCTGATAAATAAATTATATATCCGGCGTACCACTAACAATGACCATATTGAATTAGTAAGTGGTACTCAACTTCCTATCTCCAGACGAAGAAAAACAGAATTCAAAGAATGGTTTGATCTCAATGCCGGCTAGATCTAAATATATCTGTTTCCTGCTCTTTATTATTGTTCTGTTTCCTGACCGGGGATCAAGTCAGAATATTGAGCCGATAATCTCTAATTGGAGAGATACTGAATATTGGGTTAACCTGGATAATGAGATTTATGAGCGATTCATTGATACATACCAGGATAGTATTCAATATTTCGCTGCCCAAAACAAAAGTGATACACAAATACGGTTGACCTATCAACTAATGGAAATACATAACCAAAGAGTTGATCTTCCACGCAGGTATGAACGGCTGCTTGAACTTGAATATTTGATTGAGAAATTTCCTGAAAGTAAAACAGCAATGGATATTAGTTCTCGTGTATATGGATCATTGGGTTACCATCATTTAAATCTTGGTGATTATGTGCGAGGTGCTGAATATTACAGGAAAGCGATAATTTCAATACAACCCCCACCTGACCTCCCAGAAAGAGATTTTACACTTTTTCTAGCCGATGGTCTTATCAAAGCTGATCCCATTGGAAACTATAATAAGTCCTTGGATCTCATTAAACAGTACGAGACTGAAACTGCGTTGCTCGGAAGTAACTATTACAAATGGCGTGTCCATCAATTTTATTTCACTTTTTATAAAGAAACAGGGGAATATAGAAAAGCACTGGAACATGGATTTTTAAGTATCACACCAGAATCAAGTGTAGAAGGTATCACATTTATATATGCTAAGATCTCAGAGGTATTTATCGATATGAACGAACCAGATTCAGCTCTTAAATATGCCACTATAGCAAAAGAGTTGTTGGAGACCCATAATCTGGTCAATGAAAAAACTGCTGTGAATTACAGCCTGTATCTGGCTAGTGCAGCAAATAACAATTTTGAGGATGCTCTGCATTTTTATCGACTTTTTATTGATGAAAGCCCCTCTGAAAGTTCAATTAAAAATGTTCTGGCCTTCGGGGAGGCTAATTCAAGAATGGCAGAAGAAAAAATGGCTCTTCAGGAACAACTTGCAGAACAAAAGCTTGCTTCCCAGCGCCTGGTGATCGTGGTATCAGTAATTGGATTACTTGGGTTGATCATTGTAATTACATTTATTCTAAGCAGATTAAAGTTGATTCGTGAGCAAAATCAGGAGATACAAAGACAGAAAGAACGTGCCGAACGCTCTGAGAAATATAAGGAGCAGTTTCTGGCAAATATGAGTCACGAGATAAGAACCCCAATGCACGCCATTTCAGGGATGTTAAATTCACTGCAGAGAAAGGAATATTCAAAGGAACAGGAACCCTTCCTTGATGCCATGAAGCAAAGTTCTGATAACCTTCTTGTCCTGATAAATGATATTCTCGACCTGGCAAAAATGGAATCCGGAAAGCTGGAGATACTGCAAAGCATCACTGATCCTGTTGAATTGATCGAAGGAGTTACCAAGATCCTGAAATTTAAAGCTGAAGATAAAGGACTTTCCATGGAAACTGACCTTCCTGAAAACATCCCATCTCATATTCTTACTGACCCAGCAAGACTTACCCAGGTTCTTTTGAATCTGGTTGGAAATGCCATAAAATTCACTGAAACCGGGGTAATAACCATTGGTATCTCATACAAGGAAGAAGAGCAAATTTTACAGTTTAAAGTTGAGGACACAGGAAGTGGTATTAACGAAAGTGATATTGACACCATTTTCTCTACTTTTGAACAGGGTAAATCATCCGGAAATTCAAGTATCAAAGGAACCGGACTTGGATTAAGTATTTCGAAACAAATCACCGAACTGCTTGGTGGCAGGATCTGGCTGGAGAGAAAGCCTGAACAAGGAAGCATATTCTGCTTCACCATCCCTGTTCTCATCCCTGAATCCGTGGAAATTAATATCCCTTCTGTTGGTGATGATGAACTTAAAAGAATTGGAGATCAGCTATCCGGATTACATGTACTTCTTGTGGAAGACAATGAATTCAATGTAATGGTTGCCAAAGATGACCTGGAATGGTACATCCCTAAAGTACAGATCACTATTGCCCCAAATGGAGAAAGTGCCATTAAACATTATGAATATAATAATTTTGACCTGATACTTATGGATATCCAGATGTCTGAAATGGATGGCTATTCCACCACCAAAAAGATCCGAGAACTCGAAAACCAAACCGGTAAACTACCCACCCCAATTATTGCTATGACTGCCAGTCTCTTTAAGTCTGAAATCAATAAATGCTTTGATGCCGGCATGAATGGTTACATTCCCAAACCTTATAAACAAGCTGTGCTAATCAAGACTATTTATGATTGCATGAATGGATCAGAGATGGAGGTTTCTGCTCTTTAATCAGGTTGAAAATTCTTTTCTGTTTCTGAACTCACGAACAAATTCAATATAGCTATCAAGATCGGCCTTTGTTGTAGCCAATCCGACAGAAACCCTGGTTGCTCCACGCATTTTATTCAAATAGGAGATCATATCCTGATAATTCCCGCTATCCCTACTTGAAAAATACTTAGCAAGTTCATCTGTAGTCAGGCAGTTATTGATCTCATCAATCCCGGGATTGCAAAAGCAGCCTGAACGGATCGAGATCATTCTTTCGTTAGCAAGTTCCTCGATCTTCTCAAATGGTATTGGGTTTGCCTCAGCGTCAAAAAACGTCATGATCATGGTCCCCCCGGCATCATCCCTGTTTTCAGAACCGAATATATGAACTACCGGTTCACCTGAATCATGATTTATTTTATTTAGTTCATGATACAGATAATCAGCCAGGGATTTCACCCTCTCACTTATACGACCCATGCCTATATCAGAAATATAATCCAGGCCTGTTTTTATGGCCGGCAGATCCAGATAACTAACAGTACCGTTTTCAAATCGTTCATGATCCTGAGCAAGATAGTGATGAGGGGTTTTAACTGCTGCGAGTGTAACTGTCCCACCCGCAAACCATGGTTTTATCAACTTGTTGAACTTTGACTTTTTTACCAATAAACACCCTACTCCTGTTGGATAGCCAAAGATCTTATAAAAGGAAACTGATACAAAATCAGGACTTATTTCCTGCAGATCCAGTTTTGAGCTAGGCACAAAAGCAGCAGCATCCAGCAACACATCCCAACCCTGATCCTGAGCCTTTTTAACCCATCCAAGATCATGTTTTATTCCGGTAACATTACTTTGAGCAGGATATGCAAACAGTTTGTTTTGCTTCCCGGGGAATTTATTCAGAGCTGTTTCGAGAATACCCGCATCAATATGAAGATCTTCATATTGGATCGGAATATATTCGTATGCACCTGCTTTACGGCTGCAGTACTCTCTGATTCCATTCACTGAATTGTGGTTATCAGCTAGTAGCAGCAATTCACCATCCATATCAAATGGGTAGCATTCCCCTACGATCTTCAATGCTCCCGAAGCATTCTGAGTAAAAATACAGTAATAATCGTGGGCATTGAAAAAATCCAGAACCGCATTTCTGGTATCGTTAACCAGTTTTGTAGCAAACTGTGATGTAGGATTAGTTGAATGTGGATTTCCGAATGTGTGATCTTTCAGAAGATCGAAATGAGCGTTAATCTGGGAACTGCTGTATAAATTCCCTCCAGTGTAATCGAGATACACATGCCCTTTTTCGTCAAGTCTGGAATATTCTTTTTTTCTCAGCTCATTGAAAAACTGATCTTCTTTGAGCTTAACTGACAATGTTTGTTTTTCCCCTGGAGTAGTTATATCCAACTTCATTTCCTCAGAACTAATTGAGAATTCAACTAAATAGTATAAAGCGATGTGAAGTGAGTAAGTAGTTTAAAGTAACGAAATCCCATCTACAGTTTCAAAAAACCCGAACCGGGGAATTTTCCGGTACCTCCCAAAAACTCTGATACCGAAACCGCTATATCACTGAAAGTTTCCCTTGTTCCAAGATCTTCACATTTCGCTTTTTCTACTGGGTAAACCAGCAGTGGCACAAACTCCCTGGAATGATCGGTTGAGGTGGAACAGGGATCATTGCCATGGTCACCGGTTATGATCATCAGATCATCCTCTTTTATTTTAGCTAAGATATCAGGCAACGCCTGATCAAATTCCTCTAAACTTCCGGCATAACCTTCCGGATTGAGGCGGTGGCCATATAGCTGGTCAGTATCGATTAGGTTCACAAATACAAAAGTATCCTGAACTTCATCCATCACCTCAAGAAGTACGTTGATCCCTTCAGCATTATTCTTAGTTCGTTGGAAATCTGTGAAACCTTTCTCTGCAAACAGATCAATGATCTTGCCGATGGAATAGGTTCTTACTCCCGAATCATACAAGAGCTGCACTACATTATTTTTTGGTGGGATAGCTGAGAAATCATGTCGCTTATCTGATATGCGTTCAAAAGACCCTGGCTCACCGTTAAATGGACGTGCTATTACCCTACCCACCTCATGCTTACCCACACAGATCTGCTCCCGGGCTATCTCACACCATTCATAGAGTTTTTCAATGGGTGTTACCTTATCATGAGTTGCAACCTGGAAAACGCTGTCGGCTGAGGTATAGACTATGGGCTTTCCGGTTTTGGTGTGCTCTTCTCCATAACACCGGATCACTTCTGTGCCTGAATAAGGCTGATTACACAAAACCCCATCCACACCGATCTTGCGGCAAAACTCATCGATCAGATATCTTGGAAATCCTTCCGGATAGGTTGGGAATGGTTTCTCCAGTTGAATTCCTGCTATCTCCCAATGTCCTGTTGTAGAATCTTTGCCGCCGGATACTTCCCGCATTTTTCCATATGCTGCTAACGGAGAATCAGTTGAGGGAATGGATGCAAGTGCTTTGATATTTCCGATACCCATCTTAGAAAGATTTGGGAGCTCAACCCCGGTTTGTTCAGATACATGTCCCAGCGTATCCATTCCTTCATCCCCATAAAGATGGGCATCTTCCTGAGCTCCGATACCGAGTCCGTCAATTATTATGAGGTAACAATTTCCCATTAGTACTTTTCTGAGGATTTAAAACAATTGTTAAACCTGATGTAGTTCAACCCACCTCTAAATCCACTCCCAAGAGGAGACTTTTTCTCAGGATGCTTCGTAGAGTTCCAGTTCTTCGTTCTTTACAACTTCGCTGAGTGCCTGTTTGGCTTTGGTGAGTACCTGATAAGCATTGCTAAAATCAGGTGTGAGTTTCGTAAATCCTGCTTTGAAAGAAACCTTCAGCGTTCCTCCAAACGATAACCTTAATCCATTCTCGAGTCTGCCTTTAATTTTATCCATCCATTCAGCTACTGCATTTTCATTATCGCTTTGGATGATAAAGGTGTATACATAATCCGAATTATACCCCACATAGCCGGGTATTCCGTGGAGTGATGGATTCAAAAAGCTCACGAAATCCTGCTGTATCTTCTGGAGCTCCTCCAACCTGAATTGTGTTCTCAGACTTGATAATTCATCCGGTGAGATCAGCCCGAACCAGGTATGCTTATCGGTTCCCTTTCTAACTTTATGAAGTTCATTCTCCAAGGATTTCTCCCAAACTTCGGACATAAATGCACCGAAATTCTGAGTAAGCAGTTCCTCCGCCATTCCCGTTTTCTTTACCACAGACTGAATAGACAATGAAGCAATTCTGGCCAGATTCGAAAGTTTGTGTTTAGTCGATTCTTTATATGTGAGAGGATCAGAATCGTAGGTGAGTACAACGGCCTGTCTCCGGTCATGTATCAGGATCGGAATGGCGTAACTGGCTCCCTCTGTCCTCTTCTCTTTACTGGAAATAAGCTTTGGGTTGTTATTGAAATGCATGCTGAAAACAGGCTCTCCTTTTTCAACTGCATCGTAGGCCACACTTTTTTCTTCTAGTTGAAGACCTAGCAGAGGTGGATTCTTTGAAAATTTAGAACTAAGTACCAGATTCCAGCTTTCCATACCCGGACAAATAAGACATGCTCCCCCATTAGGCAGGAATAGTTGCATTTCTTCCAGCATCTTACTCAGCAGATCAACCCGGTGTAATCTGTAGTCCAGCGCTTTGAGAGATTGCTCATATTCTTCCCATTCCTTTTGCTGTTCATGCAGATCAACGATTTCCAGATAAGTATCCAGTACGTTTACCAGTGCATTATTGTAAGAATGAATCTGATCATTGATTGCCCGAAGGTTGATTTCATTTTCAGTTTCAAGAACTGTGATCGCCACTGTTTCTCCTTTATTTATAAAAGGAATGAGCAACATATTTTTAGCATGTACGAAATCGAAATAATGAGCTAGTTTTCCTTTAGGTACATCCTCGCCAATTTTCAGCTGTTTGATCTCAGTGATATCCTTATGTTCATCCAGAAAGTGCTGACTGAAAGCCACCCTGTCCTGAAACATAACATTTGGAAGGTTGGTGCTATTGGTTTCCCACACAAATTGTTGGCGGGCATGATTTACCCAGCACATGTACGCAAGTTCAACTCTGGTTGAAGTGCGCAGCAAATGAACCAGATCGGTCATGATCTGTTTAAATTCCCTTAAAGCTTTTTCTTGTCGATCTAATGACATCTTTCAGATGTAAAATTCCAATTTTAAAAACCCAAATTACAAACGAATCACAATATACAAGGCAACAATGTACTAAACTACTTTTGGTGTTTGTAATCTGGAGTTTGTTTGTGATTTGTTGATTCTATACAATTTCTGTGAGGATATTGTCCTTTGTTTGCTAAAAAGTCTCCCTTTGAAGGAAGATCAAAATCATCGTTCAGAGGATTTTGCGAGGGATGTTTGCTATTAAAGATTGACATCCCTCGCATCAGACTCAGAACTTTATGTGCCTGATGAGCCCCCTTCAAAGGGAGACTATATTTCTTTGGCCAGTTCTTCTGCTTCTTCAACCATTCTTTTGAACGAAGCCAATCCTTTATTCCAAAAGTTTGGATCTCTGATATCCAGTCCCATCTTTGCAACCAGATCATGCGGCCACTCTGACCCACCGGCACTCAACAGTTCAAGGTATTTGTCGGCAAATCCATCAGAATTTCTTGTGTATTCCTCATACAAAGCTAATACTAAGAGCTCTCCAAAGGCATATGCATACACATAGCCCGGAGTATGCAGAAAATGAGGGATATAACTCCACCATATCCCATACTCGTCAGTAAGAGTCACCGAATCTCCATACAAAGCTCTTTGTTGTTCCATCCATAGTTCTGAGAACCGTTCGGTTGTAAGTTCTCCTTCTTCCCGACGTGCCGTATGCATCGCATTTTCGAAACGGTTCATAGAAACCTGACGAAATACCGTTGCAATAGTATCATCGATCTTGCCAATGATCAGAGCCAGTTTTTCTTTGGGATCATCCAGCTCTTTAAGCAATTTCTGGAAAACCAGCATCTCACCGAATACTGATGCTGTTTCTGCAGTTGTAAGTGGTGTTCCCGCCTGCAATGGACCTTGTTGCCTGCTCAGGTACTGATGCACTCCATGACCTAATTCATGAGCAAGAGTTTGTACATCCCGGATCTTTCCATCAAAATTCATAAACACGTACGGGTGGACGGATGGAACTGTACTTGCAGAATAAGCACCTCCCCTTTTACCGGGTTTGATGGCTGCATCGATCCAGTTCTTGTCGAAGAAATACCCTGTGATCTCTCCCATTTGCGGGTGAAAGTTAGTGTAGGAATCCATCACCATCTCCTTTGCTTCTTCCCAGCTAATCGTGGCTTCATTCTTCATGATTGGTGCATATCGGTCGAAGTCTTTCATCTCATCCAATCCTAAGAGCTGAGCCTTCAGTTTATAATATCTTTGAACCAATGGATAATGAGATGTGACTGACTCAACCAGCGCATTCACGGTCTTGTCATCGGTTTCATTGGATAGATTCCTTGATGTTATCCAATCCGGATATTTTCGCAACTTATCGTTGGTCGACTTATCTGCCAGTAGGGTATTAAAGATAAAAGTGAGTTGACGTCCCAGATCTTTGAAGGTCTTTGTAAGTGAGGCATGAGCTCTTATGCGAAGTTCACGATCGCTTTCATGAAGTTTACTCAGCGCTTCCTGCTCGGTCAGCGTTTCGCCATCAAGTTCAAATTTTGCAGCTCCCAGTGTCTCATCAAAAAAACGAACCCAGGCACTCCTGCCAGTTACTGATTTAGCTGACAATATCTGCTCTTGTTCTTCCTTCAGTACATGATCTTTATACCTTCTGGATGATTCCAAATAATGCTTATAGAATTCTAGTTCAGGAGCTTCAATTAATTTCTTTGCTTCCTCATCTGAAACCTTCATCCATTCCACATCCAGAAATACCAGCTTTTGGCTAAGTTCTGATCCCAGCTCGTTCGACTCCTGTACCAACTTTCCATAAGCAGCATTTCCGGTATCGGTACTCCATTGCAGGTAAGCAAAAGACCCTATTTTCCCACCCATGTCCTGAATATCTTCATACTCACTGAGCATCTTTTTGAATTCGGGAGCTGAAAGTGAGGCTATCTTCCCTTTATATTTTGCGGCAAAAGCTTCCGCGTTTTCTAAAACAGCTTTCTTATCGGCTGCAAGTTGAGGGTCGTCGTTTGATGAATAGAGATCACTCAGATCCCAAAATATATTTTCTGCACCGTTCTTATTCATAGTGTAGTTTTGTATTCCTTCTTCTTCAATATTTGATCTGGAATATATGGATTCAGTGAATCCAACCGAAAGAAGATTTGAATTTATCCGGCACGAAATTCAACCGAATCTATTTCAGCAGTGTCAATTTCTTTGTTTGTGAAACTCCCATGTTATGTGCATGTATTCTGTAGAAATAGACTCCTGAAGGAAGCCCCGACGTATTAAGCCTATACGTATAATGCCCAGTATTATGATACTTGTCAACCAGAGTCCTTACCAGTTTTCCATTAATATCAAACAACTCGATAGTAAAGTTATCGGGGATCAGAATATTGTACTTAATGTTGGTAAGGCCGTTGAACGGGTTTGGGTAATTTTGTTCTAATCCAAACACAATATTAACCTTCGACCCAATTGAGGTAATTTTATCCAGGTCTATAAAGAAAGTAGACCATTCTGTTTTTTTGAATGGAGTCAGAATCTGTGCCGAGAATATCATCCTTCTGCTTGTGAGTTCCTGAGGAACTGAAATAAAGGGATCGAAAAGCACTCTTTCCTGCATCAACACATTGAATTCATCCTCGAATCTTACTTTATACCTGAAATATTTACTAAGCGATGAAAGTTCAAGTTTTACTTTCAAGCTTTCAGAATAAGTTACCTCAATATTTGTAACTGTTGCCGGATTCGGAATGGTTCCGATTTCAGCTTGCCTTACTAAAGTTTTTTGCCCCAGTTCTTGAATCTGATCTTTATAAACTGAATCTCCACTAAGGTTAAACCATTCATTGGGATCAGTTCTGTATGAATAAAATTCTTCACCTTGATCCTCGCTATACTTTATTAAGTGGTGAGAGGTGTCAATTGCACTAATATGCCCCCCTTCAATCAAGGAAATAATAGTTCTGTCGATTGGCTCAATGTCGACAAAGGAAAGAAGGTCTTTTCCCGACAAATCTCTTCTCTCAGGTAAATGTGCTAAATTTTGTATGGTTGGATAAATATCAAGTAAACTAACAGGTACATCTACTCTTTTTTGTTCCTCGTTTCTTCTCGGATCATATATGATCAAAGGAATTTTCATTGAATCAAGCCATAGGATATTTTTTCTCCATTTTGATTTCTCCCCCAGCATATAGCCATTATCGCTTGTAAAAATAACTACTGTATTTTCAGAAAACTCACTTGCTTCCAGAGCATCCAGAATTCTGCCTACCTGGTCATCAATAAATGCAGTGGAACTGAGATAACCTGCGGCTGACTCATCCCACTTGTTATTTTTAACGATCTCTTTATGAAGCCTTGGCCAGGGAGCTCCTAACTCTAAGGCTATTTCAGGCAGGTCAGCTGTGTCAGAATCAAGATGTTCGGGAATATTATCAACAATATTAAGCCCTTCTGACCAATACTCTTCTGGTATATATCTGGGTAAATGAGGCAGTCGGAACCCAGCAGCTATAAAAAAAGGAGCCTCTCTATCATAATTCTCAATCAGGTCTTCTACTTTAGATGCTATTTGATAGTCCCCCCAATTTCTTTTATCTTCAGAAACCGGTCCCCAATCGTATGTACTTGACTCGTTCGTCAATACACTCATCCCATGAGCCGGAACAATAGCTGGTTTTGGTCTTTCTCCAAGGTATGCATAAGTATTCCAATACCTATCTCCAGAACCCTGGTGATAAATCTTTCCATAGCCCGCAACATAATATCCACCCATCTTTAAATGCTCATTAATTGTAAGTACATATGGCATTTCATTATCAAGGTTTCTTTGCCTGTTATTGTTTATCCCTGTTGCATAGGGATGCAAACCTGTCAACATGCTGATTCTGGAAGGATTGCATAATGGAACTGTGGAGTATGCATTTGTATAAACAATACTTTTCGAAGCCAGCCTGTCCAAGTTTGGAGTCCTTGCATTTTTATGCCCACCTAAATAACCTACCCAGTCATTCAGGTCATCCACAACAATAAATACGATATTAGGTTGCTCCTCCGATCTCCCTTGGCCATATGAATGTGAATGGATAAGTATAACTAGTAAGAATAATATTATGAACTTAAGCACCCCGGTATGATTTTTAACAATATTGCTGTGTAAAAACAATATACAATAAATGTTTTTTTTGCAGACATATTCTTACTTTTAAAATCGCTTTCACAAGCTTGTTAACGATATTTTTGAACTATTTTTAAGCGAAAAGTATTCCTTCTTAAAAAGAAGAATAAAAGCACCGAGGTTAGTCCCCATTGAAATCACTAGAAGCCATATTTGGCCCTAATTCTGCATTGGTAGAAGAGCTATACGAACAATACAAATCTGACTCTTCAACCGTCCCCGCCCACTGGAAAAAATATTTTGACGAACTCAATGGTGTGGCTCCCGACGAAGCTGCTCCCGATCAGATCGTTCCTGATGCCACCACCCAGGCACCAGTCACTAATGGTACTGTAGTAAAGGAGGCTTCAAAAAAAGACGAAAAGACAGTTAAAAAAGAAGCTCCTGCTCCCAAGAACGCAGATCTCCAGAAGATAAAAGGAGTAGCTACCAAGATCGTTGAGAACATGGATGAGAGTCTTGATGTTCCAACCGCTACTTCCCTTCGTGTACTTCCTGTGAAGATGATGATTGAAGACCGTACGATCATTAACAGACACCTGACCAAGCGAAACGAACCTAAAGCTTCTTTCACACATTTCATTTGCTGGGCAGTGATTCAGGCGCTGAAAGAATTTCCAACGATTAATCACACCTACTACAATGACGGAAAAGATCATTTCCGTGTGGTTCCAGAACAAGTGAATCTTGGTGTGGCTGTTGATCTTCCTAATAAAGATGGCTCCCGTAACCTTGTTGTTCCAAACATCAAGGGCGTAGACAAAATGAATTTCAAAGAGTTCCTTTATGCTTTCGCCGACCTGGTTGAGCGCGCTCGCTCAGGGAAACTTCAGATCGATGATTTCCAGGGAACTACGATCAGTATCACCAATCCGGGCACAATCGGAACTGTTTCTTCTGTCCCACGCCTGATGCAGGGTCAGGGTTCAATCATCGCTACAGGTGCTATTGATTACCCTGCTGAGTATCAGGCGATGTCACGTGAGGTACTGAATCAGCTCGGTATCAGCAAAGTGATGACTATGACCTGTACTTACGATCACAGGATCATTCAGGGAGCTGAGTCGGGTGCATTTCTTCAAAAAGTGAGTACCCTGTTAAGCGGTAAAACTGATTTCTACCACCATATTTTCTCAGACCTTGAAATCCCTTACGATCCAATACCTTATGGTGAAGATTCCTATTCGGGTCCGTTTGGCGGAAAGATGAATACCCTGGAACAAGACCGGCGTGCCATCGGTGTATGGCGACTTATTAATATGTACCGCATGCGCGGACATGTTCTCGCCAACCTTGATCCGTTAGAAAAAGAACCTGGATATAACCCCGAACTCGATCTGGATTATTATGGCCTCTCCCTATGGGATCTGGACCGTGAATTCTATTGTGGTGGTTTGGGCGGAAAAGAAAAAGCTACTCTTCGAGAGATTATTAAATTACTCAGAGACACTTATTGTGAGTACATCGGTGCCGATTACATGCACCTTCTGGATCTGGAGGAGCGCCGTTGGTTACGCCATCGAATGGAATCCACCGGCAACGAGCCAACTCTTACTAAAGAAAATAAAAAGCAGATTCTCCATAAACTTAACCAGGCCATGGCCTTTGAGGAGTTTTTGCATAAAAAATACATCGGTCACAAACGATTTTCTCTCGAAGGTAACGACACCCTCATCCCAATGATTCATTTTATGCTTGAACGGGCAGGGGAAGAAAAGATCGAAAAGGTATTTATGGGTATGGCTCACCGCGGACGTTTGAATATCCTGGTGAACATCATGAACAAACCGTATCACCGGGTATTTGCAGAATTTGAAGGTAACGTGGATCCAGATACCATTCAGGGTTCAGGTGATGTTAAATATCACCTGGGTGCCAAAGGAGTTCACAAAACTATTGATGGCCATGAGATCGAGCTCGAACTAATGCCTAATCCAAGTCACCTTGAAGCTGTTAACCCGGTAGTTGAAGGTGCTGCACGCGCAATTCAGGATCATCATGAATCTGACGAAGCAGGTAAAAAGATCCTGCCGGTTCTTATGCATGGTGACGCTGCCTTTGCCGGACAAGGTGTTGTTGCTGAGACTCTTAATATGTCTCAGCTTGAGGGTTACAAAACCGGTGGAACCATCCATATCATTATTAATAATCAGATCGGATTTACCACCCTTCCTAAAGACGGGCGCTCTACTGAATACGCGTCTGATCTGGCAAAACTGGTACTGGCACCGATCTTCCATATCAATGGTGATCATCCTGAGGCAGCGGTGCACGCTATTCAAATGGCTCTCGATTACCGCCAGAAATTTGGTAAAGATGTGATCATCGATCTCATCGGATATCGTAAGCATGGGCACAACGAAGGTGATGAACCTGCTTTCACTCAGCCAGGATTATATAAAGAGATCAATGATCATAAAACTGTTCGAGATCTTTACACAGGCTCTCTGGTTAAAAACAACGAGCTTACAGAAAAAGAAACTCAGGCTATTTTTGATGAGTTTGAAGAATTACTTCAGGCTGCGTTCGAAGATGCCAAAAAGTCTCCTAACCTTGAGGTAACCAGCGACCTGATCGACCGTTCAGAAACCGCTCAGGCAAAACGAACCAAATTCCCGGACACCACTTATCCGATCGAAGAACTCAATAATATTGCGGTTCAGATAAATACTGTACCCAAAGATTTTGATGCAAATCCCAAGCTACTGCGTCAACTCGCAAAACGTGCTGAGATAGTTCAGAAAAATGAAAAGAAGATCGATTGGGGATTTGCAGAAGCTCTGGCTTTCGGTTCCCTGTTGAAATCAGGCCGGACCGTTCGTATCACCGGTCAGGATGTTGAACGCGGAACGTTCTCTCATCGCCACGCAGTGTTGCATGGAACAGAAACCGATCAAACCTTTACTCCACTGAATCACCTCTCTGATGACCAGGCAAAATTTCACGTTCATAATAGCTTACTGAGTGAGTATGCTGCACTGGGTTTCGAATTTGGCTACAGCGCAAAGAAAAAAGATGCTTTAGTGATATGGGAAGCCCAGTTTGGTGATTTCGTAAATGGAGCACAGATCATCATCGACCAGTTTATTTCTTCAAGTGAAGCAAAGTGGGGACAGACCACTTCCTTGGTGTTGAATCTACCGCATGGATATGAAGGTCAGGGACCAGAACACTCTTCTGCTCGTCTCGAGCGATTCCTGCAACTTTGTGCTGAAGATAACATGCAGGTTATGAATCTGACCACTCCTGCCCAGTACTATCACATGCTGAGAAAACAGGCACTTTCTGAGATCAAGAAACCTGCGATCCTGATGAGCCCGAAAAGTTTACTGCGCCATCCTGAAGCTACATCAAGCGCTGAGGAACTGGCTGCCGGTAAATTTATGCCATTCATTCAGGATCAGGACATAACTGATCCTAAAAAGATCAAACGTCTGGTTATCAGTTCCGGAAAAGTTTATTTCGATCTGTTGAAATATCGTACTGAAAACAATATTGAAGATGTGGCCATTGCCCGGTTGGAACAGTTCTACCCCTTCCCTGATAAAGATGTGAAGGAATACCTGAAATCACTGACTGGTGTTAAAGATGTAGTTTGGTGCCAGGAAGAACCCAAGAATATGGGAGCCTGGTTCTTTGTCGCTTCCCGTTTTTCTGAAGTATTGGCAAAAGGACAAAAGCTGCATTACGCCGGCCGACACGCCTCCGCATCTCCCGCATCCGGACAGAAAAAGATCCACGATGCAGAGCAGGATAAACTTGTGGAAAAAGCCATTAAGGGTTGATCCCTAGTTTCTGAAACTTAACAAGCCCGTTGGTTCAACCTTCGGGCTTTTTTTTTGAAAAAATGCACTTTTAGGTTTACCCAAAAGGTTTTTATTCTTAATTTAGAAACAGTCTAAATTAAAATAACGCACTATTCATCGATGAGACCCCTTAACTATTATTCACTTACGTTCCTCTTTGCACTCTTTCTCTTCCCAATTTTAGCATTCAATAACAAACCAGATCAGGATTCCGGTAAAAAGACGGGGATTCTGGTTTTAGCTCATGGCAGCCGCGACACCACATGGAATCAAACTATCTTTGATGTGGTTGATCCTATCAGAGAAGATTACCCTGTTGAGATAGCTTTCGGAATGGCAAATCCATACACCATGCAGGCTGGGATTGACCGCCTTGAGAATCAGGGGGTTGAGAGAATTGTGGTTATACCCCTATTCGTTTCCTCTTACAGCCCTATCATTCGTCAGAATGAGTTCTTGTTGGGTTTCCGGGATAAATTAGCTGATAAACCAATGATGATGATGCATGGTATGCCGGGAGCAGATCATGTTACCATGCACAAAAAAGATACCCTCACCCATCTCGACATTCAGGCTGAGGTTTTACTTGCAAGCCCGCTCGACGATCACCCACTTGTTGCTGATATACTGATGGATCGAATTAATGCGGTGAGTATGTCTCCGGGTGAAGAAACTATTCTATTGGTAGCTCATGGCCCTGTTAGTGATCAGGACAATAACAACTGGCTTAAAACAATAGACAGCCTTGCGGATCAGATAAATACGAAACAAGCTGAGAGCGGTAAGCCACCTTTCTTTAAGATCGTTGCCCATACGGTAAGAGATGATGCCGATAAAGCGGTTTATGAACAAGCTAAGCATGAATTCAGGCAACTGGTACTGGATGCTGATGAGCATGGTGAAGCAATTGTTATTCCTCTCCTCTTATCTAAAGGTGGAGTTGAGTCCAGATATCTCAGCAGATTGGAGGGCCTTGATTATACCTGGGGAGGAGAAACCCTGCTCCCCCACCCTAATATCACTGAGTTTATCAGAGTTTCAATAAAGGAATCTCTGGAAAATTAATCCCCAAAATCATAGCCCGGTGTCTGAAAGCACCGGACCTTTTTTGTAATGCCACCGGGGAGGCGCATTTCTTTATTTGGAACTTAGAAACTCATTATTTAAAGTGTAGTAATCGGGTGTCTAATCACTATCTGGTTTTATTACAAACAAAGAAGTACCAGTATGAAAAGTAATATTCATTTCTTAACAGCAGGTTTACTAACTCTGATTATCTCACGATCGGTATTGGCCCAGGATTTCAGTTTTACCTTATCCAAAGCAAAATCTTTGGATTACAAGGTCTATGAGGCATCGGTTAATGATGCTGAGTTCATTTCAAGCATTCAAAAAGACAAGACTTTCAACCTGGTTTTCAATAACGGGGTTTATGAACAACGAATAACAGCTGTACAGAATCTGAGCAATGGATTTCGCGGAGTATATTCAACAGGAAATGATGATAAATCCAGTAACAGTCATTTGATCTACCGAGATGGCAGGTTATCCGGGCTTATGCACTTCGACAATAAAGCATATTCTCTGGTTCCTGTCGAAAGTAACGACAGCTACAAATTGCTCGAAATTCCTGAGAAGGCCCATGCATGTAGTATTGAAGAAAATGGAGATACAGTACACCTGAAAGGTATCAATGGACCTGGTTTTGAAATGCCTTACATGGATATCGAGGACTACTCGGACTCCACAACGGTTGATGTTCTGATCTTATATACCACCGATGCCAAAAACTGGGCAGCTAATACAGAATTCGTTACAGATATCGATCATGTGATGGCACTGAACGAAGGGTTCAAAAACCTGATACTTAGTAACAGTGATATTGCATTAAAAATGAGATTTGTGGGTTTTCAGGAGATTGGTAATAACTCTGCTACCAGTGATGATCAGATCCTGAACAGTATGAATGAAAACGAGTACCCTGGAGTTGATATTCACGCTCTGCAGAATCAGTACGGTGCCGACCTTGTTGCACTCATGGAAGAATATACCTTTGATGGAGGCGGACTCGGAAACCGTCCCGGCTATTTGGGTGGAAGCCCGAACGCAGGACATTCTGTAAATCGTGTTCAACAGTTATATTTCACCTATACTTTGATGCATGAGATCGGCCATAACTTTGGAAATGGACACGGAAGAACTCAACAAAGTAATTCTGCAGGCCAGAATGGCGGGATGTTTGAATTCTCAACTGGACATGCTCTGATTGGGTCTAACGATTCTGCATACGTTAGCGTAATGCATTATTCTACCCTTTCGGACGGGAGTGAAGCTATCGAAATTCCGTGGTATTCAAATCCCCGGCTGGAATATCTTAGTACACCTCTCGGCAGTACCAGTGAAGAATCAGATGGTGGTCCCTCTAACAATGCCTTAAGTATGAGTATCACCAAAGACTGGATTGCCTCCTATCGCTTACCCGTCGTAGATCCTCCTGCAATGAGTGTCAATACAACTGAGATCGCAGAAACCATATCACCAACCAGCACTTCCACCAAACAGATCATGATCACCAATAACGGGGATTCTGATCTTGAAGTAACTCTTGACGGTCAAATTGATTTTTCTTCAGCTCTTGCTAAATCATATACCGAACCATCACTGGATGTTAACTTTGGTTTTGAAAGTTCCGAAGGTTTTACAGCTGGCTCATATTCAGGGCATAACAACTGGTTGAGTACTGATGAAGACACAGAATTCGAAATAAGCACTGACCGAGCCTTTTCAGGCGACCAATCGCTCAAAATCTCCCTATCCGATTTTTATCCAAGCATTCGCTCTCCATATTTTTCAGAATTTGCCCGGTATGCAGACTATACTATCTCCTTTAAAGTATTTCTTGAAGGAGGTAATTCTAACCTGATCATTGGTGGGGCATCTTCAGAAGGAAGTGTAGCTCAGATATGGCTTCAGGATGGCGGAAGTGTTGGATTCCTTGGGAATATTGATGGTAATAAATCGTATTGGAGTTTTGGTGGTGATACCTACTCCGGCGGACAATGGTATGATGTTGAGATCGAATTGGTCCCTGAAGACAACGGTACTATCAATTATACTATTGGAACCATTTCCCGGTCTTTTACAAACAACGGAGTTCTTTTTCCGGAAGAGTTCGGGATATCTATTCAGGGTACTGGTTCTGGTATTGCCTACATCGACGATATCTCGATCTCAGCCTCTCAACTTTACGGCCCTTCTCTGGATATAAGCGACCGGCGAACAACAATTGAGCCTGGACAAACCGGTACCCTTGAAATTGAATTTTCAGGAAATAACAACACAGAAGGAGTTTACACAGGAACTCTCAATATAGCATCTAACGATCCGGTAAATACTACAGCTACTGTTCCTGTTACTTTAACCATCGATTCTGATTTTGTGACCAGTGCTGAAACCGAGACCCTCCCATCCAGTTACAAACTGAACCAAAACTATCCCAATCCGTTCAATCCGGAAACCAATATCAGTTTTGGATTACCCTCTGATTCATTCGTAGAACTGACGGTGTATAATCTGGTTGGACAAAAGATCCGAACGCTTGTGAACAGCAGAGTAGCAGCAGGTAATTATACCGTTTCTTTTGATGCATCCGAACTTTCATCGGGAGTCTATATCTACCGAATTGAAGCTGATGGGTATGTGGCTACCAAAAAAATGATGTTGGTTAAGTAATTTTCTATGTACCGGTTCAGACCGGTACTTCTTCAGGTCAACATCAGGTAAACAAACCCCTATATCTCATATATACAACGGGTAAACACTGCCCTTTTTATGTATCTATGGTAATACATTTGCGTTAAGAGAGCCGACATCAATAATTAAGTCGGGATAACCAACCATAGAAAAATGACATCAAGATTAGAACACTCTGATATCAGGAGTTTAATAACTAGTATCGTACTACTATTTGTGATCACTGGTATCACTAAAGCCCAGGAGAATACAGAACCTGTTTTAGAGAATCCCCTGCTTTTTGCCCTTGTTCCTCCCCCCGTTCTTTCAAATGGATCCTTTGCTCATCAGCTGGAAACATTCGGAAACCATATAACAACCATGAGAGGCGCCCCAAGGGGTGGCGACCTGGCTTTAATGGATATATTTGGCAACGTCCGACTTCTTACTGCTGAAGCAGGTTTTGGCCTGGAAGATGGTGAGATCCAGACAGAAAAAGGTATTGCAGTCCGGCAGCCTACAGTACACTGGGATGGTACAAAGGCTGTTTTTTCGATGCTTATCGGAGGGCCTCTAAAAGCATTCGATCAAAGTTATTTGAGCAACAGATGGCAGATCTATGAGATCACCAATCTTGATAAGGTATTAAAGGGCGATACAGCTATCATTAATAAGATCCCTTTCCAGCCGGAATACAATAATATCTCCCCGATTTATGGGTCTGATGACCAGATCATTTTCACTTCTGATGCACCACTATATGACATGGAGCACACCTATCCTCAACTGGATGAGTATGAATCAACACCTGTGAACTCAGGGATCTGGAAACTGAATCCCGGTACAGGGGATATCGTGCATTTGACTCACTCACCCAGTGGCGATTTTGACCTGCATCTCGCTCAGGATGGAAGAATTGTCTCTACACGTTGGGAACACCTTAAAAGAGATCAGCAGACTGATGCTCACCGTGCCGGAATCTTCAGCTACAACCCTGTACAATATGAAACTGAAGATCCGGATGCTGAACCCATAATTGGGCCTCAGATGAAAGATGGGAAAGTCTATGCCGATGAAGAAGGTATTCCCTATGAAGTATTTCCTGAAGCACGTGTTGAAGCAGATCCAACACGCGATCCAAATGAACCGCTTCATGATTTTAATGAGTTCCTTGTCTGGGAGATAACTGAAAACGGAGAACGCCATCAAACGATGAATCACATTGGACGTCATGAATTCGGAGGTGTATTCCAGCATCCTTCAAAGCTGGATGATCCGAACCTTGTTTATACTCTTGGCAATCTTTCTGCGAATGAGTATAGAAACACAGTAGGTTCTGATGCTGGAATTTTCCAGATCAAAGAAGATCCGAGACCCGGAAAAGAAGGTACTTTTTATGGTACCTTGGCCCGTGAATTCAGTCGTTTTGCATCTGGCCGGATATTTGAATTCTCGTTACCCATCGGGGCTAATCCTCAGGATATGGAGATAACAGACTGGACGAACCCAATTATTGATAGTGGTGAGGAAAACGATCTTGGCCATTTCCGGAACCCTGTTATGACCAATAGCGGAACCATGCTTGTTTCGCATACCAGCCAAACAGGCTTATTCAGCCGGGACAATCCTTACCATTTTCAGATCAAAAAGATGATCGCTTTGGAAACAAGTGAATCAGGAACCGAGCACCGCGCGGGACCTGCCCTGACAGGCACAGGATTGCAAAAAGAGATCGTTTGGTTTGGTGATTTTGTAGAACCTCTGAGAGACACCGTAATGCTCAACGAAGTGGACATTGTAGAAATCATGGAACGTACCCGACCAGCAGCCCGATCTGAATATGAAATAGCTATGGTTGAAGCCGAATTGATTGCTGAGGAAGGTGTCGACCCCAATGTACTAAGAGATTGGATGATCGAACGAAACCTGGCTATGATCGTTATCCGGAATGCAACCGAACGCGATGCCGGTGAAATTCAGCAACCATACAATCTAAAGGTTCCCGGAGGAGTTTCATCTATCCCTGCTGATGGCAAAATATATAGTATTTCTCACTTTCAGATATTTGGAGCCGAGCTAACCAGGGCGTATGGTTCCCGGCATTATTCAGGTCGCAGAGTTTTGGCTACCCCTCTTCGTAATGGAGAGCATACTCCAGAACTTGAGGAAGCGAATATGTTTGACGAAGAAGGACCTGAAGCAAGCATCGCGATTCGTGAAGATGGCTCAGTAGCCGCTTTTGTTCCTGCTACCCGGGCTATCACCTGGCAAACAGTTTCTCCGGAAGGCGAAGGTATTGTGCGTGAACGCCAGTGGGTGACGTTTGCTCCAGGTGAGATCAGAACATGTGAAGGATGCCACGGCATTAATGATAAGAGCCACACCGGCAGCATCCCTCCTCAGAATAAACCCAAAGCACTACGTGATTTACTGAATCACTGGAAAGCCCTGGGTGGAAATACCACAGATTCTGAAAATAACGACGATTCACCTGAGCAGTTTGTGATCCATCAAAACTATCCGAATCCATTTAATCCGTCTACGAACATCCGCTTTGCCCTCCCAAAAGCCAGCCACGTAGAGATTCGAATCTATGATACTAAAGGAAGTCTTGTGCAGATTTTGAGTGATGGTTTCTTCGATTCAGGAGAACATCAGGTAACATTCGATGCTGGCGAACTGGCCAGCGGCATGTACCTGTATTCTATCAGTACAAAGTTCGGAACTGAAACACAAAGAATGCTCCTGGCCAAATAAGAGAATGATGCGATCCACTTCCATAGCACTAATCCTGATAGCAGTTTTTGTTCTCTCCTGTTC
Organism: Rhodothermia bacterium; assembly: GCA_030427885.1. Taxonomy (GTDB): domain Bacteria; phylum Bacteroidota; class Rhodothermia; order Balneolales; family Balneolaceae; genus JAUICM01. The sequence continues at coordinate 47,205 of JAUICM010000007.1, read as the reverse complement.
TGATAGCGGTGTAAACTCTGTTGATGAGCCTGAAATCTTTAGAATATCCGTAGTTGTTCATGTGGTCCACCTGGGAGAAGAGCTGGGATCAGGCACGAATTTGTCTGAAGAACGGATCATGGGCCAGATTAAAACGCTAAATGATGATTTCAGAAGAAAAGCGGGTTCCAGAGGTTTCAATACTCATCCTGATGGAGGTGATGCCCGGATCGAGTTTGTACTTGCAAAAACATCCCCGGAGGGAAACCCAACTAATGGTATTGTCAGGATCAACGCCGAAAGCTTCAGAGATTCTATCCAATTCACAAATTTCGATTATTATGCTTCTCTGAGTTATTGGAATCCGGAGCATTATCTCAATATCTGGACGGAACCATACCCAGAATTGTCAAGAGGGTTAGTTCTTGGAGTGGCAACGGGACCACAATCTGATCTTCCCGGTACTGACCTTCTGGGTGTTGGAGAACCAAATCATGCTGAAGGTGTACTGATCAATTCAATTCACTTTGGCAGTTCTGATATTGAATCAGATTTTAATCTTGGCAGAACCCTCACTCATGAGATCGGTCATTATCTGGGGCTATTACATTTATGGGGTGAATACGACTGCACCAATAATGATTATGTTGATGACACCCCGGCGATGGGCCATCCTTATCAGGGTTCCTGTGAAGAACGACCTGCCATGTCAGCGAACTATATGACCTGGAGTCCGGATTCATCGATGAATATTTTCACAAAAGGCCAGATCGAACGGATGCATTTTGTTCTAGAGAACAGCCCCTACCGCAGTACCCTACTGAATTCTCCAGGCCTTTAATAAGCTTAAGCCATAGCATCGTAACATCCAACCGGGCAGGGTCCTTGATCCTGCCTTTTTTAATCCACTATACAACCACCTGTAAACCCGGTAGCGTCGAATGAAGTGGTGAAGCTTCCGAATTTATCATCGTACAATGCCCGAAGCTGGATATTGTGCAATCCTGACCTCTTTGGGGAACAATACTCGAGTACATAAAATGAATTGGTTTTGCTTTTCAGTATATCAGCTGCCTTTTGAAATGATTCGTTCAATTCCAAGGAATTCTCTGCGAATACAAACCCATCTTTTCCGATACTCTTCAAAATATTCTGATCTATTTCTCCTCCAAGTCCGATGGTAAATATTGAATTGTCTCCTCCGGCATTCTTAACGGCATTCTGAGCATCTCTTGTGGTAACACGCGCTGCCTGATCAGTACCATCTGTAAATATCAGTACTGAGCCTGCTGTCGAGATATCCTGATCAAGTCTTGTCTCTTCCAACCTGGATTCCACCAAACCCACACCCTGAACCACTGCACCGTTTAAATTGGTAGAGTTATCTGAACTGATCCCTGCATTAATTCCCTCCACGGCACTTATCAATGTATCCTTATCAGAGGTGTAAAATACGAGTTGATGAATATCCTCTTCTCCATCAAACCAATACACGGCCATTTCTTTTGAGCCATAATCTGATTCATTCTCATCCGGCAGTGATACATCAATGAAGGAAACCGCTGCTTCTTTTACTTTTTCAAGGTCATCATTATTGATAATACTCCCACTCAGATCGATCAATAGCAGAGTTGAAAATAAAAACTCCCCAGGCTCGCGCTGGATCTGAGCCTGTGACTCAAGATTAGAGATCAGCGATCCGTCCTCATAAATCTCAAAATCTGAGGGTTCCAGTGTGGTAAATAAAAGCTCTTCACCCAGGTCAACACGAAAGAATAGCTTAACTTTTGCAGGAAGCTCTGCTGTAGCTTCCAATAACTCTACCTCGATCTTCTCTCCATCGTTTGAGTTTCCCCCACATGCGGTTAGAAAAATAAACACTAGCAACAGAGAAACTGTTACTCCGATATAATTTACCTTAGCAGTTGTTTGTTTCATGATCACTTGTATAGTCTGGTTGGAGATAGATGATATGCCATCATAGAGTTATTATAAAAATAATAGTTCCTGACTTCTAACACTTTCAAACGATGAATTTCATCGAATCTTATAAGAATGAGAAACTAATTTTGTTTCATCACATTTTCAGGAAAACATGTATTTAAGTTTACTGTTTTCAGGTCTTAATCGCATACAAAGATTTAGCATTTAGTGGCTCAATCTAACGCTTGCTCTTAATTATCTTCATTCTGAATAGAATTATTAGACTGTGGATAAACGCCAGCTTTTTCTTATGTTTTATAAGACTATTAATTCTGAATTTATGGTTACCAGAATAAGTATACTTTTACTCTTCCTCCCTGTAATTTTATGTACTTGTAAAAAGAATACCCCACTATCTCCAACCGAGCCACATGAAGTTGAGCATAACGAAATTCTGGGGTTTGATACTCAGAACCAAATTTTCCTTCAAAACGGGCCAACTACTGAGGTACTCAAACATATTATGAAATTAGGGATTGATACCAGTGGATCGGTAATCAACAGAAATCCAATTGCAATCGGCAGAGAATATCCGATTGTACATAATGGTCAGTCCGTTAGTTTGTTTCGTACAGAATTGCCGATTTTATTCATATCGACAAATGATCTTTCCATTCCTGATGAACCTAAAATTCCAGGTACTTTGGTGATAAAAGAAAATGGGAAAGAAACAGATTCCTTTACTATTGGAATTGAATTGCGTGGTGGCACATCACAGAGGTTTCCAAAGAAATCATACAATTTTGAAATTTGGGAAGACGAACAAGGAAGTGATACCCAAAAGATCTCACTATTAAATATGAGAGAAGATGATGATTGGCTACTGGATGGTATGTGGAATGAGCCAAACAGGATCAGGGATTATACAGCAATGGAACTCTGGATCGCAATGGCCAGGAAGCCAGATCTCAATCGGAATACCGACATGGGAATTTCAAGAAGATACTGCGAAGTCTTTCTAAATAATTCTTACATCGGTGTGTACTATCTGGGTGAAAAAATTGACCGGAAACAACTCGATCTGAAGAAATTTGATGATACCCTGGAAGGTGAATTATATAAAGGAGATTCGTGGGCTCCCGGAGTAACATTCCTGAGAGCTGAACCTTATGATAACACCTCAGTTACATGGAGCGGTTATGAAGCTAAATATCCTGATGAGATAGGTCAGCTGGATTGGTCTAATCTACATTCCCTTGTTGAGTTTGTTTCAAAGAGTAGTAAAAGTAAGTTTACCAGTGAAATTTCATCAATGGTCGATCTCAATAATATGGTTGACTACTATATTTTTTTAAACCTTATCTATGCGCAAGATAATACAGGGAAAAATACCTATTTAGCTAAAATCGACAGCGACTCACCTTATTTCTATATCCCCTGGGATATGGACGGATCCTTTGGAAATAACTGGGAAGGTAACAGAATTGATATTACAGATAAGTTACTCTCTAATCGCCTTTTTGATAATCTTATGACTTATCCTGATTTCACCCAATCAGTAAAGCAACGCTGGATTGGTTTGAGAGAATCACTTTTTTCAACCGATGCTTTAATTGAAAGGTTCAGAAAAAATTATGATTTACTGCTTCGAAATAATGTGTATGCCCGGGAGGATATTGTTCCTGATATTGCACAGAATCATACCAAAGAAGAGATATATTTTATCGAATCATGGATAGAACGGAGGGCTAACTTCCTCGACACCTATTTTAGCAGATTATGAATATAAGTCGGCTTTAAGGCTCCCTAACTAACCCAAACCGTTTTCACGTTTACGAACTCTCTGATACCATAAAGCCCAAGTTCTCTCCCATACCCTGATTGCTTGACACCACCAAATGGCACCCGCGGATCAGACTTCACAAAATCGTTCACAAAACAACAACCTGCCTGAAGTTTTTCGGCAGCTATCTTCTCTGCTTTTTCTGTATTCTTTGAAAATATCGCAGCTCCTAATCCATATTCGGAATCATTGGCAATTCGAATGGCATCTGCTTCATTATCGGCTTTGATGATCGCGGCTACCGGGCCAAAAAGCTCTTCTTCATACGCTGGCATTCCCTCTGTAACATTTGCAAGAATACTCACGGGATAAAAAGCTCCATCCCCATCCGGCTTCTCACATCCTAGTATTGCCTCAGCTCCCATCTTGATACTCTTTTCTACCTGATCATGTAAACCATTTCTCAGGTCCATTCTTGCCATGGGTCCTACATCTGTACTTTCGTTCATTGGGAATCCGGTTTTCTTGTGCTTCATGAGATTTGTGAACTCTTCCAGAAACTCATCATATACTTTTTCCTCTACAATAAATCGCTTGGCTGCGATACAACTTTGTCCCGAATTTATAAGACGAGAAGTCACACAGGTCTCAGCCGCCTTTTTTATATCTGCATCGGCAAGAATGATATAAGGATCACTCCCTCCCAGTTCCAATACCGTTTTCTTGAGCGCTTCTCCGGCCTGTGACGAAACTGCTTTTCCAGCCCTGGTACTTCCGGTAAGAGTTACTGCTGCAATTCCGGGATGCTGTATCACTTCTTTCATATTTTCGTTTGAAACCAGTATGGTTCGGAACAGATCGGATGGAATGCCGGAGTCATGAATGATCTCTTCGATCTTAAGAGCACAGCCGGTGGTAACTTCAGCATGTTTAAGGATCACAGCATTTCCGGCCATCAAAGCTGGCGCACCAAATCGAAATAGTTGCCAGAACGGAAAATTCCAGGGCATGATTGCTAATACCGTTCCAAGTGGGTTAAAAGTCACATAACTGCTGGAAGCATCCGTTTCTATCACATCTTTAGCTAAAAACTCTTCTGCATGATCAGCATAATATTCACAAACCCAGGCACATTTTTCAGCTTCTCCCACTCCCTGCGCCAATGGTTTTCCCATTTCGGTGGCCATAAGCTCCGCGAGTTCATTCTTTTGTTCCCTGAGAAGATCTGCTATCTTTCTGAGATACGGGGCTCTGACTGCATAGCTTAATTCAGCCCACTGTTGCTGGGCTTTATTCGCTCTTGATACGATGCCTTCAATCTCATCAAAGCTGGTTTCTGCGTATTCCTGAATTTTCTCACCGGTTGATGGATTTATGGTCTTCATTTCTTTGAATTACTTACGGTTAAATGTATAAGTCACTCAGAACGAAGTGATGAGCCTGCAAAACTTTTTAAACTACTATTTACTTGTGCAGATCCATCGCTTTGCTCTGGATGACATTCATAATCTTTAAATATTCTTAGCCACTGAAGCTCTGATTGTTTCCAAAATCTCATCCAGTAACTCCTCAGTGATAATAAGAGGCGGTGCCAATCGTACTAAAGTGTCGGAATGAAGAGTCCAGCCAAGTAATAAACCTTTGGTAAAACAATCCTCAACCACAGCCTGAGTCAGCATTTTACTTTCCAGCTGAAGTCCCAGCATGGCTCCTTTTCCTCTTACTTCAACAATACCTTTGCCCTTCAGAATTCCTTTCGCCTTTTGTTCGATGAAGGTAGCTTTTTCGAGATAATCACCACTTAACAATTCCCTGAGATTAGCATAAGCAGCAGCAGCACTAACCGGATGTCCCCCAAAAGTAGTTACATGATTCAATGGAGGATCATATTTGAATGCCTGAAAGATCTGTGTTGAAGAAACAAATGCGCCCATCGGCATTCCTCCGGCCATGGCCTTAGCCAGACACAAAATATCAGGTACTACTCCGTAATGTTCGAATGCAAACATCTTGCCGGTTCGGCCAAATCCGGATTGGATCTCATCAAAGATAAGAAGCACTCCGTTTTCAGAACAACGTCTCCGTATCTCTTTCAGCCATTCCTCATTGGCAGGAATGATCCCTCCTTCCCCTTGTATCGGTTCCATGATCACTGCCGCCGTATCCTTATCGATCAGATCCAGGCTTTTAGCAGAGTTGAACTCCAGAAAATGAACATCAGGCAGCAATGGCAGATACGGATCCCGATACACATCTCTGCCCGTCACGCTTAGCGAACCATGAGTATCTCCATGGTAGCTGTTCTTAAATCCAATTAGTTTTGACCGACCAGTATGTTTCTTTGCCAGTTTGAGCGCTCCTTCGTTGGCTTCCGTTCCGCTATTCACAAAGTAGACCTGATCAAGAGCATCCGGCAGAATACTTGTCAGCAGCTCAGCAAAATCGACCTGAGGCTGTTGAACAAATTCGCCATACACCATCACATGCAGGTGTTTATCCAGCTGTGCTTTGATCGCTTCTATTACTTTGTGATGTCGGTGTCCCAGGCTGCTGACGGCTATTCCTGAGATGAAATCCACGAATTTTTTCCCATCAGTGGTATGGATGTATGGACCTTCAGCATGACTGATCTCCAGTCCGATCGGGAAGTCGCTGGTTTGAGCGATATGCTTTTTAAATTGATCTAATGAACTCATAGCCTGAATATACGAACTATGAGGACTCAAATAAGATTGCTGATGACCAATGTTGCAAGTATGAAACCAACGAACCCGAACGAGGCCAGAAACTTGATCTTCATAACCACCCCGTATTCTTCCTCTTTTCCTTTCAATCTGAAGATAAAGAATGACAAAACTGAAAAGGATACCATACAGAGCACCCAAAAAATAATTCCCAATATTTCAATTTCCAGATACAGGAAGATGGTCAATAGTATTACCCCGACAAGAAACAGGCTGGTATAGAAATATTGTACCGCCTTCAATCCGTATTTCATTGCGAAGGTAACATCCCCCCTTTTCTCATCTTCTTTTATCTGATAAATCTGTGATGCGGGATATAAACTCAAAATGATCAGTCCGACACCAAGGGCTGTTAAACCCTGTTGTAAACCAAGATTCTCACCACCCGCTGCCAGATATCCCAGTAAAAAAGAATTAGTACCCGTACTGAAACCTATGGCGACCAGGCTCAGCAAAGGCTTCCCTTTCCATCGTGCATGAGGAGTGGAATACAGCCAGAACAGCACAAAACTCACCCCGTAAATAATGAAATAAGAAAATGAGATTTGATACGCCCAGAGCAAGCCTGCAAACTGTATCAAAAGTGAGGCTGTCCACATCCATTTGGTCATCTTAGGTGGTGATTTCAATCCACCGATCGGACCTTCGTCTTTATCCCAGTAGGAATTATAAGCTGTTGCCCCACCAAATAGCAGCACATGCACATTCAGGAACTGCAACCAGAATTGCTCCCAGTTGATATCTGGTACAAATAATGATCCCATCAAATATCCACCTGAAAGGATAAAAAACTGGTAGTGCAGTCTGAGATGCACAACAAAGTGCCAGAGTTGTTTCGCCATTGAAATATTATTCATTATAAACTTACACTGACCCCTCCCGGGATCAGGAGGGAACGCAGATCATTATACAAAATCTGTTAATTGAGTCCTCCTCCTTAAGAAGGAGGAAACAGAGGAGGTCAATTTTTTTTATCTTTAGGTATGCTTCAAAACACAGCCGAAATACCAGAAGTTATCGAGACTACATTGTCTGAGTCCGATTGGATGGAAAGAAAAATTCTCCATGAAAAGAGAGTGGGTCATCTGATCTCGGATTATCTGGATGCCCGGTCCCGACAGCAGAAGCAGCCGGTAATGGATTTCCTGTTCGAGTATTATGCCTTCAGACCCTCCGCACTAAGACGATGGTCGCCCGGTTTGGGAATCGGAATGGAATACACCGATGCATCAGCACTCCCTGAGATAAGTGAATTTAAATTACAGGATGGCATCGCTTATCTCGATAACAAGCTATTCCCTGAAAAGAGAGTTCGATCGCTTAAATGGATCCTGGGTATGTTGAAAAACACTCAGAACAGCCGTCCGTCTTTTGGATGTTTTGGAATGCACGAATGGGCCATGGTATATAAACTGGAAAATGATGACGTTCGCCATGCACAGGTTCCTTTACGCATGGAGCCCGGTGACTTAGCTGAATTCGTGGAATCGCGGCCGCTGGTCTGTACTCATTTTGATGCTTACCGTTTCTTTACCCCTGATGCAGTCCCACTCAATAAGTTTGAATTATCCCGGGATGTATTTTCAGATATGGAACAGCCGGGATGTATTCATTCCAATATGGATCTCTATAAATGGGCCTTCAAACTCTACCCGTGGATCTCATCTGATATCATCCTCGAGGCTTTTGAGTTGGCCTGCGAAGCACGGACCATTGACATGAAAGCCAGCCCCTACGATTTACTGGATCACGGATTAGAACCTATCAAAATTGAAACTGAAGAAGGCCGAAGGCAATATCAGGAAGCCCAGCAATTGATATTTGAAAAAGGCAAACCGGTTCGGGATAAGCTGATCGGGGAGTATGAACGGGTTTTGGCGTTTGTTGCTTCTTAGTTTATCAGGTGCACCCTCCCCGTAAGGGCGTATCGCCATACGCCCTTACGGGGAGGGAAATACCAGAGCTTGAAACTTCGATGTACCGGGAAGTGATCGTTTCTCCTTGTCGCATATTCTACCGAATTGAGGAGGATATTCTATACATCACTTTCATTCAGCGGGAAGAACAGAATTTTCGGAATCCTTTTTTATAGGCTATGCCTTGGAACCAGATTAGCTGTACAAGCGGACGTTTGCGCTAGATGGGTTCTGTGGGATGAGGCAGAGCCTCAAAGAAGTGTTCCGCAGCAGAGCTACGGAACTAGATTAAAGGCAAACCGGTGAGAGAGAAAATGATTGGGGAGTACGAGCGAATTCTTTCATCGATTAATTCAATACAACTTTAGGTCATCCTGAGCGAAAGCGAAGGACCTTATCGATGAACTACTTAGTAAGCATAATCGAGTTTGCCTTTTGCAAGACCCTTTTCCCACTGGGATCTCACTGGGAAGAAGTATCCTCAGGATGACTGAATAAATCTAAATCTTGTCATTTCGAGTTTAACGAGAAATCTAAAGACCTCTTTAAAATCTGAACTTTAGATTTCTCCCTCTGGTCGAAATGACAACAAAATCAGCGATCAAATAATCTGCTTCCTTAACCTTGCCACTGGTTCGTTCAGCTGTTCCCGGTATTTGCTTACCGTTCTGCGGGCTACTTTATATCCCTTTTCATTCAACATATCTGCCAATGCCTGATCACTGAGTGGGTTTCTCTTGTCTTCGTTGTCGATGATGGTCTGCAGGATGTTCTTCACTTCCCGATTCGAGACTTCTTCCCCGCTATCTGTTTCCAGTCCTTCATTGAAGAAATATTTGAGCTCGTATACCCCGAAGTTGGTCTGTACGTATTTTCCATTCACCACCCGGGATACGGTGGAAATATCCATCCCGATACGTTCGGCCACATCTTTCAGGATCATGGGCTTGAGTCCGTCTCCGTATCTGAAGAAATCCTCCTGAAGCGCCACAATAGTCTTCATGGTGTTCATGAGGGTACGCTGGCGCTGTTTGATCGACTCTATGAACCAATTAGCTGAATCGATCTTGGTCTTCATAAATTGCTGTGTTTGCGGATCAGGTTTATCTTTCCGGGCCTTGATCTCATCCCACATCTGCTTGTATTCGGGAGATATCCTGAGTGAAGGAGCATTGCGTTGATTCAGATTAATCACAAACTCACCTTTTCCGTTCGCGGACTGATGAGCTCCCTTCCAGTACACTTCAAAATCCGGCTCTATAAAATTATTTGTTTCCTCCAAACCATGACTTACAGCTCCGGGCCTGGGGTCCATATGCCGGATGGCTTCAAATGCCTCTTTCAGTGATTCCTCATCGGTATTGAGACGTTGTACCAGCTTACTGAAATGCTTTTTCTCGAAAGCGGTCCACGCATCTCTGATAATGCGAATAGCCAGGTTTCGTCCGGGCAGGTCTTCATCTGATTGTTCCAATTGCACCAGCAAACAATCCTGAAGATCAGTTGAAGCTATGCCAATCGGATCAAGCAACTGTATCTGTTTACGGATCCGTTCCACATCTTCCTCTTCCAGGTAGATCCCATGATTAAACGCGATGTTATCCGCCACTGCGATCAGTTCCCGTCTGAAATAGCCGTCCTCATCCAGTGAACCCAGTATCTGATCGGCCACCAGTTTTTCTTCCTCATTCAGATCCAATAATGAAACCTGGTCTTCCAGTTCTTCCAGCATCGAGGCCTCGTATGGATTCGGCAGGTCACGCCATTCCTCAATATCCGGATTTACGGGAGTGGAATAGTTTTCTCCATCAAACTCGGTGTTATCATCAAATTCTTCCCAGTCCACATCATGCTCTTCCAGGCTTTCAAGAGCTTCCTCCCTTTCCTCTACAGGATCATCTTCCGGATCCAGCCTCTCCTGCTGTTGTTCCATAACATCCACTTCTTCCAGTACAGGATTAAGCTCCATCTCCTCTTTTATGCGCTGCTCCAGCCCAATGGTTGGAAGCTGCAATAACTTGATATATTGAAGCTGCTGAGGTGAAAGCTTCTGCTGCAGATTCTGCTGAAGCTTCTGACTTATATTTTGCTGGTTCTTTAACATCTACCGACTTTCCTGTGTCCTCACATAATTACAGGCGGCCAGAAATTCATCGTACCAATCCTGACCATATCTTCTAACCAGCGGACGCTCCAGAAATTCTGCGAGATAGGTATTTTCTTTTTCTCCTTTTGAGCATGCAGCGGAACAAAGTTTTGGAACGTATTCAAAATTCACATAATCAAACCCTGCGATCTTCTTCAGGCGTACCGGAAACAAGTGACAACTCAGTGGCTTCTCCCAGTCAAAGCGTCCTTCGAAATAAGCTTTCTGTATCGCACAATAGGCAACTTCATTCTCGTCATAATTCACAAAAATACATTCAGCCTCATTTACACAGGAGATCTCGTATCCGGCTTTTTCACTTCCTATCACCACTCCTTCCCGTTCTGCAACTTCAACAGATTCGGGCCTTAGTTCACCTTTGAGTGCATGATATGCTTTGTGCAAAACGGGTATCTCACTCTTAACAACGGGCGCACCGGCATCCCCAACCACACAGCAAGCCCCTTTACATTTTGGGAGGTCACAGGCAAACTTCGCTGTGGCCACATCGTCCGATATTATGGTATCTCTTACTTTGATCATGTGCCTAATATACAAATATCGTGCCGTAAGCTATATGCCTGTGAAAAATATTCCCGTGTGAATGTTGGAAGCTTGCCCTATATTCATCTTCAAAAATTGATGGAGCTACGAGGTATTTGGTGGAAATAAAGAACTTATATGATGATGAAGTCTATCACTCTATGGTAGAAAGGATCAATAATCTGGATGCAGATACAAAACCGGATTGGGGAGAAATGAGTGCCGGACAAATGATGGCGCATTGTGCTGAGATCCAGGAAGTACTGAATGGAACTAAAACTCTCGATCATACTCCCTTCTTTATCAAACTGATCAAGGGGTTTATACGGAAGATGGTGGTTAATGATGTTCCTTACCGGCACAGCCTTCAAACACACCCTCAGTACAAACAAACGGAAGAAAGAGATTTCGAGACAGAAAAAGCACGCTTCCTGAGTTCACTCGAATTTTTTAAGGAACACGAGCATGATGCTGTTCACCCCGCTCATCCTTTATTCGGATATATGTCTCACCACGAGCGAGGCTGGAGCATGTACAAGCATCACGATCATCACCTCACTCAGTTTGGAGTGTAGAACATTGGAATAAAGACGTCGAACTTTGAACTTTGAACTTTGAATGTTGGATTTCCGGGAGTCAATTATAACTCGTTCCCAGGCTCCTGCTTTTACTCAACTCTGAGTGATTATCCAAACACGGATGATGCAGATCAGGCTGCTGATCGCGGAACATATTATACTTTCAGTGATCAGCGTGATTCCACTTCAGGTAGCCAGGGCATCCGAAATAAATTGTTTATGAATACTTACCTAAGGAATTTAAAATTCGAATAATTCGAATTGATTTCCCACAAATTAATTACTAGATGATCTTATTTTATTTAATAAAATAAGAGAAATAAGTACTGTAATTATAATCAATACAATTATGATTATTTCATTACTTCCTAAATATTGATCTAACATAACAAAAAACATTTACCTGATAAGATCCAAAATATCTTCTTCAACTTTTAAGCTTATATGGCAATAATTAAATCCTTGAAGATTATTATAATTCTCTATAAGGATAAAATTAAACTCATTTTATTATAGAAATCATTAGTCTCTTTAATATCATCAAACTGAGAAATATATTGATAAAGAATACTACCATTTTCATGTACTAAAAAAAAGACCGGCACTTCCAAATCTGTATTAACATAGTCTACAGATGTTTTTCTTATTCCTTTTTCATATATCATTGTTGATATATTATAATCTGTATAATTATTATTAAGAATAATTTTATTTGGATACTCTTCGTACATTCTCTTTAGAAATAGTAATTCAATATCTATTTGAGCACTACAATATTTTTTTGGAAAAAATAATAATAAACTAACATCAGAATTAATTTCTGAATTTTGTTTAAACTTGTCAGAATCAAACACTAAATAATAGCCTTTATCTTGACTCAATTCACTAATAGTATTTTCCAGACCAATTGAATTTTTCATGGTAAAAAACAACATATAAACATTTAATAAGATGAATATAATTAATAATATTTTTGTTCTATTTAATTTCATACTATTCAATAATATATTTAGCAAGAATTGCCTCACCATTGTTATCAGCAGAATAAATAATTGCGAAAAGGTTTCCATTATTTATTTCGATTTTTGAAATCTTCTCATCTGATTTATAACTAAATAAATACTTTCCATCTTCCTTACCATAGACATCAATAAGATGAGATTCACCTGTTGGCAAACCTGAAAAAAGTAAATAAATCTTACCATTATAGATCTCAAGATCTTTATAAGCTATTGGATGATCCTCCTCTATTTTATTAATCCTTACATTTTTCAAGCCTTGAACACTTAACTTTTTTTGCTCTATTTGAGGATCTGAAATAGGTTCTATACCTCTTACATTAAATTTTAGCTCACCGTTAAATAAATATTTTTTTATAAAGCTTGAATTAAAACCCACATAATAAATTCCAGATGAATCCACTTCAATGTTACCATCCAATCTAAATTTAGCCCATTTTACATCCCCTTCAATTTTACCTAATCTCTGTAAAACTGAATTATCAATTGACGATATCATTAATTCTGCTCCATTCTCGAAGTAATTCTTTGGTCTCCAGACATATTTGTCTTTTGAAATCGGATAAGATTCTATTGGAACCTCAGAAGAGTTATCAAATGCTAAAGTTTTAACTAGATGACCAACATTATCCCATATACTTATTCTAGCTTGACTTGGGTCGGACAACCAAATATTATCCTCAGAAATATCATAATTAAGAGCTGTTGGATTTCTGAATTCTTTTGGGCCTCCCCCTAATCCTTCACCAAAACTTTTATCCAATGATCCTGATCCGATCTTATATATTTTATGATTTCCATAATCATATATAAATGAGTAATCATCCTTATCAACTGTGAATAAAGTGGGTTTATATATTTCGACATCAGAGAGTGTGAGAAGTCTCTCAAACTCAATTTTTTCTATTAGTCTGGATTTAACCTGTGCATTTAATACTGAAGGGATAAATATGAAGAGTAAAATGAATCTCATTGTAAAGCCTTTCATTAAATATGCATTTCCCAAACACCAGTGATTCTGGTGTCAGGAAATGATACATTTTATTGCGGGGTTGCTTCATAGCAGGTATACTCAACTTCTACAGACCCCCCAACACCTTCAATTTCTAATGAAAGTGTTGCTGAAGCTGTTCCGCATATTCTATCTCCTCCCTTACACCCAATAGCAGAACACACCGCTGATTTAGGATCTGGATATTTCATTTCATTACTCTCAGTCTCAGGAATTAAATTACTTGCATTCACATTCAAGAGAATGAAAAAAACTGCAAATAGGAGAGTTATTATATTTTTTATGTTCTTCTGTGCATTCATTGTATTTAATGTCTCGTTAAGATTAACACTTAAAATGTGCTTTTGTATCAGACCTAAATCAAGGATAATTAAACACTTTTTCTACACTCCTTTTTCACACTCTTTTCTTAACTCAGTCGGTGACATTCCTAAATGGCGTTTGGTGAATTTGTACAAAGCCTGATCATCAATAAATCCTAGTTCTTTGGCGATACAATAGAAAATATCGTCCGGAGATTTAGCAATACATTCTTTGATCTTTTGGATCTTTACTTTTGTAATAACTTCTTTTGGTCGTTCTCCAAAGTGATTTCTAAATACTCTTGAAAAGTACCTGTCTGAGTTAAACCCAAGAAGCTGACTCCATTCTGTTACTGTACTAATATTGTTAATATTTTCCTCTAGCACATTCAGTGCATCATCTATCTCTTGCATATCCCTAAAGGTTTTGTGGTTATAATTTTTTAAACCACCCCTCTCTTCTTCGAAACCATAACCTAAAGCTGAATCAATTAAATGATAAAAAGCCAGAAATGGAAATTTTATTCAATTGTTTTGTAGTGACTTATGTTTAATTAATTGCTAGGCAAGCACTAACAAAACCCAACCTATTTGTAAATGATACTATTCTGACAAACTGATCTTACCCAGACTAACTTCCTCTCCTTCCACTTCGAAACTGTTTCCAAGGATCATGGAATTCGCCAGGAAAACCATCAAGGCTGCTTCCTTTGCATCGGGATGTATTCCGAGTTCCTGAAATGGTTTTATGGTGGCATTAGCCAGTCTCTCTTTTAAACCGGACATAATCACCTGATTATGGATCCCTCCCCCGCTTACATACATCTCGTATTCCTCATCGCCTGCTACTTTATCAAGGGCGCGGGTAATGCTGTATACGGTGAGCTGAGTCAAAGTCGCCACCAGATCTTTGGGATTGAGTTCGATCTGGTAACCTTTCATAAGTTCTTCCACCAATTCCAGATTGAATTCCTCCTGACCGGTGGTTTTCGGGAATGGCTTTCTGAAATAGGGTTCCAGCAGTAAGTACTTGAGTAATTCGGAATGAGTAGCTCCTGAAGCCGCAATTTTCCCACCTTCATCAAAGGGTTTATCAAAATACTTCTGCATAGCCTCATTAATGAGCGTATTAGCAGGACCGGTGTCTGAAGTCAGTGTAGCCTTCCCGCTATCTTTTGAAGGAAGCCAGGTGAAATTGGCAATCCCGCCCAGATTTAGTAGTACCCTGTTTTTGGAATCATCCCGAAATAAAGACTCATCCATCAAGGCAGCCAGTGGCGCTCCCTGTCCACCAACCGCAGTATGCTTCTGCCGAAAATCTGAAATAGTAATGATACCGGTACGCTGAGCAATGTGATCTCCGTCCACGATCTGAAGGGTACTGGTTTGTTGCTCCTCAGGTAGATGGTAGATGGTTTGTCCATGGGATGCGATCAGATCAACTTCATCCGTACTGATCTTCCATTCTTTCAGTTGTTGAAGCACAAGTTCGGAATAAAGGTCCGCAAGCTCCGTATTAAGCCTGCACACTTCTTCCAGATTCACAGTTTCCTTCGACTGTACCGCCCGGATCCTGGATCTCAGTTTTTCATCATAAGCAATGGACTCGAATTCCAATACCTTAAGATGGGAATCTGAACATGAACAAAGGGCAATATCTAAACCATCCAGGGAAGTCCCAGACATCAAACCGACGATCAACCGTTCTGGCTTTTGGGCAATTTTTAAAATCTTGTTCAGCTGCTTGTTCATGGCTCAAACTCGGAGTATTTTGGCAAGCAATCAATCCCGAATATCATGAGTTCATCAGAAGAATTTGATTACCAATCCTACGAAGAAGATCTGAATATTCTCATTCAGACCCTTAAAGACAGTTTTGAATCTACCGAAGCTGAGTACCATGTGGATGAACACAACGATACCCTCTATGTGAAACTGGAGGGTTTAGAAGACTATTCTGAAGAGGAGATCGTGGAGATCGCCGGCCCCGTCCTCGAAGAGCTGGACATGGATTTCGAAGAGATCATCTTTTTGCCGATGTGACAGGTAAACTGTTCGTCGGTTTTTTCAATCATCCTGAACCAAAGGAAGGTTCAGAACTTTTATCCGACCAGTTCCTTCTCCCGAGCATTCGGGATCAGGATGACCACTATTGTGTCTTTGTCACTTTGTAACTCTGCTACTTTGCCTCTTCTTTCAGAAAAGCGCTTTTTTATTAATTTTTTGATAACGCTAAGCTTCGTATTTTTGTGTGAATTTTTAACTATTTGTTCATGAGAAGCACCAATTCCGGATATACCCTGCGCTGTATTTCCTGCAATACCATCAATGATGAAAGAGAAACCAGTACGTACTGCACCAAGTGTGGAAATGTACTTACCGTTGACTACAAGGAGCCGAGGCAGGAAATTCAATATCCTTTAAAGGATATCCAGCCGGATCCTCTGAAGACAAGCTACACCGCTCTCCGGAAGCTGACCCGGATCTCTGAGAATTACGGTGCTGAGGTGTACGCCAAGCTTGAATATGAAAATCCAACGGGATGCTTTAAAGATCGCGGAAGTTATATCGAAGTGCTCAAAGCCCTGGAACTTGGCGCCGATGCGATATGCCTTGCCTCAACCGGAAACATGGCGGCTTCCGTGGCTGCTTATGCCTGCTACTTCAAGATCCCGTGTTTTGTATTTGTACCAGAGAAAACTCCGGAAGTTAAACTAGCTCAGTCCACGATCTATGATGCAACCATCATTAAGATCAAAGGTGATTTCAAGACCTGTGAATTATTATGCCGGGAGTTTGCAAAGTCAGGTAATTATTACCTGGCAGGCGATTATGTATTTCGTCAGGAAGGACAGAAGTCGTTCTCTTATGAACTGTATGAGCAAGGTCCGGTTGATTACGATTATATATTTGTGCCGGTTGGAGCAGGAACCAATTTCGCAGCCATTTTCAAAGGATTTAAAGAACTCAAGGCAGCCGGGCTTATTGACAAGATCCCTGCTTTCGTGGCTGTACAACCTGAACAGAGTTCGCCGGTTGTGGAAGGCATCTTTAAAAAAGAAAAGATCATAGCCGATCACGTGAATACCATGGCTGATGCCGTAGCTGTTGGTGATCCATTCGATTTCTACAAAGTGCTGGAAGGCATCCAGGAAACGGAAGGCCTGGCCTACACCGCTACTGAAAATGAACTCCTGGAGTCAATGAAAGAAATGACCACTCAGGAAGGACTCTTCACTGAACCCGCCTGTGCCATTCCGCTGGTTGCTTTCAAGAATAACCTCGATCAGTTCAAAGGAAAGAAATGTCTGTTTGTACTCACCGGAACAGGACTGAAGAGCTCCCACATCGTGGCGAAGTATTCCCTCTCCTCCCCTGTTCTTTCCCCAAAGCTGGAACGCATTCAGCAATATATAGAATCGGGGTTTCCTGATATCCAGCGTATGAGCTGGGGACAATCGCGGGAGATGCTGCTCGGTAATGTGGCGATGGATGAAGAACATACCCGGCTTTATGATCAGTATGTGAACGGTATCAATAAAAAAGGAAAGACACTTAAAGAAGAAGAGATCAAAGCACTTAAGTCGCTGGTGTACAACGAAGACACCAACCTGGAACACCCGGTTGAAGTGCTCGATTACAAACTCACCATGCGCATGCACGGACTCGTGAGTGCTGCCGTTAAACTGAGATTACCGAACGGAGAAGAAGTCATTTCGCTGGATCAGGGGGTTGGCCCACTGGATGCTGTACTCACCGCAATAAAAGCGGAGACCGATGAATTCATTCCTGTTGAAGTAGTGAAGCACGAAGTGGAGATCCTCTCCCCTGATACAGAATCATTGGTCATTGCCACCCTCACTCTGGAAAAGGAAGAACATATCTTCACATCCAAAGGAGCCTCACCGGATACCATCGAAGCCATCATTCAGGCTTTTGTGAAAGGACTGGCTATTGCGAATAAGGCACTGGCGGTTTGAGATTGCAACAGAATATCAGTTGTACCAATCTAAATTGACATATCCCCAATCAGACTTTTCACATCTTTCAAATCCTCTCCTGGTTCAAGCGTCCGCTTGCACGGTTTTCCTATCGGTACCATCGGACGCTTGCACTTATGGGGGCAGAGCTCCTAACCGCATTCCGCAGCCGAGCTAAGGAACGAGAATGAGATCCGCTACTATTCACCTCACTCTTCTTCTCAACATTCCGGGCTAAGTTCAGGAATTGCGAAGCAACTCTTCCCTACCCTCACTACATTCAACCTCAGTTCATAGAAGCCCTAATAAGGTACCGTAGAAATCAGCAACTATTTACCCATATCATCCTCCAACAAATCCATTGCGGTTCTCCCTTTTGTTAATATGAGTACTGACCCTGAGAACGAATACTTCAGCGATGGCATTACTGAAGAAATAATCAATGCCCTGACCACCGTGAAGGGATTGAAAGTGATTGCCCGCACCTCCTCTTTCGCATTTAAGAATAAAAATATAGACGTGCGAACCATTGGTGGGCAGTTAGGAGTGAGTACCATTTTGGAGGGGAGTGTCCGGAAGTTCAAAAAAAGGGTCCGTATTACCGCGCAGTTGATCAATACTGAAGACGGAACTCACTTCTGGTCAAAAAATTTCGATCGGGATCTGGAAGATATCTTTGCACTGCAAGATGAAATAAGCTTACACATTGCTAACCAGATCCGGGAAAATTTTGGCCACCTCAACATTCAGGAACATTTAATTGAAGCCCCAACACAAAATGTGGAGGCCTACGACCTTTATCTAAAAGGTCGTTATCAGCATTTAAGGTGGGATGGCGAAGGAATCAGAAATGCAGTAGAATGCTATGAACAATGTGTAGCGACAGACCCCTCATTTGCTTTGCCTTACTTTGGTTTGGCGTATTGCTATGCCATGTCCGGGTCCTGGGGAAATAATAAAGACTTATTACAGCTGTCAGAAGAGAATCTCAGAAAAGGATTTAAGCTGGACAAACGATCCTATATAGGATATTTCAGTAAAGCGACATTGTCGTTTTGGGGGCATTGGGATTTCATCGATGGCCATGATTTTTTTCAAAAAGCGATAGAATCCAATCCATCTTATACGGAAGCCGAAGAAGGCTTATGTGAATTGTATACAGCCATAGGTTATTTCGAAAAAGCGCTCTGGCATACCGATAATATTTTAAAAATAAACCCTTTATCTGCGAATCATTATTTCACCAAAGCAAATATTCATTATTTAAACGAGGACTACCCGAAAGCGCTGGAATATATAGAGACCTCCCTGAGCATCAATCCCGGTTTTACTCATCCCATTGCTTTAAAGCAACTTTGCTTAATTCTTACCAAAGAGTACGAACAACTAAATGAATTTCTGGATCAAACCCCTTTTGCAGAGAGACCAGAAGAATGCAGAGTATTGTACAAGTTGGTTAATCCGGAAGATAAGATCGATGTTGATATCAGCAGGGTTAGTTCAATGATAAAAGAGGATTCCGGGGGGACACTTTTTCCCTGGCAACTTTTTTTGTTGGTCCATTTGGACAAACACGAAATGGCTTTGGACTATCTGGAAGAAAACATCAGGATGCGTACCGGTCAGATCATAAATTTTATGAATATTCCGCTGCTTAAACCATTGCACCGGTATCAGAGGTTTCAGGATTTACTGCAAGCCACTTTCCGTCCAGAACTACTGCCAACTGATCCCGAAGAACACATACCAATTGCCCCATCCAAAGCCTTAATGTCAGCTGCTGAGATCGACAGGGTGTTAGAAATTTTCGGAAAAGGAATGAAGGATGAAAAGTGGTTTCTAAACCCAACTTTATCTTTACCCGAGCTAGCCGAAAACGTTAATATCAGCAGTAACAAGCTATCCTGGTTGCTGAACGAACGAGTTGGCCAAAACTTCAATGAATACATCAATAGTTTTCGTTTGGAGAACTTCAAAGCAAAGGCCCTGGATCCTTCCAACAGCCACCTTACCCTTATAGCCCTGGCGTATGAAAGCGGCTTTAATTCTAAATCGGTATTTAATGCCTTCTTTAAAAAAACCGAAGGCATGACACCAAAAGCCTGGTTGACGGCTAATCAAAGTTAAGCCTGTTTTTAAAAAGTCCTGAATCTCACTATAACGTTCGGATTTACATTTCGGGACGATTCACCCTCCTATCCTCCGCATCTTTGCATCATCAAATCGATTAAGCAGAGTGCATAATCATCGGATGATGATTCCATTCTCAATCACTAACTAAACTGAGAATAGCGGGATTGCTTTGTGAAATCGGAACGATCACAAAAACATTAGTATCATGAAAAGACTATTAACCATTCTTATACTTTTTTGCACATCCAGTGCTTTCGCTCAAATTCAATCAACGGTAGATAAAGAAGCTGAAATAGCTCATAAGTACCGTGTAAGCTTACCTTATTTTATTATAACTGATCCAATCGGGGATTCGTGGGACGATCGACAAAATGTCCAAATGATTGAGCTTCATGTAAAACGTAATCTGGATAATAAGAACATCGTGGGTGTGAAGTTTGCTACATGGCGATTGTTTCAACCACTGGGGATCACCTGGTGGGATGGTCTTTTGGATAAACTTGAGACAGAAAGTGAATTCTACCCGGGACATGTACGGGAAACCGGAATAGGTATAACGTACCAGCGTATGATTTGGAAAGGGCTATTTGCAACTGCTGAAGTGCTGCCTCAATTTCAAACCTATACGGATCTGGACGGCAATAAACTTGGAAATGGTTTTAAAGTTTATAATTCATATCACATAGGCTACCATATCTCGATTGGTAAGAAAAAACGATTTTTCATAGAACCTCAGATTCATAGTCAGCACTGGATGTTTGGTAACAATGCTCCTGATGGATTTAAGCAGTTGGACGATAAATGGAGGAGATACTTTCTTTTTGAGCCAAATATTTACATCGGGATAAACTTTTAAGATATCATCTGACAACTCAGGATTCGTGATTCCCGGGTTGTCAGGCTATTTGAAGCTAACGGAGCTGAGATTAATACAATTCCCCTCCTGGTTCAAGCGTCCACCTGGGCGGTTTCCCTTTCGGTACCAGCGGAAGTTGGGGGTATTGTCCTTTTGGCTTGATCCAAAAGAACGAAAAGATCAAGACGCTGAAACATTGGCGCGTTTATATTTCATTCGCTAAATAATTCCAAAGGTTCATAAAACTCAAGGTAACTGAACAAGTATCAGCCGGTGTGGAATTATTTGTCCCGAAATCCGACGGGACACACTTATTTCATGTTCACTTATTTCGCCAATATTTCAGAGGTCATTATTTTGATGGACAATGATGTTTGTTGTGAACAAATTAGCTGACTCAAATTCTGTATTCATATCTTCGTAAATGAAGTTTATCTCCAAAATCTTAAAATACCTGATGATCACTTTCCTCAGTCTTGCGGCAGTGCTTACTGTCGCCACTTTTTTGTATATGAAGCAATCCAAATTCGGAAAGGCACCATCCGGAGAGCATGTTGAAAAGATCTCTGAGTCCCCCAATTACCGGGACGGAAGTTTTAAAAATCTCAGTGTGACTCCTGATCTCTCTGAAGGACATTCCTATATGAGTATCCTCATCGATCAGTTCTTCAGGAAACATCCCCGCACCGAGCCAAAGGATTCGATTCCTTCCGTAAAGGAAAACCTTAAGGATCTTGATGAGAACGAAAATATTCTGGTTTGGTTTGGCCACTCTTCCTACTTCATGCAGCTGGATGGAAAAACGATCCTCGTCGATCCGGTATTCAGTGGTAATGCCTCCCCTATTCCCGGAACGGTTAAAGCCTTCAAGGGAACCGACCGCTATACCGTGGAAGATCTCCCGGAGATCGATTACCTCCTCATCAGTCACGATCATTATGACCATCTGGATCATGAGACCATTCTTGGATTGAAAGGCAAGGTAAAACATGTTTTCTGCGGACTTGGTGTGGGCTCTCATTTTCAGGAATGGGGATATTCTCTGGACGAGATCACAGAGCAGGACTGGAATGACTCCACTGAACCTGATTCGGGTTTCATCATCCATACCCTTCCTGCACGACATTTCTCGGGACGTGGTTTTGCCCGCAAAAATACCCTTTGGGCTTCCTTTGTGGTTCAGACTCCAAACTTCAAAATCTATGTAGGTGGCGACAGCGGCTACGACTCCTTCTTTGCTGAGATAGGTGAGCAATTTGGTTCTGTAGACCTCGCCATTCTGGATAACGGGCAATACAATGATGCCTGGAAAGAGATCCATATGCATCCCGATCAGGTGTTGCAGGCTGCCCGCGACCTGAATGCAAAGCGTTTATTCCCGGTTCACTCATCCAAGTATGTATTAGCTATGCATCCCTGGGATGAACCCTTGAAACGGGTGTCAGAATTGAATAAGGATAAGGAAAACCCGATCCCACTCTTCACTCCTCTCATCGGGGAAAAAGTGGATATGAATGACATTACACGAAGTTTCGATGCCTGGTGGGATGGCATCAACTAAATGGTGCAAAGAAGTGACCTCATTTTTTCTGATCCGATTCTTCCTATAGATTGTTAGATTAAGTGCATATGTTACTTTTTAACTAACAGCCTATAGCCAAGATGATGAATAACCGCTCTGTTTACTTTCTGATTCTTTTTGTTTTCACTGCATGGACCTGCTCAGAAAAACATGATCAGAAAAACTCTCTTCCCCTTCCACAAAAGCAGGATGTGATCGAAGCTCTGACCACTGTTAACGATACCTGGCAAAGTGAACATCCGGATGCTAAAGAGTGGCCGTTCTGGCATAATTCGGCCTATCACATTGGTAACCTTGCAGCATATTCATTGACCCAAAAACAGGAATACCTGGATTATAGTGTCACCTGGGCTGATCATAATGAATGGCAGGGTGCCAAGTCAGAAAATCCGGAGGAATGGAAATTTACATACGGGGAGACCAATGAGCATGTGCTTTTTGGTGACTGGCAGGCCTGCTTTCAGGTGTATATCGATCTTTATCAGCTAGATCCTGAGGAATACAAGATCGCCCGGGCAAAAGAGGTCATGAACTATCAGGTACATACGGATGAGGATGGATACTGGTGGTGGATCGATGGTCTATATATGGTAATGCCGGTGATGCCACGCATGTATGAGCTTACCGGAGATGACATCTATCTTGATAAACTACATGAATATTTTAGCTTCACTAAGGAACGGGTCTATGATGAAGAAGCTGGCCTTTGGTATCGTGATGCCAAATACATTTATCCAGAGCACAAGACAAATTCTGGCAAAAAGGATTTCTGGTCCCGTGGTGATGGATGGGTGTTTGCAGCCCTGGCCCGCACTCTTGATAAGCTGCCTGAAGACAATCAGTATCGGGAGGAATATGTGGATGTGTTCACTTCTATGGCCGGAGCACTTAAAGAAGCACAACAACCTGAAGGCTACTGGACAAGAAGTCTGCTTGATCCTGAACAGGCACCGGGTCCTGAAACCAGTGGTACTTCATTTTTTACTTTTGGCATGCTCTGGGGGATAAACAATGGTATTCTTGATGAAGGAGAATATAAATCGGTAGCTCTTAAAGGCTGGAAGTATCTCTCCAAAACAGCCATCCAACCCGATGGCAGATTAGGGTATGTTCAACCCATCGGAGAAAAGGCTATTCCCGGACAGATCGTTGATGAAAACTCAACCAGTGATTTTGGTGTTGGTGCATTTCTACTGGCAGCTACTGAAATGGTTCGTTATATCGGGAGCGAATAAATGAAGCCTGAGCTGCTTGGTATTGTATTTCTGATCTGGGCAAGCTGTTCTGCTCCATCTGATACCTTTACGGTATCTAATACTTCGGATACCGACTGGGATCACAAGAACATCATTATTCCTTCCTCAAAACTCAGTTCAGAACCCGGATCACTCCCTGTTTTATCACATTACGATGGATCACTCATTCCTGCTCAGCTTGATGATATTAATGGTGATGGGGACTGGGATGAGCTCATATTTCAGCTATCTGTAGCTGCGGGAAAATCAGAAACTATTTCTTTGAAGGGAGTTCCAAAAGAGAGCTATCCTGAATTTGAAGCAGAAACACAGGTTAATCTTGGATACAGCCCGGACAGAGATGATCATTTTGAATCGGTGAGGCAAAATGTACGTCCTGCAAACCATGTGGCTCAAAGCACTCCGTACTTATATCAATATGAAGGACCAGGTTGGGAGAATAATCTGGTTGCATTCAGAAGCTACTTCGATTCCCGAAACGGCAAGGACATCTTTGGCAAGAGAACATCGGAAATGGTTACCCATACCATCGGTATTGATGAGGACTACCACTCGCTCCAACCCTGGGGAATGGACATCCTTAAAGTTGGAAATTCACTTGGCGCCGGTGCCCTGGCTATTGTAAAGAACGGACAACTTAAACGATTAGCACACACAGATCATGCGGAGTTCCGAAAGATTATTGAAGGACCCGTCAGATCGGTCTTTGAATTGAAGTACTCAGGCTGGAGTGTAGATGGTACCGACTATGAACTTACTGAAAAGATCACGACCTGGGCCAATACACGCTGGTATCAAAGTGAGATAACTTTCTCAGGCGAGACCAAAGATACTTTGGTGACGGGCATTGTTAATCTGAAAGGAGCTGAAGTCTCGGACTTCAATCAGTCGGGTTTTAATATCCTGATGACACATGGAGCCCAAACTGAGATCAACGACTTTCTTGGCATGGGACTTCTGATCCCCACAGATAATTTCATTTCATTCACAAAAGCGCCTTCCACGGGGAGTGGAATCACACATACTGAGCTCGCCTTTTTGAAACGGGCTGATCAGTATAGCTTTTACTTTTTTGTGGGATGGGAAAAAGAATCGGCTGAATTTTCTGACGCGGGTTTCCTGAAAACCCAATTGATAGAAACATCAAAACAATTATCAACCCGGCCTGAGATTACTTTCAAAAAAAGATAATAATACTGGCTGTATGTCAATGTGGAGTTATTACAGGAATAGAAATTCGAAATCTATTCTGCTCTTAATAATCCTGTATCGGCGCTGCATTTTGTAACCTCCTGAGCTAAGCGGCGTCAAAGGTATGGCCTTTCTAAGTAATCTAATTTCCATGCATACTGCCAAAGCCAAACTTCTGAATCTAGGGCTTATTCTCAGCTCTTTCATCGGATACCTTGAATGGGGTACCGACCAAAGCGGATTTCTCATAGAAACCGAATGGATGATTCTCTCCGGGTTGTTTACCGATCCCATGTCGGTATTGCATCCCTTTACGGTGATCCCATTACTTGGGCAAATATTGCTGGTAATAACCCTTTTTCAAAAAACTCCGGATCGAAAACTAAGCTATGTCGGGCTCTCCTGCTTATCCCTGTTACTCCTTTTTATTCCATTGATCGGAGTACTGGCAATGAATCTGAAGATCTTTGCTTCTGCTTTACCCTTTATTATGATCGGGATTCTTACATTAATGCATCTCAGAAAAAAACCACCCGAACCTCCTTCTGAGGTAAATAATTCTGTCTAAGCAAACTCCTGAGAGTTTTTTTTGGTTGAGTTGCCTGAGCACTAAGCTCAAACAGATACGGATCAGAATCAATCCATGAAAATACTTCTTACAGGTGCTACGGGATATATAGGTAAACGACTTCTACCCTTGCTTATAAAACAAGGGCATCATGTAGTTTGCTGTGTCAGAGACAGAAAAAGATTTACTCCTCCCCCCGACCTGAAAGAAAAGTTGAGTGTTATTGAAGTGGACCTGTTGGATAAAAATTCCCTCTCTAATATTCCCTCCGATATTGATATAGCTTATTACCTGGTGCACTCCATGTCTTCTTCTGATGATTATAAATCACTTGAGGAGCAATGTGCCGTGAATTTCAGAAATCGTTTAACTGATACTTCTGTACAACAAGTGATCTACCTTAGCGGGATCATCAATGAGGATGAATTGTCAGATCATCTTCAGTCCAGAAAGAATGTTGAAAATGAGTTAAGTAAAGGTGGTTATAACTTCACCTGCCTCAGAGCCGGGATCATAGTCGGATCGGGTAGTGCTTCTTTTGAGATCATGCGAGATCTGGTGGAAAAACTCCCGGTCATGATCACCCCGAAGTGGCTGCTAACAAAGTGTCAGCCGATTGGTATTTCGGATGTACTTCGTTTCCTGACTGCCTGCATATTGAATGAACAAACCTACAATAAAAATTTTGACATCGGGTGTGATGACATCCTTACTTACAAAGAAATGCTGCTTGCTCTTGCTGAGGTCAGAAATCTGAAAAGAAAGATATGGACCGTGCCGGTCATGACTCCGAAGTTGTCGTCATACTGGCTTTACTTCGTTACCTCAACTTCATACAAACTGGCCCGCTCTCTGGTCGATAGTATGAAAGTAGAAGTGGTTTGCAGAGATAATAAAATCAATGATATCGTGGGTGTACATCCGATTCCCTATAAAGAGGCGCTCCGCAGAGCTTTCTATAAAGTTGAGCACAACGAAATTGATTCCAGCTGGAAAGACTCATACTCAAGTAGTGGTATGAATATCAGCATATCAGATTTTAATACTGTGCCCGAATACGGATGCTTCAAAGATGAACGAGTGAAACCCGTAAAAGATCAACAAGCCTGCATCGATAGGATCTGGAGTATTGGTGGTGAAAACGGATGGTATTACGGAAATTGGTTATGGAAGATCAGAGGCTTTCTGGATAAAGTATTCGGCGGTGTTGGTTTAAGAAGAGGACGAACCAACCAGACTTCCATTTCAGTCGGAGATTCCCTGGATTTCTGGAGGGTTATCTATGCTGATAAGAAGGAGGGCCGGCTCCTGCTCTTTGCGGAAATGAAACTCCCCGGAGAAGCCTGGCTTGAATTTAAACTGGAAGGTGATTCGTTGATCCAGACTGCAACATTCAGGCCTTTGGGGTTAGCCGGACGATTATACTGGTTTGCTGTATTTCCATTCCATGGGTTCATTTTTGAGGGCCTGATCAATGAACTTAGCAGTGTTACTACAGATTGATACCAGTATACCCGGGTTACTGACTCTGCATCATTAATCAAAATTCTGAAATATTCAGAATTATCAGATTTTGATACCTCCTTCCTGTTTCATTTTCATATCTTCTTTCGATTTTCTAAAAAGCCCGGATACGATGTCAGAAGAAACCCAGCCCTGCCCAAAGTGCAATTGCGAATACACCTACCCAATGGATCCATTAATGGTATGCCCGGAATGTGGCTATGAATGGAATCCGGAACATATACGGGACGAAGCAGAAGGACTCGTGGTTAAAGATGCACATGGTAATTTACTTCAGGATGGAGATTCGGTTACCATCATCAAAGACCTGCCTGTAAAGGGAGCTTCACAGGCTATCAAAGTAGGAACGAAGGTTAAAAACATCCGCTTAACCGACGGTGATCATAACATAGACTGCAAAATTGATGGCTTCGGGGCAATGGCGCTCAAATCCGAGTTTGTTAAAAAGGCCTGAATTATACACTTTTTTGCTACCGGGGATTAAAGATCATACCAATGAAAACAGAATTCACTAACAAACCGGATCACCTTTATGTAAAGATCTCCGGTGAATGGACCACTGAAAATGCTGTTCAGATGATCTATGAAATTAAAGAAGAAGCGGACCGGCAGAATACAAAACTACTACTTGTCGACTCCTCAGGATTATCTGTTCCTGAAAATGAAATGATCCGATTTTATACCGGTGAGAAAGTAGCAGAAGTATTTGGGTTCCGTTATAAGATCGCCGCGGTCTCAGTTCCTCATAAAGTAAACCAATACGCTGAAACAGTAGCCGTTAACAGAATGGCACGTTTTAAAGTCTTTTTTGGTGAAACTGAAGCCCGTAACTGGTTATTGCAAAAATGATTTGACCGCAGGCCCTACGCCCTTTGTTCGATCTTTATTCCACTATTGTAAACGTAGGTCAGTTCTATAAACCCGGGGTTAATGTCTTTTTCACGATTTTAGGGAAATACGATCGACTCTGAAAGATTTGATATTCACTTCTGAAATTATTTTCCAAAACTTGAACTTACAAAGAGTTAGGCAAAATTTTGAGCAATATTGCGCAAAAAAATTATGTGGTTTTGACAAATTTTAAAAAGAATATCGTTAATAGACTTTGCTAATTACTCTTTTTTATTAAACTTATTATAGTCTGTAATGCCTCTTTTAAATCCACTTTGTGGTAAAATAAATGAGAGAAAATTTTCTCTTACGGGTATTTCAAGCAGTTTATATTCCAACACTTTTTAAAGCGGAATAACTAACATTGATTGGATCGCATATTTAACCCTAGCCAATAACTAAACATGAAGAAACTAACTATTATACCGCTACTTGTACTACTATTTGGGTATACAAGTAACGGATGGAGTCAAAGCCTGGAACTTAACGATCTCGAGTATTTTGAAACCCAGGGTGTAAATGTACTCGTGTACAGTAATTTATTTACCGGTGGGTTTAATGATGAAAAGAATGCCGGTATTGAGATCATTCACCACGGGGTAAGAACTTCTCAAGGGGGTGCTATCAGATTAAGTAATACTCCTGAACAGTGGGATCTTGTACCGGAAATCTCAAATCGTATTGTAAGTGAGGACTCCAAAAGTATCGAGGCAACACTGCGATATAATGATTTTGATTTTGAATCCAGAGTAGTTGTAAGCGCTAAAGGCAGTGGTGTTGAGATCTCGGTATATCTTGATAAACCCGTTCCCGCAGAGCTTGAAGGAGATGCCGGATTTAATCTCGAATTCCTTCCTTCACAATATTGGAATAAAACTTACCTGATGGATGGGCGAATCAATTTGTTTCCGCGATATGTTGTTGGGAATACAATCACAAGACCTAATAGTGAAAAACTCAAACAGTACAAGGGATATGTAACCTCCGATGACAGAGGTACTGGTAAATTTGTTGATCCCCTTCCTCTCGAAACCGGCCGAAGCCTGATCATCGCTCCTGATGAACCTACTCGAATGGTAAAGATCACTTCTCAGGATGCTGACCTGATGCTGTTCGACGGACGTATTCTGGCTCAAAACGGATGGTACGTTGTGCGAAGTCTTCTGCCAGCTGGAAAAACAGGCAAAGTACTTACCTGGACCGTTGAACCAAATGCGGTAGAAGGCTGGATCAGAGAACCAAACATCGGATTTTCTCAGGTTGGATACATTCCTTCTCAAAGAAAAGTATCTGTTATTGAACTGGACAAAAAAGACACTCCCCTTTCAACAGCTTCTTTACATAAAATTGAGCCGGATGGCAGTATTACTGAATTTTTCACCGGGGATGTGGTATCGTGGGGGGATTATTTCAAGTATCACTATGTGAAATTCGATTTCTCTGATGTTACCACTCCGGGTATTTACTTTATCCGGTACGGCGATCATAAAACAAATCATTTTATCATCCAGGATGATGTATACGATCAGATGACAGATGCCACAAATGACGTTTGGGTGCCAATCCATATGAATCATATGTTTGTAAATGAGGCTTACAGAGTATGGCATGGCGAACCTTTTAAAGAAGGCTACCTTCAGGCTCCAACCAATACTGATCACTTTGACCTCCACAGCCAGGGACCTACAACCGATACCAAATTTGAACCCTATGAAACTATTCCGGGTTTGAATGTTGGCGGATTTTTCGATGCCGGAGATTTTGATATCGAAACCGAATCAAATATCTCGGTAGTAGATAACTTTGTAAAAGCCTGGGAATATTTTAAACCTCAGCGAGATCAGACTTTCATAGATCAGGAACAACGATATGTAGACCTTCATCGTCCTGATGGAACACCGGATGTATTGCAGTATATCGAACACGGCATGTTGAATTTAGTGGCACAAGCCGAAATTATCGGTCATATGTCGGATGCACTTTCAAATGCTGTACTCGATAATTACCATCACCTGGGTGATGCTGCTTCCATTACTGACGGACTTCCTTATAATCCGGAACTTGGTCCCTATGAAATTGCAGCGGACGGCAAATCCAGTGGAGTTAAAGATGACATGTGGGCATTTACCACCCGTAGTCCAAGTCTTGATCTCAGAGCCGCAATGACCTTCGCAGCTGCCAGCCGGGCACTGAAAGGGTATAATGATGATCTGGCTGAAAGAGCATTAGTACAATCCCAACGCCTGCTTAAAGAAGCAAACGAATTACTTGCCGCAGAAGAAGATGACAACAATAACTTTGGTTGGTGGAGTTCTCTTGGTGATTTGGGTACTAATCTTCAGTTATACATTACAACCGGCGAGCAGGAGTATGCTGACAAATACCTTAAAGATCTATGGCCTATTTTAGACCGTAATGTAAACTTCGGAATTGTTACCGCGCTTGAAGCCATCCCTTACATGGATGAAGAGTATAAAGAAGATCTCCGCCCATATATAAAACAATACAAGGATTATATACTCGGGCTGGAAAGAAATAACCCTTATGGTGTACCAATAGGTTTAGGAAACTGGGCAGGAGGCGGTGGAATCGTAAGATTCGGAACTACCATCACTTTCGCCAATAAATATTTCCCTGAAATCATTGATGGAAGTCATGCTTTCAAAGCAACCGATTGGTTATTTGGAAATCATCCTTATCACAATTATTCTTTAGTGGCCACACTGGGTGCTGTTCGTCCTAAAGAAGTGTTTTATGGTAACAACCGGGCTGATTTCTCTTTTATTCCAGGCAACGTGGCTCCGGGACTGTTGTTCAGAAGGCCCGATCATTTTGAAAACTTTGACGACTGGCCATTCCTCTGGGGACAAAACGAAGGTACCATAGCTGGCAATACTGCCTACCTGATCTTTGGCTCGGCATTTCAGAATATGATTAAGGAGTGATGAGTTAACTCATTAACAATCTTATCAAGTTTAAAAAAAGCCTGTCAGTTAATCCCGACAGGCTTTTTAATAATTTATCTCTTAGCTCAGACAGCTGGCAGTAGTTTGAGGTACTGTTTTAACTGCTCACTGTATTCTGCTTAAACCTCGTTCCCTAGCTCTGCTGCGGAATGCTTGCTGGAAGCTCCAGCTTCCATTCTCCAACCAGATGTTGGAAACGAGAGTGAATAGGATGATGTAGTGAGGCAAAGCCTCTGTTTGGGTTCCGCAGCAGAGCTACGGAACCAGAACTAATCCTGATCACTGCCCACTGCATACTGTTCACTGAAATCTCTCCCCTGTCGCAATTCCCCTCTTTTATTGACGTGATTATATTTGTGTTTAAGTAGTACATTTGTGAACAACCCTAACCAATAATACTACTATGGCACTGATCAATCCTCACATCAACTTCAACGGAAATGCTGAAGAAGCATTCAATTTTTACAGATCAGTATTCGGAGGAGAGTTTGCACAAGTCATGCGCTTCAAAGATCTGGCTAGTGAAGAATTTCAGGTTTCGGAAGAGGAAGCCGATAAAATAATGCATATCGCCTTACCTATCGGTCCGAATATCTTAATGGGAAACGATGTTCCTGAGATCATGGGTCGGACCAATGAAAATGAGCACCGGAGTAAAATATCCATAAGTGCGAAAAGCAAAGAAGAAGCCGAGAAATTATTTAATGGTCTTTCTGCAGGAGGAGAAATTGAAATGCCCATGGCTGATAGTCCCTGGGGTTCATACTTCGGTATGTTCCGGGATAAATATGGTATTGAATGGATGGTTGACTTCGATCCCAAGTATAAAGGGCAGATCTGATCCTAAAAACAAGTACCCGAATGGAAAAGCCCTTAAAATCATACAATCTGCCAGAATCTTTGCTTCTGATCGCGATGGTAATTCTTGCCACATCTAAAACAAATGCACAGGAACTCAAACCGGTTGAGAGCGGACTTGCACCTGTGAATGGTATAGAAATGTATTATGAAGTCTATGGAGAGGGTGATCCCATTATCTTACTGCACGGTTCTTTTTACACGATCGAGATGAATTGGAGTGAATTGATACCAGAACTGTCAAAAAACAGGAAAGTGATCGCTATTGAATTTCAGGGACACGGACATTCGCCTTACTCTGACAGAGAATTTTCTATTGCTAATTTAGCAAGTGATGTAGAAAAACTGATGGACTACCTGAGCATAGATAGTGCTGATGTAGCCGGATATAGTATGGGCGGCTCTGTGGCGTATCAATTTGCGGTGCAAAGCCCCGAACGTTTAAGAAAACTGGTGATCATTTCTTCTGTTTACAAAGATTCGGGATGGCTGTCGATCGGGAATGATGCCTTTGATGATTTTAAGCCTGAATTCTTTGATAATACCCCCCTTCAAACCGGATATGAAGCAGTAGCACCTGTTAAATCGGATTGGAGGAAATTCACCACACAAATGGTCGGGTTTATGAAAGTGCCACTGGATATTGGAGATTCCAATATTGCGAAGATCACTGCACCAGTATTGATCATTGCGGGCGACAATGACGGAACCGATAAGATCGAGTTGATGAAGACTTATCGATTACTGGGTGGTGATGTGATGGCGGATATGCAACCCATGCCCAAGTCACAATTGGCTATTATCCCTTCACAAAGTCATGTTAGTGTGATGATGGAGACCAAAGCCATTCTTGGCTATATGGAGCGTTTTTTGGAATAGGACTCAGGATGGATCTGTGGAACACTTTTTTGTTTATCAGGCTCAATCTGGTTACGTAGTTCTGTTGCAGAATAACACTCGTTGCTCTGGCAGTTACCCACACGTCCAAAAAAAAGCCTGTCAGGATATCCCAACAGGCTTTTGATATTCTACCAGACACTACAGATTCCGGATCAAGTCCGGAATGACTACGAGATTTTAACGCAGCGCGTCTTCTAACTCGAGCGAGGCATCACTGTCCGCATCACGGTATTTCACAATGATCGGGCAGGCCATACTGAGCTTTTCTTTTTCAGCCCACTCCCCTTTCATTGGTCGTGTTCCAGGGATCACCACTGCACCTGCTGGTATCTCTGAACCACGTTCACGAACTTCTTCATTCACAGCATCATAAACCGGAATCGATTTGGACAGCGTGACACCCGGCGCTATCACCGCTCGTTCTTTTACCACTATTCCTTCCACGATCACAGCACCAGCTCCGATAAAACAATCGTCTTCAATAACTACCGGACTCATTCCAACCGGCTCCAAAACTCCCCCGATCTGAACACCTGCTGACAAGTGCACATTCTTTCCGATCTGGGCGCATGAACCAACGAGGGCATGGCTGTCTACCATAGAACCCGAATCTACGTATGCACCGATATTCACATAAGCCGGTGGCATGATGATCACACCTGAAGCCACATATGCTCCTCTTCGCACCGAAGAACCACCAGGCACCAAACGTACTCCGTCTTCGGGTTCAAAATATCTTGGCGGGATGTTATGCTTATCTACAAATCCCTCATAAATGCCTTCATAGGAAGTGTTTACACCATTTTTGAATGCTTCAAGGATGGCCTTTTTGGCCTCCACATTCGCTTCCCAGCCGTTTTCTGTTTTATTAGCGGCTCTGATCTCTCCGCTTTCCAATTGATCTAAAATTTCTTCGTGTGTCATTATAAGAGTTATCGAGGGACAAAGGCACAGAGGTTCAAAGTCCCTTTAAAATTTATTCTTATGCCTTTGCTCCTTTGTGCCTGAAGGAACCGGCTTTTCAACGATCCAAAGATACCCACCGGATAAACCAAATACCAAGTCTGAGTACCTAATCAGTCAATAAATAATCCTTATCAAATAAATATTTGCGTAGCCACTTAACTACATATATATTTATGTAGTCAAATAACTACATATGAATTTAAGACGCGACGTATTTCAGGCTATTGCCGACCCAACCAGAAGAGCCATTCTGGTGCTGCTGGCTACTCAATCCATGACAGCAGGTACCATTGCCTCTAATTTTGATTCCTCCCGCCCCACAGTTTCGAAACACCTTCAGATCCTTACTGAATGTGATCTGCTGGAACAGGAACAGAAAGGACGGGAAATGATCTACCATCTCAATCCGCAGGGATTAAAAGATGTGGCCGAATTTATTGAACCATTTGCAAAACTCTGGGATGACCGCTTTAACAAGCTCGAATCCATCATGAAAAATTATAGAGAGGAAAAATGATCATGGAGAGAAAAACGAAAATACACGCTGAGAATGATCGTCAGGAGATCCTCATCACCAGGGAATTTGAACTGCCTGTTGAGCTTTTATTTAAAGCGCATACAGAAGCTGAGATCGTGGAACAGTGGATGGGAAACAGGGTACTGAAACTGGAAGCTGTAAAACACGGAAGTTATGAATTTGAGGCGACCGATCCGATGGGAAACAAACACCGATTCAATGGTACTATTCATGAATTTGTTCTGAATGAGAAGATCACCCGTACGTTCGAAATGGAAGGCACCCCTTTTCCTGTTCAGCTTGAGTTCATGAATTTCGAAGAACTCACAGAGGATACCAGCAAACTGAGTATCCATATGGTTTTCAAATCGGTGGAAGCCCGTGATCAGATCCTGAAGCTTCCTTTTGCACAGGGAATCAATATGGCACATAATCGTCTGCAGGAAGTCATTCAAAAATTAAACTGATACATTTATTAATTACATAAACACGGAGTTACATCATGAACATCTTCCTTTGGGTCTTACAGGTTGTATTCGCTCTTCACACCATTATGGGAGCATTCTGGAAATTCACGAATTCAGAACAGGCTGTCCCCTCACTAACCGCTATCCCCCACATTGTATGGATGGCTCTTATTGCTGTCGAATTAATTGCGGCTTTAGGATTGCTTTTGCCAACAGTAAGTAAGAAAACGGGTAAATATGTTCCAATTGCTGCAGGTATTATCGCTTTAGAAATGATCTTCTTCTGTATCGTCCATTTATCTACAGGACATGGATTTACAGGGGAAATTGTTTACTGGCTTGTGGTGGCCGCTTTTTGTTCTTTTATTGCTTACGGAAGATCTAAACTTTACCCAATTAAAATAATTGAAGCATAGGTAATGAACCCTAAAGTAGACTGGTTTTTTGAGAAGGACACTCAATGGAAACAGGAATTCGTACAATTAAGGGCTTTTGCACTCGATACCCAACTCGATGAAGAGCTCAAATGGGGTCACCCCTGCTATTGTCTGAATAACAAGAATGTGTTTCTGATCCACGGCTTCAACGACTACTGCGCCCTGCTTTTCCATAAAGGGGTATTACTGAAGGATCCTGAGAAGCTACTTATTCAGCAAACTGAAAATGTACAGGCTGCACGCCAACTACGTTTCACCAGTCTGGAGGAGATCATCGAAAAAGAGTCGGTTATCAAAGCTTATATCATAGATGCGATAGAAGTCGAAAAATCTGGAAAAGAAGTCCCAATGAAAAAGACCTCAGAGTATGATATGCCGGAGGAACTGATCAATAAACTTGAGACTGATGCTGCTTTCCGTGATGCATGGGAGGAACTGACACCGGGACGTAAACGGGGATACATTCTCCATTTCTCGGGTGCCAAGCAATCCAAAACCCGTGAATCCAGAATTGAGAAAGCTTTTCCTGCAATCCTTGAAGGCAAAGGCTGGAATGAACGATAAACCTGTTTAATACCAATGATCCCTGAAGTTGACCAATACTTAGAAAAAGGCTGCGGAAGATGTCCGCTGGGTGGAACGCCGGATTGCAAAGTCCATACCTGGCCGGAGGAATTAAAGCAACTACGTCTCATTATCAACGATTGCGGACTGAAAGAAGAACTGAAGTGGAGTATCCCCTGCTACACCTGGCAGGGAAATAACATCCTTACCCTCAGCGCCCTTAAAGAATATGTTGGGGTGGGCTTCTTCAAAGGAGTACTTATCGAAGGTCAGGATGATGTACTGGAAAAACCCGGACCCAATTCCCAGTCTGCCCGGCTTATTAAATTCACCAGTGTGGAACAGATCATCACACTGGAACCGAAACTTCGGGATTGCATCAGGAAAGCTATCGGGATCGAACAAAAAGGACTGAAAGTTGAGTTCAAACAAAATCCCGAGCCCATCCCCGAAGAACTTCAGAATGCTTTGAATGAAGATCCAGCTTTAAATCAGGCTTTTGAGTCACTCACCCCTGGGCGGCAACGCAGTTATATTCTGCACATTGGAGGAGCCAAACAGACCAAGACCCGAATCTCCAGAGTAGAAAAATGCACCTCTAAGATCTTCGAAGGCAAAGGGTTTCATGAGTATTGAATCCTTAATTTATTGAAGTTATGAAGCTGTCTCCCTATCCCTTGCCACTAATCTGTAATAGAGTGAATTCAGGAAACCGATCTCGGCTCCAAGAACTGCAAGCACGACGATCAGATAATAAATGGTCTCGAATTCAAAATGAATAATAGCAGAGAAAAGAAACAGCAATGCGGTAACCATCAGTGAAACCCAGATGGGTGTTTTGAGAGACCGAAGCCGTTCCGGAAATTTCACGAAAGCCATCATCAGGCCTAAACAACCAAGAAACCCGGCAACTGCATACCCGAACAGGGTTTCCATTTCATGTGGATCATGATGAGGATCAAATAAGGAAGAAAAACTTACACCGATCAAACCTAAAGTTATCAGAGATGGGATATACAGAAGTTCCAATATCGTGGCATTAAGAAAACCACTCCGCACTTCCTGATTTGAGGTAAGAGTGAAGAACAGCCACCAGAGTAAAAAAACAATGGCTATTGCGAGTGCAAAATTAATCCAGGCTGAAAAATGAAGTTCTTCGATGGCACTGATCCCGTTTACCACTCCCAGCACAAGTTCTCCAAATACGATGATCGTGAACAGACCGAGTCGTTCAGCCATGCTTTCCGAAAGATCAAGTGTCGTGGTAGTTCTGTTCATTAATACGTAGGAAATAAACGGAGGTACATAGTTACAGATCACGATCAGAGGTAATATCCATTTGAACCAGGTGGGTTCCACAAATAAGGTCACTCCCATCAGCACAAAAGAAATAAGATAGAAAATGGTATAAGGCCGGTTATAGTAACGATGTGATTTGTCATAGAATCCAACTGCCCACCAGATGTAGGTAATGAACAACTGCATGATCATTAGTACGATGGTCATGTTTGTATATCTGACTTCCTCAGGCTGATCAATGGTGATGGCAAAGGCGGCAATGATCATCATCTGCCACAGGGTTAGCAGGCGCGTTCGGAGTCCCTCATTCCCATGGATATCGTGATAAAGGCTTCCGTTCAGCCAGCCCCAGAATATCATTACGAACAGGAAGGCGTACTCCAGAAAAGCATCCACACTGATATGAGCTGCCAGATGATGGGTGACCCTTGCAATGGCGATCACATACACCAGGTCGTAAAAGAGTTCGAGCCAGCTTACCCGGCGGTCCTCCTCCACCTCATCGAATTTCTTGGGTGCTCCCCACCATTGTCTTGAACTTCTATCTGATGCCATATTCCCTTTGCTAGCTTATGGTTTTAATTTTGAGAATATGATGATAAAAGTGGTGGTTT
This sequence comes from Rhodothermia bacterium, assembly GCA_030427885.1. Taxonomy (GTDB): domain Bacteria; phylum Bacteroidota; class Rhodothermia; order Balneolales; family Balneolaceae; genus JAUICM01. Next base: position 9,691 of record JAUICM010000007.1, on the reverse strand, counting down.
TAAAGTACTCAAATAGTACTATAACCCCTCAAACCACTCAGCAATCTTCTTATCAGCTTCGAGTAGTGCTTCTTCGGTTTCCGGTTTCAGGTCGTCGTTGGATAGCGGAAGGCGTACTTTATCATTTGCGATCCAGCCCTTGTGCTGAAGTAAAGCTTTAACCGGAGTCGGACTTGGTGCATTGAAGAAGAGATCGGCACTTTTAACCCATTCACCAAATGCTTTATCGGCATTTCCTTCCAGGTGTAAAGTCAGGTATTTGTGCGCTTTCTTTGGCCATGCATTGGAAGCCACAGAAACCAATCCCACAGCTCCTTCTTCCACGAATTCTTTGATGAGGTTGTCATCTCCACAATAGATCTTGGCTTTTGGAGCAGCTTTCATGAACTCCCGCAGTTTCTCGATACTGCCACTGGCTTCTTTCAGTCCCATATAATTTGGGAAAGTACTGGACAAATAGGCCGGTACTTCCGGGTGCATATGAATACCAGTTCGTGATGGCACATTGTAGATCATGCATGGAGTTTTGGTTTCTTTCATGAGTGTACTGAACCATGCCAGCTGTCCTTCTTTACCGGGCTTGGCATAAATAGGATTAACCATCAAAAAGGCATCCACCCCAACTTCATCACAGTAATGAATGAATTCGATCTGTGCCTGGTGATGCAGACCACCCAGACCAGCCATTAACGGAACTTTCAGGTCCAGCGATTTAGCGAACTTAACCACTTCTTTTTTCTCGTCATCGGTCAGATTCAGGCCTTCGCCGGTACTACCCAAAACCAGCACTCCGTTGCCAGCTTCCTCCTGTTTACGAAGCACTACCTCAAAGCTATCATAATCGATGCTGGTGTCTTCGTTCATAGGAGTGACCATTGCGGTCCACAGGGGAAATTTTTCCATTAGTTTTGTTCCTTCATTACTTGATCAAAAATCTGTCCAAAAGTATGAATACCATTACTCAAAGTCAGGTTATTCACCAATTGTTCCGCTGCCCATATTGCTCCTTCCGCAAATATCTTACGATCCAATGCTTCGTGCCGTAAGGTGATTTCTTCGGTAGCCGTTTTCAGTGTCAGTTCATGTATCCCATTCACATCCCCTTCTCTCGCAGAACTGATCTCCGTCTCCCTTTCCAGCCATTCCTTCCATGAGATCGCCGTGCCACTCGGGGCGTCTTTCTTATGCACATGGTGAACTTCGTGAATATGAAATTCCGGGTTCTTCAGAATACCTGCTCCCGCAGAAATAGTTTTTATAGCCTGCCGAATGATATTCATCCCCAAACTAAAGTTCGTGGCGAGTACCCATTTGGTTCCCGCTGCTTTTACTTTGGAGTCCAGATCTTCCGGCCATTCATATCCGGTACTTCCCCATGCTGCTGGAATTCCAGCTTCCAATACCTTATCCAGAATATCACCTACTGCGTCTCCGGGAACGAAGATGATCACCGCATCCGATTCTTTTAATTTCTCAACGGTTGGTTCATTATTCTCATCAAAAGCATGAGCGAGATCATCGCCCAGCATCTCCACTACTTTTCCGCCAGTTTTCCCTGTTCCTATTACTGAAATTTTCATTTGAGAATTTTGAATTTTTGAATTCTGAACGTTGAATTGTGATCATTAAGTCATTCTGAGCGAAAGCGAAGAACCTAATCGTTGAACCCGACCAGATCCTTCGGAAGTATCCTCAGGATGACTTTAATAAATAATCCCTACACCAATTCAACATTCATAATCCATAATTTATAATTTCTTCTTACCCAATAAACTTCTTATGTACCAATTTCACGATCTCTTCCCCGGTTCCTTCTTTCACCAAGAAACACACATTATTCGGAGACGCACCGTGACAAACCAAACGGATGTTATACCCCTCAAGCAGACTGAACAATGGCCCGCTAATTCCTGAGGTCGATTCCATCCTGTTACCGATCAAAGCAACCAGTGACAGATCTTTCTCCACTTCCACTTCACAAAATCCTCTGAGCTCATTCAGGACCTCGTCAGTCAGTTCTACTTTATTAGAAGCTTTGTTTGCCGTGTCGAGTGTAAGCGATACGCTTACCTCCGAGGTTGTAACCAGATCAACGGAGATCTTGTGCTTAGCCAGCACAGTAAACAATTTTGCCAGGAAACCATGCTGATGAAGCATATCAAGACTATGAACCGTAAGCAGGGTCTGGTCTTTTCGGAGTGAGATCGCTCTGATCACCGGACTTTCCTTCGAGGTATTAACTATCAGCGTTCCTTCCTGAGACGGATCCTTACTTGAAGCCACCCTTACCTTTACATTTCCACGGATAGCCGGCTTTAAGGTCGCCGGATGCAGTACCTTTCCTCCAAATACCGAAAGCTCGGCAGCTTCATCAAAAGTAATCTCGGAAATGGGTTTTGCATCTGGCACAATACGAGGATCGGTGGTATATACTCCGGCAACATCTGTCCATATTTCCAGTACATCTGCATTCACTCCCTCAGCAAATAGTGCTGCGGAATAATCACTTCCTCCCCGTCCCAGAGTTGTGGTATTACCGAAAATATCCGATCCGATAAAACCCTGGGTCAGATAGGTTTTGTCAGGTTTGATGAATTTCTTAGCCTTTTTAGCGATCTGTTTGATATCAGGAGCAGCATTCCCAAAGGTGGAATCTGTTTTCATCACATCGCGGGCATCCAGCCACTCAGCTTCAATCCCATATTGTTTTAGCACCTGAACAAAGATCCTGGTCGACATCAACTCCCCGAAAGAATACAAACGATCTTTCCAGCGCTTTTCTCTTCCTGTCTGATCCAGATGCTCACGAAGCTCCGACATCTGCCCTAAAAAAGTTTTGCGCAGTTCCTCCTGATTCTCGCACTCGCTTATGATAGAAAGATGACGCTCCTCGATCCGCATCAGGATCTCTTCTCTCTCTGTTGAACCGAGTGTGGGAGACTCGAGTGCTACCAGATCATTGGTGGTGCCGGATGTGGCACTGATCACGATCAGCTTGCGATCTGTATTTTCAGCTACTATTGAAGCGCTGTGCTGCATTGCTTCGAAGGTTCCAACACTTGTTCCTCCGAATTTAGAGACGATCATTTTCTTTGTTTTTATATGAGTAATGAGTGAATTCGTAAAATAAAGAGATGTTCACGAAATCCCTTAAACTAATTTTACTAAAAAGAAGACGCTTCATCTGTAAGGAATACCTTCTGAACCGGTCTTACGGGTATGGAACATTTTTATACCTATATAGTCACTAATAAAAAGAATGGTGTGCTATACACCGGAATCACCACTGATCTCGATAAGGTTATTGAGGAAAAAGAATTCTCACTGCTTTCAGAGACATCCCGCCTGTTTGATATAAACAGGATCGTTTGGTTTGAGGAATTTGGAACAGAACAGGAAGCCTTCTTCCGCGAGAGCGAACTCAATTCATGGAACCGGATCAAGAAAATTGACCTTATCGAATCGCTTAACCCCGATTGGGAAAATCTGCCCGTCCAGTCTCCCTCATCTGATAGTCAGTAATTAATACTGAAGAATGCCTACAATTTTGTATGTTCACCATTAGTGAATCAGGTACCAAATTGGGTGAACTTATGCGATCTTTTTATGCGTTAGCTGCGTTAATTTTGTTGATTTCCTGCTCCTGTCCGGGACCAGACTCCGGTACAGCATGGCTGGAGAGTGAATTAAATGATCTCTCTTCAATTAAGGATGATTCCCTCCGGAGTTTAAAAGCTGATCAATTGTGGGAATCTTTACGATCTGAAAACCAGATCCCATATACCTCTGACTCCTCGGTTGTGTTCTTATACAGAGGTTCTGCAAATAGCGTACAATGGCACGGTGACTTCAACTCCTGGGGGGAATTCAAAGCCTATAAAAATAAAGGGACTCAGGTCGCAGGCACCAATATCTGGATGCTTAAAACTACATTTCCACCTGATGCTCGTCTGGATTACAAGATCGCTGTTGATGACAAGGACTGGATCCTTGACCCGGCGAATCCTTATCACCAATGGAGCGGTTTCGGCCCTAATTCCGAATTGCGTATGCCTGATTATTCTCCTGAGCCACTTAAAAAACGCATTCCTGATGCAGCTCAGGGTACAATATCAACTGTTAAATCAATCAACAGTAAAGAACTTGGATACTCTGTTAATTATCAGGTTTATACTCCGTCAGGATATGAAAATATGAGCGATCTTTCGGTGATCTATGTAACCGATGGTCCGGAATACTCCGATGATAGCCTTGGTACTATGGTCATTATGCTGGATAATCTGATTCATCTTAAAAAGATGGAACCGGTTATTGCGGTTTTTGTATCCCCCATAGATCCGGGTGATGAAGGAAGTAATCGCAGAACAGATGAAATGGGTCTGGATCCTCAATACCTCGGGTTCTTTGTAAAAGAATTAATTCCAAAAATTGACACCGATTTCAAAACTAACCCTACTGCCAACGCAAGAGCTATTCTTGGAACTTCTTTAGGGGGATTAAATTCCACCTATTTTGCTTTCACCAAACCGGATGTATTTGGGATGGCTGCTATTCAGGCCCCTGCTTTCTGGTATAAAGAAGCCATCTATAATATGGTTCGGGAATTTGACGGGACACCGCCTAAGATATTCATGAGCACTGGTACTATTGGCGACAATACCCCTGATACCCGTTTGATGAAACAGGTTTTCGATAAAAAAGGATATAAGATCAAATACCTGGAAGTGAATGAGGGTCACTCATGGGGCGCCTGGAGTGCCCAGCTGGATGATATTCTGATCTATTTCTTTGGAGTTTAATGAAGGAATAAAGGTTCAGAGGCAAACAGGCACAAAGCAGACACCTTCACTTTGTGCCTATGCGCCTTTGTCACTTTGCTACTCCAACCCTTTCTTCGCCTTTGCAACTTTGCTTCATTGCGCCTATTCTTCGCGATAAAAAATAAATCAAGCTCTTCCTATGCCTTTAATAACGAACGATGCGGTAGTCTTTGGTCTGCTCATGGTCACCATGGCCCTGATCTTTACGGGATCTAAAAGTGAAAAACCATTTCTAAAGAAGTTCTATACCTTCTTCCCCACAGTTCTTTTGTGTTATTTTGTTCCTTCTATCTACAGTTCTCTTAACATTATCTCACCTGAGGAATCCAATCTATACTTTGTTGCATCAAGGTATTTGCTTCCTGCCAGTTTAGTGTTGTTCACTATAAGTATAGACTTTAAGGGAATTATGAGCCTTGGCTGGAGAGCCGTTGCAATGTTTTTTGCAGGAACTGTGGGAATCATTATTGGTGGCCCATTAGCTATGCTTATCGTTGGGACAATAAATCCCGACATTTTAATTGCTGCCAACGAACACGACGAGGTATACCGGGGACTGGCTACAATTGCAGGAAGCTGGATCGGAGGTAGTGCAAATCAAACCGCTATGCTGGAAGTATTCGAAGCAAGTGACTCCCTTTTCACAGCCATGATTGCCGTAGATATCGTAGTAGCAAATATCTGGATGGCCTTTCTTTTATACGGAGCCGGTATCTCAGAAAGGGTGGACAAATGGTTCAAGGCTGATTCCTCTGCTATTGATTCCGTGAGGAAAAACATTGAAGAATACAAAGCCAGTATCGCCCGAATACCAAGCTTTGTTGACTTGACACAAATTGCAGCTATTGCTTTTGCGCTTACCGCAATCGGTCACTTAGTGGGAAATTTCCTCGGCCCCTGGATAGGTGAAAATATTCCCGTTCTTAAAAAACTAAGTCTGGACTCTTCATTTTTCTGGATTGTAGTGATAGCCACAACGGGAGGCTTACTTTCCTCTTTTACAAAAGCTCGAAAACTGGAAGGCGCTGGTGCTTCCAATGTAGCAAGTTTATTTCTCTACATCCTTGTTATGACCATTGGGATGAAAATGGATCTAAGTGCTATCGGAGAAGTTCCATGGTTCTTTGCCATTGGTTTAGTCTGGATACTGATCCACGTTGGAGTACTTCTTGGTGTTGGAAAGCTCATCAAAGCCCCTTTCTTCTTTGTTGCTGTAGGTAGTCAGGCTAATGTGGGTGGTGCTGCCTCCGCGCCTGTTGTAGCTGCTGCATTTCATCCTTCACTGGCACCGGTAGGTGTTCTTTTAGCTGTTCTTGGTTATGCAGTTGGTACTTACGGTGCATGGCTATGCGGAATAATAATGCGTGCGCTCTATTAAGAACGACTACAGACCAAAGACAAACAATAATCCTTATTCGGTGTTCGAAGATCAGTGTTCAACGTTCGGTGTTCTCTATGGTCGTTCGTCATTCTTCTTCGTATCTTTATTGATTTATTTCTAACGAAGAACTGACAAGGCATTGAAGAGAGCTCTCTTATTCATTTTAGGCATCGGCGGAATTTCCATTTTTGTACTGGCTGCTGTGATCGGCCTCAACTATTCAGGTTTCAAAACTCTTTTTGCGAATAATGATGGAATGCGTGATGGCTACGAATATGTTGAAAGCACATATTCTCTGAAAGGCCTCACTGAGTTCCTGGGTCAGCACCCCGAATTTATGTCTGTGGTTTCTTTTAACGTAAATGATCCTGACTCCGGCATTTATTACCAGGCAGATGTATCCAGAACTATGGGTACCCTTTCCAATTTCTTTCTTTTGGTGGAATATGAGCGACAGGTTTCTGAAGGAATCATCAATCCTGGCGAGCCTGTTAAATTACCTGAAGTCGAAAAACTGACCCTCAACAAAGTAAGTGAGGAAGCGCATAAAAAAACCTACAATCTGCTCGAAGTAGATGCTGATGAAACTACTACCCTGGATAAGCTGGTTTCCATCCTGATCGAAACCAATGACCTTGCGGCTTCTGATTATCTCTGGTTCCGGCTGGGGTATGATAACATCAAATCGGTAATGGAATCCCTGGGAACTGAGCATACTGATGTTCCACTCCCATTTGCTGGATTGTATATGTCCATTCATCCCGAAATCAGTGATACAAGTACAACACTGACTAGTGATGAGATCGCAGAACTGGCACTCAAATTTAAAGATGACCCTGAATTCCACACTGAAGTAAAACAGATATTCGAAGACAACAGACTGGGTTTGAGCTTTATTGAAGAACGGGATGCCCTTGCACTTTTTCCTCAGACCACTCCCCGGGAAATAGCCGGGCTGATGGCCGCATTATATAGGGGAGAGATCATTTCGCCGGATGTATCCCGCAAAGTAAAAGAAAAAATGCAGTGGGTATTTGGTGGTGATGCTATTCAGCGTAGTTTCTCAGAGTATGGAGCCATTTATGATAACCGGATGGGCATGCTCAGTGGGATCGATGTGGGAACCAGTATTTATGACGGACATACTTCAGCTCAGGCAGTCTTCTTCGATCGTTTACCAGTAGCATTCTGGCTGCACCTTTCCGCAAATCACATGCAGGAAGATTATCAGCAACGCCTGATCTGGGATCCTGCTTTGTATGAAATAACGAAACAACAAATTTCAAATAACAAGTGAAATACCGATTCCTTTATCTCATCTGGCTGCTTCCCATTTATCTTGGCTTCATTTTAAGTCAACAGGTGATGGTTTATTATGGCACCATTCATACCTATGAAAACGGAACCAGTATTGCTGCTGATGTTACTGAATTCGACATCAAACAGATTGCTGCTCAAAGTAATGGATATGTGGTCATCCAGTTCATAGACGAATCCGGAGCACATCACGAACGAAAGCTATCCCTCTCCATCCAGATGGCCCAGCGTATCATCGATACCCAGGTGATCCCGATACGATATCTGCCGGGTGCATTTCAGGAGATCGTAATGATCCCAACATATGAACTACAAAAAGAAACCTCTCTCTTTAACACCTTCATTGCCGGTATCGGCTTTATCGTACTCTCTGTTGTTAGTATTACAGCCACCCGGTTTGCCAACAAACAACTGCGTGACGGCGAAGAAGAGATCATCATAGAACGGGTGGATCAATAATGGCCAAAGGAACTCTTTATCTCATCCCCACCACTCTGGGTAAAACCCCGGAGAATAACACCATTCCGGAATTCACTCTTAATATCATTCGTAAGCTTGATGCCATGGTGGTGGAGAATATCCAGACCTCGGTAAAATTTCTGCAGTGGGTGGGCGATACCATCCCCGAATACAAGATCGATTTCTATCCTCTGAACAAAAACACACCCGACCAGGAGATCTTTTCCTTCCTGAAGCCCCTCAAAGCAGGACGGGATATGGGAATCATGTCGGAAGCCGGAGCCCCGGCAGTAGCGGATCCCGGTGCTAAACTGGTTAAAATGGCCCATCAGAATGGGATCAAAGTAGTACCACTTGTCGGACCTTCTTCCATCCTAATGGCATTGATGGCATCCGGATTCAATGGACAGTCTTTTGCCTTTCATGGCTATCTGCCTATCGATGCCAAGAAACGAAAGCAATCCATCATACAGCTGGAAGGCGAATCACGGCGACACGACCGCACCCAGATCTTTATGGAAGCTCCTTACCGAAATAACGAGATCCTGAAAGCAATTCTGGAAACCTGTAACCCGTTAACAAGACTGTGTGTCGCCACCGACCTCACCTTACCTACCGAAGACATTCGTTCCATGGAGATCGGTGAATGGCAGAAGATCCAGCGCCCGGATTATAACAAACGCCCCGCTATTTTTATCCTGTACGGGAAGTAGATAGAAGGACGAAGGACGATTGACAAAGGACGAGTGACGATGTTCAACACTCAACACTCAACACTCAACACTCAACATTCAACATTCAATGTTCAATGTTCTCTTACTCTCCCTCATTCCTCGGTTAATCCTCTAAAGTTCCGTGGTAAATTAAATTCGTTCCATTGTTAAAATCATTCACAAGAAAAAAGACTTCCTCATCGAATAACATCGCATTAAAGCTCATCGTCAAAAGTGTTGAAGTGATATCAAAGAGATAATAAATGTTGTCCCCATTATAATGGGCAAGACCATTTCTCATTCTCATAAAAATATCTTTCTCATTACGCCCATAAATTTGGTATCCAAATTCAGGCTCATTCACAAGCTTCCATTCTTTAAACTCCCCGTTTCTATATAGGTTAATGGTATTTCCTATTACATAATAGATTTCATCCCCTATTCTGTTAAAACTGAACCCATTAGTCTGGAGCGCATTAGTAGAATACAGTTCTATCAAATTATTTTTTCCAATTTCATAAAAGAACATGCTATCAGGATAGGTATCCATATTAAACCCAAGTAAATTAACCCTGTTCTTTATTGCGCGTATTCGTATGAATTGGATTCCAAAATCCGTTGTTAGCACTTCACTCCACTCCTTACCATTATAGTGCAGTATAAAACCCTCTGCATCAGAGTCATTTGACATATAAAAAGTCCCTACTGCATATACATCTGAAGCAGATTCCCCCCAGATATCCATAACGGAACCGGAATACATGTCAGGCTTATTAAACGTGTAATTCAATTTCCAGGAACCCCCATCAAAGTGATATATCCTCCCGTCACTTCCTGCAGCCCATACATCGGCCTCAGAAAACCCAAATACTGTTTCGAAAGAATAAATGTTCTGTGCAGGCTCCCAGCTTTCTCCATCAAAATGCCACAGCGTATGAAGTCCACTGGAGGCTACGGCCCAAACATCTTCCGGTGAGGAACCCCAGATATCATATAACCAA
>JAUICM010000006.1 GCA_030427885.1 Rhodothermia bacterium | reverse complement strand
TCCTGACGAATGTTACCACCAGCGAAACCGCTAACAGAAATATCGTCGAAGTCCTGACGGTAGTTTACACCGAATTCGTAGTTCACTTCACGTTTTGCTCTGTTGATCGTAGAGTATCTATCAAGATCAAGTCCACCAGAAGCAGTTCTGTCTTCAACAGTCATGCTGTATGTATCCAGGTGGATCTTACCAACCACTTCAAGGTTAGAGTTGATGTTGTAGCTCATAGAGTAGTTACCATAGATACGGTCACGTGAGTCATTTGCATAGCTCTCGTACAGCGTAAAGTATGGGCTATCCCAGTACAATGGTCTCAGATCGTTTGGAGCACGAATGTTCCAGGAAGCAAGACCTACCGGAGTGTTGTAGTTCTCAAGGTAGCTCATATCAAGCTGACGCTGGAACCACTGGTTAAATGACTGAGAAATAGAACCAGTATAACCTTGACCCGGACGACCATCACCTTGTGTGTTTACATAGTTAAATGAAACTCTTGAAGTGAATTTGTCAGAGTGACTTAATGAACCATTGAAGTTCAGGTACGTTTTCTCAAGGCTGGAGTTTGGTACCACACCAGTTGCATTAGAGTTTGCAAGTGAAACCCGGAATGCTGAGTTAGAAGTACCACCATTAATAGAGATGCTGTTTTTCATACTAACACCAGTGTCATAGAAATCACGAACGTTGTCGGGATTAGGAGACATAGGAATTTGAGTACCGTAATCATCTACACCGTCACCATCCCAGTCATTGTGATACCAGGACCACCATGGGCGATACATTGTACCATCCATTTTTGGACCCCAGCTCTCATCCGCTGCATAGTTCAGGGTATTGTAGGTTGTTCCATCTTCTGGATCTGTAAAAGGAATATAGCTTTGAGTATATCCTCCACCGTACTCATTCTGGTAGTCTGGCAGGATGTATACTCGTTCAAAAGAAGTAGTATTGGAGAAATCAACCTGAAGTGGTTGGTTTTCACCTTTACGTCCTTTTTTAGTAGTGATAAGGATCACACCATTAGAAGCTCTGTTACCATATAGTACGGATGCAGCAGCACCTTTAAGTACAGAAACGTCAGAAACGTCCTGAAGGTTAAGGTCAGATGCAAGGTTACCGAAGTCACGACCACCATCATAGGAGGAGAAACTACGGTTGTCGATAGGTGTACCATCTACAACGAATAGTGGTTGTCCGTCACCAAGACCGTTTGTACCACGGATACGGATCTTCTCAGAACCACCAAGGTTACCACCAGCTGCACCGATAACCTGAACACCAGCCACTTTACCAGAAAGGGCTCCAACGATGTTCGCATCATCAACCATGGTTACGTCTTCTCCACTAACTGACTGAACGGAGTAACCGAGTGACTTTTCCTCTCTTGCTACACCGAAAGCAGTAACAACAAGAGCGTCAAGGCCAAGAAGGTCTTGCTCGAGTTCAATGGATAGTTGAGTTTCACCGGAGCCGATATTAACAGGTGTTTCAAAAACCTGGTAGCCAACGAAAGATGCCCGGAGGGTGTAAGAACCAGTTGGTAAGTTTGTTATCGAGTAATTACCGTCGATATCGGTAGCTGTACCTCGTTGAAGCTCAACGATCTGTACAGTTGCAGATGGTACGGGTTCGCCGCTTGCCGCGTCGAGGACTGTACCGGTTATACTTCCTGATTGAGCATAGGCATTAGTTATGGTAACTATTGCCAATGCAACCATAGTAAGTAGCTTTTTAAACATAATATTAAATATTAATTAATGTTAAGGCCACATTTGAGTGGCGATGTTTTTGAAATACACTGAAGTGGATCCAGTGTTTTATCCAAAAACAAATCATAAGGGTAGGGTATTCACTTCGCCACAATTAAGGGACAACGAGGTATATAATTTGATAACCTGATGATATCAATGATTAAGGGAAATGATTAAAGCTCCTTCAGAAAGCTATTGTAGTTCCTACTCAGCCTAAGCTCATCGCCATTCCTAAAAACAACACTAAAATCACCTTGACCAAGATCTTTGAAAAAATCTACATATCGAATGTTGATAATCGATGACTTATGAACTCTGAAAAAGTAATTAGGATTCATTGAAGCTAGAATACTTTTCAACGTGACACGAGCTAACAATATCTCTGATCCACATTTTATTTTTACATAATTACCGGAAGATTTGACCCACCAGATATCAGAAACATTAATAATTTTCAACGAGTCTCCACTTCTAATAACGAATCTTTGTTGGTATTTACCATTATTTAAGTCTTCGGTAATTATTGCTCTTAGTTTATCTTGCTTAATAGATTGATTTTTTCGTTGAATAATCTGTTTAATAGTTGATAAATATTCGTCCGATATATTTTGAAAGGTGAACATCATAGATTTAAATTTCTGAAATGCTCTCTCTAACTTATCGATAGTTATTGGATCAATTAATGAATCAATACAATTGTATCCCATAATGTCTATGGCAGATACTTCATCCTTTCCGAAAAATATGATTGGGAATCTAATATTTAGCCCATCATATGAATCTATAAAAGAACTAGTTATAAATGAGTTACTCATCATTATAACGTCTGGTTCAAAAAGCTTTATCGCTTCAAGAAAGTCATCATTATCATATTCAACTTTGATTGAAGTTGTACAATATCCTGAAGTCTCAATAAGATGTATTAATTCTTCGTTCTTTTCTCCCTTTGCATAACATATAGCAATTCTTAAGTCATTCATATTCTTCTTTCTTAACTATTTAATAATAGGGTAGTCCATTGGAATTGGACCAGGTTGGCTCTAAGATGGTCAAAAGCTTTAGTGGAAATATTGAATTCCCATAAATTGAATTAGATTGGCTTCTTGATCTTTATTTATTAAGACATCTGCAGTTAACTGGGGCCTCAATTTTATTACTGAGGTATCTTCAAAATACTTTTCAAAACCAACAATGGAAGTAGTGTTGACTAATAATTCCTGATTAATTCTGTAGAATTTTGATTCTGAGACCAAATTCGAAAGTTTGGACAAATCAAGTTTTGAATTAAATTTTACACCACTTTTAGTTATTCCAAATGACTGATTTTTTTCAGATAAAAAATACGCTATCCGATCTTCATGTATTGAGTAAATTCTATTGTTAACAGTCGCCCAAATTCTACTCATGGTATAGTGATTTTATTAAAGTGAATAAGAGATTGTCTTTAATTTCAGTTCAAAACTGTATTAAATGAATTGATATAATTTTAAAAGAGTTTTATTTGGATATACATCTTCTTAAAAACCCTTTCACTAATTTTTCTATTACATAGTTATTAAAAAATTCAGAACATTTAGTTAACTATGTATCTCAAATGTCACTTTTTAGACCTGAATAAACACCCTTCAATAGTTGTCTAAACTTCTAGATAAACTGGCCTAATTGATTATTGTTTATAGTAATTCTATGTCCATCCATTTGTTCCGTTTTGTTGAGTGTATTGACAAATGGAAGGTTGACTAAGTAGAGAAACTTGTAGGATAAGATCATTTGATATCAATACCCTTTAGTCTCATTACAATGACTGCTGGCCATTCTTCTAATTTAGGATTCATTCCTTCGTCATAATATCCCCAAGGACTATTAGCAATATAATACAGATCACCCCTTACCCACGTCCCAAGAGTTGGCTCTTCCAACTCTTCTCTTGATTGATCAACAAATTTAAGACTACTGCTTATTCCACTACCCTCTTCATTCAATGAAATAACTGCAATTCTCTTCGGAAATGTACCATTCTGAATTGCTATCAGCTTATCAGATTTCAAGTATAACCCATCAGTACTTCTGAGCTTATAATTATCTGTTATTAAAGCTGATACTTTCTTTTCTCTAAGATCGACAACATAAATCCCGGTTAAATAATCTGAAACATATAATTTAGATCCGTCCGCTGTTGATACAATTCCTTGCAAACTCCACCAATCCGGTGTACTAAAGGCCTCTTCAATACTCCCCTTCACTTTATCCAGTTTATAGATTTTCGGTAGCTGGCTATCCGTAATAAATAGCTCCCCCTTTGAACTAATGACAAAATCCCCCATTGAATGTCCATCTTCCTTGGGAAGGTATTCTTTGACAATTTTTCCGGATCTAACATCAAATAGTAGTAAAGCAGATTTCCCTTCCATATCGTTATCATAATCTGAAAATACATTCAGAGCAGAACTAAGCACCCAAAGATAATGAGGCGTATGAGTATCCTTTTTGACTACCATCGGAGACCAATAACCATACTCCTTGAGATCTAAAAACTCTTCCAGCGTACCCCCCCTGCTATCAGTTCTGTATATGATCCCGGAATGAATATCTGTTAGATAAAAAACTTCGTCTAAAGGGTCGTATTCTATACTTTCAAGATGAAGCCCGGCTTTAGTAAACTGAAAAGCCAACTCGCTGGACTCGATTTTTTTATTAGCCTGATTGATTGTTCTTTTGAGTAACTGCCACCTGTCTTCATCAGTCAATGATGCAAAACTTGCTGAATCAAGAATGGCTGCAGATGCATAGAATGATGCTAATTTTTCTAATACATCAAATGCTTCTGCATTCTTAGCATTAACAGAATAAGCCCGAGCAAGATTGAAAAGAATGACTCTATGGTTCGGCCGGAGGGAATCTGCTTTAATCATGTTTTGAAGGAATATTTGATTTTCCCCTTTCTCATATGCCGATTGGGCCTGATTGAAATAATCGACATAGCTCTGGGCATTTATGTTTGTTCCAACAAGTAGGAAAAGGAATAAGGTTATTAATAGTATTCTCGGCTTCATATTTCAAATATTCTTAAGGTTTCCCAAAGATATTTTGAAAACCGCGCTTTTACTTTTTTAACATACCCAAATAGCACTTTTTCCAGATAAAGCCCCATTTGGTTCATCACAATTAGAGCTTATTGTTTTACTTAAACCCACGATAGTACCGGGTCAGTATTTTATTTTGATATCTGAAGCACGTTACCCTGATTTTTGAGTGAAAGTTATATACTACCCATATTATCTAATGAAAAACCCTTTATCATGGATCTTACTATTAATTAGGTTATTTAATGCTAACTATATCAATGAAGCTAATAGTCAACCCACTGATGGAGTTCAACGCTACCAGCTACCCGATGGTATCGATATTGATATATATCTGCCCCCCTAATTTTGATAGCGCTCAATTTTATCCTCTCCTTATCTTCAATGACGGGGAAGGAATATTCAACTTGACTGGATGGAATCTTGAACAGATAAATGTGTCTCTTCATCCTGTTTCTAGGACAATTAAATAATTCAGACGTGCTTATTTATTGTCATTGGGCTCACCCAGAATAGAATTATAGATTTGATTCTATTTTCAGCTTCATGTAAGCTCCTATGTTTAATCAATGTTAATCAATAGCTTAAAGTATTCTGCACTAGACATGCTGACTCTCCATCCTCAATAGGAATGCAGGCTGAATGAAGTTTGGTTAGCTTCTCTTTTTGTAAAGAAAAACTATATCAATAATTCACATATTGATGACCGACTATTCTAATTAAGTGTTTTTAGTATGATATCGCTTCCTTTATACTGTCCGGTATTATAACTATACCAGTGCCTAAACCGGGGCATCTGTAAGCCCTGAAACGAATATTTACCGGCAAACTCAATTAATTCATCTTCTTTATCTTCGTGTTTCAAGATGATAGCTTTAAGTTGAAAATCAGAAGCACTGATAATCAAGGACCATTCTGCTGAAATCACTGGTTCCTTCAAAGTTATATCCAATTCGTACTCTGGTTCGCCATTAAACTCTTTAAGTACCGGAATGTGTATACTATCCAGAATTTCTTCGTTCAATGACATCGGCAGGCCGTACATGATCTCATAAAATTGCTGATACCTGCTATTTCGGTCAGCGGTCAGGCCAAAATCGGATTTGATTTCAGCTGGGATACTCTCCCTACCGTTTAAAAGTATGCGGGGTTCTCCCTTTTCAATAATTCGGGTTACTGTACCTACTTCGATTTCACAAATAAGCTCAAAAATTGAGTCTTGTTTATTAATTTTGAGTACGGAATTCCGGGCTGGATTTCCGAGCCTCGGTTCCTGAATATGAATAGACAATGTACTGCCGGACCACATGCCATCGGGATCATAATGATTTTTGCTATGTTCGAGTAATTCCCTACCCGTAACCTTTTCCACAATATCATGATTGGTACAGGAAATAATCATCAGGCTTAAAAAAAGGGCAAAAGATTTATAAATAGTATTCATACTTATTGTTGCTTTCTTGATTAGTTGTTTGTCATTGAACTGATGGGTCCATCATTGTTTGAATCTCGATACTCCGGTGATGGCCATCCATTTTTAGTTCATAAATTCGGAAAAAACTGGTTTTGTTATTCCATTGTAATAGGATTTTTCATGAGCTCAGTAATAGTTTTTATCCCATCAAAGTAATTCCCGAGCCTGAGGTTTTCATCCGGGCTATGCTGATTATTATCCGGGTTTACCAAAGGAACCAGTACGGCAGGTATCTCCAGTTCATTGATAAAGAAGGATAAAGGCACACTTCCTCCGCTGATCCGGATTTGCACGAGTTCTTTATGATGTGCTTTGGTTAAAGCTTCCTGAAGCCAGCTACCGATTTCAGATTCAATTGGGGTCCGGAATGGGAACATCAACGGGCGTGCACTAAATAACAGTGGCTTATCGATACTGAGCATTCCTTCGCTTCCGGGCGGTTGGTCCAACAATGTGAATCCTTGATTCTCGATATGGGTTCGAAACCAAGTGCATCAAACTGTCAAGTCAGCCAGTTCAAGTTTTCAGCAATTTGCACCGGATCATTTGCGTCATTTGGAATAGAAAGAAGTTCAAGAAGCAACTCGATTGATTCAATATTTAACTCAGTTTCAACTTGTTTACTTTTTGGCTGAGCAATTGCTCCAGCTGAAAAGAGAAAAATAGCAAGGATAAATGCAAAGTATCTCATAGGAACAGAGGCAAATCAATTAGTGGGCATGGTCATATTCCAATATTAATACGGTTCTTACAGCCTTCTATGAGTAAGCTACTGAAGTGACACTAATTCTTATTCAAGTGATCAAAGTGATTGTTGAACACTCTGATATGACGATTTAGCATACTAATCGAGAGATAGAAATTGAGTTTTAATTTATTGATGCATATCTGATTTATCAAAATTGTTCTCTGTTAGAGGGCTGGGGTTTGTTTTTAATTACAATTTTAGCTTAAACCCCAATCAGAATCCAGTACTCATATCCTGCACAATGAAGGTTGAAGTATCTTTATCGAGCAATGGGTACCCAAAGACATTCAAGATTCTCCCATATTTATTATGATCACGACCCATACCATATGGGGCCGGGATTTTTCACAATAACTTAGCAGTATGTGGACTAATTACGGACCCTTTAAATATCCAATTTTAATGTGTTCGATACACTTACTACTCCATAAAAAGTACCAAGTATGAAAACCTATTTTACAATTCTATTAACCCTTTCTATCATTATTATACATAGTTGTCAGATTAGTAATGATGATTCATTGCATCAAAATACTTTCACTAAGGAAGAACGGTTGTTAGATCTTGCAACCATATGGAGCGAAGCCAAATTCAGTTTTACTTACTATAGTACCATTGAAGAAAGTTGGGATTCGCTATACAAGCATTTTGTGCCACGGGTAATTAATGCAAAGAACGATTATGAGCATTACTTGGAGCTTATGCGGTTTGTTGCACACCTCAATGATGGGCATTCTGGTGTGTTTTTCCCACCCAAAATACGAGAGAGTTTAGGATATCCTCCAATTGAAATTCGTAAAATCGATGGTCGCCCTGTAATATTTCGATTGTTAGACCAAAATAAATCACTAATCAATAAAAATATTCGGCCCGGACTCGAGATCGTTGAAATTGACGGAAAACCTGTATCTGAATCAATAGAATTCTGGCGTAAAATAATGAGTGCATCGACAGAACAAGCAAAAGATCGATTAGCATATTTTCGAATTCTGACAGGCCCTATAAATAGTAATGTAGATTTAGTTTTAAGTGATCCTTCAGGAATCAAGCGCAAAGTAACACTAAAGAGAACCGCGAAATACTTCGGAGACACAAATCTCGCACCGTCAAATATATCAGTTACAGAGCAACCTCAAAACGGTATTGGTTACTTTCAAGCTAATTTAATGAGAAGCCCCGTAAATGATGATTTCAAAGAATATTTAAAAACCTCCGCCCCTCTAAGAGGATTGATAATTGATTTAAGATATAATGGTGGCGGTTCCGACCTAGTATCTTTTGACCTGATAAGCTATTTGATCGATAAACCTTTACCAGGCCCTAATCGCGAAGTAAATACATACCGCGCAGATCTTAGGGCAACTGGAAGAGAACAAATAGTAATCCAAACTTTAAGTTCACCTATAAAACCCTCCGATGATGTTAGATTTCTAGGATGGATTGTGGTTTTAATTGGCGAACAAAGCCATAGTGCTACAGAAGGTGGATTTCTTTCTGTTATAAAGTCCCGCCCAAAAACTATACTAGTTGGCGAACCTACAGCTGGATCTACTGGCCAGCCTATGATATTCAAACTTGGAACGGGTGGTGTAGGAGCGGTTTGTAGCCGCAGAACTTTTGCCCCTGATTACAGCACTTTCGTAGGAAAAGGAATTCAACCGGATATCATCTCAAGGCTTTCAATTTCAGATGTGTTTAAGCAAGTAGACGCAGTAAAAAATGAAGGCTTCGAAATTATTGAAAAAAAATTACTAGGTGATAGAGAAAACTAATACGAGAAGGTTTAATATTGCTATTTTGCAACTATCTATCAGGCATAAAACCCTTGATATATCTATTGATGAGACTCTGGAATACAAGTAGGACTTATTTCTATAGGTATAAATTAGAAGCGAATACCATTCCAGTATGATAAGGTGCAAAATCAAGGGTTTTCCGAGATCAAGCTAATAGAAATATAACCCATATGTCGAACTCAAAGAATTCCTTAGATATTATTTATTGGCTTGAGTCTGGTCGATTATTCTAATAACCGGCTCCGCGTTTGTTGATGCAATAGATTCTATTTTCCAAGCCCCGGTGTCTCCTTTCCTGTAAATCGCCAGCCAGGCGTAATGGACACTGTCTCTGAGAATGGCTCCTTTTTCGTCAGGATAATGCAAAACCACATCCTTTTCAACTATAGTATAGGCCAGTGAACGATCCTCAGAAAAG
The DNA here is from genome assembly GCA_030427885.1 of Rhodothermia bacterium. Taxonomy (GTDB): domain Bacteria; phylum Bacteroidota; class Rhodothermia; order Balneolales; family Balneolaceae; genus JAUICM01. The sequence goes on along the minus strand of JAUICM010000006.1, from coordinate 348,787 downwards.
CGAATCACAGGTTCTCGGCTGTCATCCCATATTTCAAACTCCACTGCTGAAAAATAACGGTTATACCGCCTTATATGATCTTCATAGGTAGGAGTAGAAACTTGCCCTCTATTCAGGGATATCAAGTCCTCTGCCATTTGTAATGCGAAATCTTCCGCATTCTTATCGAAATGATAATCCCGCTGAGCATCGTGCAGTACCATAATTGCTTGCACATCATCCTCATAGGATATTTGGTTCTCTTTTAAATTACAGGAAATTAAAGTTGTAATGAGAATGAATAATATGAGAGTTGTTGATTTTGAAAACATTTGCTTTATTGTAACAGAGAGACCAGAATCTCGGTATAATTAAAAGTAAAGATCTTTTCCCCATCTATGATTCGGACAACGGATGGAACCCATACCGCATTATTCACCTGTTTCCAGGATTCAAATTTAGTCGTGATGTACTGTTCTTCGGTAATGTAGAAGGTATACTCTTGTGGCAAATAGTTAAGGTCCGTTTTATATTCGAGTTTATATTCAGAAGTTTGTCCAAATATCATAATATGTTGATCACCAGCTTCAATAGAATCGGTCTCGTGTATCAGATATTCAGGATTTAGTGCGATTCTGATATAATCATGCATCCGCGCATAGAAAACCATAAAATCAGACAACTTTTCCCCACTTGCACTCACTCCTTTTTCACCCTCAATAATAAGATCTCTCGATTCTTCGCGATAGGTGAAAGTTTGTCTAAATTTTAAATGGATTGGTTTGCTTTCAATCTCGCTAATATACAAACCATCCGGACCTTCACAGGCAGCAGTAGAATTTATCATGTACTCAGAATCCGGAGTTCCTAATCTGCTCTTTATATGTTCAAAAACTTGAGATTCAGATGTTGACTGCTGAGCTTCTGAGTTCTGGCTTATACCAAATACAAATAATACGGTGAATAGTAAGGTTGTTGTTTTCATTATTTTAGGTTTTTTAAAAGTTATCAGGCAACTAATTTTGAGTATTTACTTTTGCTATTATAGAATTACTAAGTCCGTAAGTCGCAAACACTATAATTTTATCAGCTTGAGTTGGATGCTCTTCAATTATTGGATGATCTAAACCTTTTATATGATCCGGAAATACCTCAATAGGTTCTGTCCAGCTTTCTCCATAATTCTGAGTTTTTGTTAAATAGTAATGCGAGGAAATTTTCCCATTTCTTTCCTCAAAGCTCAGATAGGATAGAAAGATCTCCCCGGATTTATCCCATATAAGCCAAGGATCAAACTGATTGCCATGTTTTTTGAGGTTACTTATATCCACTTCATCCCAGCTCATTCCTCCATTTTTAGTGACACTCACCTTTAATTGCATAAATTTTATCAAAGGTAAGTTACTAGCCTCATAGTTTACCGCCTCCATTGAAGTCACCATCAATTCCGATGGATTATTAGGGTTCACGGCTATGTACGGTTCAACATTCGGATTCCCTGTTGTAACTGAAGAATCGAATGAATGTATGAATTGAGCTTTCAGTGATAGCGGGAAAAAGCCAAATAGAAAAACAGCTATCGCAAAACAACCTCTTTTTGTCATGAATAAATTGCATCTGAATTTGCCATTCTATTTCTTAATCAAGCAATTTCTGTAATGTTTTTTCAAGAGACGAGCCTCTCAACTCATCATCTTTCGCAATTATTACCCCATCCGGACTCACCAAATATAGTCGCGGAAGCCAGCCAATCTCAAAGTCCTTCGCAATCTTACCGTTAAAACCATCTTCTGCAAAAGCATTTAACCATGGCATAGGGTATCTGTTTTGCCTGAAGCTGTAAACCTTATTTTCATTCTGGTCAAGACTGATACTCAGAATGGTGAAATTCCCGTCTTTGTACTTTTCATACATTTCTGTGTGATCTGGCATAGCTTGTATACAACCCCCACACGAGGTGCTCCAGAAATCCATTAAGTAGTATTTACCTAAGAGTAATTGCTCTGTTAAACGAACCCGGGGCTCATCCATATTCTGCAATGAAAAAGGAGGAACTGTTTCTCCAATGGAAAGTGAAGTTGGAAGTTCAAAGTCGGATTTGGCTTTGAATGCTGCTGCGGTGGTAGGATAGAAGCTTAAAAGTTTTCCTAAATATTCATCAAATATGGGTTCATTTTGATACTGATCGGAGACTCTTAAGAGAAAAAGAATACACTGAGAAACAGTATATGCACTTAAGGATTCATCCATCATTTGGTCTGCATAAGCTGTCAACTCATTCATTTCATTTGGTAATGACAACAGAATGGCATAAAATGATTCTGGATATAAATACCATAAGTTAGAGCCAGGCTCTATGATATCTAGAGCTTTCAAAGCAATCTCAGAAGAGATTTCCCCTTTAAATAAATTTGCTTTTATCCGGACCTTCGATTGTATGCCTTTGAAGCTGAAATACTCCAGTAACTTTATTTTCAGCTCATCATTTTGAGCTCCCCTTTTGAGTAAATGGATAAGCTCTCTCTCCATTCTTTCAATATCTTGGGTGTAATCAATTGGCTTGAATGAACTTTCAGATTCCTTATCCTGATTATAATGTGCCATTAAACGCGCAACCATTTGCTGCTCACGGGCTGAGATCCGTTCGTGCATGTTCATTATCTCATTGAAGGTTCGATTATTTGACTGTATCACAGATTGACGAATTCCCATTTGTACTTTAAGCTCTAGTCCATTCATGTATTCATCAAGCAAAGGGGTTGCTGCAGAACGATATCCTTCTTTCTTGATAAACAAATGATAACTGCCAGCGGACTCAAAGCTCACCTCAAATTGTCCGTTTTGAATGGGTTGATTCAGGATCTCATTTTGAGTTCCTCCATAAACCAATCGAATAGTTGCTCCTTGGAGTGGCTTTCCTGTTTCATCAAGAACAGAACCTTTTAGTGTCATAAGATCTTTTGGCAGGTTAACTCCATCATTTAGCCCTTTTTGCCCAGCCGCAAAAAGGGTAGGTAAGCTTAGAGTAATAGTTATTAACGTTAGGAATGCAAAAGCTTTTTGAATACTTGTTATCATTGTTTTTGATTAGTCTGAAGTTGATAATTCATCATATCATTGATTGACATTTCCATCCGATATAAGTCCAATCCCTTTCCCCAGTAATTTTTAGCAGTCTTAATTGTAGAAAACCCAAATGAACCAAAGAATTCTATTCCATGCTGCGAAGTTTCCGTCCTAACCGAAACTATGTCGTTGCAATCGCTGAACACCCCGAAAAGGTGATTTACTGCATATTTGCCACCCCCCCTTCCTGAATAATCGGGGTGGAGAAAGATCCAGGATATTGAAGCAACCCTTTCCCTTGGATTGATCTTATATCCTGCACCACCAACCAGAATTTCATCCAAATGTATGCTGAAATACTGATCAGCATAACTATCCAGATATTGTCTGAAATCTCCTTCTTCGGCTGGATCAAAAAACTCAGGGACGTTTAGCCTGAAGATGTAGAGTAATCTATCGAAGTGGATTTCCTGATATTCTTTAATTTCTATTACCACTGGTGATCTGTTTTAATTTTTTAATTCTTCGCTAAAGGCTAAGCTCACGCTCTCTCCTTCTTCCTTTCTTAATATGTCCAAAAAGCCCTCAGTGGTGGCAGAATTACTTTCGAACCACTTTCTTACTAGATTCATCATTCTTTCGAATCCTACTTCCTGTTCCAGCCAATCCAGTTTAACCACTCCTTTTCTATATAAGACCGCGTGCGTTGGTTCAGTGATATCGCCTGATTTGTAAACATGCGGTAGTTGAGGGGCTTCCTTTTGGTAACCAGCTATTTCCACCTCATAGAATTCGGGATCCTTATTTTCCCTGATATAGACCATAGCCACAAATTGTGCAATGGATTCATCCAGCCAACGGTGTGGGGTTCTTGGATTGGTCTTAGAAGACCAGAAATGGGTAAGCTCGTGGGTAATAAATTCGGTTAAAAATAAATCACCTTTTCCGGAAATGTCACTTAACACAATCAGGTTTTTTCTAGCGTAGCCGCTTTCCTCTCTTGGAGTAATAACAAGCTTTGCTGATTCCAATTTCCTTTCACTTCCAAATTTAGAATTTAGCCACTTTTTACTTTCAGAGCTTATCAGCAGTAAGTCTTCTGATGATTGGTCAAGCTCAGTTGAAGACAATATTTTTATGCCTTTGTATTCCTGAATGGCGAAATCATCTGATGCAATAATGACAAAGTCGAGCTGGGGAATATCATTTTCAATAAGAAAGGTATTCGCTTTTGTTTCAGTAACCTCACCACTTGAAACTAATTTGTAGTCATCCTCGGTAATTAGAGTCACTTCCGCATGTACTGTACTAAACACATTGAAGCTTTCAACCAACGGTAACCACATAGAATTTGCACTCAGCTCAACCCAGTCAGCAGAAATTCTATCAATCCCCCATGGCATGTCTTCATCTTTTAGTTGCCCTTCGTACATAAAATCAAACCAAAGTTCCTCCCTGTTTGCTGGACTTTTTGGATCATAGAATACAATACGTTTAAGCTTAGAATCAGGAATAGGCTCTTCTTTAACCGATTGAAAGATGGAAGACTCCAATTGCTCAAAACTCATATTGGAATGGACAAGGAACGAGACCGAGTCCAATTCTTTTTTCCAAAGAATATGCTTGAAACTCCCGCTTACGTTCAGACTCCGGTCACCGACATCAATACTTACATTAACCTGATAGTTACTCTGCTTTGAGTACTCATCTTTCTCATGACAAGCGATACCTATACAGAGTAGCAAGGCCAATATTCTAATTCCTGAGGTATGAATCCATTTACGCATTGGCAGGTTCTGGCAACTTTTACTTCATGGTTAAATACTGGCTTTATGGGATCACCTTTAACTTCACGTTAAGGATAAAAGAATTTAGTTTGATGCAATTTGTCTTTAAAAAGTGTCAATTCATTACTCTTTTGTAGGTTTAGGTTACATATGAAGTGCTAAATTCTTCACTTCACTGAAAGAATCCTTACGTAACCGCGGCAGCTTCAGGGAAATCATCTATATGCTATTTATATTCTATCAATATTTGTTCTACCGCCCGATCTAAAGTCGCTTCATTATCATAGTATTGCATTAATGCAGTTCTGAATGTTGGAGTATTATATCTACCGAAAACGCTGTAATGATCCATATTGTTTAGGTGACTAATTCCCATTTTCCTGAACTCTTCCTCAATTACCTTCTCTGTTAAAAAGAAAAGTACTGCGTGCCAAAGGTTCCTGGGAAATTCAATCCCCAGTTATTCTGAACTATTATAGATGGCAACTCTGCTACTCTTTACTTTATTTGAACACATCTTTTTTGGTTTGAACAATCGTATAAATGGGTTTATTCTATATTGGAAAATCAAAACCAGTTGGTGTTTAAACATAAATTTTCTGGTTTTTAGGATTTGATCCTCTGCATCACATAGGTCAGTTCATCCCGTACATTTGCAGGAATTCTAACATCCGGTTTTATCCCGTCTTTATTATAGCCATCGGGATATTCATCAGTAAAGCGAAGTTCGGAAAGTTTACCTGTTGGATAGCCAAAAAAGATCTTCTGATTACCAGACTCTAATGGCACCATATTCACACTCGTGTAATCGATCATCCCATAGGTATTGGTCTTCGCATAGTGCGTTACCCGGTCACTGATTTCCTTTGACTCGAGTAAAAAAGATTCACAAGCACTTGCACATGCATCATCAGTAAGTATGGCTACTTCTTTAAGTTTATTTTCTTCTTCCTGGTAGGGACGTCTCGGGAAAAGAGGTCCCGCTATAATCTCTCCCATATTTTCATTAATTCTATCAACAACAGGTTGATATACTTCAGGATTTCGGCTAGCCAGCCACTCGTAGTACTGCTTATTATCACTAGATGCCAAAACTTTACCCTGACTCTCTTCCCTTCCACGGTCTGCGTATAAGGGAGTAAACATTCCGTAAACGGCATTTCCACCGGTATTTCCTCTTACATCAATAACCAGGTACTCGGCTTCTCTTAACAATTGCTCATTTTCCAATATCAAATCGCTAAAAAGCATATAATCTACACTAAAAGATGGGATCTCGAATACCACTACTCCTTCCTGAACTTCCTCTATATACCCTAATTTTGGGTTGAATTTACTGCCGTTCTCAATCACTTGTTCTTCCCTGGAGCCGGGAACTACTTTCTCCCATATAATACCTCCAAATATACTCAGGTAGGTATCATTCTTATAAACATGAACTGTAACATATTTTGGCGTGTCAGTATAGCCATAATAAAACCCTTCATAGCCATCTTCAGTCATATTGAGGTTTAATACAGGATATCCTGACTGGAGGGTGTCGGATGAGGTAAGCGTGTAAGCGACATAATCTTTACCCTTTTTAACCATCCCAAATAGATACTCACCGTCTGTCCATGTTCCTATCAAGGCATCCTCATCTTGCTTTGATAGTAATTCTTCGATTTTAGAAACTTCTTTTATTGAACTGCGTGATCTTTCCTGGATCATTGTTTTTTCAGTCTCCGTGTATTCCGGACGTTCCAACACAAAAAGATGTCCGTCATCAAACCAATTGATAAAATCCATCAGAGCCATCGTACACTGGCTCCCTTCTTTACCTTTAACAATCTCGGAGTATTTCTTTAAATGGGCCTCATATTCGGATATATCACCGGCCTCCTCCATTTCTTTCAATGCAATGTAGTTTTCAGATACTTTTTGCGTGAGCTGGGCAAAAGTTTCACTGCAATTGATGTTACGATCCGGAAGTACTAAATCATCACTCTTGCATGCGTTAAAAAATAGAATGATAGTAAGTAATAATGCTATTCTTTTCATTTTTAAGTGTCCTGTTAATATCGATTCTAAATCAGATTCGTAACCAAATCTGATTTATTTCACTTTTTGAGTTAGTCATTCATTGAAATTGAGATGCTACTTTTAATAGGTTCAATAATCTAAATACCATTCATAATTTTCCTTAACGCAATAAGAAGCAACATCTATGGTATCTCTCATTTTTATATCTAAGTAGAACTCTTCCATTCTTTTTTTACCTGCGGTATAGAAAGTAACCTTTTGTTCTACCCAACCATCGCCCAACTGTTTAAAATCTTCATACACCACATCTACTTTATTGCCTTGGTTATTGGTGTAGATCCTTCTCATACAGTAATAATTTTCGGCATGCAGCCAGAATTGGTTCTTTTCATCTCCAATTACATACACAGGCTCTCCCATAAATTTATCCTTTCGAAAGGACTGAAGATCAAAGCCATATTTTTCCAGTTTCTCAATGGTTTCATCCAATGAGGTAAAATAGAGTCCTCCTTTGAAGACTAAATGAGCTCCCGGATTAGCCGTAGCGCTGTACATGGTATCGGCTAAAATGTGATATGTACTGTCATTTCGATAAATGGTGTAGTTGCCCCTCTCAATATCCCGGTCTATTCTAAAAAGGTACGGGTAGCTCACAGCTTCGTACCATAAGGCAGAGTCGGTTCTCTGTCCTGCTGTATCAAAGAAGACCGTATGCTGCTTAAATGTAAAATGCTGATACCAAGTGCTGTCATTTTCCGACTTCATGGCCTGCAGCAACTGCCCGGCCGTCTCAAAATTGGATTTTTTATGATTCTCTTTTTTAACAGAACAACCTGCCAGAATGCTAATAGCTAAGAGAATGAGAAAACTATTTTTCATTAATTTTAAATTCAGTTTGTTGATTAGTTTAGTGTAAAAAGGGTGATAAAAATCCCAAGATTATGCAGATAACTAATGTTCATTTTGTATTCTCTCCAAAGCGGCTTCGTACAACTGATCTTTGCCTTCTTTTAATCCTTCGGGCGAGTGCTTAATCAGGATATCAGGTGTTATTCCTATGGACTGCATTTCTTCACCATTTTGCCGCACAGCATAACTTGTGGTCAGATTAATCCTGATGTTACCAGGCGTGGTAAACCAGTCTATTCCTCCGGAAGCTCCGGCGGTATTGCTGTCTCCGATTAATATGGCCCCAGTATATTTAAAGTAACTCGCAAATGTTTCCCCCCTGCTTCTGGTTCCCGATGGTATCGAATTACTAACCAAGACAGATATATCTGCATGTATAAAAGGTTGTTTAGGCACCTTTAAAGATGAATTCCAAATGTTATACCTATACTCCTGATTGGGATACACGATTAAAGGAGTATTAATAATCAGGCCCTTACCCAGCCCTCCTTCTACCGGTAGATGCTCAAAAATTTGTCTTGTGGAATAGGCATTAGGGTAACCTCTTAAATCAATAATCAGGTGTTCTGCATTTAATATTCTATCGAATTTTTGACTTATTTTATCTGAGGATGCCAAAGCCAAGTTTATATATACTATATTTGAATCTGGGTATTCGATAGGTTCGTGTTTTTAAGGGTTGGTTCTATACTTAAAATATTCTTTTGCCGGAGCCGGAATGGTCTTTACCATTACAGTTAGTACTTTATCCTCTCTTTTAAGTTTAACCTTTACTTCGGATGTATTTATGAAATATCCGATAGTGCCAACAGCATTTAGTAAATCATACTGCGGTGAGCTTACTCTGCGAGCAACTTCTTTTCTTAATAGATGAGAAACATCAGTGTCATCAATTTCCAGTATTTCCTCCCCATTTTTTATTGATGGATCGAAACTTCTCATGACATAGACTTTTCCGTGGGAAGCAATTCTGTAGAAGGGAAGCCAGCTCCTTTCAATATTCTGAGCATTGGAATTTTGTCCTTTAACCTCTGGGGTACGGTATCTTCTCACATTGGCATGACCATCCTGAAATAAGGAAACGTAATTTCGGACTACGCTATAAGCAGTATCTTTTTTGTCGGCAGCATCTGAAATCTGATCTAATCCAATGCCCAATTGCTGAGAGGAGCTAAATTTAAATGCTTCTTCAGAGCTTTTTCTATATGGAAAGAAATGATGATATGCATTCCATACCAGGATAAAGTCTGCATACCAAATATCACTGGCTTGAAAAATAGCCTCTTCGTCCGCATAAAATGACTCAAGCTCTTCTGAGAAGGCTTCAACCTCAGCCTTTGTAGCATGATGTAGCCCCTCTTGCTTACTCAAAACTACAGACATTGTAATCCATAGGTTATCGATCAACTCGGATGAAAAAGGCTCAGATGGGTCAGGTTGTTTACCTAATATTTGTTTCACTCCCGCTTCTTGATTGTAGTAGTCACGAAAATTGTCTGGATAATAAAACCTGGCATCGTTGCGATAATCAATATGTCCATACTGAACTTCATCCACAATAAAAGGACTATCCGGCTGAATAACTCTGCTGGAATCAAACTCTGTAGTCACCAATAGCTTAATAAAGCTCCCACCTGATTTTGCATTCATATTCTCACCTAATGAGAATGAACTATGTTGCCAAAAGCTAATACTGTCTCCCTGTGCAATTGGTTTTATATTAAGCTCTGCATTCTCTTTTTTGCTAAATACTGCATAAGAAGCAATGGGCAAGAATAACTCTTCTAATGTATTCTTTAATTCTTCATCTGATTCCAGGTTTCTCACCTTTTTTGTTCCATATACCAGAAAGGCATCCCAGTTAAAATCTCTCGTTTGTTCGTTGGGATAAAAAAAACGAACATACCCATAAGATTTTGCAAAGGCCATCAGGTTTTTAACTTCCTGGATGTAAACCTCTTCATTGTTGGATTGTGCATCTACATTTTGAAATCCATTGAACAGCGTGATTAGTATTAGAATTGAAAATACTTTTAGCGTAAGGCTTTTCATATCTATTTACTTGTTGATTGCAAATTGCAATTAAGGTGATTAGTTAATGTTCTCCAATAATCTCTCTACTGTTTGATCCAGTGTACTATTGCCGGAATAATATGCCTCCAGTGCTTCGCTGAATCCCTTATTGTTATAGCTTGAGAATACATCATTCTTGACCATGTACATTTCATGCACAATTTCTCTCTCGGCTAAAACATCTTGAATGGTTCTGCCGCTTAAATAAAACAATGAGGCATGCCATAAATTTCTTGGGAATTCCATACCCAGCTCTTCGGCACGATTATAGATCTTTACACGCCATGGATCTTCCATTGTAAAAAGCAGATGCGAAGATTCGTGAAATAGAATTTCCAACAAGTAGTTGCCTGAAGCAGTAACATCCGCGCTGGAAATAACCACATTCGGTTCAGGCCTTGTAGCGGTATAGGCACCTACTCCATTGGTATAAACTGAAAGATCCACACGTACTTTTTCATCCGGCCATTTGGCTTGAGCTAATTTACTGAGTTTTGGTATGACTTCTGATTCCAGTTCTTTTAGAAGGTCAAATTTCGAAGCCAGGTACTCTTGGTTTTTCTCATTATGAGCCGACCAAAACGTAGTTTTATATACCGGTGAAAATGCATTCAGATGCATAATTAGCGAATCATACTCTTCGCCTAAAGGATGCTCATCAATAGATAACAATTGTTGCTCTTGAAGAAATACTCTCAGATCGTTTAGGCCAAACAGCAAATGATGCTCGATGATATTTTCCTCATAGTACTCAACCGACCGATCAAAAATATTTCGATCCTTTTCACTAAGAGAAGAAATTCTAGTTTCATCATCCATTCCCTCGATATTTGGCAGCTGTCTTTTCTTGGCTTGCTGATATAAATAATGATGCAAATTCAGCCAATAATTACTGTAAAACTCATAATGATCAGAAGTATCAATTAGTATATTTATACCATTATTTTCTTTGACCGCATTATTAAGAGGTAAGAACAAATTCATTAAAATCAGTGCAACAAAAAAGTACATTAATGATCCTCAGACGCTTTTTTTAAATCTTCAGCCACCTGATCAAAAGAATCTCTCATATCTGGTATATGCTTTGAAGCCATTGGGAACATGAGTCCTTTCATGGTTTCTTTCATTTCGAAACGAGTAGCCGCATCTCCGATTCTGGTTAACCGGTACTCCCGCACTCCCTTAAAAAAGGGAGCCATTCCACTTGACCAAACCATATATTTAGGTGGGTCAAAAGAAGTAACTTTAAGCTTGAATGTTCGGGAGGGTTCGAGCTGAGTAATTAACTCAATTCTACCATCTTCTTGAATTCTACCTTTCAACGAATTCAGTGTCGAATTCCAGGAAGCATGGCTTTCGATGTTGGTAAGAAGCTCCCAGACATGTTCAATGTTCGCATTGATCTCTGCATCAACATGAGTGATGCGGGAAAATGTCTTTTCCATAGATGAAGCCATTCAGATACAATTTAATGTGGGTTTAATCGAAAGAATGACTTATTTATACATTCTGCATTTAAACTTTGCTGAAATGATACTTTTATAGGTTAAATCCATCTAAAAAAGTTCTGAAATCATCTACTTGGATCTCTTTTCTACTCATCTCTGGGAAATTTCTGCTTGAACTAGCACTTTTACAGTCTAAACTTAAATTTTATTCAAATCGCGGATTTTATTCTTTAGAATTTTAAACCTCTTATTTATCTAGCATAAGTGATGTTACACATACTATTAACGTCAATTCATATTATTAATCGCTCATTACTGTACTTCTCTATTATTTTATAGTAAATCAATTTATGGAACGGTATCTTTCCACTAGTACAACTCAGATAATTAGAAGTAGCGTATATAGTGACTTTAAGCTTGAATTTTCAGGAAGAACCAAACTTTGTTTTCAATACTATTTTCCCTGCTCTATTTAATTTCCTTTTTATTAAATCAATGTTGAATTCCAGAACGCATGTTATTCAGTATTTGAGATGAGTCTCCAAACACGTTCGATATTTGCTTAGATATCAATATTTATACTTGTAATTCGAGAGGAAATTTTTTCAATAGAAAACGCTATTTGTATATCTTTGTTAGATGCCTCACAAATCGAAAAACCATCATTTTTATTCACATATAAAGTTTACAAGTGATACTTTTTAAGGTAAGGTTAAAAGCAACTTGTTTTAAATATGGATTTTCAAATTAAATATGAAAAGTGTAATTGAATTTAAACAAGATAGACCGGGCTAGTACACGAGGTTCTTCCACACCTGTACTTTCAAAAGAAGAAATTGAAGTATTCAGATTTTCATTATACAGCAACCAAAGATCTCTTCCTTCACCAAAGCGATATCTGAGCCTGAAGTTCACACCCAGCTGTTCGCTTATATTACTAAACTGAACATAAGCTGAAGATGAAAGGGATTTATTTGCTGCAAACTGCATTCTAAGTCGGGCAATGTGTGCATCAAATTTCTGGTTTGTATCCGAATATCTAATGGAATTGAATTCATAGTACCCACCTAATTCCAAATGACGGGAAATGTTCCATAGAGGCTCAAATGTAACAATTTGATTATATCCATCATAAAAATAGCCTGTGGTAAAACTTGCGTTAAACCGCAGTGGATTACCAGGATTCATGGCAAAATTCACCATAGCATCATACAGATCATAGGTTTTAGGAGATAGTGGAATCCCCGGGTAAAACTGGATTGGAGACTTCAGATCTTCTCTCCTATATCTTGATCCAATTGCTACCCTTGCCCCTGACGAATAAAACAAGTTATAAACACCAGAACCCCAAAAAGATTCCAGACTTCCATCAGTATTTCTAAAACTCATTCTATGAATAAGTTGAACACTTTTTCGAAGCATCTTTTTTGATTCCGGTAAAAACCATGAATAGGTAGCTCGGTTATCAAGATAGGTCACGTCATTGCGGGTAATGAAGGCGATTCCAGGATTAAAGCTACTCCCAAATCTTGTATACCCTACTTTATAGCTAAGTCCCTCATTCTTTCTGCTGGTCCAGTCGGCATAAATAATTGCATTATCTATCACATTTTTATTTCCTGAGTTGTAGTTCAGATCCTGACTTAATCTTAATGTAAAATATTCCTGACCAACTACCCTCTGCACCATATCCAATCCATATGCAAATCTGTTGGTATCATCTAAACCATACCTGTTCGTCATTATTCCGCCAACGTATGAACCATCCTGGCCTGTACTTTTTCGAACTCTAAGAACCCCAAAATTTTCTGAGGGAAGAGAAGTACTCTTTTCCGACTGCATATTTAAGAATCCAATCGAGTACCCATTGGTTCTGACCGCCGTTCTTACCCCTCCGTAGATCGGTATTTCCTGACCGTTCATGTCCAATCCAATTCTTCTGCTAAAAAACAGATCGTTGTTCTGCCCAAGATTAAATTGGAATAAAGAAGCATTTTCCTGAAAAAATTGTCTTTTTTCAGCTCTGTAGAGTGGTATTCGGCTTAGATTTAATACCTGGTCATCCGATTCAACTTGTGCAAAATCTGTGTTGTAGGTTACATCCAGAGAGAGCTTATCTGAGTAATTATATCTTAGATCAGCTCCATAATTAAATTTATATTGTCCTTCTAAATCATATCCTGTATTTGCTCTGTTAAGCTGTGGACTTGAGTTTAACCCGGTAGTAATAAATGGAGTTATATATACAGGGTTTTCACTCTCTACATTATTAATTGTAAAATCGTAGGCCTGAGAGGGCTTTAAGCTTGAAGCAGACCAATTCGGAGGAATTGCTGGAAATATGTATTTTTTATTTCCTACAATAGATTGTCTGAATACAATTATTCCTATCTCGCTTTTCTCACTTTCTGTTTTAATTCCCAAACTTGAAAAGGGAATTCGAATTTCAACAGACCATCCATATGAAGTTGGCTTCGTGCTTGCAGCCCAGTATGTATTCCAATTCGAATTTAGAAATCCATTTCCGGTGTTTTCAGCATCATTAAAAATAGCATCATCAAATTGAACACCGGCAGGGTTTACATACAACCATCTGGCATTTTCGTTATCATTTTGAGGGTCGATGATAATTGAAATGTTATCATCATTACTATACCTATCTCTATATAAAGAATTTACCCTAATATTATTAAGATCATTGTAGTAAAATTGCCCCCCCACATACAAATACTCTCTGTCGTAAGCCAGTTTTATTACTGTTTTTTGATCTACTTCACTGCCGAATTCTGGCTCATACATAACAAGAGGTACCGGTTCAATTTCTTGCCAGAAATGCTCTTTTAGTGAACCATCTAATATAACTCGATCATCAATGGGCTTTAATTCATATTCGTAGTCGTATTGTGGCTGTGCAATTACTGTTCCTTGAAATACGAATAGCAAAGCCAAAAACAGCCCGTACTTTTTATTAGACATCCAACACATTTTTAACAGTTAAAATTGTATTGAATAAAATTCGGAAGATTAAATGGTCAATAACTCGATGATTCCATGAAATGCGAGAATTACAAGTTGAACGTTCACATCTCTGAAGTAGCCTTCAGAATTATATCACTTCCCCTGTATTCTTTGGACTGAATGCGAGACCAATGCCGAAATCGAGGAATTGTAATTCCATCAAATTCATAAGCACCATCAAAGATAATCTGTTCATCTTCGTTGTCTTCCGCTTCATGGAGAAGTCTCAAACCAAGTAGCTGGAAGTTGGAAGTGTCAATGTAAAGTACCCAAGTATCAGAAATCATCGCTTCATTAAGAATAACTTCAACCTCAAATACATCTTTAGCTAAGAATGAAGTCCTTACAGGATCTTTTACTTCTTTAATTTCATCTTCAAGTAAGGACATTGGCAATCCATACATCAACCTATAAAATCTTTGGTATCCAAAATTAGCTTCAGGGCTTAATCTTAATTCTTCAACCATATTTAAGGGGATATCTTTCGTACCATTCAGAAACACTCTTGCAGTATTTTTCTCAACAACCCTTTTTGCATCGCCTTCGTCGGTAGCTCGGGTCAATGCGAAATATTCCCTTTCGTTATCTATTTGTAAGATGGAGTACCTTGAGGGATTTCCAATTCTAGGTTCTTGTATATGTACTGAAATCGAGGAATTCGACCAATTCCCCCCTGGATCGTGATATTCAATACTCTTTTCTAGAAGCACAATCCCAGTAAGTTTTAGAGGCGTCTTATCTGGTTTACAGAAGGAGCTATTAAATAAAATTGTCAAAATGATAAACAAGTGTTTTAATTTCATAAGCTTTGTTGATCATTTTTAATACATAAGTGATCATATCTAATATAAATTTTCGAATATTTACTAATTTTCATTTATCCTTCCTAAAAAAATAGTATTGTTGAAAAGAGAATTTTTTTCATTATTTGAATTTGATTAAAGTCTTATTAACAATACTCTCAAATATTATTCAAAGATACTTTAGATTGATGAAGAGTTGCCTTTTTAAGATAAATAGTTACATTTTCATTCTGGATTGACCATTTTAAATAACCATAAAAATGGAACTCATTTCTAGTGTTATTAAACTAATGTTCCAATAGAATTATTCATATTCAATTGTGGTTATATTTTTAATTTGACCATCAGTATCTTTGTTCGTGATGGTCATTTCTATTCGCGTAGGGTAATTCTCATTATCCATCTCGTAGTTAAATTCTCCTATCGATATTGGTTTATTTGAAGAATTATTTATGGTTTCAAAACCTGTTGTAAGATAGACTCCGCTATATGGAATAATTCCTACACCTATAATAGAGCCGTATTCCATAAAGTTAAAAGGGTTCCAAATCTTTTCTTCATAGAAGTATTCATGACTTAATATGAAATCACCATCTAAATCAAAGAGCTCAAACTTAGTAAGAGCTCCTTCGTCATTGTAGCTATATCTCACCTCATCATGACCGGTTATCAATACCTTCAATTGTCCCACTTCATCGTATTTATAACCTTGAGAATAACTGGAGGTTTCTCCTGTTACTGGATGTCTACTTGTTACTTTTCTTTCCGAAACAAGACCTTTTACATTATAAGTGAACTCCGTGAAGGAATTATACCACCATGATTCATCTTGCACATTCCATTCCTATGTTTCGTAGTAATCTAACCTTTCAGAACTGTCGTAATAATAATCTACTTTTAAAGTTGGTTTTGAAAAATCTAAACCAAACTCATATTTAAGAAGTTTTCCGGAATCATCATATGTAAAATTCCCGTATTGCTTTAATTCCGGATTCTCCGCGGGCCATTCTATAATCTTATTAATTTTTTTTACTACAGAAGGAGCCTTTGGTGTTTCTATGGATGTAGGAGATTCCTCACAAACGTTAAAGCCCAAAAGCAAAGTGAATAATATTAATCGGAGAAAGGCTCGAACTTTTAGGTAAATAGAAGCATTCATTTTTTATTAAACTTTTGTGGTTTATCTTTAATGCTACAGGTAATTTGATCTAAGAAAGCTGAAAAGGGCAACCATAATAGACTTATTCCGATTCATATTTTCTATCATTTCATAGCCTTGAAATTATATTTTTCTCTAGCGCCTTCAGTAGGAATTGCTCTTGATGTTTCATCTAAGTAAATCAGAATATCAAAATCATTAGGGAGTACACTTTCAATAGAACTCAAACGATCGATTCCTTCGAAATAAGTATTACCTATATTCCTAATCTTTCTCTTCTCCTGAAACCATTCATACACCGGACCTTCTTCAGATAAACTTCTAAAATCTATGACAAGCGAAGTCATGTTCAACTGAGATACTAAATATTCGAATGAGTCCTCCGGAGCTTCATCCAATTTGATCTCAAAGATCTCGTTTTGGTCTGCTCCATATTTGCGTGCCTGAAATCCACCTTTATTTAATATAGTACCTATAACTATCATCTCATTACCAAACTCATAATTCACAAGTGCTCATGTTGCGTATTAATAACAAATACCTATTTAGTATATGCATAAGAGTCCCGATCATTACTCAACAATTTTTCTTAACATCTGTACTGTTTCTGGGGACATCCAATTACCATTTCCATCTGGATAAGATTCTTTTTGCATTCTAACTACAACTAAATCCAAATCTGGGTAAATGATACAAGCATTGTCCTGACTTCCCATTGCGGCTATGCTGTTCGTATTCGGATCAATCCACCACAAATATCCATAATTTTGCATTTGGGGAATTGGAGAGGTAAATAAATCAATTAGATCTTCTGGAATAATCTGTTTTCCATTCCATTTGCCCTTATTTAAAACCAATTGTCCAATTTTAGCAAAATCTCTTATAGTTGTGCTAGCTCCTGCATATGTGATAGTATTACCAAAATCATCTACCATAAATTGAGTATCATTCATTTCGAGAGGTTTTAATAAGTATTTTTCAGCGAACTTGTAAAGCGGAATACCTGCCGCACGTTCTAAAATCGGGGAAAGCAGCTGAGCTCCCTCATTACTGTAAGACCAGCGCTCCCCAGGTGAATATGTGAGAGGAATTGAAAATGCAAATTCTGTCTGGTTATCTGCTGATTGAATTACGGATGGCCCCCCATTTCTCATTGCGGTCACAGTTCGTTGTTTCAAGCCAGATGTCATTGTAAGTAGATGCTTAATGGTAACACCAGAATCTGCCCCTGCCTTCCATTCAGGTATATAATTACTAACTAAGTCATTAAGATCAATCTTCCCTTGTTTGTATAGTATTCCCGCTATTAGGCTAACCCAGGACTTTAAAGCTGATCTTGTCTTTATATTCACCGTTAACGGGTTTTTAAGACTATCGGGATACCACTCGCTTATTAGTTGCCCCTTATATATTATTAGACATCCGGTACTTCTTTTCTGAGCACATAAATCCAAGTGATCAATTATTGCTGTTGTATCAAGACCGAATTTGAATACATTTGGGTGAATATTCAAAACTTGTGAAGATAAATCTTCTTCGATGAAAATTTGAGCTGTGATTTCACTACTTGACAAAATTAAAGCACTAATAAGAAATAGACTTGAGAGAAGATATTTATGACACATATTTTTAATTCAAAAAAAGGAATAATGACGAAAACGTATTCTATAATTTGACTGAACTGGTGAAAAATACTTTTAAAACGATCTAATTTTTAACTGAAGTTATTTTAACTCCTAAAATCAGCCCCTTGTCGTAAAAATGTGTCATTTTAGATTGTTCGGGTTTTAGATTGTAAATGATATTTGAAACTTCTTTTAAACTATTCAGGAGTACAAATGCATTCTACAATTTTGTCATCAAAAGTCGTTATTAGGAAACCCATCTCAGAAGTTTGGCAGATTTTAAAAAACCCAGGAAGTATAAAGGTTTTTCACCCGCTAATTAAAGAATCTTGTATGATAACTGAACAAAACTCTGGAGTTGGAGCCAAGCGTTTATGCCATTTAAAGCCAATGGGAGAAATGGAGGAGGTTATTAGTGAGTGGATTGAGAAAAAGCTAATAACAACTGAAGTTATAGGTGGAAAGTATCTTCCTCCCTATTCCTTTATGCGTGGTAACTTAAGAATCAATTCTATAGATGATAACAAAACCGAGGTAATCTTTACTTTTGAATATCAACTTAAGTATGGTTTATTGGGCCAATTTATTAATATTTTATTTATTCGTCCTCAATTTAAAAATGCGCCGCACAAATATACTAGTGGTTTAAAAGGCTACATTGAAGGATAAATATTCAAACAATTTCAATAGAATACAATCGGATATTTTAAAATCAGATACTATTCTCATTAACTATTAATTGTTTTAGATAACCATTCACTAAAGTCTGACAATCTTGTCCAATACATAAGACTGCCATGTAATCCCAAGTCTAAGTCATCATGAATTCTAGGAGTAAATGCAGAGAAAATACCAGCTAAATACCATTCATTTTTTTTCTTAATAAACAAGCCTGCTCCACTATCTCCACCAACCGGGCAATATTCTAATTCTACAGGTTTTGCACTGCCAGTTCTGTTCAGCTCTTCTTTTGTAGGATGATCAAAATCTGAAATAAATAAGTTATCTGGTATTATTCGTTCATCAACTACCCCACCAATTAAATCAATCACATTCTCTCCTGCTCTTTTAGTTCCAACTGGCGTAGGGTTAGTGATTATGGAAGCTCCAGAACCCGATCTACCGAAACCAACCGAGACACCTACCTTTCCTAGTTCATCCCTATCTTTATAAAAACTAACTGGTTTTACATTTTTGGTGGGACTATTAAGCTGAAGTAATGCCAAATCTCCATTATGTCCCAAAATTCCATTCTTTTGATATTCCGGGAAAATATTAATTTTTGACACATTATAGATATTTTCCCCAAGTTGGAACTTTAACTCATTTGGTTTTAGATCAATTACAACGTGACCAGCTGTAAGAACCCATGACTCATGTACCAAAACTCCTGAAGCATTAGGTATGTCATTTATTTTGATTAAACCTACAGGCTCAAATTGATCTTCCTGTGCTAGGGATAAATACTTTTGATCTGAAACATCTTCGCGAGTTGCTCCTGGTATTTCATTTAAAGTAGAAGTCAGGTTAAAAATGATACAGACGAAACATAGAAATAGGAATTTCATAATAAATGAGTTATTTGATTAACATATTAGCTAAACATCACTCTAATTTATATTTCTACCAATTTTTAGATTCTGAAAAAGCACTTTTAGATTCTAAACTGAGCAAATTAAAGACTAAAACTCATTTAGTATCGTATATGAATCTGAATCCCGTACTTAAATGTTAATAAATTGATACTTGTTTAAAAATACTATAATCTTAACTTATTGATTACAATTTTTTAAAGCTTGAATAGTTATCATTTTTATAGAATTTGGTTAATTCAAGCAAATATTCCACTTAAGTATTAGATAATTATTAACAATAGATGTATTAACTGTTTCTTATACTATCTATAGGATTAGAACTACCTGCTTTTACTGATTGCCAACCTATACTCACAAATGCAATTATTATAGAAACTAACCCAGCGATAACAAACATATTTGGCGTAATACTAATCTTAAATGCAAATTCTGACAACCATTTATTCATTGCATACCAGGCTAGTGGGATCGATAGAATAAAACCAATAATTACCAATCGTAATAAATCTTTTATAAATAATAGTACAATGTCAGGTATTGAGGCTCCTAAAACTTTTCTTATCCCAACTTCTTTTACTCTTAAACGGATCGAAAACGAACTTAATCCAAACAATCCTAAGCAGGCTATTAAAATGCTAATTGCTGCAAAAAAGATAAAAACACTAGCTAGCTTATTTTCTACAGTGTAATATTTCTGCAACTCTTCATCTAGATAGTGAAGAGGAGCTGAAGATGTTAAGCCCTGTCTTTGCCACTCATTGTCGATAAAGCTTTGTAATTCTTTAATTTTAGTCATTTCAAATCTGATTGCAATAAGTTCTCCTCCTCCAAATGGACTATTCTCTGTATGAACCGAGGAGATGATAACAGGATCTACATCTTCCTTTAAGGATTGAAAATTAAAATCATTAATCACACCCGCTACAATCCCGGCATCTTTGATTTCTTTCCCAATAGCATTTAACGGGGCACCCCACCCCATTTCTTCCACCATTTTTTCATTAATTATTATTGGTGAGTCAAATACATGCCCTTGCTCACTAAAGTAACTACCTGCGAGTATTTTCAACCCCATCACTTCATCAAAATTTTCATCTGTTGATATATGATAAGCGTTAAATTCTCTATCTGGTTCGAATGAATTATATGCAGCTGTTTTTGAAAACCAGAATCTACCTGGTATCCCTGTAGCTAATGATACACCTTTAATTCCAGAGTATGTATTTAAGGATTGCTTAAAACTATCGACCGAATTTAATTCTGAAGGAACAATAGGAATATATACTATCTCTTCTTTATCAAAACCTAGATTCCTTTCCTGAATAAAGGATAGTTGTGATAACACAACAATTGTACAAATTATCAGGATTGAAGTGATGAAAAACTGTGAAATGACAAGACTTTTTCTAATTAGAATTCCTTTATTTTGATTTACATGGTTTTTTAAAGCATCAGTAGTTTTAATTTTTGAGAGAAATAAAGATGGATATATACCTGAAAGTAAGCCAACTATAATGATAAGGGTAACTAATATTGAGAGAATAACAGGGCTTTCAAATAAATTTAACGACAGATTTTTTGAAAAAAAATGATTGAAATATGGTAGAAAGAACTCAACTAATATAAAAGAAACTAAAACAGATAAAGTTGTGACAATAAATGACTCGCCTAAGAATCTAGTCATAAGTTGATGCTTTTTTGCACCAAATACCTTTCTAATCCCTACTTCAATATTTCTTTGAATTGCTTGAATCGTAGAGAGATTTAGGAAATTTATTGTTGCTAATAAGATTATTAGAATAGCTACAGTAGAAAACAGGTAGATATAAAAATAATCTCCTGCAAAAATTTCTCCTTCAACTAAATCAGACATATAAAGGTCCGAAATAGGTAGAATAGAAAAGCCTGTATTGCTCTTTGCAACATATTTTTTATTAATCCCATCTAACTCTTTTTTAAAATAATCGGGATTACTACCGGGCACTAACCTAACAAAAGAATTATACATGCTCGAATTCCATGAATCTTGATTAGATTGAGTAGACTTAAGACTAGAAATAGAAAAAATTGCGTCGAAACTTAGATAACTATTGTCAGTTGATTTGGCAATTCCAACAACTTTATATTCATTCTTTCCTAATCTGTCAATAATTATAGTCTTTCCAATCGGGTTTTCACCGACAAACAATTTTCTGGCTAACTCATAATTTAATACTACTTCTCCAGGACTGGACAATACTTGACGCGAATCTCCAGACACCAAAGGAAAATTAAACATTTCAAAAAAACCGGGGGTTGAGGCGATCAACTTATCTTCCTCAAAGAATAATTTACCGTCAGAACTTACCCCACCCGCACCTGGATATGTAGTTGTCACTGCTTCTTGTATATAGGGAAAATCATTTGATAATTGTTCACTAAGTGGAAAGAAGTTAGATAAAGTCTCTTTCTGTTCCCCTCCGTATGATGCGGTTCGAGTAACTATATATATATCCTCATAATCTTCATGAAATTTATCAAAGCTAAGTTCATGATTAACAAAAAGCATTATTAAGATTACAGAACTAATACCTATTGACAACCCAATCATGTTTATTAAGGAGTAAATTTTATTCTTACGGAAATTTCTCCATGCGATTTTGAAATAATTATCAAACATATACTCGACTATTATATGACTTCGGTTTTATTATCCTATTTACTCAAATAATTTCTTTTATTTTTTTTGATTCAAATGAAGTGACACATTTCGCTTTTAAAATGTGATATTGTTATGCTAAAGCTCGAATTAATATTAAATATTAAAGAATATGAATTTGGTGTTCGCAAAAAGAATCAGAATTCAACTAAAGATTTATATGTAATAAATATTATTTAGTGACCTATTATCGTAACTATTCTTCTCTATTATTTGTAAACGTTACACTAAAGTTTTACTGGCAAGAAATAAAAAAGCCTTAAACTATTACATATTAATAGATTAAGGCTTTCATAAAGCTCCCCGGGTTGGATTTGAACCAACGACCGATCGGTTAACAGCCGATTGCTCTGCCACTGAGCTACCGAGGAAGATATTCTTTTGTGACACATCAATAAATGTTGTTGGTGAACCAACGTCCGCCATCCGGCGGATAACTGCCCCTGCTCTGCCACTGAGCTACCGAGGAATATCAGTTGTTCTCCCTTTTGGAAGAGCGACAAATATAAAAAGAATGTGCAACGACAGTCAATATAAAATTCGATTTTTTTTAATAAAAAACTCTAACCAGAGTAAGACCTTTGGCTGGGGCAGTGAAAGTAGGTTTTTCAACTTCGGGTTCTTTCAGGATCGATTCAAAATCTTCAAGGTTCATCTTCCCTTTGGCTACTTCAACCATCGTACCCACCAGCCTTCTCACCATGTTCCGAAGAAAACGGTTTGCCTGCACCTGATAGGTTATGAGGTCACCTTCTCTTAAAAACTTTGAATAGTGGATCTCACAATTCGTCGTAAAATTATCTTCATTGTATTTTGAAAACCCGGAGAAATCCCAGCTTCCTAATATCAGCTCTGCGCAGGTATTTAATAACTCCAGATCGAGTTCCTTATTCATCTGCCACGCTACTGATTCCATTAATGGGTGATGTCTGAGTGTGATCTTGTACTCATATTCTCTTGAAGTGGCATCGAAACGTGCGTGAAATTCATCTGAAACCGGCTCGAAATCCAGGATCTGTACTTCCTTGCCCGATAGCTTATTAACACGGTGAATGAGTTTACTGATATTCGTTTTTTTTGGAAGATCGACATGGGCTACCTGACCTGATGCATGAACCCCGGCGTCTGTCCTCCCTTGTCCTATCAGATCAATTGGTTGCTGAAGCACTGTCGTAAATGCATCTTCAAGTACTTTCTCTACTGTGAGAGTATCCGGCTGTATCTGCCAACCAGAAAAATTCGTTCCCAAAAATTCGATTATTAGCTTGTACCGAGGCATAGAGTTTGATTCGTTCCCGTTCAAAAAATATACACTTGCCTGCTAAAAAGTATGATACTACTCAAACTCAAATACCCCAAAGATATCAAGTGTATTAACCACTTAGAGTGATAACAGAGTTGTAAACGAATGTAAATGAGTTAAAGTATCTGATTCGTTATGTAGGTTCACAGACCGAATCTCAGATTTGCAGTAAACCCGGTTTGTCCGTTTTCGTTCAGATAGCTGAAGCTGGCTTCCGGTGCGTTCTTCCACATCTTACGGGCCCTGATGTAGGCGCTTAAACCACTAACCACCCGGTTTGCCACCATCAGTGTTAGGAGTGCTGGAAACTGGTTGTTATTACGATCTATTCTCTCTCTCATATCCTGGTAACGGAACCGTTCATCATCAGAACTCCAGTCCCATCTGTTTTCCGGGATGTCTGCCAGAATCCCGTCCCAGTTTCTGGATCTCAACTGATAATCGTTGTACTCATCCAGATTATCGAAATTAGCTACCGCCAGAAAATACTCACGCCCCCTTCCATCCAGATCTGCATTTGCATTACTCATCGCGAAGGTTTCCAGATTTCCTTCCAAATAATTGGTTCTAACTTTCAATCCGGCATAGGTAAGTATCATAGCTGCTTCAGCACCCATATGGATTTGACCCCGTGCCCAGTCGGTATTATCAATATAAAGATGTCCCCAACCGGGCATAACCAACGACCTCAGAAAAGCACCACGTGGGGATGGACTTTCTTTTTGCTGAGCTTGGGCATGAGCGTCAACGGAACCAATGATCAAAATCAAAAGAAGAAGTAATTCAAAATTCAGAATTTTGAATTTTAACTTTTGAATTACTTCCTTTGTCAGTATTAGCTTCATTATTTGATTCAATTTGGTTTCTAGCTTTTGGCCTTTTCGCGACCCCAATGTCGGAAAATGGAAATGCTAAATCCACCCATCAGTAAAAACGTACCAGCCCAAACGATGGAAATGAACGGTTTCTTCTCAGCTACAACCAATATCCATTCATCCTGATACACCTCATCCAGACCGGTTATGGTGATCTCAATGGAATCATCACCTGGATTTACCTTACTGAACTGAAATGAGATATCATATCCTGAAAGATTTACCGGGGGTGAATACACATAACTTTGTTCGTCATCACGGAATACTGCAAACAAAGGCTCAATCAAGAATTCCTGTCCGCTTGCCGGATGCCGCACCTGAAGCTGTGCTCTTATCGCTATCGAAGTTCTGGGGGGCAAATTGGTGGTATCGGCCTGAATATAGTTACTGAACGTAAATACAAAACCGCCCACTTCAATGGTCTCTCCCCTCTTGAATTTGATATTCTGAGAAGTAGTATCGCTGATCGCTTCTGTGTCTGATGCCGGTTGAACAAGATTTTGCTTTCTTACCTGATTATTCCTCTGCTCGATGAAGGAACTACCTGCGACATATAAATAGATATCACTAAATAAGCCTGTTCTCACATCCGGGTCCACCGCCCAGTTTACATTGTCAGCTCTTGAAGTAGTTAGCATTGGATAAGCTTCCGGATACATATAAAAAGGCTTTCCACCATCTATTGACTGGAATCTGATTTTATATGTCTGCTGCCCGGGTCTGTTCTGATCAGATATATCATACCCTTCATAGGTAACGATATATTTATCGTTGATGATCGTCGGTTCATTAAGATCCAGAATAAGCATATTTACCGTCTGTGTCTTTTTAAAACCCTGCTCGTCTGTTACTTCTCCCCGCTCCACAGCAGCATTATAATTTCGGGTATTGGCATCCAGCAAAGGACTGTTGTATGCCGATGAAGCAAGAATTCCAATCAATAACATTCCAAAACCCACATGAGTAAGCGAACCTCCAATAAGTTTTGGCTTCTGCACAGCTAATCTAAATACCACCCAGCTGTTTCCAACGATCGCAAAGTATGCCGCAAATAAATAGAGCATATAATATGCATCTCTCACATTCCCGATTATAATAGTAGCTATCGTAGCTATTGAGGTTACCAATAATGGATAGATCAGTGCTGAAGCAAGACTTTCAGTGCTATATCTTTTCCAGAACAGAAACTGTCCAAGTACGGTAAGCAGTGCCATTAAAATAGCAAGTGGCATACTCCAGTCGTTATAAAAGCTGATCTCAGGAGGGGTTGGATTCTCATTGAACAACAGTCCTAATATAGGTGAGCTTGTTCCAAGTATGATCACCAGTCCCAGTACAAAAAGCATCACCGCTCCAGTGAAGGTCATAAACTCACGACTCAGTATCCTGGATTCCTTATCAGGTGACGGAAGTTCTTTGTATCTCCAAAAGAACATACCCATTCCGACTCCGGTGATCACAAACATGAAGATCAGCAGCAGATTATACAATCCCAGATCCACGAAACTGTGTACTGAAGAATCAGATAAAATTCCGGATCGTGTCAGGAAGGTCTCATACACAATAGCTACATAAGCCAGTATCGCAAAAAGTAAAGAGGATTTTTGTGCAACTGAACTCTTACGCTGTATGATCATTGTGTGGATACCAGCCGTTCCGATCAGCCATGGTACCAGAGAAGCATTTTCTACCGGATCCCAGGCCCAGAATCCACCAAAAGAAAGAGTTACATATGCCCAGTAAGCCCCAAGAAAAATTGCTGTTAACAGAGAAAGATTAGAACCCAGGGTCCATGGTAACGCCGGTCCGATCCATTCGTTATATTTTCTTTTCCAGAGAGCCGCCATTGCGAAACAGTAAGGTATCGTCATCATCGCAAAACCCAGGAAAAGGATTGGTGGATGGATCATCATCCACGGGCTTTTCAGCAGATCATTTAATCCGGTTCCATCCACAGGTACAAAATCCGGGTTTGCCTGCAAGAATGGTGCATTGGGCATTTCTTCTGCAATGGTTCTGAAAGGAGAAGCGCCAATACTGAGGTCCCCGAAATGCCATCCAACGATCATAATGAGAAGGAAGGCCTGCGTTAATGTAAGGAAGAAAAGAACAGGTGCTTTATAAGGAGCTCTTGTCCATTTCATCAGCCCAAGACCAATCACCCAGGAGAAAAATATCCAGAGCATGAAGCTACCTTCCTGCCCGCCATAAAATGCCGACCAGATATATTTGGGCGCCAGATCAAGACTAGTGTAATTAAATACATAATAGTACTGGAACTGGTGTTGGAAAAGCAGGATCACCAAAATTGCCGACGCAAAAATGAGCAGCGTTCCTTTTAAAACGAACAGCCAGTTTCCAATCTTTAATTTCTTTGCATCATCATTACGTGAAGCAAAGAAATAACTAACTAAAGCAGCAATACTTACCAGGAAGGAGCCGGAGATCAACCACTTCCCTATGATTCCCGCTGCTGGACCTAATTCAGGCATAGATCAACTCTCTGAGGCTTTGGTATATTCGGATGGATCAGCGTTGTTATACTTCGAAGGGCACTTCATGAGCATTTCACTGGCATAAAATACGTTGTTCCGCATTTCACCGATCACCACCAGGCGATCAGCTTCCTCAAAGTTATTTGGCTTTGGACGCGGATAAATTACTCTTCTGACTTCACCGGCTTCATCTTTCATATAGAAAGTGAATTCCATGGTTTCCTTTGAAAAACCATATTCCTGTGTGTTGTCCCATGTTCCGGGAACATGAGCGCTCTTCATCTCGGAAGCAGTCTCAAAATCGGTGTAGGTGCTGATACTTTCACTGAAATTCATCATCAGCAAAGAGGTGAATGCGATGATCGCTATAATTCCTAAAACTAACTTTGGTTTCATTTCTGATCGGTATTAATCTTTTCTTCTAATGAGGATACTTTTTTGTCCACTCTGAACATGAAAAACAATAGAATTGCCCATATGATCAGAGTGACTCCCAAAACAACAAATATCAGGTTGTTTGAATACATAAAATGTATGAATGCGTTTGACTGGTCAATTTGTTCTGCACCTGTCCACTTTTGTGAGTAGACCTGGGTGAGTGTATCAACGATGGCAACTGAATCTTCTTGCATCTTTTTCTAATAACAGGTCGAAATTACGAATTTTCGATCCTTGATTGAACTGTTTTATAACGATGGGTGATATCGTATATCCAGAATGACAATGCAATAAATCCGATCATTGCCGGATACAATACATACCTTAATTCCGGTGCTGTAATCTCACTAAAAGCGGGATTTCCGTCTGCGCCCGGATGCAGACTCATCAACTGCCGGGGCACTACATATAACAAAAAAGGGATGGTGGTAACTGCAAAAATATTATAAACAGCAGAGATCCTTGCGCGTTTCTCTTCATCATCGAAAGCTGAACGTAATACGAAATAGGCAACATAGATCATCATGGCAAGAGCAGCCAGATTCATTTTAGGCTCGGCAAAGGTCCACCATGTGCCCCAGGTAAAACGTGCCCAGAGCGATCCGGTCATCAAGCCACAGATCCCGAATACCATCCCTACTCGGGCCGCTGATTCAGCTTTTATATCAAACAAAGGATCATGAGAATTCAATACTCTGATGCTATACACAAAACTAGTGGTGAACATTGCAAACATCGCCATCCACATAGGTACATGGAAAAAGATATTTCTGGCCGTTTGCTCCAGGATAGGGATCTCAGGAATGTAGATGAGTATTCCGGCAGCTATGACCAGGGTCATCCATACTGCAACCAGATATTTCCAGGCTTTCAAAAAATCAGGGTTGGTTTAAATTTCAGATGGCACAAATATAAGAAGAATAAGTTCCATTTTGATAATAAAAAGAGTGAATAAAAGGCTGATTGATCCGGACTGAAAGTTTTCAAATTGTTTAATTAATCAATTCATTTGAATAATTATTTTAATTTTTTACTTTGAACTGAACCCAAAAAAGGGCATCCACATCAGGTACAATATAAGGCCTGTATCAATAATTGAACTTTCTCATCCGCTATCTAGATTGGAGTGATTAATGCGATCGATATTTAAGATTATTCTGACCTTACTGTTTCTGAGTATCTCCTTCAGTTCTCATGCACAGATCACCAGTTTCTTTGATGATTTCGAAAATAATTCTATAGATACGTTATGGCAGGGTGAAACACATACCTTATGGGTTACTGATTACGCATCCACCTATGATATTGGTGAATCGAATGGAGTTTTGAGTATTGATTACACCCGAACTGGTGACACTGGTGCAAATGCAAATTTTAAATTCATACCTCCGGAGCAAATCGATATATCTGAGAATCCAAGGTTTGGGTTCAAGCTGAAGTCTAATGTAAATACCGAATTGACGGTTATCGCTTCCTTCTTGCCTCAATTTGGCTATCTACAAACTTTCACAGTTTCAGTTATTGGAGATAACCAATGGAATTATTACGGATTTAAAGTTGATCCTGCTAAAATGAGCGGTAATGATTTGAGATCACTTGATATATATTTTGATCGGGGTAGTACAACAAATCGCTTAGGAACAATTCAGATCAATGATCTGAAAATATCAGGGTTTATCATTGAGGTACATGACCTGTCAGCTGAGCTGGTTGATGGAAATCAGGTTCAGCTTAAGTGGACCTCCACCGATTCAGCCGCTTCCGGTATTTATAAGATCTATCGTGATACAGATGCCGATTTTGAGGTTTCTAATTCAAAGCTCCTTACTGCAACAACCCAGAACAACTTTCTGGATCAGGGTTTAACCCCTTACAACCATTATTATTATAAGGTAGTACCCAGCGATACTCTTGGGGAAGAATATTTCCCTTCAAATGAAGTGAGTGTTGAAACCTTCGAGCCCGGAGTTAAACCTGCCATATCAATAATTTCGGCTACAGATTCTGATGTAGGTTTGTATGAAAAATTCGCTCTGGAACTTGCCCTCGAAAATGTGGGGTATCAGAACCCCTATGATCCTGAAGATATTGATGTGCATGGATGGTTCAAATCTCCTTCTGGTGATACTTTATTGATCAATGGCTTCTACGATAATTACCAAAACGCTAATGCATGGAGAGTTTATTTTGCTCCATTTGAAACAGGTACCTGGGAGTACCAGATCATAGTTAGTGATATAGGTGGAATGGATTCAACAGCGGTTTCAACATTCACTGCCGTCGAATCAGATCATCATGGTCCCATCAAAGTTTCGGAAGAGAACCCAAACTATTTTGAATATTACGATGACACCCCTTTCTATGGTCTTGCTGCCTATTATCCCTGGTATGTGGAAGAGACCGGACTGAACCGACTTAAACAGTACGGTCTGAATTTGATCGGATATTGGAATGGTACCTATGATGGAACCGGGAATGGTGGTGGACGTTATCTTATCGAATCACTTGATTCCGGACTTGGCCGTTATGATCAACGCAAACTGGCACGTATCGAACAAATACTTGGCTGGCTTGAAGACAGGGACATGTTGCTGATGTATGCGGTATGGGCGCATCCCTTCCTGCGTGATGGTGCCCCGGGATGGGATCCTATCGATTGGGCGGAAAGTAATCCATATCAGGACATCATAACTGCACGTGAATTCTATACCGACAGTCTTGCCTGGGAATACCAGAAAAAGCAATACCGTTATCTGATCGCCCGGCTCGGACATCACCGTTCATTAGGGATCTGGGAATTCATTAATGAGATGCATGGCACCACCGGGTTCTATTATGATGAGAATGGCGGACTTGCCTGGATAAATAAAATGGAAGCCTATTTCAAAGAGCATGATCCATACAAACGTCCTAGTACAGCATCCTTTGGCAGTGTTGAGTTGTGGTCTCAGAAAGACATTCACGCCGACATCGCAAACCGGCATTATTATGAAACTCAAGGGTATCCACGCCCAACAGGAGATGCCGTCAGAGATGGGTTATATAATGTTACCGAAGTCTATAAAGGTTTGAAAAAATCTGGTGACCGGCCCGCAATGCTTGGAGAAGCCGGACATTCATCTATGTTTTCTTCCGTAAGCAGTTCCGATTACACAGAAGAGTTTCACAATGCATATTGGTCTGGATTAGCCAGCGGCATGGCCTCTACCCCATTCTGGTGGGATTACACTTCACTTGAGATTTTCACTGATAAGCGTATGAAGGTATATGGGAATCTGGCTAATTTTGTAAAGGACCTGGATCTGGTAAATACTCGATATGAAGATCAGTCAATTGAAGGCAATCTTGAAAATATCTATCTAATGGCCAGTGACACTTCCGCTTTTGGATGGATGAGGAAACACTCAGGAAATGCTGTGGGTGGAACTACCTTTTATTTAGAAGGCTATGATTCTGGCTCATACAAAATAGACTGGTATGACACCAGGAATGGTGAAACAATTCAAACTGATTTCGCGGCTACTATTGAAAACAGTAGCATGAGATTAAGAGTCCCTTTAAATGTAACCGGGCAGCCGGATGTAGCCTTCAGAATGAACAGGATTCCTGACGGAGATACTGCTGAACAGCTTAACCTTCAGACTTCTGAAGTTTGCCTTTTATCCGGTTCAGGTAGCTGTGCATTGGTCATTCAGGCCTTTATTACCGACTCTGATGGCGGTTTTGTTTCTTCCTCCAACATTGAAGTTTCCTTTTCAGTAAGCGGGAGCGGCACCTTATCTGAGGACGTAGCAACAACAGAAAATGGAATTGCTGAAGTGGTTTATTCTCCCCCTTCCGGTATGAACGAAACCATTTCGATTACGGCTGAATCCGAGGGACTTAAGTCTTCTACTCTTAATGAGATCTTAATTACTGAAAATGAAGAAGGCCCTGAGTTCGGTATCCCTTCAGATTTCAAACTGGATCAAAACTATCCAAATCCCTTCAACCCGAGTACCTTGATCCGGTATCAGTTACCAGTGAACAGTTTGGTTTCCCTGAAAGTATTTGATCTGCTTGGGCGTGAAGTAGCAATGTTAGTTAATGGCAGAAAAAGCGCCGGAACTCATGAAGTTAACTTTGATGCATCTGAACTATCATCCGGAGTGTATATCTATAGATTAGAAGCTGGCTCATTTATTCAAACGCAACGCATGACACTCATTAAATGACAGTGTACAGTAAACAGTTATCAGTGATCTACTGGAAACTGTTTACTGTAGAGTGTTAACTGATTCCCGTAGATCCAAATCCACCTTCTCCGCGTTCGGTTTCATCGAGTTCTTCTGTTTCCTGAACCGGGAATTGAGTAACCGGGGCAATAACCATCTGAGCGATCCTATCACCATGGTTCACCACAAAATCTTCCTTACCATGATTGATCGCGATCACTTTAACCTCTCCCCTGTAGTCCGCATCAATGGTACCGGGTGAATTGAGCATAGTGATCCCGTTTCTGATCGCCAGTCCGCTTCTGGGTCTGATCTGCGCTTCAAAACCTACGGGAATGGCCATTTGTAGTCCTGTTGGGATCAGAATTCTTTCACCTGGCTTTAGTACCAGAGGTTCTCCCAGTGCAGCCCTTATATCCATACCTGCTGCTGAAGCTGACTCATAGCCCGGCAAAGGAAGATCTTTCGCGTGTTCTAGTTTCCTGAACTGGATTCTGCTCATAATTTCTCACGTTTATATTCGATGATGCGAACGATCACATTTCCCCAAAATACTTTAACCCTGGCTTCCAGCGGCACCCTTATATCATCTCTCAGAAACCAGGACCTGAATTCGCCTGAAAATCCAAATGGTCCCTCAATATTATGAGTGGTCCCGTTCATAAGATATGATTCCACCGGTTCATCAAAAGCTGCATATTCTCTTTTTTCAGGCTTGGTGGGACTTTCGAAATTCAGGTATCCCATTTTCTCATTAACATACACTCTCATTGATGATGGTCTGCCACTTCCTGCGAAAAGCCGTGTGAAGTAAAAGACTACATTTCCTGCCGTGGCCGGATCGGTCAGTTCCATTGATCCAACCGTTCCGTCTTTTTCAACATAGTTTACCTTCATGGAGTCACGGTCAAAGGCGTAGATTATCTCTTTAGGTTTATTTTCGTCAAGATTATCTTTCCAGAATAATGATGACTCGGGCAAACCATCTTTATTGATATAGAACAATGAGTGAAAATGATCAGCTTCATCCCCAACAAACGGAATCCTGGGATTGGAAAGCATCCGGGTAACCATATGCTTGTGTAGCTTCCCCAGGTACATAGTGTCGGGCAGCATCTCAACTTCCACCCAACCCAGTTTAAAAAAACCATATTTAACCTCGTAGCGAAAGGTCTCTTTATATTCAAAGATCTGCTCTAAGGTAGGCTGTTTATGATTTGTTACCCCCTGAGCCTGAGATATACCCGGAAGAAGTAACAACCACAAAAAAATAAGACGAAGGTTTTTGGTCATGTCAGTATTTACGGGTAGTTATCGGTTTTATTCTTCTTCAGAAATAAGTCCGTTTTCTTTCAGAAAGATATCAAAAGCCTCTTCATCATAACCTACCAAAACCGAATCCTCATAAACCAAAACCGGACGCTTGATCATCACCTGATTTTCGAACAGCACGTTAAAGAATTCATCATCTGACATCTCATCCCTGGAGATTCCCAGATCGCGGTAGGTCTTACTTCTTGTATTTGCCAGCACATCGATCCCCACTTTGATCTCGAGATCTTTGAGTTCATCCAAACTAAGCGGGTCTTTTCTAACATCAATCAGCTCAAACTCCACATCCTTAGATTTCATCCATTTCTTAGTGGCTCCAACAGTATCACAGTTTGACAGGCCGATTATATATAGCATACTTTTCTTATGAATAGTTTCGTATTTTTGCTTGAAGATACGGTTTGTATTTCCAATATCGAATGGTAATCGCTTAACTCTTGATGAAAAAAATCAGTTCCCTTCCCCTTGTAGTTTTACTCCTTCTTCTAATTATTTCCTGCGGTGGCAATGATGCTCAGGATAGTTTTGAACGGGAGGCTTATGCCCTTGCTGAGAACATTACAGAAACAAATTTTCAGGGGGATATAATATCCCGGGATGATAATGACTGGCGCGTATCTCCTTACTATACTGGTATTGCTGATATCTCTCCTGCTTTTCCCAATCCGGTTCCATATGTAGATACTGCCACTTTAGAAGTATTCATCAATGGTTCTCCTCTGAGTTCATATATGGAACTGGGCTATCTGGATGATCTGGGAAACTGGAATCAACTTGAAGTGAGTGAGAATGTATCAGATTTTACTTTGAATACATTTCGAATAAATCCAGTTCAATTTGGTGCTAATGCTGACCTTGCTAAAGGCATATACCGGCTCATTCTCTTGGACGGGAATCAACGAATTATTACTTATGGTGATATATTGATCGAGTAAGGTTGTGATAGTTTCCAACTCGTTCTATCTTCTTTGAATGAGGAAATTGTACCCATCCGAAAAATTAATCTTGCGAAGGCTGATCTTCCCTGAACCGTATGCTGTTTTACTGGAAGAAACCGGCCTCGATACAGGCTCTCTTAGAGACGATCTCATCAATTTGGTAAACTACCGGCTCATAGAAGTATTTGAAACAGACGTTTCTGATACCAACGATTCCAATTTCTTTGATTCAGATAATCTGCACGAATTTACATTCAGAGCCACCAAGACAGGCTTAAAACAAATCCGGCAAATCGTATGAAATTTGAAGCTATCATCAATGATGTAACTACCGAAGTAGATTTGGATTCCGAATCCTCGTTTGTAAAAGCCGGGGAATTCTCAGGAACATTCGAGTTCACAAAAGATAACGGACGCTTTTTTCTGAGGCTGGGAACAAAGCTTCATAAAATTGATAATGTACATTATGACGGCTCAGAAATCGAGTTTTCTATAGACGGAAGCTGGCATAAAGTCTCTGTTCGTGATGAACAGGAAATTCTACTGGATAAACTTGGATTCAAGACCGGTGCCGCGGCAGCTGAAGGTACACTGAAAGCACCCATGCCCGGTAAGATCCTGGATATTCTGGTTAAGGTAGGTGATGAGGTAACCAAAGATCAGCCTCTTGTGATCCTTGAAGCCATGAAAATGGAAAATGAACTCAAATCTCCGGTAGATGGAGTCATTGCCAGTATCGATGCCGAAGCAGGTCAGTCATTAGAAAAAAACACCCCTATTCTGGAGATAGACACAGTTGGATAAATTTATTATTGAAGGCGGAACCCCACTCAAAGGAACCATAGCTATAAGTGGGTCCAAAAACGCAGCACTACCTATTATAGCGGCCGGCCTGCTTGGAAATTCTGAAACCACGATTCATAATATTCCAAGACTTCAGGATATCTACACGTTTAATAATGTACTGCGTGTGGTTGGTGCTAAAGTGGATTTTATCGAAAATGAGAATAC
This sequence comes from Rhodothermia bacterium, assembly GCA_030427885.1. Lineage (GTDB taxonomy): Bacteria > Bacteroidota > Rhodothermia > Balneolales > Balneolaceae > JAUICM01. The sequence continues at coordinate 313,999 of JAUICM010000006.1, read as the reverse complement.
CGTAAAAATTGACCCTACTGGTGTGTCTCACCTCGAAGCTCCCTATGACCTGGTTCGTAAGATGCGTGCTTCTTTTTATATGCTGGGGGCACTTGTTGGAAAACATGGATATGCTAAAGTTTCTCTTCCAGGTGGATGTGCCTGGGGACCCCGCCCCGTTGATCTGCACCTGAAAGGTATGGAAGCTATGGGCATTAAGATCTCCCTGGATAAAGGCTATGTAATCGCTGAGGCTGGTGACACACTTAAAGGTGGATCATTTACTCTGGAGCCAAGTAGTGTTGGAGCTACCGTTAATCTGCTGCTTGCTTCTGTGTTGAAAGCTGAGAAGTTTGTGATCAAAAATGCGGCAAAAGAACCGGATGTGGTGCTGCTCTGTAACACCCTTGTTAAAATGGGTGCAAATATTGAAGGGATTGGTACTGATAAACTGACCATCCGGAAAGTGGAAGAACTGAACGGAGTAGAAATTAATAACGATCCCGATCGAATCGAATTAGGTACCTATATGATCGCAGGTGCCATGCATCCCGAGAACGAACTCACCCTCACCGGCTGTAATGCTGATCACCTTGGTGGATTCCCTGACCTGCTTCGCAAGACCGGAACTAAAGTGGATATCGATGGATCTGTAATTAAGATCAAAGCTCCGAAAGTACTTAAAGCTGTTTCAGCTAAAACTGATATTTACCCCGGCTTCCCTACCGACCTTCAGGCACAATGGGCAACTATGCTCACTCAAGCCGAAGGCAAATCAAAAGTAACAGATACTGTGTATTTCGACCGATTCAGTTATGTACCGGAGCTGGTTCGTCTCGGTGCTGAAATGCATAATGAAAAAAACACCGTTCATATTGAAGGCAAAACCCCGTTAACCGGAGCTTCGGTTATGAGTACCGATCTTCGCGCAAGTGTGAGCCTGGTACTGGCCGCTATGGTCGCCGAAAACACAACCGAAGTATTACGTATCTACCACCTCGATCGCGGTTACGAATCGCTTGAAAACAAACTCGGTCCGGTCGGCGCAAAGATCACCCGTGTTGAGGATCAATAGATTATTAACCTGACGCCCCTATATCCACACGTCACTCCGTACTCCCTTCATTCACCCGTCACTCCGCACCCCCTTCATTAACCCGTCACCCCGCACCCCGATGCGGGGTCTCTCTGTCCTGCCTCCAGGTATATTCCCTGAGATGCCGGATCAGGTCCGGCATGACTATATTGAATTACGATTTGCCTTAGTTTCGGTTGGGGCGCCATTCTGGACCGTAATACTTACCGACACTTGCTGTTAATTTTTCTAAATTGCTACCATCAATAGATATTTTATAAATATTACCCCAGATAGGTATCACTCCATCACCCATCAAAAATACGATACCAGATCCATCAGGTAGCCAAGAAGGGGACCTTTCCCATTTATCATTATCTGTTAGCTGATTAATCACACCAGATTCAAGGTTTTCAATATAAAGCTCATTATCCTCACCACAGGTATATGCGATATATTCTGAATCAGGTGACAAAGCTGGGTCACATCTAGGATTAGATTCAGCGTTTTTAATCAACAATTCTTTACTAAGCCCATCGGTTGTAATTGTATACATATCATTAAAATTCCCTCTTTGACCCTCACTATTAACCTCCGAGCTAATCAGCAATTTTTCACCATCATTAAACCAACCAATACTCTTATTACCAAACTCATTATTAGTTATAATTTTTTGGGTGTAATCCCCCACAGTTGATACTAATATTATATCTTCTCGACTATGCCCTGCTTCACAAGAATAGCAACGCGTATATGCTATTTTTTTTCCATCAGGAGACCAAATAGGTGCATAATTCTCTCTTGTTGACTCAATAAAATTATTACCTGATTTATCGAAAGAGAGAACTTTTTGTTCGGAACCATCAGTATACATTGTATAGATATTGAAATTATTATACATAGGCCTTTGCTGGGCAAATACGATACGATCTCCTTCTGGAGACCACACTCCCGGACCTCCTTCAGATAGTTTTCTTACTTCTTTCGTCCCAGAATTCATAAGATATAACCCATCATCTGTACTATAAAGTAAATCAGCCTCTTCATAAAATGGGTCTTCAGGTTTCCAGTTTCTCTCAACAACTGAAAGTGTGAAATCAAATTTTGGAGTTATTTCCTCTTCCTCCCTGAATACCTGAACAGAATTATTATATACCCCCACTTCACTGGGTGACTTGACAAAAAGAGTGTTTATTGAAGTTGTAGTATCTAAACGTTCCACGCTTACACCACTTATTTCCCACCTGAACTCATATCCATCCGACTGGCTATCACTGAATACACAGACCAATTCGGAAATATATCCGGCTTGTACTTCTTCGGGAGAAACCCTGACCTCAAGGATCTCAACCTCTGGCGTACTGGTTTCATCTTTACAACCAATGACCAGCAACGGAAGTACCGCGAAGAGTAGAGCTGTATTATATAATAGGTATCTTTGCATTGACTGAAATTTATTCAACCATATATAAAGAAATTAGCGTGTTAAAGCTATAACTATGAGTTAAGCGAAAAAGTCTCCCTTTGAAGGGAGATCAAAATCACTGTTCAGGGGATTTTGCGAGGGATGTTTGGACTCATCAGTAACTCGAGTCCTTTACCTACCAGTCACCCCGCACCCCGATGCGGGGTCTCCGTGACCTGTCTCAAGGCATATTCCCTGAGATGCCGGATCAGGTCCGGCATGACATTCTTGTATTAAGGTAAATTTGAATCAGGTTGTAAGGATTTCATCTCTAAACGGTCTTAATAATATGAAATCGGGTTGGATCTATATTTTGTCAAACAAAAGAAGAACTGTGTTTTACACAGGAGTAACCTCAGATCTGCAACAGAGAATCTATCAGCATAAATTTGAAAACGGATCGAAATTCACCAAGAAGTATAATGTACATGAACTTCTTTACTATGAAGAATTTCCAACTATGTATGAAGCCATCTCTGCTGAAAAGAAAGTAAAGAAATGGAAAAGGGAATGGAAAATTGATCTGATTAAAAGCATAAATCCTGAATTCGACGATCTTTGGAATGATATTTATTGCTGAAATATACCGTCACCTCGCACCCTGATGCGAGCTCTTATTGATCTGGCTCCCAAACCGAGTCCCTGAGATACCGGATCAAGTCCGGTATGACTATTCTTTAACTGCATGGCTGTACTTAATAATATGTGAAATAAACTCCGTACTCCCTTCATTCACCCGTCACCCCGCACTCCGATGCGGGGTCTCCCTAAACGGCCTCCCAAACCCATCCCTCGAGAAGCCAGATCAAATCCGGCATGACTGAGTAATTAAGGAAATACGGCATCCCAAATCTTTTTAACCCTTCAAAATAAAAGCATTTACTTTAGTCCTTTTCCCCTGCTATATTGAGAGGTGGAATAAAATCAGCCACAAGAGCTTTTTATAAACTATTTCTATTTGCTTTACGCACAGAATACATATCAAAAAACAAACGCAGATCAACCCATAAAAATCTATTTAGAGGGTTTCTGCATCGATTTACTATGTTTTTGCCTACTTATTAAAAAACTAATCCGGCAGGAACTCTTTTCAGATTCCAATGAGGGATCATCTTTAAATAAACCAAATTCAACAGGTATTTATACCAACGCGATCGCAGCACCCGGTGTTGAGCAATCAATTTATTCAGATGTCAGCACAACCGGAACCATTACCAAAATCAGAAAATGGATGGTTTGCATGAGCAGTGGTCGCCGTGTAAAAAAGAAAATTAATGAAGAATCAAATTATAATTCATTCTTCCGGGAATCAGACCCGGATCGCGCTTATAGAAAATGGAGAATTAGCGCAACTCTTTATCGAATCGGAAGAAAACCAGCGTACAGTTGGTAATATTTATGTAGCCCGGGTTCACAAAGTGATGAGCGGCATCAGGGCCGCATTTATTGACATGGGTACTCCGAAGGACGCCTTCCTTCACTTTTCTGATGCAGGTGACCACCTCGATGAATATGTGGCTATGCTTAACGGCCGCAATGCGATACCTAACCATGCCAAAAAAGATATTGAGAACAAAGAGAATCTCTCTAATGTTCAAAAGCAGATGCTGGCCGGGAAGGTGCTCAAAAATGGCCAAAAGCTTCTGGTTCAGATCGTAAAAGAACCAATCGGCTCCAAAGGCCCAAGAGTATCAACTGATATCACCGTAGCCGGACGTTTCCTCGTTTTGATCCCGATGGGCGATTATATCGCTGTTTCCAAAAAGATCGGCAACTACAAAGAGCGTCGCCGTTTGAAAGGCATACTCAATAATATGCTCCCTGATGGTTTTGGTGTGATCGTGAGAACGGTGGCTCAGAATCAGGAAGAACAGGCCATTGAAGACGATCTGAGAAACGTACTCAAGAAATGGGAAAAACTGGTAGATAAGCTTGAAAAGGCCAAACCCCCATCTCTGCTTTACAAGGATCTTGATATGACAGAGAGTCTGATCCGTGATCTTTTTGCCAAGAATTATGATCGTGTATTGATCGATGATCCGAAGATGTACCGATCGATCAAATCTTATGTGGGCCAGATCGCTCCGCAGATGGTTCCCAATGTTGAACTATACAAGAGAAAGGAACACATTTTCGATTTCATGAAGATATCTGAAGATGTGAACTCGATCTTCAGTCCACGGGTCCGGATGAAAATGGGTGGTTACCTGATCTTTGAGCAAACAGAAGCCATGTATGTGGTAGATGTGAACTCAGGCCCATATGCCGCAAAAGAACGTCAGGAAGACAACTCCCTGAAAACAAACCTGGAAGCAGCACGTGAGATCGCGAAGCAATTAAGACTTCGTGATATCGGTGGTATCATCGTTGTGGATTTCATTGATCTTAAAGATGATAAGAACAGAAAGAAGATCTACGACGAACTCAAGAAAGAATTCCGTAAGGATCCTGCCAAGACCAATATTATTGGTATGAGTGATTTCGGACTGGTTCAGATCACCCGTCAGCGTATACGTCCAAGCGTGGTTAACTCCGTTTCCAAAGTATGCCCAATGTGTGGTGGATCTGGTAGTGTAGTGAGTCAGGATACCATCGTTACCGATATCGAAAGCTGGATCAGCAAATTCAAGCATAACACCAGCTACAGAGCAATTGACCTTTATGTAAATCCTTATCTTCGTTCTTTCCTCACTAAAGGCATGTTCAGCACCCGTTGGAAATGGATGAGTAAGTACCATGTTAAAGTATCTATCATAGGCGACGAAAATGTTTCCATGAACGAATTTCATGTTACCCTGGCAGGCTCTGATATTGATATAACCGATGCTGTATTGAGAGGTGATTCACTGGATGAGATGCTAAACAGCCACGAGCTTGAAGAAATTAACAGTGGGAAACCAAGCCGCGATAATCTCGATATCTCCAAGAAAGAGCAGAATAACCGGGGTAATTCAGGCAATCGCAACAACTATTCGAATCGAAATAACAATTCGTCAGGGCGTTCTGCCAATTCGAATGGAAACAGAAATCAGAGACACTCTCATTCACATAATTAGTGAGTTGGTCTGGTTATTGCCATAATCTTTTCACTTTACTGAAATTCAGACCTCCTCTGTCTCTTCCTTTGTAAGCGGGAGGAATCCTTTACTATTTCTTAGTTATATAAGGATCCTCCCTTTCATCTAAAAAGAAGGTAAAGGAGGTTAAAAAAACGGAAATATGAGTTTATTTAACCTACACGCCACCACTGTGGTGGGTATTATACATAATGGCGAAGCTGCCATTGGAAGTGACGGTCAGGCTACCATGGATAAGACCGTAATGAAATCAACCGTAAAAAAAGTACGTAAACTGCACGAAGGTAAAATCCTTGCCGGGTTCGCCGGCTCCACAGCTGATGCATTTACACTTTTTGAACGCTACGAAGAAAAATTAAATGAGTACAACGGAAACATGCAGCGCGCTGCTGTAGAACTGGCCAAGGACTGGAGGAAAGATAAATACCTTCAAAAACTTGAAGCCCTGCTGGTTGTGATGGATAATGAACATGCACTGGTCATTTCAGGCCAGGGAGATGTTATTGAACCTGATGATGATATTGTGACGATAGGAAGTGGAGGAAGCTACGCACTGGCAGCAGCCCGGGCGATGGTTAAACATTCCCCTGATATGAAAGCCAGGGAAATCGTTGAGGAAGCACTTAGAATTGCCGCCGATATCGATATCTATACCAATCACAATCGTACTCTGTTGGAAATTGAGGACTAAAGAGATGAAAGAACAAAAAAATCTGACCCCGCAACAGATCGTAAAAGAGCTCGATAAATACATCATCGGGCAAAAAGAAGCGAAACGCTCTGTTGCAATAGCACTTAGAAACCGCTGGAGACGAATGAATGCCAGCGATGAGATCCGTGAAGAGATCGTTCCCAATAACATACTTTTGATCGGGCCTACAGGTGTCGGTAAAACCGAGATCGCACGAAGACTGGCCCGCCTTGCCATGGCTCCTTTTGTAAAAGTAGAAGCCTCAAAGTTCACTGAGGTTGGATATGTTGGCCGCGATGTGGAATCCATGATACGTGACCTTACCGACCTGGCTGTAACCATGGTGAAAGATGAAATGCAGGAACGGGTTAAAGAAAAAGCAGCTGAACGGGTTGATGAGCGTATTCTTGATATCCTGATCCCTCCTGTTAAAAAAACCGGCGTCGGCTTTTCAAGTGATAATAACAGCACTACTGTTTCTGCTGATAAAGCGAGTGATGCTGAGTTAAACGAACGCACCCGCGAACGATTCAGAGAAAAGCTCAAAAACGGAGATCTGGACGAGCGTGAGATTGAGATCGAGGTTAAAAGCAGTAAGACCCCAATGATGCAGGTATTCGGACCTCAGGGTATGGATGAGATGGGAATTAACCTCCAGGATATGCTTGGTAACATTGGCAAGGCCAATAAAAAATCTAAAAGAAAGGTCTCTATCTCCGAAGCACGCGAGATCTTACTGGAAGAAGAAGCTGAAAAACTGATCGATCATGAATCAGCGGTTCAGGAAGCACTTGAACGAGTCCAGAAACAAGGCATCGTTTTCATTGATGAAATTGATAAAATAGCTGAACCTTCAACAGGTGCCGGTAAAAGCGGGCCTGATGTGAGCCGGCAAGGGGTACAACGTGACCTCCTCCCTATTGTGGAAGGCAGCACAGTTAATACCAAGCACGGGATCGTTAAAACCGACCATATTCTTTTTATTGGCTCTGGTGCATTTCATGTGTCCAAACCCTCTGATCTGATCCCTGAACTCCAGGGTAGATTCCCAATCCGTGTGGAACTTAACTCGCTAACCGAAGGAGATTTCTTTGATATCCTCACTCAGCCTAAAAATGCACTGACCAAACAGTACATTGCAATGCTGGAAACTGAAGGTGTTGAGATTGACTTTACGGAAGATGCGATCAGAGAGCTGGCCAGAATAGCTGCCGAGGTAAATGCTCAGGTAGAAAATATCGGAGCCCGCAGACTACACACCATCATGTCTTCGTTATTCGATGAGTTACTCTTTGCAGTACCTGACGATATCAATTCAGGTAAGATCACAATTGATCCGAAATATGTAGAGAAGCAACTTGCCGGACTCGTTAAGGATAAAGACCTTAGTCATTACATCCTTTAACGTTGGTTCAGTGCTGATTATTTAGTACAATGAAACTAAATAACCGGGAATTGGTTAGTAGTAGTAACAATTAGATAGATACAGAAATATGACGTTGAAAAAATTCCTGATCCCCAACATCTTCATCGTACTCATCCTTGCGACTTTGAATTTCGCAGGTGTGGATGATGTCATAAAAAGACAAAACGATGATACTACTAACCTTACCAAATACTTGCAGGCCCAGCGAAGTATCGTCCAGAATTACTTTGGTGATACCAATCTTGATGAGCTTTATAAAGCCAGTATCAAATTTATGGTTAAAGGAGTTAAGGACTCAACGCTTGAGATCGCCGGTTCTCCGGTTGACACTACCTTTCCTGGTATTACCATTTCTTCTCTCAGAGAATCATACACCAACTTCGAGTCAGCTTATTTTTATATAAATAATAATAGTCCTGATGAGAACATGGATAAACTCACTGAGCATGCCATTCGTGGTATGTTCTCTTTGTTGGATCCTCATTCGATCTATATCGAAGCAGATGACAGCGAAGAAGACCAGGAAAACTTCGCCGGTAAATTTCAGGGTATTGGAATCCAATTCCAGGTAATTGAAGACACTATTACTGTGATCACCCCTATTGCGGGTGGGCCTTCCGATCAGCTTGGTATTCGCTCAGGTGACAGGATAATCGCTATTGATGATACTTCTGCTATCGCCTACACTAATGAACAGGTGATGAAGGGGCTGAAAGGTGAAAAAGGAACGAAGGTAAAAGTTACTATCTACCGTCCGGGATTTTCAGAGTTACTGAATTTCACAATCACCCGTGATGATATTCCATTATACACCGTTGATTCTTCGTACATGCTCGATGGAGAAACAGGATATATCAAGATCAACCGTTTTGCAGCAACCACACATGATGAGTTCATGACTGCTATGGACGAACTCCAGGGTGAAGGAATGAAACGACTTGTTCTGGATCTCAGAGGTAATCCTGGTGGGTATCTTGGACAGGCAGTGGCTATAGCAGAGGAGTTTTTCCCAAGAGGAACTGAGCTTGTTTCAACCACAAGTAAACACAATCGCTTTAACGCCGATTACCGCTCACGAAAAGACGGTGTATTCAAAGACAAGCCTGTTATCCTGTTAGTGGACGAAGGCTCTGCATCAGCCAGTGAGATTGTGTCCGGAGCACTTCAGGATCATGACCGTGCACTAATTGTTGGAAGAAGATCCTTTGGAAAAGGCCTGGTTCAGCAACAATATGAGCTCCAGGATAAAAGTATGATCCGCGTGACTATCTCCAGGTACCTCACTCCTTCAGGTCGTCTCATTCAGAAACCTTTTGTTGAAGGTGGCGGTGAGGAATATGCATATGAATTGTATCGCAGGGATGATGACGCCATGAGTGATGCTATAGAATTTGTAAATCACGTTCCTGATTCACTTCAGTATAAAACCGATGCCGGACGTATTGTGTATGGTGGTGGTGGAATTGTACCAGATTATATAATTCAGTCTGATACCACCCGTTCTGGTTATCTGATTAATTTTTCGCTAAGAAAACGAGCTTCTTTTGAATATGTACGCGACTTCCTGGATAGCAAGAATGACGAATTCCGTGATAAATGGGAAGATTTTGAAGACTACCGGAATAACTTTAAGTGGTCAGCTGCAGACATTGAAAAAGTAAGGGAAAAACTCGAAAAAGAAGGAATGGTTGTTCAATCAGATCTGACTGAACCAAAATTTAAAAAAGATTCCCTGTTCATACCCCAAGGATATTTCGAAGAAAATGAATGGATGATCGAAGCCCGAATGAAGGCTGAATTAGCCCGTCAGGTTTGGGGAATGAAATATTTCTATCCCATAGTAAATGATGCTTTTGACACAACCCTGCTTGAGGCAATGAATCTCTGGGATGCTGTTGGCCGGCTTGAAGCCCTTGCTAAAGGACAGGCTTCAGTGAATGAAGTAACCAATCTTAAAGAAGACGGTTAGAATTCGAACACTATTTTACCCAAAGCCCGTTCATCAATGATGTTCGGGCTTTTTTATTTCCCGGTAAATAAATGAACATGAAGAAGTTCCGGTTTCTGATTGGTTATCAATTCTTATATTAGGATCATCAAAAACAGAATTCTACCTCATTCAATTAGTATCATCATGAAAATATTGATCAGAACCATGCTGGTTCTGTGTGTGATCAGCACAGCAGCATACGCTCAGTTACCTGACGTAGTCATAAACGAGATTAATTTTAACTCACCTCCTGATGCTGACGCTGAAGACTGGCTGGAGATCTTCAACAGAACTGACTCTGATATTAATATTTCCGGCTGGGTTCTTAAAGACTCCAATGATGACAATGAATTCATTATCCCTTCTTCCACCACTCTTGCTGCAGGCGCTTATCTGGTATTAGTTACAGATTCTTCTGCATTCCGCGGAAATCACCCTAATGTTGTCCAGTTCATTGGTACAGTAGATTTCAATTTCAGCAATGGTGGTGAACTACTGCGGCTTTATGATGATTCTGCCACACTGGTAGATCAGGTAGAATATGATGATGAAGGAGACTGGCCAACTGAGGCAGATGGTGATGGCCCGACTCTGGAACTCATTGATCCTGATGAAAACAATGACGATGCTTCAAACTGGGCCGCTTCCACTGGAAACGGAACTCCGGGAGAAGCAAATTCCAGATTGATCAGTTCTTCAGAAGACGAAACCATATTCCCTGATGAATTTATATTAAGCCAAAATTATCCAAACCCATTCAACCCTTCAACAGTTATCAGCTATCAGTTGGCGGTGAACAGTAAAGTTCAATTAGCTGTATATGATATGCTTGGCCGGGAAGTAGCTGTTCTGATTAATGGGTTAAAAAGCGCCGGTACTCATACCGTTGAGTTTAATGCTACCAATATTCCATCCGGTATTTATATCTATAAACTGGAAACAGAGAATATCTCACTAACCCGAAGAATGACATTGATCAAATAGATCAAAAAAAGCCCGATGATCACTCACCGGGTTTATTGTTTTATTTATTATCTAATTCATCGAGCATCTCTTTTACGGCTCTTTCAAGCTGCTCATCCTTGCCAAAATCGATCACCCCGGGGGTATTCTTCACTATTATATCCGGATCCATCTGATTGTTTTCCAGCCATTCACCTGCTTTGTTTTTAGCACTCACAGGAACCACGCCCCAAACCCCGCCATTAGGCAATCCTTCCCAACCGGCAAAGCTGCAAGTCCCCGGAACCGGCATACCTACAGAAGTGCCCAGATCAAGATCCTGGAAACCGCTGGCATAACAATGTCCGTCGCTGTACATCGATTCATTGAACAACCCAATAACAGGTTTTGTCCAACGGGAAGTAGGCTCCCCTCCCACTACTTTATCTTCAGTGGCATAGGTCAGGAACGGAACGCCTGTAAAAAACATAGCCAGGTCAGCAACCAGATCACCTCCGCCATTAAAACGGGTATCAACTACTACGGCCTCTTTATCATAAAATTTACCCATCATATCATCATAAATACTACGATACGGACCATCACTCATTCCCGGAATGTGAACATATCCGAGACGACCTCCACTCAGTTTCTCAACCTCAGCTTCATTGATCTTTACAAAGCGATCATATAACAAAGAATTCTCTGCTCCTAAGCTTATCGGTTTTACTGTAGCCTGGAAAGAGTTCTTCCCATTACTGTCCGTTATCTCGAGTAATGTAAATTTTCCGGTTTTCCTGTTAAGGTAGCTGGCCACATCCTGATTTGCAGAAACTGTCTCACCATCAATTGATTGAATGATCATTCCCGGTTCAATATTGAAAGCAGCCTTATCAAGTGATCCGCCCTCTATTACTTCAGCGATCTTTATTCCATCCGCTTTATAACTGTAGTCCATAAAAATACCCAGCGAAGCAGTTGCATCTCCGTTTTCAATATTATCTGAGAACCGTGCTCCTGAATGGGATACATTGAGTTCTCCAAGAAGTTCACTAATAAGTTCTGAAAATTCATAACCGTTCCCTGTATGTTTCACCTTTGGGTCATATTCTGAAACCATGAATTCCCAGTCAACCCCATGGAAAGATGGTTCATAAAAATATTTCTCGGTTCTCAAGGCGATATGCCCGAACATATATTCACGTTCTGAATCTGAGTTGAGCTCTATCTCTGAACTAATTGATACCGGTTTTTGAGATCCTCCCTCAGGATCGATCTTTGAAATCCTGCCACTGCTCAGCAGATACAGATTCTCCATTTCAGCATCCCACATCAGGCTGCCACCGCTTGCATTTAGTTTAATTGCCTCTTTTGTTTCTTTAGTTCTCAGATCAGTGCTCCACAGATTCATACCTTTTTCAAATCTGGCAAGGTAATATAGCTTCGAACCATCTTTAGAAAGTACCGCATCACCCAGATTCGAAGAATGGATAGTCAGTCTCGCAGTTCGGTCTTCCAAGCCTTTCCAGTCTATCTTCAAGGCCTTCACTTCTTTCTTATCCTCGTCCTTTTTATCCTCGTTCTTTTCTTTCTCTTTGGATTCTTTTTCTGCCTTTTCAATCGCTTCTTTCAGTTTAAAGTCCTCTTCACTCATTTTATATTCATCCCAGGCTTCCTGAGTGAGGAACATTGAAAGGACATCCAGTTCTGAACTACCACTTGTAGCATAACTTTTCTTGCCATAGCGGTTTGAGAACCAGATGATTTGCTTCTCATCATTTACCCATTTCGGGCTCATATCATAGAAACCACTGGATACGAGTATCTTCATATCCTGCTTACCCGAAACATCCAAAAGCGCGATATCGCTATTGTTAAGCAACTTATCATACCGCATAAGAAGCCATTTACTATCCGAACTCCAGCTCATTTCCTTTTCGGAATCCCACATGTGAAATAGCTGGTCAGGAGTGAGCAGTGTTACCGATTCTTTCGATTCAAGATTCATTACTTTCAAGGTCCTGCGATCCTCAACAAAGGCCAGCTTCTTGCCATCCGGAGAGATCTTCGGCATATAATTGTCAAGCTCATTGCTGATCAGGACTTTCTCATTTAAAAGTGTGGAAGCATAGAAAAACGGCTCTTGCTCTCTTACTTTCTCAGTTTGATAGATGCTCCATTTTCCATCCCTTTCAGAGGCATAGATAAGCGACTCACCATCAGGACTGAATGACACATACTGTTCTGATTCCGCTGTCCGGGTTATTCTTTTTGTCAATGAACCTTCTGCTGATGTTACAAACACTTCCCCTCTGGAAATAAAAGCGATCTCATCCCCATCCGGTGAAATGGCCATCTCTGAAACACCACCGTTTATGCCCACGATCTCATCGTTATTGGTAACATCCTGAGTTCTAATAGTAACGGGAACTTTAACAGGCTCTGAGCCATCCCTCAGCGTGTATAGAATTCCATGAACGTTAAACGTCATTATTCCAGAACCTATGCTGAGGCTGCGAACCGGGTGTGTATCAAAACGAGTGACCTGTGTATTAGAATCCGTGTTTTCCAGATCAAATTTATGAACATTAAAGCTTCCGCTTTCCTCACTCAGATAATACACGGTCTTTTCGTCCGCGGAATACACTGGATTTCGATCCTCTCCTGCAAATGTTGTCAATTGAGTGTGCTTACCTGACTCTACATCATATGACCACACATCCCGTGCAATCGATGAAACATGATGCTTACGAAACGGATCTTCATAGCCCTTCATATCATGATACAGAAGTTGACTACCGTCTTTATTAACCACTACATCTTCTGCCGGAACGGTTAATATCTGATCAACCCTTCCACCTGATACCGGCACCGAATATAATTCTGCCTGCCGGCTGCTGGGATACTGACGATGAGTTACGAGATCCTGTCGCTGAGCTTTAAAATAAATCTCTGAATTATCTGCAGAAAAAGTATATGGTTGCTCATCATTGGAGTGAAAAGTGAGTCTTGTTGCGGCTCCTCCTTTTGCATCCATTACAAAAATATCAAAATTACCATAGCGATTGGATGCAAATGCAAGCTTTGAACCATCTTTACTCCAAACCGCACTATAATCATGGGCCGTATGAAAAGTTAACCTTGTGGCTTCCCCTCCCGATGTTGGTACAGTGTACAGATCACCTTTGTAGGTAAAGGCAATTGTTTTCCCATCTGGTGAAATGGCCGGGTATCGAACCCATTCCGGTGATACCTGTGCTGATGAACTTGCAAATAGCAGTATCGAGAATAGTATTGATACGATAAACTTCATGAAAACCCCTCTAAATTTTTAATATTGACCGGTGAATGTATTGAAAAAAGAAGAGAGAGCTGAACTAAATATTTCCACTCTTTACATATTCTCTATTGAATGAAGCTTTCAAATAACCTTTCTTCTGAAAACATCATTAAGTCCTTTGCTTTGAAAAGATCACTCTTCCCTCTGCTCATTTTACTCACGTTCATTACCAATGCTTTTGCTCAGGTACAGTACCAGGAATATGCAATCACTCATGTAAATGTAGTGGACCTCATCAATGATCAGATTTTTGAAGATCAAACCCTGATGATCAGTGATGGATATATAAGCGATATCGAACATTCCACAATGGCGGTTATTCCGGATTCAATCGTTCAGATCAAAATGTCGGGCAAATATGTGATACCAGGATTAATTGATACCCATGTCCATTTTGGAACAGATCCCACTGAGATAGATAATCGTGAAACCACCGAGAAGGTCTTAAAAAACATGTTACTTTCCGGGATTACTTCCGTCCGCGATATGGCAGGTGATGCTCGTGCAATGGCAGATCTCAGTCGGGATGCATTAGTTGGGGACATTCCCTCTCCTTTTATCTACTACTCCTCACTTATGGCTGGCCCTAAATTTTTCGAGGACCCAAGAACCATCTCCAGTGCTAAAGGATTGAACTCCGGACAGGCTCCATTCATGAAAGCTGTCACTGAAAAAACTAATCTTCCATTGGCAGTTGCTGAAGCCAAAGGAACCGGAGCTACCGGCATAAAGACCTATGCAATGATATCCGGCGAACTGGAAGCCGCTATTGTCGCTGAAGCACATAAACAGGGAATGTTAGTTTGGTCGCATATCAATCTTGGTGATGCATCTAAAGAAGATGTGATTAAAGCAGGTGCGGATGTAGTCTCTCATATTGGCATGATCATCGACTTCTCTGATATCCGGGAAAAGAACTCCTGGAGTGATTATCTGAATAAAGACAACATCTTCTGGGACGAATACTATGCTTCTTTAGATGCTGACAACTACCTGGATATACTTGAAGATTCAGACACGATTCTGGAGCCAACAACCTTGGTTTATCAGCGCCGAAAAGATGCGCAGCTGGATAAGAAAGAACCATCAGTATTTGCGCTGGCATATGGCGAGATCGTTCTGGAAGTAAGCAAACGTTTTATCCCTGAAGCTCACAAACGTGGGATCAAAATAGCCGCTGGTACAGATACGGATCAGGAGATCTTTATTCAGGAAGAGATTTATACTTTTGTCGATGAATATGGGTTTTCGCCTGCTGAAGCTCTTCAAACGGCAACTATCAATGCTGCTCAGACGATTGGCCAGGAAGAAAATACCGGAACTGTGGAGATCGGAAAAGCAGCTGACCTGCTGATCCTCAACTCAAATCCGCTTCAGGATATTCGGAATATTGAGGATATCAGCCTTGTTGTTAAGAAAGGAGCCTTTTTTAAATAAGCCTGACTGTAATTAGGGGTACTTGCTTTTATGAGTGTACTAAAGTTGAAACCAACACTTTAGTACAATCTCATGAAACAACACACTCTCATCCTACTGATTCTTCTTCTGGCTCTGATCATATTATCCGGTGTCAATTGCGCAAATCCCTCGGGTAGCTCAGCTTCTTCCGGAATTGACCTTGGAGACGAAACCGCACTCGAAACTCCTGACTGGACTAGTGAAACACACAGCAACGATGTTGATCCCGATTATGATGTTGTATTCGAAGAAGGAACAGTAAAACGACTCGACCTTACCATTAGCGCAGAAAACTGGACAGCGATGCAATCTGATCTGGATGAAAATCTTAGTTCAGGTGGATTCGGAGGTCCCGGGGGTGGTGTAGCAGATGTAGATTTTACTCCTGTTTGGGTTCCGGCTACCTTAAGCTTTGAAGGAAAGGATTGGTATAAAGTTGGAATCCGGTATAAAGGAAATTCCACGCTGAGAAATGCGTACCAAAGCAATACTGATAAATATCCATTTAAGCTCGATTTCGACGAGTTTGAAGATGATTTCCCGGTTATTAACAACCAGCGCTTCTATGGTTTCAAACAGCTGAACCTGAGTAATAATGACTCTGACGGATCATTTATGCGTGAAAAACTTGCCTCTGATCTGTTCCGTGAATTTGGTGTCGCTGCTCCCCGTACCGCTTTCTACGCTGTATATCTTGATCGTGGAAATGGATCTGAATTTATAGGCTTATATACACTTGTCGAAGAAGTTGATGATTCCGTACCTGACTCCCAGTTCCCGGATAATGATGGTAACCTTTATAAACCTGATGGTGATGCAGCTTCTTTTGCTTCCGGCACCTGGGACGAAGAGGAAATGGATCTGAAAACCAATGAAGATGAAGCCGATTACAGCGACGCCAAAGCATTTTATGATCTGCTTCATAGCAGTTCAAGAACCTCAGATCCAATACAATGGAAAACTGACCTCGAAAATATGTTCAATGTAGATACCTTCCTCAAATACCTTGCTGTGAATAATGTGATTCAAAACTGGGATACCTATGGAGTGATGACCCACAATTACTTTCTCTATAATGATGAAGGGCTGCTAACCTGGATCCCATGGGATAACAACGAGTCTTTCCAGAATGGTAAAATGGGTGGTGCATTAAGCCTGGGAATGACTGAAGTAAGCTCCAGTTGGCCAATCATTCGCTATAT
This sequence comes from Rhodothermia bacterium, assembly GCA_030427885.1. Taxonomy (GTDB): domain Bacteria; phylum Bacteroidota; class Rhodothermia; order Balneolales; family Balneolaceae; genus JAUICM01. Next base: position 297,354 of record JAUICM010000006.1, on the reverse strand, counting down.
CATGGATGTGGATGATTATGAGACCCAATACAAAACTTATGTCAAAGAGTTTAATAACGGTGCCTTTGAATCTTCCAAGATGAATACCCTTATAACTTCATATCAGGAACTGCTAAGTGAATATGGAGGTTCAGCTTTGAGTTCCAATGTGAGTAGTCTGATAAACTTTATTCAAACCAGAAATAATACGGCTGCTTCCTATTCGGATTAAGGTCACGCTTGTTATAACAAGTCATAACATTGAACCATAAGTCCGTATCTTTGGTGTATTCAAATAACAAAATATAAGCGTTATGGCTGTTGAGCATTTAACTAAACAGACCTTTTTAGACAAGGTTTTTAATTACGAGACCAATCAGGAGTGGAACTTCAGCGGAGAGCGGCCATGCATCATCGATTTCTATGCCGACTGGTGCGGACCATGTAAGATGATTGCTCCTATCATGGAAGAATTATCGGAAGAATATGATGGCAAAGTAGATATCTATAAAATTGATACCGAAGCAGAGCAGGAACTTGCCGCAGTATTTGGCATCAGAAGTATTCCTTCTATTCTTTTTGTACCTGTTGACGATCAACCGCAGATGGCACAGGGAGCTTTACCAAAACATACCTTCAAGCAGGTTATTGAAGATAAATTCGGTGTTGTTGAAAGTGATCGTTGAGAGTTGAAAGTTGATGGTTCTATTAAGGCAACTATCAACGATCACTCATCAACTTTCAACTCTATTTAGGATAGCGGATACTCTCCACCATTTCCTGAACCTCTTCCGGTGGATCCGGGTAGATCATACCGATCGCCAGTGATACAACCAGGTTCACTAACATTCCGAGTGTTCCGATTCCCTCCGGAGAAATTCCAAACCACCAATTCTCTGGTGTGTTCAACTCAGGATAGGCAATCTTAAAGAAGATGATATAAGCCAGGGTGAACAACAGACCTGCAACCATTCCGGCTACCGCACCTTCCCTGTTCATTTTCTTGTAGAATATCCCCAATATGATAGCCGGGAAGAATGATGCAGCTGCCAATCCAAAGGCAATTGCAACTACCTGAGCCACAAAGCCAGGAGGATTGATCCCGAAATAACCCGCCACGACCACAGCCACTGCAGCAGCTATTCGTGCATAACGTAATTCGGCTTTATCAGAAATATCAGGATTGATCTGCTTCTTGATAAGATCATGAGATACTGAAGTGGAGATCACCAACAGCAGTCCGGCTGCAGTAGACAGAGCTGCTGCCAATCCACCAGCGGCCACAAGTGCCGCTACCCAGTTAGGCAATCCTGCTATCTCAGGATTTGCCAGCACCATGATGTCCCGGTCCACATAAAGCTCATTGGAATTCGAAGTCGGTTCATTATTAACCAAAACCTCGTTGTACTCTCCTCTCATGATCTCAAGTCCATCTCTTTTGATATCCGGAGAGCCTGTAATGGCCGAACCAGGTCCATAATTAATGATCCCATCGTGATTTTTATCTACCCAGTTCAGAAGGGCCGTTTCTTCCCAGGTATTAAACCAGGCAGGCATTTCTTCATAGGGTTTCTCACTAACTGTTTCAATCAGATTTGTTCTGGCAAACACTGCAATTGCAGGAGCTGTTGTATATAGAATTGCAATAAAAACCAGTGCATATCCCACTGAGATCCTGGCATCTTTTACTTTAGGAACAGTAAAGAAGCGAACGATCACATGCGGTAATCCCGCGGTTCCAACCATCAGTGCAACAGTAATGAAAAACATATCCTGCATGCTCTTTGTGCCCGATGTGTACTCCGCAAACCCAAGCTCTGTATGCAGTTGATCTAACTTATCGAGCAAAAAAGTACCTGAGCCATCACTCAGTGTAGATCCAAACCCTACCTGTGGAAGAATATTCCCCGTCATTTGTATGGAGATAAAGAATGCCGGCACCATGAATGCAAAAATCAAAACACAATACTGAGCTACCTGGGTATACGTGATTCCTTTCATACCACCCAGAACGGCATAGAAAAACACAATTGCCATCCCGATGATAACCCCCCAGAAGATATCTACCTCCAGGAATTTGGAGAACACTAGTCCAACACCGCGCATCTGCCCTGCCACATAAGTGAAAGACACAATAAGCGCACAAACCACCGCCACTGTTCGGGCGATCTGTGAGTAATATCGATCCCCGATAAAATCGGGAACAGTAAATTTGCCGAATTTTCTAAGGTAAGGTGCCAGCAGCAAAGCAAGCAGCACATAACCTCCTGTCCAGCCCATAAGGTACACAGCACCGTCGTAGCCCATAAAAGAGATCAGTCCGGCCATGGATAGGAACGATGCGGCCGACATCCAGTCTGCTGCAGTGGCCATTCCATTGGTTAAAGGCTTTACAGCGCCTTCAGCTACATAAAATTCACTGGTAGATCCAGCTCTGCTCCAAATTGCAATGCCTATATAAATCGCAAAAGTAATTCCTACAAGAATATAGGTCCAGGTTTGCACATCCATTACGCGTCCTCCTCATTTACACCAAATTCCCTGTCCAGCTTATTCATGAGGTATACATACACAAAGATCAGAATCACAAACACATAGATCGATCCCTGTTGAGCAAACCAAAATCCTAATTTAAACCCTCCCATTCTGATGTGATTCAGCTCCGGGGCGAGTAATATTCCAAATCCGTAAGAGACTATAAACCAGATGGTGAGCAGAATGCTCAAATACCTCAGATTTTTCCTCCAATACCCTTTCAGGTCGCGTTCCGACATATACATATCCTCCAATATATTTTAACGGCTGAGTATGCCTGTTTTGGAGAAGTAAATCAAGGGAATAATAGTGATAACTGACTGTGGGCTAACGAAATGAAACAACGATCATGAATATTAGCATTGTGATCACGAAATAACCCACACTAATAAAAAAGAATATCTTGCCTTGTTCTGAAGCTTTGAGCTGCTCTTCCTCAGTTAATAATCCGTGATCGTAAATGACCTTATTATAAGCGGTTTCCCTGTCGAGAGTAAGTTTAATTATCCCATAAAAAAGTATAAATGGGATCACCGCTATGATCTTTCCAGCGGTTCTCCCTCCTCGCCTTCCAAAGATATCTTTCACAAGATCTTCCATCCAATCCATCGCATCTGGTAGAATCGTAACGATCAAAAATACCGTCCCAAGTAAATACAGAGCCAATGCAATTGTTACCAAAACGGTTCCTTGTTTTCTGGCTACCGACTCCTTTCCTTTCTCTCTAAGCTCCACATACTGATTCCAGTACAATTTCCTGAGTATATCCATACACCTGTTTTTCATTCAATTAAGTAAATCAGTCACCTTAACTCAATACCCTGATTGGGTGGTTTTTTGGATTTAATTTCAAAAGACATTTTCTTGGATCATGCAAAAACATTTAACCGCTCTTACTCTTCTTTTAATTCTATGTATTCATTGTTCGGAGGTCCCTGAACCTGCAAAAGATCAGGCTCCTGAGGGAATGGTATGGATATCTGGAGGTTCTTTTATGATGGGTGGAAATGACGCTCTCACCAGAGCTGATGAACTTCCGGTACATAATGTCTCTGTGAATGGATTCTGGATGGATATACATGAAGTTACAAATCAACAGTTTCAGAAATTTGTTGATGCTACCGGCTACATCACAACCGCCGAAAAAAAACCTGACTGGGAAGAACTTAAAAAACAGGCACCACCAGGAACTCCAAAACCACATGATTCACTATTAGTCGCTGGTTCAATAGTCTTCCAGAAGGAATTTGAGAAAAATGGAACTCCTATATGGACTTGGGTTAAAGGTGCTGACTGGAAACATCCTATGGGACCTGAAAGTAACATTAACGGGAAAGAAGATTTTCCTGTAGTACATATTTCATGGGAAGATGCTGTTGTCTATGCTGAGTGGGCAGGGAAACGACTTCCCACGGAAGCTGAATGGGAATACGCCGCCAGAGCGGGACAACAAGATACTTATCCTCAACTTACCAGAGAATTTGCTACCACTAAAGCAAATATATGGCAGGGAACTTTCCCTTACCGTAATACAGAAGAAGATGGTTTTTTTTATTCCTCCCCCGTAATGTCATTCGAACCTAATGCCAATGGGTTATATGATATGTCCGGGAATGTATGGGAATGGGTTTCAGATTGGTACCGTCCTGACTACTACTCTTTATCTGTCGATTCTGACAACCCCAAGGGACCAACTGATAGTTATGATCCCTTAGAACCTTCCGTTCCTAAAAAAGTCGTTCGTGGGGGTTCCTTTCTATGTCATGAAAGTTATTGTGCAGGATTCAGAGTTTCAGCCCGAATGAAATCCAGTCCTGATACCGGACTTTTACATACTGGCTTTAGATTGGTAAAGAATTAGAAGCCAAAATGAAATCCTGATAAATTCGATCAATGAATGTTTCTATCACTCAAATACTAACTGGTCGTTGATCGAAAGTGTCGATCTGAATAACAAAATCATGGTTTCATCTCTTATTGTTTTCATATAGAGACAATTTTAACAACATTATTCCCATTTCAATAAACAATCATTAAATACTATCATGAAGAACATTCTGCTGATCACACTTTTCTTTTGTTCACCCCCCTTATTAGACCACAAGTTTCAACCATAGATTTTATGAAAGTAGTAGACGGTAACCGGGATGAACTCATCTACTATTATGAAAATAACTGGAAGGTATTACGGGATATGGCACTGGAACGGGAATACATCATATCCTACGAACTCCTGGAGACTGAAGCTGATTCCACCGGGGATTTCGATATCCTTCTTATCACCCGCTATAAAAATCAAGAAGCCTATGAGAAAGCTGAAGAGCGGTTTCAAGGCTTGATCAGGCAAATTCAAACAGATGGTGGACCGAAATTAATGAATGAACTGACTCCTCCTCAGTTTAGGGACTGGAAGTTCAGTAGAACCACAAAAACAGTGTTTTCTGGTTCTTAGCAGCCTCCTTTTAGCCTTTTTTACAATTATACTCTCATCCTCTTTTTTTTGAAACAAGTTGTAAACCACCCCGTAGCTGACCCGTTTTTTACTATATTCTTTCAAACACTACTAAGGGCTTTTGTGGGTATTATTCCTGAGCCCCATTTTCTAACCAATTATTACAGATGCGATCACAGATTAAACTATGCCTGATCATTGCAGGCCTTGGAATTACACTATCCGCTGATGCAATAGCACAGAATTCATCCCCCACTCAAGATGAGGTATTTGCCACCTTTATCGAAACTGCTCCAAAAATAGATGGTGACCTTAGTGATCCGGTTTGGAAAGACATCCCTCCGATCACAACCTTTACACAGGTCTGGCCAAGTGATGGAAGTCCTGCCACAGAAGATACAGAAGTTAGGATCGCCTATGATAAAGACAATCTGTACTTCGCTTTTAAGTTTTATGACAAGAACCCTGAATTGATCCGGGCCAAGAACCTGGAACGTGGCGGACGTAATGATCGTGATGACCACGCCTATATCGGTCTTGATACTTTTGGAGATGGAAGGAATGCCTACCTGTTCGAAATGAATGCTCTTGGAACTCAGGACGATGCCACTATTACTGATGAAACACTGACCATTACCAGTTTTTCCTGGGATGCCGTATTCCGAAGTGAAACCATTATTGATGACGAAGGTTGGTCGATGGAGGTCTCGATCCCTTTCCGTCAGCTCCGTTTTCCTGATACCGAGGAACTTGAATTCGGCCTGATGCTTTCCAGAACTATCAACAGAAAAAATGAGCGTGTGATGTGGCCCCCTATCGGGCTTGAATTCGGTAACTTCACCGCTCTTGCAGCCGTTTCTCAGTATGGTAAACTCAAAGGTATTCGGGATATAAACCGCGGGAGAAATATTGAGATCAAACCCTATGTGATTGGTGGTGTTCAGGAAAACCGGGATTCACTTTCTGTTGAGGATACAGATTTTGACTATGAACGTGAGCTGGGGCTAGACGTGAAATATGGGATCACTTCAAACCTCACTATGGATCTGACTGTAAATACTGATTTTGCTCAGGTTGAAGCCGATAATGTTCAGCTGAACCTTACACGTTTTAATCTCTTCTTTCCGGAGAAAAGAGAATTCTTTTTGGAGCGCTCCGGACTTTTTGAGCATGGTAACCTGAGAAGTACTCAAACTTTCTTCTCTCGTAGAATTGGACTCACAAATCAGATTCTTGCCGGTGCACGCATGACGGGACAGATCGGTCGGTTTTCCGTGGGTGCCCTCAATATCGAAACCGGAGACGAAATGAAACAAATCTTCGGAGATAATTCAGCAAACAATACCGTAGCCCGTATCCGTACCGATGTACTCGAACGAGGTACTGTTGGCGCTATCTTTACCAATCTTGAGGAAAGTACTGGATTTAACAGAACCCTGGGGTTAGACGCCCAGTATCGCTTTGGAAGTTCCAGTTCCTTCAAAACCTGGTATACCAATGTATGGGACAGTGATCCTCAGTTTGATGATGCTGCCGGCCACGCTTCTCTGCTTCTGAGAAACGATACCTATCTTGGGCAGCTTTCTTATACCAATGTCGGCAGAAATTATAATCCGGGACTTGGTTTTGTTCGCCGTACTGATATGAGAGAATATTTAGTCAGAATGGGTTACACCCCAAAAGTGGATATTAAGGCTATCCCTTCCATTAACCGTTTTGCCTTTGAAGGAATGTATGACTACATAGAGGGGCAGGACGGCAATAAACAAACTTCGGAGATCGAATTTTCCGGAGCCATTGAATTTGCAAGCCGTGATCGTATAGCAATTGAATGGGATCAGACTTTCGAACGCTTGGTTGTTCCGTTTAATATTCGCCCAAATGCTACCATTGCTACAGGAGATTATACTTTTTCTACCATCCAGCTTAGTGGTGAAACTGATTCAAGCCGGCGTCTTTTCGGACATGCTTATACTACCTATGGCGAATTTTTTAATGGTAACAGAACAGACTTCGGCGGTGGGATTGGATTCCGTCAGTCACAGCATCTTACCACTGAAGCATTCCTGAATCATTCTATCATAGATCTTCCGATAGCCAATGGAGAATTCGAAGCAACCACTGTTTCGCTTTCAATCCTCGGGGCCTTAAACAAAAAACTTTTTGCGCGCTCCCTCATTCAATACGATAACTTCTCCAGAAACATCAACGCCAATATTCGTGTCGACTGGATCCATACTCCTGGTAGTGATCTGTTCTTCGTGTATAACACCTCTTATCACCTTACTCAGGATGGAGAAGACCTGTTCGATCCAAATCGTAACCTGATCATGAACAACCAGGTTGCCATCGTTAAATTAACTTACCTGATCTTACTATAGACCAACAAACCCGTTTCCTGCCAATAACCATCAGGAAACGGGTTCTTTTTCTTATACACCTGTTTATTAGAATTCCTGTCCTGACTTGGATTAAATCCTTATTTGGTCTAACATCTGTTAAGTAACTACTTAGGTTGGCTCCTATTAGTAAGTACTTCCTTCGTATTATCTGGGTTTTTAGAATGAATAGGTTACAAAAATTAGTAATACCTGTAGTAGCAATACTTTGGAGTATATCTGTTATAATTGATCAGTTATTAGGGGATCAACTCGGGCTCAGTTTCATTAATGAAAAATGGGCCTCTATGACTATAATCACTGCTTCCTTTTTTATCCTGCTCTTTTCAACCCGGTTTAATATTAAATCGGAAATTAAAATCCTGCTTTTCGGTGTACTAGGAACTGGTGCTGTATTAACTTTCCTACTTGGTCTATTTTCTGATGACAGGACCTACCTTAGCTCCCTGGCTACCAGTTTGCTTTTTATTCTACTGAGCATTCATGGCTACTTTTTTGTAAGAAAGGAGCATCTTTATATTCGTTTCATGCTCAAGTTCATAGTGTATGTAACAAGCAACTTAGTCCTTATTTTATATTTTATTGAGCCGTTCAGGATTTATCAATTTCCTGGTTTTGAATCAGTAAGCTGGAATTCAGCTGTAGGATTCCTGTTATACTCAAGTACTTTATTATCCAACTATTATGGTGCGCTAATTGAAAAAAAAGATTTACCTGAAAACTTTACTTTTTTAAATAAAAAGTTTGTCGATTTTTGGTTTACAATAAGCTTTCATGTCCCGATAATCATAATTCTTCTGATAAGCCTTCTTTATTTTTTTGATTTGGTTTCCACTAAATCAGGAATGGCTATGGGGCTCTTTTTTGCTTGTCTTCTGCCATTTCCGATTACATATTTTATCTACAGAGAAACGGTAGACTGGAGTGTGATGATTTTTGAAAAAAACAGAAAGCTTTTTTTTCGGGAAAAAGACATTCATTTTCAAAATGAATTGTTACAGGAGTTTGCACGTATTACTTCGCATAACCTTCGGGGCCCTGTTGTCGGCCTTTCTAACCTGATTGATATGGCAACAGATGATGAATCGACAATTGAGTACAAAAACCGAACCTTTTCACTGATCAAGCAAAAATTACCCTCTCTTGTCAGTACTATTGATAGTCTGGCCGAATTCCATAATATGATTCAAAATGGAGAAATAGAGTATAAAAGCTGCAAAGTTAAAGATTATTTTGAAGAAGCTCTTTCAATCTGCAGAAGTGATTATGAAAGTGATAAGATTAAAATTATTACCGAATTGAATTTAGAGAGACCAAACGTTGATTATCCGGATGTATACCTTAAGAATATTTTCTATAATCTGGTTTCTAATTCTATTAAGTACCGAAGGAAAGGCATCCCCCTTAAAATCTATGTTTCCACCCAACTCGGTGAAAAAAATGAAACTGTATTAACCTTCCGTGATAACGGATTAGGTATGGATCTTAAAACATTCGGAAAGAATATATTCCACTTCGGACGTTCTTACCACAATTTTGCAAATTCCAAAGGTATTGGTTTATTTATAGTTAAGAACCAGTTGGCGAGATTAGGTGATACTATTGATGTTGAAAGTGAAGAAGGAATGTATACTCAATTTGTAATTAAGCTGAATCATGATGGAAAAAAAGAATTGGGCTATAGTTGATGATGATCTAATATTTCATCTTACCACACAAACCCTTATTGAAAGAAGACAGGTTCATAATAAAATTTTGCTCTTCAGAAACGGTAAAGAAGCTATAGAATACTTACTGGAGTATAAAGACAACGCTGAATTTCTTCCTGATATATTATTATTAGATCTGAACATGCCTGTTATGGATGGCTGGTCTTTTATTGAAAACTATTTACCGATGAGAAGTGAACTTGCTAAAACAATCACTGTTTACATAGTTAGTAGTTCACTTAACAGGGAAGATATAAACAGGGCTAAGGAAATTTCAGCTGTTAAAAAATATGTAGTCAAACCCATCGATCAATATAAACTTGATCAGATCATTGATGAACTCAGGGCAGCATAAATTCAATTGTTAATTATTGATTCACTTACCTGCATTTCAAACATTTTTGAACTTACTTCTTAATATCTCGTATTGCTAAAATCCTTGCAGAGCAAACTTTTGCAGAAATATTACGGGAACTTATCTGACCTTCCTTGATGTTGAGTGGTATCAATAATTACATCGAACATCTGCAATTAATGAAGTTAAGATCTTTAAGTACCCTATTAGCTCTGATCATGCTCAGTTTTTCCGTAAACGCTCAGACTGGTACTCTCTCGGGTACCATCACTGATGCTCAAACTGGTGAACCGCTCATCGGGGCCACTGTAATTCTGGAAGGAACTACTCAGGGAGATGCTACAAATGCTGAAGGCCGGTATTTGATCGATAATATCCAGCCCAAAACTTATAACGTGCGGGCATCTTACATAGGCTATCAAACACTGACCCGGTATAATATTGTCATCCGATCGGAAGGAAATATTGATATCAATATTAAACTCCAGCCAGATAGAAATGAACTGGATGAAGTAGTTGTACGTCCCAACCCATTTATCAAAGAAAGTACCACTCCCCTTTCTATCCAAAAATTAAGCCAGGAAGAGATCGTGGCGTATCCGGGTGGTAATAATGATATCGCAAAAGTAGTTCAGACCCTGCCGGGGGTTTCTGGCTCCGTTGGCGGGTTCAGAAATGATGTGATCATTCGCGGGGGTGCACCCAATGAAAATGTGTATTATCTGGATGGGATCGAGATCCCGAATATCAATCATTTTTCTACTCAGGGTAGTGCGGGTGGCCCGGTTGGATTGTTGAATGTTTCTTTTTTCGAAGGTGTGACTCTCACAGCCAGTTCCTTCGATGCCAAATATGACAATGTGCTCTCTGGGGTCCTTCAATTCGATCAACGCAATGGTAATGCAAGAGAATTCCAAGGGAACTTTCGTCTCGGTTCAAGCGAATCTGCCCTTACCATAGAGGGGCCTTTGTTTAAGGGAGATAAAGAAGAAAGTAATACCACGGTCATCGCTTCCGTCCGGAGATCATACCTCCAATTCATTTTCGGCTTGATAGGATTACCAATTTTACCCAATTACTGGGATTACCAATACAAGCTGAATCACAAGATCAATGCTAATAACGAGATCCTTATCACCGGATTAGGTTCGATAGACACCTATAAAGTGAACGAGCTGGACGAGTATGATCCTGAACAAAAGGCTACCCAGGAACAGGTTCCGGTTATCGAACAGGAAACCAATACCGTAGGTATCAGCTGGAAGCATCGTTTTGATGATGCAAACGGACTTGTCCAAACTACCCTCAGTAATAACCTGCTGAATAACCGTTTCTTCCGTTATGATGACAATGTGAATCAAACAGGCTTATACTTCCGGAATGATTCACGTGAGATCGAAACCAAGTTCAGATCTCAATTTTCTTTTTTCAGAGATACCTGGACGCATAGTTTTGGTATTAGCATTCAGAACGCCATCTATAACAACGAAACCACTGATGTGATCAATAATGTGAGTTTCAACAGTGATCTGAATTTCTACCGATATGGTATCTTTGCCCAAACCTCAGGTAAATTGTTAAATGACAGATTGGATCTCGCGTTTGGCTTGCGCTCCGATGGAAATACTTTTATGGATTCAGGAAATGAGTTGTACAGAACACTGAGTCCACGTGTGTCAGTTTCTTACGCCTTGACAGAGGATAGAAAATGGACGCTGAATTCATCTCTCGGCCGATACTATAAGATCCCGCCTTACACAATACTGGGATATCAGGATAATACCGGCGTTAATGTGAATAAAAACAGCTCTTATATTCGCAGTGATCATGCTGTAACAGGAATTGAATACCTGGTTTCTGACCGATCCAGAATAACAGTAGAGGGCTTCTTCAAATGGTACAGCAATTATCCCCTCAGTCTGAGGGATAGCGTTTCTCTTGCCAATAAAGGCGGCGGCTTTGAAGTACTTGGCAGTGAACCGATCACCAGTGATGGCAAAGGAAGAACTTATGGACTGGAACTACTCTTTCAGCAGAAATTCAATGGTAAGATCTATGGGGTTGCTGCATTTACTTTCTATAGCAGTGAATTTTCTGACCTGAACGGTGATTTCAAGCCATCAGCCTGGGATAACAATATTCTGATTTCCCTGCTGGCCGGATATAAACTCCCCCGAAACTGGGAGATCAGTGGCCGGTACCGGTATCTGGGTAAAACACCTTATGCCCCACTCGATCTGGATGCTACTCTGAATATTTATCCTGCTGAGATCTTCGATTATGATCGTCTCGGTGAAGTCCGGCTTGACCCTTACAGCCAGCTCGACATAAGGATTGACAAGAAATGGAATCTTAAAAACTTCAGTATTGATACTTTTCTGGAGATCCAGAACATCCTTGCTCAGGAAAATCCTCAAACTCCCCGTTATGGCTTAAACCGGACGGAAGATGGAACAGTGATAACGCCGAGAGAACTGGTACAGGTGAATCTTGAAAATTCAGCGAATGTCCTTCCTTCGATTGGATTGGTAGTGAACTTCTAAATAAAAAACCCCGACCAGCTTTCCACCAGTCAGGGTTTATCCTGTTTCTCCATGAAAGAAATTCTTTTCATTTGCGAGTGGAGCGAAGCAATCTCAGTTTATATATCGCGATTGCTTCGGGGATACCCTCGCAATGTTAATTCTTAACTACAACCTGAGGTTGAACCGCAGGTGATACATTTCATGCAAGTACCATTGCGAACCATGGTCATGCTACCGCACTCTGGGCATGCATCACCGGTATAACCAAGTTGTTTGGCTTTCTCATAGTCGCTTTCGTAGCTGCTTGCTTTTGCTTTGGCCGGTGCCGCAGAAGTTGATTCCACGGTAACAGTTTCTGGCACAGGTGCTTTCGCAACTGCTGGTACAGGAGCCGGAGCTGCTTTAGCCTCCACTTCTGCATCATCAATTGGTCGCAAGTCACGTGTATGGATCTGATCAACAGGTACATGAGCCAGATCTTCACGGCCTAAGTAAGTAACAGCCAGTTCACGGAAGATGTAATCTATTACAGAAGTACTCATCTTCACATGTGGGTTGCCATTAACCATACCACTTGGCTCGAACTTGGTGAAAACAAATGCATCCACAAATTCTTCCAGAGGCACACCATGCTGCAGACCCAGGGAGATGGAGATCGCAAAACAGTTCAGTAAACTTCTGAACGCTGCGCCCTCACGGTGCATATCAATGAAGATCTCACCAAGCTGCCCGTTTTCATATTCCCCTGTTCTCAGGTATACACTTTGTCCGCCGATCTTAACTTTCTGAGTATACCCTTCGCGACGGAATGGAAGGCGCTGACGTCGGGCCACATATTTGTGAATGATACGCTCGGCGATCTCAACCACTTTATCCTGTGCAACGGTTGTTTCCTCATCAATGGTTTCTTCTTCGTCTTCCAGTTCTTCAAATACATCCGCCATACTGTTAAGCGGCTGGCTCAATTTAGAACCATCACGATAAAGTGCGTTTGCTTTAAGCATCATTTCCCATGAAAGCATGTATGCATCTTTCATATCATCAACGGTTGCTTCATTTGGCAGGTTGATGGTTTTTGAAATAGCACCTGAAAGGAACGGCTGAGCAGCAGCCATCATTCTGATATGACCACCAGCAGAGATATAACGAGTTCCGGTACGTCCGCATTTGTTGGCACAGTCGAACACAGCAAGATGCTCATCTTTAAGGTGTGGAGCTCCTTCAACAGTCATGGTTCCACAAACATAATCGTTTGCTTCCTGGATCTGATCTCTGCTGAACCCAAGATGCCTCAGCATATCGAACGTGAAGTCAGAAAGCTGTTCTTCAGTAATACCTAGCACTTCCTTGCAGAAATCTTCGCCAAGAGTAAACTGGTTGAATGCAAACTTGATGTCAAAACTGCTTGGAAGTGCAGCTTCAATAGATTCAAGTTTCTCATCGGTAAATCCTTTTGCTTTAAGCGCCTCCGGATTAATGTGAGGACATCCTTCAAGGCTACCGTAGCCTTTTGCGTAATTGATGATCTCTTCTGATTCCTTAGCAGTGTAACCAAGTTTCTTCAATGCTTTTGGCACACTCTGGTTGATGATCTTGAAGTAACCGCCACCAGCAAGTTTCTTGAACTTCACCAATGCAAAATCAGGCTCAATACCAGTAGTATCACAATCCATCACAAGTCCGATGGTTCCTGTTGGTGCAATCACCGTTACCTGTGCATTGCGGTAACCGTTCTTTTCGCCAAGTTCAACAGCTGCATCAGAGGTTTCTTTGGCTGCTTTCAGCAGATAGTCAGGGCAAACTGAAGCATCGATTCCCAGAGGTTTAACTGTGAGTCCTTCATATTCTTCCGGCTCAACATTATAAGCTGCACGCTTGTGATTACGAAGCACACGAAGCATGTGCTCTTTATTTCGTTCGTAACCTTCAAAGGTGCCCAGCTCACCAGCCATCTCTGCACTGGTTTCGTATGATTTCATATGCATTACAGAAGTAAGTGCACCCGCAATCGCAACACCTTCCGGGCTGTCGTATGGAATTCCCTGAACCATAAGAGCGGCACCAATGTTAGCGTAGCCTAATCCCAGAGTTCTGAATACATATGACAGTTCAGCAATTTCTTTAGACGGGAACTGAGCCATAAGAACAGAAATCTCCAGAACCGTAGTCCAGATCCTTGATGCATATCGCAATGACTCTACGTCGAAGGTAGTGCAGTCTTCATCTGTGAAATACTTCATCAGGTTCAGCGATGCCAGATTACATGCGGTGTTATCCAGGAACATGTATTCTGAACAAGGATTACTTGCACGGATAGGACCGTCTTCAGGACAAGTATGCCATTCATTGATTGTGTCGTGATACTGAGTACCAGGATCGGCACATGCCCAGGCTGCATAAGCGATCTGATCCCACATCTCCAAGGCGGGCATTGTCTTGCAAGGTTTTGGATCACGGCCTTCTTCGGCTGCTTTTTCCTTTTCTACCCTCCAGTATAAGTTCCACTCTGAATTGTCTTTTACAGCCTGCATGAAAGAGTTGGGAACCCGAACTGAGTTGTTTGAATTCTGACCTGCAACGGTAGCATAAGCTTCAGAATTCCAGTCAGTATCGTATGTAGCGAACTCAAGATCTTTGAATCCCTGAGCTGCAAGCTGGATCACACGCTCTATATAATTTAGAGGTACCTGATCTCTTTTAGCCTGCCGGATGGCATTACCCAGCGCTTTATTCTTCAGCGGATCTCTGCTCATCGCACCATTGAACGTGCGTCCTTCGATCTCTACCGGTGTATGGCATAGCTTGATAATTTCTTTAAGGTGCTTTTGGGTGATCTTAGAACCAGATACCAGAGCAGCCACCTTTTGCTCTTCCTTCACTTTCCAGTTGATATACTCTTCTATATCCGGATGATCCAGATCAAGGGTAACCATTTTCGCTGCACGTCGGGTTGTTCCACCTGACTTGATAGCACCTGCAGCGCGGTCACCGATCTTAAGGAAGCTCATCAGACCAGAAGATTTTCCTCCTCCACTCAATGGTTCATTTGATCCACGGATAGATGAGAAGTTACTTCCTGTTCCTGATCCGTATTTGAATAAACGTGCTTCACGAACCCACAGATCCATGATACCCCCTTCGTTAACCAGATCATCATCCACACTCTGGATAAAGCATGCGTGTGGCTGTGGATGGGTATAAGAATCTTTAGAACGGGTTAACTTTCCTGTTTTTGGATCAACATAATAATGACCCTGTGCAGGGCCGTTAATTCCGTAAGCCCAGTTCAATCCGGTATTGAACCACTGTGGACTGTTTGGAGCCGCCATCTGCGAAGCCAGCATAAAACAGAGCTCATCATAAAATACTTTAGCGTCACCCTCGCTGTCGAAATAGTCATGTTTCCATCCCCAATAAGTCCAGCAACCAGCAAGACGGTTGAACACCTGGCGGCTGTCCACCTCATGTGAAAAGCGTTCTTTTTCCGGAAGCTCTTTTAGTTTCTTTGAGTCTGCTTCAGATCTTTGGAGCCATTTTGGCACTCCCTTCTCACTTACCTTTTTGAGAGCAGCCGGAACTCCTGCTTTTCTAAAATATTTTTGAGCAATAATATCAGTGGATACCTGAGACCAGCTGTCTGGTACCGACACATCCGCCATATGAAATACCTGAGACCCGTCCGGGTTCTTGATTTCTGACGTGCGTGTTACAAATTTGATTCCATCATATGGTGTTTTCCATTCCGACTTGGTATAAAAGCGAGTAAATTTCATGGGCGTACTTCTGTTTTGTCTGTTAACCTTCGTAGATGAGATACCGTCATAAACCCTCAAGTATCTAGCCGATTCTCCTAAAGAAGTAGGTGCAAATATATACGCAGTGAAGTATGCTCACAAATTAAATCTGAATTTCTTTTCCACAAATATCCACACTTATCCACATTAGGGAATTATTGAATTTCGTTAACTTGAGTTAACATTAATTTAACTATATTTATTTGTGTATTTAATGAATAATTAAATTCAAACATTCAGTTCTTATTTATTACAAAATATGCTTTTTTAGCCACTATAATGAGGAATTTAACTACCCCACTCTGATTACAGGAATACTCAATAGTTATCCACATACCTTTTATTTGAAATTATATTTTATAATAATTTATTATGATTTTAGTTTTATGAATTTAACATGAATAAGGCCTTTTATTTTTTTAAAATCATTATATATTGATACACTTATTCTACATAATTATCATTAAATATTTTCTTTATTCGAACTTATTTTAAATAGTTCAGATTTATTACTCACATCCGGATACTTATCCAAATATTTGCATCTTAAATTTTGCTTCTCAAATAAAAACGAACAGGTTTTGAACTCTATCTAAAACAAAAATCATACGTTACTAGATTATAAATTTATACGTTGGAAGGAATGCTGGTAATAATCTTCCCACATATGATGAACAAACCTAATCCCCTCTTCTTTCACTTAACCCATCTCACTATCACTACAGTTTTTCAGTGAATTTAAATGGGGCTAATCCTCTATTATTCTAACTTTACATTGTCTCCGCTATTAGCTAAGATTTAGCAGGTCTTCAACCATTATGGTAGTTATGAGATCATCCATTTCTTTCATTTATGTGCTTACTTCAACACTTTTAGTGTTCACCTCTTGTGCGAGCATCTCTCCCGGAACAACCAGAAATGTATTCACCTTCAATTACGAAGACCAGGAATTCCAGATCATTAGTATTACCACTACATCCGGAGAAGGGAGTAATTTCCTGGTACTAATCGATTCAACCGGATCTGAGGTGATAAATGGTAAAGATGCAGATCAAAATGGAACCATTGACCAGATCCTTTCAGGAAACTATTCACTGGAAGAAGTCAATATTATCTACCAGGCAGGAATCACATCAGCTCAGGAAAAAGGCAATTACAGGGAACGTATTCCGGAACGTACATTTGAGTACTTTGCCTCAGGTTACCATTTTGTGATCCGGTCATACATTATCAGTGATACAAATGTCAGCAACCTGTTCATTGTCAGAAATGACTCGCTGAGTACTGAACTCATTTTAATGGATACACAAGCTGATGGTCAGCTCGACCATTTTGAAAAAGGGAGTACTGATACGATCACCAATTATCAATATTTCTACGAAGCAACTCTTGGAATCGGGATTAAGGAACACAGGATCATATTAAAGAACGGAATATACATTGTAAACCAGATC
This sequence comes from Rhodothermia bacterium, assembly GCA_030427885.1. Classification (GTDB taxonomy): domain Bacteria; phylum Bacteroidota; class Rhodothermia; order Balneolales; family Balneolaceae; genus JAUICM01. The sequence goes on along the minus strand of JAUICM010000006.1, from coordinate 280,152 downwards.
CCTGGTACCGGATCTGATCGATCTAACTCATACGCATCTTTACACTAGTGCCTGTCTAACTACCTGAAAGCATTTCGTCACAAAGAAGATTTCTCCCGTAACATTGTAACTATGGCAGCGTACCGGACGTCTGTTTAGAAACACTAATTACATGTATTACGAATGAAAACAAAGAGCGTAGGTTATTATATAGTTGCAGCCGCCCTCACACTAACTTCACTAAGTGCCTGCAATAATGGCGAATCTGAAAATAATGACAATACCGGCGATAATGACTCCACATTGGTGATCCCGGTTGAAGCTATGGACGTAACCCGTGGTGATATTTCTGCCTACTACTCTAATACAGCAACCCTTGAAGCTGTGGAAGAAGCTACTATTGTTTCTAAGATCAGAGGAATTGTGCAAGAGATCAAAGTTGAAGAAGGAGATCAGGTTAAAAAGGGTCAGGTTTTAGCACAGATCGAAGACGACCAGTATCGGATTGAATCAGAGAGAGCTAAAGCCACAATGGATCGTCTCTATAATGAATACCAGAGAAACAAGGAGCTATTCGAAAAAGAGCTGATCAGTGCAGAAGTGTATGAAAACTCCCGTTATGAATATGAATCACAGAAATCAGCCTATGAACTTGCAGAATTAAATCTTGAGTATTCGTCGATTCGGTCTCCTATTTCCGGAGTTATTTCCCAGCGGTTCATAAAAGTTGGCAACATGATAGGAACGGACCAGCAGGTTTTTCATGTATCTGATTTCGATCCTATTCAGGCGATCATTCATATTCCTGAACACGAGCGTTCAAAGATCCGAAAGGGTCAGAAAGCAGAACTATCTGCTGATGCTCTTCCGGGCCAAACATTCACTGGCAGTATAGAACGAATCAGCCCCATAATAGATCCACAAACAGGAACTTTTAAAGTAACAGTTTACCTGAACGATGAAAGTGATTTATTAAGGCCAGGGATGTTCGGACGTATCAAGATTGTTTATGATACCCGCATGAATACCAAAATGATCCCTAAATCTGCTGTCATCTCTGTGGATGAAACACAATCTGTTTTCGTAGTAAAAGATTCTGTAGCCTATAAAAAGATCATCAGAACTGGTTATGTGAATGGTAAGAATATTGAGGTCATCGACGGTCTCGACGACGGAGAGATTGTTGTTACCACCGGGCAAGGAAGCCTGACTGATAGTACCCGCGTTAATATCGTTAAGATTTAATCAGGTACGGATATGAAACTCATAGATTTTTCCATCAAAAGGAAGGTCACGATAAGCATGTTTACGGTAGCGATCCTTCTTTTCGGGATCGTTTCCTTAACACGCTTAAAGGTAAACCTGCTCCCTGATCTGAGTTACCCTACCCTTACAGTAAGGACTGAATTTGAAGGAGCCGCTCCTGTTGAGGTCGAAAACCTGATCTCCAAACCGATTGAAGAAGCCGTTGGTGTAGTAAAAGGAGTAAAAAAAGTACGGTCCATTTCCAGAACAGGTCAGTCCGATGTGGTTCTCGAGTTTGTTTGGGGAACAAATATGGACTTCGTAAATCTGGATGTGATCAGTAAACTTGATGCACTTCAGCTTCCACTCCAGGCTAAAAAGCCCGTTACCCTTCGCTTCGACCCTACCCTCGATCCCGTTATGCGCTACGCGCTTTATTATGATGAAGGAACCGGCAAAGAAGAAAATAACGATGAAGTAAAGGTCGACTATGCTTCTGCGGAAGTAGACATTAATAATCCTGATGCGATCGCACGGCTTAAACAACTCAGGATCATTGCGGATGAGTTGATCAAAAAAAACCTGGAATCATCAGATGGAGTTGCTTCCGTTAAGATCAGTGGAGGTTTGGAAGAAGAGATACAAGTGAACATAGACCAGCAAAGGCTTGCTTACCTGAATATTCCGATCGAACGGATCACTTCTATTCTGAATGCTGAGAATGTGAATCTTTCCGGAGGCAGACTTGAAGAGGGAACCCAGCAGTATCTGGTACGAACACTGAATGAATTCAAAAATATAGATCAGATCCGAAACGTGATCGTATCCACGGAAGGTGGAAATATTATTTATCTGAAAGATATTGCTTCTGTGGAGCAAGCCTATAAAGAGAGAGAAGCCATTACCCGCCTGGATGGTCAGGAAGCCGTTGAAGTAGCGATCTATAAAGAAGGTGATGGCAACACTGTAGCTGTTGCCGAATCAGTTGAGGACCGGCTGAACAGAATACAGGAACTTCTGCCTGAAAATATGAAACTTGAAAAGGTATATGATCAATCGATATTTATATCCTCAGCGGTGAATGAAGTTAAGAACGCCGGTATCATCGGAGGTATTCTGGCGGTATTAGTACTCTTCTTCTTCCTCCGAGATTTCTGGAGTACCGTAATCATTTCTATTTCAATACCCGTATCTATTATAGCCACCTTCAACCTGATGTATGGAAATAACATCACTCTGAATATCATGTCGCTGGGAGGTATCGCTCTTGGTATAGGTATGTTGGTTGACAACTCCATCGTTGTATTGGAAAATATAGCCCGGCACCGTGCCATGGGTAAAAATGTGTTGAAGGCTGCCCAGGATGGCGCCGGTGAGGTTGGAACCGCAGTAATTGCCTCAACCCTGACCACTGTGGCAGTATTCTTCCCACTAGTTTTTGTAGATGGTATTGCAGGTCAGTTATTCAAAGATCAGGCTCTGACTGTAACATTTTCACTTTTGGCATCATTAGTTGTTGCGGTAACGCTTATACCGATGATGTCTTCTCTAACAGGCACCAAAAAAGAAGTTGCTCCACTTGACCTTAAAGAACCAAAAACCGGCTTCGGACGTGGCCTCAGAGCAATTCGGCTATTCCTGTTTTATTCTATTCCATCCTTCATCACAAAAATGATCCGCTATGTAGTATCCGGAATAGCCTGGGTGTTTAAGATGATCTTTCATTTTCCTCTCCTTGCTTTCGATCATGTATACCAGACAACAGAAAATTTATATGTTGGATTTCTGAAAGGAGCGCTTAACAATAAAGCGATAGTTATCCTGGTAGCCATTGGAGCTTTTGCCGGTTCCCTGGCCCTGATACCCAGAATTGGTATTGAACTGATTCCACAGCTTTCTCAGGGAGAATTCAAGGTTGAATTCAAATTACCTCCCGGTACCCCTATTGAAGAAACTGACTCTGCTCTCAGGAATGTTCAAAATGCAACAAAAAACAGAGATAATGTTCGTTCCACTTTTGCTGTGGCCGGAACAGGTAACAGAATGGACGCTAATCCGGATGAAGGTGGCGAAAACTGGGGTGAATTAAATGTCATGCTCGCTTCAGGTACTTCCTCCTCTGATGAAAGCCAGACTATGCAGGCAATGCGAAGCTCACTGGGTCAGGTTCCAGGTTTACAATATAAGTTCTCACGTCCTGCTTTGTTCAGCTTTTCTACCCCTATTGAAATAGAAGTAAGTGGTTTTGACTTGGATAATCTGAAGAATGTAAGTGATGAGATCGCTCGTAAGATGGAAGCAAATGGACGCTTCGCTGATATCAAAAATACTATGGAGATCGGAAGCCCTGAAATTCAGATCCTGTTCGACCGGGACCGTGCGGCTGCTCTGGGGCTTCAGGTTCATGAAGTAGCAGACCGAATTGTAAGTAATGTCCGAGGTGATGTGGCAACACGTTATTCCTGGAGAGACCGCAAGATCGATGTACTTGTACGGGCAAGAGAACAGGATCGTTCTTCTGTAAATGAGATCCAGCAGATCGTTGTTAATCCCGGAAGCGACAAACCAATTCCCCTTAGTGCTATTGCTCAGGTTAAAGTGGCAAATGGCCCCAGTGAGATCCGACGTTCCTCGCAACAACGGGTAGCACTTGTTTCTGCGAACCTGAAATATGGCGATCTTGGTGAAGCTGCTACAGAAATTCAGCAGATCATAAATGAAACAAGGAAACCATCAGGTATTTATGCCCGGATTGCAGGGCAGAATGAAGAAATGGCCGATTCGTTCCAGTCGCTGGTCTTTGCACTTGCTCTTGCAGTATTTCTGGTATACCTGGTGATGGCATCTCAGTTTGAATCTCTTCTTCACCCGTTTATAATCCTTTTTACCATTCCTCTTGCACTGATAGGTGCTATTCTGGCCTTATTCGTCACCGGTACTTCCATCAGCGTAGTTGTTTTCATTGGCCTGATTCTGCTTGCCGGTATTGTGGTTAATAACGCAATCGTATTGATCGACCTGATCAACCAGTTACGGGAACGGGGAATGGAGAAATTCGAGGCTATTATTGAAGGAGGAAAATCACGCCTTCGTCCTATTCTTATGACCACATTGACCACTACACTTGGTCTTTTACCGCTGGCTATTGGATTTGGTGATGGTGCTGAATTAAGAGCTCCGATGGGGATCACTGTAATTGGTGGTTTGCTGGTCTCAACTCTGCTTACACTGGTTGTAATACCGGTCATGTATACTGTCATGGATAGAAAAGTATATCATACCGAACCGGAAACTGTGATTTCGGAGGAATGATATGAGTTTAACCGAACTCTCTGTTAAACGCCCGGTCACCACGATGATGGTTTTTGTCAGCCTTGTGGTTGTAGGCCTGATCGCAACCCGTTTGGTACCACTTGAGTTCTTTCCGGATATCTCCTTCCCTGGCGCGTTTGTTCAGGTACCATATCCAAATGCATCTCCTGAAGAAGTTGAAGAAGAAGTAATCAAACCAATTGAGGAAGCTTTAGCAACTATCAGTGGTGTGGATCAGATCAACTCTAATGCAGGCGAAAATGGTGGTGGAGTTCAGGTTCGGTTTAAACAAGGCAATGATATCAACCTGAAAGCCATTGAGATCAAAGAGAAAATTGAAAGCGTCCGGAATCAGCTGCCCGATGATTTTGAATATTACCAGATCTTCAAATTTCAGGATGGTGGCGGAAACACCCTTCAACTACGTATCTCAAGTGACAGAGATCTTTCTGATGCGTACGAGTTACTCAACAGGAATCTGCGTCAACGTATAGAACGTATAGATGGCGTCGGCCAGGTTACACTCTACGGAGTCGAAAAAAAAGAGATCCGGATCGAACTTATAAATGACCGTATCCAGGCTTATAATATCGACCTGAATCAACTTACCAATACCCTGAGTCGTGCTAATTTCTCCACTTCAGCGGGTAAGATCACGGATGCCGGTTTAAGATATACGGTACGGCCTATGGGAGAACTTCGGGATGTGGATGACATTGCAAATCTGATCATTGGCGATAATAATCTTCGCGTCAAAGACATTGCAGAAGTAAAATATACCGAACCCGTTCGCACCTACGCCCGGCATCTGGATATGAAATACGCCATTGGTTTGGATATCCAGAAAGAGAGTGCTGCCAATACTGTTGCTACTGTAGACCGTGTCCTTAAAGAAATCGATGAGATCAACAAGCTGCCTGAAATGCAAGGCATCAAGATCTACGAAATGAATAATCAGGCTGATGGTATCATCAGTTCATTGTCAGAGTTGTTCAAATCCGGTATTCTCGGTGCAGTTCTTTCTATCGTGGTTCTTTTCTTCTTTCTTCGCCAGTTCAGCACTACTCTTGTCGTGGCAACTGCGGTCCCCTTCTCTCTCATTGTAACACTTGGCTTTTTCTATTTTCTGAATATCTCGTTGAATATTCTTTCAATGATGGGACTCATGCTCGCGGTTGGTATGCTGGTTGACAATGCCGTTGTAGTAACAGAGAATATCCACCGCCACCAGCGAAAAGGAAAAGGACATTTTGAGGCTGCAATATTAGGAGCAAAGGAAGTCGGGATCGCTGTAACGGCGGGCACCCTTACTTCTGTGGTAGTATTTCTTCCAAACATTGTGAATGAGACCTTCATTAAGCAACATATGTATTATGTGGGTATGCCGATCATTATTTCCCTGATAGCTTCCCTGCTGATCTCATTAACTGTGATCCCCCTTCTTACTTCCAAGATCAAAACGCCTGAAAAAACCAGGAGAACTGTTGTTGATTCATTATCTGAGAAATACTCCGCTTTCCTAGGCTGGTTCATTGATCGGAGATGGGTTTCAACCATTGGCATCTTTGCTCTTTTTGCAAGCGTTATTATCCCGGTATCGAACATGAATGTGGATATGTTCCCTGATACAGAAGAACGCGAGATTCAACTCAGATATAACCTGAATGCCTCCTACACCCTCGACAGAGTAAAAGACGCTGTGGATAAGGTTGAAGCCTATTTATATGAAAATCAGGAGAAATTCGAGATAGAATCGGTGTATACCTACTATGAATCTGAATATGCTGAATCTACTATTATTCTTGTGGATGACGATGAAGGCGAAAAATCGGTTCAGACCATCAAAAAAGAAATTGAAGATAACCTACCTGTTGTCGTAATTGGGGAACCTGCCTTTGAGTTCAGAAGCCGTAGCGGTAATGAAGCTACCCGTGTTTATGTACAGGGAGAATCGATGGATGTGCTTGAAGAACTTGCTGAGCAGGTTGAATGGCGAATGGAGCAGATCGAAGGACTTTCAGATGTTAAATCTGATGCTGAACGAGGCAGAGATGAAGTCAGGCTTACTATCGATCATGATCGTGCCAGAAATTTCGGGCTCACTACCGATGCCATTGCTCAGGCGGTTTCAAGTTCAGTACGCGGACGTACCCTCAGACGGATACGGGGACCAGAGTCAGAAATTGAAGTAACCCTTGCCCTTCAGAACTCAGACCGTCAGTCGCTCGAAGACCTTAAAGAACTTCCGATCTCGATCGGTGATGATGCCTCTGTAAAACTTGCTTCTGTCGCCAGTTTCGATCAAGGTCAGGGTCCCGGACGAATATTCCGCGAAAACAGAAAAACATCCCTGGGAATAAGTATCAATCTTGATGGCATTACCAGTGATAAAGCCCGCGGAAGGATTGAACAGGTTATGGATCAAATCGTTTATCCAGCCGGGTACCGCTGGAGTTACGGCCGTAGTTTCGATAATGATAATGAAGCTATGGGAGCCATGTTATTCAACATCGCTATTGCATTCTTCCTTATCTACCTGGTGATGGCTGCTCTGTTCGAATCACTTATGTATCCAACCAGTATTCTTGCCTGTATCTTTTATGGTATCGTCGGGATCTTCTGGTTTTTCTTCATTACTGGTACCACTTTCGATCTCATGGCCATGATCGGGATTCTCATTCTCATGGGTATCGTGGTTAATAATGGTATCGTTCTGGTAGATCATATCATTCACCTGAGAAGTGAGGGATTGAGCCGAAGAGAAGCTGTGGTACAGGGCGGTCGCGACCGAATGCGTCCAATTCTTATGACAGCTGGTACTACTGTGCTGGGTTTAGTCCCTTTATGTATCGGAACCACTCAAATTGGGGGAGATGGGCCTCCCTACTTCCCTATGGCACGAGCAATCGTTGGTGGGCTTACTTTTTCCACAGTTGTGACCCTGATTGTTCTTCCTTCTATCTATATCATCCTGGATGACATTAAGATCTGGGCGAGCAGAATCGGGATTCTTTCAAGACCAAATTCATAATTTGACCAAATCCTCCTATACTTGGGAGGATTTTTTATACAGGTCAATTTATACTATGTCGAATTCCGGGAATAGCACTATTCATAAAGAACATTTCACCATCAGAGCAAATGAAGTTGACCTTTCTGGTAAACTCACTCTTCCCGCGATCTGTAATTTCTTTCAGGAGGTGGCTGGAAACAATGCCCTTCAGCTAAATTTTGATATTACCGATCTGCTGTCTCAGAATATGACCTGGGTGTTGCACAGGATGGACATCAACTTAAAGGAAATGCCCAACTGGAGAGAAACTATTCTAGTGGAGACATGGCCCGCTGCCGGAGATGCTCTCAGAGCATATAGAAATTACAAGCTCTTTGATAATGAAGGTAATGAGTTCGGTAACTGCCTGAGTTACTGGATGATGATCAACCTCGAAACGCGCCGACCGGTCAGAATTCCTCAGGAAGTACTCGATACCAGGCTCACTGAACGCGAACATGTTACTCCTGTTAAATCCAACAGGATCTCCCCTCCCGAACAGGAAGATTCTATGACCAAAATCAAAGTACGCCGCGCAGATCTGGACATGAATAACCATGTGAATAATGTCCGGTTTATCGAATGGATGCTGGAATGTATGCCCGAAGAAGAAGCCCGTTCTGTATCGAACTTTGATATTGTCTTCATGCATGAAAGCCACGCCGGTGATGTGATCACTGCACAGATGGAGAATACCAGCGATTCATTAAGAAAATTCAGACTAATGAATCAGGATGGGAATGTGATCGCCCTGGCGGAGGCAACCATTAACCTTTAGACTTGCAATATTTGCATCTTTACAGGTTCTATTGTCAATCCCATTCCGGGGCAAATTCAGGATCTACAACCCGATGTGTTTTATCAAGATCATCGATCGCATAAAAGTCATCGTCTTCCAGAGCAAAATCATAAATATCGATATTGGCTTCCAGATGCTCCCTGCTCGAGGCTTTTGGGATAGTAACAACCTGTTCCTGTTCCACCAGCCATCTCAATGCGATCTGTGCAGGAGTCTTTCCATATTTGTCACCAAGCTCTTTAAGCAGAGAATTATTGATCAACATTCCCTGACCAAAAGGACTATACGCAGTTATAAGAAGATCATTATCCGCGGCATAGTCCAGCAGATCGAACTGACCCAACAGCGGATGATATTCAACCTGATTACAAAATATAGGCGCGGCCAGCTCTTCGTTTACTTCCTTCAGGAGTTTAGTCGGAAAATTGCTGACCCCAATATTCAGAACTTTACCCTGATCCCGAAGCGATAGCATAGCTTCAATTGTTTTTTCAATATCCACATCCGGATTAGGCCAGTGTATCAAAAGCAGATCCACGTAGGGAAGGTCCAGATCCAGCAACGACTGTTCCGTTGTTTTAAGAAGACGTTCAGGCTCCAGGTTATTGCGATCAACCTTAGTGGTTACAAATAATTCCTCTCTGGGTATGTGAGCCTGCTTTATAGCATTCCCAACCTCTCTTTCATTTTTGTAATCCTGTGCGGTATCTATATGCCGATAACCCAATCCCAGAGCCATCTTAATAGTTTGTTCCCCGGCTTTCCCGATCAATTTAAATGTTCCAAGTCCGATTTCGGGTACATCGATCCCTTGTATTGTCTTAAATTGCATAGTTATGAAGTGATAGTCCTTTTTTAATAATTGTTGATACGTGTTAACCTTATTTGACGAGCGTCATTTTTCTGGTCATAATTCTGTTGGCAACTTCCAGTTGATAGATATACATCCCACTTGGAAGTCCTGTTGCATCCCATTCAAAAGTATGGTCTCCGGCACTCATCGTACCTTCAGCCAATACCGCAACCGGTTGCCCCACCACATTGAATACAGATAATTTCACTTCCTGTGATTCGGGCAGATAAAATGATAAAGTGGTAACTGGATTAAATGGATTCGGATAATTTTGATTCAACGATACTTCCGTTGGCTCCTCAGTTTCCTGCTCAGTTACACCTGGTGGTATTATTTGTATCTGAAAACGGTTTTCAATAATAGTTACATCTTCTGCTTCAATAGTGCCCTTTTCTACTTCCGGTTTGATATTTCCGAAGTAATCGAATTCCATATTCCATCCCTGGCTCAACTCGTACTCTTTTTCAGCTTCCAGATCCACGATCCTGATCCTCCAGTCTGACGGAATATTTTTCCAATCATCAACAGAAAGACTGAAGGTTCCTTCTTCGGAAGTACTGAATGCCAACGGAATAATAATCTTCTGGTCTTCGATCTTCTCAAAGTAAAGGTGATCTCTCCAGGTCTGCATACGTTCTCCACCCAGATACAGGTATCTGTCATGTGGTACAAACAGTTCCGGCTCAAGCTGAGGTAACAGGATATCTCTTTCAAGGTTCAGATCTTCATCAAATATATTAATAGAGACCCTGCCTGAAAGTCCATTTGCTCCCAAACGAACCGTAAAATGAGTTTGGTCAGAATTGTCTTTTACTTCTTCATCAAGATCTGTTATCTCCGTTGCATCCGCTAACGAAAAACTGATCTCCGTTTCATTGAATACCGAATCTGCCCTCAGCCAGAATGAAGCACCGGCGGGGATATTATCCTTCAGATCAAGTCTTCTTGATGTAGTCCAGTTCTTTCCATCATTCTGCCAGAGATACAAATATGGATATATGGCTCCGTTATAAAGTTCTTTTTCAACTGCACTGATCAGGGTTCTCACCGGAATTGATTCCCCTGTATTGTTCTGAACAAAATTATATCCTTCTGCCCCGTTAATGATGTTATTCTCGTCCGAATCAGTCCCGGATACTGTGAAAACCAACTCATCAATTATCGCAGCTTTTTTCTTTATTAAGGAATCCCTCAAAGACTGATATACTTGAGTGATATCTTCATCAACATAGGCGATAAAATTTTTAAAAAGCAGTTCTGAAGGATTAAATACATCAGCCAGCTCGAACTCCTGTTCTGCCTCGTTCCATCCATATACTTTAAGTTCCTGCATCTCTTCACTTAAAACTTCCTGAGGTGTCAGGGTGTACCAGCCTGGCTCTGTGATTTTTTTCGCTATCAATCCGCTTTCAGCTCTGGCAGCTCCGTTACCATTATCAGCCATGGAAGCATCAACAGCGGTGACCCCGGCATTACTGCTTATCGACATTGTGCTGGTATTGTCTCCACGCCGGTAAGACAACTCAGAAATTGTATTACCTCTCTCATCTTTTAATCTGAGCGTTCCGGAACGTTGAAGCCATTTTTTATTTCTGGTATCGTTCTTTCTTGTTTCAGGATGATAGATCTTTATTGAACCCAGTGCCGGTATATATTCAGAAGTGCTGAATGTGTAAATCACATTACGACTTTCAAGAGTCCACCCTTCAAGATTAAGTTCATTTCTTTCCGCATTCTGGATTTCAATAAAATCAGTATTGCTACCTCTGTAGTTGATGGCCGATATCCTTGCATTGGGAAGTTCATTATCCTGAATAAATGCAGCATGACTTACAAAATCCCCATACACCCCTTTCGAAATATTTCTAAGCTCGAAGAATGCTGTTTCAGATCCTTCATATCCTTTATCGTCATTCACCGGAACTTCGATAGCATAAACCGCATCACCGATTAATCCGGTAAAATTAAAGGTGTGGCCTTTGAATTTAATGTCGCTGGTATCGGCAGTACTATAATCAGAATTGAAGTTCACATCCACAGTCAGTCTGGAGCCATCATGCTCGTATACTGCAACGTTCAGGATAATTGATTCACCTTCTTTAGTAGTGGACACACTCTCATCAAACATTACAACAGGGGCTCGTAATATCCTGAATGAAGTACCGAATGAACTATATGCATCTTTATCTCTTCCCCGCCAATGAGCTGCGTCTGTCACAAATGAGGATAACATAGCCGGGGTTCCGCTGGCACCATTGCGTAAGTGGTACTGGTAGTTATCCAATTCTCCAAGGGTCAGATAATATTCCTGGTTGCCCTGCAGGCTTAACGGGATCTCAGATCCTTTTTTATGCTCCGGATTCCATACTTCCCTGTCTCCCCAAGCTATTCCAAAAAGAAACCTGTATATATCTTCTTCTTTTTGATAAGCAAAAAGGTGATCTCCATCTCCTGAAAACCTGAGCTTACCATCAATAGTTAACCGTGGGTCAACCACCTCATTAATATGAATATTTGTTCCGGCAGCCACATCTTCATTAAAAGTGATGTTCACCTCATCCCCGGCCTCAAGCAATTGCTCTTCTTCACTCCATCTGCCATTTGAGAACCACATAGATGTACCTTTCTCTATGTTCACTAAAGGCATGAAATCGTAGGAGTTATCGGAAGAATTAACCGATACAACCGCAATATCACCCGGGAGTAGTACTGATTGAGAAAATCCTGCTACAGGAACAAGCAAAAGGAGCAGGAACAGGATGATATGTGATTTAAGTAAGTTTGCTCTTGATCGTAGCTCTAAGACCATAGGCGCTGTTGAGTTTGTGAGTGAGCCATGCCTAAATAAACCGATTTCCACTCAAAAAGACACATTAATCTTCTATTTAAAGTGAATTTTAATCTTCGGCTACAGGATCGTGTAATTTACCTTCACTGGCTGCTACCGTAAGTGCTACAGTAGCATCACCTGTCACATTTATAGTAGTTCGGCACATATCCAGAGGTCGGTCGACTGCAAATATGAGAGCAAGGCCCGCTTCCGGAATACCCGCCTGAGCAAGTACTATTACCAACATCACCATCCCGGCACCGGGTACAGCTGCGGAACCAATTGAAGCTAAAGTGGCCGTCAGGATTATTCCTAGCTGAGCACCCAGGGTAAGATCCATTCCAAATGCCTGAGCAATAAACACGGCTGCAACTGCCTGATACAAACTGGTTCCGTCCATATTAATAGTTGCACCTATCGGTAGTACAAAACTGCTTACTTCCTCATCCACTCCAAGGTGGTCTTCTACCCTTTCCATCGTAACAGGCAATGTTGCTGCACTTGAACTTGTAGAAAAAGCCAGAAGCTGAGCTGGGGAGATCGCATTCAGAAAAAATGCCGGTGACTTCTTTGCATATACTGATGCAATAAGTACGTATATCACTACCATTAATGCCAGGCCTATCACCACACACAAAGCATAAAATCCAAGTGCCACAAAGAGATCTGCTGTTGGTGCCTCAACTATTAATGCTGCTAACAAGGCGAACACACCATACGGGGCCGTTTTCATGATCAGATCGATCAATTTCAGGATCACATCATTGAAGCTGTCAAAAAAGTCCTTAACGGGTTTAGCCTTTGCCTCAGGAATCATGATCAGGCCTATTCCGAAGATGATCGCAAAAAAGATCACCTGAAGCATATTCCGGTTATTACTTGCTGCTGCAAAAATATTGTCCGGTACCAGATCTTCTAATGCCTGAAGAGGACCGGTTTCCATCTGTCTGCGGGCATCGGAGATCCTTGCATCAGCTTCCCCTTTATAGCTTTCCAGTAATTCATTACGGGTTTCCTCAGAAATGCTAGCCCCTGGTTTTAATGTGTTTACCACCACTAATCCGATGGTAACTGCAATAGTGGTAGTAATAAGATACAGAGCGATGGTCTTTCCTCCCATCTTTGACAAACTGGAGAGGTCTTTGAGATCAGAAACTCCTTTAATCAAAGAAGCCAGGATCAATGGCACAGCAATAAGTTTTAAAGCATTAATGAAAATAGTACCAAATGGCTTGATCCAATCAGATACAAACTCCGGACCCCAGCTGAATTGTACCATAACCAGGGCAAATACCACACCCAGAACCATTCCTAATACAATTTGCCAGTGTAATTTTTTATACCACATATGAATGCTTTGATTTAATTGATCTAAAATTCTATTAGTAAAACTGCAATTAAGGCGATCACCGAAGAACTGCCTGCAGCTAACCAGTTCACCAGATTATTGTCAACATAAGAAATTTGTCGAGCAAAAAGATTCCTGAAAAAAGGATTCAGTTTCTTGCCCTGTACTTTAGCGCCCAGCCATGAGTCAATGAAGCTGCCTGTAAATCCGGCTGTTGCAATCATTACTGCCAGCCAGATGTTAGTTTCCATATTCAGAAGCCAGAACATTAGCGCGATCAACACTGCACCTGAAAGGGTAGCAAGCGTACCTACAATACTTATACCTCCATCCGATCCCGGCCTCACTTCTCTAAAGCTGGAGATCAGATAAGTTTTACCCTTAACTCTGTGTCCGCCAATCTCTGAGGCCCAGGTATCGGCATTTGCGAAAGCGATACTGGCAAAGGCCGCCGTCATGAAAAAGTCCAACTCTGTTAAAAACCAGATGATTGTCCATAGTGTAAACCAAAACCCATTTGACCAAACCTGCAGTCCGTCTCTTCTGAATTTCTTATCCAACAGTGATTCTTCACTGATCATATCCTTCGATAACAAAGAACTTGAAATAAAAAATGTGAGTACTACGGTCGCCCCGGTTATCCCACCTAAGCCATATGATATAATTCCAAAAAGAATGGCAGCTACCACGCCATCAAGAGTGAGCCAGTTGAGCATGAATGCTATAAACCCGCAGAGTACAGAAAGAATAATAGCGATGAATATTCTGGTGTGATCATCCGCTTTCGCAAAAAGCAGAAATATGAATACCAGAGCAAAGAAGAAAAAGATATTTACGAGCCGGTCGAGCACTTTCAGGATGCTACTTCCGATTCCGTGCCATCTCCACGATCATGTTTCATTATTGCAAAGATGACCGTGATAAAACCGGCTAATATGACCAGTGGTGATATATACAATGAAATAACACCATCTACTTCGTTCTCCAGATACATGGCTGAAAACCCTGCAAATATTAACAGTATCGCCACTCCAATGAGTTTATAATTAAAGGCTGAAAAGAACATTGGGCGGTCATCAGATTTTCTATGATTAGCTTTTGCCATGATGAATGTTAAAATACTTACATTAATTGCTGTTGAAACGGGAAAAGAAGTTATTTAATTATCCAGTAACTCCAAAAGAAGACTACTTAATCTATGCTAAAAGTTGTTCTGGCATCCCAGAGCCCCAGAAGGAAGAAACTACTACAGCAGCTCGGCCTTATATTTGAAATATTACCCAGCAATACGGAAGAAGAGTTTACTTCAGAAGTACCGCAAGAAATCGTACAGCAACTGGCATTGGAGAAAGCCACAGACGTTGCTCCTAAAGTTAATGAAGCACTGGTTATTGGTTCTGACACTATTGTTGTACTTGATGGCCATATACTGGGCAAACCTGTCGATAAAAATGACGCCTTTCGGATCCTCAGCATGCTTAGTGGCAAACAACATTCTGTTTTTACCGGAGTCGGTTTTGTTAAAACTGATAAAAACGGGGAAATAACAGGTACTCACAGCTTTTATGAAGAAACTATAGTTCGTTTCAGCTCGTTATCGGAGTCGGAAATATGGTCATACATTGAATCTGGCAGTCCCATGGATAAAGCAGGAGCTTATGGAATTCAGGATGACTGGGGCGCTGTATTTGTGGAACGTATTGAAGGTGACTATTATAACGTGGTCGGATTTCCGCTAAACCGTTTTTATCAGGAAATGAAAAGTTTTGAACCGACTCTCGTAAACGGGATCAGAATACCGGAACATTGATGTATAATAATTTAAGGATCGTTTTTTTAGTAGCCTTGTCGTTGTTGGCAGCTGAACTCCCGGCTCAGATCAATAATGATTTCCAGATCGCTAACCGGCTTATGCAACAGCAGAGGTATGAAGATGCTCTGCCTATACTTGAGAAATTATCAGACCAGCACCCGAATACCTACCTTTATTTCGACCGGCTTATTGAATGCAAAGTGCAGATGAAGGAATATGACGAAGCCATCACCATGGTTGAGTCTAATATTAATCTAAATCGAAGTATCGGACCTTCCCGGATCCTGCTTGGCGAACTGTATCATCTTAAAGGTGATACGTCTTCTGCATATTCGATATGGGATCAGAACCTTTCAAACTTTTCGGATCAGCTTCAGATCTATGTGAATACCGCAAGTGCAATGATCGAGCGCAGGGCATATAAAAAAGCTATAGAAGTATATAAGAAAGGCCGGGTTCATTTTAATAATGAAATGCTCTTCATGACCGAAGTTCCAAATACTTATCTGCAGGGTGGAATGTATGAAGAGGCCATCGCCGAATGGTTGAATCTGATCCAGATCAACCCACAGCAGATGTACGGTGTTCAGCGTTTACTCATGCGCTATAACGATCCGATCCTGTACGATATCACAATTATTGAGTTAGAGGATATCCTTGCTCAAACCGATCTTAAAAACCCATCCTATAAAGAATTTTATACTCTGCTGGAATGGCTTCTTCTCGAGAACAAATTATACCGACGCGCTTATGCCACTGCGTTGGAATATGAGAGCAAAACTTCCAACTATAATTATTCTCTGTTCAATGTGGGACGCGACCTGGTTAATAACAATGAATTTGAGCTCGCTCTTGACGCCTTTGATTTCTATATCGAACGAACCTATGGAGAAGTAAACTGGCTGGCTGCTGAAGAAAAAGCGGAAGCATTAACCCGCTGGGCAAAGTATTTGGGGGATCATAGCCTTGGAGCCAGAGGTAAGAAAGACTCTCTTTATCATCAGGCAGTTGCATTACTGGATACTCTTATAACTGAAACCAACACCTACAGCCGGATGAGCGAAGTGTATATCAAACGTGCTGAACTCGCGCTTGATTTCATATTCGATCTGGACGAAGCCCAAACGGCCACCGACAAACTCAAGAAACTTCCTGATATGAATGACACTCCGGAGAGTAATTATCTGGACGGAAGAATTTATCTTGCTCAGAAAGAATTCACTTCTGCCCGAATCTCATTCACCCGAAGTAATAAGAAAGCGGAGTCTGGCCCAATGGCTGAGAAAACCCGGTATTTCCTGGCTCTCACTGATTTCTATGCGGGTGACTTCGAATTTGCTCAGATCCAGCTCAAATCACTCGGTCGCCAGAACACCTCATATTATGCAAATGACGCCCTCGAACTTCGCCTTTGGGTACAGGATGGCCTGGCCGAAGATACTACCGGAGCTGTGATCAGGCCTTTCGCAGAAGCGCATTATCAATATAGCGTGGGGAATGATAAAAAAGCTGAACAGCAGCTGTTGGCAATTGCAAACTCCACCACCCCAACCCCTTTCAAAGACGATGCTTACATCCTGATGGCTAAAAACTCTGAAGACCAGTCTCTGGAGTATATAAGCTCTATTAGCCAGTTTCTCGAAAATACCCCCTATCTTTCCATGCGGGAAAGACTCATGTGGGAACGTACCCGTGTTGTTGAAGGAGCCTATAGTCTTGGAAATGAAGAAAATATTTTATTTAACGGAACACCCATTCTTGAACGACTCATCAATTATTATGAGGAACTTATTCTGGAGTATCCACAAGGATTCTATGCACCTTACGCACGTAAACGACTTAATGAATTGCCCAAAGCAAATTCTTAGATCATGAAGAAATTTATCTACTTAGTATTTTCAACAATCCTGTTAACTCTGTCCGTTCAGGCTCAGCAACAGGTTTTGATCCCGATGGATGCAAGCCAGACTGACCACCTCAAAGCCTATGGTGTGATATTCAACCATATCAAAGATGGGTACCCTGCCAAATGGCTGCTGAACTACAGAGGCGGGTCTTTCATGGCAGTGGTAGATAACGACATCGTACGTAAATCAAGACTTCGTAATGTGACCATCCAGATCGTGGGATCTTCCGAAGCAGCTTCGATCGTGTCTGAAGTTGAATCAGAAGGGTCAAATACTTCAGTGGTTAATTTAGAGAAAGCTCCCCGAATCGCTGTTTATACCCCCGATCAGGCTCTTCCCTGGGATGACGCTGTGACACTGGCTCTCACCTATGCAGAAGTGGAATACGATAAGATCTGGGATGTGGAAGTACTGCAGGGAAAACTTCAGGAATATGACTGGCTGCACCTTCACCACGAAGATTTTACAGGCCAGTACGGAAAGTTCTGGGCAAATTACCGGAATACACCATGGTACATCACTCAGGTCCGGCAGATGGAAGCCATGGCCAAAGAACTTGGATTCGATAAGGTTAGTGAACAGAAGAAACAGGTAGCCCGCGAGATACGCGACTATGTTGGTAATGGCGGTTTCCTGTTTGCGATGTGCTCCGGAACCGACACTTTTGATATCGCGTTAGCAGCTGAAGGTATTGACATCGCCCCTTCTCAGTTTGATGGCGATCCAGTTGACCCAGCCGCACAGGAACGACTTGATTTCAGCAAGACCTTTGCCTTTCAGAATTTCAATATCATTATCGACCCTTATCAGTACGAACATGCCGATATTGATGTGCCGGTTGCGATACAGGAAGTGGATGAAAGCCTTGACTATTTCACTCTGTTCGAATTTTCTGCAAAATGGGATCCCGTTCCAACCATGCTTACTCAAAATCATGTAAGCAGTGTCCGTGGTTTTTATGGCCAGACCACTGCTTTCAGAACTGAGAAAGTAAAATCATCGGTAGTGGTACTGGCAGAAGCTCCTGGCCGGAATCAGGTTAAATACCTGCACGGGAATTATGGAAATGGAACCTTCACCTTTTATGCTGGCCATGATCCGGAAGATTATACTCATCGTGTTAATGATCCCCCGACAGACCTTGCGCTTCATCCAAACAGTCCGGGTTACCGTCTGATCCTTAACAACATTCTCTTCCCCGCCGCCAAAAAGAAAAAAAGGAAGACCTAACTGGATTTAAAATTCAAAATGAAAAATTAAGAATGGCTATCTTGAATCATTCTTAATTTTGGATGTTGAATTGGCCGGCTGTCAATTCAGATTGACAAAAAACGGATTAGAACATAACTGTCATTTCCTTATAAATTACTTCACCTGTACTGGAGTCTAAATAAAAGTTCCAAATGTTTGCTGAAATTACCCAACAAACACGCATCTCCAACTTCTGATCTGCTTCATAAGGAAATATAATTTTACCCCGATCCTTCCCAAACTCCTCAAATGAATCTTCTGTTATTGTATACGTTTGCTCTCCAGTCCAACTACTAAAGGTAAACGACTTTCCTACTAATGAACTTCTTGCTTCCTCGATACTTATTTCATCTTCATCTGGAAGGATAACATCCTTATACCAGTGGCCATAAACCTGGTAAACTCTATCGGAATCCAAAAACACATCAATTACCGTATTTTCGACTTCCAGTCCCTCAAGCTCCTGGTTTTTAAACCTTACTTTCCAATGAATATTTTTCATATCCCCATCTGAGCCATCACATTTAATACAACCCTTTATGCCATACGACCGATCAATTTCCAATTGTTCCTCATCAAAAACATTGGTGAATTTTTGATTTCGTACAAGGAATTCTTTTGCCATCATATTCATTCTCTCTTTCTCTTCATCTTTTATTTCCACTCTCAGAAACTCTCTGGATGTACAGATTTTGCTCCCGTTCAGTCCATATTCGTCAATTTCAGCACATAAACCGGAATTATTTTCCATGTATTCTGAGTACAACTGCTGTTGTTCGCTTTCGGACTTTTTTTCCAAAATCCGGGGGTAATTTGATTCCTCTTTACCTTTTATACTTGATACAGGATCACAGCCAATAGTAAAAATTAAAATTAGGTAGCTGACTTTTCTCAGGGATTTCATAAGTCACCATAAATTTAGTTCCTGGGTTATTCGATCCAGCCTCTCTTTTTTAAAACCTGAATACATTGAATCAAAGACATGCATGGTTGGATTCTGCTACAAGTCTAATAAATTCAGGTCGAAATTTCTAATAATTGAAAATAAAATGATAGGTAACTTAACACTTATTCATTTTAATTTTGGATGTTGAATTGGCTAGTTTCCAATTCAACATTCATAATCTATAATACAGAATTTGTATGAAGCCAAGCCGAAGTTTTGATGATCTTGTAGAACTTGTTTCCATACTGAGGAGGGAATGTCCCTGGGATCGAAAACAAACTCACGAATCGATCAAAGACAACCTGATCGAGGAAGCCTACGAAGCTATTGAAGCGATCGATGATGGGGATTTCAACGAGTTTAAAAAGGAACTGGGTGATCTGCTGTTGCATGTACTCTTCCATAGTAAGATGGCCAGCGAAACTGAATTCTTTGATATAGGTGATGTGATCTACACCCTGATGGATAAGCTAATCACCCGGCATCCACATGTATTTGGCGAAACTAAAGTAAAAGGTGAAGATGAGGTTGCCGAGAACTGGGAAAACATCAAACTAAAAGAGGGAAAGAAATCAACGCTAGACGGATTACCTGTTCATTTACCTGCTTTGATCCGGGCACAACGCATGCAGGAAAAGGCAGCCAATGTCGGATTCGACTGGCCGGAATGGCGGCAGGCCTGGGATAAACTTGAAGAAGAATTGCACGAATTCAAAGAAACGCTGGATGAGGGAAATAAGGAAAAATCTGCTGATGAATTTGGCGACCTGCTTTTCTCGATGGTTAACGTTGCACGTTTTTTTGATCTGGTTGCAGAGGACAGTCTCCGGAAGACGAATAAAAAGTTTGAAGACCGGTTCCGCTATGTAGAAGAGAAACTTAAAGAGAATGGAAAACTGCTTAAGGACTCTACTCTCGCAGAAATGGATGAATACTGGGAAGAATCAAAAAAGAATTTCAGCTAATAAGAATATCTTTCTGAAACTATTAAAAGCTTAAATAAAGTAATCGGTTAAGCCGACTTGTAAAAACCCTTTCACTTTATATAATTTTGAACTTTTCTGTTTATAAAATTCCTGCTGTTTCATTACCTTTCATGCCCTTCTCAAGATAAGTTGAGGAGAATGCTTGCCCAGAAATAATTGTTAGTATGTCTGTAATATTCAGGCCGGTTGGATAAAGAGATTTTTCGGTCAACAAAAAGGGCACGATTTTAAGATTAAATTTAAAAGGAAGTACACATGTCGAAAGACCTACATACAGGTTTTGATGAAACCCAATACCCGCATATAAATCAGGGATTAGCTGGTATCGTAGCATTCTCAACCACAAAGAGTTTCATTGACGGAGCTGTGGGAGAGCTGATCTATGCTGGTTACAATATTGATACACTAGCTGAGAATGCCACTTTCGAAGAAGTATGTTTTTTACTTTGGAACGACCGACTTCCTAACGCCGAAGAACTTGAAAGCCTCAATAAATCACTTATTAGTGAAAGAGAGCTTCCATCTCCTGTTATTGATTATATCAAGTCGACTGACAAGTCTGCTGAACCGATGGCGGTGTTAAGAACTGCGGTTTCAATGCTTGCCGATACTGATCCGACCAAAGGCAAATTCGATGAGGCACTGTTCATGGATCAGGCTATTTCGATCACTGCAAAGATCCCAACCATCATTGCCGCCTTCGACCGCTCCAGAAAAGGAAAAGATATTGTAGCTCCTCTTTCTTCAGGTAGCACTGCATTTAACTTCTTGTATATGCTGAATGGTGAAGAGCCTGGAACTCAGGCTGAAAAAACTATGGATTTGTGCCTGATCCTGCATGCTGAGCATGGAATGAATGCTTCAACTTTCACTGCACGTACCGTTTGTGCAACTATGTCTGATATCTATTCATCAGTTACTGCTGCTATCGGCGCGCTTAAAGGCCCCCTCCATGGCGGAGCTAACACTGCTGTGATGAATACCCTGCTTGAGCTTGAAGCCGAAGGCAAGGATGCAGATGCCGTTGCATTCACCAAAGCAAAACTGGCGAAGAAAGAAAAGATCATGGGCTTTGGACACCGTGTATATAAAACCTTTGACCCACGTGGACGTCATCTTCAGAAAATGTCTGAGGCTCTTTCAAAAGAGACCGGCCATGAAGAATTGTACAAATGGTCTATGGATATGCTTAATACCATGAAATCTGAAAAGAATATTGATCCTAATGTGGATTTCTTCTCAGCTTCGGTGTACTACTCCATCGGTATTCAGCCAGACCTCTATACCTGTATCTTCACCATGAGCCGAATTTCCGGCTGGACCGGCCACTTCATGGAGCAGGCTGCCAACAACAGACTTATCCGACCAAGAGCACTTTATGTAGGTGAGAAAAACCTGCCCTGGACTCCGGTGGAAGAGCGATAATATTTTATCCTGTTTATCTGTTAGAACAAAGCCCGGTCAATTGATCGGGCTTTTTTTATAGTCCCTGGCTAAAACTGAATTAACCTACACTCTTCCGGGACTATCCTTTAAAGCGTTTGGTTACGCTAAAACTTTGATGTTAATGCTTTTTTATTCACTTTACTCCTATCTGTTTAAATAATAAAATGAATAAAACTAACACCTGAAACTGGGATAAAGTGAACTCAGTTCACTTTACTCTGTTGTTGGCGTGCATGTAAAACAGACAATGAGCAGAGTAGAAAAAATATGGACTGACTTAAATAACTTGAAAACCGATGCTCAAGTTTTAAGCTATTGGGAAAACCGACAGTCCAGAATTTTGGAAAACCTAAAAACTGCGAACTCGGACTTTGATACGGTAACGAATGTCATTCATCGTCTTGCAAAATCACTTAACGATAGAGAGAAGTATTCTGCTGTTTATTACCTATACAAAACGGGCTATCAACCGATAGAAAACAAACTCAATCAGACCGACCAATTAAATGAGGTCAAATACGAACTCGGACGTGGACTTCACCACAACAGAAAATACGACCATTCTAAAAGACTTTTTAATGAGTTAGCAAATACAGACTTTAACACAAGCCGAATTGACGGATGGTGGAATCAAACAGCCTTTGCGAGTACACGAGAAAGAGTTTGGTTCAAAACGGATGTGTTACCTGCAATTGGAAGATTTGCGATTATGGTTGCCTACATTTTGATTGCTATTAAAACAAAAGAGTTTCTAATCTCAACAACAGTTTTCATAATTCTTTTTGAACTTTATGAAACTTGGTGGTATCAATACAGAGTCTCTAGTTATTTAAAGGAATTTGAGGGTTTTGCAGAGACCGCAGACATTAAAAAAAATATCAAGAAAAAGATAATGTTTGAACTTGGAATTTCACTCCTGTTCTATCCTATTTACTTCTTGAAACAAGAATGGTTACTTCCATTGGTTTTGATTATTGCAGTTTATTTTCAGGTTTTCCATTATGGACTGAATTACTACTATTTGCCAAAATTAATTGGAGAATTAAATAGAAAAAACACGACACGCCAACAAGGTGTATAGTGCATACCCTGCGGGATACGCACCATACACAGAACGTTGTGTGGTTTTACACTTGGACCCTCATAATAAGATTCAATACAGCCATTAAGTTTAATTTCACACTTACCTGGCACTACAGAAAATCATTCAATATTCACTTTCACAATAGAACATCAGGAAAGAAAGTCATTGTTGAAAATTCAAATTGAAAATTTTCCAACAGAATCAATTTATAAACATTTAGATTTTTACTGGCAAGAAACTGTGAAAGTATTAAAGAACCTTATCGAACAAGAAGAAATAAAAAATACCACACAACATCGTGGTTAATATAAATGAACTCAACATGGAGAGAATAACTAAAAGCCTGAAAATTGGAATTTCATCAGACTCAGCTTTTCAAAAATTCGTGAAGGAATTGAATGAGTGGTGGCCAAAAGAGTACACTTGGTCGCAAGATAAACTGATCAAAATAAAGATTGACGGCAGAAAGAATGGGCTTTGCACCGAGATTGGTCCCAATGGATTCCGCTGTGATTGGGGAACAGTTACTGAATTTACAGAAAACGAAAAGATAAGGTTGAAGTGGCAGATCAGTCCAAACCGGGAACCAATTCCAAATCCGGAAAAAGCAAGTGACTTAAAAGTGAGTTTTATCCAAAATGGGGACTCAACGACTGTTTCCTTCGAACATTTCAATTTTGAAAATCACGGTGAAGGATCTGAAAACTACAGGGAAATGATGAATTCAGAATATGGATGGGATTACATCCTGAATAACTTTAAAAAGTACTGCGAAGAATAAAACTTTCCGTCAGATCTTTTCTTAACTCCTGGTCTCTCCCACTCCAGGGGTTGCTTTTGGATTATTATTTGTACTAATTATACCACTGTTTAATAATGGGTTAACTTTAAAACGGAGTATAATATGGGACGTCAAATCAACCATAAAACAATGCGAATAATAATTGGGGTCATTGCCCTTTTACTCGCTCCAACAGTCTATCTACTTGCTGAACCGGGAAAAGCACTTCATTCTATCAGCATCTCATACTGGACCGATGCACATGATATCTTTGTAGGATCATTGATTGTGGTCGGATTTTTTATGTCGGCTTATAATGGTACCGGTGGTTCCAAAGACTGGGAGTTCTATCTGAGTAAAGCAGCTTTTGTTTTTGCTATCTGCATTGCCCTTTTTCCCACCAAAGGATATGACAATACTGATATTCCTTCTGCCTGGGTTGTCTCAGTAGCAAGCTTCTTTAATCTGCAGCCGATGAATATTCACTACACCGCAGCTGTACTTCTGTTCGTATGTCTGATAGCAATGATGTGGTTTTTCTCAAACCGGGCAAAAAGCAAAGGTAAAGTCAAAAGAGCGTATATCTATCGAACTATCAGTATTCTCATGATGGCGGGTATCCTGATCCTGTTTATCCTGGGTAAATTGATCTATACCTGGGAAAATACCGTACTTATTATTGAGATCTGGGGGCTTACGCTATTTGGGATCGGATGGCTGGTTGCCGGATCTTATAAAACGGATCCAAGCCTGAATTAATACCAGAGTTTGATATAGAGTATTCTGTCTTAATTCTATTCACCATAATGTTCTAAACGAAATGGGTGCGGGCTGAGAAAAGGCTTCTGATTAAATTAAGCCCTTCTCTTCGAGCGAAGAACGAAGCTTTTCATGATTTTCCCAGAACCGGTCTTTGATCGCCTGCATCACTTTCTGAAACTCAGGATCATTTAATAGTGGTTCCAGGACCGGATCTTTCTCCATGAATAGTACTATCCAGTATTGGATATTATCCTGTTTTGCAAAGATTTTTAGTTGTTCAATGGCCAGATCATACTCCTTTTGATACGCATGCAGTACCGCGGTGCTAGCCCCTTTATAAATGGACTGATCTCTTTCACAAAATGCTGTATATGAAGCCAGATATTGATCTGCCTCTTGTAGCCTGCCAGCTTTCTTATAGGTAGCAGCAATCCTTATATCTTCCTGAGGATAGATATCGAGTCCTTGTTCTTCCCTTGCTCTCGCGAATAGCTCATAGTAATAAAACGCGCTGTCGTAATTCGACTGATAGTAATAGATCTTGGCTACTTCCTGCATGATATCCAGCCGGGTGGTATCCTTATGCCATTCCTGTAATAGTATACTTTTAGTCTGATCAATGTTTTGATCCCTGGCATAAAGAATATACGCTCTAAGATAAGGTGAGTAGTAATTTTGCGGGTTGTACTCCAACGACTTATCAATGTACCCGACTGATTCTTCTACAAAACCCGATTGAGCCAGTGCATTACTCAGGTGTAAATAAATATAGCTTTTCGAAACCGAATCATTGCCGGAACTATTGATCTGGAGCCCCATAAGAGCATATTCCAGATATTTAGCGGTATTGGGAATAATTCGGGCATAGTAATCAGAAAGTGTCTGGATAACCGGAGAAGAGTTGGGATTATACTCCAAAGCTTTCTCTAGATGTGGTAATGCCAGCCTATACTCTCCGGTATACATATAATAGAATGCCTTAGCTAACAGGCTTACATCCGACTCAGGATCATATAACAGCGCTTTATCAGAATACCTGTTGATCTCGGCGGTATACTGTTTTTCAGATTGATACAGATCCAGAAAATAGTATGAGATCGCGATATTGGCATAAGCCAGTGCGAACTCAGGATCCTCCTCCAGTGCCATATCCAATAACCTGATGGATTCTTCCAATCCCTCTTTGCTCCCATCATTAATGTTTTCAAGTGATCTCAAATAATAATCGTAGGCGACTAAATTATCGGTAGGTCTTTTCTCAATTTGTTTGAGTTCTTCCGGAGTAACGATCACCTCAATGGCATCAGCTATTTTTGTAGCAACTTCATTTTGCAGGTTGAATACATCCGAAACCTTTCGGCTATATTGTTCTGACCAGATATGTTTATCAGTCGCAGCTTCAATTAGCTGTATATGCAGTAATACCTGATCCCCGATCTTCTGCCCCGAGCCTTCCACAAAATATTTCACATTAAGTTCATCAGCGATCTCGGGAATGGACATATTCGCATTTCTGTACTTTTCTACGGAAGTCCTGCTAAGCACTCTCAGATCTTCGATCTTCTGGAGATTATTCAGCGTCGATTCCATCAATCCATTGATGAAATACACATTACTGGAATCATTGCTTTCGTTTTTAAACGGCAACACTGCGATTGATTTCTCATTCAGACCAACAGTATTATTTTCTGAGGTCCATATAGCCAGCGCGATAACTGATAACCCTAAAAGGGTGAGTACCGAGATCACGATCAAACTGTAGGACTTTTTACCTGGTTTTATCTCTTCACTTACACTCTTTATCTCCAGCTGCTTTTTCCCCACTTCGCCGGGCGGATATCCATAATGCTCCCTGAAGCATTTGATGAAATAGGAATTGCTTCCGAAACCAACCTTATAAGATATTTCAGAAACAGTGAACTCCCCTTCTTTCAACAGATCCATTGCGATCTCAAGACGCACCTGCCGTATAAACTGACTGGCTGACAAACCTGTTCCCTTCTTGATCTTCCTTAACAAATTTGAGCGGCTCATATTCACCGCTGCTGCCAATTCAGACACCCCAAATTGTTCATCATCAATATTGCGCTCGATGATAGCTGTTATTTGACTTATGAAGTCTTCCTGCATTCTACACGAATCTTTTCATATTGGATTTACAGTGATCAAGTTAGGAATTTTTACGAATTCCAAAACTCCGATTCTTCATACTCACGACAGGTATTAAGTTACGTTTTGCGTCATAATTTATATCCATGCTGCATAGTTTTCAGAGCCAGTTCAAACTTGATACTATCAGCACCATAGTTCATAGGTCTTGCGCCGGTTCTTTATTGATCTTTGTAGTGAGTTAAATCACAACTTACAAACACAAAACAAAGATCATGAAAACACAATACTTCAAAACTATCCTAACTCTTGGCCTTGTTGCTTTTTTATTTGCAGCATGCGGTCAATCAGACAATAAATCAAAATCTAACTCCGGGGTACAAGCTCCTGAAATTGACCTTCAGACAGCTGTGATCACCGGAGATGTTGAAGCGGTCAAACAACATATAGAAGCCGGGACTGATATCAACCAAAGGGAACAAATGAGTGGGTCAACTCCATTGATCTCAGCAGCCACTTTCAATAAACCTGAGATTGCCAAAGCACTTATTGATGCTGGTGCAGACCTTTCCATTACCAACAATGATGGCTCAACAGCTCTTCACTCTGCCGCCTTTTTCTGCAGGGTGGAAATTGTGCAAATGCTTATCGATGCAAACGTTGATAAAAGCATCCGGAACAATTTCGGAGCTACTGCACGTGAATCTGTAATGGGCCCTTTCGCTCAGGTTAAGCCAATCTACTCTATGATGCAGGAACAACTTGCTCCATTTGGCTTGCAACTCGACATGGCTGAACTGGAGAAGACACGTCCGGTTATTGCCATGATGCTACAGTAAGAATCACATTACCCTTTTGTTATGAACACTGAAAGAAGACATGATATTGACTGGTTGCGGGTTATCGCTATATGGCTCCTGCTGATCTATCATATATCGATCATTTTCCAGCCCTGGGCTATGCTCGTTGGCTTTATAAGAAGTAATGAACTCATTCAGGGCCTGTGGGCCCCCATGAGCATGCTGAATGTTTGGAGGATACCCATCTTATTTTATGTATCCGGGATGGGGGTTTACTTCGCCATTGGAAATCGAAACTGGCGAACCTTACTCCTCGAGCGCACACGCAGGATATTAGTGCCGTTTGTGTTTGGATTCCTGGCTATTGTACCCATTCATATGTTTTTCTTTCAGCAATACTACGATATGCCTCTGTCTTACTTTCCTCATGCGGGGCATCTCTGGTTTCTGGGAAATATATTCTGCTATGTTCTGCTGCTTTCCCCTGTCTTCTTCTATCTCAAGAAAACAGAGGAGAGCCTGTTTACAAAAGGATTGACTATGTTCATGAGCAATCCCCTCGGGCCATTGTCTATCACTGTATTCTTTGTGGCCGAAGTCCTTATTCTGAAACCTCAGATCTACACATTATACGCGCAAACCTGGCATGGATTTTACCTTGGACTATTAGCCTTCTTTTTTGGCTTCCTGCTCGTTTATTCAGGAAAGGTGTTTTGGCAAACTGTTCTGAAATGGAGATGGGCCTATCTGTTAATAGCGGTTGTTTTATTTACGATCCGGTTAATAATGTTCAATACCAATGCCCCGGGATATCTCACCGCTATCGAATCGAATCTTTGGATCTTTTCCGTATTTGGATTCAGCTATAAATACCTTAACCGGCCGGGCCGGACTTTGACTTATCTGAGTCAGGCTGCCTACCCGGTCTATATCATTCATATGTTTGTTCTGTATGCAGGTGCTATGCTGATACTTCCATTACAGATCCCGGTGATACTGAAGTTCATCCTGGTGGTTGGGTTTACATTTAGCCTTTGCTATCTGATATATGAATTCATGATCAGAAAAATTATACTCTTGAGACCACTTTTTGGCCTCAAATGGAGTACCAATAAAACGTCGCCGGTACTCAGGGACTCAAAACTAGGAAACGGAAATCTCAATACTCAAAATGACCTTAAAGAATGAAAGCTGTTATCTGCCCATCTTACGGACCACCAGACGTACTCAGAATTGAAGATATCCCCAAACCCATCCCCAAAAAAGACGAGGTATTAGTAAAAATTGTAGCCACTGCTGTTAATTCCGGGGATGTTCGAGTCCGATCTTTAAACGTCGATGGGATATTCAGAATCTTAATGAGATTGATACTTGGATTCAGGAAACCAAGAAAACCCATTTTAGGGGTGGTTCTATCAGGTATTGTAGAGGAAGTTGGTATTGAGGTAACAAAGTTCAGTCCCGGAGATGAGGTTTTTGCAAGTTTGGGTATCAACATGGGTGCTTATGTGCAGTACAAAGCACTAAATGAGAATAGCATGATTCTTTCAAAACCTGAAAATGCTTCCTTTGAAGAAGCTGCAGCTTTCCTTTTTGGAGGGCTGAGCGGGAACTATTTTCTCGAAAAAGCCGGAATTAAACAAAAGCCAGGACAAAAGGTATTGATCTATGGCGCTACCGGTTCGGTTGGATCGGCCGCTGTTGAAATAGCTGCGCACTATAAAGCTCATGTAACTTCGGTTTGTAGTACTCAGGGAATAGAGCTGGCCACCAAAATTGGTAGCGATGTCATTATCGACTACACAACTCAGGATATCACAAAGCTTGAAGAACGTTTTGATATCATTTTCGATGCTGTAGGGAAAGCTTCAAGAAAACAAATTTCACACCTTCTGACCCCTGAAGGAAAATATGTTACGGTTGGAGGTATGGATGTTGCCAAAAATAGTAATGCTCAGATGATGTTCTTAAAAGAATTATTCGAAGCAGGTGAACTTCATGCAAATATCGACAGAACATATATGTTAGACAAGATCGTTGAAGCCCACCGCTATGTAGATACCGGAAAGAAAAAAGCTAACGTAGTGATCAGGATGCATAAATAGGCTCTTCATCTTTACGATCATTATTTACATCAAAACGCCTCCCAATTAGGTAAAGTGAAAAATCGCATTAAACCATATCTAAGAATATTCATACTTACAGCGACCTTGATTAGCCTGTTTTTTGTACCCTGGGATCTGCTAAGCGCCTGGTTAACGCCAACATCAGATACCGTTCAGGAGCAGGTTGATGCAGCCATTGACATGGGTTTAGATGGCATCATTGTGTATGTAGACCGAACAGGTGAATCACCGACATTCTACACTGCCGGATGGGAAAACCGTGAGCTCAAAATCCCAGCCGATCCTAATGCTCTATTCAAAATTGCCAGTATCAGCAAACTGTACATTGCAGTAGCCGTTGCAAAGCTGGTGAACGGCGATAGTCTGGATCTGGATAAGACTCTGTCAGAATATTTACCAAATCTTAAAGATCGTATTGAGAACGCAGATGAAATCACATTAAGGATGATGGTAAATCACACCAGCGGCATCCCCAACTTTACCGATCATCCCGATTATCCATGGGATGCTCCTCCGAATAATGAAAAGACCCTGGAACTGATATTAGATGAACCCGCAGATTTTGAACCGGGTGAAAAATACAGCTATTCCAATACGAACTATTTGCTGATAGGCAGAATCCTTGATAACACTCTGGGCTACAGTCATCATCAATACATCAGGGAGGCGATCCTGAAACCACTTGAACTGAATCACACTTACAGTTTACTCAGTGAAGTAGACATAGATGACGTAATGAGTGGATATTATGTGGGCTATGAGCCAGATTTAAAATACACTTCGTTTTCCTCTCCCGGAGGTTCCATGGTTGCACGTATTGAAGATGTGGGAAAATTCTTGCGGGCCTTGAACGATGGTTCACTATTAACTGAAGAAGAACAAGCTATCTATTCCACTATTTATGGATACGATCACACCGGACTGCTTCCCGGCTATTCCAGCATAGCACGCTACCATAAAAATATTGACGCGGTTGTGATCCAGTTTGTAAATACAGCCGGTGGTACCTCCTGGTCGAAAACAGAAATTGTGTATAACCGGATTGTGAGTATTCTGCGAGCATACTAACGAACAGGCTGTTCCTGGTTTTCATATTGGTTAGTAGTTACGGAGTGTCTTGCAACTCTGACTAACTACAACTTGCTTACCCCATTTTATAGTAAAGCTTGTGGGCAATGTTATTATTCCCTTTCTTCAGCAAAAACGAAATTCTATGCCTCGTTTTCTAATTCTCTTTTTCCTTTTATTGATACCCTTCACAGCCTGTCAAAAAGAAACAGCCACAAAGAACAAAATAGCCGACAAACCCTTGTTCAGGGATCCGATCTTTGACGGAGCTGCCGATCCGGTGGTGATCTGGAACCGACAGACGGAAACATGGAATATGGTGTACACCAACCGGAGAGCCAACACCGAAGGGCTGGATGGAGTTACCTGGGTTCACGGGACCCGGATCGGTATTGCAGAATCCATCGATGGCGGAGCGAGCTGGACCTATAAAGGGATCAGTAATATTCCTGAACCTTATACCGAAACGCATTGGGCACCGGATGTACTGGAGCATGAGGGACTGTATCATATGTATCTAACCTACGTGCCGGGGATATTCGATAACTGGAGTCACCCAAGGGATATCATCCACCTCACCAGCACCAATCTGGTAGACTGGGAATACCAATCCACGCTGGAACTGGCCAACCACAAGGTGATTGATGCAGACGTGATACAGTTGCCGGACGGAACCTGGCGGATGTGGTATAACAATGAAATGGACCACAAATCCATCTATTATGCGGACAGTGAAGACCTCTACACCTGGGAGGACAAAGGCAAGGCCGTGGGTGATCAGGCTGGCGAAGGACCTAATATCTTTGAATGGAAAGGCCACTACTGGATGGTCACGGACGTGTGGGACGGACTGGGATTATATCGTTCAGAGGACCTGGTTGACTGGGAACGCATTCCGGGTAACCTCGTCCAGGAACCCGGAACCGGAGAAGATGACGGCGTAGCCGGTCAACATCCTGATATTGTGGTAAATGATGACCGTGCCTACCTCTTCTATTTTACGCATCCGGGCCGTGTGGAATCAGAGACCGATCCTTATCAGCAAAGGCGAAGCTCCATTCAGGTGGTTGAACTTAAATATGAAGATGGAAAGATCACCGCCGATCGCAATGAGCCAACGTATATCAATTTGAAGCCACCAACGAAGTAAAGTGGTGGGGTCATCCAGAGCGAAACGAAGGATCTGCACAGCGCTTACCACCACAGATCTTATAGTGCAGACTCATCACTCCGCTCTGAGTGACAATTCTCTTTAGTTTTCTCTCCCCTCCTATTAAGCTCTTGATTTACAGCGGGATGATGTTATATTGTCAAATTGATTGAGGTAGAGTTACGTTTTTATTCGACCTTTGATAAAGTATGCCTCGATCGAATAATAATATGTTATACGGCTTTTACTTTACTCAATCTTTTTAATTTAAAATCCAATGTCATTACCTACCACATACACCCAAGCATATGGCGCTCTCAGTGATTTTTTCTCAAAAATAAGAGATGCGCAAGCACCAGATAAATTTACCCATCAGATTTTAAAAGATCTGGGTTTTAAATCAAATAACCATCGGCCCTTTATCCCATTAATGAAAGCTCTTGGGTTCCTAACAGCAGACGGTATCCCGACAAAGAGGTATAATGACTATCGTAATCATGCTCTTTCTGAACGCGTAATGGGTGAAGCACTGACAGACGCATATTCAGATTTATTTCTAATAAAATCACATCCTACAGATCAAGATAAAGATTTAATTGAAGGGAAATTTAAAAGTTATCATAACACAAGTGATAACGTGGCAAAATTGATGTCTAAAACATTTTATAGTTTACTCGATCTGGCTGATATAGAATTTGATGACAAAAAACTACAAAGTGAAAAAGTCAAAAAGCGAGTTGAGGAAGGCACTGAAAAAGAAACACAAAAAAAAGCCACTCCCTCAAAACCTATTGAAAATACTTTAGGACTACATTACAATATTCAAATTCACTTACCAGCAACAAAAGATGTTGAGGTTTACAATGCTATTTTCAAATCATTAAAGGAACATTTAGTTGAGTAATAAAAAAGAAATACGAGACTTTCTATTCCGAGGTATGATGTTTGAGTCTGAGGCTACTCGTTTTCAAAATGCAGGAATTCAAATTGGTGCAGATTCAAGCAATGCAGAAGAACAATTACTAGCTGAAGCACTATCACCATTTGGAGTTAATAGGAGAAATAATGCATTAGAAATGGCTCGATTATACGCTGTAATAAATTGTTTTGAGAATGAGATTAGAGATTTCATAAGAGAAACCCTTTCAGAAGAAGTTGGTGTAGACTGGTGGGACAAATTAACCCCAAAAATGAAACGTCATGCTGAGTCACGTCAGGAAACAGCAATAAAAGATTCTTGGCTTGAGGGTGAAAAAAGTGATCTCCTCGGTTTCATAAATTTTGGTATGCTTGCTGCTATCATGATTGAACATTGGGAGTACTTTAGCAACCTAATTCCATCACAACATTGGTTAAAGCAGAGAATGGAAGAACTTGAAAAGTCGAGGAACTTTATTGCACATAATAGAATGCTTTTACCTAGCGAATTCCAACGAATATACATGTATATATCAGACTGGAATAGAGTTATTGGTTTATAAATAATTTAAATGACAGATTTTAAACAAGAACGATTTATCAGATGGCAAGGACGGTCTCTTGATTATTTTTCCTATGCAGTAAATCTATTTTTGGGTTTATCAATTGGAGCGATTGGTTTCGAAATTAGCTTGTTGGATAATGAGAATTTCTCCCTTAATTGCTGGGAAAAATGTCTGTTTCTTATTTCGTTGATATCACTATTAGCAGCAAGCGGAATAGGAATTTCTTGTATTGTTAACCGTGTTAAAGATTTTCGTACTACTTCAACAATTGTGCGAAAGAAATCAAAAGGTGAATATGATGATGAACTCGAAGAGCTGAGAGAATTAGTAGGAATTATTGGAAATAGAACTAGAATATTTTTTTCTATTCAAATATCAGCATTCAGTATTGGAATACTCTGCCTCATTATTTTAATGATAGGCGTATACTCTCATAAGCTATTTTAAAATAGTACCCCCAGCTCTTTTAAGTCTGCGACTTAAAAAGAACCAGCTCCTGAAGTCTCTGACTTCCATTCTGCCTATAATTAACCTCTCCACCTCCACAGAAGCAGGAGCTCCTGAAAACAAGTTCCACAGCAGAGCCAGACTAAATCAGACCCCGTACATAAAAGAACCGGGACTTTCCCTACATTGTCCGGGCCCGAAACCCCATCTAACAAAAGGATCTGATTGAGAAACCTGATTATTGTTGTTGTAACTATGCTCGTCACCGGTAATATATATGCACAGGAAAATTCAGATCTAAACGAAGAGAGGCGTTTTGGAGTAAATCTCAATGTATTAGGTCCTACTGTATTGCTGTCTGTATCTATGGATTATTTTGTAACTGAAAAGACCAATATCGAATTGGGGACAGGTATCATAGGTACGTTCGCGGGGGTAAAATACTTTTGGAACAGGGATCAGTCGGTATCGGAATGGACACCCTATGCTGGATTGAATGTTATGTATATCCCGGAAATTTGTTTTTTTAACTGCACACCGGCCAGAGTAGGACTATATATCCCTTTGGGTATGCAGATAATGAAACATAATGGGTTTACTTTTGGAGCGGAAATAGCGGGGCTGGTTTTAGGCAGAGCTAAAACACCTGTTTGGGGAGCACTCAAAATAGGGTATCATTTTTAACTCGTCACGTAGCCTGCCTTTGTCGGAAGGCTACGGAACCAGAATGATCCTGCCCTTTCAAATTACCTTGCATTTACTATATTCGTGTTATGGTACAATGCCTGAGAAAAATCCGGCAGAAGCTTCGTTGTTATATTAGCTACAATCATTGAGTACCCTTAAAAACCACCATATGGAAATTTCCTCTTTTCTGAGATTTTGTGTTTTTCTTGGATTTATATCAATGCTTATTAACTGTAGTGACCCGGTCAGGGATGATTCAGATGTACCCAGAGATCCGAATAAGGATTATACCCTGCTGAATTCATTTTATAATGAACATGGAGGGCGAGGTGCATTCCAGACTAATCAAATAATTGCATTGGAGGGCTTAATATTTGCTTTTGAAGACATAGAGGCAGGCCATCTGGATGATGCAAAAAACAGAATAGACGGGGTATTTGCAGAGCTGCCTGTATCTCACCCGGATTGGTGGGAAATGTCTTCTAATTCCCACTGCAGTGGTTGCTCTTTAGTTCTCGGGAAGCCCATTGCCTATTATGGATTAAGAATGTTGGACCAGATCGTTACTCTGGGTATCCCCGAAAATTCGGAATCACTTACCATGACTGCTGTCGTGGCTCCCTGTGCAGAAGTAACGAGACCTACTCTGCCCAACCTGGATCCGGTGACGGTTAATTTAGATATCGCTCCTGAAATATTAGCCGATGATGGACATCTTTTACAGGTATCGACTGCTTTATTTCGTACATGGGTTCAGTCAATAACCGGAGGGCTCAAAGTAAATTTAGAGATCTACACACTAGAAGAGTGTACAACGGTTGATTTCGCCGATGATGGAAGCACTATTATAAGCTACCCCAATTCACAGGCCATGGTTCGTGCTGTGCCAGATGCAATTGCAGATGAAACTGATTTCTGGTGGGCGATCGCCCCCTCAGGAGTGCCCGGTAATGGTGCAGGATATAACAGGCATTTTATTACCGGAGGAATGGGGGGCTATGGAGCCGGACTTCCTTTATTTATATCTGACGATGCCTGGTTCATCCGGAAACCTGAACACCTCGGTGAAGGAAAATACCATGAGATTGAAGTCATGGCGTACCAACCACAATGGTTCCAGCATGAATTTATGCATCATCTCTACCGAACCTGGCCTGAATTCAAATTGGAGGAAACCGGACATCAATGGTTTGTCCGAAACACCTGGCCTTCTGATTTTACAGGACGATGGGAACCCGACTATTATGCAGAGTCAATAACCAAACGACTCCTTAATGCTACCCCTTCCCTTGCGGAAGGTCTTACTGCTCCAGAGTCTGCCGAATTTGAAATTTCGGATCCTATGATATTGGTTGGTCAATACGAAAGACGACCTGTAGAAAATCAATGGCATGAGGTGGAGATCGTGATGGATATGGACTCATTAAAATGGACAAATGCTGCCGGAGGAAGCTGGTCCCTCAATATCATTGATAATGAGTTATGGACCGGAACGGACTGCCCTTATGGTGAAAACAAGTTATCGGTCTCGGTTGGTACTGATGAGCAGATCAAATCGATCTATTTTCTTGGGGAAGCTTATGTACGATTGTAGGAAATATCAGGCTGTTATTTTCCACTGGAGCTGGAGCTCCTGAAAACAAGTTCCGCAGCGGAGCTACGGTACCATAAGCAAATGACCCTCCCCTTAATCCCCTCCCCGGGAGGGGAAAGTCTTTATCCTGGTAGACTCCGGCCCGTTGTAAGAAGGCTGTAATCCTCCAAAATCAATCAGAATCCTATCCGGGTTAACGGAGGGATCGGTGCCCCAGAGGTGGAGCGTATGAGTTCCGGGTTCAAGGTCCAGACGGGCAGTTCCGGTCATCCGGTTTTCGGCTACTTTGGTCGTCCAGTACGAATACATATCAAAGGTGATCCATTGTGGTTCGCCGTCATCCACACTGATCGCTAGTCGTAAGATCTGAGTTATATCCGATGCAAAAGCGGGTACAGCCTCGATGATCAGCTTTGCTTGTCCGCCTTCGGTAACTACGAGCTCATAACTCAGTACTGGTGCTTCGTTCTTAACATTATTCAAAAACATTATGTACGGACTATCCAGCGGGTCCATCACCATTGCCGAACCACTTCTTCCTAATCCTTTTACTGATTTCCAGGATGCCTCTGTGCCTCCCTTCATTTCGTGATAGTCATGCGCCGGAATGGCAATAACTCCATTACTTTCCACAAAAGCCCCGGGCTGAGCCTCTTGTTCAGGATTCATTACCACCACATTAACCACATACAGAAATTCTCCACTACTAATTTCGATCTTTCCTTCACTCTGTTCTCCTTCCGGCAATCGGTCATGATCCACATGCACCCGAACCCGTGTGGAACCCTCTTTCAAAGTGCCGTTTTCTTCGCTCAGCCCAATCCATGGAGCACTGACTTTTGCTGACCATGTCACTTCTTCCTCACCCCGACTAAACACATCAATGAAATATTTGTCCTCTGTCAGACTGGAAAAAGCCGGTAGCTGAGCAGAACCGCTAGTTTCGGGGGTAATCTGAACAGCTTCCTGCACCAGTTCCACTCCATAGAGGTTGGCCCCAGGTTCATGCGGGTGGATGGTCAGGGTATTGGTTCCGGCTTGCAGTACCACTTCTTCCACCTTCAGCACAGACGCATTTCCTTCAGCTAAGACCGGGGCGTGATCGTTCAGGGTTACCCACCAGGAAGTTTGGTCCTCATCCGGGTGATCCACTTTCAGGTACAACGTGTGTACTCCGCCGGGCATCTTGTTTTCAAATGTAAATACGGCTTTGGTGTCACTGTCCACTTCATAGGGGATCACATCGTAGTTGCCTGGTCCGGGAATGGTTTTACCTATTCCATCATCCGGCCATGTGGCGAAAACGCCGTTCTCGTCTTCAGCACGTTCCATTTCACCATACACTTCCGCTTCTGAGACGCCGAGCTTAATGCCTGAACCCGCTGTGGTTATTTCCGGAAGACTTCCCTTTACCGGATTCAGGGGATGCTCTTGTCCTTCTATGGCAAGTCCTATTCCCCGAACTCCTTCCGTTTGAATTCGTGTTGTGATCGGTTCAAAGAAAACGCTGGATCCTTTTTCGTACCCGGGTGTTGGATCCGCACTATGGTCCCACTTCCCTCCGGCGACTTCCTTGTTATAGCGTTGGGTCAGTTCTTGTAATCTTTGGTGTGCTGCAAAAGCTGAATCACTGTACTGATTGGCAACGGCACGCCCCTGTTTAGCATATTCCCTGCTTTTGTATGCATAGAGTATCTTCTCATTTAAGGCCGTTGCACCGGCTATTTGAAAATACACCAGTTCGAAAAAGGCATCCTGCGCCTCTGGAGGGATTTGTTTTGAAATAGCGTCAGCCCTGTCCCTAAGTTTCTGATAGCTTTGCAACCGTTTTTCCACCTCATCACCATAATGGAATAAAGAGAACTCCGGATCCTGTATCGGAGGCCAACCCGCCCATTGTGGCCGGTTGAAGCCCATGAGTTCCGGCTTTCGTTCTGCAGCCAGTCTTTTGGATTCCCACATCAATTCAGTGATCTGATCCGCATATTCACCGGATATATCACGTGAAGCAACATCCTGGTAAAAGTCTTCAATCGTTTCTGGTTCCCGGGAATCGATATCCCAGGCTATATCCAGAAAGAATTCCATTTCCCACTCACGACGTTTCAGATCCCCTACATTGGCTACCCACAGCTGATCCATCCCATGCATCCAGGCCCGCTTCATCTCCCGCCAGGTCTTGGCCGGTGACGAAGACGAAAACAACAGGTACGGATGTGGAGAACCGAGATAGGACAAGTGATAATACACCCCTCCTCCACCACTTCGACCTTGCTCGGCCTTGTTAGAGAATCGCCGGATATGACCGTAGTTATCATCCGGCCAGGTGATGGTGATATCTTCGGGAACCTCCATTCCGCTTTCGTAGATCTCCAGCACCTCCTTGTAAGGAGTAAAAGACTGTGGCACCTCAGATACTTCCCCGTTGATATGATCCCCAAGTAATCCGCGCTGATCTGAGATCACCTTTTCAAGGGCGGACACTTTCTCCTCCATCGAGTTTGCCCCTTCCATCCCGCTGTCGTGGATCCCCCGCATTCCAACCGTGTAAATAGCATCCAGTCCTTTGCTTTCCTTCACCCGCTGCTCCCAGTAGGCATACACCGAGGAATCGTTGGTCTGATAATTAAAATCTCCCATGGTGTCATGATCCCATTCCCCTACGTTATTGCGAAGCATGGGTTCGGCATGGGAACTCCCCACCACTATTTCCCATTGCTCTGCTGCCTCTCTGTTTCCGGGGACCTGAAAGAAAGGAACGGTATTCGGATGCATGGCCGGCCAGAACATATTGGCCTTCAGACGGAGCAGTAATTCAAAGATCCTTCCGTAGGTTTTGGGTCCGATATTCCCCACTTCCGGTTCAAAGGTTTTGGAAGCCCAGGGTTCGAGTCCCCATCCTTCATCATTCAGAAATATCCCTCTGAATTTCACTGAGGGAGGTTTTGAGTAGCTATCTGTATCACTAACAGATAAAGACTTTTGCACTCGGGGAGCTACATCCGCCCACCAATACCACGGGGAAACACCGATCTCTTCAGAAAGCTCAAATACACCATACGCCACGCCACGGGGATCACTCCCCACAATAAACATAGCCTGATCAATACCATCGGCGATATTGGATCTGAACACTCTTTGGTAGGTCTCCCACTGTCCGTTCAATTCATGAATACTCATGTAGGTGCTTATCAGTCCGGAACTGATATCTCCTATCACGATCACATTTCCTTTCACCCCTTCAAGAGACGGGTACACTTCGGGACGGTTTCCACTCACCGCTTCAATATCCCCGGCCAGTAGATGTGCCACGATGGAATCCAGATCCGAACTCTCCAGATCATACACGATCGACACCACCTCCTCCTCATCCGAGATCGTGAACTGAGCAACAGCCTGCGGAAGCTGTACCAACAGGGCAAAAAGGAATGAAAGACCAAATAACTTATAACTCATCAGTGAAATAGGTATGTACGGGCTTAAGTGTTAATGAAATAATTGTAATAAAGCTTAAACTAATAGAAGCCACAAATATGGTAATCTACCCTTCTTCGTTCTGGTTCCGTAGCTCAGCTACGGAACCAGTTTTAAAATAATGTTAACGCAGAGTAGAAGTTTGATCTGTGCTCCTCTTTTAAACTGATTGACCGCAACACTACCAATTTACTTAAACATAGAGAGTATTATATGAAAAGACAGTACATCCATTTTGCGTCTTTATCCTTCTTATTTCTTTTACTAATAGAAGCCACAACTACGGTAATCTACCCTTCTGCTCTTTATGCTCAGGATGAAGAGTATCCTCCGGGAACTGTACAAATGACTCCGAAAGTGAATCTGGACTTGAAGGAGGTTCCGCTGGTAGTCCCGGAGAAATTTCAGGGAATGGTCCGCGATGATCTGACGCTGAATCTTCCGGAAGGATTTTCGGTAAAGGTGTTTGCGGCAACTGGTTTACGCGGACCAAGAATGATGGCTTTTGATGATAACGGAGTATTACACGTTGCCAATATGAAGGCCGGGGGTGCTTCGGAATTTCAACCCGAAGGTAATTCTGCAAGCCAGATCCTCGCTCTTCCCGATCGCGATAATGATGGTGTTGCCGATACTGTCATTATTGCTGCTGATGGCCTCCGCTGGGCGAACAGTTTCGTGTTCTACAAAGGAGATATGTATGTAGCAGATACGCACCAGATCGTTAAATTCGCCGATAATGACGGTGACCTGGTGTATGAGGAGCGGGAAGTTTTTGCTGACAGTATCCCAACGGCAGCAACGCCACACATCACCCGTACGATCGAAGTGGATGAGGCAAAGGAATTATTCTATGTTTCGGTTGGATCATCCTGTGATGTCTGCAGGGAAGAAGATCCGGAACGGGCAACCATGCTGGCCTTCAATACCGATGGATCGGATCGACGAATTTTTGCAACAGGATTACGCAATTCCATTGGAATGGATATTCATCCGGTATCAGGAGATTTATGGGCGACCAACAATGGTCATACCGAAGAGGAAAACACCATGCCTCCCGAATGGATCGACATTGTTCGGGATGGTGGCTTTTATGGCTGGCCTCTGGCTTTCGGTTATCAGGTATGGATAAACTTTGATATTCGGGGTCACTGGCGCGTGCCACCGATCACCGCTGCAGACACCGTACTGGTTCAAAGCATGGAACGACCGAAAGTACTCATTGACGCCCATTCCTCCCCTATGGCTATTCATTTCTATACGGATGGTAATTTCCCCGATGAATACCACAATGCCGCTTTTGTAGCATACCGATCTGGATTCAGAGGACCTGATCCCGGACATAAGGTGGTTGCTCTGTTTATGGATGAAGATGGCTCTAATGCTGAGGTCGCTGATTTCATGACAGGTTTCTGGCCGTTCCCTCCTATTCAGGACAATATCTGGGGCAAACCAGTAGGCTTGACCACCGATAGTGAAGGAAGTTTGTATATGAGCAGTGACTGGATCAACCATCTCATTCTCAAAGTGGAATATACTGGTTTCGGAACTTCGATCTTCGATGATGGTACTGGTGAACTCCCGTTGCGAACTACCCTTGAGCAAAATTACCCGAATCCCTTTAATCCAACAACAGCTATTAGCTATCAGCTTTCAGCTAATAGCATTGTTAGTTTAAGGGTGTTTGATATGTTGGGACGGGAGGTTGCAACGCTGGTGGATGGGTATCAGTCAGCTGGTCGACATCAGGTTTCTTTCGATGCCTCAGACCTTTCAAGCGGAGTGTACTTATACAGATTAACCGTTGGAAATTATACCGAGAGTAAGTTACTGACCTTGATGAAGTAGATGGGTATATTAATAAGGATCGACCGGAAATATTCTTTCCCGCTGAAGATGAGGGTTCACAAACTTGCTTGTTTTAGTTAACCGATTAATTCAGTTTCTTTAGCAAAAATTTTAATCCTGGAAATTACATGAGATCCTTACTGCTTACCTTAATTCTAATCCTTTCTCTCACAATTACTTCACAAGCACAAAATAAACCCGCATACGAGTTATTTACGAATAACGGTGAGCTCGCTGATTATGATGAGATGATCGCTGATCTGGCAACCAGCGACATGGTATTTTTTGGGGAATATCACACCAATCCCATTTCACATTGGCTGCAATTAGAGATGACTAAAAGCTTTTATGAGATCAAAGGGAATGATCTGTTTCTGGGAGCTGAGATGTTCGAGAACGGGAACCAACTGGTACTCAACGAATATTTACAGGGGTTCTATCCTGAGGACAAAATGATCCCCGAAATAACACAGTTATGGGGGAATTACAAAACAGACTACAAGCCCCTCGTTGATTTCGCTAAAGAAAATAAGCTCCGTTTTATTGCTACCAATATCCCACGACGATACGCTTCCATGAT
The DNA here is from genome assembly GCA_030427885.1 of Rhodothermia bacterium. Lineage (GTDB taxonomy): Bacteria > Bacteroidota > Rhodothermia > Balneolales > Balneolaceae > JAUICM01. The sequence goes on along the minus strand of JAUICM010000006.1, from coordinate 238,391 downwards.
CAACAAAATGGGAATCTCTGCTTTAGACAGTTTGAGTGAAGAAGCTCTGGCTATGATCGGACCTGATCTGAAGGAATATTTTGATCCAACAGTGAAAGCCTATGCTGAAATGGCCGACAACATGGGCGGACATGTCCCTCCCAACATGCTTAATATCCAAACTGCGCAGGCCGCTAAAGATGCAACCATGGCATATTTTTCTGTGAAGAACTTTAGCCCCGGAAATCTCTTATTTCATTTTGAGGGCTCTTATCATTCCAACTATGATCAGGGTATAATCTGGTGGATCAATAAGATCCGGCCCGGACTGGAAATAAAATCAATTACTACCGTAGACCGATCAGAATGGGAAGAATTGACCGGGGAAGATAAAGCCACCATTGCCAATTACATTATCGTAGTTGCCGATAACATGACTCAGACCAAAAGATAATCCTGCCGGTCAGACTTCGAGATTTCCACAGTTAGTAAAACCGCCAAGAGCACAAACTAACGCAAAGATTACTTCACCACCAGATTCACAATTCGTCCGGGTACAAAGATCTCCTTCACCAGATTTCCTTCTTCGAGATATTTGGCTACCCGTTCGTCTTCTTTAGCTAAGTTCAGTACAAAATCTTTGTCCCTGGCTTTATCCGCAGGTACGTAGATATCGGCACGTACTTTTCCATTTACCTGGATCGGGTACATGATCTCATCATCCTTCAGATATTCTTCGTTATAAGCCGGCCATTCGGTATATGCGATCGTGTCGCTTTCTCCAAGCTTCTCCCACAGTTCTTCAGCAATATGGGGAGCAAACGGAGCCAATAACTGTACAAAAATCTTAGCAACCGAAGTTGGTACGGTATCCCACTGATTGGCTTCATTCACAAAGATCATTAATGCTGAAATTGCCGTATTGAACCTTAATCCTTCGATATCTTCAGTTACTTTCTTGATAGCTTCATGAAGTGCTTTCAATTGCTCTTTATTAGCTTCGGCTTCCTTCAGGGTATCATTAAGCTCACCGGTATGGTCGTTGATCAGCAATCTCCAGGCACGGTTCAGAAAACGGTTCACACCATCCACCCCTTTGGTACTCCACGGTTTAACCTGTTCAAGCGGCCCCATGAACATCTCATAAAGACGAAGTGAATCTGCTCCGAAGCGTTCAATCACGCTATCCGGATTGATCACATTACCGCGGCTTTTAGACATCTTGTGAGCACGGGCTTCCACTTTGATATCCGAACCCTTTTTGTAGAAAGCATCTCCTTTCTTCTCCACTTCATCTTCCTGAAGCTTATTTCCATCTGGAGCTGTGAATTCCATCTCTCCAAGGATCATCCCCTGATTCACCAGTTTCTGGAAAGGCTCTTTCGTTGAAACCAGTCCTAGATCAAACAACACTTTATGCCAGAATCGTGCATACAGCAAGTGAAGCACCGCATGTTCCGCACCACCCACATACAGATCTACCGGCATCCAGTATTTTTCGAATTCCGGATCCACCGGACCACCATCCCAATTCGGAGAAATATACCTGAGATAGTACCAGCATGAACCCGCCCACTGAGGCATAGTATTCGTTTCTCTTTTTGCTGGCTTTCCGGTTTCAGGATCAGTCGTATTCAACCAGTCAGTAGCATTGGCCAAAGGTGGTTCCCCATCGCCCGTCGGCTGATATTTCTCCACTTCAGGAAGTGCTACCGGTAATTCATCATAACTCACTGCCTTGTGACCCTCCTCGGTATGAATGATCGGAAAGGGTTCTCCCCAGTAACGCTGACGTGAGAACAACCAGTCACGCAGTTTATAATTGACTGCCTTCTTCCCTACTCCTTTCTCTTCCAGGAATTCAATGATCTTTTTCTTGGCCTCTTCAATTTCAAGTCCGTTCAAAAACTCACTGTTGATAGCCGGTCCCTGCCCTGTATAGGCTTTTCCGTCAAATCCTTCCTCAGGTTGAACAGTCCGGACAATTGGAAGATCGAATTTCTCTGCAAATTCCCAGTCACGTTCATCCTGACCGGGCACCGCCATAATAGCTCCGGTTCCATAACTCACCAATACATAATCCGCGATCCAGATCGGGATCTGTTTTCCGTTAGCGGGATTAACGGCATATGCCCCGGTGAATACGCCGGTCTTGTCTTTACTAAGTTCCTGGCGATCCAGATCAGATTTAAGAGAAGCTGCATTTTGGTATTCTGCCACTGCATCTTTCTGTTCGTCAGTAGTGATCTGGCTTACTAAATGATGTTCAGGAGCAATCACCATATAAGTAGCCCCGAAAATCGTATCCGGTCGGGTAGTATATACTTTAAGTTGCTTATCGCTACCCTCGATCTGAAAATCGATCTCAGCACCAATAGACTTACCGATCCAGTTGCGCTGCATATCCTTAAGCGATTCTGACCAGTCCAGATCTTCGAGCCCTTCTAATAATTGCTCAGCATATTCCGTGATCTTAAGTACCCACTGACGCATTGGCTTTCTTACTACCGGAAATCCGCCTACTTCGCTCTTTCCGTCAATCACTTCTTCATTCGCCAGCACAGTTCCCAACTCCGGACACCAGTTCACCGCCACCTCATCTTCATAGGCGAGGCCTTTCTCGTACAGCTTCAAAAAGATCCACTGTGTCCACTTGAAGTAATTCGGGTCAGTAGTATTAACTTCCCGGTCCCAGTCATAGCTGAAACCAATTGACTGTAGCTGTTCCCTGAACCGGTCAATATTTTTCTGGGTAGTTACAGCCGGATGCGTTCCTGTTTTAACGGCATACTGTTCTGCCGGTAATCCAAAGGCGTCCCAGCCAATCGGGTGGAGCACATTAAAACCTTTCATTCTCTTATAGCGCGCGACGATATCTGTAGCCGTATATCCCTCCGGGTGGCCTACATGTAGCCCGGCACCACTTGGATATGGAAACATATCCAGTACATAAAATTTTGGCTTTGAAGTATCAGTAGGTGTTTTGAATGTTTTATTCTCGAGCCAGAATTTCTGCCACTTGGGCTCGATGTCTGCAGGATTATAAGAGTGCATTTACGCTTTAGTTTTTCGAATTTTTTGTAAGCACCAAAAATAGGGATTTTGAAAGCTAATTGTTGGCCCCTATTTATTTCTATAACACTTCTGTAATTCTCCCGTTAATTTGCTATTCTCGAACAAAATTTGATCATGGCAAGAACAAATATGGTTAAAAAGTCATTACTACTTACGCTGTTAATTCCTGTTTTTTTTCTAACCACAGATCTGTCTGCTAAGCAACAGGATCAGGGCTGGGTTGAATTTGAAACCAGCACCACAGATTCATTTTTCGTTATAATTGATGATGACTTTGAAAGTAAGCGCTTAATCACTCCAGAACTTCGGATTCCCGTTGAGCCCGGAACACATAAACTTTCCCTCATCTTCAGAGACTATGACGATATATTCAAAGAAGTATCTATAACATCGGGAGAAACTGAAACCGTAAAATTCGAACCTTCCAAAGAAGAATACCGGCCATACACATCCTTTAATTACCTGCGATTCAATAAAAATGTGATCGTTCAGACTGACCGTCATTCGGTTATTTATATAGATGGTAATAAAGTGGACACCGCGTATTCGGAGTTATTGTTATCACCCGGATCACATAACCTTCTTATCCGACATAAAGACTATGGAACCCTGAAGAAAAAACTGAATGTAGGATATGGTTCTGGAATTTCGGTTACCCGGTACAATGAGAATCCTGAAGGCCCTCCCACATTTGACCGGTTCCTTCCTGGAGTTGCTTACCTCAGTAAAAAAGAATATGTGAAAGCATCCATCACTTATGCAGCCTTAGCCGGACTTACCACCGGATTTGTTCTGACAAACCGGGAGTATTATAACGCCAAACACTATCCATCCGGTACCATTGTTCAGCAAAAAGACCGGGAAGAAAGTCTGAGCAGAAAAAGAGCTATCTACGGGGCCGCTATTGTTGCCGTGTATCTGTATTCTACTTTTGACGGACTCCGAAAACCAAAAGAAGGATATCTGGGTAAACCCGTAGAATTTGAGTTTGCCGGTAATATGTTCGATTCCCAGATCTACCCGGAACTTACTTTGACCTATCGGTTTAAAAATTAATTCTCTGTTTTAAAACCAAATCCGAATACGTCTTGTCCAGAGCTCTTTACCTCTTCTTCGTTTTTATTTTAATGATCAATTCCGGGGTATCCGCACAAACGGGATATGTCAGATTTGAAGTAAATGTTCCGGGTACTTTTTATGTGGTACCTGATAATGATTTTCACCAAAGCAGATTAATTACATCCGGAGATTCGGTCTCTGTTCCTACCGGTGAACATACAATAACTATGATTTCGCACTATTTTGATGACATATTTCGTGATGTTTTTGTTGAAGAAGGCAAAACAACCCTTGTCAAAGAACAAATTTCAACCTTCCGGATCGATCATAATTCCTCCTGGAAGTATCTCATGAATGAAACAAATGTGATCATTCAGACAGACGATGAATCTGTTATTTATATTGACGATCAGGAAGTCGGGTTATCCCAGGCTTCCCTGCTTTTGAATCCGGGTACCTACAAATTACGAATCGAGCACCCTGATGAAGGTTCACTCAAAGACAAGATAGAGATCGGATATGCTGAAGGGCTTTCTTACGCCAGATACAATGTTAATCCCATCAAGTTCAATCCTGCTATGAAGATCCTGCCCGGGGCGGGATATCTGATAAACGGACAGAACCAACGTGCCATTGGCACTTACCTTGTTTTAGCCGGCCTTGGTTTTTCATGGTATAGCACTACACAGAAATATAATGATGCGAAAAGTGAGTATGATTTCTATGGCGACTATATAACCGTTTCTAAACAGCACCTGACGAATCTTAAGCGCAACCGTGACTTGTCCAGACTAGGCTTTTTCGGATTTTACCTGCTTACTACAATTGATAGCTTCCGAAAGCCAAAAAATGGGTATCCGGGTAAAAAGGTCGATTTTGATCTGTCAGCCAATTCTGTGAGCTCCATAACCTATCCGGAAGTTACTTTTACATACAGGTTCACCAACTAAAGCTTAAACACTAGCTATTGTTTCTGTTTTACTTCTGATTTTTTCTTTTATATTCGGTTCGATCAAATCATCTAACCACTTGATCAATTGAAGTTTCCATTACCTTCTCTTTTCATCCTTTTATTCTTAATAGTACCTATAGGCACATTAGCTCAACCTACTGAACATGATAGCACTGATTATGGATGGGTTAAATTAAAAATCAATATTCCTGAATTCTTTGTTTTGATCAACAGAGATTTGGAAAAACACCAACTTTATCATTCAGGCGATAGCCTTTTCTTACCTCACGGTTATCAGGAACTAACAATCATTGGTGAAAGCATACATGATTATAATACAATGGTTTACGTTCGTACCGGTCAAACAACAAGAAAGACCATACTTTTTCCAACATTCCCAAAACGACCAAGATCTTTTTTTCATGCTCTACAAAATGAAATTAATATTAGAATATTTACAGATTCGGAATCGGATATTTTTATTGATGGTGAATTGGTAGGCCGTAATTATACTGAGTTATTATTATCTGCTGGAAAACACAAACTTCAAATAGTACATCCAGAAAAAGGAAAACTTACCAAAAGTTTTAACGCTGATTTTCAGAGCATTAAAACTATTGCTAGATACAATGAAAGACCTTTCAATTTTTCCCCAATACTAAAGTTCATCCCTGGAATCGGATATTTCTCCCAAAAAAGGAATACTCGGGCCGTAATTACGATTGCCACTCTAGCATCCTTAGGTACAGGGATTTTTTTTCAAAACAACAAGCATAATGAAATAAGAACTAAATATGATTCTGTTTATAAAGAATACTTGTTAACTACCAGCTCTGTTCAAGCTGTCCAGTATAGAACTCAAGCCATTAAATACTTAGATGAAATGGATTCTATAAATTTTAAAACTCGAGCGTTTACTTTAAGTGCATTAGCAGTATATGCAATTACGACTATCGATGGCTTTCTGAAACCAAGATCAGGATATAAAGGTCCAGCTCGTGTTCATGCACAAATGAGCTCTTTTAACTCAACTCTCTATTCTGAAGTTAAGCTAAAGATTGAGTTTTGAATTGGAATTTTAGCATATCCCCTGAACACCCAGTGAGGAGCATCAGAAAACCTCTTTATACCATTACGGCTATTTTGGCTTTGATCTTAGTATTAACGCACTGTAAAAAAAATCCGGTCTTTTCAGCTACTAATCCTGTTGATCCAGAGAGTTCAGATTATGAGATATCAAAACCCTCTAACCTGTCTGCCACATTTACTTCGGATGGTATAAACTTAAATTGGAAAGCTTCTGTTTCAGATTTTGTTACCGGATATTTGATTTACAGATCCAAAGATGAACAGCAAGATTATGAGTTAATAAAAGAACTCTCTAGCGATAAAAATGAGTTCATAGACACAATTGATTGGAACCTAATTGATGTTCATTATCGACTTCTGGCATACTTTGAAAAAGAAGATGGCACTCAGGTATTCTCAGATACTGTGCAGACTGATTTAAATCAGTCACTCTATTCAGCTGAGGCTTATTGGGTAAGTTCAGATAGTGTAAATATTTCAATATCCCACACTTTTAGCCCTTTATCCCAATTAACAATTGAACAAAAAATCGGTGATTCGGATTTTGAGTTCTTACGAAAATTTCAAGCTTCTGAAACTATCTCAATTGCTTATAATTCATTTCCAGAAGAACTTATTACATATAAATTATATGCCGAAAACGAATACACCAGATCTAATGACTTAATATTTACTCCATCGGCTTCAGTAAAAATTCCTAATAATATTATACTTGAACATATTTCAGAAAACGAGGTGAAAATCCATTGTGAAGATTATGGAGATCCAATAACAAATATTGTTTTATCAAAAAAAAATACCAACACCAACAATTATTCAGAATTTGACCGAATTCAGAGTTGTTCCAGCTCTTTCAATATAGATGGACTTTCTTATGAGCATTCCTATGAGTTCAAAATTTCTGCACAAAAAGGTCCCTACTATTCAGAAAATAATATTTATTTCAGCATCGCCCGTAATATAACACCGAAACTTACCCAGGAAATAAACACGAACATTGCTAGTAATTCAAAAATTGGGGGGGAAATTACTTCTGATGGAAGATATGCGACAATCTCGAAATCAAATCGATCACAATATGTTTATGACCTTGAAAATCTTCAACAGGTTTATGCATACGAGCCTGAACTCAGGCATTTAACCACTCAAATAGTTGAGTATAATAACAGCACTCTTTTCTCGCGTCACTTCAATGAAGGGAATTTTTGGTTTGTAGAATTAAATGATATTGAAACACATACTCGGAAGAAAATTATACCTCCACTTTATCAAACCGGGTCCATTACAGAAATTAATTTTGTTAGAAATACACCGTATGCAGTTCTTTACTCTCCCACCCCTCAAAATGATAATTCTGTATTACTCTCAGTATCTGTATATGACATGAATACTTCAGAAACTGTTAAAGTTTTGACGTCCACTGATAAATCCGGTTACTTCAAACTTGCATCCTCTGATAAGTCAATATTGGTATACGAAGTTTTTGAAAATAAACTAACTCGCTACTCTCTTGATGACTTCTCTCTAATGAACACACTAACCTTAAATAGCGACGAAATAGAATATATAGTACCAGAACGTGATCCTGGTCTTCTTTCTCAAAATGAAGACGTGTATTATTTGCACAGCACTTATGATGGAGTTATGAGAATTGATATGGATAATCCAAAAATTGAAGTTCTTGAGTTTGATAAAGAACCGCATTTTATTTCTTATTTCGGCTCTTCAAATAACGGGCAACTTAAGTGTGTTGTTATTAAAAAAAATGTGGATGATAGAATATTAAGGTGCTTTAGAAGAAGTTTAGAGAGACCTTATACTTTTGATTTAGAAGACCACTTATCAGGGTTCCTGCTTTCTGATAACGATGAGTTTATAATTGTGTTTACAGATGAAGGAATTAAAAAGTATGACTTTCAAAACAGTACATGGGAATTGTTTATTACAAATGAACAGTAAAATTGGCTAAACAGCCTTATACAAATGATTAAATTTCAAAAAAAAGTAGATATAAAAATATCCATGATTCGATGGTATCTTTTCATTGTGTTCTCTCTATTTATTTTTCAGTTTAGTACTGCACAACAATCAGGCTACTTAAAATTCGAATTTAATACCGACTCAGCACATCTTGTTTTAGATAATGATGTAATGGGAGTTATGAAAATAGCATCAGGAGATTCCATTCGATTACCAATAGGTACTCATGTTGTTGAGGTTTACACCCCTTTTGATGTTAGATATCTGGAATTCCCAAATGTCAGTTCAGGGACTACTACAATAGTTCGGTATTTATTTCAATCTAATAATGTCTCTAGTGAATCTTTGTATGCAAATTACGCCGCAGCTGAATATTGGAATGCGAATTATGCTATGCAAACTGATAGTGATACCGACATTTATTTTGATGGAGAGTTCAAAGGGACAGGATTCGCATTTTTAGATTTTAAACCTGGTGTTAATACTATCGAATTTAAAAATCCTTACCACAAAACATCATATGTAAAAATTAAATACAGAAATAATAAACCTCTTACTTTAAACGAATACTTCGTTAAACCGATTCGTAAACTTGCTTATTCCGCGAGTTTGGTTCCTGGCGCAAGTCAGATATATAAAAAGCAATACACAAAGGGAACTTTAATATTTAGTGGCACGTCTCTTTTTGCTTATTTATGGTTCAGAAATAACAAAAAGTACAGTTTAGAAAATCGGGATTTTATTAATCTCACCCTTCGCTACAATTCTGCAACAACAGAATCAGAAGCTTTAAGATTAGGTGACTTGGTAGATAAGCAACATAAAATTTTGACTACACTCGATAATAAAAGACAAGTTTACTTAAGCATCACTATGATTTCATATATATACAACATAATTGATGCTTTTATAAGCAAACCGAATGGAGGTTATTATGAAGCAAAACCTCTTAATTTTTATTTTTCGAATCAATTAACTGAAAATGGTTTTATTCCTAGAGCAACTCTACAAATGAGTTTTAAGCCATGACTAAAATCCATTCTGTAGTTTTAATCTCATTATTATTGATTATTACTTATTGTAGTACAGGTCCGGATTATGAAAGAGATAATATTAATGATCCTAAGTCTAATAAGTATGTTCCATCAATTAGTAACCTTAGAAACGAGATTGACAGCAGTGGAATCATAAAATTGATTTGGGAAGATGAGTCAATTGCAGAATCGGGATTTTTGATCCAAAAAAGCATTTCATCTAATCCAATTTTTGAAAACATAGATACACTCTCTCCAAATCAATCACAGTATGAGGATCTCAGTCAAGAATTTGGAGCCAAAACCATCTACAGAGTCATACCTTTTTTTGGTGATATTTCAGATTCCTCAATAAATGATACTACAAGAGCAATACTCCAAACAGAAGTCAAATTTGGTGTTGTTACTGATATTATCGGATTGGCTGACGAAAGTAGTGATCTTCTAAAACTAAGCTGGTTGACAAGTTCTGCAAACTATGATGCCATTGTACTAGAAAAAAATATCACTAATGATCTTTCAAGTTTTGAAACGATCGACACTTTATATGGAAATACTTCAAGCACATTTACTTTAGAATTCCCAAAGACGTTTAGTATTACAATTCGTGCAAAAACTTTTGTTCAAACCCCCTTTGGTTTTTTTGAGGAAATAGGTTCAGAATCACAAAAATTCCAAATTAATCAACCATCAAATTTTGATCTAAAATTCCACAATGAAAATAATGTTTCTTTTTCATGGAGTGACAACTCAGATTTTGAAGACTATTTCCTGATATATCATACATATGAAGACAAAACAGAAAAATTTACTATAACAAAAGACCTGACTTCTTATAGAACGAATGTCGGAGCAACAGAAGAGCAACATGAATTTAGTTTAGTTGCAGTATCAGATAACCAAACAAGTAGTTCAGAGCTTATTACAAATTTTTTTTCTGTAGACCCACCTCATAATTTTCAAATTGAACCGGTTTCTGAAAAATCTGTAATGCTATTCTGGGACTATTTTGAATCTAACGGTCATGGTAATTTTATAGTAGAAAAATCTATAAATGGTACTGATAATTTTGCCCCAATTGATACTCTAGCCCGGACCGAGAAAAGTTTGTTAGATGAGAATTTGAACGCATCTGATACCTATTTTTACAGAATCAAGACCTTGAGTTCAGAACCAACTCAAATAAAAGGAGTACAATTCGCACCTGGAATTTCATTGGATAGGCAGATTACTTCTCCTGCCTTAGAAGGTGAGGAATTAGTACTTACAAAAAATGATGATCATTTATTTATAACTGATACGAATAATAGGATATCTAAATTTGACTTAACTACAGGAACTAGAAAAGGTAAAACTTATCCAAATTATATTATGGACGACATTAATATATCACCAGATAATAAATATGTTGCAACGAGAGTATTCAGATATGAAGTTGTGAATGGCGCTTCTGTATACGGGCCTTACTCTTTAAAAATTTTTGATACTGATAACTTTAATGAGATTCAATCTTTACACGTCCGTGATAATTGGCCAATATCATTCGAATTTTCATCCGATTCTAAACAAATAATCTTATTAGAGTATAGTAATGAGTCCAAAAAGGATATTGCATATACTTATAATATTTCTACGGGGGTACTTCTTTCAGAAAAAACACTTGAATCAAGTGGCTGTATTGAAAGCTTAATTCGGAGTAATTCAGATTACAGGTTTATTGCAAATTGTCACAACTCGATAGTCAGTTATAATGCAAATACCGATGGTGTTGAACAGATTATTCAGGAGGATACTCCGATTTCATCAATCCTTCTGCAATCTGATACTCTTTTCTATTCTTCGGACGCTATTAAGCTGATGAACCTAACTTCAATGATCTCTTCTTCTCTTTATAGTTCCAAATTTATTAAGCTACTAACATATGTTCCGACTTTAGACATTATCGTTTTTGAAATTGCGGATGATATTTTTTCGCTTAAAGTTAATTCAGAAACTAGGTTCGCTTCTGAGTTTGGCACTTTCGAAGACCCAACTATATTTTACCTCAAGAAATCAAATCAATTATTAATTCGCGATAGTGAGGCATTTAAGTTCTATAACTTCACTGGCAAATGGAACTCTTTTACAATATCGAATTAGCTTTTAAATAACCCCTACCCCATCGGGTTTCCACCAAAGTGGTGGGCGTTGGGCCTGACTCAGAAACTCTGTCTCCACCCCTTCGATCTTTTCTCCCGCGGTATAGACTGATTGTACTGCAGAACCAAATCTCTCTTTCAGTTCTTTGAGTTTTGACTCATCTCCCGGTACCCAATGCAGGGTGAAATCGAGTTCCGGGAATTCCTCACTTTCCTGGATCAGAAAGTGGTCGAGCCATGCCTGGGGACGGTCAATGGCTTTGTTATAGGCAAACTGGTAGGCCAGTGCTTCGGTTGGTTTTTTGAGCTGTGGATTTTTCAGCCAGAAGGCCTCAATATAATCCTGAAAATGACATTTAAGGCTATTGAACCGGATCGGACTTACCACAACTGCCACGGATCGACAGCCTTGTCCTCCATACCGAAATATCGCTTCTACCAAGTCTGTGATAGTCGCAGGATCTTCATTGGCGATATACGCCATCGAGAATTTTGCGGTACGGATCACAAACTCAGTACCACTATTCACCAGATCTAACCGAGCCAGTTCTTCTTTAACTGTTGGGACTGAATTTTCGGAGCCGGCAAAAAGAACCTTATCTGATTTCAGTTTAACGAATTGCTCAAGATCCGTTGAATACTTTACTTTCTGATCATTAAGAACCTTCTGTATTTCATCCAGAAAAGTGGGGAGCAGGTACGGATCCTTTCTGGACAGCTTTCCATAATAATCTGCACCTGATAGTATGGTTCCCAGGGCATCCTGAAATCCAACTAAGGGCAGATTCCCGGCGTGCAGGCACAGAACCTTCTTCCCTCTTGAATTCTTTGAATCACTCAGCCCTGCTCTTTCTGCCCATTCGGAAATCTGTCCTGAATCGATGTTCTCTTTCAGAGTTCTGATCTGGAATTTAATATCCTCTAATGTGAATAATTCTTCTGCAACGGTACGGTCAATAGCTGCTTTCAAAGCCATGTTATCGGGCTGAAGCCAGCGCTGGGCTGCTTGTTCCACTCGCTGTAAATGTTGATCTATATTCATTAACACACCCCTCAATCCCCTCTCAACAGGGGAAGATTGTTAAATTATCTCTTTGTGCCTTTGCTACCTTGATTTTTTGCCTCTTCTTCAATCTCTGTCAATCAAAAAGTTACAGCCTCTCAGATTTTGAGCGTGCCACCTGCCCATTACCTGAAACCGTCCATCCTCAGACTGTATACCCCTATCACCGGTTAATATAAATGAACATGAATTAATATTAGCCAGGTCGATCACTCCAATTAACCCATTTTCTCCATATTCGAGTTCATTCATTGGATTTTTTGGGTCACGAATTGAAACCTTCATCCAGGGGGCACATTCAAACCACTCATCCCCCAAACTATAGGCCTGACTTAGTAATTCCGTCATACCATATTCGGAATGGATATTCTGTTCAGGTAATCCGAATCCCCGGGCAAGTTTTGTATGTAATTCCTTACGGCTCATCTCTCTGCGCCAGGTCTTCATCCCTCCTGTTTCTATGATGATCGTACTTGGTGGCAGGTTTGTACTACTTTCAACAATATCCATCAATCCAAATGCTGCCCCGAAAAGCATCAGTCTTTTACCTGAATCCTTAATCTGTTCTAAATGGGTCCCGGAGATCGGTTTTCCTACTTCGAGAAAGCGGCTTAACCCTGATCCTTCACTGTTGATCAGAGCATTCAACATGGTTATGAGCGAGGAATTTGGGTTCTCATTATAGCCTGGAGTATATGCCCATATCACATAATTCTGCAGATCATAAAACTGGCTCATCCCTTTGATCAGTGATTCTTTGTAGATATCGATATCCAGCAGATAATGCCTGCTACGTTGCATGCCGGAGGTCCCACTACTTTCGAAATATAGTTTTGAGTGTTGAGTGCTTAGTTTTGAGTTATCCGTTACGGTAATAACTTCTGTGTCTTTGAAAGCCTGGATTGGAAGCAGAGGGACCTCATCTACTGACTGAACATCCTGAATTCCGAGCGCTTTGCAGAATTTTTGATACACCAAATTGTTCTCCCTTTGATATTCATAAACCTGAAGGGCTTTTTCTTCAAATGTAGTTTCGATATCAAATGGATCAACATTCATATTAATAGACTTAATCTTTGAACGGGATCATTCTGCTGCTGCTGAGAGCATAGATTTATTAGTCAGGATATAAAAAACGCCGTTGATCTTTGTCACGTCTTTGATCGTTATATCCTGAGGAAACTCGATCAACACTTCAGGGTTTCTGGAATTTTGAATGGATGATGGATAGATCAGCCACTCTTCCCCATTGCGGTCTACAAATATCTGGATGGCTCCATTCAAGGGAAAGCTCCGGGCCTGAACTCCGTTATAGGTGAGAATATGATACTTCTTCGATTTCAGATCCAAAATATAGAGATCTTTGCCCACCACTTGAAGATCACTAACTTCACGAATAACCCCAGGAATAAGAAATTCATCCATTTTATTCCCTTTGTCATCTACACTAATAATCGAGTTCGAATCCTGATCGTAGAAAAACAACTCATTGAAATTATTTACTCCCAGTTGAGTAGGACGTATCGGCCGGGACGATCGGCCCCATGGATAACGTTTTAGTGTCGACAGATACTGAAAGTGCCGGTCAAAGATCTGTATCCTGTTATTCCGGTTATCAGAAACATAGATCTTCAATCCGTTGGTAGCGTCAACATCGATTGGCAGATCAAACTGGTATTCGTTTGCACCCAGCCCACCATAACTTTCTATAAGCTGACCAAAATGGTCAAATTTTAACACTCTGTTCTTACCTGATTCTACTACAAATAAGTGGTTTTGAGTTGCGTAAACTGAAGTTGGTTTGCTGAGATTATTGTAGAGTACTTCCGGTTGGACTGCTTTATTTTGGGCTGATGAGGAGCCACTCATCAAGAGCATCAAAAGAACCGCTAAATAACACACCCCTGAATCCCCTCTCAAGAGGGGAAAATTCTGAATTTGAACGGGGTGCATGCTGAGTTTCATGTAACTCTTTTTAAACCTTTGGCTCCAATATCGCTCCGGTAAAAGGCTTTGTCAAAGTGGATCTTATTGATCTGGGCATAGGAAGCATCAATCGCATCTTTAAGCGTTTCTCCCTCAGCTACTACGTTTAGCACACGCCCACCATTAGTAAGTAATTTTCCGGCTTCCATTTTAGTACCGGCATGGAATACGATGGCTTTATCAACCTTTTCAATTCCGGTTATCTCTTTTCCTTTTTCATAGGCTTCGGGATATCCCCCGGATGCCATTACCACAGTGCAACGGTATCTGGAATCCAGATCGATCACCGCTTCTGAAAGTGTACCCTCTGTGCATGCCGCTATCACTTCCAGCAGATCTGATCTCATGGCAGGTACTATCACCTGACATTCAGGATCACCAAAACGGCAATTGTATTCCACTACTTTAGGGCCTTCACTTGTGATCATCAATCCTACATACAAAATTCCCTGATACGGATATCCTTCAGCTTTCATGCCATCAATAGTGGGTTTGATGATATCTGCTTCAACATTTTGGAGCAATTCCGGAGTTACAATTGGTGCCGGTGAATAAGCTCCCATCCCTCCGGTATTTAGTCCGGTATCACCTTCACCCACCCGTTTATGGTCTTGTGCATTACCGATCACTTTGAAAGAATCTCCATCACAGATCGCAAAAACTGAAGCTTCTTCCCCTTCCATAAACTCTTCGATCACTAAGCGCGAAGCTGCGCCGCTCAGACTTCCAGATCTCAACTCTTCCAATGCTTTCAGCGCTTCTTCTTCTGATTCAGGTATCAGCACGCCTTTCCCTGCAGCAAGTCCGTCTGCTTTTAACACAACCGGGTAGTTATTTTCCGATTTGATGTACTCCGCTGCCTTATCAAATTCATCCTGACTGAAGACTTCATATTTGGCGGTAGGGATATTCTGACGCTTCATGAAGTCTTTGGCAAATTCTTTACTCCCTTCCAGCATTGCCGCCTGTTGTTTTGGGCCAAATACAGCATGACCTTTTGCATCCAGAAAATCAGCTATTCCTTCCACCAGAGGTTGTTCCGGGCCAATAACAGTGAGATCAATTGCATTCGACTCAATGAATTCCAGTACTGCATTATGATCAGAAACATTCAGGTTTACATTATCACCCAGAGAAGCGGTACCAGGGTTACCGGGGGCTATAAATAGTTTGCTGAGTTTGGGTGATTTCGCTATTCCCCAGGCAAGGGTATGCTCCCTTCCTCCACTTCCGATTAGTAATACGTTATAAGACATTGATTTCATTTTTTGAATGCCTAGCTAGTAATATCACACACCCCTCAGTCCCCTCTCAAGAGGGGACGGTCTTTGACTAAATAAAGAAAACAACATCAAATTTCCCCTCCTTGGGAGGGGATAAAGGGGTGGGTTTAAAACTCACTAAAAGCATAATATTCAAATTCCGGTACCCGTCTTTTATGACAACTTCTCAGCAATGGTGATGATCTCAGCAAAACTATCAGCACTGAGGCTTGCTCCGCCGATTAGTCCGCCATCCACATCTTCCTGTCCAAGCAGTTCTTCGGCATTCCCCGGTTTCATACTTCCACCATACAGAATCCTGATGCCATCCGCTGTTTCCTGATCGTACAGCTCAGCCAGGATTGATCGAATATGCGCATGCATTTCCTGGGCTTGTTCCGGAGAGGCCGTTTCACCTGTTCCAATAGCCCAGATCGGTTCGTATGCGATCACGATATCAAGAGCTTCTGTATCTGAAATCCCTTCGAATGCTGCAGTAACCTGATTTTTAACCAGCTCAAAATGGATATTTGCTTTACGCTGATCCAGGCTTTCACCCACACAAACAACAGGCACAATATTATGTTCAAGGGCTTTCTTAGCTTTTTTATTCACTGTGGTATCTGTTTCACCAAAATATTCTCTTCGTTCTGAATGCCCTATGATCACAAAGTTGCAACCAGCTTCAACCAGCATGCTTGCACTTACTTCCCCGGTGTAGGCTCCGTTTTCTTCAAAATGGATATTCTGAGCTCCTACTTCGATATCAGTATCATGAAGATAGTTCACCGACATTGAAAGGGATACGAAAGGCGGACATACCAACACATCCACTTCTTCAGCCACTTCGGCTTTTTTCTCTTTTAGTCCTTCGAGCAGCTCGGCAGCATCAGCCGGACCACAATTCATTTTCCAGTTACCTGCAATTAAAAAACGGCGCATAGTTAGTTTGCCTTTTACTTATTTAAGGTTGTAATGATATCAGGGATCATATCTTCAAATTCATCCCCTACATATTTTCGTACGATCTTCCCGTTGGCATCAACCAGAATACGGGTCGGGTAATACTTGATGTTAAAATCTTCAGCGACTTCTTTTTTATCAAATGAAGGTGGCTCTACCAGTGACCAAAAACGATCTCTTTCCTGAAAGAATCCAATAATGGTGTTTGAGCTGGCATCAAAAGGAAGTGTAAAATATTTAAGTCCCTGAGGGGCATACAATTGAAAGATCACTGTTGCTTCGTCATACTGGCTTTGATATAACTTATTAGCCATTTGCGTGAATTCCAGCACATACGCTGATCCCTTAAGAGAAGTATTTGTGATAGTGTCCTGTTCTGTCGTGGCAAATTCAAAAGCCGGGATATCCATTCCCGGAGCCAGGTTAGCAAGTTCAAACCTCATGTTCTTATACCAGAATGAAGGCTCCTGATCTTTCTTATTATACTTTTTGGCATATTGAGCGAGCAGTGTATTTGCTTTATCAACATATGCACTATCCAGATATATTTTAACAATCGATTGAGCAGCTGCACGTTCAACCCCTTCACGGTCACTGATCTCAGCCACAGAATCAACATAAGCTATGGCTGCTTCAAGACCACGGGTTCCTGCAACATAATTCTTACCCAGTGTAAGGGCCAGTCCAAAGGTCAGATCCTCATCAAAAGACTGATTTATCCTGGCAAACATCTCCGGCCGGTTGATCCTTTCCAGTAAAGAGATGGCCCCTTCCAGTGCAAATTTGGATGCCAGGGTTCCTTTGTGCTTTTCATATACTTCCCAGTACAGATCGCTCCACTTTCTGAATTCTCCGGGTATCAGTGAATCTGCTATTTGTCCGGCCAGTATAAAGGCATTGGTTTGCTGAAACCCTCTTTCAACCCTTTCATAAACTCGCATAGCTCTGTTTTCTCTGGAATCGATCTCAAGGGTTTCCTCCACATTTGGAAACTCAGCTTTAAATTGAATGGTGTCACCGTCAGCAACAGCTACATTAAGCTGCACCAGTGATATACCATTCCTGCTTAATTGCAGAGGATACAATCCTGCATCCGGTACTTCAAATTCGCCTTCGAGCTTACCTGATTCATCGGTTTCAGCCAGGAAAACGGTATCGGCTGCAGCAACAGGATTTTCTCGTTGATAGATCAGGAATTTGAATCCTGAAAAATCTCCGCTTTGATCAACCGAATCAGCGACCGAAACCTCAGCAATAAATTTCGTTTTAACCGGCTTCTCATCTCTTGAACAGGAAACCGTTACAAGCAGTAGTACAAAAACTACCCAAATTATATTTTTTCTCATTTGTCTAAACTTAGCCTTCCAGCTTTTTTGCGACCATCTGGGTCACCATTTTTGGATTTGCCTTACCTTTTGAGGCTTTCATTGCTTGTCCAACGAAGAAGCCCATCAGTTGTTTTTTACCACCCCGGTAGCGTTCAACCTCATCTGGGTTATTGGCAATGATCTCATCCACCAGTTCCTCAAGGAATCCGCTGTCTGAAACCTGAATTAAGTTAAGTTTTTCAGCTAATCCTTTTGCACTACTGTACTCAAGTACTGGAAGATATACCAAAGTATTATCTGGTAAATCTGTGTTTATTCTAACCGAATAATCAGGTATTGATGTATTAATCGGTACAAAATTTGAAACGCTTTCAGGATTAGTATCTAGGTTACCTTTTAAAAAAGTTATGTTTCCAGTTACAAAATCTTGATCAGGTAATACATTTTGGAAATTGTTAAAAGAGTCATATATCTCATCGTATAATTTAACTGCATTACTTGAGCTTATTTCATTTTTACCATTTAGACTAACTATTGCTTGAACTGATCCTGTAGGTAAATTTACTTCTGAAATATGTTTCTTATCCTCATTTAGAGTTCTTAAAACATGTGTTTTAATAAAATTAGATATGTCTAGGGGGTTGGGATAATCTCCTATTTCTCTTTCAAAAAAATCAGCTAAATACTTATCCTCTGTAAGAGTTTTTGCATCATCTTCGCTCATTCCATATTCCGAAACAAACCGTTTCTGCCGGACATCAGCTAATTCTGGAAGTTCAGCTCTTATTTCTTCCTTCATCTCATCACTTACGATGATTGGCGGAAGATCCGGTTCCGGGAAGTAACGATAATCGTGCGCTTCTTCTTTGGATCGCATCGGGCGGGATTGCATCTTTGATGTATCCCACAGACGTGTTTGCTGAACTACAGTCCCTCCACCCTCGATCAACTCGATCTGTCGATATATCTCATATTCGATCGCCTTCTCCACATTCCGGAAAGAGTTCATGTTTTTGAGCTCGGTTCGGGTACCAAATTCTTTTTGTCCGCGTGGACGTACAGATACGTTGGCATCACATCTCAGACTTCCCTCTTCCATGTTACCGTCACATATCTCCAGGTACTGAACGATCTGTTTGATCTTAGTGAGATAAGCATACGCTTCCTGCGGTGTTCTCAGATCGGGCTCCGATACGATCTCGATCAATGGTGTTCCGGCACGGTTCAGATCCACCAGGGTATTATATGGATCCTGATCGTGAATAGATTTTCCGGCATCTTCCTCCATATGAATACGGGTAACACCGATGCGCTTGTCATATTCTTCTAACTCAATATCCACAAAACCATCATGACAAATAGGTGTCTCGAACTGTGATATCTGATATCCTTTGGGAAGATCCGGATAAAAATAATTCTTTCTGGCAAAAATAGATTTGGGTGCGATCTGGCAGTTGGTCGCCAGTCCCATTTTAATGATATACCGAACCAGGTTTTCATTGACTACAGGAAGGGTTCCCGGATGCCCCAGACACAGCGGGGTAACCATAGTATTCGGAGCTTCACCATAGATCGGTGGAACCGGTGCAAAAGCTTTGCTTTTAGTCAGTAACTGGGCGTGTACTTCAAGACCTATTACGGCCTCAAAACGTTCGTGGGCAATCGTGCTCATTCAGTATAAATTTCAGTCCATCTTGCAAGAAGGCCAAAGATATTAAAGTTGAGGATGAGATATTAAACTAAATCAGTTATCAGTTATCAGTTATCAGTTATCAGTTATCAGTTAAGAAGGTTATCTAATATAAGCCACCAATCAACTGATTACTGTACACTGATCACTGTTTACTGAACAAGCACGCAAACATGGTATCGGCTCTTTTATCGTATCCCTTGATAAGCTCAAGCTGTTCCGTCTCTAAGCCATATTCGCTTTTTATGAATTCCACAGCTTCCTCATTTTCCTGTTTGAAGACTGAGCAGGTGATATAAAGAAGATACCCACCCGCTTTAAGTTGTGGGATCACATTTGAAACGATGTCTTTCTGGAGCGTAGCATAGCGTTCAATCCCTGACTCTTCAAAATAGAATAGTTGCTCCGGGGTTCTGCCCCAGGTTCCGCTTCCACTGCATGGAACATCTGCAATAATAAGATCGAATTGCCTCCCTTCAAGTTCCGATACCGGTTTTGTGAGATCGGCTACCAGTTTAGAGTATTCTTTTATTCCTGCCGATTCGAACCGTTTATCCAGGTTGTGCAGAATATTTTCTCTCACATCAGAAACAGTCAGCTCTGCTTTCTCATAGTGATCCATAGCCATGATGGATTTACCTCCACTGGCTGCACAGCAATCCCAAATCGATGGGTGCTCCAGTTCAGGAAAGAATTCCTCAACTTTCTGTGAACTGAGATCCTGAATCACGACTTCAGAATCGATATTAAGCTCGCGATCTGCTTTCGCTCCCGCCGGTACAGCAATCGTTTTTTCTGAGATCTGCGTGGCAGGAATATGAGCTGATTTCAGTTTGTGTTTCACCGATGCAATACCGGAAGATCTTAACCGAAGAAACACGTCTGGTTTGGTGAAATAGGATGCTGCAAACGATTGGTGATCCATCCCCTCACTAAGATCATCTGTCATCGGAAAAATATCATTCAGTAACTGATCATGTTCAATCCCGATAATCGTGCACTTCGTTTTCAGATCTGCTTCTGCTCTTTCATTCCACTCCGGTTTGTGCGTTTCCAGCATACGATTGGGTTTGGTTGAACACAAAAAGATCCCGATCAGGATTCTTTCTTCCACGGGCAGATCTGTCAATGCTTTTCCAAGCCTGAAATAATAGAAACAAAAATCTGAGATCAGCCAGCGATCGCGGGAACCATATTTTTTATTTCTGGAGAAGAATCGTTTTATGAACAAAGAAAAAGGTTCATTTCCCTGGTATTGTTCGAGGATGTGTACAGTAGAATTGAGATAAGAGTGAAATCGGCTCATGTCAAAAAGTAGAGGTGAAAGCCGTTAATAACAATACGGTTATCTTGTGTTTTAGTGCTTTTTTTGTATGTTCATGTAAACCAATCTTATAGGTCATGAGAACACTCCTATTTTCCGTTTTAACAGTTCTTGTTTCCCTTCCGGGCTTTGCTCAGGAGCATCAAAAGTACTTTTATGAGTTGAGAGGAATGGAAGATTCAACTGCTACCTCTCATTTGTTCTACAGGTTCTTCAGCTCTAACACTTCGGAACCTGCATCCAATAATCCGCAATATTCAAACCATATATATCATTACGATACTTCAACAGATCAGGATTCTGTCTTTTTTAAATCTGAAAGAAGGTATACTAATTTCTATGGAGCGCATAATTTAACGGGCGATTATCTCTTCATTAATAATGACATTAATAAACCCTTTTGGGTTAGTTTCAGGGATGACGAGTGGAGCAATAGCTACTATTATATATTTGGATATAATGGCTCATTCTTTCACGGAGGTTTTAACAGAATAACCTCGTTTTCACTGACTGAAACTGATAGCTCAAAAGTTGTAATCGCTAATATTTCTTTAGCCAGTGCATTCATCACCCTCAACTCTGATACTTTACCTTCTATCGATTACCCCTATGCAATTCTTGTAAAGCCAATTTCTTCTGATGAAGATGAGTGTTTTGAGAGTCGTGAAAGTCCATGTATTTACGGAAAGTCAGACAGTGTCTCGTTTTTCGATTACTCCAGCCTGAAATTTAATGGCGATCAGGATTCTGTAAACTTCCTTCAAAAAAATGACTCCCTTTTTACTACTAAAAACCCTGGTGAAGAAATTACCTTCTATAACTCAGACCTTCAGTGGTCTTCTGTAAATACCATTACTGAACTATCTGACGATCGTTATTTACTTGCCAATACAGATACCCGTGAGTTTATATTAAACCGGGAGAATCATTTTGATTCAAGTTCAGTCTATATATCATCAGATTCCGGAAAAAACTGGGACGTTATTTTTTCTGATACCAACAGGGTTTATACAACTACAGGATTGGGTGATCTTAAAGTATACATTGGATCTGGAAATAAAATCTATCTTTGGGATCAATCAGCATCTATGTCCATTCTCTACGAAAGTACTCATACTATAAAAGGGCTCTATAAAAAACCTGATTCAGAACTTCTTTATGTGCTAACAACTGATGAACTATTTGAGCTCAATATTGAGTCAGGAACTACAACATCTTTAAAGACACTCCCGGTTTCCAGCGAACCTGAACCCACAGACCTCCCCAACCAGGTGGTACTTCACCAAAACTACCCAAACCCATTCAACCCAAGTACAGTGATCAGGTATCAGTTGCCAGTGAGTAGTGTAGTTTCCTTGAAGTTGTTTGATATACTTGGCCGTGAAGTGGCTGTGTTGGTGGATGGAAAAGTGAATGCGGGCAGCCATCAAGTAACTTTCAATGCTTATGGACTTTCATCCGGAGTTTATTTCTACAGATTGGAAACAACTGGATTCGTTGACACCAAACAATTCACACTGATCAAATAATGAGATTAGCTCTCCTGTTCATATTCACAATACTTCTTTCCTTTCCAGCTAAAGGTCAGGTTCTGGAAAAATATTTCCATGAATTAAGGGGAATGGAAGATTCTACAGGCACTACCCATTTGTTTTATCGCCACTATGAAAGAAAGAAATTTACCTGCCCGGATAATAACTATGTAGTCTACCCTAATAAGAATAACGTTTTTCATTACAACTCAACTACTGACACAGATTCAATACTATTCAACGATTATTTTGGTCCATGGTGTCTTTATGATGAATATGACTCGGAATCTGTTGAGGATTACGGTTTCATCAACAATGACCTCAACAAATGGGTTATTACAAATTCAGCAGGGTGCAACTTTGGGCTGAAAGCATATACCGGTTCGGTGTTTAATTTTTTCTTGCCTTGTATTACTAAATCTAATCCAAACACTTCCATTTTTTATACTTCGGATCGTCTTTTTTTCTTCTCTCCGAATCAGGAATCAATGTTTATTAATCCTCCTGATCGTGAAGGTACAATAACTCTTTCAAGTGATCCCAATGAGTGGCCTGTAATTAGTAATGCTGATCAATACCATGATTTTGTTGACAGTGTTTTATTTTATCCGATTTTGATTGGAGTAAATCCGGCTTTAGATTCACTTTATTATGCCAGAGATTTATTTGGCAATCTATACAGAAGTACTAATTACTCTTCCCATTTCGAAATCGCAGATTCATCTGGTTCTCATGTCCTTACTGCAATAGATAGTGACTCATCAGTCATATATTCTGTGATCATTAATAAAATTAATGATCGTTCTGTGGCTACACTTAAACGCTCTGATTCCTTTGGAGAATATGGCTCATGGGCTGACCTTTCCTCCCCCGAAGGACTCAACAGGATCCGTTTTATGGTAGCAGACCTTAGTAGAAATGGACATCTGTTTATTGCCGATTCATCCTATATCTACTTCTCACCTGACTATGGAGACAATTTCGAACTGCTTCTGGCACCTGATGATAAAATCTCGGGCCTCTACAAAAAACCTGATTCAGAACTTCTTTATGTGCTAACAACTGATGAACTGTTTGAGCTCAATATTGAGTCAGGAACTACAACATCTTTAAAAACCCTCCCCGTTTCCAACGAACCAGAACCCAAAGACTTCCCAAAGAGGGTTGTCCTCCATCAAAATTATCCCAATCCGTTTAATCCGTCTACCAATATAATGTACTCGTTACCTTCTGATACTTATGTAGAGCTCAAGGTATATGACAGATTGGGTAGAGAAATTCAATTCTTGGTAAATGAATATCAGACAAAAGGATATTATTCCGTTAGGTTTAGAACACATGATTTGGCCAGTGGAGTATATTTTTATCAGCTTATTACCCGCGATCTGGGAGAAGTGCATTCCAAAAAAATGTTTTTCATCAAATAAAAAAGCCACTCCGGTCAAAGAGTGGCTTTGGTTGGAAGGTTCTTACTTCTAATTATTTAAGCAAGGTCATCTTACGGGTCTGGGTGAAACTTCCAGCCTGAATTCTATAGATGTACATTCCACTTGGCAGATCGCCCGCTCTGAATGTCACCTGGTGAGCTCCTGCCGTTTGCACCTCATTTACCAGTACTTTCACAGCCTGACCAAGACTATTAAAGACGGTGATATTTACTTTGGCATTCTGAGGCAGATTATAGCTGAACTGAGTACTCGGATTAAAAGGATTTGGATAATTCTGAGTAAGCTCGAATTCCTCAACTTCAGTATGGCCTTCAATCCCCGTTACTACCAGTTGCTCAGAAGCAGGGCCATAGTTATTGTGATCATCCACAGCCACAATTACAATTCCACCATAGCCATCATTTTCAAAAGACAACTGAGTGGAAGTAGTCACCGCGATCGGATCGTTACCAGCGAAATCAGATACACTGGCCTCATAAGCTGCATAGTACTTCAGATCATTGTCTGGTACCGGAGCCCATGAAAGTGATATCTCGGTGGCGGATGTTTCTCCATCCAGAGAAACCACCTGAGAAGGCACTATGTTATCTTCAGCAAAGCCATTTACGGGAGCGCTAATTCCAACTATATCACCATCAATATCCAGGGCTACCACTCTGAAATCGAAACTGTTGGTCTCATCAGCTGCAGCTCCTGTTTCTTTGGTTACCGGCACCTGAACACTAATAGATTTTGAGCTCGCGGGAGATAAAGGAGAAGCTGCTTCCCAGTGACCGTCCATCATCACTTCTGCTCTCCAGGCATCTGCACTGGCACCTGTAAATTGAGGACTTAGTAAATAGCCGTCAACTTTCAGTCTCAGCCATCCGCCCTGATCGTTTGGGTTATCAGCAAGACTGGCTATCTCTATTGGCAGATCTGTATCAAGCACTGCAATACCTGCTCTGTATAAAGCAAATGCCATTTTAGAAGCATCGGTTTTTGAAGGTGCCAGATCATAGGTGTTGGCATAACCGTACGAAGTACCCACGGTCGGGAAACCATTTTTAGGTGTGATCTTATGGAACTCGCCGTCATCATAGATTACTGCTCCGTTTTGCTGAGCAAACCAAACACGACCACTTAGATCATGTTCAATATCCTCGACCCAACCGAAGCCATAGAATACATGCCAGTCGGTGCCATCGAACATATGAATATTACCCTGATAGCTGAGCCAGACGCGATCAGCAGAATCCAGGTGTACTTTCTCCACACTTCCTCCGGTATAACCATCAAACTCATATTTTGAGAAGCTTCCGCTTTCAAGTTTGTACAAACCATCCCAGGTTGCTGCAAGTATATTTCCATCTGCATCTTCCGCTATACTGGTTACTGTACCCATATTTCCGGCTGGTAAACCATCGGTAGAGTCATACACAGTATAGTTAGTACCATCATATCTAAGCATCCCATTTGAATAGAAATATCCGGTTCCATCATAGTCGTCATTATAATCTCCAAACCACATGTCGCCATTTCTGGCTTCCCAGTTACTTTCCACGAATACACCATTATCGGTGATGGTTTCGATGGTTCCATCTGCATTCACTCTGGTCAAACCATTAAGTGCACCATTTACCCAAACATTATCATTTGAGTCAACAATCAGGTCCCAGCCGTATGTAGCTGTTAACCCATCCTTTTCAGTCCATAGAGTCCATTTTTCGCCATCGAATTTCTGGAGACCGTAGAATCCGGTTGCCCATAGATTTCCCTGGCTGTCATACGCTGCTCCGAAGATAGCCTGTGAAGCCAGTCCCCCGTCGCGGGTACTGATATGTTCCCAGGTGTCGTCTGATAGATCAAGAAAACTAACTCCACCACCTTCTCCGGCAGTTACCGATTTAGCAAAGGCAATTCTGCCGTCGTATAATTCAGAAACCCCAAGTACATTGCTTATTGCAAGTCCGTCATCCTCTTCAGTTATTTTAGATAATGCTGAGCCATCAAAAGAATAAGCTCCATCTCCTGCTGCAATCCAGAGAGTCCCGTCTTTACTTACAACAAGGCCTCTGATCGAATTACCGATCTCATCTCCGTTGGTTTTGTTGTAGTATGTCCAGTCTGTTCCATCAAACATTACCAGACCGCCTTCAGTGTGGCCTAATCCAGTGTTTGTAAATAATCCGACCCAGAGGTTGCCATCGTTATCAACAGCAAGTGAACTAACTTCATTGGTTGGTAAATCGGAGTTATCCTTATTGTAGAAAACCTCTACAGTATCAGATCCCGGGTTGTATTTATTAACACCACCATACTCTCCGGTTGCAGGGTCAGCCGCGGTAGCGATCCAAATATTATGATCTGCATCTTCTACTATATCTTCCACGCTGGATCCATACATACCATCTTCACCACTGGTAACCGTACCGATCACTGAACCTGAAGTGTTAAAAATGGTTACTTCACCCAAATAGGTTTCATCCCACCTGTGACCCGCATAGATCTTACCGTCAGTAGCCTGGTACAATGTATATACCAATGGCGATTTGATGCCGGAATTTTCAGGAGTATACACATCAATCATATTGGCAGACTTTGACCAGCGGACTAAACCTGAAAAGGTAGCAAACCACAAATTCCCGTCTGTATCTTCCAGCATATCATACACCGATACTGATGGAAATGCGGAATTATTTGGGTTCATGTTCTCCCAGGTGAATCCGTCCCAGATATCGATACCGCGAGCACCGAAAAACAGGTCTCCGTTTGCAGTTTGATATACAAACCGAGTAAAGATCTCACTCAAGCCATTATCTCCGGTATTTACCGCCGTATAATGTTTGATGTTTGCCCCTATTGCAGGATGATCGCCCATACCTTTGAATTGCCCCGTCTCAGATTGCTTGAAACGTTTTGCTAATTCAGCTTTAAATAAGTCGCTTGGTACTGGTTCCGATTCTGCCATTCTGGAACCGATCTGGTAGGATATAAACCGATCTGCGTCCCGTTCAACCGAGAGTTGCTGAGCTGCAACCCCACTAACAGTAAATACCACTGTTAGCATTGATAGTATTATTCTTCTCATACTACTCCTCAAATTTTACTTCAGGCAAGGCTGCCTAAAATTTTTGGTTAATGATTGGCAGTAACTAACACATAAATTTCAGGATCACACTACATAAAAAGGTGAAATTTTTTGAGCACTTCTTCATGGAAACTTCACACTCGTGTAACCGCTTTTCTGAAACACAGACCAACAATTCTCAGCCTCACCCAGCTATATTGGACAAGTATATTTTTGAACTTTTCCAAATCAATTTTCACCCCTTCAAATTTTCATAAAATCTTCATCAATCCGATGAATATTAAGGCAGTTCCCTGATTCTGCATTAATAAAAAATGCCGATTTAAACGGGTTCAAAAAAGGCTTCAATATTAACCAATCTCACTCACCGAGGTTAAAATTCCATACAACAATGCTTATCTTGAAAGGACCTTACAAACCAATTGAAACAGGAGCTATGAAAGCGGACTACGACGTTCATGCTAAAAGCCATATTGGGCTTGACTATCTAGGATTAGAAAACAACGAAGAGGTATACTGGAACTTAAATCCAGCCGAACTTTATGAACATGCTATCCTTCATGGAGAAGCTATTTTAACTAAAGATCATGCCCTTTTGGTACATACCGGTAAATTTACCGGCCGATCTCCCAAAGACAAATTTGTGATCGAACAGGATTCCATCCAGGATGATATCGACTGGGGTCCTATCAATCAGCCGGCTTCTGAGGAAGTATTTGACAGGCTATACAAAAAGGTTCAGGAATATCTGGCAGACAAACGTCTTTTTGTGAAAGATGTTTTCGCAGGTGCCGATCCTGAAAACCGACTCAAAGTGCGTGTGGTTAGTGAAGTAGCTTACCACGCCCTCTTTACTCATAATATGTTTATCCGTCCTTCTAAAGAAGAACTGGAAGTACACGAACCAGAATTTACAGTACTGGCTGCTCCTTTTTTTGAGGCTGATCCTGCTGTGGACGGTACCCAATCCAGTACCTTTATTCTGTGCAATTTCGAGAAGAAGATCATCCTTATAGGTGGCACCATGTATTCCGGTGAAGTGAAGAAAGGGATCTTTTCAGTGATGAACTATCTACTACCCAAAAAGGGAGTAATGGCCATGCACTGTTCAGCAAATCACGACGAAAATGGTAAAACTGCCGTTTTCTTTGGACTTTCTGGTACAGGTAAAACCACCCTCTCTGCCGATCCTGACAAAACCCTTATTGGTGATGACGAACACGGCTGGAGTGATAAAGGGGTCTTTAATTTTGAAGGCGGTTGCTATGCCAAGACCATCAACCTCTCTGAAGAAGGCGAACCTATGATCTATGCTACTACTAAAATGCCCGGTACAATCCTGGAAAACGTAGTACTTAACGCTGATCGTGAACCTGATTTCGATGATGTGAGCCTGACTCAGAATACCCGATGCTCATATCCTATCGATTTTATCCCTAATGCCAGCAAGACCGGAACCGGAAATCACCCTGAAAATATCATCTTCCTGACTTGTGATGCTTTTGGTGTTTTACCTCCGATCTCACGTCTGACCCCTGAACAAGCCATGTATCACTTCATAAGTGGATATACTGCTAAGGTGGCCGGAACTGAACGTGGCGTAACTGAACCACAGGCTACATTCTCTGCCTGCTTTGGCTCACCATTCATGCCTTTGCACCCAACCGTGTATGCCGAGCTTCTTGCTGAAAAGATCAGGAAGCATGAATCTAAAGTTTGGTTGGTGAATACCGGCTGGACTGGTGGTGAATACGGAACCGGATCCAGAATGAAATTAAGCTATACCCGTAAAATGCTAACCCAGGCAATCGATGGTAAGCTGGATGATGTGGAATATGTGAAAGATCCGATCTTTGGATTCCAGGTTCCTATCTCAGTGGATGGCGTTCCTTCCAAGATCCTCATCCCACGTTATACCTGGGAAGATGCCCATCAGTATGACATGAAAGCCCAGAAACTGGCCCAGATGTTCATCAATAACTTCAAGCAGTTTGAAGGCGTGGCAAGCAAAGAAATTCGCAGTGCAGCACCTCGAGTACTGTGGAGCAACAATTAAGTGAATAATTAAGTGTATGCTTAGCCCCGCACATTTCGATGTGTGGGGCTTTTTTATTGCTGAAGGATTTTAATTTTTTACCTTCCTTCATGAAAAAGATCCTTCCCGCTTTACTAATAGTTGCTGTCACTTTTGGTTGTGAAAACAATGAACCAACTGTGCTTAACCTTCCAATCCCAAAAAGCTATTCTATCACCAAAGCTACCTCCACTATTGATATAGATGGAAAGGCAGATGAAGCTGACTGGGCCAACGCCGAATGGACCGATCATTTCATCGACATTGAGGGGGACATTAAACCAGTTCCTTATTACCAGACACGAATGAAAATGCTTTGGAACGAAGACTTTATCTACTTTTATGCCGAGCTGGAAGAAGAACACGTTTGGGGCGATATCACCCAACGGGATGCCGTGATATTCCACAACAATGATTTTGAGATCTTCATCCGTCCCAACCAGTTTCAACCCTATTATGGAGAATTTGAAGTGAATGTACTGGGTACGATCTGGGAGTTATTTCTCGCCCGGCCCTATAGAAGGAACGGCCCGGTTCTGGATCATTGGGATATTAATGACCAAAAGGTCGGCATAGATGTAAAGGGCACAGTAAACGATCCATCTGATACAGACAAAGGATGGAGCGTAGAATGGGCTGTTCCAATCAAACCACTTACCGACGTTGATCGAGGCACACCCTTTGGCAAGGGAAGTACCTGGCGCATAAATTTTTCACGGGTTCAATGGCAACACACAATCACCGATGGGAAATACACACGAAAACTAGATGATAATGGAAATCGATTACCTGAAAACAACTGGGTGTGGACTCAGCAATCAGCTGTTGATATGCACCGGCCGGAACACTGGGGCTACCTTTATTTTGTGGGTGATGCCAATAGTGAGGTGAACGATGATCCCTACCAAAACGAGTATCAATTGATCTATCATCTTTATAGAAAACAACTTGACTGGCTGAGGGATAATGAATCCTTCACTTCCGATATCAGGGATCTTGACGGACCGGATTTTATTGTGAACGGAATGCCATTAACTGCCAGTCTCGCAAAAACTAAACTGGGTTTCGAAATAACAGTACATTCTGATAATGGAAACCTTACTCTTAATCAGGATGGGTATTTAACCATTAGTAATTAGCAGAGTATCAATTCTGTCATGTCGAATCCAGCGAAGTCGGATGAAACATCTAAAGGATTATATTCCCAACAAGTAACTCATGAGATTTCTCCCAGCCATTCGGCTGATCGAAATGACAAAATAAGATTATGAAAAACTTTTCAACCGTTATCACCACTTTTGCAATTCTTGCTTGTTTACTTTTCAGTTGCTCCCCGGCCAAAAAAGAACCTGCATTTAGATTCGGTGCATGGACAGGAGCCGATATTGCCACCAGTGAAGTGGAATGGAGGGAACAACTTTCGAAATTTTCAGAACATGGGCTGACGGACCTGTTTCTCTCCGCAGGTAAGGATAAACTTGAAGAAGTCGCTTCCTATGCTAATGACTATGATATCGATATTCACGCCTGGATCTGGACGCTTAATCGTCCCGGTGATACCACTGCTGCCAAACACCCTGATTGGTACGCAGTAAATCGAAAAGGCGAAAATTCCTACGACTATCGCGCTTATGTGGATTATTACCAATGGCTTTCTCCTTTTTCTCCGGGTGCCAGGGAGTATATCAAAAGTAATATGCGCGAAGTAGCTGCGGCCAAAGGAGTTAAGTCCGTTCACCTGGACTATGTACGGTATGTGGATGTGATCCTTGGAAAAGAGCTTCAACCTAAATATGACATTGTACAGGACCACCAATTCCCGGAATACGATTATGGATATCATCCGATTGCCCGCAAGGGATTTAAAGAGATTTTTGGAGAAGACCCGATGGAAATGGAACATCCGGAACTAAGCATGGAATGGCTGCAGTACCGCTTGAATGCAGTGACTTCTCTTGTTAATGAGATCTCTGAGATCGCACATGAGAATGATAAACTCCTTACCGCAGCAGTATTTCCCTTTCCGGAAATGAGCCGACAGATGGTCCGTCAGGATTGGGCCAGCTGGAACCTGGATATTGCATTACCGATGCTGTATCAGAATTTTTACTTACAGAATCTTGAATGGATCAAATTCTCTGCAGAGCAGGGAATCCGTGAAGCACATGGGAGATTCGATCTCATGCCCGGATTATATATTCCATCCCTCACCCCGGGTGGATTTCAAACCGCCATTCAAAACGCAAAAGATGCCGGTTCCATTGGTATCTCTGTGTACAGCATCAGCGCTATGACAGATGAGCACTGGGCGGTGATGAAGGAGTTTGCAAATCAATTAAACTACTAGTGTTATCCAGGGTAAAGCGATGGATCTACACAGCTATTAACAAATTACTTTGCTTTGTGGACTCATTGCTTCGCTCTGAGTGACTTTTAACTTTCCGCCATTTCGTTCATACGTTCCAGGTTATCCTGAACACGTAGAGCTTTTACCACTTCTTCAATATCGCCTTTCATAATGCTATCAAGGTTATAAAGAGTGAGATTGATACGATGGTCTGTTAGTCTACCTTGTGGATAATTATAAGTTCTGATCTTGGCAGAACGGTCACCGGTAGAAACCTGGCTTTTTCTCTCCGCCGCACGGGCCTTCTGTTTCTTCTCCAGTTCAATATCATACATCTTAGCCCGGAGCATGGTCATGGCGCGCTCTTTATTCTGATGCTGCGATCGTTCTTCCTGGCATTCCACCACAATTCCTGTTGGCTCGTGGGTGATCCGGATAGCAGAATCCGTTTTGTTTACGTGCTGACCTCCTGCACCACTTGCCCGAAATGTATCCACTCTCAGATCAGCAGGATTTATATGGATATCAACTTCCTCCACTTCGGGTAGTACAGCCACTGTTGCCGCTGAGGTATGAACTCTTCCCTGACTTTCCGTTGCAGGAACGCGTTGTACCCGGTGCACTCCGGATTCATATTTCATCTTACCAAACACTTCCGTGCCTTCAAGACTAAATGATATCTCTTTGTAACCTCCTTTTTCCGATTCATTGAGGCTCAGCAAACTCATCTTCCATCCTTCCCCATCGGCAAAACGCCGGTACATATCAAACAGATCTCCGGCAAAGATAGCAGCTTCATCACCCCCGGTGCCTGCACGTATCTCAATGATCGCATTCTTGGAATCTTCCGGATCTTTGGGAACCAGCTTCATCTTGATCTCTTCTTCAAGCCTGTCCAGTTCCACTACGATCTCCTTATTCTCATCACGAGCCATCTCGGTGATCTCGGCATCCTCATTAAGATCGATGAGCTCTTTATTTCCATCAAACCTGTTTTTCAGATCAGCCCATTTGTCGTAATCTTCAACCAATTCCTCCAGATCACTTCTTTCCTTGGTGAGTTTGGTGTACTTATCGGGGTCGTCAAACACTGATGGATCACTCATTGCTGCGTTTACTTCCTCAAACCGGGATTTGATCTGCTTTAATTTTACTTCTATATCCATGTAGGGCGTAATGCTGTCTTTTTAATGTGGAGCTAAATTAAGAATAAAGTTGAGAGAAAGAGAATGGTAATTAGGAATTAGGAATACGGATTTATCTATTCCTAATTCCTAATTGTTAATTTCTTATTTTAAAAAGAAAAAATTCATGCCCCGTACATCACTCCCAGCAACCACCAAACTCGGCTTTCTCGGTGCCGGACAATTAGCAAGAATGAGCGCTCTTCAGGCTTTCCGTTTTGGAATCCAGGTTTCTGTATTCTCCGACCGACCTGAAAATGAACCCGTTCAATTTATGACCCCCTTTTCTTATTCCGGTTCTTTTGATTCTGTTGATGACATGGTGGCTTTTGCCAAAGAATGTGATGTGGTAACTCTTGAAAATGAGTTCATCAGCTCAGAGCTCTTGAAAGAAGTTCAGGAAAAGAGCGGAACCCCCATCTACCCTTCTCCCGATAGCTTCGCTCTGATTGAAAATAAACTGATCGAGAAACAGACTTTTGAGAATGCCGGGATTCCTGTTACTCCGTACAAGCTGGTTGCATCTGAAGGCGACCTCAAATCATTTGGCGACGAATACGGCTGGCCATATATGCTGAAGTCTTCCAAAGGTGGATACGACGGATACGGCAATCATACAGCCAGAGATCTGGAATCAGCCAAGGAGGGATTTAAGAAACTGGGTGGTGAAGCTGGTCACGATATTCTGGCAGAGGCTTTTGTCCCGTTCACCAAAGAGCTTGCTGTTCAGGTAGCACGAAACGAAACAGGGTCTGTGGTCTATCCTTGCTGTGAGACTGTTCAGGAAAATCATATTTGTGTAGCGGTGCTTTCACCCGCACCTATCGAGGATAAGTATCAACTCAGAGCACAGGAACTCGCGGTCAAAGCAGTTGAAGCCATTGATGGAAAAGGGATCTATGCATTTGAGTTCTTTTTGACTGAAACCGGTGAGGTACTGTTGAATGAGTCTGCTCCCCGACCACACAACTCTGGTCATTATACCATTGAAGGCTGTGTAACATCCCAGTTTGAAAACCATGTACGTTCGGTATTAGGACTTCCCCTCGGATCAACAGCCATGACCAAACCCGCGGCAGCGATGATCAATCTTTTAGGAACACATAATCGTCCAGCTGCAGCGGATCATATAACTGAGGGGTTTGAAACGGACAATGGTCATCTGCATGTATATGGTAAACTGCAAAGTAAAGTTGGCCGGAAAATGGCACATTATACTTTACTGGGAAATGATCTTGAGAAAACCCATCAGAAAGCAAAAGAAGTGA
This sequence comes from Rhodothermia bacterium, assembly GCA_030427885.1. Taxonomy (GTDB): domain Bacteria; phylum Bacteroidota; class Rhodothermia; order Balneolales; family Balneolaceae; genus JAUICM01. The sequence continues at coordinate 204,546 of JAUICM010000006.1, read as the reverse complement.
CTTCTTCGATAGAGATCTAGGTAAACAATTCGTAACACCTGTTCCCAAATCCATAAAAAAACACTAGTATTCCGGCGTATCATTTTCCAACAATCTGAAACGCTTTGGTATTATTCAAAAGACTGCTATTTCTTCTGATACTTATCCCGGTATCGGTACAAGCTCAGATATCTTCTGAAAATGGTAATCTGATGGGGGAGTTCATCCACTATGAACAAAACCTGATGCCCGATGAAGGTTCTGAAGGGTATGTTGTCCCCGATTCTCTTCAGCTTAAACAATGGAAACGGATGATGGACCTGTTCGTGGCTGAATCCTATTCCGAAGCCGAGGACAGTCTGAGTACTAATTTCAGTAACTATGAAATGGTACTCCTGACAGATACCTCATTCATAAATCGCGAATATTATCTTATCCGGGAGAAAACACCTGTTGTTTATGGATGGGGTTTATTCGCTTCCGACCCTGAATACCAGCGGGATGCGATCATCGCTGTTCCCCACCCTCTTCATGATTCATTCACTCCTCAGGAAGGTGTGAATCTGTTTCAATATCTGGGAGCAAGGGTACTTACCATGGCTGGGACTCATAGGTGCGCTAATGCCGATTCTGCTTTCAGCGACGGAACTACCACAGTATGTAACGATTCCGACCTGTCAGAGAAATTCAAGGTTTCGGATATGGCTCATTATGATTCAAGTGCTTTCCAGATCGCTCACGAGTCGACCAAAGAGCTGTCAGCTAATGTCTATGCTATTAATGTGCATGGTCATGCAAGTTCAAGTTGTGAGGATGTATATCTCTCTAACGGCCGGAGCGATGACCCTCAGCCTTCACTCCAGTCTGTGCGTGATACTTTGATCGCTTATGGGATTGATGCTGCTATGACGGGAGATGGTTCCTTATGCACTCTCAGCGGAACCACCAATGTGCAGGGTCGCTATATCAACGGTTCCGGCAATCCTGCTGATGATCAGCCTGTCAGTAATACCGGATATTTCTTTCATATGGAGCAGAGTTCGATCATAAGAAGATCACTTGGTGGCCATAAAAAAGTGATCGATGCTTTTGCAGCGGTAATTCCCCGGTCTTTCAGTACCGTTACCTTTCCTGATTACCCTTCGCTAACCATTAATGAAATTCACTTCAATCCTGACCCAACTGACGGAGATGCCAATAACGATGGTAATGTCGGAAGTGTGTCAGATGAATTCCTTGAGATCATAAACACTGCCGAATCTGCTATTACTCTGGATAACTGGATCATTGCAGATAATACCGAAGATCGCCATGTCATCGAATCCGGTACCACGATCCTTCCTGGACAGGCATTACTGGTGTTCGGAAGAGATACTTTTGTGGGTGATTTTGGAGGAGCTGATGTTCAGGCGGCCTCCTCTGAAACTTTAAGTCTGAATAATTCCGGAGATAAACTGAATATCAAAACCCCGGCTAATGATGTCATCACCTATTTGGAATACCCGGGCGATATCAGCGGAGAGTCTCTTACCCTCAATCCTGATATTACCGGCGATAGTCTTTATGCTCACAGTGATGCTGATACCGATGATGCTTCCTTATTCTCACCCGGCACCAAAATAAACGGAGATCCATTCCTCCCGTTTGTAACGATCTCAGGAACTGCAGGATGGAGAATGATGGCTGCTCCAACGATAGATATGCCAATCTCAGATATAACCGCCTTCACCCCCATTCAGGGTTTTGGAGACGGACATACCCGTAACTTTTATACCTCCTGGTCCGGATCGGAATGGGAATATCCCTCCTCTCTCTCTGATTCACTGCAAAATGGAAAAGGATTTATACTTTATTTCTTCGACAACGATACTGCTGAAAGTGCCGAGCTACCCTTGACTATCCGAGGAACAGGATCTACCCCCAACTCAGATGTTGACATTGATCTCCATGCTAATGGCGATGGCTGGAATCTGATCGGAAATCCTTTCGATCAGGCTATCGACTTTGGACAGATGACCGTTAATGGCGGATCTCTGACCAGCAGCGTGGGCCAGATCTATGACCCGGAATCAAAATCTTATGTAACTACTACTTCTATTGGAGATTCTATAGCAGCCTGGCAGGGTATTATGATCGAAAACAGCGATGCCAGCAGCGTAACGATACCATCAGCTTCAGTCATTGAAGATGGGAATTTCCTCAAGGACCTTCCTGAAGATCACGCTTATATAGTTTTATCAGTTTCTGATCCAGCTAATACTATTAAAGATCAGTTTGTAGTGTACTTTTCAGAATCATCGGAGATCTTTTGGGATGACAAAGACGCTCAAGAGCTCCCCCCTTTAAACAAAACAGCTTTGTCAATTTCCGGGATTGGAACCAGAAATGGAGCTGAAATACAGCAAACGCAGATCTCACTTCCTTTCGGATCTTCTGAACCCTTCATTATTCCTTTGCAGATAAACGCTTATAACACCGATAATTCTCTGGAGCTGAAGATCCTGAAGGAAGTCAATATGGGAGATCGATTCACTTTCTCTATAAAAGATCAGGAAACCTTGGAAACTGATTTGCTGGAAAGATCTGTTACCTACCCCATAGAAATGACAGAGTCTCAGAATTCTTCGCTTTCGCTCATCATTCAAAATACTTCTGGTGTTTCTAATGAACCTGAAGATCAGCCGGAAAGATTCGAAGTATTCCAAAATTATCCGAATCCATTCAATCCGACCACTTCTATCCATTACACTATTCCTCAGCAATCGTTTGTGTCGGTGAAGGTATATACTATCCAGGGGTCGCTTGTTTCCACACTTGTAAATGAGGTCCAAACCCCGGGCACTCATTCTGTGCGTTTTGATGCTTCCATGCTTAGCTCGGGTATCTACCTCTATAAAGTGGATTCAGAATTTGGGAGCAGAACAAGACGAATGGTGCTGATAAAGTAGTCTCGAAAGTGACTTCAGAAATTGAGATTTAAGTTTTTTTATATTTGTTTGGCATTTGGAATTTCGTTTTTGGAATTTCTACGAACCATTAATTCGATTTTAATACTATGGCAGAACCTTTGGTAGGAGTAGTAATGGGCAGCGACAGCGACTGGCCTACAATGAAACAAGCAGCAGATATTCTGGAAGAATTTGGTGTTCCTTTCGAAAAACGAGTGGTTTCCGCTCACCGTACCCCGGATGATATGGCCTATTATGGTAAAGAAGCCAAAGGCAGAGGCATTAAGATCATTATAGCCGGAGCAGGTGGAGCAGCTCATCTTCCCGGCATGCTTGCCAGTCACACTACCCTTCCGGTTATAGGCGTTCCTGTTCAAACCTCTGCCCTGGGCGGGGTTGACAGCTTATACTCAATCGTTCAGATGCCGAATGGTATTCCCGTTGCAACAGTAGCCATCGGCAAAGCTCAGAATGCAGGATTGCTTGCTCTCAGAATTCTGGGAACTGAAGATGAGACCATTTCTAAAAAGCTTGAAAACTATCACAAAGGAATGGCTGAAGAATCCAGAAAGAAAACGGATAACTTAAAATAGTCTTGCTCCTTTTCCTGGCTTTCTCTTTCTTTGGTCTCCTAACCAAATGAAGACCTTATGAAAGCCCTCAAACTCACTTTACTGGGTGTACTATTCAGTTCCACTCTTTTTGCTCAATCCGAGAATATTATCAATGTTCATAATCGCTCGGTCACCTCACTAAACGGAGAGTGGAAATTTCTGATCGATCCGTATGAGAACGGATTCTACAATTACAGGCTTAATGCTTTCGATGAAATGGGAAATCCTCCCCGAAGTGCTTACTTCACCGATTCGAAGCAATACGACAAAACTGAATTACTGGAGTACGACTGGGATACTTCCCCCACTATCAAGGTGCCGGGAGACTGGAATCACCAGGATCCCCGACTGCAATACTACGAAGGATCGATCTGGTACCGCAAGAAATTTACTTATTCCAAAACCTATGATCGCAGTAGGATCTTTATTCATTTTGGGGCTGTTAACTACCGTGCTGATGTCTATTTCAATGGAGTGAAACTTGGACGACATATTGGTGGGTTCACTCCTTTTCAATATGAAGTAACTGATCTCATCAAAGAAGAGAATTCCCTGGTTTTGATGGTTAACAATAATCGCAAACCGGAAGCTGTTCCAACTGTGAACACTGATTGGTGGAACTTTGGAGGGATCACCCGTGATGTTCTTGTTGTTGAAACCCCAGAGACTTTTATTAAAGACTATCTTATCCAACTTGATCCCAATGATCCAAACTCCATCAGAGGTTATATACAGATAGATGGTGAAATACCTTCTCAAAAAGTATCAATCAGCATTCCTGAAGCAAAACTGAATATTGATTTTGTAACTGATAGTGACGGATTTGGCACTTTTACTATCCCCACAAAAAAAATTGAAAAATGGACTCCTGAGAATCCAAAGCTCTACGATGTTGTCATATCCACTCAACAGAATAAAGTAATTGATGAGATCGGTTTCAGAACGGTTCAGACCAAAGGGGCTGATATTTTGCTAAACGGAGAACCAGTATTTCTGAGAGGAATATCTATTCATGAGGAAGTCCCCTATCGGGTAGGACGAGCTGCTTCTGAGGAAGATGCAGAGCTGCTCCTTGGCTGGGCAAAAGAATTGGGATGTAATTTTGTCCGACTGGCGCACTACCCTCATAATGAGCATATGATCAGAAAAGCGAATGAGATGGGGATCATGCTCTGGGAAGAAGTTCCGGTCTACTGGACCATCCACTGGGAAAACCCTGAAACCTATGCTAATGCTGCAGCACAGCTGGAAGCCATGATTCAGCGTGATAAAAACAGTGCTGCAACCATCATCTGGTCGTTGGCTAACGAAACCCCGGTAAGTGAACCCCGAAATGAATTCCTCCACAAATTTTCGAAACTGGCACGTTCCCTCGATAAATCCAGATTACTTAGCGCGGCAATGGAGGTACATACTGAACCGGGAAAACCACTGGAGTTTATTGTAGAGGATAAACTGGCCGAATATGTAGACATAGTCAGTTTTAATGAATATATCGGCTGGTATAATGGATTACCGGATAAAACCCTACAGTCTTCCTGGAAGGTTCCATACGACAAACCCGTCTTTATCTCCGAATTTGGAGCCGGTGCAAAAGCGGGTTTCCACGCCGATTCACTAACCCGCTTCAGTGAGGAATACCAGGCTGATCTCTATACAAAAACCCTTCAGATGGTTGAAAACATCCCGAATCTAAGGGGTTTCTCTCCCTGGATCCTCACAGATTTCCGTTCTCCGAGAAGACAACTTTCTGGTATTCAGGACGGCTGGAACCGCAAGGGCTTGATAGGTGATCAGGGTGAAAAGAAACAGGCCTATTTTATTCTTCAGGAGTATTACCAGAACAAGTCAAAGAATTAATAATTCATTATGTATGAAAGTCCGTTTCTTACATGGCGGGAGCACCCTCAAATTATGAGTTTAGTTGCCTTCACAAAACGGTAGTAATTTTAAAGAAAAAGCCTCCCGACGGGAGGCTTTTCTGGTATTGATCCTTATTTGATTAAAGTGATCGATTGTGTCTTAACATATCCCGGAGTTTGCATCCGCACAATGTACTGACCACTTGAAAGGCTACCGGCATCAAAACGTACGGTGTGTTCACCCACTTGTCGGTAATTATTCTCAAGTGTTGCTACTCTTCTTCCCAGCAAGTCAAACACTTCAATGCTCACAAAACCACTTTTGGCCATTGAATAAGTAATATTTGTTGCAGGGTTAAAGGGGTTTGGATACGCTGGCTTCAAAGTAAATGCAGACACTTCTTCCGGTTCCTCTGCACTGGTTGTGCTTCCATTCCACCAAAATTTATAACGGTAGAAATTCTCCAGTCCCTCATCAAAATTGAGCATCACAATAACACTATCGAATAATCCATTACTGTCATAGCTGTAGATATCTTTCAGGTAAGTACCCCATTGTACTTCTTCATCCAATCCCAGGTAGTAAGATATCACTGCTGAATCTGGGTTTGCTTTACCGTTGTAGTGAATTTTCAGGCTTTCTTCAGCTTGCCACTCACCTCCATCCCAATATTCTGTATTAATGGTTTCAAGCAGCAACTCTGAATTCGTTCCAAAAGTCTTTTCAGTAACATTGCGTTCTGAATTCTCCCACTCTGTTCCAGACCATTCCTGATAGATCACATCGAATGAAATTTCATTGAGAAGCAAAAAGGGTATCTCACTCATCACATTCTGTTCGAAAGATTCATCATATAGTTCCTGAATAGTGATCCCCTGATATACATTCCGATCCAGTTTGATCCATGATCCTTCTATCCAATACTCATAAGTAAGAATTACATTCTCACCCTCTGTAGATACTGTGAATTTATCCACGGGCTCTAAAGCAGATCCATCCCATTCATAATAGGTCCCACCAGTGATCATATTATCTGAAACCTCAAACTCGTCTTTATCACCTATCACCCAGCTATTTCCTGTCCACCACTGGTATGTGATTGTTTCAACGATAGCCGGTGATGTTCCGGCTTTATAGGTATATCCTGTTCTTTCGTCTGGTACTAATTCGCCGGATTCTTCATCTGTAACTTCCAGAAGTTCCAGAGTGAGTAATCCATTCGTATATGAGTTGGTTTTTTTCTCAGAGATATACCATTCATCAAAGAATTCAACACTGGTTGTTCTGGTACTAAGTTTACCTGAGTCGTAGGTAAGTACACTATGTGAAGATGGAAACCATTGTTCACCAGCCCAGAAATCAATATCAAAACCTGTGATCAGATCTTCTGATACTGACTTAAATTTATAGTTTTGGAAATGCTGAGCTTTAGCTACTTTTAACAGAAATTTCTCAATTGGTGATTTCTCTGACTTTTTAATTTTGTGCTCTTGAGCGGTAACACCAGACGTAGCTATCATAAGAAGCACCAAAATCTGGCACATTTTTGTTTTCATTGTAATTAAGTTGGTTTGTTGTTATCGATCTTTAGCAACCGATCTTGATCACTCCAGAATGGCTGGGAGTGTGATTTTAGTCTGGCGGGTCAGAATCGAACTAAAATTATGGAGTTTTGTTTCGATAGTAAATAGCTGCCTGTATACCTCTGTATAAATATTTTAGTTATTAGATGATTTGATTTTCAACAGCTTGATTTCAACACTCCGGATGAGCCGTGAGTTTGAAACCCTGTAGTCTGAGTTAGTATCAGAATTGGTGATCTTAAACGATTTAGTGAATTTCAGGTTGCGGGCTGTAAAAAAATATTTTCACAAACTTTTGTGTTAACCTGTTTTTAATGTACTTTTGCTCAAGGATTGGTATTAGACTACAGACTAAAGATCCATTTTTTTGACCTATAGCTCTGACCTTGTATTCTCTCCTACTTATTTTTTAACAAGATTAGATAGACATGAACATTTATGTAGGAAATCTTAGCTATGGGGTTTCTGATGACAATTTACGCGAAGTATTCGAAGCTTACGGTACTGTAAGCTCCGCAAAAGTAATTACTGACAAATACTCTGGCCGCTCAAAAGGTTTTGGTTTTGTTGAGATGGATAACGATGCCGAAGGCCAAGCTGCAATCGAACAGTTGGACGGTGCCGAGATCGACGGTCGCTCCGTTAAAGTAAACGAGGCCCGTCCTCGTGAAGATCGTCCAAGAGGCGGTGGCGGTGGCCATCGTGGTGGTGGCGGAGGCGGTGGAAGAAACCGTTATTAATCAAACTTTTTGTTTTGATGAAAGCCTTATAGTTTACTATAGGGCTTTTTTTATGCCCTCATTTTTCGAGTAACATTTAAGTCTTAAATCAGTATCAGACCTCATGTGGGGTAATCCCAGTTACAGATGAATTAAAAAACGGAGCAATTGTCATGATAATGACCACAACAAATAAACTAGAAGGAAGAGAAGTAAAGAAATATCTCGGTATCGTAACCGGGGAAGCCATCTTAGGGGCAAATATTTTTAAAGATATCTTTGCAGGAATCCGTGACATTGTAGGTGGAAGATCTGCTTCCTATGAGCGTGAGCTTCAGGAAGCTCGTCGTATTGCCTTCGGTGAGCTGGAAGAAAAAGCAAATCGCGTTGGTGCTAATGCTGTCATTGGGATCGATATCGATTATGAAACGATCGGCGCTAATGGGAGTATGTTAATGGTATCTGTAAGCGGAACGGCGGTAATGGCTGAGTGATCAACAACTATCTTTATAATAAAAAAGCCCGGCATGGTAGAACTGCCGGGCTTTTTTCTTTGACTCTCTCTCGACCAGCCCTATCTCTCCTGACCGTTCCCTCTTAACTTTTCGACCTCGTCTCGCATCATATCTCTGAAGTCATACATCAGTTTACGATGCTTGGTTTTATTAAAAATTCTGTTACTTCTGTCTGTGAGCTGAGTAGTATCGAACTCGTAGAATAGATATTCCATCCTGTCTAATTTTCTTAACAGCTCTCTTGTTTCTCTGTCAAGATCATTACCCCCTGCAATACTGTTTCTTTTGGAATACTGAGTACTGCTGTTCGCTGCTCCTCTTTCAGCCCCATAATCAATTACGCTCTCGTCATTAGTAAGTTGACGAAGAGAACGCCTTTGCTGAGCTATTTCTCTTTCCATGGCCATAAGTATTCTATTCTTAATGGTTTTTGCTGATTTCACATCTCCAACCAACATTGAATAAGAGAACTTATCCAGGCTATGTTCAAAATCCTGCAACTCCTGTTTCTGCGATCTCGCATTGGCAGGGTCATTATTAAGACTTTGAGCCTGATTAGGTGCACTTGTAAGGACAATCATCGCTATGAGAAAAACTATGCGTTTCACAGTCCTCCCTGGGGTTTTGTTAACATCGTCAATAAAGAAACGGCTATTCATAATAAATTATACTCACATATTGATGTTATACTTAAATCCACTGTTCAGCATCAATAAAATATTTTTTCATTTAATTGTAACGAAACGCTTCATTATTACATCAAACCAATAAAGATCGAGACCATTGCTTTCAGGAACTGAAGAAATAAAGCTTATTAACCAAGCCATTAATGGTGACCAGAATGCGTATAAAGTATTATATGACCACCACATTGACGGGTTATTTGCTTTCCTGAACCAGTTCTCAAAAGATCGTGATCTCGTCAGAGACTGGACCCAACGAGCCTTCATTAAAGCATTCAACAAACTAAACACATTTCAATTTAAAGCCAGATTTAAATCCTGGTTATTTACGATCGGCTTAAATGAAATGAGAACAGATATGAGATCATCGGTCATGTTTGTGGAATTACAGGAACCTGAGATCGAAGATTTACCAGATGAAGATATTGATCCGGAACTTTGGGATCATGCCAAACAAGCGATACGGGATCTTGATCCCCAAAAAAAGATGATCCTTTTATTGCATGTAGCAGAAGGTTACTCCCATAAAGAGATCGCTGGCATGCTTTCCATCAAAGAAGGCACATCCAGAATCATATTGCACCGAACTAAAGAAGAATTACGAAAAAAAGTAAACTCATGAATACATCTATCTACTCCCCTTCCGACCTCCCGGATCCAGATGAGAAACAGGAGATGTGGAATCAGATATCAGAATCGGTTGAAGTAAAACAGACGCCTGTACTTTCGCTTCACTGGAGAAGTTTCTGGATCGGTAATGCTGCAGCTATTCTTATTGGCTTTGCACTTGTTGGATTATTCAATACCGGAAAAGCTTTAATAAATGATGATAAGACTGTACCTGTGAACGACCAAATGTATCAGACCCTGACTTCGGCTACCGATCAGCTTAAAGATATTACTCCACTGCTGATAGAGCAGGCTTCAGGGCCTCGAAAGATGTCCATAGAATCGACCGCTATGGCTATTGAAGAGATCGACCGCCTGATAAATGAGATACGAGACGATATGCTCATCAACGGGGTAACCCCCATCAAACAACACAACTTAAAACGATTATACGCAACCAAACTGGACTTTTATAAAGACCTGTTACTAAAAGAGGATAATGAATCATGAAACGACCCATACTTACCTTGTTTACACTTTTACTTATAAACCTGACTCTATTTGCTCAGAATGGATCAAAAAATGGAGCTTTTGATGTATCGGCGATAACAAAACTTACAATCCGGATTGATGCTGGAATGCAAATTGAGATTAAACCCAGTCAAGATAACCAACTAAGATATGTCTATGACTTCGATGGAAACAAGGAATCTTACGAACACTATTTCGAAAATTTTGAACCTGAATTTGAGAAACGGGGAGGCGAAGCCCGCTTTGATATCCGATTCCCTGACCAAAACAAGAAGAATATTAATTACGAAATCAAAAGACATGCTCTTGCTCTGGAAATACCGGCATCTGTTTATCTGGATATTTCCAGCCGCTATTCTAAAATCAAACTAGAGGGTTTCACAAGAGGTTTATCTGTCAACAACAGAAGCGGACTCGTTAAAGTTGAAAATGTAAAGCAGACCATTGTAATAAATAATGATTATGGTGCTGTAGATCTGAATAGTGTTCAGGGTGAAGTAATGGTCTCTAACAGATCTGCAAATATTGACATCAAAAATGTTACCGGAAGAGTGAGTGTGAATGCAGAATACTCGAAAATGAATATTTCCAGAATAAATGGTGACCTTGACCTTAGTAATCGCAGTGGGGTTTTGAATGCATTTGATATTCAGGGAAATCTGATTGTAAATGGTCCTTATATGGAATATGAACTCACTAACATCGATGGAGATGTTGCTATGAATAATCAGAGCGGTAAAGTGGTTATTAGTACCGTAAGATCACTACAGGTTGCCGGCGATTATACCAATATCAAAGCTGAGCATATAAAAAGTGAGCAAGGTGTTGAGATCGAAGGCAGATCAGCCAATATAGAATTGTCTGATGTTGGAGGTGATGTACGCATCAGTGGTCAATATCTGAATATAAGGCTCGAAAAAATTGTAGGTGGGGCTCATATCCAAAACAGATCAGCGAATATTGATATTAACGGTCTTGGAAGGGATCTGGTTATTAATGGTGAATACTTACCCATGGTGATCAGGGACTTTAAAGGTGAAAATCTTGAGGTCGTTAACCGTTCAGGCTCTATATCAATTGAAGCTAAAAATAAGCTCAAACAAGTCCGCATTGACTCTCAGTATGGTAAAGTTGAACTCAGTATGGATAAGAAATTTGATGGCATTGTGACTTTAGAAACAAAATATGGCAAAAGTGACACCAATATGGATCTTAAGAATCAAACCATTACGAAAGAAGGAAACGAACAGATCATCCATGGAACCTCAGGTACTCCTTCAGGAAGTATGAAGATCAAAAACCAGAACGCTGATATTGTCGTCCGTCAGAAATAAATGATCTGTTTTTTAGGCTCCCAAGGGAGCCTTTTTTATTCGTGCCGGATGGCATCGATCGGATCCAGTTGAGCTGCCCTCCAGGCCGGATATGTTCCGAAAACAACACCTACAACAAGTCCCAGCACCAGTATTACTATTAACGTTCCGCTACTTACAGCCGCCTGGAATCCAAAACCTGCCACAGCGTTCACGATCGGAACAAAGGCAAACACTCCCAGGATCCCGATCACAGCACCAATAATACATCCCACAAAAGCGATCGTAACCGATTCAGCCATGAACTGAAGAACAATGTCTTTCTTCTTAGCGCCTGTAGCCTTTCTGATCCCAATCTCTTTTGTTCGTTCGGTTACAGATATGAGTAATACATTCATTACGCCAATTCCGCCAACCAGAACCGAAATTCCTGTTATTGCTCCCATGATAAGTTTGAACATCAGGATCCCTTTTGAAAATTGTTCTACTCTGAATTCATTCGAACTTATAGTAAATGCTTCGTGCCCTTCCTCGTACTTCTCGTCGAATAATAGCTTTAATTCTTCCTGTATCTCAGGTATATCCTCCGCATTTGTCACCTTCATTCTTAGTGTAGGATAAACTTCCTTTTCATTATCCATATACACTGAAATAGGCACGAGTATTCTGGGGGCATCCCCTTCTTTTTCCTGTAAGATTCCTTTTATACTGAACTCTTTTCCCCACAGTAAAAAACTATGACCCAGTATCTCTTCCGGCACTTCAGTCCATTGGCTTGCCAGTTTATATGAAATAACAGCAGCATACTTTTTATTCAACACATCAGATCTGTCGATAAAAGAACCAAACTGAACAGAATCCGGGGATATTCTGATCGCTTTCTCACTTCCCCCATATAAATACACTCCACTTAAAGAATCGCCATAGCCAACTTCAGCGGTTCGGGATGTTCCCAGATCTGTTATGCCTCTAGTAGAATATTTTTGGCTGATCTCATCGGCGATCTCACTTGTAATTACCGGTCTGTTTTCCACCGAAACACGTACTTCATTGATGACCTTGGTACTGTTGGAACTCGCACTCAACATGTTCAATGAAGTGGTATTTGCTAACTGCCTCCTTCCTGTCTCTTCAAGCCCATCACCTAAAGCTAAAATCCCAACTAAAGCAGCAACCCCAATAATAATACCAAGTGTAGATAAAAAAGTGTGAAGTGGGTTCGCCCTGATATTTTGCAAGGCAATTAAAACGGATTTGATAAAATATGACATACTTCCCTTTTGATTAGAGAATGCCCTACGCAAACAGCTGACTCTGGTTTCAGCTCTATTTGATCTCTATTCTTTCAAAATAATTCGTTTCATTCACTTTGAAACTGGCATCTTTCCATGAAGCAGGGCCAAATCTGCCACGGGCGTTATTCGAAAAACCATAATTCTCTTTGGGGATACCCAACAGGTTTGAATCCAGCTCACCATTTTTATTTTTATCATGGTATACCGCTATGGCATATTCCCCAAAAGGCAGATCTTCAACTATCCATTCGATATCCTTCTGGTCAACCGGAAGAACTATTGCATGGATAGGATCCTCCGGATATCTCTGCTCCGAATCAAACATTGCGATCCTGATCTCTCCTTTCACTTCAGGAATGCCCTCAACCAACAGGGTGAATCTGGAGATTTGGAGTACTGAATCACTGGTTACTTCTTGAGCAATTATTTCTGTTGATAAGAATATTAACCCTGAAACTAATAAGAGTCGTAAGTGCTTCATGCCTGTCTGATGATTATTATATTGAGCTGATTTAACCAAATGCTTACCATTTTCATTCAGAATTTATCCAAGTTTGGCACCATTTGATACCTCTTTATCAGGTACTGCCAGTATCACCATCCCTTCTTCATCATAAAAACCGGTAACAAGGCATTGAGACATGAACGGACCTATTTGTTTCTCTGGAAAATTCACAACCCCTATTACTTGTTTTCCAATTAACTCTTCCTTTGTGTAATGATGAGTGATCTGTGCAGAGGACTTTCGGGTTCCAACGTCATTCCCAAAATCTATGATCAATTTATAGGCAGGGTTTCTGGCTTCAGGGAAATCATGGACTTCCAGGACTGTACCAACTCTTAGTTCTACCTGTTCAAATTCATTCCAGCTGATTTCTTTCATTTTCTTTGAACAATAAAAAACCCCGCTCTCTTTCGAAAGCGGGGTTTGAGATAATCTCTTAAGAGTAACTCTTAATCAGTAACAGTTTTAACTGTTTTGATGATACGAGCTGCTACTTTATACGGATCCGCATTAGATGCAGGACGTCTGTCTTCCAGGTATCCGCTCCAGCCATGAGTAGCTGTATAAACCGGAATACGAATTGAGGCGCCACGGTCAGAAACACCGTAGGAGAACTGATCGATAGCTGCAGTTTCGTGAGCTCCTGTCAAACGCTGGTCGTTGTAAGCACCATATACAGCGATATGCTCATCTACCACGCTTCGGAATGCTTCACATACTTTTTCAATTTTTTCTCTGGAACCCGCAGTTCTGATATACTCATTTGAGAAGTTTGCATGCATACCGGATCCGTTCCAGTCTGTTTTTCCAAGTGGTTTTGGATGGTATTCAATGTATACACCATATTTCTCAGAAAGTCTTTCCATAAGGAAACGAGCTACCCAGATCTGGTCACCAGCTGACTGAGCACCTTTAGCAAAGATCTGCCATTCCCACTGACCGGCAGCAACTTCACCATTTGTTCCTTCAACATTAAGACCTGCTTCAAGGCAAATATCAAGATGTTCGTCTTTGAAAGCCCTGCCATACGCGTTTTGTCCACCAACACCACAATAGTAAGGGCCTTGTGGCCTTGGATATCCATTCTCAGGGAATCCAAGTGGTAATTTAGTATCAAGATCCATCAGGAAATATTCCTGCTCAAACCCGAACCAAAAATCATCGTCTTCATCATCGATGGTAGCACGTCCGTTTGTTTCATGTGGAGTACCATCAGCGTTCAATACTTCGGTCATTACCAAATATCCGTTCTTTACTTCAGGATCAGGATAGATAGCTACTGGTTTAAGTAAACAATCTGAGCTACCCCCTTCTGCCTGTTCTGTTGAACTTCCATCAAATGACCATTCCGGACATTCTTCCAATGTACCACCGAAATCATGGACGATCTTGGTTTTACTTCTGAGGCTCTGAGTAGGTTTGTAACCGTCAAGCCAAATATATTCTAGTTTTGCATACGACATGTGTGTGATCTGGTTTGTTAGGTTTTCTACGATAAAAACTGGTCGATAATATAAAGTACTTTTTAGGAAACACTCAATAAAATTAGACCAATATTTATCCACATATAAATAACACAGGTTAAAAAGCGCTTACACTTTAAAAAATTTTTTAAAGAACCAGTTTCTATACCTGTTTTCTTAATAAAATTATGCCCGAAATTCCTCTTTGCTTTACTTTTTAACCCTACCCGAAATACAGTATCTTTTGAATTACAGTTATCCACATCCTTTAGCTTAAAAAACCATAAGAATCAGTGAACCCTAAATTGAAAACCTGGATCGAGGCCGCTCGTCCACAAACTCTCCCCGCTGCATTCACTCCGGTTATTGTCGGGGCAGGAATTGCCTGGCACGATTCTGCCTTTTCTGCCGCCAGTACCTCCGTAGCATTGATTTGTGCATTCCTCATACAAATAGGTACAAACTTCGCAAACGATTATTACGACTTCATCAAAGGTGCAGATACCCACGAACGTATCGGATTTCAGCGGGCTACTGCGGCTGGTCTCATTGCCCCTAAAACAATGCGGAATGCTACTATTCTAACCATGGGCTTAGCATTCCTTATCGGACAATATCTAGTATGGATTGGAGGGTGGCAGGTTCTGATAATCGGACTATTTTCACTCCTCTTCGGAATACTTTATACCGGTGGACCATATCCTCTGGGATACAACGGACTTGGTGATGTTTTTGTATTCATATTCTTTGGAATTGTAGCAGTAATGGGCACGTATTATATCAATGCTTTGGAATGGTCTGAATCTTCTTTCTGGGCATCGCTTGCGGTAGGTGGTTTATGTACAAATATTCTGGTTATAAATAATCTCAGGGATGTGGAGCAGGATACAAAAGCAGGAAAACGAACACTCGGCGTATTATTCGGGGATACTACGTTGAAAGCAGAATATACTTTAATGCTTTTACTCGCATATGCTATCCCGCCTCATTTCTATTTCAAACTGGATTATGGGCCGTGGGTTCTTTTACCTTTTTTGATTTTACCCCTCGCATTCATTCATTCTATAAAAGTTTGGAAAGAAACTGAGAAAGTAAATCTCAACAAAGTGCTGGAACAAACAGCAAAATTCATGGCACTTTTTGGAATTCTGTTTTCTGCAGGCATAGTTCTGAGCTGATGTTTCGCATCTTTAAATACCAGGTTCCCTTTGTAAAATCTTTTCGTACTTCAGTCGGGACTCTAACTCACCGAAAAGGGCTCATCCTTACCTATGAAGCTGACGGAATAATTGCTTTTGGTGAAGTTGCTCCTCTTCCCGGTTTCTCTTTAGAATCCCTGGATCAGGTTATCCAGGTGCTGCAACATAACCAAAAATTTCTGAATGATGCTTTCACTTCAGGGGATACTGAAACAATCATCTCTCTTCTTGATTCCATTCACCAATTCCCTTCTCTTTCTTTTGGATTAGATACTCTGCAAACAGATCTGAATGCTAAACGATCCGGTCTGAGTTTTCATGAATTTTTGTTCAGAAAGAGTTTCAAACAAGTAGCCTGTAATTTTGCATTGGGTCTCAGTGCTCCGGATAAGCTTAAAGAACAAGTGCATCAGGTGATATCTGAAGGCTTCAAAACTATAAAGTTCAAAGTCGGGGGTGATTTCAAATCAGAAATGGAAGCATTGAGATCAGTACGGGCGAACTTCCCAGAAATTAACATCAGAATTGATGCGAACCAGGCATGGAGTTATGATGAAGCGGTCAGAAATCTCAATCAACTATCAGATCTTGACATCGAATATTGCGAACAGCCTGTCTCTTGCGACGATCCTGAGGGCTTGAAAAGTGTTACTGAGAACGTTTCGGTATCAATAGCTGCTGATGAATCGGCCAGGAATTTTCAGGATGTAAAAAACTTAGCAGACCAAAAAGCCTGTAAGGTCCTGATACTCAAACCTATGCTCTTTGGCAGGATTAATAAGCTAATCGTAACAAAAGAGCTTGCAATTACTCATAATATAGAAGTAGTTTTAACTACCTCATTTGAAGGTGTAATTGGAAGGACAGCAACAGCGATACTGGCGTCCGGTTTGGGTTCAAAAAAACTAGCACATGGCTTAGCTACCGGTACTTACCTAAAAGAAGTTGACCCCGGAGAAGCAGAAATACAGAAAGGTTTTTACAGAGTCTCAAAACAGCCCGGACTCGGAAGTCCTGTTGATTTAAAATACTTGGAAGAGATCAGTTAAGTGTTTAAATCGCGACTACATATTTTTGAATTTAAAAAAACAGATCCTCAGCAGGTTTTTCTGACCTCTCAGCATGGGATGTTTACCTATAGCGATCTGGACAGGTTTACTGCATTCTTCAAAGACATCCTCGAACGTAAATCTGACTCTCTAAAATGGCCCATCGCTTTTCTGTCAGAATCTTCAGATATGCTGGTTTTTGCTATTGCTGCCTGCTGGAAACTTGGTATTCCATTTATCCCTCTCAACTCAAAGCTACCACAGGAAGAACTGGAACGCCAGATCAATGAGTTGAATCCAAGTCTTATTTTCACTGATACCCGAAGCCGTGGACGCGTTTTTGGCGAGGATGTGATCGTAATGGACGAAAACTTTTTTCTAAACGCCTTTACTTTCGATATCCGAAGTATGGAGCTGCCCGATGAATCCAAGATCAAGGAATCAGAAGTATTTGGGTATTTCTTTACCTCCGGAACTTCCGGGGTTCCTAAGGTCGTGCCCTTAAAACGTCGCCAGATCATTGCTGCAGCTAAAGCATCAGCCGAGAATTTCCGCCCTGATGCAAACCACTTCTGGCTGCTTTGTCTTCCATTGAATCATGTCGGGGGCATCTCTATCATATTGCGATCTCTCATTTACGGCTCAGCTATTTACAGAATGGATGTTTTCCATGAAGAGATGATCAAAGAATTCTTAGGAGAAAATACTCGTTTCCAGGCTGCATCACTGGTTCCAACCATGCTGAAAAGATTACTGGATGACCCGTTATTCAAAACACACCGTGATTTTAAAGCAATCCTTTTGGGTGGAGGACCAATTTCAGAGCAATTACTTCGCAGATCAGTTGAAAGAGGAATTCCACTGATCTCTTCTTATGGAATGACAGAAACATGCGCACAGATCGTAGCCAACCCGACCTTGCTTCCTTCAGGCACCTATACGCCGATCAAAAGTGTGGGCAAACCATTTCCTCCCAATGAGTTAGAGATCCGTGATGACAAAGGCAAAGTTCTTGGCAAAAATCAATCAGGTACTATCTGGTTGAAAGGTCCCCAGGTTTTTGATGGATATTATAACAAAGAGCAAAATGAGGGGATCTTCGATAAAAAAGGTTGGTTTAACACGGGTGATTATGGCCACCTGAATGGATTTTCTCAATTATTCATTGAGTCCCGGAGAAATGATCTGATCATCACGGGCGGTGAAAATGTAAATCCTGTTGAAGTGGAACAAGCCATTGAAAAACTCCCCTCCATAAAAGAAGCCATTGTACTGGGTATTCCTGATGAAGAATGGGGACAAAAAGTAACCGCCTTCGTTACCCTGTCGAATGGCAAGACTCCTGAACTTGAAGAAGTACGCGAATCACTTCGTAAAAACCTTACTGATTACAAATTACCCAAGGAACTCAAAGTGGTCAAAGAGTTCCCAAAAACCTCCACTGGAAAAGTTAAGAGACATGAGCTGATCAGGCTCTGCACTTCCTCAGCTTCCTCCTGATATTTATTTTTCCAGCATTGCTTCCAATAATTGGAATGAAAGTTCTGTATATTTGCACGCTCAAAATTTTGGCTATCATCAATGCTCCCTCCTCCAAAGAATTTCTTTGCTAGAATTTTAATATGGCGGGCCCGTCATATTCCACAAGAACAGTTTATCCTCATTCTAAGCGTTTTGGTTGGATTCATAACTGGTCTGGTTGCTGTTACATTGAAGAACTCCACTCATATGATCCAGAACTTTATCGGGTCAGATGCCTTTTCGAACTATTACAGTCCTTATTATTTTATTTTTCCAATCATCGGAATCCTGATCACCGTCGGTATCAGGTATCTGATCAAGGAGCGCATTGGGGAGGGTATTCCATCAGCCTTATTTGCTATCTCAAGGAAAGGTGGTTTCCTGGCTCCATACCGAATGTTTGCCTCTATTGTGACCAGTATTTTCACAGTAGGCTTTGGAGGTTCGGTAGGTCTCGAGGGACCGGCAGTAAGTACAGGATCTGCCATTGGTTCTAATCTGGGGAGATTGATGCATATCAACTACCGCTCAAAGATCCTTCTTATGTCCTGTGCTTCAGCCAGTGCAATCGCTGCAATATTCAATGCTCCCATTACAGCTATTGTATTTACGATCGAGATCTTCAGCCTTGACCTGACCATGAGCTCCCTCATTCCTCTCCTGCTTTCCTCTATTGCCGGAGCGATAACTTCCATCTTCCTGCAGGGAAATGACTACCTGTTCCACTACAGACTTGAAACGGCATTTCAATTATCGGATCTGCCTTATTATGCACTTCTAGGAATTTTTGCTGCGTTCGTTTCCCTTTATTTTAATAAGATCTCTTTCTCTCTGGATGATTTCTTTTCCGGAATGAAAAAGCAACACTCCAGAATCCTTGTAGGTGGTACCTTGCTAAGCTTGGTCATTTTCCTAATACCAGAGTTGTATGGTGAAGGATATGAAACTATTAACAGGATGCTGAATGGCACATTTTCCAGTTCAGTAGGACACTTCTCACTGGAACAGTTTATTGATCACGAGTATTTTATTCTGGTTTTCATGCTTGGTATGATCTTACTGAAAGCATTTGCCACTTCATTTACCATGGGAGCCGGAGGTGTTGGTGGTGTATTTGCACCATCTATCTTCATGGGAGCATCCACAGGATACTTTTTCGCAAGATTCATTAATGACCTGAAGATCACCACCCTGGCTGAAAGTAATTTCGTGTTGGTTGGAATGACCGGATTAATGGCCGGCATCCTTCATGCTCCACTAACAGCAGTATTCCTTATTGCGGAAATCACGGGTGGATATGAATTATTTATTCCATTGATGCTCGTTTCGGCGATTTCTTATCTGATCACAAAAAAATTCATGCCCTATTCTTTTTATACAAGAGAATTGGTGAAAAAGGGAGACCTGCTTACCCATAACAAAGATCAGGCTGTTCTTACTCTGCTAAATGTGAGCAAAGTACTTGAAACAAATTTCAGAAAAATCAATCCGAAAATGACGCTCAGGGAACTGGTAAAGGTGGTCACTACCAGTAAGAGAAATTTATTTCCGGTTGTTAATGATGAAGGTAAACTGGTTGGGATCATCACACTCGATGACATACGAAGTTTCATGTTTGATGTCTCACTTTATGATGTATTGGTTGTTGCAGAGTTGATGTATCTGCCTCCGGCAACCATCGATGCCGATGAGGACATGTCTGATGTGATC
The DNA here is from genome assembly GCA_030427885.1 of Rhodothermia bacterium. Classification (GTDB taxonomy): domain Bacteria; phylum Bacteroidota; class Rhodothermia; order Balneolales; family Balneolaceae; genus JAUICM01. The sequence continues at coordinate 184,447 of JAUICM010000006.1, read as the reverse complement.
CGGAAATTTCAGTCAACCGGAGCATGGAACTTACCGGTTCTGAAAGATGGATTATATCTTGGCTTCGTTTCTAAATCGAAATTATTCTCTGCCTACCGCCGAAAGCTGATCGAGTTTACCGGCTGAACTAAGCCAACCCCACCCTTTCAAAGATCGTATCCACATTACGGGTATGGTGCTTAAGATCAAAAGCATCATCGATCTCATCCTGACTCAGTTGAGAGCTAATAAACTCATCTCCCTCAATAAGTGGTTTGAACGGTTTTTGTCCTTCCCAGGATTGCATTGCCAGTGGTTGCACAGCATCGTAAGCCTGTTCGCGGACGATTCCTTTTTCGATCAGTTTGTTAAGCACACGTTGAGAAAAGACTAATCCATGTGTTTTCCAGATATTCGATTCCATATTCTCTTCAAACACAACCAGGTTTTCGATCACATTTGAAAAGCGACTAAGCATATAATCCAGCAGTATGGTAGCATCAGGAAGAATGATACGCTCGGCAGATGAATGTGAAATATCACGTTCGTGCCATAGCGGGATATTTTCGAAAGCGGTAACCATGTATCCTCTCAAAACCCGTGCACAACCTGATATATTTTCTGAACTGATTGGGTTTCGTTTATGTGGCATCGATGAAGAACCTTTTTGCCCTTTCCGGAATGCTTCCTCTGCTTCCCTAACCTCGCTGCGCTGAAGATGCCTTACTTCAACAGCCATCTTTTCCATAGTTGATCCGATCAGAGCCAGAGTCGACATATAATACGCATGACGATCTCTCTGAAGCGTTTGGGTTGAGATAGGCGCCGGAGTGAGTCCCAGTTTTTCACAGGTAAACTGTTCTACCTCAGGTGGGATGTTCGCAAAAGTTCCAACCGAGCCCGATAGTTTTCCAAATTCCACATCGGCTGCTGCCTTTTCGAAACGCTCCAGGTTTCTTTTCATCTCTGCATACCAAAGAGCACACTTCAAGCCAAAAGTAGTAGGCTCAGCGTGAATACCATGTGTCCGACCTATCATGACTGTATACTTGTGTTTTTTTGCTTTTTCGGCCAGTACTGAAATAATCCTTTCCAAATCGTCCTTTATGATCTTATTCGCCTGTTTCAGCCTTACTCCCCAGGCAGTATCAACCACATCTGTTGAAGTCAGTCCGTAATGGATCCATTTCTTCTCCTCTCCCAATGTTTCAGATACTGCTCTTGTAAAAGCAACAACATCGTGTCGGGTTTGTTCTTCGATTTCTTTAATGCGATCCAGATCGAAGCCAGACTTCTGATACAGAAGATCCACATCTTTTTCAGGGATCACTCCCAATTTGGACCATGCCCAGCATGAGGCCAATTCTACTTCAAGCCAGGCCTGAAACTGATTTTCTTCAGTCCAAATATCTGACATTTCTTTTCGGGAGTATCTAGAGATCATTCGATAGTGAGTTCATTAGTATTGTCTGCGCACAAAGATAAGACTTTGGCGAACATTAATTTGAAGAAATGAACCCAATTCACCCCTGTTAACACTTGTAAAATCGAAGCTCTCAAAAAAAAATTTAATTAAAAAGTAAGCGCTTTCAATTCCGATGAAGTCAGAGAAAAGCGCTTTTAATCGTATTAATTTATGATATCATTATCATTTGATTAATTTTTTATGTTTGAAAATAGTATTCACCTAATTATGTTAGAGTCGTGAAATAGTTCACACTCACTACATTCATCACTAACTAACCACAATAACTAATGAAGCTTCGATATAAATTACTTCTATGCTCACTCGCTGTTTTATTTGCTGATTCTGTTCAGGCACAAGACCTTACAGCAGATACAGTGCAAGACAATTTAAATTACGTTTGGACAATACTGGCTGCTTGTTTGGTATTCTTTATGCAGGCTGGTTTTGCAATGGTTGAGGTCGGTTTCACCAGGGCAAAAAATGCTGTCAACATCATCATGAAAAATATGATGGACGTTGGTGCTGGTAGTCTCGCTTTCTACTTTGTAGGTTTCGGTATCATGTTCGGAACCACTGCTGGCGGATGGATCGGCACGGATGGCTTTGCCTTATCAACCATCGGAGATTATTCAATTGAATGGTCTTACACCTTCTTCTTTTTTCAGGCGGTATTTGCTGCAACAGCAGCTACTATCGTTTCCGGAGCAGTTGCAGAACGAACTGCATTTAATGCTTACCTGATATTTTCTATTATTATTACTGCCGTTATTTACCCTGTGTTCGGATCATGGGCCTGGGGTTCTCTTTTCAACGGTAGTGGATGGCTTGAAGGACTTGGATTTATTGACTTTGCCGGATCTACTGTAGTACACTCTGTTGGTGGCTGGGCTGCTCTTGCTGGTGCCATTGTTGTAGGTCCGCGTGTTGGCAAATATGTTGACGGCAAACCTCAAACTATTAAAGGTCACAGTATTCCTTTGGCTGCACTTGGCGTATTCATCCTCTGGTTAGGTTGGTTCGGTTTCAACGCTGGTTCAACAACTACAGGTGATACTTCGATCGCTCTTATCGCATTAAATACTTTCCTGGCTGCTGGTGCTGGCGCGTCTGGTGCAATGATCATCAGCTGGTTCTCCACCGGTAAACCTGATGGTGCAGTAACTCTAAATGGTGTACTTGCAGGTCTTGTAGGTATCACTGCCGGCTGTGCTAACTTAACTCCTGGTTTTGCCATCATCGCTGGTTTAGTAGCTGGTATACTTGTTCACTACTCAATGATCCTTCTGGAGAAAAAAGTGGATGATGCTGTAGGTGCTGTATCTGTTCACGGTGTTTGTGGCGCATGGGGAACTCTTGCTGCAGGATTATTCAACACCGGTGATATGTTCAACCCTAGTATCATCGGGGTTCAGCTAATCGGTATTGCTGCAGCATTCCTGTGGACTTTCGGCGTTAGTTATCTTGTATTCAAACTAATCGACCTGGTAATCCCACTGCGTGTTAACGGTCACCTCGAAGAAATGGGGCTTGACCTTCACGAACACGATGCAGAAGCTTATCCTGAATTTTCTACTGCTGCAGGGATCGCATAATCCCATTAATCTCACTCAAAAAATTGAACTCCATTGAGGGAAGAGCATTCCTCTTCCCTCATGCGGAGTCCAACCTTGTTCATCTACTCATTTTGGTATTTCGAACAGCCTAACAACCACTCACTCAACTAAGGACTATAAAATGAAAACTTTAAACACATCACTGAAGGCCTTTAAAAAGGCATTATTTACTCTGCTTATAACAGGCACACTTGTTGCTCTTAATTCAACATCTGCACAAGCACAGGTTGAAGTAAGTACCGGAGCAGACCTTGTAAGCACCTACGTATGGCGTGGTGTTGCTTATTCGGGCCCATCTATTCAACCATTTGTGGAATTAGGAGCCAGCGGCTTTGCTGTTGGGGCCTGGGGGTCACAAGGTTATGACGGGTTCCAGGAAATGGATCTTTATGCCGGATACGGCTTTGACTTTGGCTTAAGTGTGGGTATTACTGACTATTACTATCCTGGTTCATCCTGGACTGATATTGACACCCATGCTTTAGAAGCTAATGTTGGTTACGAAATTGACGCTTTCTCAATTTCTGCAAATTATATTTTTGGTGGTTCTGGTGCAGTTGGTGATGATCTGTATTTTGAAGCAGGTTACTCATTCGATGTTGCAGATGTATTTATTGGTGCTGGTGATGGCTGGCATTCAACCGACACTGAATTTGCTCTTGTGAATATTGGTGTTTCAGCCAGTAAAGACATTGTGATTACAGATACTTTCACATTACCACTATTTGGTTCTGTGATTCTTAATCCAGATTCAGAGCAGTTGTATATTCTGGCAGGAGTTTCTTTCTAAGAATTTTCCTTGTATGATCGTTTGATCTACTTTTAACTGACCATAGAGAGGGTAATGAACTACCCTCTCTTTTTTTTGCCCTTCCGTTTCTACTGAACAGGGATCTTAATGAGGGTGCCACTCTCTATCGTTTCGTTCAGTTCTACCTGATTGAGAATGGCAATATCAAGCGGTTCTATTCCCATAGGCAACTGCGCAGGTAGTAGATTTGCAAAGCTTGTTGTACTCGCCGCTCTTTTCAGTTTGATACGAACAGGTTTCACATTCAATATCGAAGAATCGGTCACTTTCCTGAAGCTTGATGTCACCTCGGCAAATGCATCACTGTAAACATCAAACTGAGCAGTAGTAGAATAACTTAAAAACCGATAAATGGCTCCTTCAAATTCAACTGCAGTAATATCCAGCTTAAGCTCAGTACCATCTTCTGTTTGTGCAGCAGCTATGGCTTTATATGCTTCATTCCCATTTATATTAGCTCCAAACTGTTCTATTGCATTCACCCCGTCCTGACCGATAAAGGCCTGAACTGAAGCCTGTGCGCTTGAATTCTCAGAGTCTATTGTAAATTGAACAATCGCATCCTGTGACTCATTTACAAGCATCACTGCACTTTTTTGATTATACAAAGTAAATGCATCAGGCACCGGAAATCTAAAACCAAGATCCGGATGAAAAAAGGTACTGTTCTGAACAAATCCTTCCCTAGGATTATCTCCGTACATCATACCATCAAGCATTTCGAGAAATTCGCCACGATCTACTTTTGCCATCTCGTAGCCTTTAGCTTCCCACTCGGCAGCCATTCTTGGTATATTTTGTTCTCTTTCGCCCGGATCAGGGTGAGAAGAAAGGTGCGATGGAATATTATGCCCTGCTTTTTCAGAAATTCGTTTAAGTGAAGTAAAGAACTCCCCTCCTTCTGAAGCTGCATATCCATCCATTGCGGAATATTCGACACCTAGCTTATCCGATTCCCTTTCATCATCTCTGCTGTAGCTTAGAAATAACAACTGAGCTGTCTGGCTGCTTAACTGGAGTATATTGCCCCCATCAAATCCAAGCGATTCTCCCAATACTGCTCCTCCAATAATAGCAAGCTGGCCTATCTGTTGTTCTGCAGCTCTCTGTGATGCATGTCGCGCTGCAACATGGCCGATCTCATGTCCCAGCACCACCATCAGCTGGGCTTCGTTTTCAAGGTGTGATAGCAATCCACGGGTCACATACACATATCCACCCGGTAACGCAAAAGCATTCACTACCGGACTGTTCAATACTCTGAAAGTGAACTCAGTATTCTGATACTGCTCTGGGGTATCTTCCCGATTAAAATGACTTACCTCCACCAGTTCATGGCCAAGCTGCTCAACATATGTAGTTAGAGAAGCATCTTCATAGAGTCCGTACTGAGCGATTATTTCCTGATCGGCCTCAGCCCCTATCTGTAACTCCTGCTCCCATGAATACCCATAGGCCCTTTTATTTCCCGATACCGGACTGGTTTGAAAGGAAACGCATGCTGCATTAAAAATAATTGCTGCCAGCGCTATATAAATGATCTTAAAATATCCCGATTTCATATATCTCATGTTAGTTTAACAATGAATACTTAAATACTTTGATCAGACAAAGTGTTCCAAAAGTTAACTGATCAGTTGATCAGATTTACTTCCGGAATAAGATTTATTTCAAATTTCTCTTTCACAGAACCCTGTATCAGGCCAGCCAGTTCCAGTAGTTCTTCTCCTGTGGCATTCCCGTGATTCACCAACACTAAAGCCTGTTTATCATGAACCCCGGCATTACCATTTCTCTTGCCTTTCCATCCGGCTTTTTCAATCAGCCATCCTGCAGGCACTTTAACTTGCCGCTCAGTGACTGGATATCCGGGAAGATCCGGGAATGTTTGTTTTAACTCATCATACTGAAATACCGGTATAACCGGGTTCTTAAAAAAACTACCCGTATTTCCGATCTCATCAGGATCCGGAAGCTTACTTTGCCTTACCTCAATCACCGCATCGCTTACCTGTTTTATTGTAGGCTCATCGATGCCTTTGCTTTTCAGATTTTGTTTAAGAGATGCGTACTCATAGTTGGGGTTACCCGATTTACTCAGTTTCAAGGTGACTGATGTAATAATGACCTTATCCTTCAGTTCTCTTTTGAATACACTATCCCTATACCCAAAATTGCATTCCGATTTCGAAAGCGTACGAATATCTTCTGATTCTCTGTCTAATAGTTCAAGCTCAACGAATACATCAACCAGTTCTACTCCATAAGCCCCGATATTCTGAATTGGGGCAGCACCAACTGTTCCAGGTATCAAACTCAGATTTTCGATTCCACCATAGCCTTTATCCACACAATAGAGAACCAGTTCATGCCAATTCTCACCAGCTCCTGCTTTGAGTATCACTTCCTGATCTGAATCACTTACTATTTCAACCCCTTCAATGCGATTCAGAATGACCAGGCCTTTAAAATCGGTAGTGAAAAGTACATTACTTCCACCTCCAAGAATCATAGTCCGGAGTGCATTTGTTTTTGAATACCGAAGGGCTACTTTCAACTCAGAAACACTATGCACTTCTACAAAAAAATCTGCTACAGCTTGGATGCCCATAGTGTTATAAGGGCTCAGGTAGACCTTTTCTTTAATATCAATTGGAGACGGCATTGTAATTATGTTATGCTTTTGGAGCAGGTTTAGTATGCTCGTCTACTTTCACTCTCACCTTTTTGATCCGGTTATTCTGCACAGAATGCACTGTAAGCTCCAGATTCCTGAACTGAACGCGTTCACCTACAGTAGGCAGGCTCTCCGTTAAATGATAGATCAGACCGCCCAGGGTTTCATACTCATCATCCTCTGTGGTAAGTTCACATTCCAGAATATCTTCCATGTCGTCCAGATCTATCTGTGCATCAAAAATATAGATTCCACTTTTGAACTGAGTATATAAGGTCTCCTCTTCTCCTTCATCATCAATGATATCACCAACGATCTCTTCGAGGATATCATCCATGGTTACCAATCCCTCCGTTCCGCCATATTCATCCACAACTATAGCCATATGGGTTTTTTCGTGCTGAAAGTCCCGCAGCAGGTCATCCAGTTTCTTTGTTGAAGGAATAAAAAGCGGCTTTCTTGAAATAGTCTTCCAATTCAGAGAAGGTTCATTTTCCGTTGAATCAATGTTCAGGTATGGAAGTACATCCTTTGCATAAATAACTCCCAGAATTGTATCCAGATCGTTCTCATAAAGAGGCATTCTGGAATAGCTATGCTCTTTGATCTGAGCCAGTACATCAGCAAGCGAGTCCTGAATTGCAACTCCAACCACATTCACTCTTGAAGTCATGATCTCACGAACAGTGATTGTCCCGAACTCGATCACATTCTCGATGATCTCTCTCTCATCTTCTTTGATCGAGCCTTCCTGTTCACTCACCTCAGCCATGGTCTTAATGTCTTCTGAAGTCATCTTAGGTGTTGGCTTGGGAAGATATTTTTCCAGACTGATCGTACTTTCAGCGATCATTTTTGCCAGTGGCTTTAAACCAATAAACAGCACATAAATAAATCCACTTAATCTTCTGGAAACCGAAAGCGGATTATTAATGGCAATGATCTTCGGAGTGATCTCACTAAGTATGAGAATTGCATAGGTCAGTATAATTACTTCAAGGGCATATACAATAACTTCTGACAATCCAATAATAGAAAGCAGACTTCCTGTGATCACAGCTGCCATTACAGATGCCATGATATTAGCAAAGGTATTGCCGATTAAGATGGTAGCCAGTAAACGACGCGGTTTGTCCAGCATTTCCAGAATCCTGTGATCCGCCGAATGTGATTCTTCATCCTTATCCAACTCATCCAACCGATTTGCTAATGAAAAAAATGCAACTTCAGATCCTGAGAACAGCGCTGAAAAGATCAGACCAAGTATCATTATCACGAGTTGAACAGACAGAGAAACTATCTCGATCTCACCTGATGTGGCAAAAAATCCAAACTGTTGACCGAGCATATAATTCAAACTGTGAGCTTCGTCGATGGGAATCAATTGTTTTTACTTTTAGCTGAATTTAAACAGGCTAATTGATGCTACAAAATAAAAAGCGATGATATTGAGATTCAATACCACCGCTTTAAATCATTACTGATCGACTTAGAACGGCAGATCGTCGTCCATGTCATCAAAATTACTACCAAGCTCAACATTACTCGACATTGGCTTGTTCTGTGATTGAGCCTCTGGCTGCTGGTTATTTCCACTATTATTGGAATTACTACCACCAGAGCTACCCTTGCTGTCCAGCATGGTCATTTGCAGTGCTTTTACCTCAGTGGTATAGCGCTTCTGACCCTGGTTATCTTCCCATTGTCTGGTTTGAAGCGGACCTTCGATATATACCAGTGAGCCTTTGTTGAGATATTGCTGGCAGATCTCTGCAAGTCGACCCCAGGCCACCACACGATGCCATTCAGTCTTTTCCTGATACTCACCGTTTGCGTCTTTATAACGCTCGCTGGTAGCAATATTAAGTGTTGCAACTGCTGTGTTTGATTGTGTGTATCGTACTTCAGGATCTTGACCCAGACGTCCGATCAACATTACTTTATTCAGTGAACTCATTACGTATCCTGTATCCTAAATTAGTGTTTCGTTTGCAATGTAAGACTTCGCTGAGAACAAAACCTTACAATATTTTTTTACAGGATGCCGAATCATTAAGTAGTACTTAATGATATTTTTTTTACTGAGACTCAGAAGCAACCATTACGATCTGTTGAGCATCAGCCGTTCGAACTTTCTCGAAAAAATTCTGCAGTTCATCATACCTCTCCGCCTCTACCTTCTTCTCCTTCATGGCCATGTATCTCTTGTAAAGAACCCTGTTACCATCCAGTACCTCGATCTCTGAAGAATACTCACCGAAATCAAAAGAATAACTCACGGATCTTGGGATTGATTCAAATGTAAAGTTCTGAGGGGTGCTGAATATCACTGAATCTATTTCACTAAATGGGTATGCAAACCTAACGGGTTGATTCCTCTCCTCATCACTTTTAATAGTAATACTCCAGCTGTTTACTTTATTCACTGGTATATATAATCTCTTGCTTGAAGTGTTACCATATCCTATGATTTCGGCCGTAAAGCTGAACTCCGCAACAGTAGTATCTTTTCTTACGCCTGAAAGATCGTAGTCAGTGATTTCTCTGTTATCTACTTCGAGATTCTCCTCAAGCCATTCAACGCGCTGTTTCTCTGAAACTGGTAAAAGGCTGTACAACAGATTATCCTGCAACTCTCCACGGCTTTTTGTTTTGCTATTTATTGAAGCATCTCCTGACTCTGACACGCTTATGAATCTGAAATTATCCTGAATATTTGTAGTGTAATTCTGTTCCGGCACCTGAATAAGCTCGCCTCCCTCATTTGTTATCAGCAGCGCATATTTTCCTGCGTTATCACTTCCTATATGATTTGCAGGCACATATTTGCTGGTGCATTCCAGCCAAATAACTTCATCGTTATCTAATGTAACTCTAAGGATCACGTGGTTGAACTGATTACTTGGAAAATCTTCCAGCATATCGGGAGTAAAATCTCCTCTCCGAATCAATACCGCTTCAGCATTCACACCAATATACTCCAGGGCTGCCTGCATAAAGTTTGTCAATGCCTTACAATCGCCATAACTGTTCTCAAATACATATGTTGCTGAATATGGTTTCCATCCCCCAATTCCTAAAGCTATACTCACATATCGCGACCTTTCCTGCATGAAATCATAGATAAGCCTGACCTTTTCGTTTTGAGAGTCTACCCCTTCAATCAAATTATCGATCTCACGTTTTGCCTCATCTGGAAGCTCTCTGGTTTCCAGCGCCAGATCGTAATACCACTTTCCAAACTCTTTCCAGGTTGAGGCGTCTCCCGAAGAACCCCCAATACTGAATTTCCCGGGTGCTACAACTACCGAGGGCAATATGTCAAGCGCTGAAGGACCATGATCTTCGATGAACATCGGTAAGGAATTCTCCATTTCCCAGCTAATTGTTTTGAAACCAGTTTGGTCACTTACAGTTGGTTCCATTTCTGAATTCAACACCTTATATCTTACGCCGGTCTGTCCTTTATCTATGATCGTGAACTTTGAATGTTCTACGCTTTGGCCTGTTTTCTGGGGCATCCATCTTGGAAAATTCAGAAGTCCTGAATACTCCACCTGATATTCATACTCAATAGTATAGGGGAATGAGTTATACAGCAGTTCCAGGATCTTTATTCGGCTATCAGAAAAGAACGTACCACCGCCAGACAAACTTATATCTGCTGCGTCATCTTCATCGTATGAGCTGATAATTCTTCCATTACGATCCCTGATATTTGCTTTGATATAATCAATGGATTTGAAACTATCATGCACCAGATATACAGTTGCCAGGTCTTTGTCCTCTTTCTCATAGATAGTAACGGCTTCACTTACCTTCAGAGTCGCTTCAGATATACTTTTAACCTCAAGTACGGTCTCACTTTTTCTAACTGTAGAATTTGCTCCGATCCTTAGCAGAAAATTTTCTTTCGAATAATCCCCATAGCCAATATCCAGTATCCTGGATGATCCCGAACATCCTAAAACCAAAACGATACATAAGGAGCATAGAAATAGTTTTTTCATATTACACCGATTTTTTTAGCACAATATTCTCAGACATATAATTTACTATCTGATCGTACATCTGCTTCAAATACTGATATTCCTCGGGCAAAAATCGCTCCTTTGTAACCGCGAATTTATAACTGATCACTACCATATTTCCTGAAGCCTGAACCACCCTTCTGAACTCTACTGATTGATCCGGTAATCGCAGCAGCACAGATTGAGGAGCTTCATCCACCTGCCATCCTTCAGGAACCTGAATATTCACCACCATTGACCGGTCGAAGGTATAGTCATAATCTACCGGATAAGTTCGTTCTTTCACCTTGAATGGGTTGGAATCGATATGCTCAGTAAACATTGGGTTCAGATATATCACATCTGAAGAGGTGTTATTCTTGTGAGTGAATGAAGCTGTAAAATCAAATGACTCCTCTAAAACATCTTTTCTGATATAAGCTGTATCCACAGTTACATCATCTGCTTCATCAAATACTTTTTCCTCAATACTTTGGGCCAGGTCGTCAAAATCGAAATCAATTCGTTTATCGAAAGCGAAAAAACCCTGATTCTGAGCAGTTATCGTTCCGGTATAACCTTCATCCTTAATCTGGATGTTTACCATTTTCCGAACTCCATTTTTGCCTTTGTTCTGAATTGGGATCCAAACCAGACGATCTTTAAGCATCACCAGTCCCATAGAACCAGTTACTGAGGTAGGCAATAAATTGTAAGGTCTTTTTTCACTTTTAGCATCCAGTAGGTATGCAACATTATCAACTTCAACATATGCTATTGTATGATTGAATTGACTGCTGATCGGAAACAACCCGATCACTTCGCCATTCATTCTGGTACTCAATGTCACAGGATGTGACTCAAAACCGGCTTCCCTAAGCATCTGCACAAGTATCATATTAATTTCAGAGCTGCTTCCTGTCCCTTCTTTATAAATATCATCAAGATCTTCTGAGATAAACAGACCATATGATTCATCCCATTCCATTAGTTTAGCTACATGATTATAGATGGCGATCATTTTATCTTTGTCGGCCTTAAGTCCCTTTATTACTTCTTTAGATGCATTTTTCAGGGTTCTGCTGCTTTTCAGCCTTTTCCCAAAGTTCTTACTACCCAGAAGATCCTTAACAACTTTATTCCAGTTTCCAATGTAATTGGTTATATCTCCTCCAGGTGGGTGAAACACGGAAAGCTTGAACCTGAGGTGAGCCAGATAATCTACGCTAGCCCGCATGTAGGGCTCATCGCCGATCGCAGGAATATCTTTCATCGCGTAGGTACTCTGATTACCTAAATAACTTAAATCCGCAGCCCCACCATAGGAGTCTCTGAACATGATCCTGTCGTTATATGGTACTTCTTCTTTAACAAAGTAATTATGATATCCCCTGGTCACGGTCAGGTAAGTGAACCATTCAGGAATTCGTGTAACATATTCGCTATACATCGTTGGGATCTCACGCTGAAAAAACCAATCAGGAAAATCCAGAGGATGCTCTGAAAACCGCTCATACTCATATTCGAACACACTTCCGGCTTTTAACCCCGGTATCGTAAACTTGACCTCATATAAATCGTCAGCAATCTTGTCTTCATAACGGTCTTTTCTTCCGACAGATGCCTTATCAACCTCTCCATTGCTATTCAATGTATATGATTGTGCTTCAATATCCCGGATCACCTGTTTAGGATCATCTCTTCTGTATCTGATCCCGATATCCCCAAGGTCCAGCCCCTCATCAGTCAGGATTTTTATTCTAATATGTCTCTTAAAGACCACATTGAATCTGTCATTCCTGTAATCTATATCGGTAAATCCCTTGTCGAATAATACCACTGCTTTTGCAGTTGAGTCTTTATCATACACCTGCATCTCTAAAGACTCCATGGGTACATCCCCAAAATCGTAGGTTTGAGCGTAAGCACTCCCTAACATCAATCCCCAAACAACAAGTATCAGCCCCTTCATGTATTAATAAGTATATGTTATTATTTCTGGTAAAATAATTTTTAAATCTTGATTTCAAAATTCAAAAACACTCCTTGTTTTTAAGTAGTGCCCCAAACTATTTAAATTAATGAACATAGAATTCTCTCACATTTTATTATTCTTTCTGATTTTCCTTTTCTAATACATTTAAGACTGTCCTGATCTTTTTCTACCCTCTACTTCAATATCCATAACCTTTTGCAGGGCAATAAATAAAAGTGACTCATACTTTTTATTCTTCAATTCAGGGGCGGTCTGATCTAAAAATTCCTGTACAGTAGGGAACAAATTCCTGAACCATTATTTAAAGGCCAAAGTACTTCTGTATGTAACATTCGTCTATAAATAGCCCTCTTGATTACAAGTCCAGTGGACAAAATGGGAATATGAATCAAAGCAGTATCATGGAGTTTCCCTCTGTCATCAACACATCCTACAAGGCTGGGTTAGAGCCTTATTCCGGGTCATGGAATAAAACAACCGCTTCACATCTGGTTCGCCGAACGCACTTTGGAAATAAGATCAATGATCTGAACCGGGTTCGTTCCCTTGGATCTGCCGAGAATGCTGTCAATACTCTGGTAGATGAAGCTGTTTCAGCCGTTCTCCCTGATGATCCTGCCTGGTATAACAACAGTACTTCCGGTGATATACTGGATATTTATGATATCCAGTTCCGATGGATGGACCGAATGTATAACGGTGGTTTGCTGGAAAGAATGATGCTGTTCTGGAGTAATCATTTTGCGGTTTCTTACCAGAATATGAATGACCTCCCCGGAAAAGCACCACAAAGTTATGCAAGCCATATCTATAAATATTACAAACTTCTTCAAACTGATGGACTGGGTGATTTCAAAGAACTAGTACGGGCAGCGAGCAAGAACTCCGCCATGGTGTATTACCTGAACAATTATAATAATCGTGCAGGCCAGCCTAACGAAGATTTTGCCCGGGAACTTATGGAACTCTTCACCTTAGGGCCCAAAGACCGAACAGGTAATGATAATTACACTGAATATGATGTTGCTGAAGTTGCCAGGGCAATAACCGGATGGAGAGTAAACGACACTACGATCAATAGTTATTTTGATGAAAGCCGGCATGATGCTTCCTCTAAAACCATACTTGGAAATTCCGGCAACTTCGACCTTGATGGAGTGGTGGATCTGATATTTCAGAAACGTGAAAGCGAGGTAGCCTGGTTTATATGCCGAAAGCTTTATGTGTTCTTTGTAAGTGCTGAACCGGATAACAGTGTAATCCAGGATCTGGCTGAGTACTGTATTTCTGTGAATTTTGATATCGCTGCAATACTTAAGAAACTACTATCCAGTGCCCATTTCTATGAATCACGGTTCATGGGCGCACGGATCAAGAGTCCTGCTGAAATCTTTATGAGTTTCCTTCGTCAGTTCGAGATTACCCCTTCAGCCCAGCTTAAAGAATATATCAGGCTCAGAATGCAGGAACTGAATGAAGAATTACTGCGACCTGAAACAGTTTTTGGATGGTCCGGATATAATCCTCCTGATTCTGACGGAATCCCGGGACATTATACCTGGCTTAATACGAATCTGATGCCTTCACGATGGGATAACCTTACCGATATCATCTATGGATATGATGAAGCAGGAAGTTTGTATGACCCGATCCGGATCGCTGAAAAAGTCTCTGACCCATCAAACCCCTTTTCCCTCGCTGAAGATATTGCCGAACATGTGCTTTCACTCCCACTCGATCAGGTTGGTATCAGAGAAGTGGAAGAAGACTTTGCCGGGAACCCTGCCCTTGCTGCTGATGTCTCCGGTTTTCCCCCATACAAGATCAACCTAACAAAGATCCTGCTTGGGAATATTCCGTGGTATGAGTGGACGGCCAACTCTGATAAAGATGGAAAGCTCTTTTACCAGGATACATTTGCCGAAAATCTGAGACAGTATATCTCTTATCTGATCCAGTTACCCGCTTATCAATTAATCTGAGCCGCATTATGTGTGATAATCATTCTCATTCCAAAAAGAACAGACATGGTGCAAGCCTCAAACATGGCGAGGCTCATGAACATGACCACCGGTGTTTTACAAGGCGTAGTTTTTTGAGCACTCTGGGAATTGGAGCCCTCGGTTCCGGATTGATGCTTGGTGGACTTCCAGTTAATGCCATGGCCCGCACAAAATTCCTGAACCGTCTGATAGGTGCTGATAATGATCGCGTTCTGATTCTCATTCAGCTGGGTGGTGGTAATGATGGCTTGAATACTATCATCCCGGTAGAGAACGACGTGTATTATCAGAAACGACCTACCATTGCGATCTCGAAGCAAGAATCCGTTCTCCTGAGTGATGAGATCGGAATGCACCCTGCGATGAGTTCACTTCAATCTTTGTGGGATATCGGAAATATGGCTGTAATCAATAATGTAGGTTATGAAGATCCAAACCGGTCTCATGCCCGTGCTACAGATATATGGACCTCGGGCAGTGCTGCTGATATGAATCTGGGTACGGGCTGGGCCGGTCGTTATCTGGTTGAAGACAATCCTGATTTTATTGCCAATCCTCCTGAGTTTCCTTTGGGTGTTCGAATCGGTGGTTCAGCGAATCTTTTTCAAAGTGAATTCGGTAACCTGGGTGTTACTTTCGGAGGGGCCAATCAATTTGCGCAATTCCTGGAGCAAGGGGGATTTTATAATGAAGATGAAGTGCCCGATAATGACTTTGGACGCTCACTTTCTTTTGCCCGTAAGATCGCGAACAGCTCCTTCAAATATCTGGAATCCATCCAGGATGCTGCTGATCAGGCTTCCAATTTAGCAGAATATCCAAACTCGGGATTAGCCAGAAGTCTGTCTGTTGTGGCAAGATTGATCAGGGGCGGACTTCAAACCAAAGTATTTCTCGTTTCGAAGGGAGGGTTTGATACCCATAACAATCAAGGGTCAACTGATGGTGGGCATGCTAATCTTCTGGCCGATATTGCAGATTCAGTGAATGCATTCTATGCCGACCTCGCATCAGACGACCAGGATGATCGTGTGCTCACCATGACCTTTTCTGAATTTGGAAGAACTTTGGACGAAAATGATTCACAAGGAACGGATCACGGTTCTTCGGCACCGGTAATGCTCTTTGGGCCTGTGAATGGTGGGATCTATGGTGAACACGCCAACCTCACCGATCTGGATAATTCCGGAGATCCCATTTTCTCTACAGACTACCGTTCGATCTACACTTCTATTCTGAACACCTGGTTTGGACTTGAAGTAAACGACACTGAAACCGTACTTCAGGGTGAGTTTGATGAGCTGGGTTTTGTTAATGCCTTTGTAACCGGAACCGAACCTGATTCCACACCAATCACCTTTAATCTGGATCAGAATTACCCGAATCCATTTAATCCAAATACAGTGATCAGTTATCAGTTGGCTGTGAACAGTGATGTTTCTTTGAAGGTATTCGATACGTCAGGACGGGAAGTGGCGGTGCTGGTAAAGCAAAGGCAAGGTGCCGGATCTTATGAAGTAAATTTTGATGCTTCGGGTCTTGCCAGTGGAATGTACATCTACACGCTTCAAACATCGTCTGGAAAACGATCACGCAAAATGACTTTAATCAAATAGAGAACTATGCAAAAAAAACTACAATTACTTGCTCTCCTGATCTCTTTGGTAAGCCTCCTCATGCTTTCAGCTTGCTCCGTTGTGGATGGAATTACCGGTAACAAAGATGATAAAGAAACTGTAACCCTTCATCCGGTTTTACTTAACGGGAAATGGGGTTACATCAACAATAGTGGAAATATGGTGATCAATCCGGAATACGATGAAGCCCGTGAATTTTCGGGTGGCTATGCAGCTGTCCGGATTGGAACCACCTGGGGTTATGTATCGAAAGAGGCTAAGAAATTAACGATCCCTGCCAGTTTCAGTGTGGCGGGTGATTTCTCAGGCGATCTTGCTCCGGCTCAAATGCCTGGCGGTGAGTATGGATTTATTAACAGCTCCGGTGATTTTGTTATAGATCCTCAATACGACTTTGCGGGATCATTCTCTGAAGGTCTGGCAGCGGTCCGTGATGATGGGCTCTGGGGTTATGTGGCTACAACCGGCGACCTGAGTATTGAGCTCAAATTCAGTGATGCACGTGCGTTCTCAGAAGAACTTGCTGCTGTGGAAACTTTTGATGGATGGGTATACATCAATAAAACAGGAACTGAAGTGATTGACCCTGATTTTCAGGTTTCTGATGCCGGCGAATTCTCAGATGGATTGGCCCCCGTACTGACCAACGAAGGCTGGGGATACATCAATAATGCCGGCAATCCAGTTATCACCCCAAAGTTTGAAGAAGCCGGAGTATTTGCAGAAGGCCGTGC
The DNA here is from genome assembly GCA_030427885.1 of Rhodothermia bacterium. Taxonomy (GTDB): domain Bacteria; phylum Bacteroidota; class Rhodothermia; order Balneolales; family Balneolaceae; genus JAUICM01. The sequence continues at coordinate 167,519 of JAUICM010000006.1, read as the reverse complement.
CTGGGTAAGAGAAAACGACTATGTAGGCTTCATCGATAAAACAGGTAAAAATGTGATCCCTTTCCAGTTTGGGGAAGTGAAATCATTTTCAGAAAACATGTCAGCTGTTCGCATCAGCAGCCGGTGGTTCTTTATCTCCAGAGAATCCGGAAAGATCGTGATCAATGATCCTTTTAATGCAGCGGAGAGCTTTACTAACGGAATAGCCAGGGTTCAGCTTGGTGAAAACGAAAATATCCGTTTCGGATACATCAACAGATCCGGAAAATACATTTGGTATCCAACACGATAATCATACAACTATGAAATCTTTTACTTTTCTTATTCCACTTATTGCTCTCCTAATATTTTCAGCTTGTGATATTGTTGATGGGGTTCTGGGCAAAGATGATGACAATAATGCTGTGGAGCTGTATCCGGTACTTCTGGACGGACGTTGGGGCTATATCAATGCTGATGGTGCTATGATCATCGAACCAACTCTGCAATCTGCACGTGATTTTTCTGACGGACTGGCTGCAGTTCGTGAAAACTGGGAATGGAAATACATGAATTCTAAAGGTGAATTCGTAATCGAGGGAGCCTTTCAGGATATCCGGTCTTTCAATGAAGGTAAAGCCGCCATTCGCCTGGATGGACGCTGGGGTTATATCAACAAAAAAGGAGATTTTGCAGTTAACCCCCGCTTCAGAGAAGCCCATTCTTATTCTGATGGCCGTGCTTTCGTGCGCTCCCTGGATTACTCTGATTATTATTACATCGATGAGAACGGAAACGAGATCGAATCGGTTAACCGTCCGGATGATATGGATTACATTGACGAAAATATGTTTTATGACGGGCGGGCGCTGGTTCGGGACGACAACCTGTATGGATATATTGATAAATCGGGAAATACCGTAATCGATCTCAAATATTCTGAAGCACTCCCCTTTTCCAATAATCTGGCAGCCGTGAGAGTAAGTGACCGCTGGGGATTTATTGACGGAAATGGAAATGTTTCGATCAATCCACAATTCATATCAGCTGGTAAATTTGGGGATGGCCTGGCACCAGCCCGAAAATCCAGTAATCAATATGGATTCATAGATCGCAGTGGTGCTTTTGTGATCGCTGAGCAATTTGATGAGGTTCGGAGTTTCAGCGAAGGTCGTGCTCCGGTTTTCATAAACAACAAATGGACTTTTATTGACAAAGAAGGCAACCAGATTACCTCTCCGAAATTTGATGAGGTTGAACCCTTTTATAACGGTTTAGCCCGTGTAACTATGTATGTTGCTGAAGGGGAAGATGTTGCAGAAGAATATGGTTACATCGACAGATCAGGAAAATACATCTGGTTTCCAACGAACTGAACTTTACGAATATTCAGTGAGGACTGAATTGACTGACTAGTCAAGTAGGTAAAGAGGGATGCTAATGCGTCTCTCTTTTTTATTTCAAAAAATCATCCAGAATAGTTCTTGGTCTTTTCCCATCAAACGGAAAACGAGCAGTGAGCTGCCAGTGAGGTCCTGCTAAACTGGAATAATAGTCATCTCTGAATCTTTCCCCATTCCTGATAAGAATGTGATTATAATCGAAAACCAGATAATACAGATCCACACCAAAACCGACTGATCTGTACCCCAATTGCTTATCATAATCCGGGGCTTTCTGAAAGCCCCATCTCAAAAAGAACGACTCCAGTACCTGAAACTCTATCCCGGCATGAAACCAGAGCTGCTCAGTAACTGAGACTGTGTTGTATTTCTGTCCATCAAAATATTCTAACGGTGTCCAGGTTTCCATTAACTCATCAAATGGGTTCATGGCTCTGTATAAGGTGTCTGATCCAATCACGGCTCGTTCGTACCTGTTAAGTGTTTTAGAAATATCTCCCGTTACACTCAATCCCAGAAAATACTTTCCTTTTATCTTCTCAAGTGTCTGAATTGAAATACCTGTCCCCAATCTCATTCTTCCGGGAAGTGGTGCGGTATGACTTTTCTCACTCGAGTAGTAATTGATGCCTTTCCCAAAGTCCGTTATTGAAAATCCGAACTTTGGCTCAAGAATGAATTTCTCATCCACCTTAATTGGGTATTTGTATTGAATTCCGATATCAGCGCTCCAGTCATTTTGCTCTTTATGCCTATGCTGACTAAAATAACTTCCATAACCACCAGTAGACTCCAGATAATTAACACCCGCTCCAACTCTCAAATGCGATAAAAGAGAGATCGAATAGCTTAGCCCGAAATAATTTTCATGGCTATTAAATCTGGTATAAGCTACTGGTTCACGTGCCAGATTCGCCAGATATCCTCCAAATACTCTCCTGAACGCAAGAGAAAATGTTGACTTGTTAAACCCCACAACCGCTGAGATGATCCTGTCTGTTGACTCTACCTCAAATTCATTCCTGGTATAAGAGAGTTGAAGAGACTCTTTTAGCTCTATTCCCGCTGGGTTGATCTGAGGGTCTCCGTATGATCCGCTAAGTGATGTGACTGCGTTTCCAAGAGACAAACTTTTGACATTGGTATTCAGTCCTCTCATTGAAAAAGCTGAATTAATAAGAGGTTGTGCAAATAACGGACTGTTTGTTATAAGTAAAGCTACTACTATACATAAGGATTTCATTTCTCTCTTACTTAGTTAATGAAAATCAAATCGTAGCTTTCAGCTCATAAAAAAGAATAGGTAGGTAAGTAATTATTAATTGGTAATAAGTACCGAAAATTGGGCCTTAAATCAAGAAGTAAGTTTGAACTTTGCCTTTTTGATGGTGTTCTCGATCTCATTTGTACAGATCGCATAGGTAAAGCCTTTATGCACACTGCCTCCCCCATAGTTTCCATATTTATCCACGGCTATAAATGCAGCCTGAGGCACATCTTTCCCTCCATTCTTGCGGATGATTCGATCCACGATCTCATCACATGCTTCCTGAGGATCAGCTCCATGCCGCATCTGTTCCACGATCATAGCAGCGGATGCCGTGCGGATCATTTCTTCTCCGAGACCGGTTGCAACCGCACCTCCAATTTCACCATCAATAAAAAGTCCTGCCCCTATGATCGGTGAATCACCTACCCTTCCATGCATTTTATAGGATGCGCCACTGGTGGTACAGGAACCTGAGATCCGTCCATCATTATCGATCGCCAGCATTCCGATGGTATCATGATTCTCGATATTGATAACCGGCTCATACTTTGACTTCTCGAGCCATTTTTCCCAGTCCTTCTTCGACTTTTCGGTGAGCAGGTTGATCTTCTCAAATCCTTGTTCAAGTGCAAATTGAAGTGCCCCTTCTCCAACCAGCATCACATGGGGTGTTTCCTCCATCACTTTTCGGGCAACTGCGATGGGGTTTTCAATATGCTGAAGGAAAGCAACCGAGCCACAACGACTGTCATGATCCATGATACTGGCATCGAGCGTCACAAATCCGTCCCTGTCAGGGTATCCACCCAACCCCACTGTCCGGGCCTCAGGATCTGATTCCACGATCATCACACCGGCTTCCACTGCATCTAATGAACTTTTGCCCTCTTTGAGCATTTTCCAGGATACTTCATTAGCAAGCTTGCCATGATCCCATGTTGAGATAACGAGTGGTTTTTGTATTTGCTGTGATCCTTTTGCTGCTGATTCGCATGCGGCAGTTATAACCCCTAAACCCAGAACTGACTTTTTAAAAAATTCTTTGCGACTTTGCTCCATAACAAATATTTAGTACGTCTCTTAATGCAACAATAGCGCAATTCCTTGCGCTTTATTTCTTTGAATATACAGCAATATAAATACTAATCGCTACTATTAACCTTTTTTAAAACAAGCATAGAGTTTTCGGCGTCTACCTTAAGCTGGAAAACTTTTTTGATAGCTTCATATTCATCCGGACTATAGCTCACTCCTTTAATATCTAACTGTGACATTGCTGAAATTATATTTCCCCGGGCACTAAGGTTGAATCTATAATAGCCCCCATTATTAGGTAATGCAAACTGAACCTGCTCTGGCATTTCATCAACTTCGTAACCATCAGGTATCTGAACCTGAATTCGAAATTGTTCTGAATAAGGGTAACTGAACTCAACCGGGAATTTCCTGGTTGGTTTTTTAAAAGGGTTCTCCTCGTCTTTTAAAAACAAAAAAGGCTGCAAATAAATGACGGATTCGTTTGAAGAAAGTCCGTCATTTATTTTATACGAGAAGTGTGTTTCGTAGGTGAGAGGTTCGTTTAAATCCTCAAATGAACCAAAACTTGCCGAATCTACTTCCAGTTCTTCCAGATCTGATAACCTTTCTTCCCAGTACTTTTCGGGAAACAACTCTTCCGCTTTTGACCGGACTGAAACAGCAAATGCGCCTTTAAGTCTTCCCATCATTGTCACTTCAACTCTTCCGCTATCCGATAGAGTATAACTCATAAATGTTCTTTCAATGGTATCATCAAGCGGTAGTGTTAATAACCACCCATAGGAGTCATCTTCCCTGACTACAAAAGCATTTCGATATAAATTCCTTGGATGAGAGAACAGATATGATCGTTTTCCAAGTGATGCGTCCAGGGCAAAAGCAGTTTGTTCCAGCTCAACTACTGCAAGTGTAACATTGAACTGCCCAACGAGTGGATAGTCAAATAAAATTGTTCCATTAGACCTTGTGCTTACAAGTCCAGGACTTGCCTTAACCCCTGCTTCCTTCAGCATCTCTACGAGCATAAGGTTGATATCAGCAATAGTACCAGACTTATTTTTATAGGCATCCCGGATTCCCTGCTCACTAACTACCCCATAGTGTCCATCCCAGTTGATCTCCTGTGAAACGAAATCATATAAAATTTCAATTTTCTTCAGATCATCCATTTCATCATTGACAAGCTCGTGTACTTTATCCTTCATGGTACCATTCAAACGTTGCCTTCCAAAATCGTCCCTGTTATTTACTTCTTTAGCTATATCGTCCCAGCTCTTAAAAAAATTGCGCGGGATATTTCCGGGTATTCTGGTTCCTATCAGCTGTGTCTTTACTTCTGAAATATGATCATCCCTGTTTATTAGAAACGGAAGATCCTCCACCGGAGGTAAGTCCTTCTTTACCAAATATAAGTTTTGAACTTCATCACCAGAGAATCCGGATTTACGTACCTCATTTTGATCCAGAGAATCACCTCTGAAAATCAATCTGTAGTTTAAAGCCAGTGGCAGTTCCAACTCATACTCACTCCACATAACCGGGATAAAATCGTGGAAGGTCCAATCTGGTAACATAAAAGGATTACCAAACCTTTTTCTGTAGCTATATTCTATAATAGCTCCGGCTTTTAACGCAGGCAGAGTAAATTTACTTAAGCGTACATCTTCATTGTAATCGGATTCAAGGATCTGATCATTATCCATTTCGAACTTTTCTATTTCACCATTTTCCAACAGGTGATAAGTAGCAGCTTTGATTTGTTTTACATCCTGGTCGTAATCCTTTCTGAGCACTACTTCTACATTTCCATTTTCCAACCCTTCATCAGTAATTATTTTGATTCGTTTATGATAGGTAATGTAGCCAGTGTATTCTGAGTCGAAAGAAACATCCCCTCTAGCAAAAAGTAATACCGCTGAACTTGTACTGTCATATTCTTCCGGATATGCACTGAATTCCTCAGGGTTGACCTCACCAAATTCTTTAACCTGGGCATTTGCTGTTACTGATCCTATATACAACAAAAGCACCCCAAGAAGTGCTTTTGTAATGTTACTTTTATATTCCATCCTCTAGGTTTTTACTTATCTGTTAAGCTGCTTACTCCCGGCAGATCTTTGCCTTCAAGAAATTCAAGACTGGCTCCACCACCAGTGGAAACATGAGAAACTTTATCACTCAGTCCAGCCTGCTTTATGGCTGAAGCAGAATCCCCACCTCCAATAATAGTAGTAGCACCAAACTCTGTGGCTTCAACAAGTGCCTGAGCAACCGCATTTGTACCTTCTGCAAAACTTGGCATCTCAAATACACCCATTGGTCCATTCCAAACCACAGTTTTTGCATTTTTAATGACATTACCAAATGAAATTGCTGATTGTGGCCCTATGTCCAGTGCTTCCCAGTCGTCTTTGATATTATCTTCGTCCACAACTTCCTGATTCGCATCGTTACTGAAATCATCAGCGATCACAAAGTCGAACGGGAGCATCAGGTTTACACCCTTTTCTTTAGCGGTTTCCATCAATTGCTTTGCAGTAGATATCATTTCTTCCTGCAACAACGACTTACCTACAGATTTACCGTTGGCTACCAGGAATGTATATGCCATACCCCCTCCGATAATGATGGTATCCACTTTATTCAGCAACGCTTCTATCACCGGTATTTTATCTGATACCTTGGCTCCACCTAAAATAGCTACAAATGGACGGTCCGGGTCGTTCACACTGTCACTCAGATATTTTATCTCTTTTTCTAACAGAAATCCTGAAACAGATGGCTGCAGATAATTGGTAACTCCTGCAACTGAAGCGTGCGCCCTGTGACTGCTTCCGAAAGCATCATTCACAAATACATCAGCATGAGAAGCCAAAGCTTTGCTGAAATCATCATCGTTGTCAGTTTCTTCTTTATGAAAGCGAACATTCTCTAATACCACAATTTCGCCATATTCAGCAGAACCGATTACTGATGAAGCCTTTTCACCAATACAATCTTCTGCGAAATGGACCTTTGTTTCAACTAATCCTGATAAATAGTCTGCAACAGGTTTGAGTGAAAATTCGGGATCGGGCTCACCTTTAGGTCTTCCCAGGTGGCTCGTGAGAATTAACAGGCCACCGGCCTCGATCACATATTTGATAGAAGGAAGGGCCTGAACGATCCTGTTGTCGTCTGTGATCTTTCCATCGATGATGGGCACGTTAAAATCAACGCGCATAAGTACTTTTTTTCCTTTTACTTCGATGTCTTTGAGAGTGAGTTTAGCCATTTTTTTTGTAAGGAATTGATTTTGAATTGGTCTTAACTGATCGAATGTACAACCTTTTAAAGTTTTACACAGATTAAAGAGTTATGGAAATAAAAAGCTTTTTATATGAAATTTTGGTTAATTCGAATACATATTTCTTTTCAACAAAAAGGGGGAATGGTATTATGAAGAACCTGATACTATCAATTATGTTTAGTTTGGTAGGCCTTCCTTTATTAGCTCAAGGTTTACAAGTAGCGAGCACCTATCCCCAAAATGGTGCTGTAGCAGTTGAAACAGATTCTGTTGTATTGGAATTTACTTCCGCTGTTTTTTTAGATACACAGGCTGAAGATCCATTTGAAAGCGGCCTGCATTTCTTTATCGAGCCAGAAGATAGTGTTGAATATACAGGGTTGAAGATCAGTGAAGATGGCACTCGTGTGGTTTTCTATGCTGATTTCCCTGACAACACGGATTTTACAGCTGTACTAACCGGAGCTGTGGGAGTAAGTGGCTTACAACTTGCTTCTCCATACATCTTCCAGTTCACTACAGCCGATACGGGTGGCGAATTTGTGGTTTCCGGTCAGGTCGACAAGGAAGTGATGGAGAAGACCCGGGCTAAAATGGATCATCATGGATATAATGGAGTGGCCGTGATACTTGCCGGAACACCTTATGATTTAATGGATGATGATTGTGAAAACGAGGAGTGTGATGAAGAAACTGGTGGCCCTGATATCGTATATGCCGCTACTGTTGATACAACCACGGGATATTATGAGGTCTCACTTGTAAGAGAGGGAACTTATTATCCGGTTGGGTTTAATCTGTTCCAGGTCGGTAATGATGGGAATGAGAATGATTTCTTTTTTCCTGATATCTACCTTTATGATACTAATGATGACTTTGAGATAGATTCCATCGACGTTAATTCGACAACTGCACCTGATGATACCCTCAGGAATATTGATCTGTTCAAACTGGATTTTAAGCCTATTCTTTTTAGTGAGGCTTTAGAAATCGCTCAACCAGTGATCGATGGCTTAGCTAATGATCCGGTGATCATTGGAGGTGGTTCAAGCTTTACCGGGCTGGTCGATTTTTTTGATGACAGCACTTCGTTTGAGGACGGTGGCGGCATGTCTGGTTTAATGGTTCCGAGACCCATCAGTCATATTTATGCCCAAAGATCGAGAAGTAAAGGAGCTATTGAAGCCGAGAATCCGGAGAATCCTTTCGATTTCCTTATCAACCCAAAAGGTGTGAATATAGAATGGCAGATTTATGGTTATGATGCAGTCAAAGATTCAGCATTTGCCATCGGAGTCACTCCATTTGGAGCCGAGTTCTATGAATATATAGGCCCTGAAGAAGCAGAACTCCCTGATACGGTTAGTTTCTCTGATATTAAAGCTTTACCAGAAAATTACATTGACAGTGACTCAGCCGCACATGTGATCGAAGAAGCTGTTGGTGCCGACTTCCGAGCCGAGTTCAGCACTTCCGGTGGACTGGGTTCCGGAACGTTTGCAATCTGGTATATGGATCTGGAGATTATTCATGAATTCTGGGAATATCCACCAGATCCTACCACTTCTGCACCAGTAATGTGGATCGCAAACTATGAAGGGATGAAATATGATTTTATGACTGGCACCTATATTGAAGCATATCTGAAAGTTTTTGTGGATGCTGAGACCGGAGAGTTACTTCACAATATTAGTGAACGTTATGAGGACAGCCCTTCACATATTACATTTTCGGAGGCACTTGAAATTGCTGAAGATGAATTAGCAGGTTTTGATCATGATCCGGTTATCATGGGTGGAAGTACTAATTACAATAATCATCTTCCTGTATTTAAAGAATCAAGCCGTGGTAAGTTTAAAAATATACTTGCTGCCCATCAGAAATCAATGGATGATCCTATGATGACTATTGATCCTGACGGATATGCCTATAGCTGGGAAATCTACGCTTATGATTCGGTGATCGATTCTGCCATTTCACTTAACGTTTCACTTGACGAAGTTTATGTGAATGGGTATTTCGGGGAGGAAGACATTGAAGGTGACCTGGATTTCAGCAGCATGCAGGTTTTACCAGAAACCTATATTGACAGTGATTCCGCTGCCGTAATATTTGAACAATCTGGTGGAGGTGATTTCTTTGCAATGATGAATGAATCCGGGCTGGAATGGTATTGGGATATGGATATCCAGATCCTGCACGAGTACTGGGACTACCCTCCTGATCCTACTCCCGGTGCTCCGGTAACATGGAAAGCAAGTTATTATGCCTATGCCTTTGATGAGAATTCAGGTGCGTATTATAACGATTCACTTTTCATCTACCTTGATGTTGAAAGCGGTGAAGTACTCTACTCCACCGTTCCGGTCTCCAATGAGGTAGAAGATGAAATACCTGACGGATTTGAATTACAACAAAATTACCCAAATCCATTCAACCCTACTACAAACATTCCGTTTACCCTTTCTGCTTCTTCCCATGTATATCTGTCTGTTTATAATCTGCTTGGTCAGAAAGTAGCTACCATATTAGATACCAATTATGGTGCCGGAAAGCATACTGTTAGTTGGGATGCAAAAGCATTTTCAAGCGGAGTATATATCTATCAGCTCAAGGTGAACGGGCTTTCTCAGAATAAGAAACTGGTACTGCTCAAGTAAACCAGTACGATTGATGAATGGAAAGCTCCCTGGCCTTGGTCCGGGAGCTTTTTTATTGTCTGATTTTCAATGAGGATTTGAGTATTTTTGTCGCCCAATTTCGCAAGTAAAAAAATCTATGAGAACTCTATATCTGGATCACGCCGCAACCACCCCTATTGATGAAAGGGTACTGGATGCTATGCTCCCATTCATGAAAGAGAATTATGGGAATGCAAATTCTGCACATCACCTTGGTCAAAAATCTAAAGTTGTAGTAGAAGATGCACGGGAGAAAATTGCCCATCTGATCCATGCAGAGCCTTCTGAGATCATATTCACCAGTGGAGGAACAGAAAGTGATAATGCCGTGATCAAAGGTGTGATGGCTGTTTCAGGTGATAAGAATGAATTGATCACTTCAGAAATAGAACATCATGCGGTTTTACATCCCATTCAAATGGCGAAAATGAATGGCTTTAAACCTGTTTTTGCTCATCCTGAAGCTTCCGGTAAAATTACAGCTGATGCTGTCGATAAAGTTATTACTGATAAAACGGCTCTGGTTAGCCTCATGCATGTTAACAATGAGGTTGGAACAATAAACGAGATCAAAGAGATCGCTGCACTTTGTCGTTCAAAGAATATTCCCGTTCATTCCGATACTGTTCAGAGCCTGGGTAAACTTCCGGTCAATGTGAAAGATCTCGGACTCGATTTCCTTAGTGGTAGTGCTCATAAGATCTACGGACCAAAAGGTATCGGGATCATGTATGTTCGTAATGGCTCTCGCTGGATCCCCTGGATGACGGGTGGTTCACAGGAGCGTCGACGCAGAGGCGGTACTATTAACGTTCCGGGTGTTGTTGGATTTGCCAAAGCACTTGAACTGTCTGTCGCTGAAATGGAACAAGCCACTGCTCACTTCAGTACATTACGTGCAGAATTGCTGGCAAAACTGGAGTCCACTCTTGATTTCTGTAACTACTCCATCAACGGTGATGCGGAACATGGAGTACCACATATACTGAATCTTTCATTCACCGATAATGAAGGCAGAGGTATCGATGGCGAGATGTTATTACTCAATCTTGATATTGAGGGAATATGTGTTTCAAATGGATCAGCATGTACTTCTGGTGCAGTGGAGCCATCTCACGTACTAACAGGAATCGGAATTGAGGATAATGCTGCCAATTCAAGTATCAGAGTTAGCTTTGGTAAGAAGAATACATCTGAAGATGTAGACTACTTTGTAGAAAAGCTTAAAATGGTTTTAAGCAGAATGTTTGCCCTGGTCTGATGAAGAAGATCTGTGTTTACTGCGGTTCCAGAACCCCCAATGATACTGAACTCAGCTCTCTTGCTGTAGAGGCCGGAAAGCAGATAGCAAGAAATGGATGGAGTATTGTTTATGGAGGAGGAAAAGTTGGAATGATGGGCTTAGTAGCAAACGCAGCATTGGAAGGGAATGGTGAGGTGATAGGCATTATCCCCACCGCTTTAAAAAAGGCTGAAGTTGTGCATACCGGGGTAACCACCCTGCATGAAACTCAGGATATGCATACCAGAAAAGCTATGATGGAGAGTATTTCAGATGCTTTTGTGGTGCTTCCGGGCGGTTATGGAACCCTGGATGAATTCTTCGAAATTCTGACTTGGCGCCAGCTTGGAATACACAACAAACCTATTATTCTTATAAATAAGAATGGATATTTCGACGGACTTCAGGTTTTCGTGGATAAAGCACTGGATGAGAACTTTATTACTGATAAAAGTGTATCTCTTTTTCATATTGTTCCTGAACTCGAAGATTGTTTTGAAATACTGAATTCTGAGTTATGAAATTCAGACCTCGGAATACAGTGTTATTAACCCTGTTTTCTGCCCTTTTTATATTAACATCCTGTTCGATGCCTTATAGAGACATTTCTTCAAGAATGGATCCGGATGCTAAACTTCCAAAATGTCCCGATTCACCCAATTGTGCACGTATCGTTATTGAGGTTCCTGCAGATACGTCCACGGTATTTGAATCTGTGAACGATGCTTTGCAACGCTTAAATGCCTTCTCAATTGATCAGGACTCTTCCTCAAATCGAATTGATGCGGTTTTCAGGATACCCGTATTTGGCTGGAAAGATGATGTGATAGCGGTGGTTGAAAACGGAGATACATCCGGTAAATCAGTTGTGTATCTTAGAAGTGCAAGTCGTATTGGTTATTACGATCTTGGGGTGAACAAAAGACGGGTCAAAAAGATCGTCCGAAAACTTAATAGTATCATCAACAAATAACATGCAGCAGCTAACAATTTCTTTGGGAATATTACTTGGAATCCTGGGACTGGCTTCTTATTTCGGAACCGGACAAGACAGTATAACCGCTCTGATCCCCCTTTTCTTTGGAGTCTTTTTTGTGATCTTTGGCAATCTCGCCAAACAGGAAAAGCTTCGCAAACATATGATGCACGCGGCAGCTGCTCTTGCTCTGTTAGGTGCATTAGGTACAGTGGGTTCAATACCTGGAATTATTGATGTTATCGGAGGCTCCGGGGTTTCACGTCCACTTGCAATTTATGCGCAAACCGCAATGTTTTTGATGTGTCTCGTTTACCTGATAAGAGCAGTAAAATCGTTCAGAGATGCCCGAAAAAGCGAAGGGGAGTAATTTTCCCTTAGTCGGAAAGGCTGCTTAGCATATCCTTAAGCACTCCGTCCAGGATATATACATTATCCACCTGCTCGATATTAGGAACAGAGATCGACTCAAGTTCTTTTTTGGATCGGATATCAAGAACCAAAACACGGTTATCGTGTTTCCCGCCAGCAGGGATAACCCTTAGATATCTTTTTCTAGTGGCTGAAATACCAACATAAGCCACATTCTCTTTTTCTGAGAAATCCATTCCTCTTCCAAACCCGCCATTATTAACAGAATCAATCAGGTTCCATTCTTTGTCAAATATCTTAGTTGAATGGTCTGTACTGTCCTGAATCCAGTATTGTCCCTGTACCAATCTAACTGAATGCGGACTTTGCAATTTCAGCTGATGTATCTCTCCTGTTTCCAAATTTATCACACCGCCATCTCCCTGTCGCCGGACTAACATTTCGAATACCACTTTATAGAACTGCCACCCGCTGATGTGATGAATAAGTACACACAGATCACCATTATAATCCTTAAAAACCTGATTACAGTGAAATCGATCTTTTACCTTTTCCGCTCCTTCTTCCAGTTCGTCCAGTTTTACCCGGTATATCTCCAAAGCCCTTCTTTCTTTCACCTCATTCCTGAATACATCATATGCTATGGCTTCATCATATTCAGTGTTTGATATCCATAAAAGATCATCATGAAAGTGAAGATCGTGGATATCTGCCAGCCGTGGAATATTCAATACGGAATACTCCCTCGTTACAACGTTCAGTCTTCTGATCTCATCATTGACAGAAACAAAAAGGGTATTCTTGATATCAGGATGATGAACAATGGAGCTTACTCCCACCTTGCCCCAATCATCGAAAAAACCAACTGCATGGATAACGCCATCTCTGGTAAGTATCTGTACCGGTCGAACCTGCTCTCTTGATAGCTCCTGATCGGCTTCTTTAGCATTGCGTGAACCCAGAATCAGCAACTCGTGTTTTAATGACATCTTAAAATTGATTCTCAGCTGCTCTTAGTTATTGTCATCTTTAAAAATATCTTCAATCAGGTGGCCAAATTTATCGGCTATAACCCGTCTTTTTACTTTCAGTGTTGGAGTGATCTCTCCTGTTTCTACTGTGAATTCATTTGCCAGTAATCTGAAATCACGGATCTTTTCATGCGAAGCCAGGTCTTTAGAAAACGCTCGCATTTCTTTTTTGTAGATATCCCTGATCTCATCTTTTTCGATCAGGTCCTCGATCGATGAAAAAGCGATCCCGTTATCTTTTGCAAACTTCTTGATGGCATCAAAATCGGGTACGATCAGTGCAGCCATGTAATTCTGAGCTTCCCCAACTACCACCAGCTGATCGATCCACTTACTGGATTTGAACATATCCTCGATCGGACCAGGATAAATATTTTTACCACCAGCATTCACGATCATATGTTTGATACGGTCGGTGATCTGCAGATTTCCGTTTACAAAGCGTCCCACATCACCGGTATGCAGCCAGCCGTCATCGTCGATCATTTCCTTTGTAGCATCTTCATTTTTCCAGTAGCCCTTCATCACATTAGGGCCTTTGCATAATATCTCACCGGCTTCAGATGTGAGATTTGTCGGATAGTCCTCGCCACTAAGAGAAGCTATTATCTTTCCATCTTCGAGTCGTTGAATACCAACGGTAACACCGGGAATTACCGTCCCGACCATTCCAATAGTTTCTTCTCCTCGTTTATTGGCAGCCATAACAGGTGAAGTTTCGGTAAGTCCGTATCCCTGAATAATTGGTAATCCCGCACAGCGGAAGAATAGATCAATATCCGGTGGAAGTGCTGCACCTCCCGCTACAAAGATCCTGATGTGCCCCCCGGTGCGCTGCTTGAGCTTGTCGAAGACCAGTTTATCGGCGATCATTTTCTGGAGTGATACCATTCCCCGTTTTCCTTCTGAATATTTCCGGCCTACTTCAACCGCCCAGTTAAAGATCTTTTTCTTGGTATCACTTCCTTCTTCCACACTTTTGATGATCAGGTTATAGATCTTCTCAAATAACCGTGGAACACTGATCATCACCGTTGGCTTAACCTCAGGCATATTCTTTGAAACCGTATCCACGCTTTCTGCATAATAGATTTCTGCACCACTTGAGATCATTGCATAATACCCTGCTGTTCTTTCAAAAGAATGGCAAAGTGGTAAAAACGAAAGCAGCCGGTCATTCTCATCCCAATAGATATGCTGGGTAGCAGCTTTTACATTGCTCACAATATTATGATGGGTAAGCATGGCTCCTTTCGGGCGACCTGTTGTCCCGGAAGTATAGATCAGGGTTGAGATATCTTCCGGCTTTACTTCATTACTGCGCTTGTGAACCGTTTTCTCATGATTTGCAAAATATTTTGACCCCTCAATCAACACATCATCAAACATTTGTACATAGTCGTTATCCATCAACGACTCTACTTTTGGTTTATCAAACGCAATTACCTGTTCCAGATCCGGACAGTTATCAAATACTTCCACCGCTTTTTTGAGCTGAATACCCGTTGAAACAAAAAACAATTTCGACTCAGAATCCTGCAGAATAAACTCGCACTGGCTGGCAGGAAGTGTAGTGTACAATGATACATTCACAGCCCCAACAAGCTGTATAGCCAGATCAACCACTGCCCAGTAATATCGGTTCTCGCTCAGGATCGCAACACGATCGCCGTGCTCTATTCCTTTCTCAATTAGGTAGCCTGTTACGGATTCAACATCGTCTTTCAGCTGATCCCAAAACACAGGTTCATAACTCCCGGCCGGATCCAGTTTATGATGGAAAGGCGATTTATTCTTACCCACATATTTAGTGGCCAGATTTTTATAGAGATCCGTAAGTGTTTCAAAAGGGACTACTATTGGCATATACTCTGTGTTTTATTCCTGAATGCTCCAAAAAGAATATAAGATTCTTCCTGAATAATGCACGGGTTTCAAAAGCATCTTAACAAGTCGTATATTTCGGAAAATAATTTCATCCTATGGCACATCCGGCACACGAAGATACTATTCAACTTGTTAAAGAGATATTCAGATCTTATCTGAAAGAAGGTAACCAAAGACAGACCCCAGAACGTTTCATGGTTCTCGAAGAAATTTACAGAGCCGACGGCCATTTTGATGCTGATGATATCTATTTCAGGATGCAGGAAGCGGGAACACGTGTTAGCCGGGCCACAGTATATAACACTCTTGATCTTTTGGTTGAATGCGGATTGGTTCAGCGCCAGCAATTTGGTAAAAGCCAGTATTACTACGAACGGGCTTATGCTTATCAACAGCATGATCATATCATCTGCAATGAATGCGGGCATGTGTTGGAGTTTTGTGATCCACGTATTGGTGAGATACAGGAATTATTGGGCAAGATCCATGGAATGGACATCTCATCTCATTCACTTCACTTTTACGGAACCTGTACAGATAAAGAAGCATGTGAAGCCAGGCAAGCCGCTTCGAAGAAGAGTAGTTTAAGCAATATTCAATAGACAACATTAAACACTGAACATTCAACTTTTAATCTGAATGTTGCAAATTCCTTGTTGAATATTGATTTAGCCGGAGATATAGGTCTCAGCAATGAACTTGCGTGCAGCTAGCCGGCTTCCCCACCATCCCATAAGAATTGAGAGTCCAAACATTGCTCCTATCAGAAAATACCAGCGCCCGAATGGCCAGGAAAGAAGGCCTATTTCTGGTACATAAACCGGGATCACAAATTCAAATACAAAGAAGACGCACACCACGGCCAGTGCTCCTGCTATAATCCCCTGCAGAATTCCTTCCACTATAAAGGGACTTCGAATAAAGCTGTTGGTTGCACCCACCAGTTTCATAGCACGTATGAGTTCACGTTTGGCATAAATGGTTAACCGGATCGTGTTATAAACCAGCACAACTGCTGTCAAAAGTATCAACAAGCCTATCCCTCCCCCAGCCATTGAGAACATATTGAGGTTTGATTCCATGATCTTCAGCAGGCTGGCATTGTATTGTACCTCATCCACACCTCTGAGATTTTGAACTCGCGATACCAGTGATTCGATCTGGGATGAACCAGCCTCGGTATCAACTTTTAGTTTGAAAGAGGCTGGAAGAAAATTCAGCTCCACCAGTTCCTCGGCTCCCGGACCAAAATCACGAAGCATGATTGCTGAGGCACTGTCTTTAGAGATATAAGACACCTCAAGAACCGACTCCTCGTTTTCAAGAGTCTGAGCTATCCCCCGGGTGGTCTGATCGTCAACATCGAACAGGAACACCTCGATCTCGATCAGGTCTTTGATCGACATGGCTTGCATATAGATGTTGTAAGAAACTCTTGAGAGTATGCCTAATAACAGGATGGCAACAAATAAAGAAAAAATAGATGTTGTAGCAGCCAACTTTGCCCGCCTGATTCCAGTAAATCCTTCTCTTAGGATGTAATTAAAGCTCATTTTAGTTCCTGAATTGGGCTCTTATACCCACTATTAAACGTCGTTGCGGCATTGGGAATGTTGCCGCCTCAAAGTATCCTGCCTGACCGAATCCGTCAAGTAGATTTTCCCATCTGATCACAACCATAATTCCACGAACTCTGGCCGATAATTCAGCATCCATCCGGAAAAAAGATGGAATATCAGATTCTGTATAACTGTTGGCCTGCCAGTATTGAGCACCGGTTACAAACAGGCGGCTCCCATAATACTGTGGAGACAGGATCGTCTTCAATCCCATCTTCAAATAAGCGGCCCGGTCGAACACATAACCTTTTACAAAACCACTGTTCCGAATCCATAACCTGCGGTTGTTCAGGTTATTTGCTTCCAGCTCAGAGCTGGGAATCTGATTATTCAATCCCTGAACCGTAGCTGAACTCTCAAACTCAAACAATCGATTTTCAAATTTCCCATACACTGTTCCTGAAAGAAGGCTGTAATCATCACTATTGGTAAATGTACTGTCGGGGATGAGGTAAGTTCCTGAGGTTGCCTGTTTCCAGCGCCCTTTAATCCCGAACTTCACATAATCACCTGCATTCAGATCGGCAGCTCCAAACACAGATATCCCTTCTTCATTTTCAAGATCAGGATTACCCTGTATTACCAGCGACTGCCAGTATAATGCCTGTATGGTTGGAATCCTGCTGAATACCGTCGCATTTCCATACACCCTCATTTGTTCAATGGGATTCAGGCTAAGGCCTACTCCTGCATCGTAACCTGTGAACCCATCACTTCTGCTTTTGAATGAACCCACGGCATTCACTTCAACACCAGCAACTGGCTGAAAATAGAACTGCGTATTCAACTCGGCTATATTCCAGTTATCCAGGCTAAAAGATCTGCTTTTTCTGAAATTGAAATAGCTCCAGCTTCCATCTGCTGTAAGTCCAAGTGCTTTGGTACCTATGCGTTTGAAGGCTCTGGCTTTTAAACCTGATAGCTCCCATGAAAGGGTATCAGAAGGGTAAGACAAGCCAAACTCATTCTTCGTATTGCTCAACTCAATTCCGGTATCTTCCACACCTGAAGTGTCTTTTCGGTGATACAAACCAACAATAAAATCTCTTCTTAATTTATTTGATCCACGTCCATTTACTCTTGACGGAGCTGTAAATTTGTCGAATGGGAATGCAACCGAATCACTGTAACTATATCCAAAGGATTCATCGCTATCGAACTGATTTCGTATGAACACCGTCCGTAGCTGGTATTTGTTATTCAGATAATGATAACCACGCAGGACGATCTGATTTCCGTTCACTTCATTATTCGGATAACTATCCCCATCCCTTCGATCCCAGAATGAGATTTCCAGATTCGTTCTTTCGGTAAAATTCTGGGTGACCATAAACTCCAGATTCCGGTAATTATACTTAGCCTCATCATAATTGAGATAGCTTATCGGTGCAAGAATGTGATATTGTTTCATGCGAACTTCCGAATGATATGAACCATAGTTACTTTCAAGCACCTTACCGATCTTCAGATTGGGTACATAGTTGTAATTCACATATCCTGTTAACGGATCTCTAAGATCGATCCCTTCTAAAGAAAGGAATTGTTCATAGGGTTCGAACCCGGCAATATCGAACGCATCTACCCGACCAACAGTCCCCTGCCGGTATGAGATCACATCTCTCCGGTATGCATAATAATCTCCCCAATTGGGCCATATCTCCCACCTGAGCAAACTATCATTGGTAACCTCAGTCAGTATTATTTCTGATCTGGTCCACGGAACGATCCCCTCAGGTACTGGTTCCGGTTCTACTTCTACTTTTGTAGTATCTGGAAACGGTTTTTGCGACAAGACAGAATCGGCCTGAACGGAATCCGGAACAGTAGTCTCCAGCGAGTCCTGAGCCATCAAAGTATGGCTGAAACATACAGAGCACGCAACTATTCCGGTAAGTAACCAGGCTGATCTGATCAAAGTGTTTCTTTCTTTAATTCGTATGGAAGCTCCTCAATTCCGAGCAGTACGCGACGGACTATTTCCAGGGCGATGACTGTGGTTCGCTCCTTGTTAACAAGCCGGTCTTTGCTAAAAAACGCCTTTACCGCAAAATGTTGTCCTAAACCATAAAATCCGATCCAAACTGTACCAACTGGTTTTTCATCAGTTCCTCCGGTTGGCCCGGCAACTCCGGTGGCTGATATCCCAATATCTGATCCAAGCTTTTCGGCTACCCCCCTGGCCATCTGAAGTGCAACTTCTTTACTCACAGCTCCTACTGAATCCAGATCTGATTGAAGAACTCCCAGCTGTCCGGTTTTTACTGAATTATCGTAGGAGACAATGCCACCAAGCATATATTCACTACTTCCTGAAATGTCAGTAATGGTACTCGATATCAAGCCGCCCGTGCAACTCTCAGCGGTCGTTATCTTAAGGCCTTTGTCGATCAATAATTTCCCAACACTCTCACTTAAAGTCATTTCTTTGGAATCCGCATAAATGTAAGAGCCTGCTTTTTTGTGAATCAGACCTGCAAGCTTTGATGCTTTTTCTTCCGCTTCTTCCTTCGAACTTCCTTTCCCAGTAATTCTTAATGTTACCTGCCCAAATGAAGGGAGAAACGCCAAAGAAGTATGTTCATTCAGATAATCTGACAGATCTCCCAGCAAGTGATCGCTTATCGTACTTTCCCCGATCCCTGCAATTTTCAGATACTTTGTATGAATAAACCCGATATCGTCTACTTCTTTCCCAAGTTTTGAAGCCACTCTTCTCTTCATGAGGTACTTCATCTCATAAGGCACCCCAGGCAGCACTGCTAAAAAGCAGTTATTTTCGTTAAACCACATACCCGGAGCAGTACCCGCTTTATTGAATAGCACCTCACAATTTTCCGGTACCATAGCCTGCCAGGCATTTGATTCTGAAAATGGCAGATTCCTTTTTTTAAAAAGGTCACGAACATAATCGTCCACTTCCTGGTTTTTGATCAACTGTACTCCAAAAAGTTCTGCAATGCAGGTTTTGGTAATGTCGTCATGAGTCGGCCCTAATCCTCCTGTTGTAATAACCAGATCCGATTCATTCATACTCTGCTTAACAGTTTCCATAATGAGTTCCTTCTCATCCGAGATCGTATGTACACGTGTTACATCAATCCCAAGCTCATTTAAGAACTGTCCAAGCCAGGATGCATTGGTATTAATAGTGTCGCCAATTAGGAGTTCGTTACCGATAGAGATGATCTGAGCTTTCATGGTCAGGAAATTCCAAATTCCATTGCCCAATTGCCAACATTAAACTGAGCTTGTTAGTCTTATCTGATCTATTTTTTCAATAAATCCGGTTTCCTTTTCTCTATCTACTAATCAAAATATTCCTATCTTCGGGGATGCAAAGAGTTCCAAACATTCTAAGTACGATCAGGATCATACTGTCTCCGGTCTTTCTGGTTCTGTTTTTCCAGGATGATTTCTGGCTGAAAACCGTTGGAGTAGCTGTATATGTAGTAGCTGCAGTTACCGATTATTTTGATGGATATTTTGCCCGTAAATATAAATCCGAAAGTGAACTTGGTATCTTTCTGGATCCTCTTGCCGATAAATTCCTGACCTTCAGTGGGTTTATTGTACTGCCTTTTATCGCTTCTGATCAGTTCCCCTGGTGGGCTATTGCACTTATTGTGATCAGAGATATTACTATCACTTTTCTCAGAATTTATTCAAAAAGAAAGCAGCTCCCGATGGCAACCCGCTTTACTGCAAAAGCCAAGACTTCCATTCAAATGGTCTTTTTATATATCGGCCTTGCAGTTGGCCTGTTCGAGAGTGTTAATTTCTTTCTAGGAGACTGGGTTCGGTATTTACTATCCACCGATATTCTGTTTTACCTAATGCTATTCGTTACTTTTGTAACGGTTTATTCGGGCCTGGAATATATCTATGTGAACAGAGCGGTCTTTAAAAGATCTCTATAATGAATGCTCTTAAACTTTTTATTGGTACGGGTTTTGGATCCGGTTTACTGCCTAAAGCTCCGGGCACTTTTGGTAGTTTGTTTGCCCTGATACCAAGCTATTTTTTACTGCAATATCAGCCTCTTGCAGGCATTTTAGGATTCGTGATCTTATGCTCATTACTCACACTTTGGTCTGCAAAAGCTTGTGAAGGAAAATGGGGAAAGGATCCCGGACAAATGGTGATCGATGAATTTGCAGGCCAGGCACTTGCTTTTATTTCCATCCCGCTAAGCTCCTACTTACTCCCTGATATCTTACTACTTAGCACCGGTTTTTTTCTTTTCAGGATCTTCGATATCTGGAAGCCATTCGGGATCAACAATGCTCAAAAGATCGGGGGTGGTTTAGGTATATTGCTTGATGATTTAATTGCAGGTTTTTATGCATTTATATGTTTAAAAACTCTTATTTTTGTGTTCCCAAATATTTTCGACATCGCTTAAGAATACGATTCGGGAAGTCAGTTAAAAAAAAATCAGGATGATTATAGATACCACATTTGCACGGGAATTAGCGGGCGATCTGCTGGATATTAATGCAGTTATTTTGCGCCCAAACGAGCCATTTACATGGGCCTCGGGTTGGAATTCTCCTATCTACTGTGATAACAGGCTAACCCTCAGGCACCCAATGATCCGCAAAAAGATCGCGGCTCAGTTTGTTAAGATCATAGAAAATGAATTTCCTGAAATTGATGTGGTTACTGGCACCGCTACGGCGGGCATCCCTCATGCTGCATGGGTAGCAGGTTCTCTTGATAAACCTTTAGCCTATGTACGAGCCAAACCAAAAACCTATGGTATGGGCAACCAGATCGAGGGTGGTGTTGCCAAAGGTGAATCCACGGTGGTTATCGAAGATCTGATCTCAACCGGAGGTTCATCGATCTCTGTCGTAAATGCACTGCAATTTGTGGGAGCGGAAGTTCTGGCTGTTATCTCTATTTTCAACTACGGATTTGAAAAAGCTTCTCAGAATTTTGAAAAAGTTAACGTTCCCGTATTTAACCTAACTGATTATAATACCCTGGTGGAAGTTGCCGTTGAAAAAGGCTTCGTTTCAAGCGAAGATCTCGAACAACTGGCAAGCTGGAGAGTCAGTCCTGACACCTGGCCAAACGACTAGATCACCCTAATTTCTAAATTCACGTTTTAAGTACAGTATTTTGAGTAACAAGAAATTCTTTATAGAAACCTACGGCTGCCAGATGAACTTTGCAGACTCGGAGATCGTAAATTCGATCCTTCTGGAAGATGGCATGACGGTTGCTAAAGACGCTGAGAGCGCAGATGTTATTCTGGTTAATACCTGTTCTATTCGTGAAAATGCAGAGACTAAAGTCTGGAATCGCCTCAAGGAATTCCGAAGCCTCAAAAAGACAAACAGTGAACTTACTGTGGGTGTACTAGGGTGTATGGCCGAGCGTATCAAGGACAAGATCATTGAAGAAGAGCATTTGGTTGATATCGTTGTCGGTCCGGATGCTTACCGTGATATCCCCCGCCTTCTTGCTGAAGTTGAAGACGGACGTAAAGCAGTAAATGTGCTTTTATCACTCGAAGAAACTTATGCTGATATCGCCCCTGTCCGTACAACAGGAAATGGTGTTTCTTCATTTGTATCCATCATGCGTGGCTGCGACAACATGTGTTCGTTCTGTGTGGTGCCGTTTACCCGTGGCCGTGAAAGAAGCAGACCACTGGAAAGTATCCTCAAAGAGATCAGGCAACTTAGTGATGAAGGCTATAAAGAGGTTACTCTTCTTGGCCAGAATGTGAATTCTTACAAGGATGGTGAAAATACTTTCACTACCCTGATGGATGCTGCAAGTATGATCAATCCGGAAATTCGTTTTCGATTTTCTTCCCCTCATCCTAAAGATTTCCCCGACGATCTTCTGCATTTGATCGCAGAGCGTCCAAATCTGTGTAACTACATTCACATACCGGCTCAGGCCGGCAGCGACTCTATGCTCGAACGCATGAGACGTCCATACACCCGGGAACAGTATCTCAGTCTGGTTCAAAAGATGAGAGAAATCATTCCGGGAGTTTCACTTTCAACGGATATCATTGCGGGCTTTTGTGGTGAAACTGAAGAAGAACATTACGGCACTATGAGCCTGATGAAAGAAGTGGGCTATGACCTCGCGTATATGTTTGCTTACTCTGAACGTGAGCGAACACTCGCCTACCGAAAATTTGAGGATGATGTGCCTGAGGATATCAAAAAGCGCAGACTCTCTGAGATCATCTCTCAACAAATGAATATTCAGAAAAAACGTAATCTGACCGAGGTAGGAAAACATCATCTGGTATTAGTTGAAGGCACCAGTAAGCGTTCTGATGAACAAATGAGTGGGAGAACTGATACCAATAAGATCGTTGTTTTCGATCGCATGGATTTTGAAAAAGGCGATTATGTTGAAGTTGAGATCACCGATACTACCTCTGCAACTCTTATCGCACGTCCCATCAGAAAAACAACGATTACCGAATATTACGGAGCAGCTGTAGAAGCCTAAGTGAGAACACTACGCACATATTTGGCGAACTTAATTCTGCTGTGTGCAGGCCTTCTTTTAATTTTCTCCACTCCCCTGAAAGCTCAGGATATTCCTTTTCCGATTGGTGTTCACTGGAATGCTCCGGATAATATGAGGGAGCAGCTCACTGATCTAGGCTTATTCGAAGAAACCGGAGTTCAGTTTATTGAGCTTTCCCATCCGGTTAACAAAGCCCTGCTGGATAGTCTTAGTGGTCGCAATTTCAGTATCCTCATCAGGGCTGATAAACATTATATGACCCGTACAGCTGTTTCAGAAAATCTGAATGACCTGATTTATGAGTATAAGAATCTTATCGAACGTTATAAGAACTACAACTTTGTAAATGCGTTTGGCTTGTATGCCAGTAGTCAGTCGTTCAATGAAGAGTTTCGATCTTTGTTCTCAGTTGTTCTTGATTCTCTGAGCAATCACACCGATGCTGAATTCTATGAGATCAATACGGGTGATTTCAATGCGCTGAACTTTGCTTTTACCCGAACAGATCATTTCTCAGAACCGATAACATCAGGGTATTACTACTTTTCGAAAAACTACTCCCGAAATGATCTGTCACAATTTGATGAACTGATGAAACAGGAGCCGCCCGGTGTGATGGTTGATTCCGACTGGTTCAAAAATGCCATTAGTGATTACCCTGCTTTCAAGACAGCTTTAACACAACGAGCTGATGACGGAACTTTTGTTCTCCCCATTCCCAAACCATTGAAAACCGGTGATGGTTTTAACTGGGTTGTTTTTGTATTCATTCTCATTTGGATCTCGATGGGAGTACATATGAAGGTCTCCCCGATCTACCGGGATCTGATGTTCCGCTATTTCACTGCGAAAAGGTTTTTTGTAGATGATGTAATGAGATACCGGGAGAGGGCTCTTGCCAGTGGTATTTTCCTTTTCTTTCAGCACGCAGTGTTTAGTGGTATCGTTTCCTATTTCTTCGCAAAAACTTGTTTTTCAGAAACCGGTCTGGAAGCCTTGTTCCATTACCTTCCACAACTTGGTATTGCGGGCCATAATTACTTCTCTCTATTCGTAACCGGATTTTTGCTCACTCTGATCATGATGACCATTGGTGTTGCATGGCTGTATTTTCCTAGCAAGTCAATGCGGCACATAAGCCAGGTGCTCAGTTTATATACCTGGGTATTTCATCTGGATTTCCTGTTGGTGAGTGTGATGCTGATCCTGTTCCTAACAGGTTCAAGTGAAGTGACTATTATTGTACTCTCTATTCTATTTGTATTGATCTGGTTATCAGGTTTCGCTCTTACATCCTTCGATAGTTCAAAATATCTCCAGAAAGGACGCTTATCCTACCTGTTCTATACCATCGGTATACATGCCATCATTAACATCCTGATGATAGTTGTAGCCCTTAGTTCAGAATTCTTTCTCGATATTCTGGAACTGGTTATCGTGCTTTAATAGCTAAGTTTTCTTTTAAAAAGAGTACTTAACAAGCAGAAATTCCGGGTCTTCATAGACAACGTAGAGATCATTGGTAACCGGAGAGCTAACAAAATATTTCCCGCCTTCTGCTATTCCCAATTCTTTATTGGAATAACTCTTCTCGAAACTCCAGGAAGTATCAATCATACCTATCAAAATCTCTGCATTATTTGTAAGAATAGTATCTGCGATAGCTTTTATTTCCTTCTCTTCTGCATCTGCTATATGGTAGTCCGATTTCTCTGTTGTCGAATCACCGGAACAAGCCAGCAACACCAAGAAACAAGCATATGAAATTCCCTTCCTCATTTCTTACTCCAAAGCCCGGCAAACAGGATCACCAGCACCGTACTAAACATCAGTCCCCAAACTACAATAACGGACAGACTCTCCCAGAATTCATTGGTTCCTATTAACAGCATCGGTAGCAATCCAAATACGGTGGTAGTGGTGGTTATTATGATCGTTCTCATCTTCTTTTTGAACACATAATACCAGCACCTTAATCCCCTGATCCCTTTACTGTATTCCAGCTGTTTCTGATGAGTTAACAAGATCGCATTATTTACCACCACCCCGATACCCAGTAATGCACCAGCGATAGCGCCACGATCGAAGGCCAGATCATTACCCAGCGTTCCAACCATAATTCCCAGTCCACAAAAGGGAATCGCAAGAATAACGAACAAAGGACCAGACCAGCTTTCGAGTAAAGCTGAAACGATCATCCAGACACTCAGTATGCTGAGTAATGCAATAAGCCAAAGATTTTTGCTTTGCTCTTCATCCCCGAAATTGAAGGAATAACTTCCAAAATCGATCTTTGCACCAACCGGAACCGGAACAGTTTCCAGCGTTTTTTCAATGAAGTCTCTTCCCATTCGGTAGTTACCCAAAAAATCCAGTGTCACAGTCCTGAAATAAGATTGATCCCGACGACGTATCTCGGTAAGGGCTTTCTCTTTTTTAATTGTTCCGAATGAAGCGAGATCAAAACTGGAAGTATTGGTTTCCCTGATATTCTCCATCAGGTCTTCTTCATAAAAATCATCTGCTTCATTCCTAGCCATCAGATACATTTCCTGTCCACCAAATTCTACCTTACCAAAGCTGTTCTGAGGATTTAGGTCCAGACTCAGGCCTTGTATCAATTCTGCTCTGTTCAGGCCACGAGAAAGTATTTTTTCATTATCCAGCTCCAGTACATATTGATGAAAATCGGTCCGGGAATAAAAAGAAGTTGAGTTTACATCCACTTCTCTGACCCTCCGGTTCTTCACCAAACGACGTTCGATCTCCCTTGCCAGTTCGTAGAGTTCATCATACGAATAACCGGAAAGCCTGATCGAATAGGAAGAGGAACTCCCTCCAAATCCTGTACTGATACCCGGAATATTAAGTCCCTGAACCGATATCGCAACGTTTCCGGTTCGCGCTGCCAGAAACTGTGCTTCACCATAAAACATATAGGGATCCCTCTTAAAATTGAAGTCAGGGTCTACCGCAAAACGAATATTGGCGCCATAGTATTCTGACATCCGCGCTTCGTAATAGCTGAAGGCATGTTCATAAGGTTTTGCGATCTTCTCATAGCTTGCAACGATTTTATCAATTTCTGAAAGTGGCGTGCCTTGTGGGGAATAAATATTCACACTGATAAACTCCTGATTATTTCTTCGCCAGGGATTGCCAAAATAGGTGTCATTCACAAAACGGTAGGTTATGCCTCCGATCCATGGGTCAATGACATCCCGGTTATCAAAATAGACACGGGTAAATTCCGGCCACCACGTTTCTTCCTCCCATAAGGGTTCCTCGATCAGAAACAGAGGTAAGCCCACCGCTGCTATCACACCCAGTAAGAGAACCCATCGTAGTTTTCTCCTCCAAACCAATAGTTTCAGAATTGTACGCGGTCTGAACCATTTCTTCCTCGATCTTTTCTTCTCTGAATCCTTATTACCTGTTGGCGATAACCAAATCAATGAATATGGAATCCACGTAAAAGCTATGATCACCGAACAGATCAGGGTAATCGTTAAAGCTACGGCCAGCGGCATTAAAAACAGCCTTAATTCCTCCACCGCGAACAACAGTGGCAGGAAAATACCAACTGTGGTAAATGTACTTCCAAGTACCGGGACCACAGATTTTGGAAGCTCTTTTCGTACATGTTCTAATCTCTCTTCCCGATCTGAAGGCAAGCCCGGATTTACCTGTTCAAAGACAACTACAGCATTATCAATGAGCATACCGAATGCAATGGTAAGTCCTGCCAGAGTGATCACATTCAGGGTATAGTTAAACAGGTATAGCGTGATCAAACTCATCAATATGGAAAACAGCACACTTCCGGCAATCACAAAAGGAGCTCTCAGTTTTCGTATGAAAACAAAAACAACAAGAAATACTAATACGGCACTTATCATCGCCTGTAATGCCAGCTGATCGAACTGGTCGCGGAGTATCTCAGTGGAATCGACCTGAAGACGAAGTTTCATGCCTTCGGGAAGGGTACTCCTGATCTCTTCCATCGTGTTGATGATATCACGAGCCAGAGTCATGGCATCCGCTCCACTCTCCTTCACAAATTCAATAGTAAGAGCCGGACTTCCGTTTATCCTGCGTTTCGATTTAGCAGGAAAATCCGTCACTTTCACATTGGCTATTTCAGAAAGATTAATCTGCTTCAGTGCACCGGGCAAAGCTATTTTCATATTTCCGATATCTGTTGTACTCGAGTACTGGGGAGGTATTACCATACTATATCGTGAACCACCATTCTCGGTATACCCTGAGCTTCTCCAGTTGAGCCGCTCTCTCACCTGCATCATCAAAGTTCGTGGAGATAAATTGTATTTCTCCAGCTTAAACCGGTCGAACTCGATCATCAGCGCCGGGTCATCCACTCCCTGATCTTTTACTTCTGATAATCCCTCTAAGCCCAATAGCTGTGGCTTAATGGTTTGGCGAACATAGTCCAGCAGTTTTCGTGGCTCATATTCACCGCTCAGGGTATACACCATGAATGTCTGCTGATCTTCCAGTTCTTCGGGTACTGAACGTGTTATTGAAACCGGCGATACCTCCGAGGGAAGGTCATCTTCCAGCAGATTCAGGTATTCCCTGAGTTCAAGCGATCTGAAATCAACCGGGGCATTTTTATTAAACTTAATAGTAACAGAGCTGCGACCTTCCTGAGTAATAGAATTGATCTCAGTTACATCCCTTAAATTACTTGCCGCGCTTTCCACCTTTCGTGTGATCTCCTGCTCCATGATCTCAGGAACAGTACTTCCCCAGGAATAATTTACGGTCATCGAAGGCAGGTTTAATTCCGGAGTATTTTCAATATGAATATTCCTCCAGGTTATAACTCCGGCAATACATACAATGATGTAGAAAAAAGAGATCAGATATTTTCTGGAAAGAAGTTCTTTCAAAACATCCCGGATCTTAATTGGTTACCAGTGGCAATACCCGTTGCTGATGAGTGATGGTAAAATGCTTGTCAACTGCTAAGGTATCTCCCGGATTGATCTCTTCATGATTGATGATTACCCATTCCGTATTCATGGCTTCAGGGGTCACATAGATCCATTCAACCTCATCTCCATTCAGCCTGAATACCAATTTTCTGCCATCTCTTTCAAGCAAAGCTGCCCGTGGAATCCTCACTTTGCCCTCCACACTTCTGATATGAACTCTTCCATCCACCGTCATCCCCGTCTTCAGACGATTATCAGGATTGTTAACTTCCACAATTGCCTGCCCCGTCTTTGACTCAATGTCTATTTCCGGTGAGATTGCCACAATAGTTCCGGAGTATTGTTCCCCGCTCGGATCTTCCAGTTCAACTCCCATTCCGGGCTTAAGGGAACTGATCTCTGACTCAAGCACATCAAACCGAATCCGAACCTTACTCATATTGATCAGAATTCCGAGTTCTTTTCCCGCCCCGATATATGCTCCCGGAGTGATGATCTCTTTCGTTGATATATATCCTGAGAAAGGAGCTTTAATAGTCGTATAGCTCAGTTCAAGCTGTGTCCTCTTCCAGGCCAGCTCGGCATCAGCCAATCCTGATGTAATTCGATAGCCGCTGGTATCAACAGCGCCAGCCCCTCTTATCCTCATCTCAACATCATATACCCCTTTCTTTTCCAGGTATTGGTTGTGAGCTTCTTCTTCACGGCTCTTCCATTCTTCCTGATTGAACTGGAGCAGAATATCGCCTTTACTTACTTTTTTTCCCTCTTTGATATTACTCTCTTCCACAAATCCGCTTACCCTTGGAATGATCTGAATCCGTTCCAGCGGCTCCACCACTCCTCTGCTTTCGATATAAAACTGTAGTGGTTTATTATCTACTACAGAGAAAACCACTTCCGGGAGAATCTCCACACTTTCAGGATCCGGTGCCTCTGGTTTTTCTTTTTTACCAATACAAGCACTCAATAAGGTAATTCCTATCAAAAGCCCAAACAGGCTTTTGTAATGAATCAAATTGGATCGTTGGTTCAACTCTCTCATAGTTATTACTGTTATGTTCGTTCTTTTGGGGTTATTAACCTGAAAATAAGCGGGATCAGATACAGGGTCAGGATCGTACTGGTAACCATACCTCCTATCAGGGCAATTGCCAGGGATTGACGCAATACATATCCATCCCCGAAAGGAAGCAACATCGGGATCAATCCTAAAATAGTGGTAATACTGGTCATCACAACCGGACGGAACCGGTTTATTCCAGCCTGACTGATCGCTTCGTCCAGATCTCCGGTTTCATCATAATATCTTCTCATAAAATCAACTTTCAGGATGGAGTCGTTTACTGCAATACCGGTTAGGACCAAGACTCCCATAAAAGACAATGCATTCAGGCTCACCCCGAATACATAAAGAGCAAAAACAGATCCGATCCATGCGAAGGGAATCGCCAAAATGATGATCAGAGGATATTTCAGGTTTTCGTACTGGATGGCCAGGATCAGGTAGATCAAGATCACACTGATTCCGAGAAGCAAACCCAGCTCTTTCAACAGTCCGATCATCTGTAATGCTGAACCGCCTGTCCTTATCTCATAGCCTGTTTGCTGCATAAAGTCCTGAATGTTGTCCTCTATTTCGCCGGAGTTCCACCACCAGTCGGCCGAAGAGAAGTTGGTATTGTAGGTCAGGATCGCGGACTGCTCGGACCGCTCCAGTTGTTCAGCTTCTTTCACTTCTTCAACAACTGCGAGATGGCTCAGTGGAATGATCTTATCCTTAATGTTCAGCTTGATCTGGGTAGGATCGGCAAATGCAGTCTGACCGCCATACAAGCGAATGCCGATCTGCTCGTCCTGACGGTTCCAGTCTGTAACGAAACTTCCGCGTGTCAAAGATTCGAGGTAACGGATCACCTCTCCTTCTGAAATACCGAATGCTAGTAATTCCTTCGGTTTGAATTTGATCTGGTACACATCCACGGTCTGAGGATACTTTTCTGTGAGTTGCATATCCCCGAAGCTGGCAGACATATATTTCTGCAGGGCAGTTCCTACTCTCTTACTCACCTTACGATCTGTGCCTACTATACTAAGTTGTACTGGTTCTTCCGTGGTACCAGTTACTGTATTTCCAAAACCGGACTGATCCTGATCCTCAAATGACCATGAGGAATACGTTTGAGCCAATCCTCTAAAGACTGATCGTACTTTTGTTATCTCATCGACGCCGGTTACAGGTACCGAAATCCTGAATTTGTTAAGCCCTTCGTTCTGGATAGACTTCGGACTGATATTATCGGTATAGCCTCCGATCGAAAGGATGTCGCTGATACCGGTTTCCCGTTCAATAAAATTAGTCATGGTGATGGAAGCCTGCTTTGCAGAACGCAAGGCTGTATTTCCCGGCATGGTTACCACATATTCGATTCGCTCCGGTTCACTTTCAGGTAGCGTTGATTTCGGGACCAGCATAAAGATCCAGAATGAGAGTGCCACTAAAGCCAGTGCGGATAACAGAATGGGAACCGGCTTCTTGATGATCTTCGACAGGCCGGACTCATAACTGCTGATGATCTTATCTAATCCTTTCGAAACTTTACTCAGTATCTTTGAACTCCTGGAACTGCTGATGTTGGCCACAAATACAGGAAGGATCACCAGGGCAACCAACAGCGATGAAAGCAAACTGATTGATAACGTAGCCGCCAGATCCCTGAAAAAAGCTCCTTCAAATCCTCCCAGAAAAATAAGCGGAAGGAATACTGAGATGGTAGTAAACGTAGAAGCAGATACTGCCAAGGCTATTTCTTTAGTGCCTTTGGCTGCCGCTTCGTACCGGTCCAGTCCCTGCTGACGGTAACGGTTTATGTTCTCCAGTACCACGATCGAATTATCCAGTAATAAACCGATCCCCAGAGTAAGTCCGCTGAGAGAAATGATATTCAGCTGAATATTGAATAAGTACATCACCACAAAAGTGAGGAAGATACTTACCGGAATTGAAACGCCGATGGTAAACGGGCTTCGGATATCGTCCAGAAAAAGGAATAGTACGATGAATGCCAGTATTCCCCCAATGATCAGAGTTTGAAGCAAATTAAATACCGAATTCTCGATGTAGCTGGCATCTTCGCTGATCACTTCAATATTGATATCCGGATTCTGCTCCTCTACTTCGTCCAATACCTTCCCTAAAGTCTCAAAAACGGTTACTGTATTAGAACCATATTCCTTCTTAACCAGCACATTCAACACTTCCTGATCATCCAGCAGAGCGAAGGAAGTCGGATCAGCTTCCCCGATGTCAATATCAGCGATCTCATCCAGCCTGATCACACGTCCGTTTGCCAGAGAGATCACCGGTATTCGTTTAATATCTTCGATGGACTCAATCCGGCTCTGGATCTTCAGAGCATAACGATACCATCCATCCCGCAGTTCACCGGTAGTGGAAAATAAATTCGCTTCCTGTACGACGCGTTCGACCTGACTGAGTGTAAGTCCAAAACGGTCGATCAGCTTGGGGTCAAATTTGATCTGAACTTCCGGCTCTACGGCTCCGACCAATAAAGCCTGTGCTATTCCTTCCTGCTGTTCGAGTCGGCGTGAAAACACCTGTTCCGTCCAGCGCTTCAACTCCAGCCTGTTCCGGAAACTTTCTTCGGGTACATTTTTTAAAGTCAGTGCCAGTGTCGCAATGGGTTCATCTGAAGCCGAGGAATAAATTAGTTGCGGACGTCCGGCCTGATCAGGAAGCATAGGTCTGACCTGATCCAGCTTCTCCCGAACATTCAGGAACGCCAGATCCATATCCGTTCCCCAGTCAAAGCTGAGAAAGATGAGGCTTTGTCCTTGCCGAGCCAATCCTTTTATGCTCCTTACTCCCCGAACAGATCCCAGATACCTCTCCAAAGGCTCATTGATCCGGTACTCCACATCCATAGCCGGGGCGCCAGTGTAATTGGTGGTCACTAATAAAGTCGGTTCAGTAACATCCGGTAACAGCTCAATAGAGAGCCGCGAAAGCGTGATCCCACCAAAGATGAGAACCGCCAGAACCAGGATGACCGAAGCTATAGGTTTCCGAAGAAGCAAATGGAGTGATTTTAGTTACTTAGTGTGGATAGTAATTAATTTGAAGCAGACAAACTATTGAAATAGTAGGGAAATGGGATTTTTTTGGGTTTAGTCGTTATCGTTCTGGTGCTAATGACGCTTATAACCCAATTTTAGTTTTCAGGAATCTCAGCTTTACCTATGCGTCAGGTGGGGATTATTCGAACAAGGATCAGGCAGATCAGGCGGCTGATCGCGGAACCTATTATACCTTCCGTGATCATCTGCTACATTCGTGTTATCTGCGTTCATCTCGTCACGTAGGTCCCTTAAACTAGCGCATTCTATGTTAAAATCAAGAGGGTTTAACATAGAATGCGCCAGGTGGGGCGGCTATTTAATATTGCTCTCTGGTTTCTACTGATACTTCAGGGTTGAAACCCCTCGCTTGTTAAAATTGGAAGTCTTTAAACAGAAGGGGATTAATCCCAGATGACTGAGGATGGGATTAGAAAATAGAGTTGGAAGCTGGAACTTCAAGACTGCATTCCTAAGAATGACCTTTGGAACGAGATGAAGTTCAAAATTCTACAGTTCGTCCAACTTATATTTACGGATGATGGGTTCATCGCCAAGCGTGTTCAATAAATAAACTGTATCCCCCTGAACTTTGGCCTGCCTCGCCGGGATTGGTAGATTTATCTCCCCTATAAATTCCCCTGTAAACCTATCGTATTTTAGCAACCTTTCTGCATGATATACTTTCTCAATCAAGGCTTCGAAATTCACAAGATATCTCCACTGTTGCATTCTTGAGATTTTTTCGCCGTTTAACAGTACATATACAAAATCACCTCCTGCCGATACATCACGTGCTCCCTCCGGATGCTTCCCCATAACAGGCAAACTATAACGCCCGCTTCTTTCTGATTCCTCATCAGGTGGGGGAAGAGGAATGTTATCCGGCTCCTGATTTATAAATACAATTCCAGTTTCCTCAATTCCTATTACCATTGAGGAAAATTCGAAGCTTATATATAAAATTCCATTAAAGTTATCGAAAAATAGCGTTTGAAGTAGGGTGAAATTAATGAGTGGCGATAATTCCTCATACTCTCCTTCGCTAATGCTCCACAAAAGAGATTTTTCAGTAACCCTATTATTTTTGATTCTCCATACCTTAAAAAACCCTTCCCCAACTCCCACCGTAAGTAAAGTACTGTCGTTGATCAAAGCAGCCTGAAATATACTTCCAAGAAATTTACCTCCACGAACATCTGTTTTATATTCTAGTTCAGAAGTATAACGGGTCATCCTTTTACGTCCTGAATCCCAGATAAATATATCTCCATTTGAATATAAAGTACTTCTTTTATAAGCAATTGAACTTACCTCACCCGGACCTCTTCCGCTTCTTACTGATGCAATTAATTCTTCATCCTTTAGATCGAATAACTTAAGTGTATTCTGCTTATCAGCAATATCATTTACTAATACTGTATCAGCGTCAACAATCCAAAGATCATAAGGATTATAGATCAGCCCATCTAGCTGTGCAAAGGAGAAATTATTAGAGAACAAAGAAATAACAGAAAGGAATACAACCTTTTTTAAATACATACTCTTTTACTCAAATTTTTAAAAAAAGTGACCCTTAGATTAAAGATCACCTTTTTATAATTTATTCAGGAGTACCGCAGGTTTCATTACACTCAGTATCTCCTTCACATACCCGAGTTGTAGCCCCTTTACACATTCCAAATAACCATCCCTTCCTTTCTGCGCAAACACACTCAGGAGGGTCGACAATTAGCAATGAACTAGATTCGTTCAACTCTGTTGTTAAACTGATTTCGTTTGTATTTGGGGATATTTCCTGTACGGAGCCAATGCTAAAAAAAGAAACTATAAGCATCGCACAAAAAAAAGTTCCCATTTTGCGTATTCTTTTATTCATGATTCTCACTTTTTATGTTTTGTTATTGATTGGATTTTTATTGCTATACATTAGAAATAAAGCACATAATGTTATACCAATATTCTTTAATGATAGAATTTGAAAGTTTTGCTCCTGTGTAACCCATCCTAAACACTCTGTTTTCACTTCTACCCCAAAAAAAGTGCATTCAGGCTTAACACACTTAATACTGTGAATGTCATAAATATTGGTTTATAAACTTTATTCGAGAATCTTGGAATTAAAGCGAGAATTGTAATCAGAATTTGAAATCCACTAAAGAAAATCAAAGAAAAGTATATAGAAAGCTCCGAGGTTATCGGTATTTCACTAAAATAAGGAAGAAACAAAGGGGGATTTACTATTTTTATAATTGCTGCACTAATAAGCGAAAGTAAAAGCGTCCATTTGACTAAATCTCTAAACATTAACTTTAAATTCTCCGTTTGAGGTTTCCATTCTCCTAACTGGTTCATCAAAACATTTTTTTACAGATACATACATATATGTGATATATTTTTAATAAATTTATTTTTTAAAAGTTAAAAGAGAAAAATTTTCACTCTCCCATTTCACTCTCCCATTTCACTCTCCCATTTCACTCTCCCATTTCACTCTCCCATTTCACTCTCCCATTTCACTCTCCCATTTCACTCTCCCATTTCAACTGGCTGTGTGTTTTACCCGTATGGCGTTTAATAAACTTGTACAAAGCATTGTTATCACAAAACCCGAGATCAAGGGCGATAGAAAAAAGAATTTCTTCGGGGGAATTCTTTAGCTCTTCCTTAACTCTTTGCACCCTTTTTTCCACAATGATCTTATAGGGACTCTTTTTATAATGGGCCCTTATTTTGCGGGTAAAATATTTTTCGGACTCGTAGCCCATTTCTTCCGCCCATTCCGCCACCGTATGTATGGAGGTGATATTCTCCACCAACACATCCAATGCCAGCTCAATCTCTTTCATATTTTCCTAAAGCGTATTAGTGGTTACTATTTTTTGTTAACCACTCCTCTCTACCAAAACCTGTTTTCTAAAGCTCGCCCAATTAACTAATTAATCCTCATAGATAAAAATTTTATTTACTGTTTTATCTCTATTTAGGGATAAAATATAAATTTAAGTTAAAAAATCAGCCTCCGGCATGTTGGATCAAAATCGGTCACTTGAAATTCGGTCCATTAATCCATCGCATTCTAAACGACCAAAGGATCGATATTCGATGGAACTAGATTCGAATCAAAAACTATAACTGCGAATCTCAATATCTCTGAATACCGGCATATACATTCTATTCTCAACGAAATCTATTCCGGGATAATAATTCAGGTCTTGCTCTGACTTAATTTTAAGTCTCTCAATCAATTTCCCGTTTTTATCAAAATGGTGTATCCAGACAGGCCTCACTGGAGTTTCCGGAGTGATGAGATTGTTATAGGTAAGAAGGTACAAATCTCCCTCGTTTCCGCTCCGTCCAGAAATGTACTTTCTGACAGTCAGATGTGAAACCGGCCTATCCGGATCGCTCCTTACCACTTCTTCCAGATCGATCATTAGTGAATCCATCTCTGGCATTTTCGGGATCAATTTCGTCCACAGTTTTTCTCCGGATAAACTGTACTTCTCTATTTTCGGAACAGCGCTATACACTATATACAATTCGTCAGGATTGGAATGATCGTGTACAGGAAAAGTAAGGCACTCATCCGAAGCCGGTACTACTCTTTCTTTCAAAGCTTTCCTGACTTCTTCTTCAGTTGCACTACAGTTAAGCGGCATCTCTGCAATATTCGCCAGTTTATTTCCTTCCCAGTCAGTTAACTGATACAAATATTTTCCACCCGAACCGAACGGGATAAGTACCTCCCCGTTCAGTGTAACAAAAGGCTGATTGTTATTATCTATCAATGGAAGCTTTGGTATTAATGAAGCACGATTATTTTCCCGGCCCTCCATTTTCATCAGTATATCACCGTAATTCAGAGACGAGAGGTGTTCCCCGTTTTCGAGGCTGTACTTATGGATCAGGAATTGGGCTCCATCCACTAAATAAAGATGCTCATTTGTAAAAAAGAAATCATCCAGTCGTTGAATCTCTCCAGGTCCCCTGCCCCTCCTTCCAAATTTGCCTGCCATTTTTCCTGTACTGTCGATACTGATCACACTCCAGTTTGCCAGATCCTGAACGAATAGTTCCCGTTTGTTTGTGTTAAACTTTAGACGTACTGGTAATCCGAGTATCAGATCCTGATCGACCTCCAGAACCTGATACTCGTTCAACTCTTTGACAGAAGGCCCATCATTTCCTGAGACACCCCTGGTTTTTTCCGCACAGAAGGGAATTACAAAAATCAGGATCAGTAAAACTAAATAGTGGATTTTTTTAAACATTAAGGCTTGAATTTTTTTTATCTCGTCACATAGGAACGAGGAGTAATATAGTGGCTAAAGCTCCCTCAACTCTATCCGGTACTTAACCACATACTCCTCATCAGTTTCTTCATTTATTTGTTTGCTGTACAAATGCCCGTTTCTGATATCATATATATGTGGATATTTTGGTCGTACTAGTTTAGCCAGCAATTCACCAGATTCTTCGAGAATCCACCATTCAAAGATATCTTGTCGCTCACCTCTGGGCACCGCCAACCATATCCTGTTTTCATCATCCACCTTTATTCTTTGGACCACCGGGAACGTTTCCGGAAATTCCTCATCCATCTCAGAAAATCCTTTTTCTATGAGCCGGGCATTGGGAGTGAATGGTCCTGAATTTACATACACATCAAGGTCAAAAGGTGCCCCCTGAATGGGATAATAGATCGATGATACATATCGTCCCTCAGAATCGTATTTCCTGATCAAAAACTCTCTGGTCCATATAACATAAAGTTCATCTTCATCTGACACTGCCAATTCGGTGGAACCCGTAAAATTTACCGGCATTGTTGGCCGTAAAGATTCCCCTACTTTGATCCTTATTCCAGCTGGAAAAACGAGTGGCTCAAAAGGCATCGCAGTGCCTTTATCATCCATTACCTGTATCCTGATCTCGAGCTTTCCAAACTTAGAAGGTGAGTCCAAAAAATAAACTAAATAATTACCGTCACTTAGTGGTTCAGCATAACCGAACCTGAAATCATCTTTACTCTCCCAGGTCTCCAGCAGAATTGAACGTAAAATGGAATAATCTTTTACAGAATATTCATTTAAACGCTTACTGGTATGATCACTTACATATATTTTTCCGGATTTTACCAATAAATCTACCACTGGCCCATATTCACCCGGGCCCCTTCCCCTTCTTCCCAATTGTTTATAAAAGCTTCCATCAGCATTAAATACGTTCAGGATCTGTTCGTAATTTGTATCTGCGCCCCATACAACCACTCTGCCATTATCATCTTCCTCAGCCCCTAGTATATGTGCTATGTAGATCTCCTCTGTACTTCCAAAGGTTTGTTCGGAGATCAGTTCTATGGTATGAGTAGGTTCCGTATCTCCGGGAAAAATGGTCACATTTTCGATTTTCTGAATATGCTCCGGAATTTCATCCAGAATGGATATTGGTTCAAGCACTTCCGGTAACTCTGATTGTTTTGTTTCTTCTTTTTGTATTTCAGGAGCCAAATTTTCCGGTTCTGGTTCTTTGGAACACTGAATCAGAAGAAAGACTAACAGAACATTTAACAGAAAGTATCTATGCATTAATGCAGTTTACAGATTTGAAGTATCAATATTCATTTTTATCACCTGCCAGTCTCCGTATTCATTCCGTTGCCGGCCATAGAAAATCCCATTCCGATCTATATCCTCTATTACAAAAGATATTCGTTGCGGAGCATCTTCATCATTGATATCAAGTTCAATAGATCTGATCTCCTTAAATCCGATATAATTCCATTGTTCATCAAACAATTCCACCCCAAATATCCGTTTGTTTCCCTCTTCTCTCCCTACGAAGTGGAAGATATCATCTTCATATTTATACAAACCATTACTTCCAGATAAAAACAATACTGAGAGTTCCCCTTCCGGACTGAAGAAACGCACACTTGCTTGTCGTTTACTGTTATTTGATAGCACCTCAAATGGCTGATCAACCGGCGTACTCACTATCTTTCTGTTCAGTAAATAGTTATTCAAACCGGGATCGAACACATAATCATAGATCTCGCCTGAGTACACCACCGGGGCAAAATAGAAGTGATCGTTATAAGCTAATGCACTGCCGGAGGATATGTTTATCGCTCTTTGAATTTTCTCCAAACCTTCACCGTATTCACTGGTAGACAAAAATTCAGAAATCGGATTGAATGAGTCATCCGCTATCATCGCAAGAGTATCACTATCAAAACTTGGGTTTATAACTATATTTCTGTCCCCATCCCGTAAGAATTTAGGCATCACTTTAATTACTTCGGTTGGTATCAGCTCTTTTACTTCCCCCTCCTTATTGAATCGGGTTAAGCGTGCCGCATTTCTGTCGAAGATCATTAAATCTCCATTCTTCTTATTAAGATAAAAGGAACGGGGTCTTTCATATTCACCCGGACCTTTACCTTCTTTGCCAAACTCAACCAGTTGTTCACCTTCAGAATTAAACACTTTGATCTTCATAAGCTGTGGATCGAACAGGTAGATATTATTTTCATTATCCACTCTTAAATCCGACACTGAATAGAAAGCCGGTTCTCCTTCCGGTGTTGGCTCGAACTCCATAACCTCGATCTCAACAGTGATTTTTTCTGGATCGAAATCAGTTGCTGCATTCTTCTTTTGTGCTTTGTTTTCAGTACAGCCTGTAAGTACAACCAGAGTTAAAAAAAGGAGAGTGATCTGTGTATTCATACCTTGCCCCGGGAATTATGTAAGTCTTTACAAATATTTAGCCTGAATGTATCTTATTCAGTTGAGCCATCAAAATCGCATATCTGTGTGGTGTTTACTTCCAATGTTCAATACGCATTCTTTAACAAACCGGTAACTTTCTGCGAATTATATTCGTCTTTGGTTGGTCTCTGTATAATTTTAATTACTACTATTCATGAATACCCGATTCAAAGCTTTTCTAAGCCTTTCAATGGCGTTGGTACTGCTATCCTGCACAAATCAAAAAAAGGATGATTTCACTGTTAATTTCGAGAAGTTTGTTTTAGATAACGGCCTCGAGGTGATCCTTCATAAAGATGAATCTGATCCTGTCACGGCTGTAGCCCTGACATTCCATGTAGGTTCTGCCCGCGAGATTGAAGGTCGTACCGGCTTTGCTCACCTGTTTGAACACCTGCTTTTCCTTGAATCTGAAAATCTTGGTAAAGGTGGTCTTGATAAAATGAGTTCACGTATTGGAGGTTCTGGTGCCAACGGTTCCACCAGCCGAGACCGGACCAATTATTTCCAGACGGTTCCTAATGATGCTCTCGAAAAAATGATCTGGGCGGAAGCCGATAAAGTGGGATTCTTCATCAACACGGTGACCGAAGCTGTGGTTGCCAAAGAAAAGCAGGTGGTTAAGAATGAAAAGCGCCAGAGTTATGACAACCAGCCTTATGGTCATGCCAATTATGTGGTAGATAAAAACCTGTACCCGGAAGACCATCCATACAACTGGCAGGTGATCGGTTCACTGGAAGACCTTCAGGCTGCAACCCTGGAAGATGTAAAAGATTTCTACCGCAAATGGTATGTACCAAATAACGCGACTTTGGTTATTGCCGGTGATTTTGATTTTGACCAGGCCAAAGAATGGGTACATAAATATTTTGATGAGATCCCGCGTGGTGAGGAAATCACTCCCCTTCCCGATCAACTTGCTGTAGTCACCGAAACCAAGAAACTGTACTACGAAGATAACTTTGCCCGGCTTCCTGAACTGAGAATGGTATGGCCCGGAGTAGATACCTACCATCCTGACTCCTATGCCCTTGATATCCTTGCCCAGCTTCTGGCTTCAGGAAAAAAAGCTCCGCTCAACAAAGTACTTATTGATGAAAAAGAACTCACATCCAGTGTGAATTTGTTCAGCAGTAATTCAGAGTTGTCTGGTGAGATCACTCTACTGGTTCGCGCTTTCCCGAATACGGATCTGGATGATGTGGAGTCTGCAGTAAATGAAGGTTTTGCCCGTTTTGAAGAAGAGGGATTTACCGATGCTGATCTGGATCGGATCAAAGCTGGCATTGAAACCAATTTCTATAATGGTTTATCCAGTGTGCTCGGCAAGGCATTTAATCTGGCTCAGTATAATATCTTTGCAGGTGATCCCGGATACATAAACGAAGATATCAAAAAGAGTCTGGCTGTTACCCGCGAGGATATCATGAGAGTGTATGGGAAATACATCAAAGGAAAAAATTTCATCGCGACCAGTTTTGTACCACAGGGACAGAAAGAACTGGCATTAACTGGCTCCGAGCTTGCTGAAGTGGTTGAAGAACAGATCGTTCAGAATGCGGAAGGCGAGTCTTTTGAACTCCCTGAAGAAACAGAATACAAACGTACCCCAACCAGCTTCGACAGGACTCAGGAACCTCCATATGGTGAAAGCCCCGATGTAAAAGTACCCAATGTTTGGGAAGCACAAACCTCAAACGGCATTGAAGTCCATGGTATCGAAAACAACGAATTACCGCTGGTTCAGTTTGAGCTTAAGATCAAAAGTGGATTACTTCTTGATGAACCATCGAAAGTGGGAACCGCCAATTTGATGGCTGAGGTCATGACCCGCGGAACCGCCAATAAAACTCCTCAG
Organism: Rhodothermia bacterium; assembly: GCA_030427885.1. GTDB lineage: Bacteria > Bacteroidota > Rhodothermia > Balneolales > Balneolaceae > JAUICM01. Next base: position 126,456 of record JAUICM010000006.1, on the reverse strand, counting down.
GAGCTCGAAGAAGCTATTGATGAATTAGGGGCATCTATCAATATTCGTTCCGCCAGAGAGAGTATCAGTATTACCGGAACTACCCTGGCAAGAAACTATAATAAAACGATGGCGCTTGTTGAAGAAATGTTGCTGGAACCACGCTGGGATGAAAATGAATTTGATCTGGCCCGACAAAGCGTTTTGAGTCAGATCGCTTCTCAGAGCGCCAATCCAAACAGTATTGCTACCAATACTTACAACAAGCTCTTGTACGGTGAGGATAACATATTGTCCTATAATACTATTGGAACTACTGAGACGGTGGAATCAATCACGATCGACGATCTGAAATCCTATTACCAGAATAATCTGTCGCCAACCGAAACCAGCTATCTGGTCGTAGGCTCTGTAACCAGATCGGATGTTATAGCTTCCCTCTCCGGTATTGAGAACAGGTGGAAAGAAAAGGTAATACAATTCCCTGAACTCAATTTTCCGAATGCTCCAACTTCCTCCAAAGTATATTTCTATGATGTTCCCGGTGCCAAGCAATCAGTGATCCGGTTCGGATACATGTCTATGCCGGAAACAGACCCTGATTACTACCCCGCCACCGTCATGAATTACATCCTTGGAGGCGGAGGGTTCGCATCCCGTTTCACGCAGGAGCTACGGGAAGGTAAAGGTTACACCTACGGAATCGGTTCCGGATTCTCGGGATCTGATATTCCCGGACCTTTCACCATCAGCAGTGGGGTGAGAACCAATGTGACGTACGAATCAGCCGCACTTGTAAAAGAGATACTTGAAGAGTACCCGCAAACTTTCACCGAAACCGATCTTGAAACCACCAAAAGCTTCCTTCTAAAAAGCAGTGCACGTCGCTTTGAGACTTTAGGTGCTAAATTGAATATGCTTGAGAATATCAGTGATTATGGCTGGTCGCCTGATTATGTGAAAGATCAGCAAGAGATCGTTAAAGATATGACCATCGACCGGATCTCAGAACTGGCAGAAAAGTATGCGAATCCTGATAAGATGATCTACCTGATTGTTGGAGATGCAAAAACGCAGATGGATCGTCTGGAACAATTGGGATTTGGTAAACCGATCCTGATCAGTAAGGAAGTGGGTGAAGGGAATTAATTGAATAGAACCAAAATAAAGTCTCCCCTTGAGGGGAGACGAAAGTTCGAATATGTTCTTCGAACTTTCTGAGGGGTGTCATGCATGTAATTTTACACCCTCCGTCTTTTTGATAAACCAAAAATGACACCTCTCTCAAGGGAGGACTTGATATGAACCGAATACAAGAACTTGTTGAACAGCTGGAATTAACGGAACATCCTGAGGGTGGTTTCTACAAAGAAACGTACCGCAGTGCCGGAAGTATTCCCCAGGATGTTTTAGGAGATATTTTTACGGGTGAACGTAATTATTCCACTGGAATATACTTCCTGCTCACAACTGGCAATTTTTCAGCTTTTCACAGGATCAGGCAGGATGAGATGTGGCATTTCTATGAAGGAGATCCGCTGATCATTCATATGATCGATCAGGCCGGCAAGTATTCCACCCAGGAAATAGGACTGAACCTCCACAGAAATCAGCTCCCCCAATTTGTCGTTCCGAAAAATATCTGGTTTGCTTCTGAGGTTCTTGAAAACGGAACTTATTCACTTGTAGGCTGTACGGTCTCACCGGGTTTTGACTTCGAGGATTTTGAATTGGCAAAAAGGGATCAGTTTATCAACAATTTTCCGCAACATGAAGAGATCATACAGCGGCTGACCAGAGCCTGATCAACTGAACCAGCGGTGATATCCCCATTTTGATTCCCCGTTTATTTCGATCTTACCTCCTTTCGGTGGATATCCCGGTGGCGGACATACCACATTTTCATACAGTGGACGGATCTCAACTCCCTTAAACATTGCTTTGAGTTTATCGTGTTCCGGATTCAGATCCGGTAGAGAATAATACACGAACTCGCCCATATTCCGGATAAACCAATCCTCCATCATTCCGTCAATATCGCTCTCTTCATCAAAAGGAGTAACCATTCGGTCAGAACTGAGCATTTCCCCAAAACTAACATATCTATCCAACGGCCACTCACAGAATTCGAGGATGTCACTATTTTGTCGGTAAATGAAGGTTTTCAGATACTGGAACTCTTCATCCTCCAACTCTTCTTTGAAATCATCGTCTGCCTGATGATATAAAAACTGAGCCACACAACTTGCCAGTTCATGAACAACCAACCCCGGATGTTCTCCGCTTCCGCCACCCAGAATAAGGGAATCCGGATCAGCACCGAAATCATAATCACCCCAGGGTGTTTCTTCTCCAAATGCTTTGAGGGCCCTGTAAATAGGAAGGTACCCGAATGCTCCCAGGTACTCGTGTTCATAACTATCAATGTGACTCATCCAGCTACCATATTTTTTTAATTCTGATCGGGAATATAGAAACCACACTTTTAAAATCTAGTAGGGCTTTCACTATTTATTCCTCGATTAAAGAACAGGAATTTATATATTTCAAGCCCTTTTAAAGAACCATATCCATACAGAATATTTATGAGCAATTTAGATCCTGCAATCCAATCCAAAATTGAAAGCTGGTTAAATGGCAGTTACGATGATGAGACCAAATCAGCCCTTCAGAGCATGCTTGATAACGAAAAGTACACTGAGCTGACAGATGCCTTTTATAAGGACCTGGAATTCGGCACCGGTGGATTGAGAGGGATCATGGGAATTGGTTCGAACCGGGTGAATAAATACACATTTGGGGTAGCAACTCAGGGACTTAGTAACTTCCTGAAAAAGACCTTCCCGGACCAGCAGGTCAAAGTAGCTATTGCGCATGACTGTCGTAATAACTCAGATACTCTGGCCAAAGTGGTTGCGGATGTATTTTCAGCAAACGGCATTTACGTGTATTTCTTTGAAGGCCTTCGCCCTACTCCCGAGCTCTCCTACGCGATAAGAGAACTTGGATGTCAGAGTGGCGTGGTGCTTACCGCCTCTCACAATCCGAAGGAATACAACGGATATAAAGCCTATGGTGAAGATGGCGGTCAGTATGTTGCTCCCTACGATAAAATGGTGATGCAGGAAGTCCAGAAGATCACGAATGTGGATGAAGTAAATTTTGTCCGCGATGAAAGTAATGTCGAGATCATCGGAAAAGAAATAGACGATAAGTACCTGGCTGAGCTGGTGAAATTGTCCGTCTCGAAAGACGCCATCAAACGACAGAAAAACCTGAGTATCGTGTTCTCGCCTATCCATGGAACGGCAGGAGTTTTGGTACCTCCAGCTCTGGAGATGTATGGCTTTGAAAATGTGACTCTTGTTGAAGAGCAAATGGTGGTAGATGGAAATTTCCCCACCGTGGTCTATCCCAATCCTGAAGAACAGGAAGCACTAAGCATGGCATTGGCCAAAGCCAAAGAAATTTATGCAGAGCTTGTTATGGCCACCGATCCTGATGCTGACCGCATTGGTATTGCCGTGAAGAATGATAAAGACGAATGGGTGCTTTTCAATGGAAACATGACCGGAACACTGATCATAAATTACATGCTCACCGCCTGGAAAAATGCCGGTAAGCTTACCGGAAGTCAGTATATCGTTAAAACGGTGGTGACCTCGTACCTCATCGACCGTATCGCTGACTCTTATGGCGTGGAATGTTTTAATACACTCACAGGATTCAAATACATCGGTGAACTCATCACTAAGCTCAAAGGAGAAAAGGAATTCATTGCCGGTGGTGAGGAGAGTTATGGCTACCTCATCGGAGAGCACGTTCGGGATAAAGATGCGATTGTATCGGCGGTGATCATTGCAGAAATGGCTGCGTACTACAAAGACCAGGGCAGCAGCTTATTCGAAGCCCTTGTTGCTATGTATGTGGAACACGGTTTCTTCAAGGAAAAACTGGTATCTGTAACCAGGAAAGGTAAGGCTGGTGCTGAAGAGATCCAGCAGATGATGGCGAACTTCAGAAGTAATCCCCCGGCTACTCTTGGGGGTTCTAAAGTTGTAATACTCAAAGATTACCAGCAATCGGTTGAAAAAGATCTGGTTTCCGGTGAAAGCACGCCTATCGACTTGCCTAAATCAAACGTATTACAGTTTGTGACCGAAGATGGTGGAATTGTGACAGCTCGTCCATCAGGAACAGAGCCTAAGATCAAGTTTTATTGCAGTGTAAACACTGAACTTGAAAGCGCTGATAAATATCACGAGACTGCCGCATCACTCGATTTTGTGATCGATTCGATCCTTAAGGATCTGGGTGTCTGATCAAATATATTTGCAGATTTTAAGGCTTTTGGGTTTCGGCTCAGAAGCCTTTTTTGTTATACTAATCAAATGAAGAAAATACTTCCCTTACTTATTACCCTTCTGTCTTTTCCCCTATATGCTCAGGTATTAACGGGAAATGAAACGATCAATAAAGTTCTTACTGAACGAGACCGATATTATCAGTCCCGCTTTGAAAGTGACGCTCTTCTGGACCATCCTCTTGGGTTTCATTCTGAAGCTATCTATAAAGATGAATACGGCTTCAATCAACTACTTATTGAACAGCTGGATTCTGTAGTTACCGACTCACTCAGCTTCGATGATCTCATCTCTTACAAACTGTTGAGTTACAGTATAAACAACAGAATTAAGTATTATGAGTTCCGGGAGTACCTGAATCCACTTTTATCTGAAAGCGGATTTCACACCAATATTCTGGGCATCCCTAACAGGACTTATGGTACTAAGAAATCATTGGAGCGGTATCTGGTTTATCTGCGGGATATTCCGCGTTATTTCGATGAATATCTTGTTCTGATGCGAAGAGGTATCAAGGAGGGCATCACCCAGCCCGTTGAAGGATTGCAGAACTATCAGGCGACCTACGATCCATATATTGTTGATAATCCGGAAGAGTCCTATTTCTGGAAGCCATTCGCCCAAAAACCTGATGATATTTCCGAGGATGAATGGATGGTATTGCAGGCATCGGCCAGGGAGGTGATCGATGAATCTGTTACCGGAAGTTTTCAGGAGTTAAAAACATTCTTTGAAGAAGAATACTTCCCGAATGCCCGTCCCGGTCTGGGAGCATCCACCATCCCAAACGGTAAAGAATTCTACCAATTCAAAGTACATTATTACACCACACTGGATATGACACCCGATGAGGTGCATGAGATCGGCCTGCAGGAAGTTGCCCGCATCAAAAAGGAAATGGAAAAGATCAAAGACGAAGTTGGATTTGAGGGATCCATGGCCGACTTCTTTGAGTTTTTGAGAACAGATCCTCAGTTCTTCCCCAAAACAGGTCGCGAATTACTTAAGGATGCATCATTCATCGCAAAAAAAGTGGACGGCCGACTGCCCTCTCTATTCGGATTGTTACCCCGACAGCCGTACGGAGTTGAACCTGTGCCCAATTATCTCGCTCCCAATTATACCGGAGGCCGTTATTCGGGTGCGCCTCTAAATTCAGACCGAGGTGGTGAGTATTGGGTAAATACCTACAATCTTCGGAGCCGCACTTTATACACTCTGCCTGCTCTCACCCTGCATGAAGCTATGCCGGGTCATCATCTTCAGATCGCCTTAACTGCTGAACTTGAATCACTGCCCACATTCCGACGCAGCATGTATATAGATGCTTTTGGAGAAGGATGGGGACTATATGCAGAGTATCTTGGTGAGGAACTGGACATCTATGAAACCCCCTATCAGATGTTTGGCCGGTATACCTATGAGATGTGGAGAGCTTGTCGCCTGGTGATCGATACCGGAATACATTACAAAGGCTGGACCCGTGATGAAGCTGTACAATACCTGGCAGAGAATTCTGCACTTTCTTTGCATGAAGTAAATACAGAGATCAACCGATATATTACCTGGCCGGGACAGGCACTGGCTTATAAGATCGGGGAACTCACTATCAAACGATTGCGAAGTAAGACTGAAGACGCCCTGGGAGACAATTTTGACATCAAGGAATTTCATGATCTTATTTTATCAAAAGGAACCGTAACCATGAGTATCCTTGAAGAGATCACCGATCGCTATATTCAGGAAAAGCTGGAATCATTAGATACTGCAGGATCGAATTAACTATTCGTAAAAGCGTGTTTAATTCATTGTTTTAGTGATTCATTTTTCCGTTAATTCAAGCTGAAATTTTCAATACACACTTTAGGGGGACATGAAGAAAGCAATACTTCTTCTTTTAATTTTTGCTGTAAAAGGAACTTCTCTTTCAGCTCAAACATCCACAGAAGTTGTATGGGAGCAGCTGCAGGATGCATATGATGAAGCCTATGAAATGGGCTACAGTGTAAAGAACTACATTATTGGAGGGCTTGAATCTAATGAAGACGTGACCTGGTTTTTTAATTTCAATGCCTTCACCAACTACCGCCTTGTTAGCGTTTGTGATGAAGATTGTGCTGATATCGACCTCTATATCTATGATTCGGGCGAAAACCTTATCTACAGTAATACGGAAGAAGATAACTCTCCTGTTTTGACGCTCACCCCAACTGAATCCGGAGTTCACAAGATCAAGATCAGTATGTATGCCTGTTCACTTGAGCCCTGCTACTACGGCTTAGGGATCTATGAACAATAATTCACCCTGCCTGAACAGGTAGTTCTTTTCTATGCATTTATTTGCGTAATTCTGTTTCAACTTAAATTTAGTGAACGGAGACGCATATGAAATTCATGCTATCTTTTTTATCCATACTGTGCTTTGCCAACCTGGCTTATGCTCAATCATCCACTGATCTGGTGTGGGAACAACTTCAGGAAGCTTATTCCGATGCTGCTGATGAAGGCTACACTGTGAAAAATTATCTGATTGGTGGCCTTGAAGCCGATGAAGATGCCTCCTGGCAATTTCATTTATACTCCGGTAAAACCTATCAGATAATAGGTGTCTGCGATATTGACTGTTCAGATATTGACATGTATCTAAGTGATATGGATGACAATGATCTGGTAACCGATGACATGGAAGATGACTATCCAATTCTTGATTTCACTCCAAGCTACAGCGGAATCTACCAGATCGACCTAACTATGTTTGAGTGTGAAGTAGAACCATGTTATTACGGGATCGCTCTTTTTGTAAAAGACGATGATTGAGAAATAAGGGGCTGTTTTATTCAGCCCCTCTTTCTGTTTACTGCTAAAAATTAAATCTCAATCCGCTTCTCACATTGAAGCCCAGGGTGTTATACCCATACACCTCATAAAAATCTGCGTTCAACAAATTCTTCAGATCTGCAAATGCAGTAAACATTCCATCACTTAGTTTATACTCAGCGTATAGATTAAACAGAAAATAGGGATCCAGTTCTACTTCCGATGAAACGTAGGTTGTTGGATCAAAGAACAGATCTGTACGTTCCCCCATAAATGTTCCATTTAAGGAAACTGAAAGGTTCTTTGTCAGATTTAAGTTCATCTTTGCTCCAACACTATGTTTTGGCCTTCGAATCAGGTTATAAGATGAGGTTTCATTTCCGGAGATATCCTCTTCAGTGATCTTTCCATACAAATAATTATAAAATGCTCCGGCTGTTATGAACTCATTGATCAGCCAGTTCGTCTCTATTTCTATTCCGTGATCATCCTGTCTGTCCCGATTGATATATCCTCCGGGAAAGCTGTATATAATGACATCATCAACAGACCTGTTGAAATAGTGGGCTTCCAGCTTAAGCTGATTCTCAGCCAGATAGGCTACTGCTCCAATATCAAAAGTAAGACTTTTTTCCGGATCCAGATCCGGGTTAGCTCCGAATGGCCCATACAATTCTGAAAGAGTCGGTACTTTAAAACCTGTTCCAATTGATGTCATCACTTTTAGCTGTTCAGAAATATTAAATGACGGAGCGAAACTGAATGTTGAATTGGTTCCATATTCGGAATGGGTGTTGATTCGATAGCCTAACTCCACATTCAAACCATGATAATCTTTTAGGAAAACCGTTGCGTACGGACTAACTAACTGAGCCTTCTCTTCCTCTCCGCTACTTGTATTCGAAGGAAGTGTGAAATGCTCAACGGCTGTTCCAACCAGTGCCTGAATATGATCACTTATTCGGTAGGTACCGAAAACATCCAGATTGTGAACAGTACCTTCATAGACATTCTCTCCGAAAGTAGTCACGTTTCTGCTTGCCATACTGGTGAAATTATAACCTGCATTTAGTTTGATTTTTCCGGTGGCGTAATCAATCCTCAGTCCTGGATTTAGCAGGGTAAGATCAAAGGTATTGGCCCCATCCGTGAAAGCATCTGCATCAAAATCTCCTTTGTTTGTGGAGTAGTTGATGAACGGACTGATGTTAAGGTTCTCAAGCAGACTATACCCAACTTTGGCAAATACTGTGTTCTGATTGAATCCATCTTTATCAAAACCCGCTGATCCTGATTGGTCTTCTGCTGCGCTTAACCCCTCTGTACTTTCTCTTGTGAAGTTCACCACATATGAAGTACTCTCTCCTATCTGTCCGTTTATCCCAACATCGCCTTCAAATGTATTGTAACTGCCATACGAAGCTGATGCAGTGGTACTGAAAGGCTTATCCGAACTCTTTTTGGTGATGATATTGATCACTCCGGCTACAGCGTCACTGCCATATAAGGTCGATTGACTTCCCTTCACTACCTCAATGCGTTCAACATAGTTTAGCGGCAGCATTCTGAAATCCAGTGCTCCTCCAACTCCCGATGGATCACTAACCGGAATCCCATCAATGAGCACCAACGCATATTTAGTGGTTGCTCCCTGGATGTATACGCCTTTGGTACTTCCCGGTGTTGAATTTGCGTTATTAATGATGATCCCGCTTTGTTCATTCAGAAGCTGAGCCAGGTCTTTACCAGCACTTTGTTCGATCGTTTTCTCATCGATGATCAGGACTGGTTTGGTCGTCTCCCTCATAGTTTGGGGAATCTTGGATGCGGTAACAGTGATCTTATCCAGTTGGAGTGAATCTGTTACCTGTTGTTCTTGTTGTGCATTTACGCTGAGGCTGCACAAGAGCCCGACAAATAAAAGTGTGATTCTTTTGCTCATGGTTGTTTTGTTTTTGGGTTAACCGATGAGCTTTCATCAAAAAGTTGGAAATGAAATTATCTGGTGTACGGAAATAAAACTAATACAGAAGACAATGAAACCATCCCCGGCCTTTCCTCCGAAAGCCTGAATTTACAGAAATGCATACAGGCAGGTCTTCTGGCTTGCTCAGCTTTAACAGCCTTCCCATTCCGACACTAGTTGGAACAGTGGCATTGTTGGATTAAAGCATTATTGATTGAGCTTACAGCTACGGGGATAGCTCCGGATTTGCACCGGATTCCCTTTTAATCTCCTTACCATCCTTGATAAGGAAAACCAAATGCGCCCCAATGATATAGGTATTGGGAAAGAGTTTCAACGGGGAATTGGTTCTTCTGCAGAACAGACATCCAGAGCCTGCCTGTAGGCAGACAGGCGAAAGCGAAGGACCTTATCGAAGAACCATATCCATGCTGTTTTTAAAGAGCATATCGAGAAATAAGTAAAACCCTTTACACCGATTAGATCCTTCTCCGCGAACTGGCGGATCAGGATGACTTTTGATTTCGATAAGTCTCCCCTTGAGGGGAGATCAACATCACCGTTCAGGGGATGTTGTGAGGGGTGTCGATCAACGCCCCTCACCTTTCCAACACCCTCCGCTTTTTTCGCAAGCGAATAACCGCACCTCCCTGCCTGTCCGGCAGGCAGGCCTCAAGGGAGGACTTTTTGCCTTTTCTCTAAGATTGCCTTCATCTCATTATCAAAAATTTCCATTCCCCTAATAGTCTGAACCAGACTCAAGATTTCATGAGTATTTGTAATCATACTTCCTACCGTGATGGTTTTATTTTCAGAGAAAGAAAGAATAAAAACTTTATAAGGGATCCAGGTTGGAAAAACCGAGTAAACAAATCGCAGATCACCAAGTCTGTATAACTCTTTCCTTTTGAAGAATAGAATCCTGAACTCTTTTTTTACTGACTCTTCCCCGAACTCAACTCTATATGTGCTTTTGAGCTGAATGAAAAGAACTATAATTGATGCTCCTAAAGTGAGCAAAATAAAATCCAGTGTGTCCTTAAGTCCAAATAAATAATTAACCACGTCCAGTACTAGAACAAAGCTTATTAGTGTGACCAAAATAACAGTATAACTGGTTTTTAGTTGAGAAATAAGCATAGTTAATTTCTAAAATAAGTTCAGGGTGACTACAACTCTATTTTGATTTGCATCTCAACCTTGGAGGTTCATAATAACCTATTGAAAGGTTAGTCTCTATTTTTTTGAAACTAAGAAGATCATTTTTACAAAAGAAATAAGTAGCTGCTTTTTCAGCATCTTCCACACCCCATACCGCTTCTGATAAAGTGGCTACCGTATCAATTAAATGGTATTCATTCAATTTAGATATCATTTCTGTACTGATTGAATAACTACTATCATACCAGAAAAACAATCTTTCATTATAAATGATAAACCGAGTTGGAAGTGTTGAGCTAAAATTCACTTCATTATTGTCAAGGATGTTTATGAAGGGAAGATTGATTCCACTCATTTCAACCCCCCATTTTTCCTGATTCAGAACAGTTGTTCTTACCCAAAACGCAGAATCCTCCTTAACCAGTTTAGAAGTATTACTGAAATCAATGACAGCGTTATTTATCGCAGTTTCATAATTACCGTCAGAAATCAATTCAGTTGACCATGGATAACAACAGTTTGATCTTGAAGTATTACAACCAGCTGTTAAGATCGTAATCAGAAAGAAAAGTAAGATCCGTTTTTTCATACCTAAATATATTGTTCCCCTAAAATCCTAAATCCAGTTCAGCATCACAATATCACCTCAACTCAAAGATCTTACCCGCTTTCTGGAGTACCAGGCCTTTCATTTCCAGTTGTAGCAGAGCCACCAAAAGCTGGCTGGTGTTTATTTTCAGAGTGTCACTTAAGGCATCGATCTGGATCTCTCCTTTATCCAGGACCTCACAAATATTGGTGCTCAACTCATCCAACTCTTCCTCTCTCCAGCCCTTCTTTTTGGGATGATCCATAACCAGAGCTTCATGTTCGCCATCCGTTTCGACAGGCAGTTCAACAAGGATATCATCTACGGTTTGTACCAACTTGGCTGCTCCGGTCTTGATGAGGTAATTACATCCGGTACCTGAGAGATTTTCCATGGTATGTGGAACGGCAAACACCTCTCTGTTTTGATCCAGAGCCAGATCGGCGGTGATCATGCTTCCTCCCTGAATACCCGATTCAACGACCAAAACCCCATAACTCAATCCACTTACAATTCTGTTCCTTACCGGAAAATTACCTGCATCCGGATTGGTACCAAGTGGATACTCTGTTATTACCGCCCCTCCCTGTTTGATGATCCGGTTGGCCAGGTCAGCGTGTTCCTTTGGATACAGATTATCAATGCCCGATCCCAGTACCGCAACTGTTGGAGCATTTACTGACAATGCTGCTTCGTGTGCAATAGCATCAATTCCATAAGCCAGTCCACTGAAAATGCATAGCCCTTGTTCTCCCAATTCACTGCTGAGCTTATGGGCCATTTTCTTTCCATATCCGGAAGCATTCCTTGTACCAATAACACCCACTCCCGGCTTTGACAAAGCTTCGGGATTTCCTTTTATCCATAACAGAATAGGAGGATCATAGATCTGTTTGAGCAGATCCGGGTACTCAGGATCAGCAATAGTGATGATTGAAGATTTATTCTTTTCAGTGGCTTCAATGATCTCGTCAACCTGCTTCCAATCATCGAAAGAAAGAATAGATAAAGCGGTTGCTTCCCCAACACCATCAAATCCACGGAGCTCTGTTTTACTTAATTTGAAAATAGATGCCGGGTCTTCAACTTTTAATACCAGTTGTTTAACCCGTTTTGTTCCCAAGCCTGGTATTAAGCTCAGTGCAAGAAGTGTTCTAAGATTCTGGCTCTTGTTGTTTTGCATTTTGAATTGACGCCCAAAGTGTTTCCCTTAACTCATCGATCCCATGGCCCGTAGCCGATGATATAGGAATAACGGGAATTTCAGCTTCAAAATGCAAATCCTGTTCCAGCTTAAATCCTTGTTTTAAATCCATCTTAGTGATAGCGAGTACCCGGGGTTTGTCTAACAGATCTGGCCGGTATGATTTCAGCTCATTCAGAAGTGCCTCGTATTCATATTGAATTTCGGTTTCTGCACTCACCATGAACAGCAGCACATTATTTCGTTCAATATGTCTCAAAAACTGAATACCGAGTCCTTTACCCTGGTGAGCTTCTTCGATAATTCCAGGAATGTCTGCCATCACAAAACTCCGGTAATCAGAGAACTTAACCACCCCGAGGTTTGGCTCTAAGGTAGTAAAGGGATAATCTGCAATCTTGGGTTTAGCTTCTGATAATGCTGAAAGTAGTGTACTTTTCCCAGCATTCGGAAATCCTACCAAACCCACATCCGCAATAAGTTTCAGCTCCAGTTCCACCACCCGTTCTTCTCCGGGCCTTCCTTCCTGAGCAAACTGTGGAGTCTGGTTGGTAGAGCTCTTGAAATGCCAGTTACCCAGCCCTCCTTTTCCGCCTTCGGCTATCACTAATTTCTGTTCGTCTTCAGTGATTTCGCCTAAACGCTCTTTTGTATCAGCATCATAAGCTACGGTCCCCAGCGGGACTTCCAGTATGATCTCAGGACCATCAGCGCCGGTCTTACGACTACTTCCGCCGTTCACCCCGGGTTTGGCTTTGATATACTTTTTATAGCGCAGATCAAGAATGGTATTGAGCTGTGGATTTCCCTTTAAGACAATGCTTCCGCCTTTACCTCCGTCACCTCCGTCAGGACCACCCTTTGGGACGTATTTTTCTCTGCGGAAATGGGCAGAGCCATCTCCACCTTTACCTGCAGTTACATAGATCTTGGCGTAGTCAGCGAATCTCATGTTGTTATTATTGGTTATTAGTTAATGGGATTACTAATAACCAAAAACTAATAACGTTCAGAAATTTCTATTAAGGAAAGCTTTTATTTCTTGTGAAGAATGATTTTAAGGAACTGGGTCAGCTTTTCCTTCATCTCAGTCCTTGGAACGATAAAATCAAGGAAACCATGCTCCAGCAGGTATTCAGCCGTTTGGAACCCTTCTGGAAGGTCGCGCCCTATAGTCTGACGTATTACCCGTGGTCCTGCGAAACCTATTAAAGCTCCGGGCTCGGCAATATTGATATCACCCAACATAGCAAAACTTGCTGTAACACCCCCGGTACTAGGATCTGTGAGATACGAGATATATGGTATTCCTGCTTCATCAAGTCGGGCCAGTTTTGCTGAAGTTTTTGCCATTTGCATGAGGCTCAACACGCTCTCCTGCATTCTGGCTCCACCCGTCTGTGAGATCAGTATAAGCGGAATCTTATGCTCTAATGCGTAGTCGATGGCAATACCAAATCGTTCTCCCACAACAGAACCCATACTTCCACCGATAAAACCGAAATCCATACAGCCTACAACAATATCGAGACCGTTCATTTTACCCACGCCCACACTGGCTGCATCCGTTAAACCGGATTTCTTCTGAGTATCGATAATACGGTCGCTGTATTTTTTACGATCAGTGAACTCAAGAGGGTCAGCGGAAAGAATATCTTCACCAAGCTTCTTGTGCTTCCCTTTATCAAAAATGATCTCAAAATATTGTTTGATACCCACTCTGAAGTGGTATCCGCTTAATGGATCAACATACAGGTTATCTTCAAGCTCCCGCTTATGAATGGTTTCTCCTGTAGTTGGAACTTTGACCCAAACACCTTCAGGCATTTCCTTTTTCTGGGCGGTCTGAATATTTTCGTCTTTTCTTTTAAACCAGGACATAAACTCCGTATTTCGAATTTTGAGTAAAAATAAAGATTCTTTGTCTTAATTCTGAATGAGTTTCAGGTTTAAATGAATTTATACCCAGTTTGTTTCTTATGGTACTTTTGAATTTTTAAAGTATCCCTTTGAGGGGAGATCAGCATCGTTGTCCAAACGATGTTGTGAGGGGTGTTGGGATTGTATCAACGCCCCTGCCTTCACATACACCCTCCGCTTTTTTCGCAAGCGAAAAACCGCACCTTACTGAATCAAGTTCAGCACAGGCTCATCAAGGGAGGACTTTTTGTACTTAGCATTTATCCTGGTGTATTATTAACCTGATTACTCGTCAGGTAAAATGGATCAAGTTCCTCTGCTGAAGTCTTATCGCAAAACTCCTCAGCATTTGGAAGTGTAAATAGTTTGATCAAAGAGTTCGCGGTAACACGATCGATATCAAATGAATTTACTTCATCCAGCAGCTCTTTATCTAATCGCTCCAAACCTGTTCCAATGATGATATCTCCCTTTTTCACCTTTTTATATAAATCAGTGATTTCAACCACGGCTGCCTCTGAAGTAGAATTCAGTTCCCCATCAAACAAAAAAGACTGGTGATACACATGCGTCCTTCTGGCATCAATAATGGCATGAATAGTTTGGTCTGGTGATGATTCCGGTTCCATTGCAAAAGATGCCAGCGTATTGGCCGCATATAATGGGACATCCGTTCCAAATAATAAACCCTTGATGGCACTTGCTGCAATTCTGAGTCCTGTATAGGAACCAGGCCCGTTACTTACGATAACAGCATCAAGATCCGCGATCTTAAAGTCGTGCTCTTCCATAAGTGCTTTGGTGAAAAGGAACAAGTGATCGGAATGAACGCTTCTCCCCACGATCCTCTTTTCATGGATCTCACCTTCAGAATCCTGAAAGGAAACCGAACAAACCTGGGTTGACGTTTCGAAGGCTAGAATCATTTTGACTTCATAATCATTTACAAAGTCATCCTGAGGATACTTCCGAAGGACCTTGCCGGTTCAACGATAAAGTCCTTCGCTACCGCTCAGGATGACTTAGATGTTACTTCAACTCGTTAAGCACCAACTGCCCCTTGTTAAAGATACCCACTGCTCTACCTGTTAACTTCTGGTCCAGATATGGAGAGTTCTTGGATTTCGAACGAACGTTCTTCAGATCAAAGGTCCATTCTTCATCGGTGTTGAAGAAGGTAAGATTGGCTAAGGCTCCTTCTTCCAGTTTGAGCTCATCCAGATTCAGAATGCTTCTTGGGTTGTCACTCAACTTTTCCACCAATTGCTGAAGATCCAGCTTTTTGGTTTTGAATAATCTCATGTTGCTGATTGCCCAGGCGGTCTCAAGACCAAGAATACCATTTGGTGCATAAATGAATTCCACTTCCTTTTCTTCGATAGCATGGGGAGCGTGGTCCGTACAGATCGCATCGATGGTTCCGTCCACCAATCCTTCTATCATGGCATCCACATCATCCTGTGTTCTGAGTGGCGGGTGCATCTTAAAATTGGTATTGAACTTGGTGCGTTCGATCTCGTCATCAGTCAAGTCAAAGTGGTGAGGACAAACTTCCGTGGTCACTTTAATTCCACGTGCTTTCCCCTCTCTTACCAGTTCCATTCCTCTTCGGGTACTGATATGAGCAACATGCACATGTCCGCCTGTGTATTCGGCCAGAAGTATATCCCGTGCTATCATTACTTCTTCAGCGATGCCGGGTGTTCCATCCAGACCCAGACGGGTAGAAACGCGTCCTTCGTTCATATGGCCCGGACGTGATAACTCCAGATCTTCCTCATGATTGATGATAGGCACTCCCAACATGGATGAATATTCCAATGCTACGCGCATCACCTGAGAATCATACACCGGATCCCCATCATCACTGAATGCAACTGCTCCACCATCTTTCATATCTCCCATTTCTGCAATGGATTCCCCTTTTCGGTCTTTTGTCACACAACCTATCGGGTGAACATGAACCGGCGTACTTTCTGATTTCTTTATTATGAATTCAACCACATCACGGGTATGTGTGGCTGGCTTTGTATTAGGCATACAGGCTACGGCAGTAAATCCTCCGAATGCTGCTGCTGCACAACCGCTTTTGATAGTCTCTTTATGCTCGAAACCAGGTTCCCTCAGATGCACATGCATATCCATCCAACCCGGACTGACATACGCGCCTTTAAAATCGTGACTTTCTTCCCCTTTCTCAGCTGATAAGCCGCTTCCGATCTTTTTAATGATTCCGTCTGAAATTCTGATATCGGTGGTTTCATCACCTTTGTGGGATTTGCTAACAGGACGCAGATTTTTGAGGAGCATGTGTTATTCAATAAAATTACAATTCGGCAGCAAATATAGGGTTTTTACCGGATTGAATTGACGGGAAAATAATAATCTATCCCTTTTATGCGAAGGTCTGAATGCCTTCGCTAGGAAACCTGATTCTTCCTACTGAGAAGACCTGAAGTCTTCGCTATTTTAGGATTCATTCCTTCGCTAATTGCAATTGTCTTAGGTAAGACCACCCAACCACCAATTCCTTACAAATTCACCCCAACCTGTGTTTCTCCTTCGAAACCACATTCTCGACCGTCCATTGTACCCGTTCCTGGTACGGAGCTTTGCGAACATCACAATCTTCTTTCTGGCAGATTGGACAAGAGAATTCATGGCAGTAATCCGTATGGATGTTCAACTCAATCCGCTCTCCGAATTTTTCAAGGATCAGATCATGGAGTTTATCCGTTTCGTCATGACCTTTTTTTACGGTGAAGTACCATGGCAGGGTCAGGTGACAATCAATATGTAGAACGCTCCCGTACTTCACGATCCTGAAATTGTGTAGGTCCACCCAGTTTATATCCCTGTTAGCCTGAAGATAATCCACCATTTCCTTGAGAAGTTTTTGGTCAGATTCATCCATAATACCAGCAATGGCATGCCTCAGTATCTTATACCCCATTTTTATGATCAGCAGTGCAAACATGATCGCCACGGCTCCATCAAGCCAGATCATACCCGTAAACTCGATCAAAAACAGGCCTGCAATAATACCAATTGTGGTATAGGTATCGGTTTGCAGATGCCGGCCGCTTGCTTGCAGCGCCAATGAGTTATTTTTCTTACCTGTTTTGTAGGCCCAGCTCCCGAATCCGAAATTCACTACTGCCGAAAAACTTACCAGCGCTATACCCCAGTCCAGCTGTTGCAGATCAGGAGGATCAAGGAAACTCAAAACTGCTTTGTAAATAATGAAAAGTCCGGCTACCGTTATGAGTGAACCTTCTATTCCGGCCGATATGAACTCCACCTTTCCGTGTCCATAGGGATGACTTTTATCTCTCGGGCGAGCTGCAATAACCAGACTTACCAGGCCAATAAAACCGCTGAGCACATTAACGATACTCTCTAAAGCGTCAGTGAGAATGGCAACTGACTGGGTGAGATACCAGGCTACCACCTTGATCACAAAAAGGATCACAGCAATAGACACTATGAACTTCTGTACTCTGATATTTTCTTTGGGGGCACTCATTGGATAAAAGTTACACCTATTCCATAAGATTCACACTTTTCTTTAATTAGATGTCCCTTTTGGGTTCAATTTACTGTCATTAGGTTAATCAGGTATCAATTCAAATATATGATCACACAAAACTATATCGACTTTTTCAAAGCACTGGAACAGAATAACAACAAAGAATGGTTCGACAAACATCGCAAGGATTACGAAGATGAGGTAAGGAAACCATTCATCCAATTGGTGGATTCAGTTATTCCGGGATTGATGGAAATAGAGCCTTCCATTCTTCCCGATGCCAAAAAATCTCTTTTTCGTATCAATCGAGATATTCGATTCTCCGCTGATAAAACTCCATATAACCTGATGATGAAATCAGGGCTCTCACCCGGGGGTAAAAAATCGGAGTTACCCGGCTTTTATCTGGGTATCGGTGCCGATTACGTTCATATGGGCGGAGGTCTCTATCAGCTTAGTAAAGACGCGCTCAGAAATGTGCGTTTATTGATTGCATCAAATACCGACGAATTCCTGAATATCATCACTGAAAAGGATTTCGTTTCAAAATTTGGGCAGCTTCAGGGGGATCAAAACAAGCGAATTGAGCCTGATTTCCAGCCTGTTATAGAGAAAACTTCCTATATCCTTAACAAACAGTTCTATGCTATGGCAAAAGTGCCAACTTCTGATTTTATTAATGAGTCGAATCAGGCAGCCAGACTGATGCAATATTATAAAGCTGTGCAGCCGCTTCACTCATTTTTAACGAACGCATTTTAAATGAAAAACTATATGTTGGTTTTCCGGGGTCAGGTAGGGGTAGATACTTCGGATGAGGCACTTAAAGAACGATTGCAGCTGCATTTGAACTGGGTAAAAAAATTGGGTGATCAGCATATCGATTCTCAAAGACTCGAGAATGTCGGAGCTCATATCATTGATCATCATACTGTACATATGGACGGGCCATTCATCGAAGACAAAGAGATCATACTCGGATACACCATCATTGCCGCAAAAGATCTTGACGATGCCATCTTCCTGTCAAAAACATGTCCTCTGCTAAATTACTTCGAAATTATTGTACGGCCGGTGGTTTCGTGAGTTTGATATTAACTTTCCCGCGAAGACCTGAAGGGCTTCGCTTGCTTATGGCAAAGAACTGGATTTAGAAATACGCATTATTTCTGATCTGTAATCTTCTGACTTATGGTGCATTTCCTGATCATATATGTAGGATCTTACTTTTTTGATATGCTCCTCGCCGACTGAAAATACACCATATCCATTCTGCCATTTAAACTGACCTTCAAATTCTCCCACAAGGTTAACCCATCGTGAAGAAGCTCCTTTCAAACTATTCATGACTTCCGATATAGATTGAATTGGTTTCAACCTCAAAAGCAGATGAACATGATCTTCAACACCATTCACAGTGTCTAATAAAATTCCGTTTTGTTCAGAATATGATTTCAAATAATTAAACAGATCGTACCGAATTGATTTCACAAGAAGAGGTTCTCTATTCTTGGTACTCCATATTACGTGAATCCATACTATGGATAATGTCTTGGGCATAATTACTCATTGGCAAGCGAAGTCCTTCAGGTCTTCGCTAATTTGTGGCTTCTACCATGTAAGACCACCCGGCAACCAATTCCTTACAAACTCACCCCTTCACCACCACATAATCACCGGTGAAGCTGGCGCAAAGCTGCTCGTTTTGAGTGATGGTTGCACTCAATGACATGCGTGCCCGTCCGAATCTTTCAAAGGTATTCAGGAACAAGTCTACATCAGCGTCTGATGGTATTTCCAATCTGGCTTCAAAATCATCGAGCACCGGTTTCTGAAAATTGGTTTCTCCTCTGCTTCCTACTATGATAGGAGTTGGGGTATAATGATCGATCAGAAAACGAATGAAAGCCCAGCCTGTGGTCAGAAACAGGCTGTCGATACTACCACCAAAAGCAGATCCTCGGTGATTGATATTTGCCATGATAGGTGCCCCTAAAACAACCGACTTTCTTGACAATTCTTTAATGGTCATTCCCATAGCTTTGGTAACGGGGATATTTGTATAAATGTATTCCTGTGCTTCTTCTCGGGTCATGTCTTCTTTTGGTTCTGAATCGGTGTGAAATTATCCCTATCATTGCCCGAAATCCAATCTCATTTATGGCCGAACAAATTCCGTTTCTTTTTGATATCCCAACAGTGACCCAGCTGACCGACCAGATCAAAAGTCTGCTGGAAAAGAACTTCATGGATATCCTTGTTGAAGGAGAAGCAAGTAATGTAAAACAGAGTGCAAACGGACATATTTATTTTACCCTCAAAGACTCCGGAGCGCAGCTTCCCTGCGTGATCTGGCGTAGTACAGCTCAGAGATTGGGCATTCAACTTACCGACGGACAGCAGATCGTGGTTGGAGGCGATATCCAGGTATATGCACCTCATGGGCGTTATCAAATGATTGTGACTCTGGTTCAACAAGCAGGGATCGGTAAATTGCAACAAGCTTTTGAGGAACTGAAGGCAAAATTAAAAGCAGAAGGCTTGTTTGAGGATATTCACAAACGCGCCCTTCCAAAATTCCCTCAGACTATAGGGGTTGTTACCTCCAAAACTACTGCAGCATTTCAGGATATACGATCTACTCTGGAGAAACGATGGCCATTAGCCAAGGTGAAATTATACCATGCAAGTGTTCAGGGTATCAATGCAGCCCCCGAGATCGTTAAAGGGATCGAATATTTCTCCAGAGAAAAGAATGTTGATCTGGTGATCATAAGTCGCGGAGGTGGTTCCCTGGAGGATCTTTGGCCTTTTAATGAGGAAGCCGTTGCACGAGCTGTTTTTGAATGTGAGTTACCTTTAATCAGCGCTGTGGGACATGAGGTCGATTTCTCCATATCTGATTTCGTTGCAGACCTTAGAGCTGCAACACCTACCCAGGCAGCTGTTCTTGCAACTCCTGATATCAATGAAGTGCGAATGAATCTGGAAGACCTGTACCGTAGAGTTGAATTAAATACCAAGGGCATGGTTCAATACTATAAAGACCGGGTAGGAGCATTGGCCCGTTCCCACGCCCTGCTCGCAGTGCAGCAAAAGATGGCACAGGCGCGCGCTAATATTAAAAATATGAAGGACCGGATCTCGCATAGAACCTCTCTTCAGATCAATGAAAGGAGAACAGCTCTCACTTCCCTACTGCACCGGCTCGATAAACAAGATCCGAATGAGCCACTGGAAAAAGGATTTGTA
Source organism: Rhodothermia bacterium (assembly GCA_030427885.1). Lineage (GTDB taxonomy): Bacteria > Bacteroidota > Rhodothermia > Balneolales > Balneolaceae > JAUICM01. The sequence continues at coordinate 105,675 of JAUICM010000006.1, read as the reverse complement.
CGAGTGTGGCAGGATGGAAAATGGATACGTCAAGCCGGATCGTTTACTGAAAAAGCTCCTGTTGAATTACAGTGGAAAGATAAACGGATTGAAATATGATCACCATTCTTGGCTGTGGTGTTTCCGGACTAACAACGGGTTTTACTCTTCTGAAAAACGGATATCAGGTTCAGATAATAACCAGCGAACTTCCAGAAGATACCGTTTCTGCTGTAGCTGGTGCTATCTGGTTTCCTTATGAAGCTCGTCCGGTTGACAAAGTTAATTTATGGAGTCTTAGATCTTTCAATATCTACAAAGAACTCTCTGAATATCCTGATTCCGGGATCTCCATGATCGATTATGCCATTATTCTGGAAGAACCCGGAAAACCATGGTGGCTTGATTCCATTCCTGACGAACATATCATTGCAGACACGGTTTCAGGGTATTATAAGGACGATTATCCCGGATACATCGTGAATGTACCACTCATAGAAACACCGGTATATCTACCTTTTCTTATGAATCAGTTTCTGGAACTTGGCGGAACCATTTCAAAAAAAGAAATACGATCAGTTAACGAGCTTGCTGATCATGATCTGGTTATCAATTGTACTGGTTTGGGTTCAGCAACACTTTTCGGTGATGAGGCACTTTACCCTATTCAGGGACAAATCGTCAAAGTAGAACCAGATCCCGGTGTAAAGGGATCGGCCACTGACTTCCATTTTGGTGAAAATCATCAGGAAATGGCGTATATCATTCCCCGAAGAGATGGAATTATATTAGGTGGAACGGCAAGGCCCGGAATTGATTCAAAAATACCCGACCATATTCTTTCCGAAAAGCTCATCAACTATAATGCAGAGTACGATTCCAGGCTTTCTGATCTCAAAGTACTGGAAACAAAACTTGGGTTACGTCCCGGCCGGTCTCAGATCCGATTAGAAAAAGATCCGAAGCTTAATGTGATCCATAACTATGGTCACGGCGGCGCCGGATATACCGTTTCCTGGGGATGTGCTGATTCTGTTTTGCAACTGGTAAGGGCTGAACTCAGCTGATCTGCTTGGCGTAGCTGCCAAATACCTTCACTTCTTCGGCTTCTTTTGAAAGTTCATTCAACGCCTTGGCGGTATTTGGGTCATCTACATTCGATTCGATATCCACATAGAAGGAATACCGGAAAGGCTCATTCATGCGGGGACGGGATTCCAGCTTACAGATATTAACTCCGTGTTGGTGCAGTACATTCAGGCAGTCCACCAATGATCCCTCTTTGTGAGAAGTAACCATCATAAGTGAGGTCTTACATGGTATCTGAAGATCAACCTGAACAGCTTTTGGAGAAACCACTACAAAACGGGTATAATTTTCCTTTTGATTAGCGATGTCGTGTGCGATCACATGTAAACCATAATGATCTGCTGCGTGTGCTCCGGCAATGGCTGCCTGAGACAGGTCACCGTCTTCTAACACTTTTTTAGCCGAAATAGCAGTATCCAGATAGGACTCCACTTTGCATCTTGGCAGTTTTGCCAGGAAGTGAGTGCACTGCTCTATAGCTTTGGGATGCGAAAGAATTCTTCTGATTTGAGAAACTTCAACCGGTTCCACCGCAAGAAGGCAATGAACCACTTTAATGATCTCCTCCCCGATGATATGGAAGTTTGATTCCCCCAGAATATCATACGTATCATTGATAGAACCAGCTGTTGTATTTTCTATCGGCAGAACGGCATAATCCACATGACCATCAGTAACTGCTTTGGCAGCTTCTTCAAAGGTATCGTAGCCATAGCAATCAACATGAGCAAAACGCTCACTGAAATGTCTTACCGCTGCAAGATGACTGTAAGCGCCATCTGTGCCCTGATAACTCACACTTATATGGTCGGCGTTGTTCTTGTTCTGATGGTCTACCAGCGAATGTGTCTGAAAACGAACAGAATTGGTGATGATCTCCCGAAACAGCTGCTCCGCATAATACCGGTCCAGCCCTACTTCAGCGGCAATATCCCTGATCTTGGTGAGTAGTTGCTCTTCCCGCTCCAGATCCCGGATACCCGTATTACTTTCCAGTTTAAAGGAGGACACTTCCTTAACTAAACCCTGCCTCTCAGCGAGTGCTTTAATGATCGATCGGTCAATATCATCGAGTCTTTTACGAATTGACTCTAATTCTTTCTTCATAACTTCTTAACAACGTGGATGAATGAGTGTGAACGCTGAATGTAGTAAGAATGCATGGAATTTAAATGAAAATTTGAGGGATACATTTTCAATGTTCTCTTGAAAAGAGTTTTAAACTAATATACATTGGGATGTACCAGCGTTAAGCCATTTAAAAAGAGAGAATTATGAAGTCAATTTTATCATACCTGTTTCTGTTTTGCAGCCTGGCCATTTTAAGTAGTTGTGACAATGGTCTCTCCCCGGAACTTTCTGGTGAATTGGTCTACTCCAATGGTTTTAATACCAAAAGTGATATAACGCCCTGGGGAAGTATTACGTTTTCGGAAATTGCTCCCGAAGGTGGTGGAACGGGTTCTGCATTTGTAAGTGGAGGATGTGTATATCCTCATTCTGAATTTAAGCTTGTAGCATCCAGATCCGGATTAATACAGTTTAAAGCATGGGCTAAACTCGAGCAATTAAACGGTAGTATTGAACTCACAAACCTAAGAACAGGTAAAAAGATAAGTGTTCTCATTACAGAAAATAGCTGGAAGAAGCTTGTACCAGAGGATGCCCTTTTTGTTAGAATGGGGGATGAGTTAGAGATCAATATGAGTTCCGGTGGTTTCGTAGCCGGAGGAATGCTAGTTACTCAACTTGATGTGGCTTTTCTTAACTAGCCCGGAACTGTATGCATCCCTTTATTTCAATGATAAATTTTTGAAAAACATTAGCCTTTTTATCCCCATAGTCTTTCTTCTTCAGGCGTGTTCATTGAAGACCGTGACTCATCCCTACCCCAGGCCTTTTGAAGGTATTGGTAACAAGTTTTCTGATATTCTCATCGTTGAGTGGAAAGGCAGCGATTATACCTACAGAAGCGGAGCTGAAGTATCGGAAGATCTACCCTTTCCATATAAAGATGAAGCACTTCATATTATGCAGGGTTGGGATGCTGAATGGAAACTCAAATCGAGCTATATAAATCCCTTGAACGACCAGGAGTTTACAATCAGCTCCTCAGCAGGGTTTGACCGGGATCTTCGGAAAGAACTCATTATTGTGAAAATGTACCCCGGTTCCTCAGAAACAACTCCACTGAATGTTCTCCGGAGTGAGCCATCGCTTACACTCATCAGTACTGAAAGCGGTGAGTTTGAGATCACTGAAGTCGCATATTGGGATTCCGATATTGTTAAGAGAAAAGAAAGTGGGGAAACAGTTTGGCATCATTACCCTTATGGAAGGTTACTGGAACTCCGGCATTATGATCAAAAAGTTGCAGAGATCGTGCAAGGTAGTCCTGTAGTGAAAAAGCTTGGTAAGGAAATCAATTATGGAAAATCGTTTACCATGATGTTTTATGAATCGCTTCCCGAGCGTGATAAAGCTATATATCTGGACATTATGATCGGCTATTTAGCTCTGGAAAAGATCAGTACTTATTATGAAGAATGTGACCCTGATGATGCTGCCCAAAGTGAGTACTGCCCGGGTTCCATTATCGTAAGGTAGAGGACTTGGTGTTCACAAAACTTCACACTTTCTTCACATTATCAGGATAGGTTAGTCACGAATCGTAATTAAACTTAATAGAGAACAGAGACTATGAATTTTTTAATTTCACTTATAGCACTTCTTTTTATCAATACACCGGTTAATAGTACCACCCCAAATACTCCTTCCATTGAACGAACTGCTCCTAACCGAGTAGAGATCACTATCGAAGGAAGCGATCAAATGAAATTCAATCTTTCTGAGATCAAAGTTAAAGCGGGTGATACGGTGGTTCTTACTTTAAAGCATACCGGAAAACTTCCTAAAACTGCAATGGGACACAACTGGGTTCTTTTACAGTCTGGTACTGATGTTAAAGCATTTGCCATGGAAGCGATGAAAGCTAAAGACAATGACTATATCCCTGAAAGTGACAAAATAATTGCTCATACAGGGCTTGTAGGAGGTGGAGAAGAAACTACCGTTGAATTTACAGCCCCTGGTAAAGGTGAATATGATTTCATCTGCAGTTTCCCAGGTCACTACGCGCTTATGAATGGAAAATTCATTGTAGAATAAATTTATATCGAGGCTAAACCTCATCTACTTAAAGCGGGCCGTCAGTTATTCATTTAGCTGACGGTTTTATTTTATGAGTGTGATTTTTATCGATTGGGCATACTCATTGGCCTTGAGCTTTAAAAGATACATACCGCTTGCGAAGGTAGACATGTTCAACTGCTCGGAATGCAAGCCACTTTGAAGCCGACCCAGATTCTGAGTTAACACCCGCTGTCCAAACACATTGTACACCTGTATCTGAACCTCTGAAGGCTTATTTAATTCGAACGAAACAGTTGTGGAAGGATTAAAAGGGTTAGGATAGTTTTGGTAAAGTGTAAAGGCATTCGGAACCGAGATACTTGGCTCGTTATTAATAGTAATAGGTGGGTCGATTATTTTGGTATTTACAAATATCCCTGCCTCATCTGTACCTAAATACAATCTTCCATCGGGTGCTATCTCATTATCTTCCATCCTTGTTGGGAATAGCTCATTATTAATTCCCCAGTTTTTTCCGTCATTATTAGAGACATAAACACGTCCCTCAGATGTAATAGCATAAAGCTTTTCTTTTACCTCGTCATATAAAACATCGATAATGATATCAGAATCAGACAAGTCACTTGACCGGAGAAGAGTTGCCCATGTGTTTCCTAAATCGGTACTTTTATGTATGGAATAATAGGCACTCACATATATAGTTCCTGAGCCTGTGATGTAATAAGCGTTCACTCCGTCGTTTTCGAAACCGACTACTTCGGATGTTTGATCAGCAATTGAATACTTAACCAAACCTTGTTCTCCCGCTTCTATAAAAAGCAGTGAATCTGAAATCGAAAAAAGTGGTGATCTATATCCTCTCTTTCTGTCCGCAAAAGTAAATATCGGCTCCCATGACATTCCATTATCTCCAGATTGTAGTACTTTTGTCGTTGTTAGAATAAATAAATCACCTGTGCTACTCCTATCTAGACTGAATAATGTATTATCTGGATCAACCCGGCTACTGTCACAAGGTGCTACATACGAACACCTGTAAAATTGATGAGAACTGATAGCAAACAAGTTATCCTTATCTACCGGAATAATTTTCCTTGCATCAATTGGAATACTGAGAGTATCCCATTCTTCTTCCAGTGCGAAGAATCTTTCAATTCGATCCGAAGAACTCACAAGCAAGGTATCATCTCCTTGAAATGCCAATGTTCTAATCCTTCCAATGGGAATACCAGCGTACACACATTCTGATTGCATGTCACATGCAAACAGTCCGACCTCAGAACCAACATATATGACTCCTTTATAGCTCTCTAATTTAGTTATCCTGCTTTTCTTTAACTCTGGGAAAACCGAGGCAGTTTCTACTCCGTCTGTTGAAATAGAATATGCTCCTGAATCTGTACCAACAATTAATTTGTTCTGAAGTGACAAAAGTGCATTTACTGATGTTCTCGTAAAGTCTTCAACTTCTATCCAATCCTGATTCAAATCATTTGCACGATACAAACCAGCATTTGTACCTATGAAGAATCCGTCCTCACTTGATGTAATAGCTATAATATTCAATGTATCAGAGCCCTTTCCTTCCCAGGATTCTCCATGATCTGTGGAGAAACTGAGGCCTTGCCTTGAACCTGCTAACAGGGTGTCGTTCTGCTGAAACAACATGGATGCCGCCACAACATCTAACACCCTTACAAAACTATTTTCTTCCGTTCTAAATTTATAAACACCTGATGCAGATCCAATGAATAGCTCGCCATTTGCATCGTGCCATATATCTTTTATCAGCCCCACCTTTTCAAGTCCATTGCGATAGGAAGCCCAGGTTTTTCCATAATCCTCAGAAATAAAAAACTGATCATAAACCATGCCATCGCCGGTTATAAAACCACCACCACCTGCATAATACATCCCGCTTTCAGAAATACTGAAACTTAATGTTCCTGTAATTCCATGCGTAAAAGCACCTTCTCCTTCCGATATTTGACTATAAGACCAGGTCGAAGAATTGATACTCTTTTTAAACAAGCCCCCAGCCTCTTTTGATACTACATATATAGTATCATTTTCGATAACTATATCACTAATCTCAGACTTTGACGGAATATTCAAAAGTTCCCATGATTGGGCGTAAGTGGTATTAGCATAAAGGAACAGCACCAAAACAATAACAGGAAATCTTAAATTAATCGATCTATTCATACTTCGGTATTCATATTTTTTTTTGGAATAAGTTCAACCCATGTGATAATAATATGGTGAAAGTGAATCCCAAATGTAAGTTTTCAATCAGGATACCTATACACAATTTTTATGCGGTGGTACCCTTCTGAAAATACGTTTAGTTTGTAAAACGTATTCTTATCAATCATTCGCTTCACCAGTAATATCGATAACCACATTCCCTTTTTTGTGGCCTTTTTCCACGTACCTGTGAGCTTCACTTAGTTGCGGTAACTGGTAGATCCGGTCGATCACAGGACTTAACTCACCATTTTCAAGTAACTCGCGCAAGAAATAGAAGTCGATCAATTTATCTGTTACTTTGCGCAAGCCGGTTGCAGAAAAAATAGCTCTTTTACCTTCAGAACGGGATGTTTTTATCATATCCGTCATCAATCTAAGCCCAAGTACGGGACTCATATAAACTCCGTTTTCACTCAGAACATCTTTTACGGCATTAAAGCTGCTCTTTCCTACCGTATCAAAAATGATATCATACTTTTTACCATTTTGCGTGAAGTCTTCTTTTGTATAATCAATCACATGATCCGCTCCTTTGCACTTTACCATTTCAACATTTGATGTACTGCAAACACCAGTCACTTCCGCACGAAAATATTTAGCAAGCTGAACTGCGGCTGTGCCAATACTCCCTGAAGCACCGTTGATCAGGATGCTGCTGCCTTCACTTATCTTTCCTAACTCCTGTAAAAAAGGAAGTGCAGTAGAAGCCCCGTCTATAACAGCTGTGGCTTGAACATAGTTAAGATTGTCAGGCATACTTAGTATGACTCCATTCTGATTGACCTTTACATATTCCGCATAAGTCCCTCCGTCTTCATCTGTTGATCCGAATACTTTCTCACCTACTGAGAACTTCTTTACATCTTTACCTATGGCTACGATCTCTCCTGCGAAATCAGTTCCTGATATAGGATTTTTAGGCTTGAATAATCCCATTACCAATCTTCCGATCAATGGATATCCTGTTCTCATCATAGTATGAGCTTTGGTAACAGAAGTGGCATGGATCTTTACAAGGATCTCATTTGGTTCAGGAATTGGCTTCACTACTGATCTATATTCGTATACATCAGCTGATCCGTATCCCGTAGCGATGATGGCATTCATTGAGGTTGTCATAACAATTGGATTTGTGTTCATGTTTAAAATCACAACACAAACTTATGACAGCTCAATACCCTAAACGTTCTGATTTATAAATCCGAACTTATTCCGTACGTACGGATTTCAAATATTTACTGGGGGTAATCCCCATTGTTTTCTTAAAAAAGCTGTTGAAGACAGTCTTGGAATTGAATCCACATTCAAATGCTATGGCCAGCAGTGTAAATTGTTGTTTCTCTGGTTTCCGTATTTCGCTTTTGAACTGTTCCAGACGATAGGTATTGACAAATTCTGAGAAATTCTGATCGAAGCCTTCATTTAATAACTGGGAAAGCTGATTAGCCGGGATTCCCATCATTTCTGCCAGATCACGAAGGGTCAGGAAGGGATCGAGATAAGGCTGCTTTACTTCCATGAGGCTTGTCAACTCTTTATGATAACGTTCGAAGATATCATCCGATATGAGGAGTTTTTTTGCCTTTTCAGGTTGGGATGTCTCCTCATCTATCGCATCTGGCAAGACCTTCATGATCTCTTTATACCGTTCAATATCCCTCAATGGTTTGAGCATGGGGTCTAATTTCAAATACAATAGCAAAGGAAGCCGATAGCTTATCCCCTCTTCAATGTAGGTAATAGCCTGTTCGTAATTTCCCAGTACAGTTTCACACAATATCAGCAGATTGAGTGCCCGCTCTATCTGGTCTGAATTGAGAGCTGCTTTTATCGATTCTATCCCTTCTTCGGCTTCTTTATTATTACCAAGTGCAGCATGTGATAGTGCCATTCCCCCCTTTCTCATCAGGGATGCACTTTCTTCGGGAAGAGTACTATAAAATTTCAGTGCCTCTTCTGCTTTACCGGTCAGGATCAATGACTCTCCCAATTCCATGTACGATACCTCAGCACCTGGCTTTAGTTCAATACTCCTTCTGTAATTGGCGATAGCCTGCTCGAATTGCTCCTGGACATAGTGGACAAACCCTCTCAGGTGATGAGTGATGTCTGAAAGCGGGTCCATCTTGTACGCAGTTTCTATATAGTTCTCTGCCGCTTTGAATTTTTTCTCGACAACAATCACAGAGGTCATAGTTTGATAATAATCAACAATTGGTCGCTGATCATGAACCTTTTGTAAATGAGCATAGGTAGCCTTCAGATCCCAGTCCTGCAAAAAACTCATCCATGCCAGCTGAAGCTGGCACTCTGGGAGATCTTTATCCAATTCAACTGCCTTTTCCAGATATTTATGTCCTTCTGCAAAAGCTTTTTCTGCCTGCATGATCCCCAGCGTCCCCAGTAGGGCATAACCCATATGCATTCCGAGCCATCCGTACACATAATCTGGGTTAGATCTGGTAACTTCTTCCAGAATATCCATTCCTGTTTTAATATCCTTTGGACTCATTTTCAAGAGGTAGAAACGTCCTTTCAGATATTCGGTATATCCTGCCACTGAGACATCTGGTTTCTTCACTAGTGAATTATCGATCTGCAAATGACCCAGGTGTTCCCTGAGCCGATCCGCAATTTGCATACTGATCTCATCCTGTGTGGCGAAGATATTATCCAGCGTCCGGTCGTAGGTCTCTGACCAAAAGCTGTAGTCCTCTTTTACATCTATGAGTTGAGTGGATATTCTCATCATTCCACCCGCCAATCTCACACTTCCTACTACAATGGTAGAAACATCCAGTTGTTTGCCGATCTCTTTGATACTCAGATTTTTTCCTTTGAAATGGAAAGAAGAAGTGCGTGAGGTAACTTTTAACTCTCTGATCTTCGTGAGCGCATTGATGATCTCTTCCGTCATTCCATCGCTGAGGTACTCATGCTCTGTGGCTGGACTCATGTTCTCAAAAGGAAGCACGGCCACTGATTTTCCGGAATCATTTTTCTTATCCGGCATATGGTCCGGATCAGGAATGTTCAACCCTTCTGAGCAAACCGCAAACACCTCTACCGGATCTGTGACATTCTTGAACTTATATTCTCCAAGTGATTTTGTTGGAAGCTCATTCTTATTCTTCAGTTCCCGATTCAGGTGCTCCGATATAAGAACCGCCCCGGATTCACTTATACCTTCAACTCGGGCCGCTACATTTACTCCATCCCCGAAGACCTCTGTTCCATCATAAAAAATATCACCAAGATGTAACCCGATCCGAACAGGTACTTTGATATCCCCTTCATTCAGCTCTTTTTGTAATGCTACTGCACAGGAAACTGCTTCAACTGCGCTTTTGAACATACTAAGTGTTCCATCCCCAAAATACTGAACCAAGGTTCCATTGAACTTGTCGTGCTGTTCTTTGAATACTTTACGGTGACGGGATCGGAGATTCACTGCCTTTTGCTCATCATCCTGCATGATGGCAGTATACCCTACTATATCCGTAAACATGATTGCGGCCAGTTGTCGCATCGCTCCTATTGATACCTGAAAAAGATTTTCGGGGAATCTAGCACTTCAGAACTTCAGGTGCTGAATTAAATTCAGCTAACGGTCTTTTTATATCTGTTGATGGATATTCCCAGCAAACCGGCCGCAATTCCGATCAGCACAAACACCATTTTGTACACTTCCTGCCAACCAGCTCCTTTCAGCAGCACCATCCTCATTATCCTGATGAAATATGCTACAGGATTACCCAGAGTTAGATCCTGTGCCCAGCCAGGCATACTTTCAACCGGAGTAAATAACCCGCCCATCAGTATGAACACTACCATCATGAACCAGGCAATGAACATAGCTTGCTGTTGGGTATGTGTTATCGTGGAAATGAATAAACCCAGGGATTGAACCAGAATCAGGTAGATCCCCGCAATCACCAGGATAGTGAACAAACTGCCCAGAAACGGAATATGAAACCCAAATCGGGCGAGGCTCAATCCTATCAAAAGATCAACCATACCTATCACCCAGAATGGCATTAACTTGCCAATCATGAATTGTGACTTTGTGATGGGGGTCACATTAAGCTGTTCAATTGTTCCGATCTCTCGTTCCCTTACAATATTCATCCCCGACAAAAACAACCCGATCATTGAAACCAGAACCACAAGTATTCCCGGAACCATAAAAGTGATGTAATCCAGATCAGGATTGTACCAGTTAACAGGTTTCATTGTTATCAGCTTTTGATTTCCGGCTGAATTACCTATCGCTGCATTCATGATCTGAACATCGGCCAGTTTCTCCCTGTTGAAGTCAGCAATGATGGAAGAAGTGTACGATTGAATGAGTCCTGCAGAACTGCCATCCACCGCATCAATTGATAAATTGATTGGCGCTGATTCCCCTGCGTTCAGATTCCTCTGAAAATGAACCGGGATTTGAAGCACGAGCTTGACATTTCCTTTATCGAGTTCATCCAGGGCCTGACCTGCACTGGTATATTCTCCATAAAGTTCAAAGTAACCCGTGGCCTGCATGCGTTCAATCAGTTGTCTTGAAGTGCTTGATTGGTCAAAATCGACAACCGCAAAATCCACTTCTTTGAGTTCGTAGGTTGCCGCAAAGGAAAGCACCATCAACTGTATGATGGGCATCACGAAAATAATAGGCAGCATACCTTTGTTTCGGAAGATCTGAAGGAATTCTTTTTGAAGAAGGAATTTGATGGTTCTCATTGCAGCCTCACTTTGAATTTCTTAAGACTCAGTGCAATGAATGCAAGAGCAATAAATGCCAGAATCAGGGTTTCTTTCCATAGAAAGAGCAGTCCGCTTCCTTTCAGCATAATGCTTCTTACAATGATCAGGAACCATTTGGCAGGTATGATATTGCTAACTACTTGTAATGGAAGAGGCATACTTTCAACCGGGAAAATGAACCCGGAAAGCAATACCGTAGGTAATAATAAACCAGCTAATGATGCCATCATGGCTGTCTGCTGATTTTGGGCAACCGAGGAAATGAACACACCGAGTGCAAGGGCGGTCACGATGAATAAGATCGATTCAAAAAAGAAGAATCCATACGATCCATTGAACGGTACATTGAATATAAATTTCGCCAGAACCAGAATCGTGATCACATTAACCACTGAAAGCAGCAAATAAGGAATTACCTTCCCAATAATGATATAATGTGGCTTTAGGGGTGAAACCAGCAGGATCTCCATATTCCCCATCTCCTTTTCACGGGTGATGGATATGGAAGTCATAAGTGCGGAAATGAGCATCAGAATTACCGCTATTAATCCCGGTACAAATAGATTCACACTTTTCAATTCGGGATTGTACATCATCTGAACGGAAGGCTGAATACCTGCCTTCACCGCAACCCCATTATCGTTGATCTCCTGTACATAATCTCTGATGATTGCTCCGGTATACGACTGGACTATATTTGCCAGATTCGGGTCGGTTGCATCAGTGATCACCTGAACATCTGCCTTCCCTTCCTTTACCAGCTTGTTAGCAAAATTATTTTCAAACACTACAACCTCTTTGATCTCACCCTGCTTGAATACTTCTTCTATCTGGTCATAATTATCGAGGTAAGCATTCAGCTCAAATGCTTTTGAAACTGACAATTTTTGAATGAGTTCGCGGGTTACTTCGTCTTTGGAAAGATCCAGAACCCCGATCTTAGCATTACTTACTTCATTCCGGATCGCGAACCCAAAAAGAGTAAGCATGATGATCGGCATTCCGAAAAGAACAACCAGTGTCCTTGTATCGCGGTAGATCTGTTTGAATTCTTTGACCACAAAACCCATAAAAGCGTTCATCCGTCCCCCCTTTCAGCCGACCGGGCCAAACTTATGAACACTTCCTCAATGGAAGACGCATTGAAGGATGATTTCAGCCCGGATGGGCTATCTATTGCATCGATCCGGCCATCTACCATAATGGAAACGCGATCACAATATTCGGCTTCATCCATATAATGTGTGGTCACAAAAACGGTTATACCGGAATCAGCCACTTCATAGATCCGTTCCCAGAACTGTCGTCTCGTTACCGGATCAACTCCCCCCGTTGGCTCATCCAGAAAAACGATCTTTGGATCATGGATGATCGAGATTGCAAATGCCAGTTTCTGCTTCCATCCAAGCGGTAGCGATCCAACCTGCTTATTCCGAAACTGTTCAAGACCTACCGAAGAAATAAGTTCATCTTTCTTATCCTTCAATTCTCTGTCGTTCAGACCATACACTCCCCCATAAAAACGAATATTCTCTTCCGGGGTCAAGTCATCATACAAGGAGAATTTCTGACTCATGTATCCGATACGTTTTTTTATCTTCTCGGCCTCGGTATACACATCAAATCCGGATACTTTTGCTTCTCCTGAGGAAGGCGACAGTAATCCCGTCAGCATCTTCATCGCCGTGGTCTTACCTGCTCCGTTTGCTCCCAGAAATCCAAATATCTCCCCTTTTTTTACATCCAGATCTATATGATCCACCGCCGTGAAATCTCCGAAGATACGTGTCAATCCTTTTGCCGAAATAGCGAGTTCAGACATGGAGTTCCTCCGGCTGCATCAGCGACATGAACAAATCTTCAATATCCGGTTCAATACTTTGGATGTTTGCTTCGGTTAATCCTTTGGAATCCAAATACTCATTTAATCCAGACTCATCTATGCTTCCCCTCCTATCGGTGTAATGAATAAACTCTCCAAAAGGGTGAACAGAATCCGCAAATTCATAGTCTTTGAGTACATTTATCAACCGGTATTTATCAGGATGCTTAATGCCATAAAGAGCTTTTGTAAAGGCTTTGGTAAGATTACCCGGTGAATCAATCTGAAGGATCTCAGATTTATCAATGAGTGCAACCCGGTCGCATAGTTTGGCTTCATCCATATAAGGGGTAGAAACCACAATGGTTATACCTTCTTCTTTCAGCATTCTAAGCATTTCCCAGAATTCCTTTCTTGAAACTGCATCAACTCCTGTTGTAGGTTCGTCAAGTAACAGCAACTTGGGTTTATGGATCAGAGCACAGCTTAAGGCCAGTTTCTGTTTCATTCCTCCCGAAAGCTGACCGGCCAACCTGTTCTTAAACGGCTCCAGCATATGATAGATTGGCTTCACCAATTCGTAATTCTGTTCAATGGTGGTCCCAAAAACAGATGCAAAAAATTTCATATTCTCTTCCACACTCAAGTCCTGATACAACGAAAAACGTCCCGGCATATAACCAAGCTGAGGTCTGATCTTCTTGTAATCTTCGATTACATCCATCCCGAGTACTTTTGCCTCTCCGGAATCCGGGATTAACAAAGTAGTGAGTATTCTGAATAAGGTTGTTTTTCCAGCTCCGTCCGGACCCACGAATCCAAATAACTCACCCTCATTTACTTCAAAAGATATATTTCTGAGGGCTTTTACGGCTCCAAAGGATTTTGAGACTTGCGATATGTGAACTGCACTGGCCATATTAGTAGTCCATCGTCAATTAAAAACTACCTCCCCCGGCATTCCGATCTTGATCACTCCATCCGGATTTTGAACCCGGATCTTAACCGCATACATCTGGGTAACCCGCTCCTCTTTGGTTTGAATCATCTTTGGAGTGAACTCAGCTTCTGATGAAACCCAGCTGATTGTTCCTTTCAGGGATTGGTTTTCTTCAGCGTTCTTATCAATAAAAACTTTCACTTCCGCTCCCAGCTTCACCTGTGGAAGTTGTGCTCCTGAAACAAACACTCTTAATACAAGTTCATCAGTATCAGCGATCTGATACAATGGTTTTCCAGGTGCCGCTAATTCATGTGCTTCTGCATATTTTGAAAGCACTATTCCCTTGACCGGATTTACTATTATCGCTTTTTTGATCTGGTCTTCAACCTGGTCAATACGGGTGTTCATCGTTTCGATCTCTGCATATACCGATTGCTTCTGAACTTCCACAGCAGTGATCTGCTTTTTCAATGTGGCTATTGCTCCTTCGGCATCATCAACCTGTTTCTGGGTGGTTGCATTATCCTTGCGAAGAGCAGTCAAACGTTCGAAATCCCGTTCCGCTGTTCTAAGCTGAGTCTTATATACATCAGCTTGTGCATTCAGAGATGAAATATTACTTCTGATGGACTTTATTGATGCATTAAGTTCTTTTTTCCTCAAAACCAGTGAAGTGGTATCAATAACCCCTACCCTGACTCCAGCTTGCAGGGCAACCCCTTCTTCCACATTAAACTCAAGCAACTTTCCTGATGCTTCTGCAGAAACTGTGGTTTTGTCTGTTTCAAACTGTCCAAATGCATCGGATAAATTTTCTTCGCTGCATGCTGCCAAAAGCACACAGCTCAATCCGGCCAATATTATTCTTCTCATTTCCATGAAACACCTCGTTTTGTTAGATAATCGTAGTTTGCCTGAATCAGCTGAACTTTATGGATCTCAAGATTGAGCCTGGCCCGGTTCTCGGCATTCAATTCTGTTATAAATTCTGTGGAAGTGATCACTCCCTGATCAAGCTGACTTTGCTTTTCATTCACCACTTGTTCTCTTAGCTCAAGTACCTGTTGGTCCAGGCTGATCTGTTCCTGAAGCGACGCTATTTGCTCTTCCGTCCGTGCCAGACTTGCTTCCAGCTGTCTTGAAAAGGCATCCTTATCAGCAGTATTCTGTTGTTTTTGTAAGCGGATCACCTCCTCTTTTGTGGATGAATTTTTCCAATTCCTGAAACTCCACTGAGCTCTCAATCCTATGATCCAGTTGAATTGCAGATCATCATCAAAAGCATTAAATCCGGGACGACCATATGCCGTTTTAGCAAAAGCTGAGATCACCGGCAATTTATCGGAACCAAGTAATCCGATCTGAGCATCCAGAACTTCTTCTTTACTTCTAAACAGCTCAAATTCCGGACGAGCTTCCTGGTCCTGAACTTTATTTTCCTGATACTCCGGGAGCTCAAGTTCAGTATCTCCATCAATTTCCTGCCCGATCAAAGTACTCAATACGTCGATTCCGGCTTTAATATTTGACTCCGTTTCCGACCTTTGTTGTCGTACTTTCAGAATTTCTGCCCTAAGCACTAATTCATTACTTCGAAGGAGCACCCCATTCTCGACTCTTGCTTTAACCAGGCTGAGTTGCTCGTTAAGATCCTTCAACAGCAGATCTATATTCTCTTTTTGTTTACTGAGCAGCAGAATACTGAAATAGACCTGATCGATCTGGCTCCTGATATTCCAGAGTTCCACCTCTGTTCCTGCGATAGCCGTTTTACTATTCACTACTTCCACTGCTTTAAGTCCTCTCGTTCGGCCTGCATCAAACAAAGGCTGATTGATATTCAGCGCAATGGAATAATGATCTTTACTGAACTGAGGCGCAGCAGGACCTGCAAATGAAACTTCCGTTACATCCGATTGATAGGAGGCGCTTCCACTCAATGTGATCTCCGGATATAATCCGGTTTGACGAAGTTTTAGGTTCAGTTCTTTGATCTGTTCCTGGATACGGATCTTGTTTGCTGCAGGGTATCCTGTTTCTATCTGATCATAACAATATTGTAAGGTTATCGGCTCACTTGTTTGTCCATAGACTAATGTTGCTAACAAACCAACTACCAAAAGTGACATCATTTTCTTCATATCTATACCCCCTTAAAAAATGAAACGCCTTTGAAGATCATATCAGGAATAAGTTCCTCTCTTTCATCCATGAAGCTTTCATACTGGCTCTCATCAAACTGAAATACAGTCATTACCATGGTACGGGCTATCATAGGCATCATGCACATGCTCACGATATTTATGAGAAATTGCTGAGGTGATATTGGAATGATATTACCATCCTGAACTTCTTGTTTAATCTGTAAAGCAAATTTCTCCGGGAAAGTTATCCCTACTTTCTGAATGAATTCTCTGAATCGTTCGGGATGCTGATTCATTTCATGGATCACAAACATGGGCAGATGAGAATTCTCCTTGAACATCGTGTGATAGAACTCAACGATCTCCCAAACTTTATCCTTCAAAGGAATGTCTTTATTCATGATCGCAAAGAGCTGCGGAAAGATCTTTTTGATCCCAGCCTGAAAAACCTCCATAAAAAGATTGTCCTTGTTCCGGTAATAATAATGCAGCATTGATTTATTAATGCCGGCCTCATCTGCGATCTCCTGCATCCGGGCTCCTTCAAAACCCCGCTTTTGGAAAATGATCCGGGCTGCATCCAGAATCTTCTCTTCAGTTTCTAATTCTACTTTCATAACACCTGAATTTAATTCAGAACAAATCTAGCATATTCAACCATTAGATTCAACCATATGGTTGAACTAAATATTTAAACCGTGTAGTTAATAAATAATGATTGCTTAGAACTATTTAAACAACGATTATCACTCGAACTATAAATTCCTGACTATGCCCAAAAAATATATATTCGTTTATGGACTCCTTAAATCCATGTATGAAAATGAACCCGCTCAGTTCATCAGAAGAAATTGTGAATTGGTTGGTGAAGCCTGGTTTCCCGGGCAGTTATTTGATCTGGGCTCTTATCCCGGAGCAGTGTTTGACGAGCATTCAGATTCGAAGGTCTTTGGAGAAGTTTTTGAAGTGATGCACAATGAACAGGAACTCGTTGCTTTGCTGGATGAGTTTGAAGGTGTAGGCTCTAAGTATGATGAACCGAATGAGTATGTAAGGAAACTGATTCCAGTACAAACAAAAACAGGAGAACTGAAGGCCTCCTGTTATTTATATAATTGGGACCCCATCGATAAACTTTGGATCGAAAGCGGTCGCTATGAAAATGTAGCAGGCAAAAGAACCTGAAAAACGTTGAACTTCAATGTTCAAAGCTCCCTGTTCATCATTTTGTGTTCTATTCTATGATACCTTTCCCTGTTGCTGCCCAATAGATACCACCGTAAATATGCTCCATGAACATCTGATCTAAATAGGTTTCATTCATGTGACCGAATGCGGTATAGAATGAACGTCCCCCATCAAATTCGTGATACCATGCTGATGGATGAAACTCTCCCATTCCCTCAGTCTTTCGGTTTCCCCATGGTGGTTGTACTTCATAATAGGATTCATCGATGGTAAGCAGGTAATTCAAGCCTTCCACTTTCTCTTCACCGAACTCATATAGTTCATCAGTCCATAAAAAACTATCCGGCATGCGTTCAAGGCCAGGGAAGTTAGAATTCACCTTAGTCACCCTTGTAGTCTGATTTACCGGATGAATTTTAAACATGCGTCCGACAAGCTGTGTATACCATTCCCATTCATATTCGGTATCAGAAGCGGCATGTATACCGACAAATCCTTTCCCGGACTGAATGAATTTCTCCATTACGGCCTGCTGTTCTTCATTTAATATATCACCAGTAGTACTCAGGAAAATGATCACATCATATTTATCCAGATTTCCTTCCCGGAAGAGCCTTGGTGAATCCTGCCAGTCTACAGAGAATTGATGTCTTTGCCCAAGATCTTTGATAGCCTCTACCCCAACACTAATGGATTGATGATGCCATCCATCCGTTCTGGTAAAAAGCAAAGCATTGAATTGTGGCTGAGCGATAGCTGCAGTTGAAAAAAGTACAGCTAGTATAAATAATGATAATGTGATCTTTTTCATGACTCCATTGGTTATTTCAAAATTCGATCTTCCAACTTATCACCGGCAACACAGTTCCCTCTTCAATAAGGTCAACCTGCCGGGTTTGCTGATTGTAATCAAAATATTTGTCTTTAGCAGAGAGAAGATTTTTCACCTGAAACAGCACTACAGAAGAATAACTATTACGATTCTTCCTGTATGAAAGAGTAAGATCCAGAACTAATCTTGTCTCGAATTGCTTACTATATGCCCTCGTTTCATTGAAAACCACATCCTCATTAGTCCGGGATTCTGCTTCCAGAACGGGGCTATATCGCTCACCACCTGCAATACTGATCCTTGAATTCACCCCAAATACATTCTTTGAATCATTCAGAAAGAATTCCTTCCCAAACAGGAAATTAGCAAACGCGGTCTGATCAAAACGGCTGTCACGCCAGATTCCATCTCCTCCTTTATACTCTGAAGAATACAAGGTTCCCGTCAGCAAATAGTAATATCCTTTGTTTAAAAATCGCTCCAGAGTTAGTTCAACCCCATAATTCTCGCCTTCCCCTTCATTGACTAAGGTCTCATTAAAAGAAAAATCCTGAATGAAATTTGACATCGAGAAGCTGCTGTCTGCGATCACCGGCACATCAAACAGCCTTTGGCCAAATAACTCCACTTTCATCCGGTGATGATCCCCAAGCCCCTGACTCCATCCAAGTACCAGGTGATGTGCTTTTGACATTTTAAGATCTTTATTCGGGCTGCCCATTGAATTTTGAACGTAGTAGATCCCTAATTCTTCGATCTGACTATGCACACCATATCCAAGATTGAAGGCAGTACTTTCAGTAGCCTGCCAGTGCAAAGCGGCACGGGGCTCAGGAATGATCTCATCACTTATCGAAAACCATTGACCATGGAGCCCTGCTAAAAGGGACCATTTTGGGGCAATCGAAATATCAGCCTGAGTATACACCTGACTAAGAATCGCTGCTCCATCACCCAGCATGACTTGCGAAATCGAAGGCTGGTTTCCGGGCTTTGCTTTCAGATCAATGTTATACCGGATATTTTGTATCTCAAGGCCTGATCTGAGGTTAACTCTGCCAATTTTTTGGTTTAAATATGATTTAAGTGCTATTCGTGAAGTATTGTTAGTCACCCTGAGGTGGGGATCAAATGATCGGGAGGAATTTATACGATCCTTATCATACTGTGTCGAGTTACCTGAAACCGCCAGGGTGGTTTTGATATACCCTTTCTTTCCCGCAAGAATAGAATGTGAAATACCCATTGCTCCAACTCCCAGATCTGCAGTCAGGTTTGTTTTATCCATAGCGGCATATTTCCATTCTGCGGAATCCTTTTTGGCATAGAAATTCTGGTGATCCAATCCTCCTATTCCCCAAAATGAAAATCTTCCTTTACTTTGGGTAGGTATGTCAATGTTGAACGACAGATCCTGATACCGGATGGTCCCATCAACCGGAAGCAATGGCATGAGTAATGTTAGTGTCGAAAACCGATAGTTAAACAGATAGGTAGCCCTGCTGTCTTTTTTGAACGGACCACCTGAACTGAACTCCAATCCATTCAACCCAATTTGAACTGCGTGTTCTCTGCGGTTTGGGTTACCAGTCCTGAAATTGATATCGAACACTCCCGACAGTGCATTACCATATTCAGCCGGAAAAGCCCCCGTCATAAAATCTGAATTCGAAAGTAATTGTGAACTGAATAAAGTTACTCCCCCGCCACCAGCAACCGACAGGCCTGCAAAATGACTCGGATTTGGGATCTCGATTCCTTCCAGTCTCCACTGTACACTCTTCGGCGCATTCCCTCTTACAGATATGGCATTGTGCTGAATTCCCCCTAATGATGTAACTCCTGCAAATGCAGTAACCAGTCTGGCCGGGTCATCCAGGCCTCCTGCATATTTCTGAGTTTCCTCAACGGTAAATGTATTGGCACTTACATACGCCATATCATTTATCGGCTTTTCTTTATTGATGGTTCCCACTACTTCTATGCTCTCTCCCTGAAATATCTCTTCCTCCAGTTCGATCTCAAGAAATACCTCCCGGCCACTACTGACCAATATTCCCGATATCACTTTAGTCTGATATCCCAGAAATGAGATCTGGAAATCATGTCTTCCCAACGGGACATCTTTCAACACAAATTCCCCAACTGAATTAGTTGAGGTTCCCAAAAGAGGCTCGCGATCAAGCAGAAGAATATTAGCCCCGGGCAGGGTTTCTTTACTAGTGATATCGATTACAACCCCACTCACGGTTTGAGTTTGCCCAAACACTAAACTCTGAATAATTAATAAAAGTCCTGATACCAATAATAATTGTCTAACCATAGTTGATCTGATTTTTAGGTTTATGATTCAGACCAAAACTAGAGCTATTGAATGGTGCAATCGTCCAGTCCGTTGGGTTTGGACTTGTTATTTTTACCTTAAGAGTCATCCTGAGCAGCCGCGAAGGACCTTATCGATGAGAGGTGATCAATCAAATTGTGTAAAGAAATAAATTATCAAGCCCGACAACGATTAGATCCTTTCTCCGCCAGCTGGCGGATCAGGATGACTGTCAGAGATCAATTGAGTGATTTCTTATACTCCGAAGGCGTCATTCCCGTCTGCTTCTTAAACACAGAATTAAAGGAAGACTTGGAATTGAATCCTGCATCCAGCCCTAAAGAAAGCAAAGTAAAATGTTCAAAATCTGAGTCCTGTATTTTCTCCTTAACTTCTTCTACCCGGTAATAATTAATAAACTCGTAGAAATTCTTCTCAGCATAACGGTTTATGATCTCCGTCAGATAATGAGTACTGATATGCATCATTCCCGCCAGATCCCGGAGACTTAATTCATTATTCTGATACGGTTTTTCCTTTGCCATCAATGCAGATAGCTGATCCATCAACTTCTGTCCTTCCTCTTTACTAAGTCCAGACCTTGAATATCTGTCCTGCTCTTTTACCTCGGGTTCATCTGCTTCGTCTTCAGGGTAATCCACAAAAAACTCTGGTTGACGGAGACCCATATAGCCAATACTGTATACGAAGATCGTTACTGCCAGTAAGGTATAGTTCATATAGGGAATGTCCAGATCCGACATCGAATTCAACAGATGGAGTCCTGCAGAAATAATCGCGAGGATAAGGAACCCAATGAAGAAACCGCCCAACCAGCTTAAATTCCTTTCTTCAATGGATGAATAGTTCGCCCTCAATCGCTGCCGATATGCCAGATACTCTTTTATGATGAAAGGGATGTACGCAATATTAAAATACACCTTGATATGCGTTATAAACCCCGGACCATAATCCAGGCCACCACCTTCGTTTAATAATGACAGCTTTTCCTGAGATGACATCATATAGAATGGAATGGTATACAATAGCAGTAACGCAAACGGAATCAAGTGAATCAGATCTGATCTTTTCAGGCTATGCTGCCCGTGCATCAGTGTCTTCGAATATAAATAGATAAGTGGCGCATAAAGCAGTGTGATCGGAAAGTCGAGCCCCAGCAAAAACGGATATTCTACTGTTTGACCAAATCCAAGGAATGCAGCCATTCCCAGATCTATTGAAAAGACCAACATCAAAACGCCCATGATCTTATTTGAAAGCCGGTTTACTTTTTTACCTGCAAGTAACACTGCCAGAACCAATCCGTGAATTGCTCCTAAAAGAAAAATAGTCTTGAATAGCATGACTCAAATATAGACGTTTTTAAGTCTTCAAAGTTATACACTTTAACAATCTCTGATTTTTCAATCTGAGCTCAATCATGTATCATCAAATAATTCGAGGGCTAACCAAATATGATGATTTTGAACTATAGAGCTACATTTACTCTTTTTATTCTACTTTTTCTGGGTATTAACACATCCGTGTTTTCCCAAACCTATGCCAGAAACGGAATGGTGGTCTCAGATAGTGAGATCGCATCTCAGGTTGGGGTTGATATCCTGAAAAAAGGGGGGAATGCAATTGATGCAGCTGCTGCCACTGCTTTTGCATTACAGGTAACCCACCCCACTGCCGGTAATATTGGTGGAGGTGGTTTCATTGTTTTCATGAAATCAGATGGCAATGTAACCACCTTCGACTTCCGTGAAAAAGCTCCTTTAGCCGCTTCTCCGGACATGTACCTGGATGAGAATGGAGAGGTTATCGGAAATATCAACCACCTGAGTTCCAAAGCGATCGGAGTTCCCGGAACTGTAGCCGGGCTCTACAAGGCTCAACAGAAATACGGGAAATTAGACTGGAAAGAAATTGTACAACCGGCTATCGATCTGGCAAAAGACGGTTTTGAATTCAACTGGTCGCTTTATTTTTCAGGCAGATATTTCTCCGCACAGGAAACCTTTCCTTTCATGAAGAATTACTTTCTGAATGCGTCGGGTGAATTAATTCAACCCGGAGAGACCTGGAAACAACCTGAACTTGCAACTACTTTAACTTACATCAGAGAGAACGGAAGAGATGGTTTTTATAAAGGTCCTGTTGCCGATGGTATTGTTGAGTTCATGAAAGAAAATGAAGGAATCGTCACCCACGAAGATCTTCTCAAATATGAAGCCATTGAACGAAATCCGATGCACGGTACCTACAAGGGTTACGATGTGTATTCTATGCCTCCGCCCAGTTCTGGTGGTGTAGCCATGATCGAGATGCTTAATATGGTGGAATTGGCTGATGCTGAGACCATCCCTTTCAATTCTACTAATTATGTGCACCTGGTAGCCGAAGCTATGCGTCGTGCCTATGCCGACCGTGCTGAACACATGGGAGACATTGATTTCAATCCAGATCTTCCACTCGATCACCTGATCTCAAAAGAACATGCTCAGAACCTTTTCAATAGCATCGATTGGCAAAAAGCTTCTGTAAGTGATTCTTCCAAATTCAGCCAGCTGTATGATGGAGAAAGCACAACTCATCTTTCGGTATTGGATAAGGACGGAAATGCTGTATCACTTACCTATACCCTTGAATTTGGTTATGGTTCACGAATGGGCTCAGAAAAACTTGGTTTCATTTTCAATAATGAAATGGGTGATTTCAACCCTCAGCCGGGAGTTACCAAGCGAAATGGACAAATCGGTTCTGATCCTAATCAGATAGCACCTGAAAAGAGAATGTTATCCAGTATGACACCCACGATTGTAGCTAAAGATGGAAAACCATATCTGGTGATTGGAAGTCCTGGTGGGCGGACCATCATTAATACTGTTTTCCAGACTGTTCTTGCAGTTTTGGAATATAATATGCGGATCGACCGGGCTATTTCTGCTCTTAAGATCCATCACCAATGGCTGCCAGATCGTATTCTATACGAAGAAAACACTTTATCACCCGACACCCGAATAGCGCTTGAGGCAATGGGACATACATTGGTACCTGTTTCTAATCTTGGGGTTTTGATGGGAATCACCTACGATCCTGAACAGCAGCTTATGACCGGTGCCGCCGATGCTTCAAGCGGTGAAGGTGCAGCAGTAGGATATTAAAATTTACAACGATCAATCATCATCAACATGATCAATATTATGAATACCAATAAAGCATTTAAAACCAGTATATCGATACTGGTGTTTACCTTATTTACAATTCCTTCTTTTGCTCAGGATAGCGAAAATGCTGTTCCTACTTTCAAGGACGGACTTGCACAGCAGGTTCCTGCTTTCTCCAACCCCGACGAGTGGATCCGGGAGGATCTGTGGGTGGAAACAGAATTCGATTCTGATGGCGACGGACGCCTGGATCGTATGCATGTAGACGTTACCCGTCCCAAACAAACCGATGATGGTTTAAAGCTTCCGGTCGTATATGAATCCAGCCCGTATTATTCAGGTACAGCAGGGATGGTGCCAGAGATGTTCTGGAATGTTCGTCATGAGATAGGAGAGCTCGGAACTCATAATTACGGTGAAAATGCGGAGCGCCGCGCGCACCCTGAAGTGATCCGACGTGGTGAACGCCCTATCATTTCGAATTCCCAGGTTCGTCAATGGGTGCCTTACGGCTATATCGTTGTCCACTCAGAAAATCCTGGTACCGGACTTTCTGATGGCTCTCCTACCGTTGGTGGAGAAAACGAATCGCTTGCGCCCAAAGCTGTAGTACAATGGCTAACCGGTAAGGACAATGGGTACAAAACCCGTGAAGGAAATGAAAAAGTTGAGGCTTTCTGGTCTACGGGTAAAGTGGGTATGACAGGAACTTCGTATAACGGAACTCTTCCATTAGCTGCGGCGACAACCGGAGTGGAAGGTCTTGAAGTGATCATACCCGTTGCACCAAATACTGCCTACTATAACTACTATCGCTCTAACGGACTTGTACGTAGTCCCGGCGGATATCTTGGCGAAGATATTGATGTGCTTTACGACTTCATCCATAGTGGCAAAGAAGAACTCAGAGCACGTAATAATCTCAAAGTCCGGCAAGAAGTAATTGAGGCTAATATGGATCGGGAGTCCGGCGATTATAACGATTTCTGGGCCGGACGTGATTACCTCACCCACATGCCAAATATGAAAGCGGCCATGCTGATGAGCCACGGCTTCAACGACTGGAATGTGATGCCGGAACACAGCTACCGAATTTACCGGAAAGCCAAAGAAATGGGCTTGCATACCGAGATCTATTATCACCAGTTCGGTCATGGTGGCCCCCCTCCTTTTGATATGATGAACCGCTGGTTCACACATTATCTGCATGGCGTTGATAATGGTATCCAGAATGAAACCGGAGCCTATATCGTTCGCGAATATGCTGAACCCGATGACCCGACTTATTACGAAGATTTTCCAAATCCGGCAGCGGAACCAGTAACTCTGTATTTGAATGGCGGAGCTCCGGAACAGGGAAGTCTGACCCTTAACAAACCAAAAAGTCAGGACCCTGAAACACTGGTTGATAACTTCTCCTTTGATGGGGAATCCCTGGCTAAAGCAGATATCACCGAGCATCGTTTGATCTACCTTTCCCCCGTACTTGAGGAAAATATTCACCTTTCGGGTTTAACCACCGTTAATATCAAACTGGCAAGTAGTAAACCTGCTGCTAATTTATCGGTGTGGATGGTTTCTCTGCCGTGGACGGAGCGTCGCAATGGTCGTATTACGGACAATATAATTACCCGTGGTTGGGCCGATCCTCAAAACTACAAGGATATCCGTAACGGCGAGCCTCTGAAGCCAGGTAAATTCTATGAAATGAGCTTTGATCTCCAGCCAGATGATCAGGTTATTCCACGTGGTCAGCAGATCGCGCTGATGATCTTCTCCAGTGATAAGGAATTCACTCTGCATCCGGATCCGGGCACGGAACTCACTGTAGACCTGAATGGAACCACTATCACCATTCCGGTTGTAGGCGGTGAAGAAGCCTTTAAGAAAGCTATTGGGATTGAATAATTAGTTCCCCTACCCGTAAAGACGCAAAACTTTGCGTCTTTACTGATCCTGAAATAGTTCGAATCTCGCTCCGATGCTCTGCGTCGGAGCTTTTTTGTATTAAGCCAGGATTAAAAAATTCCTCCTTCCTGCACTTTATGACTCCGGTTATGTACATTCCTCAAATCTAACTGGCCTTCTCTTTTATGAAAAAAGCTCTTTATCTATTTCTGGTCGTTTCATTCACCATTCTGAATTGCTCTAATCCTCCCGAAAAACAATGGTTCAAAGGAAACCTTCATACCCATTCCTATTGGAGTGACGGCGATGAATTTCCTGAAACCATCATGGAATGGTACAAAACCCGGAACTACGATTTTGTAGCTCTCTCCGATCACAACACCCTGGCTGAAGGCGAAAAGTGGAAACTCATTCGCCCTGATTCCGTTTATCAGGCTTCCTTTCAGAAGTATCTCGCCAAATACGGTGAAGAATGGGTAACCTGGAAAGAAGATGAGGGTGAGATCAGTGTGAAACTCAAAGCCTATTCCGAATACAAAGAACTGTTTGAAGAAGAAGGTGAATTCCTGGTCATACGATCACAAGAGATCACCGATGGTTTTGAAGGAAACCCTCTGCATATGAATGCAACGAACATTCAAAAGAAAATCGAGCCAAGACATGGCGAAAGTGTGGTGGATGTGCTTCAGAATAATATCAATGCCGTACTGGAGCAACGGAAAGAAACCGGGGAGCCCATGATCCCGCATGTGAATCACCCCAATTTCTATTATGCCATAACCTGGGAAGAAATGGCTGCGCTTGAAGGCGAACGCTTTTTTGAAGTGTATAATGGTCACCATATGGTTCATAACTCAGGAGATTCAACTCATATCTCCACGGAAGAAATGTGGGACCGGATCAATATTTCCTATCTGGCCGATGGTAAACCTCTGATGTACGGCCTCGCTACCGACGATTCTCACAACTATCACCATCATGGCAAAGAATTCAGTAATGCCGGTCGTGGCTGGATCATGGTTGAGGCCGATTCTTTGAATCCTCATTCTCTGATCGAAGCAATGGAACGTGGCAATTTCTATGGCAGTACCGGAGTATCACTCGAAAATGCCTCCTTTGATGGCACCATGCTTTCTGTATTAGTAAAAACTGAGCCCGGAGTAGACTATCGCATCTCTTTCCATGGAGCCAGAGAAGGTTCTCTTCAACCAGAGACCTTTGAAACGATCGAAGGAACTGAAGCCAGTTTCCAACTTACCGATGATATTCAGTTTGTTCGGGCAAAGATCACATCAGACAAATTGCAAGCGAACCCAATAGAGGACATTATCTATGAAACCGCGTGGACCCAGCCAGTGGTTAAGGATTAGTTAAAATGAGCAAAAAAGAAGTATCAGACAAAGGCCCGTTCTACCACGGAACCAGAGCCAATCTAAAAACAGGAGATCTTCTTACATCTGGATTCCGGTCGAATTACAGACCTGAAGTCATCATGAATCACATCTATTTTACAGCCCTGATTGACGGAGCAACCCTTGCCGCTGCTCTCGCCCAGGGTGATGGAGAACAACGTGTCTATATCGTTGAACCAATGGGTAGTTTCGAAGATGATCCGAATGTTACCGACAAGAAATTTCCTGGAAATCCAACCCGATCCTATCGAAGTGCAGAACCTTTAAAAATTGTCGGAGAGGTGAAAAATTTTGAGAAGCGGCCACCTGAAGAGATCCTGCAATGGAGGGAACGGATAGCAAATATCAAAGGGGATATTATTAATTGATTTACAGGACATCCATCCTCTATTAATGTAGAGTCACAAAATCTTGTATCTCTGCATCTGTTTAAGGTCCCTTTCTGCGCAAAATTTTGCTCTAAGCTATTCTAAATAAGCACTTTGAAAACTGAGATAAAAGGGTTTATTTAGGCACAATTCTTAACGCCTAACACACCTAAGATGAAGAAATTCTCACTCCTCCTTTCAGCTTTTTTATTTCCGGTAATCGTTTTCGGACAAAACAGAACAGAGGATACAGCTTACCCGACTTTAACGACCTTCAATACCCAGCAGGACCATGCCAATATGATGAAACAGCTTGGCATTGAAGAAGTTCGACCCGGTCCTAGTGGGGATCCTAATGCCCCAAACGCCGCTAACTATGATGAATCGATTGCCAACCCATGCCCCGATCTTCCGCCACTCATGATCACCGAAGCAGGTAAGCAAGTGAACTCAGCGAATATGTGGTGGAATACCCGCCGGCCTGAGATCAAGAAATTGTTTGAAAAAGAAGTGTATGGTCGCGTTCCTGACAACGTTCCTGATGTAACCTGGGAAGTAGAGATCACTGATAATGAATGGGTGGGGCGAATACCTGTGGTTGCCAAAAAAGTAACCGGGCATGTAGACAACAGCGATTATCCACTCATTGATGTTGATATTGAGATGATGGTAGTGGTTCCAACAAATGTGGAGGGCCCGGTCCCGGTGCTAATGATGTTTGGGTTCCCGAGATTCCCGGCTCCTGCACAACCCAACCGGGAAGACCTGGAAGCAATCAATGATTCCTTCAAAGCTATGATGATCAAAAATGATCCTGCAATGAAAAAAGTCTTTGATAAATACCCGGCATATCAGCCTATTCAGGCCGGACAAAGCGGACCGAATTGGTTTGCTCCTGCGATAAATGGAGAATCACCTGGCTCTGAACAGTTGCTGGCAAACGGCTGGGGTTATGCCACCATCAGCACATCCAGTATTCAGGCAGACAATGGTGCCGGGCTGACAAGAGGAATTATCGGTTTAACGAACAAAGGGCAGCCCAGAACTCCGGAACAATGGGGATCACTTCGGGCCTGGGCATGGGGTGCTGCACGCGGACTCGATTACCTTGAAACAGATGAAAATGTAGATGCCACTAAAGTTGGGATCGAAGGCGTTTCCCGGTACGGAAAGGCTGCTTTGGTAACTATGGCTTTTGAAGAACGTTTTGCCGTGGGTCTGATAGGTTCATCCGGAAAAGGCGGAGCTACTCTGCACCGTCGTGTATTTGGTGAAGCCGTTGAAAGCCTGACCGGCTCCGGTGAATACCACTGGATGGCTGGTAACTACCTGAAGTATGGAGCAGAAAAAGGCGACTTCGGTACAATGACCGGATGTGATCTGCCTGTGGATTCCCACCAACTTATTGCTATGGCCGCTCCCCGACTCATATTTGTGAGCTATGGTATCCCTGAACAAGGCGATGCTCTCTGGCTGGATCAGAAAGGAAGTTATATGGCCACCATCGCTGCCCAACCTGCCTACACCCTTCTGGATGCCGAAGGACTCGGGAAATCCGCTGATTACATGACCGAAGCAATGCCCAAACCACAAGTTAATTTACTGGACGGCGAACTCGCATGGCGCCAACACGTGGGCGGCCACACCGACCAACCCAACTACCAATACTTCATCCCCTGGGCCAGCGAAAAACTAGGCTATGAAGTTACGCCAAGAGGTTGGGGGAATTGAAATCACCACAATACCGAGAATACGATGAAAACTATTTCTATCATTTTTATTTCCTTTTTATTCCTAACAACCGTTTATGGGCAGGATATATCGAAGCATAGAGTTATAGTATTAACTGATATTGAAGCAGATCCTGACGACACTCAATCATTAGTCAGGTTGCTTCTGTATTCCAATGAAATAGAAATCAAAGGAATAGTTGCAACAACCTCATGCTGGATGACAAATTCAATTCATCCGGAATCTATCAATAGGGTAATTGATGCTTACGCAAAGGTACAAGCTAATCTTTTGAAGCATGATCAAGGATTTCCAAAGGCTACCTCTATAAAAGCTCTTGTAAAAGAAGGTTTGCCAAAATATGGAATGCTTGGTGTGGGTAAAGGCATGGATTCTGAGGGTTCAGATTGGATTATAACAGAATTGGAAAAAGATGATGAACGTCCATTGTGGATTTCTACCTGGGGGGGAGTAAATACACTGGCTCAGGCTCTTTATAAAATTGATGCCACAAAAAGTACCCAAGAAGCAACCCGACTTATTTCAAAACTAAGGGTGTATACGATTTCTGACCAAGACGATAGTGCTATTTGGATTCGAAATAACTTTCCAGATTTATTTTATGTTGTAAGTCCTGGTGACGATTATGGATCTGCTACCTGGACAGGAATTAACACTTATGTAAATGGAGTAGATAATACAACTATTAGCAACAGCTGGATAGCTCAACATATTCAACAAAATCATGGCCCATTAGGTGCAGTTTACCCTGATGTAGCATGGGGAGTTGAGGGTGATACCCCTGCTTTTTTATCATTAATTCCGAATGGATTAAATAATGCTGAACATCCTGAATTTGGAGGTTGGGGTGGTCGATACGAATTATATAAACCTGATTTTTCAGGAATGAAAGATGGAAGTTCAATAGTAACTATTGCACCCGAGACCCGCAAGATCTGGACGAACGCTATTGATTCGTACACTCCATACATTCCCAATGAATTCGGTCGTTCAGTAAAAAAGGACACCTCTACATATTTAAATGATAAAGTTACTCTTTGGAGATGGCGTGATGATTTTCAATATGATTTTGCTGCAAGAATGGATTGGACAATAAAATCATATGAAGAGTCAAATCACCCTCCCGTTCCGGTATTAATCCATCCCAAAGAAATAACTGTAAAATCTGGTACAGGGTTTACTCTGGATGCGTTCGATACCTATGACCCAGATGGAGATAATTTCAGCTTCCTTTGGTTCCACTATCCGGAGCCAGGTTCATACAACAAGTTAATAACCGTAAATGGAGCTGAAAATGTACATATGGCCTATTTCACAGCACCTAATGTTGAGAAGAAGGAAACAGCTCATTTTATTTTGAAAGTTACTGATAAAGGCGAACCTCCTTTGACCAGATACAAAAGAGTGGTTGTAACTATTACCCCTTGATCTCATAAGTCTGCGACTTATGAGAAAAGCGGGGTAAGTCTCTGACTTGTATTACGGTATCTTTCTCTTAAATCCTTGCGAAGGAAAAAATCGCTTCGCCGTTCCCACCCAAAGTAATTCATTGTGTAACAACACCGGTAAACCCTACAAAAGATCCTGAATCAAGTTCAGGATGACGGCAGAGGGAGATATCAGTGAAAGGACATTGTGCCAGGGAACAAAAATAGGTACTTCATCTTCAATGATCTGTCGGGTATCTTCTGCTAACTAAAAGAACACTATGGCCTCCGCATTCGGGCATGCTTTTTCTGCTTATATCATTGGAAAGGGATTCAACAAAGAACTCCTCAAATGGAAGTTATGGGTGCTTGGAATAGCCTGTTCCATTCTTCCTGATCTGGATGTGATCGGTTTTAAATATGGAGTAACATACGAAAATTTCTGGGGGCACCGGGGGTTTTCACATTCTATACTGTTTGCACTTCTCACCGGAGTTCTTCTTGTTTTGATGTTCTATAGAAATACATTCAAAACCAAAACCGGTGCCTTGCTGATCCTGTATTTCTTTCTTTGCACCATTTCTCATGGAGTCTTGGATGCCCTGACCTCCGGAGGATTGGGCATTGCCTTTTTCTCTCCTTTTGATACCTCCCGTTACTTCTTTCCCTGGCAACCCATACTGGTTTCTCCTATCGGAATTTCAAGCTTCTTCTCCAAGTATGGCTTATCGGTACTGCTTTCTGAGCTGCTTTGGATAGGTATACCAGGTTCCTTGATACTGATCATAAAATGGGTGGTTAGAAAAAGTCTCCCCTTGAGGGAAGATGATCATCCGCGAACCAGCGGATGATCTGAGGGGTGTCCGAGACTATGTGAGAAC
This sequence comes from Rhodothermia bacterium, assembly GCA_030427885.1. Taxonomy (GTDB): domain Bacteria; phylum Bacteroidota; class Rhodothermia; order Balneolales; family Balneolaceae; genus JAUICM01. Next base: position 74,270 of record JAUICM010000006.1, on the reverse strand, counting down.
ACCCTCCGTCTTCATTCGCTTCGCTCCTTCAGACACCTCCCTCCAGGGAGGACTTGTACTTGAGAACTTAATTATTTTGTATTCAGGAGAAGGTCTTCCCCATCTACTGATAGCGTACCTGATTCCCGGGATCTGGCCTTCGCAACTGATTTGTAGACGGGCTATTAAGTCGAGCCTGTTTAGCCGACAAACAGACTTGGTTCAAGGGCTGTAGTGGTACCGGTTTTGATCCAGCTCTTGCTAACTTAATCGTACCGCTTCCTGCAGATGCTGAAATAAATTCAGCATGACAACGGATTAGTTTATACACCGTTGATCCGAAAAAGATGATGATCCGTTTGGCTATTTCCTGTGGTTTGTCCTATCCTCAGTAAAAATGGAGTGTATATGAAAGCCAATTCTTCAGTTCTTTTATTAACCTTAGTTGTATTCCTGAGTATTCCTGTTAATGCCCAACAAACGCTTTTTGATTTTGAAAAGGATCTGCTTTTGGTTCAGTTCGATTGTAAAACCGATGTGGATGACATTCATACTATGGCGGCATTGGCTACCTTGTTATCTAATCCGGAATACTCTTCTGTAAATTATCATGCAGTGGCCGGAACCTATGGAATACAGGAAGGGCTTTATGTACCCCCTAACGATGTAATGCAGCTTGCCTTTGGTGATCACTGGAGTGATGCACATATCAACCCTGAGAAAGCTCTTAATGAAGTTTTGGATCATGTAAAGGAAACCATTTCAAAAGGTGGGGATATCTGGATTGCGGATGCCGGTCAATCTGATTTTAGTGCAAAACTGGTAAGAAAAGTTCAGGCTGCGCTTCCTGATGTGTATACTAAAAATCGAATTCATGTGGTGCAGCATAGCGACTGGAATGAAAGCGTCACCACTCCGGAACTCTTAGCTTATTTAAAGGAAAACACCGATTACCACAAAATTCCTGATGGTAATGCTGAAGGTAACGGAACGCCTGGTTTCCGAACTCCGGGATACACAGAATGGGAAGACACACTTTCCGAAGGTCATATTAAGGAAGTCTGGAAACTCGCTGTTGAGATTGGTAATACATACAATGCAAAAGATGGACGCTATAACAACGAGGCTATATCTTCAGGAGGTCTGGACTTCTCTGACCTGTCTGAGGTGTGCTATATCCTTGGACTACAGGATATCTATGATTCCAGAGAATTCTTTGATCGATTTGCTAAGTAAGCTATGTATCAAAACCAGCTATTATCCATTCTTATCATATTGATATTTTTTACCGGCTGTTATGAAAGCAAACAGGATCTCTCGGCTGTTGCTGAGGATTATTATGCTACCTATGCTCAAAGGGAGGATCTTGACTATTTCATGAGTTTCTACAGCGATACTGCTACACTAAAAGACTATATTTCAGGAGATCAGATTGTAGGAAAAGCCGCATTGATGGACTTCTTTGACTGGGATAACCCAAACTTCCAGCTATCAGACTCCGTTGCTTTAGTTGTCAACCGTTTAATAGTTTCAGAGAACCATATCGTAGCCAGTGGATATTTTACTTCTTTTGAATGGGGAGGTTCTTCTTATGAATCTATGCAATTCATATCAATTCTAACGCTGAATTCAGTTAACAAGATCATCTTGCATGAAGACTGGATCAATTATCCAAACAACCTGCTGGATTACTCTAACCGTAAGAATTCAAATAACTGGTTAAAGTGAGTTTACGATCCATTTTCATTGCCGGAATTATTCTTTTGAATGGAATAACCAATCCTCTGGCTCAGGAACACCGGAGTTTCACCATCCATTCTGATATCCTGAATGAAGACCGGAAATGTCTTCTCAGACTGCCGGAAAACTACGATTCAACACATTCAGAAAAGTATCGGGTGATGATCCTCCTGGATGGCTCTTCTCACTTTGAGATCGCATCAAGAGATGTTGGTACTTTAAGTTCTCAACATCTGATTCCCGATATTATCATTGTGGCGATTGAAAATGTAGACAGGGAACGTGATTTTACGATAACCAAACTGGAGACGGTCAGAGAAAATACCATGGGTGGCGGTCGAAATTTTTTGAATTTCATCGAGCAGGAACTCATCCCCTTTGTAGATGAACAGTACAGAACCAGACCTTTCAGAATTCTGACTGGCCATTCCCTTGGAGGGTTACTGGCAATGAATTCTTACATAGATCCAAACAGCTTGTTCAATGCTTATATCTCGCTAGATCCAAGTATCTGGTGGGATAAAGAGATCATGGATGAAAAAGTAGCATCGATCTCTCCTGCTTCATTTGAAAAGAAACTATACATCGCTACCGCTAATCAGGATAACAGAAATGTAGAGCGTAACAAGAACAGGCATGACCGGCTTTATTCCCTGCTTGTTGAAAAAGCGGGAGATTCAGTCAATATCAAACATGAGACCTTCAATAACGAGAATCACCGTTCTGTACCCACTGTGGCAATTTCTGAGGGCCTGAGGTTTTTGTTCGATTCACAGAAGGAATGAATAGACCCGGTCAGCTTCCACATCGGCACCAAATGGAGACATACTAAGTCTCCCCTTGAGGGGAGATGAACAAACCGGAAGTTCCCGGTTTGTTCCCAGGGGTGTCCGATACAACGTAAGTGTCCTCCCTCAATACGGACACCCTCCGCTTTTTCGGCTTGCCGAAAATCGCACCTCCCTCGAGGGAGGACTACTTTCTCTTGCTCTAAATTCCATTCATTATTCCCTAACTAACCCGAAATTTTAATTCTTCTATTTTGCTCAGGATCTCATTACGATCCATCTCACGATAGCGTTCTGGAAGTAATACTCTGGAAGTACATTCGATCACCGCATTAAGTGTCTGAAGTTCCACTTCTTCCGGATAGGTTGGCGGGATAAAATCACCTAAGGCAGCATCCAGGATCTCAGGAGTTACTTTCTTTTTACCCTCAGCAGCCGCCCGGAATTTAGCTCTGGTGAGAGCTGCTTCCATATCCGCACCTGAAAAAGTTTTAAAACCTTCTTCAATAATTGCAGGAACGTATGCTTCCGTCATTTGAAGTCCGGTTTTCTTTTTCATTGCTTCAAACAGCTCCACACGCTCTTCATTAGTGTGAGGTGGGAATAGAGCGATATGTTCTTCAGCACGGCCCTGACGTTTCAAGTCAATTGGCATGAGATCGGGGCGAGCAGTCATCAGGAACCAAATGATACGTCCACGGTTGGCAGTATCACTCATAAAAGTAGCGATCTGAGAAAATACACGGCTGGAAACTCCACTGTCGCCACTGGCATTTCGATCACCCAGATAAGCATCAGCCTCATCAATCATCACCGCAACCGGCGACATCGCTTTTAGCAAAGTAAGTATCTTCTCGAGGTTACCTTCAGTCACGCCCTGCCACTGGCTACGGAAGTTCTTTAGTTTCACCATGGGAATTCCTACTTCACTGGCAAAACAGGTAACCAGAAAAGTTTTACCGGTTCCAACAGGGCCACAAACCAGGTATCCCATCGGCATTACGTCCTGGCGACCATCTTTAAGGGCTTTAACTGCCTGACGAAGGTGAGACTTCACATGCTTGTGTCCGGCAACGTTATCAAGCGTATATGGTGTTTCTACGAATTCCAGTAATCCGTATGCCTCTGCCTCGATCAGTTCCTTTTTATTCTCTGACAGACTTTCAAAAGTGATCTTTTCCTTATTCTCACGCGCATTAGAAAGTACACTTCGCACATTCACATAATTCAGACCTGCCGTTTGTTGGGCAATGATCTCTGGTTTAACTGCTGAAATAGTCTTGAAATCATCTGAGCGGGTTTCATACTTGATGAAGGCCAGACGATCTTTTTCACCGGGGATCGTGATTTTGATCTCAGTGGTATAAGGATTTTGAACTAAGGTCTTGTTGAGATCTGACAGATTTTCGGTGATCAGAACGGTGGTAAAATCAGAAGCAAGGAACATTGGATCGTGTGCCCAGCGCGACAAGTATACTAATGAAGTTCTGTCTTCATTGCCTGTGGAACTGGTATCACTCATTGGAATGATGGTTTCAGCATAATCGATGATCAATGCCACACTTTTCTTTTGATCCAGTCTTAATCTGAAATACTGTTCCAGCAACGAAAACACCCGAACCGGATCCTTTGGCATTTTATTGGCATAATCAGTACCCACAAGTGAATCCCTTCCGGCTACCGCCTGATTAAAATCCTGTTGAGATTCTTTATCCCTGAAATAGATTCCGGAAGCCCGGTCGTAGAAAACCACAAAATCACGGGCTCCGAAGAATTCATCAGAAAGGAAACTCTTGAGGCGATGAAATTCTGTGCCATCATCATTTTTCAGGGGTACCAGATCGTGCACGTTGCCATGCAGCAAAAAGGTGTTGATCGTTCGGCTTAGATATTTTTTTGCAAAATCCTGTGACCAGGCTGGATAACTGTCAAACATGTTTTCTGAAATTACAAAGTTTCAAAGTATCAGAGCTGCAAAGTAAAAAAGTCGGACTCAACTTTGACACTTTGCAGCCTTGTGACTTTGTCAATCAATTAAAATGAGCTTTACTGTTTCAATCCTGCTTTGAGTCGCCTTACTGATTATGAACTTTTTGCCCTCTATAAGCACCTCTTCATTCACTTTTGGAATGCGCCCCAAATGATTAATTATGTAGCCCGCTACGGTATCATATTCAGAAGGTTCCAGAGGAAGTTTAATTTCCTCGAATTTTTCTACCAGTTCCGCGATCTCCACATTTCCACTAACCACATAATTACTCGGCGATAGTTGTTTCATGATCTCATCATCCACATCATGCTCATCCTGAATATCACCCACCACTTCTTCGATCAGATCTTCTATGGTGACCATTCCCGCAGTTCCGCCATATTCGTCCAGCACAATGGCCACACTCATATTCGACTGCCTGAATTCTGTAAGCAAGTCCTTCGATTTCTTACTGTATGGAACCAGTTTAACCGGACGTATGATCTCATTTATAGTTTTTGGTCTGTTGAAAAGATCATACGCAAAAACAACACCTATCACATCATCTATAGAATCCTGATATACCGGTAGCTTCGAATGTCCTGACTTTATGAACAGATTCAGCACTTCATCAATATCGGTCTTCTTATCCACTGCCTCGATCTCAATGCGAGGAATCATAGAATCCTTCACCCTTTTCGACGACAATTCAAGCACATTATGCAGGATCTGGGAATCATCCTGATCAATATCTTCGCTTCCTCCGCTTTCCCTCAATTCCTTGAAGATCAGTTCAACATCCTGGCGCCGGTATAAAGCTTCCACTTTTTCTGCGTCCGGTACCAACCACTTGATCAATACGTTTGAGGATGAATTGGCGAGCCTGACCAACGGGCTAAGAAGGTAATAGCATACTCTGAGCGGTATTGCAATCACACTAACCATAACATCCGCCTGAGCCCGGAAGATCGCTTTGGGGATGATCTCTCCAAACAACATAATTAGAACTGATGCTATGATCGTTTGCACCAACAGGATCTGAAATTCTGAAGGGGTATGAGAAAACCACATTTCAGAATAATCTATGATCGGATTAACCAAAAATATGGCCATAAATGTAGCATAGAGCACATTGACAATATTATTACCGACCAGTGTGGTGGTTAGAAAAGTTTCAGGGTTCTTCTTAAAGAATTCGATGGCATTAGCCAACGGGTTCTTTTTACGGGATGCAACTTCCAGCTTTAGTTTATTAGCTGTAACAAAGGCGATCTCAGAACCTGAGAAAAAACCACTTAGTAAGATCGTTGCTGCTATCAGGAGCCATTCCATAGCAATAAAGCTCCTGTTTTTTTAATTAAAGATTTGCTACCCGATGGAGGTTCGTCGCTCATTAACGAAAAATTAGTTCCTATTTACCGGAGAAATCAGGTTTTCTCTTTTCGAGAAAAGCCGTTGTTCCTTCCTTAAAATCAGCAGTGTTGAACAAATCTCCAAATAGATTTGCTTCCGTTTCGTAACCGGATGAACTGCCAGATTCTCTGATGGCCAATATAGCATTTTTTATAGCTATTGGCGCTTGTTTTAGTATAGACTTAAGCATTGCTTTAGATTCTTGTAAAACATCTTCTTCGGCCACTTTATTAACCAGTCCGATCTGAGCGGCTTCGTCCGCTTTTGCGAATCTTCCCGTCATCACCAGTTCCAGAGCCTTTGCTTCACCCACCAGCTTTGGCAACCTTTGCGTGGCACCATATCCGGGAATAAGCCCCAGACTAACCTCGGGAAGTCCCATTATTGCAGTTGCTGAAGCAATCCGGAGATGACAAGCCAGGGCGAGTTCACACCCACCACCCAAGGCGTATCCATTTACTGCTGCGATAACGGGTTTACCCAGATCCTCGATCTTCTGGAATACCCTGTGCCCACGCTGGGATAATTTTGTAGCCTGATCTTTCTTAAATTCAGAGAATTCTTTGATATCAGCTCCGGCTACAAATGCTTTATCTCCACTACCGGTAATAATGAGACCTTTAACTTCATCATCTTCCTCAATTGATGAAACTGCTTTATCCAGATCTTTGAATACCTGATCATTCAGGGCGTTGAGTTTATCCGGACGATTAATGGTGAGCACACAAATTCCTGCATCATCGATTTCGAGAAGCAGTGTTTGATAAGACGTATTCATGAATTATTCTTTGACTCTTTTCTTCGTGTTAGCCACAGAATTTACATCATCGGAGAGCTCATCCAAAATGGAATCGAAATCAAGTTCAGTTTCCCATTCTGTTGTGTATTCAGGCAGAATATCCTGATCCAGATCATCGATCAGCTGAGAAGTTTCGTCCACTTCAGTAAGCAGATTATCCAACTGGAATCCGATCTCTTCCGGATTGCTCATGGTCATCGACTGCTCGTAGATATATCTTACAGCATCTTCGATGGTTTCGAGGTGAGTTTCACAAACCAGATATTTCTCTTTAGCGATCTTAAATTTGGTAAGTCGTTTCTGCATGATCGCGACACGACGTGCCTTGGTACGCTTTAACTTCTCTGATTCAATTGTTCTTATTTCTTCGATCTGACGAACTACCTCTTCCTTCAGATTGGTCTCGAGTGAGGTATTCAAATAGATCTCGTATCGTTTGATCAGATCGAGCAGAGTCAGGTAATTGCCGAGTAATTCATCGATCTTTTTACCGATGTTGTCCAATAAACCCTGAGAGCTGTATGGCAACTTCTCGAAGTTATCCTGAACCAGTTTTGCAAGGTGCTTAAGCACTAAAAATCTTTTCTGGCTGGCTGAATCCAGTGATTGGAACAAATCCTTTTCATTATTACTTGCATGACGTTCTTTGATCTTCTTTAGTTCGGTCTTTTTCCTGAACCTTGGAAGTTTTGGCACTACACCCAAATACATCAATTCAAATCCAAATACAGTGGAAAGCATCAGGTTAGATACATCCACACTGAGGTTACTGAAAAATAAAGCCCCAATTGTTGATACCAGTAATACCCCGAGATTTATCGGGTTCAGAAATGCTTCCCTGGTATAGTTGATATTTAGTTCGTCTGTAGACATTAAGCGTTTTCAGGTGAAGAGTCTTTTCCTTTATCAGGGTCTTCTTTTTTATGACCTATCGTTTTTTCAGCGCGAATTTCTTCCGCATGTTTTTCAATTTCAGAATACAGCATACCCATTTCTGCTTTCACTTGTTTCAGGGTTTGCTTGGCTTTCTGCTTTTTAATTTCCTCATCCAGTTCTTCCTGCTTCAGCTTTCCTGCAGCTGTGCCTGGATCATCCTCATCGAGACTATCCATTGCAACGTCCAGGCGTGCTTCCACATGAGTAACTTTATCCTTCACTTTCCCAAGGAACTCATCCACTGATTCCAGGAGGCTGTCCGCATTCATATTATTCAATGCCTGCGCAATCTTGCCTTTCTGTTCAGTCTGTTTCAGACGCTCTTTCGCCTCTTTAATACGTCGGTAGTGATCCTTGTACTCTTCTTTGAGTCGTTCGCGTTCTTGTTCACTTTTGGTACTCATGGTTAGAACCTATCAGCTTTTTTCTTTATTGCCAACAGATTTTGCAGGAGTTTCTTTTTCAGATTCTGGTTCTTCATCAATTGAGATCGAACCAGAGGATTCTCCCATTTCCATCTTAAATTGCTCTACCAGTTCATGAGCACGGATTTTTTCTGCATTAGCTTCGATCTCCATAGTTTTGGTATCGATACTATCCAGTGCGATCTCCATTCGAGCTTCGTTCTTAGCAGATTGTTCGTTGATGCGGGAGATCATCTCATCGTGAGTCTGATCGATGCCACCAACCTCGAATTGTTCTAAAGTATCTGCGATCTTTGCCTGCCATTCTGCTCTTTCACTTGCACGTAAAGCTTCTTTGGCTTCCTGGATCTTACGATCTTTCTCGCGCATAAACACTTTTTTAACCTTAATGGCTTTCTCGTACGCTTTTTCTGCAAATTGGAGCTGATCTTTGGTATGTTCGAATGTCTCTTTGGCTTTTTCCAGCTGTAAAGCATAACCCTCAGCAATATCATCACGATTGGCCTGAATAGCCGACTTGATCTTGGACGTTAGTTCACTGATCTGCTTTTCATTACGTTTTGCTTCTTTCTGAAGCATGATCAGATTCGCTTTAACCGTAGCGATATTCTCATTCATTTGGGGAATCTGATCATTCAGTTCGCGAATATTCTGCTCAAGGATGAGTTTTGGATTTTCCATGGAGCTGATAAGTCCACCGAACATTGATTTGATTGCGCGAATTAATCGTTGAAACATGGTTCTTTCCGTTTATGTTTTATGCCCTTTATTTATCAGGAACTAAGTTAACTGATTATTATAGTAATTCAACATGCTAAAGCTCAAATGCCCTTGTGCCCTCGCTGTCACTAACGTGTGTTACCAGGGGTTTTATTTCTGGTTTTTCACGTGAGATTTCTACTGCCCCGTATAATTGCTCCGTAACAGTTTCGATCATGGCTGGCTTGTTCGTGAAACCTGTTAAAATTGTTTCACCTTTTGTGATTTTGTCACCTACTTTCTTTTCCAGGGTGATTCCGGCCATCGGGTCGATCTTATCTTCTATACTAACCCGGCCGGCCCCAAGCTCTAATGATGCTATTCCTATCTCGTAGGAATTCATCCCTGAAACATATCCTTCTACTTTCGAATGCAGCTCAAACTCATATTCAGCTTTAGGATATTTCGAAAGATCTTTGATCACTGAACTGTCTCCACCCTGCTCTTCTACTATGTCGATCCATTTCCGGAATGCATATCCGCCCGAAATTTGCTGCTCACTGATCCGAATCCCTTCTTCCACATTTTCAGCTCTACCTCCCAACCAGATCATAGTACCTGAGAGCAGATTTGAGAGTTTCATAATGTCCTCTGGTCCATCACCTTGCAGAGCTTCCACACATTCTTCCACTTCCAGCCAGTTCCCGATCTTAAATCCTAAGGGCTGATCCATATTTGTGAGATATGCCACCGTTTTCTTATTGAATTTCTCGCCGATTGAAACCAGTGTTTCAGCCAGTTCAATAGCATCATCAAGTTCTTTCATAAATGCGCCGGAGCCATATTTCACATCCAGTACCAATGCATCAATTCCCTCAGCCAGCTTTTTACTCATAATACTTCCAGCGATCAAAGGGATGGATTCAACTGTGGCTGTTACATCTCTGAGCGAATATAATTTCTTATCTGCCGGTGCTATCTCTTTTGTCTGCCCGGCAAGTACCAACCCATGTTTGGTGATGATATCAAGATACCGGTCAAGGTCCATATCGACAGTAAAACCGGGAATAGACTCCAGTTTATCCAGTGTACCACCAGTATGGCCCAATCCCCTCCCTGATATCATAGGAACCGGAACACCTGCACTGGCAACCACAGGAGCTAAAATAAGTGAGAGTTTATCCCCAACGCCTCCGGTAGAATGCTTATCCACTTTCTTACCTGAAACCGAAGAAAGATCCACAACTATTCCGGAATGAAGCATGGAATCGGTGAGAGCGGCCGATTCGTCAGCATTTAGTCCATTTAGAAATGAAGCCATCAAAAATGCACTCGCCTGGTAGTCTTCTATCTCATTTTTAGTGTATGCCTCAACGATATAAGAGATCTCATTTGAAGTCAGGACTTTACCATCCCGCTTTTTGCGAATAAGTGAAACAATGTTATACTTGCTGCTCATAGACTAAGTATAGGTCAATTCAGCTTTATTTTCTTAACCAACCCGATAATTCTTTGATCAAAGTATTAGCTGATCAGAATATTTATAAGATCGTAGATTTTCTGCCAAAAGGCACGGATCTGACATATTATAACCCTGCTGAAGGAATCCCTGATGCATCCGGTTATCACGCAATGATCATTCGTACGGTCACAAAACTCAATCCATCTACTTTTACTGTTCCCGATTCTCTGAAATTTATCGGAACTGCGTCTTCCGGAAGCGACCATGTTGATGAAATCCTGATGCAGGATTCCGGGGTGAATTTTGTCGATGCAAAAGGTTGTAATGCTAGAGCTGTATCAGAATATGTGATGACCGCCCTGCTTTTACTCAGAGAACAAAAAGGGGTGCCAATTGGCGACCTGACTTATGGAATTATCGGTGCCGGAGCGGTGGGATCAGCCGTAACCGGATTGTTCGACACTTTCGGACTGAAGTATAAACTTCATGACCCACCCAAAGCACTACGTGAACCTGATTTCGTATCTTCTTCTCTGGAGGAGATCCTCAACTGTGATGTTCTCACATTCCATGTTCCTTACACTGAGACCGGAGAATTCAAAACCCGGTACTGGCTGGATGAATCAACATTAAAGAACAGAAAATTCGATATCATAATAAATGCAGCCAGAGGTGGGGTCATAAATGAACAGGCAGTTCTAGCAGCACAGCAAGCTGGCAGGATCGACCACCTGATCATTGATGTCTGGGACAAGGAGCCCGATTTTGATCCGGAATTTGCTCAACACACATTTCTTTCAACCCCTCATATTGCGGGGTATTCGCATCAGGCAAAGCTGAACGCAAGTAAGATCGTTATGACCAAATTTTGTAAACATTTCGATCTGGAACTACCAAACACGGATCACCTTTACGATGCAAAGCATTTGTCACTTGCCCATCTGAAATATGATCTTGAGGATATGCTTCTGCGACTTCACCCCATCAAAGAATATGATGCCGCTTTACAGGATCTGATGGGCAGAGAGGATAAAAAGGAACTTTTCGCCAAACTCAGAGAAGACCGACCTTACCGATACGAATATGCTTCATTGTCTGTTGATGTGGAATTCATCGGGCACCTGAACGATATCCGGCTACTCGGAGTACAATCCAAAAATTAGACTTACCTGCATATAGAATATTACCTGATTTTTAGCTAAATACCGGTTAAATCTAACGAGAGAATATGGTATCTATAAAACAAACCTCTGTGTTCCTGTCTTTGTGTTTACTTAGCATCACAGGGTGTAAGAACTGGCATACCCTTTCTATTGAAACGGAATTTCAACCCGTGCAATTGGGTCCGCATTTGTCATCCATGAGCGTTGACACTCTGGGAATTGTATCCTGGTATGCTACAAGAGAAACAGAAGAAGACACTTATTCTGAATCCAGGCATTTTTCTGTCTATTTCGAAGGCGGAGAATATTATGATGACAATCTCAATTCCAGCGTATTTGCAGCTCTCGATGATGACCCCGATCATTTTATCGCAGATGGATATTTGGTTGTGGAAGTAAGCTACGGGGTTACTTTTGGGTCTTTAATTAAAAGCTGGATCGCGAGTGCTTTAACAGGAGAAGAATCCAATACCGCCTCGACTTCAAAGGAATCTATTACCCAATATGGCATAGTATATAAACCTGTAATGGAACAAACGAATGAATAGATACCTTTCCCTTTTTATAACAGCTTTTGTGCCTTCTGCGCTTGTATTCAGTGGGTGTACGGTTGGGGTAAAGGTGTTGGTTGATGCTCCGAATGTGGAATATCCTGTGTCTCAAACCAGTAATTTTTATTACGGTGATCAATTAGTTCTGGCTGATGAGTATGAAGTACTGGACACATTTGAATTTACTTTTTCCCGGCTTGGAACCTCCGGTATCGTAGATCTTGATGCCCGGGTTGATCTTTCTGACCAATTAAATATGATCATCAAAGAACATGATGGAGATGCCATTACCGGTCTGACTGTATCCGTACATAACCCGCCATTTACAAATGGCCTTTTGTGGTTCGTAAAAACGGTAGCTTTAACCGCCACTCTGGTAAGTACCACCGTTACAATTATTGAACCTCAGCGTCTTCCTGCAATGATTGCCGTTGGTTCAGCAGCAGTGTATGTGTTCACCCCGGCAAAAGCCACGATCAAAGTGGAGGGTTCAGTGGTAAAACTCCTGGAATAGTTCAGGAGTCTTTTTTTCTTGAAGCTGATTTACCGCCACCGCCAAAGATAATAGATGCTCCAAATACGAATCCGAAATCGTACCAGCCTCCCGTATTATTGATCGCATAAATGGCGACATCATCATTAAACAAACTTCCTATGAAACTGAATGGAAGAATGATACCATGCAGAAGCCCACTCCAAAATCCATAATTCTCTGTGGCAAAATTGATATTAACAGCTACGCTCTCTGCGCATGAGGAGATCAAAAGAAAAGTTGCCAGACCTGCTATCAGAAATATGTAGTTGATCGAATTTTCTGTTTTCATATCGAACCTGTAGTGAGTTTAAAAAGTACGCCTACGTTCAATATGAAATAAGGTTAGGGTAAATTTAAAATTGAGCTTAATTAATTTTGAATAGCGTTTTGGAATTCCTGTTTGTAGTTGAAATAAGCTCACTCAAATCCATCTCAAAGATTTCTGCCAGCTTTTGAGCAGTATATTTCATAAATGCAGGTTCGTTTCGTTTCCCTCTCATAGGTGTTGGCGACAAATATGGCGCATCTGTTTCCAATACCATTTTGTCCAGAGGCAATTGCGCGACAGTTTTATCAACACCTCCGTTTTTAAAAGTAACCACTCCTCCTATCCCCAGATGCAAACCCATATCTATGGCTTTCTTGCCTTCATCCACTGTTCCGTTAAAACAGTGCCATATCCCTGTTAAACTCCCATCCTGCTCTTTCCTAATCAATTCAAGTAGATCTGATGTACTTTCCCTGTTATGAAGAATTATAGGTTTTGCGAGAAGCTTAGCCACTTTGCAATGTATCCTTAAACTCTCCTTTTGATTTGCTAGATGATCGGTACTCCAGTAATAATCCAGTCCGGTTTCTCCTATTCCGAAGAAATCATCCCTGCTGCAAAATTCTGATAATGACTTTTCAAGATCTGAAGGTAATACTTCCTCTACATCGCATGGATGTAGCCCTGCCATTTTATAAAATTTGATCTCAGGATGGCTTAACTTCTCCATCTGTTCGATTGATCCCATATCAATTGCAGGCATAAAAATATCACTAACACCAGCCTCCACAGCCCTGTTAAATACTTCTTGTCTGTCTTCATCAAATTGCTCCAGATAAATGTGAGAATGGGTATCAATCATTATTTTACAAATCCTTTAAAATCAGCTTATGTTTGAATTTCTATAATGCAGGTATAATAGGTATATTCAATTTCCTTTCAACCTCTAAAAAAAGAGTTAATGTCACCAGTTATAAGTGCGGAATATCATCAATTTGAGAAAATACCAACCAACATATTCGAAGATTCTAAAAATGCTTCAGTATATGTTGCGAATGAGATCGCTGCTACCATAAGAAATAACACAGAACAAGATACACATACCGTACTTGGACTAGCAACCGGATCCACACCTACACAGGTTTATGATGAACTGGTACGACTTCATAAAGAAGAAGGCCTTGATTTCGGTAGTGTGTACACATTCAATCTGGATGAGTACTACCCAATGCAACCTGACTCACTTCAGAGTTATGTGAAGTATATGAACGAATATCTGTTCGATCACGTCAACATTCCGAAAGAGAATATTCATATCCCGGATGGTACTTTAAGTAAAAGTCAGATCATCTCTTTTTGCGAGCATTACGAAAAAAAGATCGAGGAGCTTGGAGGACTTGATATTCAGATATTGGGAATTGGACGAACAGGACATATTGGTTTTAATGAACCCGGCTCTTCCATGGATTCAAAGACAAGGTTGATCGCTCTGGATCATATGACCATTATGGATGCGGCAAGTGGCTTCTTTGGTTCTGAAAATGTACCCCGACGAGCCATCACCATGGGAGTAGGAACCATTCTTGGGGCAAAACGACTTTTACTCATGGCCTGGGGAGAAGGAAAAGCTCCGATCATCAAAGAAGCAGTAGAAGGAGACATTACCAGTCATGTGCCAGCAACTTATTTACAGAAACATGAAAATTCCGAGATCATATTAGATGCCCCTGCATCTGCAGAATTAACCAGGATAAAAACTCCATGGTTGATAGGACCCATCGAATGGACTGATGAGCTCATCCGAAAAGCAGTCGTTTGGCTGAGTCTGAAAATGAAGAAACCTATTCTGAAACTTACTGATCAGGATTACAGTGAGCATGGAATGAATGATATCCTTTCAGATTTTGGTACTTCCTATTCCATTAACATTCGTGTGTTTAATGAGATCCAGCATACCATTACGGGATGGCCCGGTGGAAAACCTAATGCAGATGACACAACACGGCCTGAGCGTAAAGAACCATTCCCGAAAAGAGTACTTATCTTCAGTCCACACCCAGATGACGATGTCATTTCCATGGGCGGAACCTTCATTCGTTTAGCCGATCAGGGGCATGAGGTTCATGTAGCTTATCAAACTTCCGGTAATATTGCTGTATTCGATGAAGAAGCACTGCGTTTCGCTGATTTTGTAACCGATTATAGTGATGCATTCGGAATAAAAGATGATGAGGCTATCAGGGTATTTGATGAAGCCAGATCTTTTATCAGGAATAAAGAATCCGGCGAAGTTGATTCAGAACAGATCAAAAAGATCAAAGGACTTATCCGCCGCGGTGAGGCAAAAGCAGCTTGCAGGTTTGTTGGTATTCCCGACGAATACATGCATTTCATGGACCTTCCTTTTTACGAAACGGGAAAGATCCGGAAAAAACCTATTGGCCCGGAAGATGTGCGATTGGTGAAAGAACTTATTGAAAAGATAAAACCACATCAGATCTACGCAGCTGGTGACCTCTCCGATCCTCATGGAACACACCGGGTTTGTCTGAGTGCTATTTTTTCAGCTGTTAATGAACTAAAGAATGAACCCTGGATGTCGGATTGCTGGGTGTGGCTATATCGCGGAGCCTGGCAGGAATGGGGAATCGATGAAATTGAGATGGCGGTTCCTCTCAGTCCGGCAGAAAGAGACCGAAAAAGAAGCGCGATCTTCAAGCACCAGTCACAAAAAGATCGTCCCCTCTTCCCCGGCACCGACAAACGTGAATTCTGGCAAAGAGCTGAACAAAGAAACCAGCAAACGGCACAACTTTATGATGAGCTGGGTCTGGCGGAATACGAGGCTATGGAAGCTTTTGTGCGCTGGAAATTCTAAAAGTTCTTCATTCGGTATCTGTGGAATCTGATAAGGCCCTTAACCGGGCTTTGTTCGATTGAGACAATCTCCAGATTTGCAGAACTGAAAACCTTTTGGAAAACAGGTTCAAAATGAACAGCAGTAGAACCAATAAGCTTTATCGGGTGTGATCTGAGAGCAGATTCGCCAAAATGATTCAGCATAAGGTTCAGCAACATCCGGACACTCGTAGCGGCCAGTTGCTCAACATAAGAGATGGATTCGGGATCAATAATCTCTGATGAAGCTATATCTCTCATTGCTTTTGCGGCGATCTGTTTGGACTTAACCTGATCCTGAAACTGAAGAAATAATTCATCAAAATTAAGTTTCCTCTCTTTATCCAGTAGTTCTTTGATCTCTGAGGGACATTGATTGGTAAAATAATCCCGCAAAATCAGCGACCCAATATGGCATCCACTTCCATAATCTCCTTCCGGATATGCTTTTGAGCTCATTATATCAACAAGCCAGCCACCTCGCATTAAACCGGAACTTGAACCCGTTCCGGATATTACTACAATACCTTCATCTTCGCCAAATACTGCTCTTCCCGCTCCCTGAATATCTGTAAGGATCTTGATATCCGTAGATCTAAAAGCCTCAGACAGTAAAAATCTCATTCGTTCTGCGTCAGCCCAGTAGCGGCATCCGGAGCCATAAAAGAATAACTCCGATATCTCTTTAGTACTTATCTGAGGAATGAGTTCATCAAAGATCACGGACTCAATTTCAGAATCGATCTTAAGCCTGGGGTTCATCCCTCCGGTTTTGATCACTATATCTTCTTCATCTTCAGATATAAGAACCCAGGCTGTTTTTGTAGCTCCGCCGTCTGCTACCAGTATGCTCATCTTTTTTCTCCAAGATAATCATATTTCTGCCTATCATTCACCCCCCTAAGGAGCAGCTATGAAAATTACTTATACCAACTACTTAAAAATTGATGAACTTATAAAACTCCAGGAGTTGAAATCGGATCCTCCGGAGCATGATGAAGTACTATTCATCATTATTCATCAAACATATGAACTTTGGTTCAAGCAGATCTTGCATGAGTTCGGTAAGCTCAGAAGGGAACTGAAATCTGGTAATACCTGGACCTCCGTTAAAACACTGCGCCGTATTCTTACAATTATGAAAACACTCGTTTCACAGGTTGATATCCTTGAAACAATGACTCCGCTCGAATTCAATAGCTTCCGGTCATTCCTTGGTCAGTCCAGTGGTTTTCAATCCCTCCAGTTCAGAGAAATGGAGATACTTTGTGGCCTTCGGCTTCCGCTGATGCTTGAAGCTCATAAAGATGAACCGGATCATATTGCCCGATTAAAAGCACGGATGGAAGAAGCTACACTGTGGGAAAGTTTCCTTTCCTATCTAACTAAAAAAGGTTACCCGGCTGAAGCAGTACGGGAAAATGAAACAGGATTGCTGTACAACCCATCAGATAAGATCCAGAAAACCTTAGTTGAGGTCATGAAGAATGATCCGGAGATCGCACTGCTAGCGGAGCTTTTTGTAGATTTTGATGAAGGACTTCAGGAATGGAGATACAGGCATGTTAAAATGGTTGAAAGAACCATAGGCCGTAAAAAAGGAACAGGAGGATCAGAAGGAGTAGCTTATCTCCAGAAAACGATCAATCATGCCATATTTCCAGACCTCTGGGCGATCAGATCTGAATTCTAAAATCTCTAAAGCCTCTTATATCCACGTTTTATACCGATAATTTATTTAAACAAAACTGTTTAATAATTAGTAATAAGCAGGTTTATTAGGTATATTAGGTATAGATTGTAACGATGTAAATGCACAGAATGGCTATAGATTTTCAGGATTCAACTCCGCTTTATATACAGATCATAAAAGACATCAAAAGAAAGATCGAGAATGGGTCTTTAGTTGTTGGAGAGCAGCTAAACTCTCATAAAGAATTAGCTAAAGAATATGATGTGAGTCTGATCACTATAAAAAGTGCTTTGTCTACTCTGATCGATGAAGGTATTTTGTTCAGCAGAGTAGGAAAAGGAACTTTTGTAGCAGAAAAAAGAATCAAGAATGACCTTTCCAGCCACGATTCTATTGGCCTTGTATTACGTGATCTAAAAAACCCTTTCTTTTCTCTCATCGCACATATGGTAGAGGAAACAGCGTATTCCAAGAATTATAATATCCTGCTTTCCAACAGCTCCAGCCAGATAAAGAAGGAAGAAGCCCAGATCAAGAATTTCCAAAAGATGGGTGTTAAAGGGATTATCATTGCGAGCCTTCGTAAAGAGCCTCATGCCCCTGAGATCATCCGGAAACTCCACGAAGATAATTTCCCCTATGTTATGGTCTCTTACGTTGCTGATGAAGACATATACTATGTAGGTGCTGATCATGAAGGTGGTGCCTACTTAGGTACCGAACATCTGATCAAACTTGGTCATACTCAGATCGGCTATATCAACAGCCCTTTAAATAACTCACTGGGTGCAGCCCGCTATATTGGTTTCCAAAAAGCAATGAAGGCTCACAGTATTGATATTCGTGATGATTACCATTTGAGATTAAGTTCTGATACCCATCCAGGCAGCTTCGAAGCCGGATACGAATTAGGGGATCAGTTTGATACCATGAAAGAAAAGCCGACTGCATACTTCGTATACAATGACCTTTCGGCTCTTGGCTTCATCCGCCGTATCCTTGAATTGGGATATCGTGTTCCTGAGGATGTCGCAATTGTAGGGTTTGATGACATTGAGCAATCAAAATACGCTAACGTTCCTCTTACTACGATCCATCAGCCGGTTGAACGAATTGGAGCAGCAGCGATCAATAAACTTATCGACCGTATTGAAGGTGGAGACCCTTCATTCAGAACTATTCTAAAGCCTGAACTTGTTGTGAGAGAATCCTGCGGGGCAATGGCTTCAGAAGAGGTTTAACGAAAACAGAAAGCCAGTGATCAGAACAAGATTCTGAAAACCAACTTTCTATTATTCATCTTATTTCACCCAACCACAGGTTATATATAAGTTCTTAGCGCGTTAAATGATCTGACTTATAGTGTACGCCAGCACCAGATAGCCAATTACGATTACCCAGGAAATACCAAATCCTTTCAGGTCTACCTGATATTTTTTTCTCGAAAAACTTTTCTTCAGGCTAAGCAGATCCACCAATAATAATCCCTCCCCGTTTTCCAGTGCTTTACTGTTGTCTAACAAAGGAATAGTTCTGTTTTGATCGATCACAGGTACTTTATCTGTTTCTTCCATCTCATCCTCATCTGATACCGATATACCCGCTTTTTCAAGTCGATCTTCTTCGCCTACGGGAGTATTTAATAATGAATAGAATGTGTTCAACTTGTTTTCATCTTCCGGCTTTGTAAAAAAGCTTACTGTGATCATGGTTGCAAAGCCTATAGGAAGATAAAGTGCCACCTGTTCTTCAAACGACCAGCCATAGGAATCTGTTACAAATGCCAGGATCGCAGTAATTATCATTGAAGACCACGCCCCATATCGGTTTGATCGTCTCCATATAATTCCCATCCAGAAAGCTATCCCGAGGAATGCCATTATCTTCCAGATCAGGAATAAGCCCTCTACCACAGATGGAATATAAAGTGCAATTCCCACTCCTATTGCCACCACAAAAACTGAACTAGCGCGGGCAACTTTAAGATAATGTTTCTGATCTGCTCCCTGATTTAAAAATCGTTTATAGAAGTTCCTGGTAAACAAAGCAGAACCATTCACCATAAAGTTATTACATGCTGCAACTACTGCTGCTACGATCGCAGCTATCATCAATCCAATAAACCCCACCGGAAGTAATTCCAGGATAGCCAGGCCAAATGCCTGCTCTCTTGCAGCTCCGTCGGCGGTTACTAATGATGGAAACACAACCGCTATGAATATTCCACTGAATACCCAACCAAGCGTTACAAATCGTTTAAGGAAGTTACCATAGGTCCAGCCTGTACGGCAATTGATCTCCGTCTTTCCCGAACCATTGATCGACATATGGTGAGGTTGAACTACCACCCCAACCAATCCGTTCAGAATAGCCATTATAATAAAGAAAAGAGTTACCTCTTCACTGGCAACAAGACTAAACCATTCATCCGGTAATGCTTGGTGAACTGCATCCAATCCACCAGCCTGATTCAAAGCAAACGGGATCAACATGAAGGACAACAATACAATAAAAAAACCTTGCAGAAGCTGAGTACTTGCGGCGGCAACAAGTCCGCCAACAAGGCCATATAACACAAAGAAAGCAACCATCCCGAATACGGCCATCTCCGTTGAAATAGTTCCACCTGATACCGCTTCGATCGTGACTCCGGTTCCTTTAAGAACCACACCGATGTTTGCTGAAAACCACAACAACCCGACGAAGGCATAAGCTGCTCCCATACCAGTTCCATATCTTTGCTCAAAGAAATCTCCAATGGTTATATAGCGTAGTCTTCTGTAGATCGGTGCGATTAGCCAATAGAATGGAGTTGAAAAAAGGTACAGCCATTGGTACCAGATACCTGGCAATCCGATCTGAGAAGAAGCTCCGATAACAGCAACTGCCTGATCTGCACGTGTTCCCGCTCCGAAGGCCTGGGCGATCATCAGGAGTTTCCCAAAACGACGGCCACCCATAAAATAATCTCCGGTTGATTTAACCGCTTTAGCAGAATACAATCCGATCGCGGTGATGATTGCGATATAGATCCCTAATACGATCCAGTCCAGCAAATGAATTCCAAGAAACTGTATATCCATTATTGTGCTCCTTTACGGTATAGATCCACGGCAATAGAAGCATACAGCAAGGCTCCTAATCCCCGCGGATCGTTTATCCTGGTACCCCAGTTATCGTATTCGGAGTCCGAAAACAAGATAGGTGTACCTCGTACTATACCGATTACATTTCCTTCTTCATTAAACTGTCGGGTCAATGATGCCCAGCCTTTTTCAATTGCTGGTGCATACGCTTCCCGATCGAGCCAGCCTTCAACTGCCCCTCTGGCAAATCCTCTTACAAACATAGCTGTTGCTGACGTTTCCAGATAAGAATTTGGGTCATCCAAAACCTGGTGCCATCTACCATCATCCGATTGAACTTCCAATAATCCTTCGCAGTGACGTTTGAAGGCCTCAAGAACTTCAGCTCTTTTGGGGTGATCTTCTGGCATGGCCAGGAGCAATTCTACTTTTGCCATAATAGTCCAGCCATTAGCTCTCCCCCATTTTGAGGAGGAATGCTTGCCTTCACCAGAGAAGTATCCATGCCAGTAGAGCCCGGATGGTTCATCGATCAGATAACGATCGAAATTCAGCACCTGTTCGGCTACTTCATCAAGATACTTCTGATCGCCGGTAAGCTTATAATATTTTAGCAGGAATATACTGCTCATAAACAGGTCATCTGCCCACACTGACATAGAATCGGGCGTGAACCTCGCAAATGTTCCATCTGGCAATCTCGATGCGTCATTCATCATATGATCAGCCACCCGCTCAGCCAGTTGGTATTCAAAAGAATTTCTGTTTCTGTCTTCCGGTGCTTCTGCTAACAAAGAGTTCACATAAGGAACTGTCTGCATTCCCATATCATCGAGTAATGAAAACCGAAAGTAGTGCCCAAACGGACTTTCTATCAATCCGTAATCTGTTCTCATCTGTTCAATTTCCCCAATATGAGATTTCAGGAAAGACATATGTTCTGTTATATACTGGCTGTAATCGAGTCCATCATAGTGATTCCCCACATTATTCATTGCGTCGAGGAACGTTCCCCCTGAATAGTGCCAGTTCTGATAAGTTAGCCATCCCGGTAACCCCTTAACCAGATGAAGTTCAGGTATATCCCATCTCACCATAGTGCCATTTGCAGATGTAAGCTCCATTGCTATTAATTCATCAGCAGAAAGACTTGGGGCAAGAAGTTCAGGTCCGACCGCATCATGAGAGAAAGGCCCGATCCACCAGTACCCAAAGTGTTGAAGTTCTTCTTCTTCCGATGGTGATCTTAATGAAACAGCTGTATTCTTTAAACCGTCAGTTGAACGTACAAAAGTGAAATAGACCCGGTTATTCCCGGCTTTTTCCGGACGAAATTTAAACGCCAGCTGATGCATTCCATCCCTTAGTGATACCGGAACTTTGGCTTCGTACTCAAATAAACCATAATCCACATAATCAAAATGGCCATCTTTTTCGCTCGTCTTTGTGTAGATCAGTTCACCATCCAGATATACTTCTATCTTACCAGCCTGATTGGTAATTCCAAAATAAGTACTGAAGTCCTGATCTTCGATTCCTTCAGTCTCAATGACTGTGCGGGCATAGTATACACCAGAGCCATTGTCCGGAAAATTGATCATGTATAAACCGTCTTGCTCATATTCCTGAAGGGCTGGCTCAAAAGCGAATTGTGTTCCATCAACGATAAGATCAGATACGTGTTTGGCAAATTCTTTTGGAGTCATGTTTTCTTCTGAAGAAGAAGTACAGGACGCGAATAAAGTGACGGTTATAATTAATACGAACGAATGCTTGATAAATGTTCTCATAGAATAATCTGGTCAGGAATTACCTTTTATAGATAAGGGGATTCATTTCTGTGATTGCAGTATCACCAGGCTCCAATCCCGGGAGAAATGCATCACGATCAACTGGATGAGCGGAGTTTGTAAAGTTACTTACTTTGGTACCGTCCTCCATGTAAATGATTGTCATAACCGCCCGGACTTTATCAGAGGTATTGGCACCGGCACGGTGGAAGGTCCAGCCGCCATGAAAACTGATCTCACCCGCATCGAACCCGGAATCAACTAATTCGAGCTTTGCATCAGCAAGTGCCTGCTGAATGCGCTCCTCACTCTCATCACTGATCTCAAGATTTCTTCCGAAGTCATACTTTTGACTTCCTGTACTGAAAGCCAGCGGCCCCATATTCTCAGTAGTCTTTTGAAGTGGGATCCAGGCAGTAACTGTATTATCTGTATCCAATGGCCAATAATATTGATCGGCGTGCCAGGGAGTGATATTACTGGTTTTCCCGGTTGGCTCTTTATACAAGGCCTGGTCGTGGTATAAACGAACACCCTCAACTTTCATCAAATCTGCTGCGATTTTGCCAAGGCGTTTGCTCAGCACTAATTTTTGAATGATCGCATTTGTTTTGAACAGGTTTCCGATCTGAATGAAAGCTTTCTCGAAAGTAGTTCTCTCCTCCATTGGTTTTTTGAGCAATGGATTCTTCTCGAAAACAACCTTACTGATCTCATCGTTAAAATATTGCAAAGTCTCCTCATCTAGGACCTGCTTCAGTTTAATGAATCCGTTCTCCTGATAATATTCGATCTGCTCTTGTGTTAATTCGTACGGCTCTTGCAAGCGTTCTTCAATTGTACTCATATTCTTATTGTTTATTCATTGCGAGTTGTGAGGATTCTGCATCCAGAAATAGTTTGGCATTCGGATGAATGCGTAAAATGGTTGATGGACATTCGGTTGATATCTCATCGTAGATGGTTTTCTTAACAGCATCAGCTTTAGCGGGCCCCGGCACCACAACTGACAGAAAATCAGCTTTCATGATGGCCGGCATCGTGATGGTAAGTGCCGTTTCTGGCACCAGATCAATAGATCTGAATTCACCATCATTCACCTGCTGCTGGCGACAAACTTCATCGAGCTTAACTTCCTTAATGGTCTTTGGATCATTGAAATCAGCTACAGGAGGATCATTAAAAGCCAGGTGACCATTCTCGCCTATTCCCAAAGCTACAATATCAATTGGAGCCTCTTCCAGAAGTGATACATAACTATTCATGTTATCGGCGATGTAATGCACTTTGCCAAATTCCTTTTTACTGAACAGATGTTTTTTCAGGAAGTTTCCGAATCGTTGAGGTGCATCTGCCGGTAGAGTGTGGTATTCATCCATATGGAAAGCCACGATCTTCTCCCAGGGGATGTCATTGAATTTCAATAATGAAGCAATAAATTCGAGCTGTGATACTGCAGCTGCGAAAATAATCCTCACCTCACCTTTTTGAGAGACTACTTTTCTGAACTGTTCAGCAACATGAGAAGCTGCGGCTTCCCCCATTTTTAATCTGGAAGGATATACCTCAACTGACAGTTCACAAGCTTTGAATTTTCGGATTTCTTCGGTCATTATATTATTCGATGATCTTATATCTGTTTTTATAGCTCCTCATTTCTGAATCAGGAACTCTGAAACTGAAAGCCCAGTCGCCTGTGTGATTCGTGATGCGTATCATCAAATGATTTCTTCCTTTGTGCAGGGGTAGAAATAATTCATCCTGATCAGGCTCAAACTCTCTTTCTGTGTAGTTTTTGAATACTGATTTCCCATTCACAAAAACTTCTGCTCCGTCACTGCTTCCAATTGTTGCCCTTACAGTTCTGTCTTCAGGTATATCGATATGAGCAAATGCATACATGGCTACATTCTCACTTTCGCCATGAAGCTCACCCAGGTCAACTTTTGCAAAATATGGGGTGTTTACTCTTTTCCATCTGTACTTAACGCCATCGTAATAAAACTCCTCAGTTACATTCGGGAAGGTTGTTCCAATACCTCCCATGTCTTCGAGGTGATCAATTCCTGCATCGGCTGCTCCTGCGGGATATGGGATGGGTTCTATCATCAGCCACCCCTGGAAATACCAGCCTTCTGATTCATTGATATCAAGGCGTAATTCAGATGCCGGGGCCAGTTTTTCCCCTCTATCCAACGCATACATTTCTGAGAGTAAGGAATCCTTCACCTCTGTGAGTGCGGAAAGTTGATCATCGTATTTTGAAATAACCCGGTCTAATGCATACACCCTGTTTTCCATCGTCCACAGATATTGATTAGTGAATTTTAGATCGGTCAATGCTTCCGTTACCTTCGCAACTTTTGTGAATGCCGCTACCAGTTTATCTCTTCTGGAATTGTATTTTACAGGATCCATTGCCACGGCTTCTTTGTAGCTTGATGATGCTTCAACTAAAGCCGTACGGCTCATCGCCAGATATTTGTACAGATCAATGGTATGCTGAACAAATTGTACATCCTCTCCATAGATCAGCGGATCATATTGTTGCAGGCTTTGCTCTGCTTTATCAGCAATTTCCATCACCTTTGGCCAATCCTTTATATTCATCAAAGTCTCCGATCCTTTATCCGGGATAACCTGATCCCAAAGAACATCCTCATTCATTTTTTCTGTAGACTTCAATTTGGCCAGATCATTGATTGTATGAAGTGCTTCTGATAGTCCGTTATTCGTACTCCCATAAACTGCGGCGTTAAAACGATCGTCATAGGATTCGTCGTTGGGAAAAGTACTGTTCCAACTTTGATCTGCTGCATAAGCCACCCCGTACCAATCCTTTGAGAACAACGCAAAGCCCCCGTCATCCCATACCGTATTTAGCATACCCCACACTCCCTGTTTCTTTGTTTCTGCCATGAAACCTCCAATATTACCTCTGGCAACATTGAAATCAGGAATAGTACTGTAAGAATTAAGTATCCCTGTAGATACCAACTGTTTGAAACCAGCTTCTTTAAATGGTTCGATGCGAGGTGCATAATCTTCCATGATATCATAGCCCCAGGTAATGAGGATTATATCTTTGGGAAGTAACTCCAGCATTTCGGGATGTTCCAGCGCAATATCCCCCCACATCATCACTTTCTTGCCCATTCCTGTAATGATCTTATGAATGCGCTTGATGTGGTTGGCGTACACCACGTATAGTCCAAGACTGTCAACCATTGCTTTTGAGGCACCTGAGCCAAGATCAAAGGTTTCATCTGAATTGATATGAAAATAATCGGAATGAAAGGCCGGGATCATTTCTTTGTAAATGTCCTCAAGCAGCTCATAACTCTCCTCAAATGCGGGTGAAAGCAGTGTTCCGTTTTCACCGAGATGTGCATACTCAGGATGTTTCAGGATCTGGTCGAAGTGTCCGAACGACTGAAAATTACCAACCAGATCGATATGATATTTTCTGGCGTAATCGGCCAGTTCAGCCCATTCCTCAATATCAAGTGCGCCACCTGGAGGAGCAAACGCGGGATGCTTCTCTGTCTTAACCACATCCTGGGTGTAATAGGTAAGCATATTGATCTTAAGCTCTGCCATGCGCTCTATTTGCTGCTTGAAATACGCATTTGTCGGAACCGGACCCCGGCTGATATCATCCATCATTCCACGGATCTCAAGATCGGGCCAGTCTTTTAACTTAAGACCTGGAATTGAACCTTCGATCCTTTGAGTTCTTATCAATTGTTTTAAGGTCTGAACTCCATAAAATGCTCCTTCAGTTTCATTGGCTGAAATAAGTATCATTTTTTTATTAACAAGCAGTCTGTACCCTTCATCACCCAGTTCCTTTCCGGGTTCCAGATCATATTCTCTAATAAGCCGGTTAAATGTCCTTGAACCACCTTTGATCCCTATAATGATATCCTGAGCGGAATCATCAACTGAAGAATAATCTTGAGATCCAATACTCTGATCTAACTCATCTTTAATCTGCCCGAGCAGAAATGCTTCCTCCTCTTTATCATTCAGATACAGTTGTATTGAGATGTCTGCATTAAGGTCAAACTCTCCCCCTTCATACCGTACCTCCTGTGGCATTGGAACAACCTTAATGCCTTGCGCAGAAACGCTGCTCTGCAAGCTGAATATCGCTGTTGCGATGAATAGTAATAGTATAATCTTCTTCATTTACTGATCTTTTCGGTCAAAAATTGTGCTGCATTCCTGTAGGCAAGGTCGAGATCAGATACAGTAGATTCTGATCCTCCTATATCGATTCCAAATTGTCCTTTGAAGCCGATCTTATCTATGGTTTCAAAAAAATCATCCCACCGTATAATTCCATCTCCAATCGCCAGGTGTTCTACCTGTTTTCCACCATTATCTGATATATGTATATAGTCGATATGTTCAGCAAGTCTTCGTAGTGACAATTGCAGGTTGTCTTTAAGGAAATACTGATTAGCGGTATCAAAATTAAAGCGCAGATTATCTCTGCCAACGGCATCGTGAAAATGCAGGAACGCATCTGTTGTGGATGAAAGCACGCCCAGCGCAGGATGCATCTGGTAACTAAGGCCAAATTCTGAAGCGATGTCACATGCTTCCCGGTACGTCTCCGTCATTTCATTCCAATAGGAATTCCAGTTAAGGCCATCAGGAAACTTAGCTGCTAGTACCACATCTTCATGATAATGCCGAACAACAGGAATATCTTCCGGAAATACATATGGAGGCAGCGGTGCATTATCAAGCACTCCTGATGAACCGAGATCAAAAGCGATCTCACATCCTTTCCGGAACAGTTCAAGGTTATTATTTCGAACTTCCTGATCCGGTGACGAAAGCCCCGGTAGCACCACACAGAAATAAGGAACTTCCATCTTTTGCTCTCTGATGTATGCCGCTACCTGATCTTTAATCTCATATACGCCCATCAGATGCTCTTCTCTGATTCCCTCCAATTCTATAGAACTAAACCCCAGTTCTTTGAACTCATCAATGTAATTGATGGTGTTTTCTGCTTTCGGGGGATATCCGTACTTGGTGATCGGATACAAATAACACGCTGTTATTCTCTTATTGATCATTGCTTTGATTCAGTTCAGGGTCTTCCATTAATTCTTTGATATCAGCTACTCCTTTCCAGGAAACAATACCTGCGATCACAAAAAAGATCAGTGCAAAAACTGCAAACAGGATCATCCAGATCGTTACGCCATCATTCATAACTAAGCTCCGTTTCGTTGATTACTTTAGCGGGGACTCTTTTCTGGGTTGTTAACGATCCAACGATCATTCCCAGTGCAGCCATTATAAAACTCATAAATCCGGCCAGGTTCACATCCGTTACAAACATTAGCCAGTCTGGTAAGCTATTTGCAAATTTTTCGAGGATCAGAAAACCTGCTGGTACTATAGCTCCTAAGATCAATGCAGCATGAGCTCCAACAGCATTCGCTTTCTTCCAATACAAACCAGCCGTAACCGTTCCCAAAGCTCCTGCAGTGTACATGGTTCCCGTAATAAACAAATACTGAAAAGCAGTCTCAGGAATCTGATACCAAAGTCCGAATACCAGCAGGAACAAACCGATCAGTCCCGAGATGAAGCGGGAAATAAAGATCTGTTTGTCTTCACTGTAACCACCTGGTTTTATCACATTGATCACGTCCAGAGTGATCACTGAACTCCAGGCAAGCACATAGGAGCTGTAGGTAGACATTGATGCAGCCAACAATCCAGCAACCAATAATCCAAGCAATCCAACCGGAAGTAATTCTCCCAGTAACATGGGCATTGCAGCAGTGGTGCTTTCACCCGGACCGAAGTATGCATATGCTGCCACACCCCAGAACATCGGGATCATAGCCCGGCCTGCAAATGTTAACCCTGTAACCCAAAACACTTTTTTAGCTACCTCAGGACTTTTTGAGGATAGTGCTTTTGAAGTACCCGGCTGCCATAATGCGGCCGCTGCAATGTTTGTGACCAATATCCACACGATAAAACTCCAGCCAAACCGTGAATTCTCTAAAGGGTTAACTCCTCCGTGACCATAACCCGACATTACTGCATCAGAAATAGTAGTCAGGTCCACTTCCCAAAGAACGATCACTGTTGTCAGCAACATCGCAAAAGAAAGCACCACGTATTGAATAAAGTCGGTGATCACCACGGAGAACATGCCTCCCAGAATGGTATAAGACATCACCACGATAAGCATCAGAGTCATTATGAAGCCAAGCGCCTGTGGGCCAAAGCCCATTACCTCACTAAGAAATATTCCATCGAATTTGAGGAAGATCCCCATATTCAGAACCCCTCCTATAAACAGGATCAATCCGCCTAAAACCCTTACTTTTTTAGTGAACCTGAGCTCATAAAACTGAGGTATTGTCATCATACCATACTGTCTTAGCTTTTCGATGATAAAGCCGGTTTTGCCTACGGTTGTGTAGGCAATGAACGCCAGTATCCCGATAATAAAACAGGCGAATCCCGTCACATAACCCAACTCGCCGAAGTACACAAAAGTAACCGTACCCAATTCTGTTGCAGTAAATGTGGCAATACCCAGCGATACTTTGATCTTTCTTCCTGCAACAATATATCCGGTAAGGTTATGAACATACTTCTTAACCCACAGCCCCACATATACTGTTGAGGCCAGATATACTACCAGTATGATCCAGTCGATCAGGTGAAAATTCATGCTTCGGGGCTAAAGAGTTGTGTCCAGAACTGCTGGTACTGTTCCCATTTCATGAAATTGATGCCCCAATGCGGACTAGCTCCTGTCATCCAGCAAGTAACACGACCTTTTCCAAAATTGTGTTCTGCTAACAAAGGATGCCATTCTCCCATATTCTCGATCTCAACAATGGCCTTAGCTCCCGGTTTGATCTTCGTTTCATTAAATCCAAGGATCGGTGGAACTGTATCCCAGTCAACTCCTTTCACTGATTTGTGCTCAGGATCATTGCAGCGCACTACATAGCTCGAAGTTGACTCGATCAGATCATCATGCTGAAGGCAATCTACCGGCAATACATGCTTGAAACGGGAACGTCCCCATCCCCCTTTTCCAAGTTCTCCGGAAAAGCTCAGCCATCCTCCGTTCATATGGAAATGACCTCCTTTTTCCACCCATTCGCGAAGCAGATCAAATCGATCCGGAAAAGTAACATAGCCTTCTTCCCATTTGGCGCGGTTGAAGAAATCAGGGTGAAGCATCAGACATTTCGTTTCCACGTCAGCGAAAATGATCACATCTGCCCACTCAAGTCTCTCATCAAATTCCTTTGGCGACATTCTGTACATTTCCCAGGAAGGTTGTGTTATAACCTCTGATGTCGGGATCTTTCGCAGTGCATCGATAAGGGGTTTGGCATAGTTAAGTACTTCCACATCTTTACTTGGTGCTTCAAAGGGAGATTCCACATAGGTTTGGCCAATGTGAATACACCAGTTCCCAACATGCCATATCTTTAAGCGATCTGAACTCATTATTTTTCTTTTAAAATCTTATTTGATATCTGAAACCAGAAATCCTGGTTTTGGTGGTTTTGGGCGGTGTGAACCATTGATCTTACCTAATGAGTTCCAATGATCCCTGAGTTTGAAGGCTACTCCTTTTGGATACCGGTCTCTGGTAAACACCCCTTTCTTATTCAAAACCACTCTTCTGAAATGCTGTGGAGTCAGGAAGTCAGCAAAATTCCAGACATGAGCTCCTACCACAAAATCACGGGCTTCCATTACTTCCAGATATTTGAACGTAAAAGCTATTTGAAATTCTTCCGTAAACATCTGAGCTGTTGTGGAGTGAAGACCTTCCACAGTATCCGCTCCAAATTCGGTGATCATGATCGGCTTGCCATATTTTGCGAATGTGGCATCCAGTTCTCGTGCCAGGTCCTTGCCTGCTTGTTCCAAATCGGTTGGCTTGGTATACCATCCATAGTAGCGGTTTATACCAATGATATCACAATGTTCGATCAGACAATCATCTTCTTTGTACATCGCCATTGAGATCGACATCACTGGTCTGGTACTATCCAGTCCTTTGGTAAACTCATAAAGTTCTTTGAAGTATCTCGAGCTGGCTTCGTTCTGATATTGCTCTTCAGCCCACAGATTTGGCTCGTTGGTAATAGACCATGAGATCACGCTTGGGTGATTTTTATCACGAACTACCAATTCCTCGATCGCTTTCTTATGGTTTTCGAATAAGGGTGCCAGATCGTCAAACTTATCTGACCAGAAACCCAGACTTACAGCCGGAACTTCATCAATGATCAGAAATCCCATTTTATCAGCCAACCGCATCATCTCCTCATCATAGGGATAATGACTGGTTCTGTAAGAATTGGCGCCGATCCATCGCATTAGTTCATGATCGCGAACATAAGCCGGACGAAATTGCCCTCGGCCAACGATCGGAAATTCTTCGTGCTTCCCGAATCCACTCATAAACAATTCTTCATTGTTCAGATAGATCTTTCCGCCATCAACCCTCACTTCCCGGATACCAAATTCCTGATCAAACTGATCAACAACTTCCCCATTTGATATCAGCGAAACTCTTGCAGAATACAGGTATGGAGAAGCCGGACACCATGGATGAACATCCTCAAGCTTCAGATCAACATTATCTTTACCCGAATCCCTGGCGATCTCATTTCCCTCTGCGTCCAGAATCTGAACTTTGACAGAGTCTCCACCCTCACAAACGGTTTCAACTTTTACAGATCCGTTCAAAGCAGAATGAACCGTTATATCAGAAATACGCTCAGATGGAATAGCAGCCAGTTGCACCGACCGGGTTAATCCTCCATAAGGGAAAAAATCAAATCTTGTTGCAGGAAATAAATGACGTCTTTCATACGCCGGCGTATTGTACATGTCCGATTCCGGGTCTACATCCTGAGGAATGGTATGCATACTTAATGCGCTGTCCACACAGATGGACAGATGATTCTCCTCTCCGGCAGGATTAAGTGCATTAGTCAGATCCAGCTCAAAGGGCATATATCCCCCTTCATGTTCTCCGATAAAAATACCGTTCAGCCAAACAGTGGCTTTATGATCAGCTGCTCCTACCCGGAGCCATATCTTATTCGATTTCTGAACGGCCCCCGGAATTTTGAATGTGGTTTCGTGCCAGGCTTTACCTATGTAATTTTTAAATCCCTGTTCTTCAAGTTGCTCATTCCAGGAACCCGGGATCGCGATCGTGTGTACATCGCCCTCCAGTTTTGTGGAGAACCATTTCTCCTGTGTTCCGTTTCCATTAGGATCGGCCTTGATGTTCCAGTAACCTCCAAGGTCGAACAAGGTCCTAAAGTTGTTTTGTTGAGGATATAGCATTAATCCGTTCTAAATATTCTTTGTTTCAATTTCTAAATTCCAAAAATGCCCATCATTCCGAAAACCGCCATCACAGCTGAAAAGACGAGTGTTGTGCCCACCATCATATTCTGCTTACGGGATAATGTATGCTCACCAACCACCTCTTTGCGGTTCATCAGTATTAGCATAAGTACGATCACAACCGGGGTTACCGTGGCAATAAATGCCTGGGAAAGGATCATTATAAAAACAGGACGGCCTCCTAAAATTGGTACAAGCAAACTTAACAGGATGATTCCAAGTGAGATCAGCCTGTTAGTAGTAGATTGATAATCCGGGTTCACCCCTCTGTAATCTGAGATCAGCATCGGAGCTAACATAATGTGCGGGAAAAGAGATGAAAGTCCTGCAGCAAGAATACCTCCCACAAAAATAGAAAGAGCAAATTTGCCGGCAAATGGCTCCAATAGCTTCACCATATCAATGGCGTTATCTACTTTGATCCCTTGCGGATACAGGGTCCCGGCAGCCGCTGCCATCACCGAGATACTTAAGACAAACATCACTATGGCTGATACTTTAGCATCCCTTTTTTCGAGATGTAACTGATTCATTCCCCAACCTTTACCTTTGATAAGAACAGACCTGACTACATAGATCACTGCACCCATTGTGGTTCCAACCATACTGGCTACCAGCAAAAAAGCGCCTGATTCGTTTGGCACACCTGAAACCACACCGGCAAGAACCTGACCCGGATCAGGTATGACCATGATCATTGTAAGCAGAAAACTGAATCCCATTATTCCCACAAATACAGCTAAAACCTTTTCGAAAAAATTCTGCTTCCCATTCCAAAGAAGGGCATACAATATGGCTCCGAATCCCAATGTAGAATAGATCGGATCAATTCCGCTGCCTGAAGCTGTCAGTGGCCTTGTCCACTCTTGTGTAACCTGAGTAACGATAGCCATTACACCCACGCTTCCTACAGCTTCTGTGAAAATAAGCGCGATCAATACAAACAGACCGGCTGGTTTACCAAAATGCTTCTTATAACTGTGAATCACCGTGTCACCCGTTACCAAAGTGTACTTCCCAAATACTACGATCAGGATGTATGTAAACACACATGAAAGCAGTAAAGGCCAGGTTAACATCATACCGTATTCAGCACCGGTTGATGCCATTGAGGTAACACTTCCGGTACCGATGTTATATCCGATAATGAATAAACCCGGTCCAAGTGAAAGGATGAGTAATTTAAATTTCTGGAAAAATGATTCTTTCTTTACTGTCACTATACTATCCGGTTTAGTTGCCCACTCGTTCGATTTGTATCGAAACAGGTTCTTTTGAAGGTATTTTTAGCTCAAAACGATCCCCTGCCTTGATCACATCAATAGCGCGGATCTCTTCATTTCCATTTTGAGTTTGTTTAAGGCTGTAGAGTCCAGACTTCAACTGCCATAATCTCATGGTCACTGATTCTTCTTTATTTGAAAAGGAATAGATATCTACATCCAGGCTTGTTGAATCACTTCCTGTAACCAGATAGGTCAGATCTCTGCTTGCCTTTTCCCAGCTAACTGCAATGTAGGGTGACGAACTTTCTCCGATTCCATAGCCTGTGATCATGCCCTGCAGGATACCGATCTCGCGGGCTCTGTCGGGACCAATATGAACACGATCGGTATGAATGGCTTCAGTCGAGATCATTGGAACGTTATAGCGGATGGTTTCCAGAAAAGGTTGGATACCTTCCACCAAATAGTCTTCATTTCCGGTAAGCCTGTATTTGATAAAGGGAGTACCGTGCTCAATGATAAGTTTATCATATTTTGTGTCACCGGAAAGCAGCCTCCAAGTGCCAGAAACATTCCAGAAATTCCCACTGTTACCAAGTATATACGCAGCCCAGCCTTCCGATCCTTCTTTGAATGGATTCTCTGGTTTCGACAATTCTTTATCATATTTGGAAACCAGTTCCAGGTGCTGGTAGAACGGTGTCAGGTACTTATCATTTCCGGTTATGGTCCAGGTAAACAGCAACTGATCCAGAATTGAAGCGCCACCATCCCAATCAAAATAATCCCAAAACATGTTGGCGATATACCAGGTTTCCTCATCGCCATTGAAGTTCTCCGAAGGGAAAGCAACCGAAGCCGGAATTATACCTTTGGGTTTTCCTTTATCAGTTTTTTGGCTTACTGCAAGCCATCCATCTGCCCACTCTTCAAGGGCTTTTAAGGTTGATGGATCCTTTGACTTCCAGGCATAATATCGAACGGCTTTTGCTGCACGGGTAGTGTAAGGTACATCTCTGTTTTTCGGTGGCTCCATTTCTATTTCACTGGAGCTGAACCAGGATGACTTAAAGAAACGATGCCCGTTTTCATTGAAGCCCGTCCATAAATTCATAAAATAATCAGCTGAATAAGACAAACGATGCTCATATTCTTCTGAATCATTATATAAAACCATCAATGGTGCGGTATCAGAGATGAATTCTGAAGAATGCTCAACATCACTTGGTTTCTTGGCATATCCGTCTTTCACTTTTGAACTGTTCCACACTCCGTCTGCCAGTTTCTTCCAACCCTGATAAGTAACTGAATCACCTGAAAGGATCAGTGGCGACCAAAACCGAAGTATTTCCACATCATCACCGAATTTACCACCGAACTCGCCATTTTCATTCTGTTGTTCAAGCACCCACCAATCAACAACCTCTTTCAGTCTGTTGGATACTTCCCACTCAGCAAAGGCCCATTCTGGAGCATTGGCTGGCTTCTTGATGTCATCGAAACGATCTTTGGTATCGATCTTTTCTCCATTATACATCCTCACCAGTTCATCATCCGGATATAATTGCTTCATTTTCCTCATGTATGTAAAAGCGGCTTCCCTTTCACGGTAAGATCCACCTTCAAGCCATAGCCAGTACAATAATCTCGCATTGTACCATAAGGCTCTCTCATACATCAGATTTTTTTCAGCTTCAGTAGAAGTGAGCATACCATCGTACATCAGAATACCCTGATGAATATGATCGAAAAGTCCCATACCGGTTTCTTCAGTTCTGTGACTCCATCCCCTGTAATTGAAGAATTTCTCTCCTTCTTTAACGATCTGAAGCTGTAGCTTCCAGAATGCTGAAAAATTCTGCATCCCGGGCTCATTTTTTAAACGATCAAGCTTTGCAATCAAAGGCTCAAGTTTATCTGTACTATTGAACTTCCCTGCCTTTCTGATTTCTTTTGTTAATGCAACGGCTCTTTCATCATCACTTGCTTCCGGGTCAGGGATCAGGCTAAAGCCTAATAGTCGGACGTCATCCTCAACTCCTTCCATTCTGAAATTAAAACCCGTTTCGGATGCACGAAATTTTCTTTGAACCAACCGATAGGTTTGGTCTATTACTTCTCTTCCTTCTGCTTCAGGGGTGAAGGTTTGGAGCGCCGGAGTCAAATTCTCTCCATTGATATAGAGTCGTGTAGTGCTTGAATCCTCCATGCCAAGTTCAAACCATATGGTTAACCACCAGTCTCCTTCCGGGATATCTGCCTTGAAAGTTATATCCCCGCTTATAATGCCATCTATTAAAAAATCGTCTCTTGAACGTTCTGTGTCTTCATGGTAGAACCCTTCAGCCTTTGTATTGGTAAATCCATACCCAAATTCTTCTGAGTACTTCAGTTTCGGGGTCAGGGGGTAAGTTTCACTTTTCAGCGATGAATTTGCACCTCCTGCGTCAAAGAAATATGGCTGGTTTGTAAAGCTGATCTTCTGCGGAGAGTTTGAGCTACACGCCAAAGAAGAAACAAAAAGGGTTAAGATGATTAAGCTTCTACCGATCATGAGTATTATTGATCACAATTTTAACGTGATCTGAGTATTGAGTGAGTAATAAATTAAAGTCTGGAAGGCCCTTTCACAGACCTCCCAGCGACTCATAAGAACTATAAACCTTACTTTATTAAAGTCATACGTCCGGAGTTAACCATGGTGTTGGCGCCTGAAACAGCTGTAACACGGTATATATACATTCCGGAAGTCAGGTTTCCAGCTTCAACTCTAAGCGACTGGTTAGTACCGGCAGCCAGACGCTGAGCAGGAAT
This sequence comes from Rhodothermia bacterium, assembly GCA_030427885.1. GTDB lineage: Bacteria > Bacteroidota > Rhodothermia > Balneolales > Balneolaceae > JAUICM01. The sequence goes on along the minus strand of JAUICM010000006.1, from coordinate 38,598 downwards.
ACTTAATACTTTTTGCCCGATCATGTTGAAAATATCAACTGATACATCTGCAGCCTGTGGAAGACTGATTGAGATGTTAGTAGATGGGTTGAACGGGTTTGGATAGTTTCCATTGATCTTAAATCCGTCAGGATTATCAGAGAACAGGTCCTCTTCAACTGAAACAGTCATACCAGGGAACCAGTTAAGAGATCCAACAGCCTGCCCCCGGGTACCGGCAGAATATGAAGTAAAAGTATCAGCATAGCTGAAGTCGAATGGCTCATTTGCTGTATCGAACTCAGTATTACCTGCAGAACCTGCATAAAATTCAGTAACTACAGTTGTTGGAAGACCGGGAGCACTTTCGAAAGTGATGTCTTCACTGATGTTAGTTGAAGCAGAACCCTGAGCTTCGATAAATGCTTCTGCGGTTTCTGTAAATAGCATTGCGGCATTCACTGTATCAGGATAGGCATCTGTGACCTCTGAAGCAGTAAAAATGTTGTTATTACTGATCGATACACTCTGGGCTCCAAGAGAATCGGTTTCTTCCTCAGTCATTGGATCAACATCTAAGATGTATGCTACTTCTTCGTTATCAGGATAACCATATGCAGCACCGTTAATAATGATGTTATTTTCAAAAACACCTTCAACAACAGGTCCAAACTCTACAGCAGTACCTTTTCCAACATTGTATGCAGTATTCTGATTGTAGTACGCATAATTGATCAACCCACCAGCATCACGAATGATCTGAGCTGTGATATTGTAGAATGTGTTATTCTCAAAATAAACCGTATCCATTTGGTTACCACGATCGTCAAGAACTCTACCGTTATCCGGGCTGCTGGTTATACCCATATTGCTGACAATTGAGTTAGTCAGAAACAGACGTACGCCAGTACCATCATTCCTGAAAGCAGTTTGGCCATCTTTATCAAGGTGGCTATCGTCGATTCTGATGGTAACATCATTTTCACTGATACGGAACATGCGTGTTGTTAAACCACCCAGTTCATCCTGACCAGTTACATACAGACCTTTAATGGTCAGATCGCCTCTTGGTCGGAATGGACGCCCCGATTCTCCCCCATCTGGTACAGCAGGAATCAGCTTCGGACGAGCTCCTTCCCCTTCTTCAGCTACAATACTTAGATGGTATCCTCTGTGCTCAATACTTCCTTCGAGAAGGTAGGTACCATCTCTTTCAAGTACATAAACAGTATTAGAGTCTACCCGTGCGCCGGTTTCGGTTGTATCACTATCGATAGCAGTGTTAAGTGTACCTACTCCAGGACTTACATTTACTGTTCTTTGAGCAAATGCGCTATTTCCGGCAAATACTGCCAGCATTAACGCAAAACTGAAAGAACATGCAAACCTGAGAAGGCTGGTTTTAGTAACAATTCGCATTGTTGTCTCCTATTTATTGATTGTTTTTTTTGCAAAAGGCGGTGCCTGTTGCCTGGTTAAAATTTATATCTGAAGCCTGTACTGGCATTCATTCCAAAATTGTTTACTTGTGTCAGTCGCGACTCACCTGTTCCTGATCCCATAGTTGAGCGTTCGCTTTCACTGGTCAGGTTGTTGATGTTCACAAAAAAGGTGAAGCCCGGTATTTTTCTGAAAGACTGGTTCAATCTGAAATCCCAGAAGTTGAAGCCATCTGAAAGCTGGTCGGTAATTGACTGGGTTGATATCTGCTGAAGAATTTCCTGTTGATGCGAGAGTGATAATCTGGCAGAAAACAATCCTATCTCATATCCTATGGTCACTGCTGCAGTAACATCAGGCTGGCCCGGTAGCTTCCCGGCGCGTACAGTGTCCACTATAGTTGGGCGAAATGGTGGGTTTGGATCTCTCGGTCCGATTTTGAAGTAAGGGAAAAAAGTCTCCGAATTAATAAAGGCCAGATTAGCTGAAAGGATCAACCCATTCAGTGGTTTTGGCAAAAATCTGAAATCCGTTTGCAGGTCAAACTCAACCCCTTTAACCGTTGTGATCTCATCACTGTTAACCGGAGATGTTAACTCATAGTTGGCATATTCACCTTCAGTGAGTCGTGTCACCCTTATATAGTCGATGTCATCGAGCTCCTTGTAAAACGCACCCACCGAGAAATAGCCCAGGCTGCTTTTGTAAAAAGAAAGAAACACATCATAGTTACTGGCTTTTGTATGCTTCAGGTTAGGATTACCTCTCGCCAGGACCTGCTCAGCATCATTCACTTGCTCGAACGGAACCAGGTTATAATAATCCGGGCGAGACAGGCTTTCGGTATACGCCAATCTCAGATCTACCCCTTCAATAATATTAACTTTCAAATGTACCTGAGGTAATAACTCGCCATAATTCTGTCCACCGGTTGTGTCAATAATTGTACCTGATTGACCGAGATTGCCTGTTGGCTTACCGAATTTGCCTTCATAAAAATTCTCTGTGTACTCGTATCGGAATCCAGGTATGAGCGTCACTTTAGGCCCAAAATTCATTTCGGCCATTACATAACCCGCAGATACCGTCTCACCTGCTGTATAATCACTCAGATCAATAGTTCTGTTGAGTTCGTATCGGCTGCTGTAGGTTTCATAAAAATCAGCCAGCCCCTGCTGATCAAGGCCGACAGTCATTTCATAATCTCCATCCAGGAAATCAGGATTGTCATAATCCGGATCAATAAAATTACTGATGGCGATGTGTGTACTGTTGTATAGATCAAAGAGATCCGGATTAGCCTGTCCGATCTCGCTCACTACATTATAATCTGTTCTTAGCTCGTCAACGTCATATATGCGTTTCTTGTCTTTATACTTCCCGCCAAACTTTATAAAGCCGTTGATATTGGCTATTTCATAATCTATCTGAGCATTTAACTCTGCAGTAAGGTCTCTGTTCGTAGATCTCGAGGTATTGAAAGTACCATACTGAAACCAGGTAGCATTCAGATCATTTCTGGCAAATCCGGGGATTACTTCAGGCCCCTGATAGTCAATCAAACCATTTTTAAATGCGCCAAGCTCCTGAAATCTGGCATAATTGCCATAAGGCTGCTTTCCAAGACTATAGGAATGTGCCAGCTGCCAGTCTACTTTAAAAATGTCCTTACTATGAACTCCACGAAGCGAATTAGTATATAAAATCTCCGTTCTTTCACGATCTCTGAGATCATACTCAACCCTGGTATTTCCAACTCTGTATCTTTTTCTGAGTCTCAACTCATCCCGGTCGGTTCTTCCCATAAAGCTAGAAAGAAACAGATCTGTATTGTCCAGGTCATAATCTAATGATATGCTTGCCCCGTATCTTTTTCGGGTTTCTCTGGTATCGGCTAAATTCAGGTTTTCCGTTCTCAATGTTGAATCAGCCCGGTTAAAAAGAAGGTTATTATCCAACTGCTCAGAAGAACGATTTGCCTTCTGAAAACTACCCGTAACCAATACACCAAGTTTATCATCAAGGAATCGGTTACTCAGGTTCAAACTCCCTTTATACTGACCCAGCTCCTGTCTCAGATCATTATATCCATATTCAAAGCTCGTACTTCCGTTCAATCCGATCGGAGCTTTTTTAACCAATAGATTTACCGTACCACCCACGGCATCTGCATCTTTATCAGGCGTAAGGGCCTTAAAAACCTCTATACCATCCAACACTTCTGACGGCACCAGACTCAGATCTACTGAACGATCAGCTGGATCAGAACCCGGGATTTTGATCCCATTCACAGTAATTGAATTGAATTTTGGTGAAAGCCCGCGAACAACCACTTTAGAAGCTTCACCAGCATTTCTTTGAACGGAAACACCCGGCAATCTTCCCACCGATTCAGCTGCATTATTATCTGGCAGTTCTGCTAATTTCTCCTTTGATACAACATTTACAATGGTATTGGATTCCATCTGTTGCTTGATCGCCGCGACCTGACCTGCCGCCTGGGCAAGCACCGTTATTTCTTCTCCTTCTATAAGATCTGGTGAAAGGGATACATTTACATCAACGGTTTCTCCGGCAGTAATCACAACAGGGATATTTTGAGTTACATATCCTAAGTATGAAAACCGGACCTCGTATGTTCCTGCAGGTACGTTTTCTACTGAGTAATTCCCATCAAGATCAGTAGCAGCCCCCCTACCTAATTCTGTGATAAAAATGTTCACACCAAACACCGGTTCCGAAGTTCCTGAATCGGTTACCTGTCCTTTTAAAGATCCAGTGGTCTGTGCCTTTCCAATACTTGTAAAAAATCCTGAAATCGCTATAAATAGCAGTATCAGCTTTGCAATCTGCTTACCTTTACTCAAGTCGTTTTCTCTTCTTTTCCACACCATTAAAAGCGTGGCTTTCATTGTTGTCCTTATCTGCAATATGCTTTTTTGCTCAAACGAAGCGCTTCCAAAGCACATGCCCAATATGCTAGGTATACTTTTTATATGCAATATTTTTTTGTTCAAATTCTGTAAATAAGCTTAACCACTACTAGTCTCGCAACCTCAAACCACTAGAAAACATTGGGTAACAGATTTTGAATTTTCTATGAATTTATTTCTGATCTCCGCTATACCCGATATACCTGCTTGAAGAATTCAGAATGATTTCTTTTCCAATTTCAGCTAAGTTCAGCCTAAAATCTTATTCACTCCATGTCAGAAATCGACCAGCTTGCGCACAGACTTATCCCTCACTACTCTCATTTCGATGTATCTAACCGGTTATTGTTTACGGGACACTCTCATCAGGCCTGGCCGGATGTAGCTCTGGATGGTCAGTATGAATATTTCTATACCTGTGCTAATAAAGTAGATGAGAAATGGTCGGTTGCATTTGAAAAGACTGAAAAGCTCCGTAATTATCTTCGTAGCTATTATGACGATCCGGATGGATTGTATTGTCGGGAACAAAACACTCATATCCTGATAGTTAGCCTGCTGAGCAGCCTTGATCTTAAATCTAAACCGAAGATCATAACTACGGATGGTGAATTTCATTCGATGTACCGTCAGCTTCATCGTTTGGAAGAAGAAGGCATTGAGGTGGTTCGAGTGCCTGTACATCCTGATGACTCTTTCGGTGAACGTTTCATTGAAGAAATGGATATCAATACTTCGATTGTGATGCTGTCCCGGGTGTATTTCGAAACAAGCCTGCTGAATGACTTCCTGCCTGAAATTGCTTCGGCGGCCCGAATGATGGGTATCCCTGTCTTAATTGATGATTATCATGGCACCAATGTAGTTCCTTTGTCTATCAGAGAGGAAAGCCTCGAAGATTGCTATCTCTTGATTGGAGGTTACAAATACCTGCAATGGGGTGAAGGAAATTGCTTTCTGAGATTCCCTAAAAACTGTGAACTCCGCCCTGTTATAACCGGATGGTTCGCTTCGTTCAGCACTCTTGAACACCCCAGAACAGATGCCCCGGTTCATTATGATGATTCGGATCAGCGTTTTGCAACAGCAACTTACGATCCCTCCTCTCAGTTCCGGGCCGCTAAGGTCGTAGACTTTTTTGAGCAACAGGGATTAACTCCATCACTACTCAGGAATCAATATGAAAATCAGGTTGGACTCTTACGTTCTTTATTCCAGGAGAAAGACCTAGATCCCGAACTTATACGGGTTACACATACGGAACCAATCTCAAAAAACGGCGGATTCCTGTCTTTGACATCCCCGCATGCCAGAGCAATCAAAGCTGATCTTCTTCAGCGTGGAATCTATACTGACGCCAGAAATAACATCCTCCGATTAGGTCCCGCACCCTACACTACAGAATCCCAGATCGAACAGGTAATAGACGAGCTTGAGACCTCGATCAGAAAAAAATTGTAAGGAATCAGGTTCAGACTGGTCATACATACATAGCACATGTAAGAAAATTCCAAGAACCAAATTCCAAATACCAATGGCTGGCGATACAAAATTCAACCTGGGTGATCGAACTTTTGACTTCGCTTCTTCAATTAGGATTTTCGTAAGAGATTCTCCAAGAGACCTCTGCAATTTTGCAGACCTTAAACAATTAACCCGTTCTTCGGGTTCAGTTGGGGCAAATTATATTGAAGCAAACGAAGGGTTTAGCAAAAAAGACTTCTACCGGAGATTAAAGATCTGCCACAAAGAAGCTAAAGAAAGTCTTTACTGGCTTAAGTTGATACATCTCCACGGAAATAAAAACCTTGAGCTAAAGCGACAGGAACTCATGAAAGAATCAGAAGAATTAATTAAAACTTTTTCTTCTATTATCAATAAAGGTTCTTAAGCTCACTTCCCTGGTATTTAGAATTTGGTTCCTGTAATTCCGAAAATAAATTTTTCGCTTTACATAAATTGAACATATATTTGAGACGTTATATGTGTGACATCATCTGACACCCTTCCTGCTTAACTTGCTGGAAATGAAATTAAATAACGGAAACTATTATGGCTGACAATAATAAATTAAAAGCACTCGACATTGCTGTTGGACAAATCGAAAAGCAGCACGGTAAAGGAACTATCATGAAACTCGGTGATGATGCTCACCAGGATGTAGACGTAATTTCTACTGGTTCTATCATGGTTGATTATGCATTAGGGGTGCAGGGAGTGCCAAGAGGAAGGATTACTGAGATCTACGGACCTGAAGCCAGTGGTAAAACAACGCTGGCACTGCAGGTGATCGCACAGGCCCAAAAAAATGGTGGCTATGCTGCTTTTATAGATGCAGAGCACGCCTTCGACCCGCGGTATGCAAGGGCTCTAGGTATTAACACGGAAGAACTTTTAGTGTCGCAGCCTGATAGTGGTGAGCAGGCTCTTGAGATCACCGAAACACTGATTCGGTCAGGAGCATTGGATGTTATTGTAGTAGATTCGGTGGCTGCACTGGTACCCCGTGCAGAGCTTGAAGGGGAAATGGGTGATTCACATATGGGGCTTCAGGCAAGGCTGATGTCACAGGCTCTCAGAAAGATCACCGGCATTGTGAGTAAAACCTCTACATCCTGCATCTTTATCAACCAGGTTCGTGAAAAGATCGGTGTTATGTTTGGAAACCCGGAAACCACTACCGGTGGACGTGCGCTCAAATTCTACTCTTCCGTTCGGCTTGATATACGACGTATCGGATCACTCAAGAAAGGTGACGAAGTCATTGGCAACAGAACAAAAGTAAAAGTAGCAAAGAACAAAGTAGCTCCTCCTTTTAAAGTGGTTGAATTCAATATCATGTATGGAAAAGGAGTATCCCGCATTTCGGAAGTACTGGATCTTGCCGTTGATTATGACATCATTCAAAAACGAGGTAGCTGGTTCAGATATGAAGGCGAACCTATTGGCCAGGGAGCCGATGCTGCTATGCAGTTTCTTGAAGAGGATCCTAAACTTTGCGATAAGATCGAAGCCATTGTTCGGGACCGGTTAAGAGGAATCGTACCTCAGGAAGAGGCAACGGATGATAAGAAAGAGAAAAAAGAAGCAGCCGTTGCAGAAGCCTGATTCCAAACGGAGATATAATGAGGAGGTAGCTCAACTACTTCCTCTTCCTGTTTCCGGTATCAGTGTTCAGAAAAAGAATAAGTATCGGTATTCAGTATTTGTTGAAGATAAATTTCTGGTTGGGGTCTCTGATTCTACTCTTACAAAATTCAATCTGACCAAAGGCGTTTTAATAACGCCTTTGTTGTTAGACGAACTTATACGATCAGAAGATTCCTGGAGAATCCGTGAATATCTGATAGGACTTTTGAGCAGACGGGATCATGCCCGCTCAGAATTAAAGACAAAAGCACTCAGGAAAGATTACCCTGCTCAGGAAATAGAAACCATACTTGATGAGCTTGAGGAAAAGGGCTATATCAATAACAGTGCTTTTGCCCGCAAGTTTGTACATGATAAATTTGAGTTCAACAAATGGGGGATTAATAAGATCAGAATTGAACTCCTCAAAAAAGGAATCACTGAATCGGATATATCAAAAGCCCTCTCAGAACTCGATGACCGTGAAGTATTAGAAACTATCAGGCATTTGGTTGAAAAAAACAGGAAGAAATTTCTCCGGGCTGATCCGCATAAAAGAAAAAAGAAAGTATTCGACTTTTTGTTAAGAAAAGGCTACGATTCGACCATCATTATGAAAAGCATATCATCACTGATGGAGCTTATTGAATCATGAGAAATTTAACACTTGAACGGATAGTACGATTTGTGATCGGTGCTGCTGCAGTTACTATTGTAGGCATCATCCTTTACAATTACAGTATTCTGGTAGCTTACCTTTTACTGGCGATGATCGTTAGCTACGTCCTGGATCCATTTGTGAACCGGCTTCAGAGGATGGGAGTTAACCGAACATTAGGAATAACGCTCACCCTTTCAGCTGTTATCCTGTTCATCGTGTATGTCTCCACTAATGTACTTCCCCTGTTTGTTTCGGAAATGCTGGAGCTTACCAACAATCTTAATATCAAAAATATTGAGACCATAGCCGGACAGATTGAAACCAAGCTCTCAGCTGAGTACAGTTTTATTCCGGATGGTTTTATTCAGGATAATGTTGGAAATGTTGTAGCCGAATTTTTTGATCTGAGTAAACTTTCTACCGTTCTTAGCGATGCCGTTGGTGTATTTACCAATATATTTTCAGCCTTTTTAGTCGTTCCTTTTGCAGCGTTCTTTTTCCTTAAAGATGGCAGTAAGATCCGTCGTGATTTATTGAGATTAGTACCTAACAAGTATTTCGAAACTATTCTTACTCTTATCGATAAGATCGAAAAGAGACTGGGCCTTTACTTCCGAAGCGTGCTTCTGCAGAGTTTTCTGGTAGCTTTTTCTTCATGGGCAACTCTGAGTATTGCCGGACTCGATAACTCTCTTTCGGTAGGTATTTCTGTTGGTATAGCTAATACCATTCCCTATTTCGGACCTATTATCGGATACATTCTTTCTATTATCGTATCCATTATTGAGACCGGAAATTTCTCTCTGGTGCTGGTTTGTATGATCGCCATCTTTGTTGTTCAGATGCTGGACAATCTGGTCTTTCAACCGATCCTGTTCTCACGTTCTGCGGATATGCATCCGGTTGCAATTTTATTCATCATCCTTATCGGAGCCGAAACAGCAGGTATCCTTGGAATGCTCGTTGCCATACCAATTGCTACAGTTACAAAGATCACCATTGCACAGATCACCTGGAGCTTTAACAATTATCAGGTATTCCGGCTGGGTAATATTCCCCAACCTCCTCCACCGGGATGAACCGGAGTTTTTCTCTCCCCTTACTTTAAAAGTTTTAGTATCTTTGGCGCGCATGTCCGCAAAGTCTAATTACTATCAGTTCATTTGAAGAATCTTGTTGTTTTTGCCTCGGGATCAGGCTCAAATTTTCAATCTATTATTGATGCGGTTTCGGATGGGAAGTTAAACGCCCGCATTACCGGACTTATCGCCAACAAGTATCATATCGGAGCTATTACAAAAGCCGAAGCTCATGACATCCCGGTTCGTGTGCTCTCAGATATCGATTTTGATCGCTATTCCGATTACGAAACGGTATTGCTTACACAGCTAACATCCTGGAATGCTGATCTCATTATTCTTGCGGGGTACCTTAGGAAGATCCCTGAATCAGTGATCACCGAATTTGAGGGAAAGATCCTCAATATACATCCCTCTCTCCTACCCAAATATGGAGGTAAAGGTTTTTATGGGTTAAATGTACATAAAGCAGTGATCGAAGCAGGGGACGCTGAATCCGGATGTACCATACACATCGTATCCGAAGAATATGATAAAGGCCCAATCCTGGCTCAGCAGAAAGTATCTGTTTTGCCAAATGACACTCCTGAAGACCTTGCAGCAAGAGTTCTGGAACAGGAACATGCACTCTATCCGAAAATAATTGCTAACTACATCAACACACTCACAAATTAACATGGCGTTAAAACCTCTCTCTTATCTCCCGGAAACCCCACTTAAAATTAAACGAGCTTTGCTTTCAGTGTCAGATAAATCAGGTTTGACGGAACTGGCCTTAGCTCTTGATAAGGCTGGTGTTGAGATCATATCAACGGGTGGTACTGCTAAGGTAATCGCTGATGCAGGCATACCTGTAAAAGACGCCTCTGAAATAACCGGGTTCCCAGAATGTCTGGATGGACGGGTAAAAACACTTCACCCCAATGTACATGGCGGCATTCTTGCGCGAACCAGCTACGAACCTGATAACGAGGAGTTAAAAAAATTGGGTATAGAACCGATTGAGCTCGTGGTTGTTAACTTATATCCATTTAAAGAAAAAGTTTCTTCGCCAGATATAACTCCTGCCACTGCAACGGAGTTTATTGACATCGGAGGGCCAACCATGATCAGGGCCTCAGCTAAGAATTTTGCACATGTTTGCGTCCTCACTTCTCCGGATCAATATGTATCATTTATTGAAGAGATCGGAGGCGGAGAAGGAATTAGTTTCAATACCAGAAAGACGTTGGCAAAAGACGCCTTCGCGCATACGGCTGATTATGACTCTGCTATTGCTAATTACTTTTACTCTATTGTTGATCAGGAACCTGCTTCACAGTTCAATGCCTCTTTACCGCTTTCGCAGGAATTGCGATATGGCGAAAATCCTCACCAGAATGCAGCTGTTTACGGAAATCAGCAGGAAATCATTGATTGCTTCCACGGAAAGCAACTAAGCTACAATAACTATCTGGATGTGGATTCAGCATTGAATATCATTTCAGATTTTGAAGGTGCTGAGCCAACTTGTGTGATCATCAAGCACACCATTCCTTGTGGTGTTGGTACCGGAAAGAGTTTAAATGAAGCGTATGAGAAAGCATTCAGCACCGATACTGTATCTCCCTTTGGAGGCATTGTAGTAGTAAACCGGGAACTGGATCTTGAGACGGCACAGTCCATTGATAAAATATTCACTGAGATCATCATTGCCCCATCTTACGCAGAAGAATCTCTGGAACTTCTCGAGCAAAAGAAAAACAGGCGCCTGATCAGGATCAAAAAGCATGTGAATTCAGAAAATCAGAGTACATTCCGATCTATTTTTGGAGGATTACTAAAACAAGATGCTGATCTGGAACCTTCTGACCAGAATGAGTTTAAGGTGGTAACGGATAGGAAACCCAGTGATAAAGAACTTGCTGATCTGGTGTTCGCCTGGAAAGTTGTGCGGCATGTGAAATCAAACGCGATCGTATATGCAAAAGATGGCCGGACATTAGGTATTGGTTCCGGACAAACCAGTCGTGTTGATTCTTCTGAAATAGCTGTAGCAAAGGCAAAGAAAGAAGGCCTCGATCTTGAAGGATCTGCTATCGCGTCTGACGCTTTCTTCCCGTTTTCTGATGGCGTTGAAGCTGCTGCACAAGCCGGAGCTACTGCAGTAATTCAGCCCGGAGGCAGTATCAGAGATGAAGAAGTGATCGCTAAAGCAAATGAATTCGGAATGACCATGATCTTTACCGGAAAACGTCATTTCAAACACTGATCAGAGACTTTATATTTATGGGCGAATGCATTCGCAAATAGAGTATCTATATTGTATTTTCAATCCAAATTTAATTCAGCACTAACATCAACCATTAATACCGAAAAATGACAGACAGGTTTGGAATTCCTTCCCCAGAATCCTCCAAAAAGCAGCCGAAAAAGGGATTATTCGATTTTCTATACACTGATATCGCAATGGATCTGGGAACGGCAAACACTCTCATTTACTCCCGTGGCGAGGGCATTGTATTAAACGAACCATCTATTGTTGCGCTCAATCAACAGGATATTCCTGTAGCAACCGGGCACGAAGCCCGATTGATGCACGAGAAAACTCACCGTAAAATTCGTACGGTCCGTCCACTTCGTGATGGTGTGATCGCTGATTTTGAAGTTGCCGAACAGATGATCCGCGGGATGATCAAAAAGGTAAAAGTAAAATGGTATTCTTCTACCCGCCAGATGGTTATCTGCGTGCCGAGCGGGATCACTGAAGTAGAACGCAGAGCCGTGCGTGACAGTGCTGAACACGCTGGTGCTAAAGAAGTGTATTTGGTTGATGAACCTATGGCTGCTGCTATTGGTATTGGATTGAACGTTCATGAACCAGTAGGTAACATGATCGTTGATATCGGAGGTGGAACCACTGAGATCGCTGTCATCGCTCTTTCCGGTGTTGTTTATGCACAGTCTGTACGCTTAGGTGGTGATGAATTGAATGACGATATCATCAATTACTTCCGTCGTAACCATAATCTTCTTATTGGTGAACGAACAGCTGAAAAGATCAAATGTGAGATCGGTTCTGCCGCTCCTCTTGATGAAGAACTCGAGATGATCACCAAAGGCCGTGACCTTGTGAATGGAGTTCCAAGAACAAGACATATCACTTCCAAGGATGCCCGTGAAGCTATGGCTGAATCGGTCAATACTATTGTGGAATCGATCACAAAATCTCTGGAGCAAACTCCACCTGAGCTTTCTGCCGATATTCTCGACAGAGGAATCATGTTAACAGGTGGTGGCGCCTTGTTGAAGAACCTGGATAAATTGATCATGGAAACTACCGATCTTCCTGTACATATTGCTGAAGATCCGCTTACTGCTGTAGTTCGTGGAACAGGCGCTATTCTTGAAAATCTTGAATACTATCGCCCGGTAATATCCTAACTGGAACAGGTTTGAATGCGATTTCGAGTTTTTAAAGTTGAAAATGCTGCTGATTACATAGTCACTGCCCTTCTGCTCGTTTGTGCGCTCTCTATCGCTATAAGCCGTCATCAGGGTGGACTCAATAACGTCCGCCAACTTTCTATTACTTTTGTCAGTCTTCTTGAAGAACCTCTTTCAAATATTCGTGTTTACCGACAGGCCTTAAGTACCAACACCTACCTGCAACGGCAAAATATTCTTCTGCAGGACGAACTCAGTCGTCTGCGTTCAATAGAACAGGAAAACCGGGAATTGAGAGAAATGCTGGGCTTCCGGGATACAAGTGATATTGAACTCACTCCCGTAAATTTCGTGACCAAGCAGCTTACCGGTATGAATAGCATGAATAATTCATTTACGATCGATGCCGGGTTTAAAGATGGTGTACGTGAGGGAATGCCTGTTGTAACATCGGATGGACTTGTAGGAAAAGTGATCCTTACAAGCCGAGGGTATTCTCAAATAATGCCCTATTTCAACAACCAGTTTCGAGTTAGTGCAAGGGTACAGGAAACCAGATCTACCGGAATAATAAGTTGGGCCGGCGATAATATGTCTGAACTTGTTATGGATTATGTGCCAAAAACCGTTCCTGTTGATACCGGTTATGTAGTCGAGACCTCTGGTTTTGGAAACGAATTTCCAGGTGGTATTCCAATTGGAAAAGTGATAAGAACAGAAGCTCAACAGGGAAAAGACACTCAACGCATTTTTATAATGCCCTTTACTTCACTTTCTGAAGTGGCTGAAGGCTTTGTTGTCAAGTTTCAGGCTGATACTTCTGTTCAAAATCTGAGAAAGGGATATAACGAGTTATTCAGATGATCACACAAATTCTAAAAGATATCGGAATTGGTATTGTATTTGTAATTGCGCAGGTACTCTTTTTTCAACATCTAACGGTGTTTGGTACCATGGCTGATCCTCTTATTTTCTATTTGCTTTGGCTTGCGTCAAAATATGATCGCACACGACTTCTTTTAATTGCAGCCACTCTGGGATTAATTCAGGATGCTTTTTTTGATTTCTGGGGTCTTTTCATGTTTTCAAAGACTCTTTTCGTATTTCTAACGTTCAATTTTGTAAAGAGACGATCCGAAAACCAGCTACTGCTTTGGCAGATCTTTTTAGTGATACTGGGATCTGCGTTAGTTCATAATCTGATCTTAGTAGGATTAAGTGTTTTCTTTGATGTATATGCATCCAATTATTCTATGCTGGTATTAGTATTTGGCAATGCTATTTATACCGCGGTTCTGGGTGCTTTAATATTTGTATTAAGAGTTAAGTAACCTCATGTATAAAAGTCAGGGGAATAGAACCCGTACTTCTATCCGTTCACTTCAGGTGATCATGGTAGGATTATGCCTTGTAGTACTTGGACGGGTATTTTATTTGCAGATTGTTCAGTACGAAACTTATGCAAGCCTTGGTGAAGAAAACTCGATACGTCAGGAATTCGTCACACCGTCCAGAGGTCTCATTTATGACCGGAATGGAGTATTGATCGTAGATAATGAGCCTATCTTCTCCATCACAGTTACACCTACTAACTTCGACCGTGAGAAAATACCATTATTGGCAGATCTTCTTGATATGCCTGACAGCCTTATACGAGAACGGGTAGATGAAGCCCAGCGCTATTCATGGTACCGAACATCCCCCCTCCTCACAGATGTTGATTTCGAGACTTTCTCACGAATTCAGGAAAATATCTGGCAATTACCCGGCATTGGCCAACAGACTGAAAGTAAGAGACATTATCCTACTGAAATGTCGGCTTCCCATATTTTGGGTTATCTGCGTGAAGCGGATCGGGATGACTACGAATCATCACCAGAAATTCGCTTAGGTGACAAGATCGGGAAAAGCGGTCTCGAACTTATCTATGATGACACTCTTCGTGGGAAACTCGGGATAGAATTCCATAAGGTAAACGCATACGGTCAATCTCTGGAGTTATATGATGGAGAGCGATCCGGTCAAAATCCTACACAGGGAAATAATATCATCACCACTATCGATTCTGAGCTTCAGGCATTTGTTGAAAAGCTTATGAAAGGGAAAAGTGGCGGAGTTGTGGTTATGAACCCAAAGAATGGAGAAATCTTAGCTCTGGTCAGCAGCCCTGAATATGATGTAAACCGCCTGGCCGGGCGCCTTGACCGCGATTATTGGGTTGATATCAATACGGATTCAACACGACCACTTTACAACAGAGCTATATCCAGCCGGCAACCACCCGGATCTACATTCAAACCTTTAATGGGTATAATTGGATTACATCTGGGTTTGATCACCCCGGAAACAATTGTCCATAATAGTGGTGGATATCGGAGAGGTAGATTATACCGTGATATCGCACCACTTGGAGATTATGATCTGGAATCAGCTATTGCTCATTCAAGTAATACTTACTTTTACTCTCTAATGGATAGAGTTGCCACCCAGGGAGATTTCGATAGATGGAGTAAACTGGTAAAAGATTTCGGACTTGGTGTTCCCAGCGATATTGATCTGCCAAGTGCCAATCAGGGTATCATACCCGATAGTGCATTTATGGATCGTTACTTTGGTAAAAGAAGATGGGGATTAGGTGATCTTATAAATCTGGGTATTGGTCAGGGTGTCATTTCTGTTTCTCCCCTTCAGGTGGCACAGATGACCAGTAGTATTGCTAATGGTGGTTACCGTATCACCCCTCATTTAGTAAATTCTGTTCAAACCAGTGATGGTTCAGTACACTTTCAACCCACAAGTTTCGAAAAGATCGAATGGGTTAAACCTGAATATCTCTACATCATTAAAAATGGTATGCGGCGGGCAGTCCAGGAAGGCAGTGGCCGCGGATACGTCAAGAATAACCTGATCGATATAGCAGGAAAGACAGGGACCGCTCAGAATCCGCATGGCTATAGTCATGGTTGGTTCACCTCTTTTGCTCCTTTTGATGATCCCGAGATTGTGGTTACGGTATTTATTGAAAATGCAGGATGGGCATCTTCTTCTGCAGCTCCTGTTGCTGCTATGATCATGGAAAAGTACCTGACCGGAGAAGTTCAGAGACAATGGGTTTATCGTCATGTAATGAGCTGGGAACCAAGTGAAGATAATTCCAGGGGGACTGACTGATGCAAAACCCAAGAGATTTTAACTGGCCTATTCTTTTTTCATGGCTGATGTTAACTGTAATGGGACTTATCGCGATCTACAGTGCCACTCAGGGACCAGTGTCGCAATTTCTCCCCACCTATATACAGGCTAATTTCTATAAGCAACTTGGTTTTGTGGTTTTGGCCATTCTGATCATGATAGGAGTTCAGTTCACATCTCCCCGCACTTTTTTACAGCTCTCCTATCCTTTATATGCTATTGGAATTGTTTTAATGGTACTTACTCTTTTCTTTGGAAAAGAAATAAATGGTGCCAGAAGCTGGTTTGGTATCGGCCCATTTGGAGGACAAAGCAGTGAGTTCATGAAAATCGCTACGATTCTGGCAGTAGCAAATTATTTGACCAGTCGCAGAAATATCTCTGTTGAGAATATACGATATGCTTTCTTTAGCGTATGTATCATCCTTCTTCCTACTACGCTTGTTATCCTGCAAAACGACTTCGGTACTGCTATCATCTTCCTGGCTTTGATCCCCGTAATGTTATTCTGGTCGGGTTTGCCGTACGGAGTCTCGCTCTTTATCATATCACCTGCTTTAATTCTTTATTTAACGGTATTGAACTGGCAGTTTGGATTAGCGGCAGCAGTTATTATGACTGCTCTCATCTTCTTTATTCAGCGAAGAGCCTGGCTTACTGTTACCTCACTTGTTACCGGAATTCTCACCGTGATCGGGGTACAGCTTGCCCTTACCGAGATATTAAAACCTCACCAAATTGCACGTATTACGGCTTTTACGAACCCGGCTTACGACCCCACTGGTGCAGGATGGAATGTGATACAGGCCAAAACCGCTATTGGATCAGGTGGCTTAATGGGCAAAGGATTTCTGGAAGGAACTCAAACACAATTACGGTTTCTTCCTGAGTCGTATACTGATTTTGTGTATTGTGTGATAGGCGAAGAGTTCGGCTTTATTGGCGCCGTCTTAGTCATAGTTGGCTTTATTATACTATTGACCCGATTACTGAGTTCTGCCGGGAATCACAAACATCCCTTTGCCCAGCTGGTTACCGTAAGTGTGGCAGCTGTGTTCTTTATCCATTTCTTTATTAATGTGGGTAGTGCTACCGCTCTGCTTCCTGTGATTGGTATCCCACTTCCATTTATAAGCTATGGGGGTTCTGCTTTCCTTACCAATACCCTGATGCTGGCCATCTGCCTGAATATGGATTTCCATAAAAGGGAATTCAGTATCTATCGTTAGGTACCAGCACCTTTTTTGTATCTCTTCTTTGTACCCAGTTTAAAACTCATTCTGTGATGGGAAGTATATCCATGTTCGAGTAAAGCTGCTTTATGGTGAGATGTTGGGTAACCAACATTAGTGTCCCACCCAAATTCTGGATATTCCTCTCCCAATTCCTTCATTAAGTTATCACGATATACCTTAGCCAGTATTGATGCCGCACCAATACTCATCGACTTATCATCTCCTTTGATCACACACGTATATGGGATCAGTGAAGCAAGATATCTGTTACCGTCAACAAGCAAATAATCAGGTTCCGCGGCAGGTTCATCCACACATTTCTGCATCGTAGCCAGCGAAGCCCAAAGGATATTCAATTCATCGATCTCCTGAATACTGCCTTCCTTAATGGTCCAGAATAATGCTTTTTCCCTGATCACCTCAGCAAGTTCTACTCTCTCTGCTTCGGGTATTTTTTTACTGTCTCTAACCCCTTCTATCACTACACCGGGCTCAAATATAACACCTGCGGCAACTACCGGTCCGGCCAGACAACCCCTTCCTACCTCATCGAGCCCGATCACTCTTTTGAAGCCTTCTTTCCACAACATTTCCTCTATTTCTGTTCTGCTCACAATACCGCCTGAATTTAAAAATGTAAATATACCAGTTACTTTCGATTTTTATGGAACTGTTTCCCTAAAAGTTCTATTCTGATTACAAACACAGATATCTATGAAATTCCGTTATTTTGAATGGGACGAACGATTCAACTCCAAAAAGAATCAGGATCCATTTAACACACTTTGGGACTTATTTCAGCAACTCATTACTATTTCAAGCGGTGATGTTAGTCAGGCATTGCAATGGCTTACCGAGCTCGATAAAGAGTATAATATCACCGATCAGTTTGAAGATGGCTATTCGCTAGGTGATTTCATCCAGGATCTTAAAGACAAAGGATATCTGGAACAGGATCAGGATCAGAACCAACTGAGAATAACACGTAAAACCGAACGCAGCCTCAGAGAACGATCTCTGGAAGAGATCTTCAAAAATCTCGAAAAAGGCGCTGCCGGGGATCATAAAACTCAACATACCGGAAAAGGGTTGGAACGACAGCCTGAAACACGTCGCTGGAGTAGAAATAGTGATATTGGCCAGATCGATAGTGTTAGTACCATGCTCAATATGCTGCATCACAGTTCACTAGATTCGTTTGAACTTCAGGAAGACGACCTTGAGGTATATGAGACTGATC
Organism: Rhodothermia bacterium; assembly: GCA_030427885.1. Lineage (GTDB taxonomy): Bacteria > Bacteroidota > Rhodothermia > Balneolales > Balneolaceae > JAUICM01. The sequence continues at coordinate 20,284 of JAUICM010000006.1, read as the reverse complement.
ATTATACCTCTGTAGCTACTGTGCTTCTGATCGACCTGAGCCACTCAATGATACTTTACGGCGAAGATCGGATAACCCCAGCTAAAAAAGTAGCAATGGCTCTTTCAGAACTGATCATGAACAAATATGCCAAAGACTCACTGGATATTGTTGCCTTTGGAAATGAAGCCTGGCAGATCTCTGTGGATGATCTTCCTTACCTGAAAGTGGGCCCTTTTCATACCAACACCAAACAGGGTCTTGAGGTTGCACGACATATTTTACAGCGGAAAAAATTCGCTAATAAACAGATCTTTATGATCACTGATGGAAAACCATCCTGCATGTTCGAAAATGGAAAACTCTATAAGAACAGCTTCGGCCTCGACCGAAAGATCGTAAATAAGGTTCTTGATGAAGCTGTTAAATGCCGGCGAGATAAGATCACCATTACCACTTTTATGATTGCCAGTGATCCCTATCTGCAAAGTTTTGTGCGGGAGATGACAGAAGCTAATAAAGGGAAAGCGTACTTCGCTTCTCTTGATGATCTTGGGGGATATATCTTTGAAGATTATATCAGAAACCGACAACGAAATGTGAAATAAAAAAGCCCGGATCATAAACTGAGCCGGGCTTTAATATCTTTGGAAAATGTTTTCTAGTTAAACATTCCCAGCTTTTCCATCACTTTCTGAGTGATGTCATATTTTTCCTGGTAATCATCTGACGCATACAAAATTATAAGATCACCGGTGCTGGTAGTTGTATTCAATACATAAGTAAGCTTCATTTCACTAGCTACTTCATTGATTGCATTACCGATCTGCTCGTAAAGAGGTCCTAATAGTTCAGATCTTCTTTGTTGAACATCTGATTCTGCTTTTTGCTGAGCAGCTACTAATTCCTGTTGAAGACCTGCTAACCTTTCTTCTTCTTTTGTTTTAGCATCCGCAGAGATCACTCCAACTTTCTGTTGATAAGCTGCAACTTCAGCCTGGAACTTCTGTTCCTTATCGGTAAGCTCTTGTTGCTTCCGTGCAGTAAAGTTTTGAATACGTTGCTGTACAGCCTTCATCTCTGGCATATTAGCCAAAACAGCCTGTGGATTCACATATCCGATAGTAACATCTGCAGATTGTGCTTTTAGTCCCGAACTCAATCCGGTAATTAAGAATAAAGCAGCTGCTAAAAATGTGGTTCGTCGTATCATGTTTCGTGTCATAAGTGTTTATTAATTACTCTGCGTATTTTTTGCTTTTACCCGCTCAAGTACCTGAGCCGTTATATTTAATTTCTCGTCACTAGTGTAGAAAACGATCGCATCACCATATGTAGTGCCTTCGTTCAAAACCAGATCTAGTCCCTGTTCTTTAGCTATTGCCTGTATGGCATTATCAAGACGCTCCATAACAGGTTGTAAGAGTTGAGCTCTTTTCTGTCTGATCTCGTTTATGTACGTTTGCTGCTCTTCCTGCAACTGACTATCTCTGTCGATCAGCTCCTGTTCTTTCTGCTCTCTAGCTGCAGCGGCCATAACTGACTTTCCTTCCTCATAAGCCAGGTAATCCTGTTGTAACTGTGTAGCCTTCTTTGCCAGCATTTCATCACGCTGAGCGGCTAGATCATTGATTTGTGTTTCAATAGCTGAAACTTCCTCAAGCTGTGCTAACACCTGATTCGGATTCATGTACCCAATTTTGATCTGGGCCGAAGCAGTCACTGCAAGTATTACACTAAATACTAATGTTGTAATGTATTTCTTCATATGATTTGATTTTGCGATTAAAAGTACCGCTTATTTGACTTAATTACTTATTCGACTTCAATACCAAGTTCCAAAAGAATGGCATCATTCATATTCCATTCGCCTCTTGCGTATACCATATAGATATCGCCTGAACGGTCGAATACGAAATCATACTCCAACCTTTGGGCAACAGCACGAACGGCTGTAAACACTTGCCTTTGAATAGGCTCCAACAACTTATTCTGGTTATCGAAGTATTCCCCTTCCGGCCCAAATTTTTGATTCAGAAAAGCATCCCTGTTTTTTTTCTTTTGCTGAATCTCCTGCCGTTTCTGTGATCGAATTTCTTCAGTATAAAGGATCTCTTTTGCAGCATAGTCTTCCTCAAGTGCCGCGATCTCTTCATTCATATCCTCAATTTCCTGATTCCAGTTATCACTTAACAACTGGAGTCTTTGAGCGATCCCTTCATATTCTGGAATCTGTGCCAGAATATATTCAGAATCAAAATATCCTATTTTCTGGTCCTGAGCACTCGCCTGAACAGCAAATACTGCGAATACAAGTAATAATGATATTTTTAAGATTGTTCTCATCAGAAAGGTGCTCCAATATTGAAGAGGAATTCCCAACGTCCCGGTTGTACATTTGTTCCTTCAATACCGTCAAGTCTGTAACCATAACTCAGGTCAACAAGTCCCAATACCGGAAGGAATAAACGACCACCAAAACCGATGGCTCTTTTTACATTGAACGGATCAAACTGCTCAAAATTTAAATAGGCGTTACCCCCATCGTAGAAAAGATAAGGAATTACCTGTAATTGGTCAGAACTAACTGCTGGGTATCTTAGCTCGATCGAATATTTTGAATACAACCTACCACCTACCTGCTGACCATTAACGACCGGTGCAATACTTTGCTGAAGACCTCCCGGATAACCTCTCAGATCAATATTATCATAGAGGAAACTCTGGCGCTGCTGAAGCTGGGTACCCCCAACAAGGAAACGCTGGAAATTACTTTGGCGATCGTTGGTGAAATATCCGATAAATCCATAATTCACGATACTGGTAAGAACAAGCTTACCCACAATTGGAACATGGTACTGGAAATCAGTTTTGATCTTATAAAACTCAGAGAAACCAGGAATCGGTGGTGCAACCTCGCCAGAAACAGATATCTTTGATCCATAATTTGGTGAGATCAGGTTATCAAGTGAGTTCCTCTCCAGGATCTGCCGGAAAGAGATCAGGCTTGATGTACCTTCTGCAAGAAATGAAGTAGAACCTGCTACATCATATAACTGATACCCCAGTACAGAAGTGGTCTTAAAATAATCGTCCGGCCATTTCAGTCTTTTACCAATAGAAACACTGGCAGAGAATAATTTATTACGTTCATCATAGCCCCTGTATTTGATAAAGTTATAAGAAACATTGACCCCTAATGATGTTGGTCTACCTCTTAACCATGGTTCTACGAATCCAAAACTATAGCTTTGATACCCCGTTCCTGTAACCTGAACACCTAAGGAAAGGTTCTGGCCATCTCCTGCCGGGAACGGGTTGAAGTCACCTTCAACGGCTCGTTTAAGGGAGAAATTATTAAAATTCAAACGCGCCGAAATGATCGCACCAATGGCACGTCCACCATATCCACCAGAAAACTCAAAATTACTGGTTGAAGCAGACTCATCCAGCACATAATTGACATCTACCGTTTTGTCTGTTTGATTAGGTTGAAGATCCGGAGTAATATTCTGAGGATCAAAATATCCCAGCGTACTTAATTCACGGATCGAGCGAATGATCGCAGCACGGCTATAAGTGTTTCCAGGAATAGTTCTTAGAGTTCTTCGAACTACATCGTCGTGGGTCTGGGTGTTTCCACTGAATCCCACATTCTTTATTGTCGCAACCTCGTCTTCATATAGTTCAAAGTGTATATCGATCGAATCTTCCGCTACCTTCGTAAAACTCGGGATTGGAGTAAAGAACAAATACCCAATATTCTGGTACAGACTTTGTATATCAGTATTGTCCTTATTTATTGAGGTATTCTGATCATATTTCGATTGGTTGAAAACATCCCCTTTTTCAAAACCAAGGGCTTCTGTAAGCTGTTCATCCGTATAAACTGTATTTCCTTCCCAGGTAACATTCCGAACTTTGTATTGTGGCCCTTCTTCTATTTTAACCTGAACCTTTACGCCTTTCTTATCTCCTTTCCAGTCGTACACCCATACAGAGTCGGACACGATCCGAACATCCATGAATCCCCGGTCGCGGTAAAAAGTCAGAAGCTTATCTTTCCCTTCTTCAAAATCTTCTTTCTTGAACACTTTCTTACCAAATATCTTCCACCACGCATCTTTCTTAAGTGGCTTCATTTGTTTGGTCAGCTTACGTTTTGAAAACGAATCCCCTCCAGGAAATACAATATCCTTAACCTCAATTCTCTTTCCTTTGTCTACTTCAAAGATCAGGTTTTCGCGGTTTTCGAGTTCATCAGTGGGTTCAGTTCTGTGAGTAACCGTTGTGCCCCATAATCCTTTCCCACGGAAAAAACGGAGAATTACCGCTTTGGTTTGCTCAATATTAGCTGTGGTAATAGCCGATTGAGGCATAAGTGTTATCAATTTTTTCAGATCACGTCGTTCTGAGCGCTTAACGCCTTCAATCTTGTATTCCATTAATCTTGGCTGTTCAGTAACCCTGATCAGGAGGCGGATACCTGTTTCTGTTTTCTCTGTTATGAAAACCTGAACATCTGAGAAAAGTCCCACATTATATAAACGGGTAATAGCGTCAGAAATATCCGTCCCCGGATATACAATTTTAGATCCTTCGGTAAGAGAACTTGCACTCTTAATGTACTGCTCGCGTGTAAATTCATTTCCCTCAACAGTTAATCCAAGAACAGTATATTGCTTTGGGGGATTAAGCGTTGGGTCGGTCAATTCGAAATCCTGAGCTACCGCAGTATTTGTTATGACATTGAAACCGGTAAGTAAAAGTAGTGCTAGAAAAGTTCTTCTGATGAATGTGGACACGCTAACTATTGCCAATTATAGATTTTTATTATTTCACTAAACGAGACGTGCTACCGTTTTCGTCTTTTGATATTGCAATTTTTCCAAATCTTCTGTCGCGCTTCTGATAAGAGGTAATTGCTTCATAAAGCTGATTGCGCCGGAAGTCGGGCCAGTATTTTTCGGTAATATAAAGTTCTGAATATGCCAACTGCCATAAAAGAAAGTTACTGATCCTGTATTCTCCGCTTGTACGAATAATCAGATCAGGATCTGGGATATTTGCAGTGGACAGATGGTCACTGATCATCTGGTCGTTAATAAGGGAAGGATCTAACCTTCCTTCTTTCACGTGAACGGCTATTTTCTTAACTGCTTCAGTGATATCCCACCTTCCGGAATAACTCAATGCCAGACATAACTGCATCCGGGTATTGTCCTGAGTTAATTCAATTGCCTCTTTAAGTTCCTGCTGACAGTCTGTAGGAAAACGGCTGGTTTGACCAATGGTTACCAGCTGAATGTTATTCTTATGTAGTTTATCGGCTTCTTTTCTCAGAGAAGAAACCAGGATCCTCATCAAACCACTTACTTCAGCAGAAGGCCGGCCCCAGTTTTCGGTTGAAAAAGCATAGAGCGTCAAATATTTAACTCCAAGCTGTGCGCAGGCTTCTGTGATATCTCTTACAGAATCAACCCCTGCTTTGTGCCCGTGCAAACGTATGCTACCACGGCTTTTTGCCCATCTTCCATTACCATCCATAATGATGGCTATGTGCTCAGGTATCTCTCCTGTATCTTTCAGGAGTTCCTGGCATTTCTTGTCCTCTGGGGTCTGAGTTTTATTTGTTATTGTAAGCTCTTTCAAGTCAGTATATGCAGCTGGTTTTCAAGCCCCCAAAATTAGAGCTTTAAGCAGCTTTTATCAAGCTAAACTATCGATTCACGCTTTCAGTTTTATTCCGAGATCTATCATTTCGAGTAAAGCTAACGCAGCTTCCCCTCCTTTATTCCCTTTTTCGCCTGCTCTTTCTAATGCCTGCTTCACATCATCAGTTGTTAACACCCCGAAAGCGACTGGTTTCTGGTACTTTAAATTGAGTTCCATCACCCCTCTGTTCACTGCATCACATACATATTCAAAGTGCGGAGTACCTCCTCTTATTACAACTCCGAGAGCAATAACCCCATCAACTTCTTTATCTGTGATTAAATACTGAGCAGTTAACGGGATCTCATACGATCCCGGGCATCTCGCTACAATAATATTTTCGTCGGCGATCCCATTTCCGTTCAATGCTTTAAGAGCTCCATTAAGCATTTTTTCTGTTATCGCTGAATTCCATCTGGATACCACGATCCCGATCTTTGCTTTTCCCGGTCTGGTACCAGCTTCTATGATCTGTACACTCATATTATTTCTTTAGGTCTACAATTTGTTTTCTTTGATCTGTCATCCGCTTCATCTTTGTGCAGTGTTTCATAGCTACACTAACAACACCCACATGGGTATATGCCTGTTCCTTACCGCCATGATAATCACTACCTCCGGTTAGCAAAAGCTTGTTCTGCTCCGTAAACTCAGTATACTTTTTTTGCATTTCCCAACTATGGCTTGGATGAATGCACTCCAAGCCATCAATGCCACACTTAACAAATTCGTTGATCTCCTGGGAAGAATACATCCTTCCAGGATGGGCAAGTATGCTTGCTCCACCGATACTTTTGATGATATCAATGACCTCTTTAAAATCGGGATAAGTATTCTCAATGTCACCAAGTCTTTCAGTACTCAGATATCGTATAAAAGCATCGTGCGTATTTCTGGCATACCCTTTACTGATAAGCACTTTTGCCACATGAGGCCGGCCGATATTTGCTCCGTTTGCCTCAGCTCGAACCTCGTCATAATCTACTTCAAGACCTGCTTTATTGAGAGTTTTAATGATTCCTTTGATCCTTTCACGCCTTGCAACACGTTGCGAAGACAGGAATTCTGCAAAGAATTTTGTCTCCACATCAAAGTAATAAGCCAGAATATGGCACTCCCGATCTCTGAATAAACTGGTTATCTCAACCCCTGGGATCAACTCTATTCCAAGCTCTTCCGCCTTATCAATGGCCTGGAAATATGCTTCGAAGGTGTCGTGGTCAGTAACTGAAAGGGCAGAGAGTTTTTTATGGTGGGCCAGCTCAACCGCCTCAACAGGAGTCAACCTGCCATCCGAACATCGTGTATGAATATGGAGGTCTGCTTTTGGGAGCATTAGTTAGTTTTGTCCACTCAATAACCGATCTACGAGTGCCTTATCAGAAAGCAGGTCCGTTGCTTCTTTTAATTGCTGATCAAACTTCAAAGACTGTTCAGATCGTATCTTTTGCCCTTTATATCTGGAAATCAATTCCAGGTAAAGGGTCTTCCTGATAACTTCTTCACTTTCTTTCAGGAGATCTTTTTTCTCACGCTGAATGATCTCCTTAACCGCATCAAGATGAGTATCTATATCTTCATCACCTTTATATTTTGCTCTCAGATCGTCCAGCAAATACTCAGAATCTGTCTTAAACTCAAACTCTGAACTACTCAGAAAATCAACAAATTCATTATAAATTTCATCGGGAAGTTCCGAAGCCTCAAAAGTATCATGTTCCGACTCATATTTGGTGGCAAAGTCAAAATATCCTCCATCCTGATACAAAGCTACTTCCAGAATACTGGGGTCATGAGTCTCAGATTCAATATCTGGTTCTATCCCTCTTCCCTCTTTAACGGGACGTCCATTTCGGGTTTCAAATACTCTGTTTGCTGTTTCTTCCCTGGAAACAGAAGCATTTCTGGATTGATGGGTATAAGCAACTGACTGTATACTTCTCCCACTTGGAGTATAATATCTTGAAATCGTGATCTTCAGTGAAGTATTGTATGGAAGCGGCTTTACGATCTGAACCAGACCTTTCCCAAAACTGCGTTCCCCTAGTATAACAGCCCGATCGAGATCCTGTAATGCTCCGGCAACCACCTCTGATGCACTGGCACTACCGCCATTCATAAGAACCACAATGGGTTTATCGAACATAACCGGCTCTCTGGTCTCATAGCTTTCGTTGTATTCAGTGATACGCCCACGGGTTTCAACAACAGTAATTCCAGGTTCAATAAACTTATCAATAATAGATACAGCCTCCTGAAGAATACCACCAGGGTTTCCTCTCAGATCAAGAACAAGTCCTTCAAGCTTACTTTCTTTATTTAGTTCTTCTAGTGCTGCACGTATCTCAGCCGCTGAATTCATTCCAAACTGAGCGAGCCTGATATATCCAAATTCATCATTATCTCCAACATGATCGGTATAGGTTACATTTTTGGTTTCGATCCTGGCTCTTGTAACTTCAAAATCGATGGGTTGATCGATACCATATCTCTGAATAGTAATGGTTACCTCAGAACCCGCCTCACCCATCGTCAGATTTTGAACTTCCTCGGGCTGTAGTCCGGTTGTCGATACACCGTCAATAGCTAAGATGACATCACCAGCTCTGATCCCCTTTTGTTCTGCTGGTCCGCCTTCGGTAGGTGCTACAACCACTACCTCACCATCTCTGAACCCAGCGTCTATACCTATCCCGGCATAATTACTTCGGGAAAAGATCTCGGCCTGTTCATTCTGAGATTCGTTATAGAAAACAGTGTATGGATCCAGAGTCTCGAGCATGGCTTCCATTCCATTGCGCATCAATAACTCCGGGTCAACCTCATCCACATATTCGAGAGCTATGTCTTCGTAGGTTTCGCTAAAAATGGTAAAGTTCTTCTTGATCAGGAAATAAATATCGGTTTGCTGAAATGCGAGTGTACTAAGTGCAATACCCGCTACGGCAGTAATTATCCATACTTTACCTGATCTGATCTTCATAGGCTTATTTAATTTTGAGGACCTGACCTACGTATATCTGCGAGCCGGACATATTATTCAGTCTTCTGATCTGTGAAGTTGAAACACCGAAAGACTCAGCTATCTCACTCAAAGTATCATTTCTTTTCACGGTGTAGGTAACATTACCATTACTATTTGTACTGGTAGCGGAAGCGATAAAGATATTCTCTCCTCTTCGCTGCCGGGACTCTATATCCTGTTTCTCACGGAAAGAAAGTGTGTTCACCTGCTCGTAATGTTCTTTTCTTGAATTAGGAACATATACCGTCAGATTCTGCCCAACCCTGATCGTATTTCCTGTACCATTCCACGTACGGATATTCCAGGCCCTTACATCATACCATTCCGCAATATGCCCTATGGTGTCACCTGTTTTAACTTTGTAGGTCAATTTAGTTGAGTTAGCAGGGATACTCACGTTTGAACTTGAGCTGGAACTGCTTCTGGAGGTAGTGGTTCCGCTACGCTGATTAGAAGGCCGGCTTGCTGAAAGCTCACTTCTGCTGCCTTCCGGAAGAGGTACCACTAAAATCTGACCCGGATAGATCACATTCGACAAATTCTCATTACTTGCATAGATGCCACTTACGGTAGTTCCGTATTTTCTTGCGATCAGACCGATGGATTCGCCACTTCGTACAGTGTGCATGGTGATACTCTGATTAGTAGACTCTTTCGGGATATCTTTATATCCGGCGATAAATTCATCCTTTTTACCTTTCGGTATCTTTAGCTGATACTTGTTACCCGGGGGTGTGGCCCATCTCAAAAGCTCAGGATTATAACCTTTCAGTTCATCGGTAGATATTCCAATCACTTTCGCCATTTCATCCAGAGGCATAAGTGGATCTACTTCAACCAGATCGTAGGAATAAGGCTCCTGACCATATGATTTACTGAATCCGAATTCTTCCGGATTCATATTTATCATGGTGGTTGCTATAAAACCCGGTACATATCCCCTGGTTTCTCTTGGCAGATACGAATATGCAGCCCAATAATCTTTCACACCACCAGCACGACTGATAGCCCGGTTCAATCCTCTTGGGCTGATATTGTAATTTGCCATAGCCAGATGCCAATCTCCCCAGATATTATGAAGGTCTTTCAGGTGACGGGCAGCGGCTCTGGTCGCCTTTTCAGGATCTCTTCTCTCATCCACCCACCAATTGATTTCTAAACCATAAACACGTGCCGTTGCAGCAATAAACTGCCACATACCTACTGCTGAGGCCCAGCTTCTTGCTGTAGGATTAATCCCACTTTCAATGAAGGACAAGTATACCAATTCTTCAGGCATCCCTTCTTCTTTGAATATCTTTTCCATCATTGGTTTATATATCTCGGCCCGCTCTCTCCACTTTTCCATTACCTCGGGTCGGCGTAGGGTGTAATAAACCAAATGTCTGTTAACCTGTGAATTTTGTATCAGAGGTACAGTTGTTTTCTGAATGGTGGCATCGTTTGGAAATACAAAATCTTCCGATATGAGGGTTTCATCTTCCAGGAAATCCTGTTGTATTGAAAACACTTCTCCTTCAGGTTCATTTTCTGAATCAGTGATCCCATAGAAATTACGATACTCGCCAACAATTGCTCTGGATAATTCCTGGAATCTGCGGTCACTTCTGATCTCCGGGTAATCATCCAGGAGATCCTGTGATGCTGCAATGGCATCATTAATATGTGTCTCAGCCTGAATTGGATCATCATTTACCTGTGCTTCTAAAGCTAGTATGTGCAGTCTGTAAATATCTGTGATCCTGCTGATAATATCCTTTTGAAAACTATCCAATTCAGTAAAAGCCGACTGCCTCTGGGTTTCACCTTCTCTCTCAACTCCCTGCATAGGACTCGTATACGGCAAAAGTCGGAGAGGAACCTCTTTTCCTTCAATTGCAGTTGAATCTTGTGCTTTCACTAAGCCAGTGCCCACTACACACAAAGCAAAACCGGTACATAGTAACTTCTTGATCATGAATTTCTGTAGATTAAAAATTTAGATTAATGTAAGAATTATCAGTCTAAATAAGGAAACGAACCACCTAAACTATTCGCTAACGAAAAACTCTGGTAATTAGCGCTTAAAATCTGTTTTTATCCTCGTAAGCAGTTTTTCTTCCTGTCCGGTCCACTGCTGAACGATTGGCCATCTTCTTCCAACTCCAAATGCTTTAGCCGACAACTTAAGGCCCGGTGCAGATTGATATCGCTTGTGTTCACTTCGGTCAACAAGACGAAGTATCCGGTCTATTGTTTCTGCTTCGTAGCCTTTGCAAATGATTTCCTCTCTTGATAACTGATCTTCCAAATAGTATTTCAAAACATCATCTAATGTTCCGTATTCTGGCAAAGAATCTGAATCTTTTTGATCCGGACGTAATTCCGCACTGGGCTCCTTGGTCAAAATAGTGTCCGGTATCACTTCTTTCCCATAATAACTTTCATTCAGCCAACGGCACATCTCATATACTTCAGTCTTATAAAGGTCTGAGATCACTCCCAGACCGCCAGCCATATCGCCATATAGTGTACAATATCCAACTGCTGTTTCAGACTTATTTCCGGTATTAAGCAACATATGCCCGAATTTATTGGAAATAGCCATCAACAAATCACCGCGTGTTCTGCTCTGGAGATTTTCTTCTGCCACATTAAACTCAGTTCCTTCAAATACGGGCTTCAGTTGCTGCTGATATGCATCAAATACTGGTTTGATGGCGATCTCTTTTAAAACCACACCAAGATTCACAGCCAGTTTTTCTGAATCACTCACACTTCCTTTACTCGAAAACTGTGAAGGCATCGTCACTGCCATTACATTTTCAGCACCTACCGCCTCTGCTGCTACACAGCAAACCAACGCTGAATCAATTCCTCCACTCAAGCCCAGGATCACCTTATTTCCAAGTTTCGATTTCCTCAGATAATCTCTGACTCCCAGTACCAATGCTTTGAACATAGTCTCGGTTTGGTCAGGGGTATCCCTTTCACAATCTGCATAAGTACCCGCTTCCAGCGTCTGTTCCTCAGAATTGTATTCTACATCTACATATGTAGACTCGAAACGCTTGTCCCGGGTTACGATATAACCTTTCGAATCCAGGGCCAGAGAATCACCATCAAATATTAGTTCAGTATTCGCTCCAACCTGATTCACATAAAACAGAGGAAGATTTAATTCTCTTGCATGCTTTTGAAGCATTCCAACGCGGCTTACAGGTTTTCTCTTTGTGAATGGTGATGCCGATATATTGATTATTGCCCTGGCACCCGCTTTAGCAAGTTCCTCTGCCGGATTTGTGGAGTAGGTATGGTATTGAATCTCATTATCGTTGAACCAGATATCCTCACAAATAGTAACACCAAGGGGAATCCCATTTATCATTACCGGCTCAAATTCTGTACCCGGCTCAAAATATCTTAGATCATCAAATACGTCGTAGGTTGGAAGCAATGTCTTGTGGACTCTTGTTATTTCTTCTCCATGCTGAGCTATTATCGCACTGTTATAACAAGGCCTTCCAATTCCGGATAGGTTTTCGGTTACAGACCCAAAGATGATAGCCGTGTTCTTAGTCTCTGATATGATCTCACGGTTCACCTGGTAACACAGCTCACGAAATACCTTTCGTTCCACCAAATCCATGGGAGGATATCCGCAGACCACCAATTCAGGTAGCAACAGCAGGTCTATTCCATCTTTCTCTGCTTTTTCTAAAGCGTCAAGGATCAGGTCTCTGTTTCCTGAGAGATCACCAATGGTTGGGTTTATTTGTTCTAAACGGATTTTCACGGACGATAAATTATTACCGTAAAAGATAAGGGTTTTTCAAAGAAAGTTGAGAAATGTTAGTTGAAAGTTGAGCTTTGTGTCTAACAACTCAACTTTCAACTATCCCCTTTCTATTTAACGAGTAGCATCTTCCTGGTTAAGACTTCTCCACCGGCATTCAGGCGATATAAATAAATACCACTGGAAAGTCCGGCAGCATCAAATCTCACTTCCTGCTTACCAGCACTTTGCCTTCCGTTAACAAGAGTAGCCACTTCCCGACCCAGCATATCAAAGATTTTAAGTGAAACCTCACCACTTACCGGTAATTGGTAACTGATCATTGTTGATGGGTTGAAGGGATTCGGGTAGTTTTGTGAAAGACTTAGGTCAGTAGGTAGCTCTGCTTCGAATTCATTACTTGTAAGAAGTGGGAATTTGAAACGCACCAGAATTGGGTAGTGATCAGAGGTTGTACTCAAATAACTGCTTACATAGGAAGTATTCTGAACGTTTTCAGTTCCCTGGAAATATTCGTCTTCCAGCTCAGAAGTAAAGGTGATATGGTCAAAGAATGCCCCACCAGAATGAGAAGAAAATCCTTTGTCCTCCAGGTTTTTAGTAACCACGCTGTATTCCATATCATCCACAAAATTCTTAAATGGAGAATCTTTTCCGGAAACAACTGAAGTTCCCATCTCATCATTGTAATCACCCAATACAATCACATTATCCCGATCACGGTTTGTATCCAGATAGGCTTTAAATTCCTGGGAAGAAACCTGTCTTTGATCATAATCACTATCCGGAGAATCAAAGGTCGCTTTTAGATGTATGTCATACAGATAGAACTCCCTTGATTCAAAACCTTCCAGATTGGCAATAATTTTGAATTCCAGTGGATATCGGCCGTTCGCCCATTTACTTTTGGTAAAACCATCTGAAATTACCGCGGAACTCACTGAGTCAATTGTCTCTCTTCGGAAGAGGAAGGCTGTTTTCTGAGTCCCATTGTAAGGTGAGCCTGCTACAAAGCCTCCATACCCAGAAAGTGTATTCAAGAGTTCGCTGAACTTAGTTGTGTTCGCTACTTCCTGAAGTGCATAAACATCGGCTCCGATACTGTCAATTACTGTTTTCACATTCTGCAATTGCAAGTCATCATCGGCTGGATTTTGGTTAGGATCGCCAAACCATCTCAGATTCCAGGTTACAATATCAAAAGTTTCAGCTTTTGGTGTGTCAGCTCCCGGAATAACAATCTCTTCTGCTCCGATATCTTTCAGATCACGGGGAAGTAACTGGTAATCTCCCTTATAAACACCTACTACTCCAACAATAGTAGTTTCATCATCAGGTGCAATAGAACCAACGATATCTGTAAAGGCACTTACCCTCAACTGTCCCGTTCCGGTATCATCGGAAATATCATAATTGGTGTTCCCTTGTAAAGCCCCGGGATCTGCAAATTGAACCTGAACTGAAACTAATTGCCCCTCATAATTACCAGAATTCATTTGAGTCATCGTAATAGGCTCCGGGATGATCTTTGTGGCGGGATCATCATAAAAACTATATTCAGGATCATTGCCCACAATCTGTATCAGATCATTATAATTTCCCAGTTCACCGCTGATTACAATGGAGTCTCCGCGCTGTACATCCAAAAGGAAATTATTGTTAGCGTCTCGCATTGCGTCGTTATACCAGGCAATGCCTCCGGTAGCATCCTGAAAGTACATTGGCCCACGAAAATCCTCTGCCACAGTAACAATACCAGAGATAGTGACTCTGGTGCCCTGAGCAAGCCCTCTGGCCTCAGAAATAGGGATGATTTCACCATCCTGAATACCTTTTCCCTTAAGCATGAGTTTAAATACGGGTACGTTAGAAGCATTGCTTTCAATAGTTATTGTATCTGAAACGTCACCTGATGCAATTGGCGAAAAGGTTAGCGTGATCTCAGCGGACTCGTTAAAACTTAAGGAATCATCAGATAGAGCAGAACCAGTGAAACTGATATTCGAATTAGATATATCGGCTATAGCTAATGTGGTATCACCGATATTTGTAATAGTGATGGTTTTTGAAGAAGAGTTATCTACCAATACACCTCCAAAATCTATAATCGCACCACTGTCAGCTGCAACACCATCAACTAAAACATAAATAGAAGGCTCAGTTGAGGTAGGCGAAAATTCAATAGTTTGGCCATCATTCACACTTCCTTTTGATGAGCTAGTAGTTACTGCCCAGGTAAAATCTTCGTATTCTTTCCCTGAACCAATCAGAGATAAAGAATGAGTTGCTTCTGTAGAACCCGTTTCCTCTACTCCTATATTCGTACTGAGTACTCCATTAGCCGGACCACCACTGGCTGTAAAAGCACCTTCGTAAGATAGAAACTGTACCAAATTGCCATCAATATCCAAACTCATCCCATCAGGAGCACCATTTTGAATACCAGGGATCTCCAGATAATAAAAGTTGACATCTCCTGAACTTCCGCCCAGTATAAAATCACTTCCCGAATATGAACCGTAAGATGACCCGCCACTTCCGTTATACAATGTAAGAGTCAGGGTACTCATATCTTTAAGTCCTGTGTGAGCCGCTATTTCTACAAATTCATTAGCATCTGTACTCACATTGTCATAATGAAACTCATTGATCCAGGCAGAACTATTAGAAGTCTCCACCGGGCCAACTCCGTCATCATCCTCAATGGTAATAGTATAAGTGTCCATTGCTCCGATCTGGGCATTTGCCGGTCCTGAAATATTTTGAAGGGATAGAATTATTGTCTCAGATGATTCTTCCTCATCATCATCATAAATCTGAAATTGAAAAATAGGAGCTTGTGTACTACCCGGATCAAATGTTATAGTTTGTGTAGTAAAAGCATCAAAATCTACATCCGGAGTAGCTGTTCCTCCCGTAATGCTAAGCCCAACGGTTGTTGCTGTATCCGGGTTAGGGTTTATCAAAGAAACCTCAACATTGACCATCAAAATACCGGGGGTTTCAGAAACGCTGTTTCCTGAAGCTTTAAACTGAACATTTGTATGGGCAGAAACACCATCAAAAAAAGCACGATCAACCAGAGTTGGATCAACCACAAATGGATTCACTTTACCATCCTGATATGGTGCGATAGCACAAGTACGATCGTGCTCTGCCGATGATACCGAATCAATAGAATTCCATATTCTTAAATACTCTTTTTGAGTATCGAAAAAATCGGGGTCTGCAGCATCAGCCTGACCTTTATACATCGTATAGAAATAAAACATCCCCCTTGCTACATCTCCTTTATAGGCTTCCCGGGGCTCCCAGGCTTCCGGACTGTTTCTTTTTTCACTGTACTTATCCAGTGAATCAGGAATTGGGGTTGATACTGAGCTCGAATTAAGGTACCAGGTATTTGTCTCGTTATCCGGAATCTCTGCAAAAGGTGCATTTCCACGGGCACTATTTGCAACTGTATATGACGGACGTAAATGATTCATGTCAGAATGTGCCTGAGTACCATCGGTTGCTCCCATACTTTGGGGCCATGTATGCTCTGCATTAATACTTACCGTATTTGCGTTCGCCCGGGCCGTTGCAGAATCTTGAGGGATTGCAGCTTTGTATCCCGTGTAAATTCCATACACATACCCGTTTACATTATCGATCTTTGAGTACAAGATATCCCGGGCAACATTGTACGATTTGTACTTAGTAGGTTTATACTTCGTAACCAGAGAATCCAATAGCTGCTGACCTGAAATCCCAGGAAATATAACTTCCCCCTGTGCGGGGCAACTTTGTGCTAATAGAGGAGCAGAATAACTAACGAAAAGAAATACGAATGCGAGAGCAAAACTTCTAAGTCTCATAAATAAACAAACTGAAATAAATATTTTAAATAGAGCGTAAAGATAACCACTTAATGTTACCCGAACATAAAGTGTTTTATCTTTTTCCCTGAGCTGGAACTTTAACGCCCTTACCATCCCATTTAACCACAAAGAATTTCAATGGTTTATCTCCTGTGTTGGTTATACCGTGCCAGTCCCATGGTTTTGCATACATCATATCTCCTGCCTTTGCGGGAAATTCTTCTCCGTTCACACTCCAGGTTCCGTTACCTTCCACCACGTACATAAATTCCTCAGCTGTATGCTGGTGTGGAGGATGTATTTCCATTCCGGATTTTATCACGGCCACAGCCGTTAAAGCATTAGTCATACTGAAGGTCTCTGTGCCATCTTCGGGAGTATAAATGATGAGGTCTCCCCAATTTTCGTGTAATGTCTCAGCTTCAGAATCTGTGATCACCTGAGAATCAATATCGCGTTGGTACTCGTTTGCTGACCATCCGATCCATCCAGACAGAAGCATTAATAGAGTGATAAATACTGAGTGAAGAGCTTTTTTCATTTTTGTATTGTTTTCTTATTAGTAGATTGAAATCTAACAAAATTATTTCATTGGAAAAGTTACTTGACGCTCCACCTGTGTCATAGCCTGACTTATCCCAATAAGGAGGACTTTATCTGTATTCTACAGAGCAAAATACTAGCCCCTTTAACTCCTCAATATCTGCCATATAGATATTGTAAACCTTCTTATATAGTCCTGCACTTTTAAGTGCAGGGATTTTTTATTTTCACCCTATGTTTTGAACTACTGCTAATAATTTCCAACTTCCGGCGTTAGAACCCACATATGGGAAAATTAATGCGACTACATACTTATTTTTTTTTAGGACTATTCATCATTTTATTGGTTTTTAATGCTTGTCAGGAAGACCCCTACACGGGATTCGGTACTAATATTGAATTTGAAATTGAAGCAACTGATAGTGTTGTAGCCTCTAACTATGTAACGGTATTAGAAACAACTGCACCTAGATTGTCCGCTGATAGCTTTATGTCCTGGTTTATTCAACAGCCTGATGGTGAATACAGGAATGTAATTTCCCCACAGAATTATCTTATATGGCGGGCTCCAGCCGATACCGGAGAATATCTTCACACTGTTCGCCTTTTTCAGTCGTACCGACGTCCGGTATCAGAAACTGTAAAGATTCGTGTTAAAGTAGTCCAGAGTCCCTGGCAACCTGCTGATGCTTTTTATCAGGAAGCCGATCTTCTGTTTGTCGCATCGGATTCACTTTACCTGAAAGACTCCAACACAGGAGAAGAACGCCTTTTGGGAAATTATTTCGGAGCTCAGTGGTTTCCTGATGGGGAAAGGATTATGGCCATTCAGGATGATGTTCCGGGCGCATCGTTCCAGATCGTTACTATGTATGCTGATGGAACCGATAAAAAAGTGGTATACACTAATCAAACCATAAATGATGAATGGATTGACAATATATATTTATCACCCAGCGGTCGTTATGTTGCCTACAACAAATACACATTGATTCATAACTCTTCGGAAACTGATTTAAGAAGTGACGGAATATACTGGGTCGATCTCACTTCTGAGAATTACTCGACTCGTTATTTGAATCAGTTCAGTTCAAATAAATTCGAAATCAGAGATTGGTCACCGGATGGTGCCTATCTAATCACTCAACATGGAAATCCAGACGTAAACCTCGATAGCCAGGATTATATTTCAAATATCGCTTTATTAGGAGTATATGAGTTTGTACAAGAAATTATACAGGATAGTGTGGCAGGTGTAAACTATAAATCAGTTCGAATTTCTGATAATTCTCAATTTATAAGCTATCTCAAAGAAGATAACGGAACAACGGAGATATATATAAGTAATCCGGCTGGAAGAGAAGAAACTCAAATAACAGATAACTCTCTTCTTGAAACCAATGTTTCGTGGTTACCCGGAAACACAAACATCGTTTTTACCGCAATTGATACAACCAATAACACTGAGAGCATTTACACTATTGATCTTGATGGGGAGAATCTTACAAAAATCACAGATTCTTCTTCGCCGATAACCAGCGTTGAGTGGCGGCCGGTGCGCTACTGAAATTAGGCCCTATGAGATCGTTTGTACTCCCTTTTATTCTGCTCTTATTTCTTAACTGCATTTCCCAAACAAAAACTGAACTGCCAAAAGATGGATTGGTTCCTGAATTTATGACTGGCCAGTTTGAAGACGATTACGGAATCAGGTATGTCATCAATGACAGTTTATTTACAATGGAAGAACATACTATACTCCATATTGCAGAATGGAATTTGGAAGAGCAGTATTTCATCGGGCAGAATGATTCACTGAATCCCTATGATCCTCTCCTTTATACCCGCATCGACTGGATTCAGTTTAAAGATGTGGCTCCTTTCGAATGGGGTTTTTGTATGAGTGTGTATGACGCCCCATCTGCAGATTCAGCTCGTGCCGTTTCGTCCCCAGATCGTGCAGCTCCTAGGACAGGCTGTGGAGGATACCCATTCTCAAGAATGAAAAAGATTAACTTATAATTTTTATTCTTTCATTCTATACGGACAGTACTCCGCGATATTTCTCTCGGTCTCAAATACCTTTACGGAGTAGAGTACACTGTCATCATATGCAATAGCTTCAACTTCTTCCTTCAGTTCTTTATAAAAAGCCTTTGCCAGGTTTTCTGTTGTAGGCATAATTCCTTCCATAAAAGGGACGTCAAGATTCAGGTTCCTGTGGTCACATGGCTCAGTTATCTTTTCGCGGATAATACCTTTCAGCTTTCCCAGATCGATCACAAAACCGGTATCGGGGTCTGCCTCTCCTGCAACAGTGACTTCGATCACATAGTTATGACCATGCCAGTTTGGGTAATTGCATTTACCAAAGGTTTCTCTGTTCCATTCCTCCGACTTCTTCGGATTATGAAGCCGGTGCGCGGCATTAAAATGTGCTTTTCGGGTTACGAATATCAAAATGCTATTATTTAATTCAACTGCCTGAACCCAAAGAAATGAATAACGGTTCCAAAAAGCACTATAAAAAAAGAGGGTTTCGATTCCTCGAAACCCCCTTGTGATCAGCACACCTCACAACTAAGTGAGACGTTTCTTTCTTGAGTAGAAACCCTTACTTGATCAGGGTCATTTTGCGGGTAAGAGCTACATTATTACCCACCAAACGATAGATATACACTCCACTTGAAAGACCAGACGCATCAAAGTTGAAAGTCTGAGTTCCTGCGGAGATAGTTTCATTGTTCACAATCGTTGCCACTTCACGGCCGAGCATATCAAATACTTTCAGACTTACTTTCTGAGAAGAAGGCAGACTGAATGAGATCCTGGTGCTCGGGTTGAATGGGTTTGGATAGTTTTGATCAAGAACGATCTGAGTCGGAGTTTCAACCACTTCTTCTTCGATCGGGTTAATCACGCCACCGGTTCCCAGATATCCGTTTTCTGCAAGAGCCGTCCAGCCTGCTATCCAAAGGCTTGTACCAAAAGCACCAGCGTAATCAGCCTCATAGAACCAGCTGTCTCCCGACATGTCTTTCAGAGTCATTGTGTATGCAGGGCTGCTCAGGTTTGGACGAGGATCTAGTCCTTTATCTCCATCTATACGACTTACTGCATTCAGTATAGGATCAGCGATCACATTCGCGTTAGCAGCATCGCTGAGGTAGTCAACCACATAATCCACATTGTTTCCTAATGCCGCAGCATCCGTTCCGGCTGCAATATCAAACCACAGGTTGTTCTGGATCATCAGGTCACCTTCAGCTAAACGGGTTTTACTATCTGTCTCTTTGGTTGATTCCTCAACGGTAAGAGCGTAGCCATGATGTTGGCCAAAGATGGAGTTGTATATTTCCCCACCGGTATTATCACGGAACATCA
>JAUICM010000011.1 GCA_030427885.1 Rhodothermia bacterium | reverse complement strand
TCACCTTCAGCTAAACGGGTTTTACTATCTGTCTCTTTGGTTGATTCCTCAACGGTAAGAGCGTAGCCATGATGTTGGCCAAAGATGGAGTTGTATATTTCCCCACCGGTATTATCACGGAACATCAATAATTGGCTACCATCACCAGCATTGGCTTCAGCCAACGTGCTTCCCGCACCAAGAATAGTAATGTTGCTTAAGATCGGGTGTGCATATGGCTCAGTGTTCTCATCACCGGTTGCACCATCCATTTCCATACCACGTCCAAATCCGTCGGTCACACCATTATCTTGGATCGCAAACCAGAACTGACCTTTACCTCTAAAACCCTCATCCCAGTCAAAGCCATCATCAGTATTGAAAGCTGATACTAAATATTTAGGGCTTACAGTACCTCCAAAAAATTCAAATCCGTCATCGTTAGAGGCAAATGACTCCACATACTCGATGGTTGTTCCGGAACCTACACCACCCAGCGTCAGACCCTGGATCTCGTTACCATCCACATCACCAACCTGAATACCAGTATGACGAATAGATACATAACGCATTACCCCTGAATTATCTTCGTCATTAGTTCCGCCATACTCAGCCAACGACGCAGGGTTTGCGATTTGATCAACTCCCTCTACCAACTTTACACCACCTTCGGTTGCGTTATTGGTTTTAGCAGAACCCAGCAATACAACACCACCCCAAAGCCCGCGAAGGGATGAGTTAGCTGTTCCATCACGCTGATCGGCCACAGAAGTAAAAATGATCGGATTATCTGCGGTTCCTTCGGCGAATATCTGTGCATCCCGGGTGATTACAAGTCCGGTTGCATCGTTTCCTGTACCGGTATCACCCTTAATAAGGGTTCCGGCTTCTATAAACAGACGCGAACCTGATTTGATGAATACAAGATCCTTCAGAATATAGGTGTTGTCTGCTGTCCAGTAATAGTCTGTGTCTTCTGCAAAATCTGCACTTTCTACTTCTACAGTAGTTTGAGCAAATGCTGCGCCTGAAAACACAACCAAGATGAGTGTTAGTAGGTATCGTTTTAACATGTGTATGTTGTTTTGTTGTTGTTCATGATTACAGTTTGTAAGAAACACTCAGTGAGATCGATCTTCCCCTTTGGAAAGACTGGAACAAGTACTCTTCACCATTGAGCTCAGAAGATTCCTTGATCTCAGGATCAAAAATATTTTTAATGGACAGCTTCGCAGAAAATTTCGATTTGAAATTTTTATTGATGATCAGATCTGTAGTCAGATACCCTCTTTCATACACATCCGGGTTTGCACCCAGGGTAACATCTGATAGTCGGTCACCAAACAGGTTTGAATTCAGGTCAACTGTGAAGTCGTATTTCGTATTCAGGTAGGACAGATCAACATTCACAATAAATGGAGACTGCCCATATAGCGGACGGGTGCTACTGAAATTCGGATCACTTAATCTTGCAGCATAAAGTTCATCTTCCGGCACATTGACTTCCGATTGAACTATGGTCAGATTTGTAGCAAGCGACAGTGTTTGAAGTACAGGAGAAATGAATCCAAGATTTTTTCTTGCTTCAATCTCTATACCATATACCGTTGCTTCATCTACATTCTGCCATGTTCTGGTTCGTACCCTTTGGGTGTCAAACACTCGTTCGATGGGTTTATCAAGCAACTTGTAGAAGCCACTTATGGCGATGAGTTCACCCGGAGCCATAAAGTATTCCCAACGTGCGTCATAGTTAGTAATGAGCGTTCGGTCCAGGCTTGTATTTCCTATATTGATACTTCCACCATATGCATCAAAACCAGAAAATGGGGCAATTTCACGATAGTTCGGACGAGCGATAGTATTTGAGTAAGCGACCCTGAAATTAGTATTATCCGATAAGCTGTAAATCATAGTAGCCGCTGGCAGAAGATCTGAACGATCGATCTCGCCGAGTCGAGTGGAATCCGGCAGTTCCTTGTTCATACTTTCAGCTTTCAGATAGGTATTCTCTAAACGAACACCTCCAATGAACTTGAATGCTCCAACAGGTATCTCTGTCATGAAATAACCAGCAGATATCTTTTTTGTCCCGTCGTAGCTGTTGGTGATGTTTGTACGATCAAAAATGTAGTTACCGTACTTTATGAAGGTGGAATTCGAAAGACTATCATCTATACCTGTATAACTAAAGAATCCTGTGAAATCATCTTTATAGTCATTTAGGTTTGCTGCATCCTGGCCGTAAGCATATCTGTTCTCTCTGAATTTTCGGCCTCCTTCAAGATAATATCCTCCGGCTTTAAGAATAATATCTGAACCGCCCTTTACCACTATAGGAAATGACAGGTCAGCTGAGAAGTTTTTATTCTCTTCATCCAATTCCCGGAAAAATCTCTGCGGACGCGAGAAAGCTCCGGTAGATATACTATAAGTGGAATCGGCAGTTCTCACACCATACTCAAAGAACCTTACGTCCGGTTGGTCGAGCTCATTAACTGAAATAGATCCTTTCCATTCCAATGCCAGGTTGTTTAAACTGGTAGCGACGTGTTTGCCTCCTACTTGGAGGGAACTTAGTTTGCGCTGCGTGTATGAAATTACGTCACTATTATAGTCGTCGAATCCACCCTGTGCTATTTCCTCACGATAGCCGTGTAGAATGCGTGCCTGGTTTGTACCGCTTTGAGTTCTCACCCAAGTCAGGGAGATCTTATGATTCCCATTTGGTTTAAATGAAAGAGAAGCCAGGCCACCCAGATCAATATTTTCTTCTGTTTTAGTATCAGAGAGATTGTTCAGCGAATTAAGAGTGGTATTATCATCCAGATTACCAATCAGTTGATAGATCCCATTCTTTCCATCTTTATAAGAAGAAAAACTGCGATTATGAGAAAACCCGAAGATATAACCAAACTCTTTGCCCAATGCCAAGAATTCATTCCCAAGTGATACTGACAATCCTGTATTAAAAGGGATTGAAATATTACGAGGAGTCATTTCACTATTGAAAGCGTTACTGGCGCGGTCCAGAGTATCAGCACGTTGCACATGCTCACTGTTGAAGGCCAGAATAGCATCTGCATGTTGTGGAATATGATCTTTTAACTCACCTATATATTCAGGTAAATCCCGAGTCTTTGAATTAAAACCAATGATGTCGGTATTACTTCGTTCAGAACCCAGTCCATCAGAAAAGGTACTTCTTGTATTTATACCTACTGATGTTGAGATATTGAATAGCATCCGTTCAGGGAAATCTTTGGTAGATACATCAACAAGTCCACCGCTAAAGTTTCCCGGTTTATCCGGAGTGAATGTCTTAATGGTAACAATGTTATCGATTACATTGCTGGGAATGAGATCCAGCTGAAATGCATTTTTATCCGGATCGGCGCTTGGCAGTTCCGAACCATTCAGGTGGGCAGTGGAATAACGATCCCCCAATCCCCTCACATACACATACTTACCTCCAACAACCGAAGCTCCAACTACTTTCTTTAGAGCACCTGCAGCATCTCCGCTGCCGGTCTTAGAAATACTTTCTGAAGAAATAGCATCGCTGAATGAAATTGATTTCTGTCTCTGTCGTAATAATCCTGCTTCGTTGTTCAGTACAACTTCAGCAGTTACCACGATCTCTTCCAGAAATTCTGTCTCTGGTTGAAGGGCTACATCCAGGTTTATTGTTTCATCAGGCCCCACTTCAACCCCGGTAATAGACTGAGATGTAAATGAGATATAACTTACAATTACGGTGTAAGTGCCTGGTTCAACATTGCGGATAGTATACTTTCCGTCAATGTCAGTAGCGTCGCCTTTGATAGTACCGTCAATTATAACACTAACACCGATGAGCGTTTCACCGGTTGTAGCATCCACGACAGTACCTACGATCTTACTTTTATTTTGCGCTGATAGATTAGTAGAAATGAAAAGCGCAAAAAGTAATGCTGATACTTTTTTAAGTTTGTTCACGAGTGTGCTGATAATTTTAGTTCGCGTGTTTTCATTGCGAGCTAAAACTATCCAGCCACCGTTGCCGAACTGTTACCTGCCTTTTATGCTTTTGTTATGCAACAATTACCTGAGTGTTAAGCAGTTCGGTAAACTCTTAACACTCAGGTAACATTAACTTTCTTTAGCTGAGGAGTTTTCTTCCGGTTCTGATGTGGTTTCCCCTGACGTGTTTTCCTTTTCGTCCTCTTTATCCTCTTCAACTTCTTCGTTCTTTTCATCCTGACCATTTGAATTACTTTCATTTGTGAAAGCTTCATACGTGGTCTGGTGCTCAAATGGCCGTTTTCCAATCAGTTTTTCAAGATCAGACTGGAAAAGGATTTCCTTCTCAAGAAGTTCATTGGCAAGGATATCAAGTTCATCTCTCTTTTCAGTAAGCAGATCTTTGGTTCTCTTGTATGCTGAGTCAATGATCTTTTTAACCTCTTCATCAATGGTCTTTGCCGTTGCTTCAGAATATGGCTTTGAGAATGTGTATTCATTCTGCTGTTTCGAATCATAGAACGAAACATTCCCGATCTTATCATTCATACCATATACAGTTACAATACTGTAAGCAAGCTTGGTAATTCTTTCGAGATCGCTGAGAGCACCTGTGGATATTTTACCGAATACAATTTCCTCAGCTGCTCTGCCACCAAGTGCCATACACATTTCATCCATCAACTGTTCGGTCTGGTACAAAAACTGCTCTTTTGGCAGATACTGAGCATATCCTAATGCTGCAATCCCTCTTGGAACAATAGATACCTTAACCAGTGGATCGGCGTGCTCCAGGAACCAACCTGCCACTGCATGACCAGCCTCATGGAATGCCACGATCTTTTTCTCTTCAGGAGAAATGATCTTATTCTTTTTCTCCAGTCCGCCGATAACTCGGTCAATGGCATTCTGGAAATCTTCCATATCCACAGACTTCTTATCATACCTTGCGGCAATTAAAGCAGCCTCATTACAAACATTAGCAATTTCAGCGCCTGCAAAGCCCGGAGTTTGAGCTGCCAGCTTTTTAGAATTCACATCTTTATTAAGCTTGATCGGCTTCAAATGCACTTTAAATATCTCTTCCCGACCTTTAATATCCGGCTTATCAATACTGATCTGACGATCAAAACGACCTGGACGAAGCAATGCACTATCGAGTACATCAGGACGGTTGGTAGCAGCCAGAATGATAACACCTGAATCAGTTGCAAAACCATCCATTTCAACCAAAAGAGAGTTCAGTGTGTTCTCACGCTCATCATTTGCACCAGGCATTTGCCCCCTGCCTCTGGAACGTCCAATGGCATCGATCTCATCAATAAAAATGATACAAGGAGCTTTTTCTTTTGCCTGTTTGAAGAGATCTCGTACACGGGCAGCACCCACACCCACAAACATCTCAACAAAATCGGAGCCTGAAAGTGAATAGAATGGAACAGCTGCTTCTCCCGCAACTGCTTTAGCCAAAAGAGTTTTACCTGTTCCCGGTGCTCCGACAAGTAAGGCGCCTTTAGGGATCTTACCCCCAAGTTTGGTGAATTTGCTTGGATTCTTTAGAAAATCAACTATTTCTTTAACCTCTTCTTTGGCTTCTTCAAGGCCTGCAACATCTTTGAATGTGACTTTGGTATCCTTCTGCTGATCATAAAGTGATGCTTTGTTCTTACCAATATTCAGCACCTGTTGACCAGGGTTCATTCTTCTGAAGATAAATACCCAGAAACCAACTGCCAATGCGATCATAATGAGCCACATGAACATTCCGCTGAACCATTCTTCCTCAATACGGACTTCATATTCCACATTGTTCTCATCCAGAATAGGGCGAATCTCATCACCCGGGAGCATAGTGGTCATGAAGGCTTTGTATTCTTCCCCACTCGCAGATGAAAGGTTAAGCGGACTGTCATTTTCCTGCGGTGGCTTTATCACCCCGTCATTGACTGCCTTATCGCTATACTTACCATAAATGTTAACTCCATTTTTGATAACGATCTCTTCGACATATCCTTTTTTAACATCATTCAGAAACTGACTGTACTTGATATTATTTCCAGTTTCAGGATTCAGAAACATAAACTGAATCACAATCAGAAGTAGAATTATTACCAGGAATCCCCAGGTTGGAAATTTTGGATTTCCAGGTTTGTTCCCTAAAGATGGTTTGATCTGCTTCTTTTTTTCGGGCTTTTGTTCGGCCATTAAATCTTTACTTTAATTTTCTTCAATATAGCTATTACAAGGTACTTTTCCGCTCTAGGCAGTGTAACACGCTTTTCGCAAAAAACGTGCCACCTGATCATTTATGACAAATCATCAAAACTTAAGACATCCCCTTCTGCGGTTTGCATCATTAATCCCTCTTCTTTCGGAGTGATGCGCCCTATTACTGCAAAGTCTTTGAAATGCTCAGCGAATAATTCAACCTGTTCTTCGGTAAGTGTGAATAAAAGTTCCAGTTCTTCTCCACCAAATAGAGCATATTTATCAACATCCTCTTCCATTTCATCAGCCACGTGGCGGGTCTCAATTGCAATAGGCAATGCAGCCTGATATAAATAGGCTCCCAGGTCTGCCGCATCACATATCTCAGTAACTTCATTGATCAGACTTTGAGTGATATCGATCATAGTGGAGGGTACTATACCCTGTTCTTCCAGCGCTTCAATCAGGTCCTTTCGGGCTTCCGGCATGAGCTGCCTTTGAACCACGTATTTATAATCCTCAAGATCTGGTTGTACAGCCTGATCACCATGCTGTTCCCAAAACTTTTTCTCTCGCATCAGAATTCTGAGTCCGGCTATTGCTCCACCCAGATCACCGGTCACACAAATGGCATCTCCAAGCTTTGCCCCTTTCCTGTAGGTGATCTTTTCTTCTGATACCTCACCATATGTGGTCACAGAGATCACGGCATTATTATGATTCCCGGTCAGATCTCCACCAACAAGTTCCACTTCATGCTTTTTGCATGCCTGATCGATCCCCAGGTACATATCTTTTACCATTTTTACTGACAATCTGTTCGGAAGGGCCATATTCACTAACACTGATGTTGGCTTCCCATTCATAGCATAGATATCACTGATACTTGCCGTTATGATCTTATATCCAAAATGAGTAAACGGAGTATATGAAGGGTCGAAGTCTACTCCCTCAACAAAAGTATCACTACTGAGAAGGGTATAATTCCCATCTCTGCCTTTCAACACAGCTGCATCATCGCCGATACCTTTAATTGTAGCAGGCGATACTTTGCCGTTAAGATCTTTTAGTTGATCAAGCAGGCCTTTCCGGCCAACACTTTGTATGGTCACAAATTCATCTGACATATATATAAAATAAAAAAAGGCAGCCACGAAACCGTGGTTGCCTTCGAAATTTATAAATCGGTGCGTTAATCTTCGCGCTTAGTAGAGTAGTTTATGCGGAAAGTACCTGCCTGCTGGAGTTCTTTTTGAACATCAGTGAGCAATCCAAATTCCGAGTTTTCATCCACACGAAGAGAAACAATTAATTTAGGTTCTTCTAATAGCTTGTCGTACATAAGGTTTCTGATAGCTCCGATATCTTCAACAATTGAATCGTCTATCTGAACTTTATCTTCACCAAACTGATTGTTTTCGAGGCGTTCCGGTCCCATATAAATATATGACACCAGTCGTTTTTCCTCGATCTTCTCAATATTGTTAGCTGTGGTAAGATCCAGCTTAACTTTAAGAGTAACTTCTCGGAGTACGGTGGTTACCATGAAGAAGAACAGAAGCATGAATACAACATCAGGCATTGCTGATGTAGGGATTTCCTGCTTAGTACCTGCTTGTTTCTTTTTAAAGTGAGCCATTGATTAATCCTCCTCCGCGGCAATTGAAATTTTCTTAGGATACATATCCTGAATGTTCTCCCTTTGAGGACTTTCAGGTTTAAGCCTGTCGAATTCAACTCCGTAGTTTGCTCGAGATGCTGCATCTCTCAGATCTTTGTAAGCACCCATTACCTCATCCAACATATCAATGTAGATACGATAAGGAGTCTCTTTCTGAGTTTTCAGGGAAACAATAGCTGCCTCCGGTGATACTGCGAGAGTCTCGTCGTTGTTAGGATTATTGATAAACTCAATGAGTTTAGTTTTCACTTCATTGATAGAAACCGGCTGTTCATCCATAAGGATCAAACCCTGAGCATTCACAAGAATGTTCATCTGGTTTCTTTCACGAATTGGTGGCGGCTCAACCTCTGGATCTAAAGGTGGTGGAAGCACCATCCCTATCCCTGTATCTACGTTAATCGTAGTAGTTACGAGGAAGAAAATTAGGAGCAGGAAAGCGATGTCAGCCATGGAAGAACCATTGATCTCTGCACTTTCCCTTTCTCGTTTCTTTAAAAGCATACTACAAGCTCCAGTTAAAATTTAAAGGTGCCGCGTAATCCGGTAATTGCTATTGAAGCTACCATTATTCCCATCATAACCATGGTAGTCATAACGCCCGCTTTAACATAATCGCCACCAAGGGCAGCCAGCGAAATACCAAATACGATGAAAGGAACAGCCATAAGGCCAATTCTCTTAAGATCTTGCTTACCTTGTGCAAGGCTTTTGACGGCAGAAACTACCATCGCAAGAACTCCAAGTCCGATTAAACCAAACGCTCCTATAACGGCTATTTGAACAATCATATTATCTCCTTTGTTTAGGTATTATAGATTATTCTTCTTCTGTAGAAGCTGCTGGTGGAACAAGTGGTTTTCCTTCTTGCAGTAAAATAATTGAGTCAATTAAAGTAATGGAGCTTTCTTCCATTTCAGCAATTAGTCGGTCAATTTTAGATACACAATAGTTGTACCCGATTTGAAGGATAATACCTGCAATAAGACCGCCAGCTGTTGTTAAAAGGGCAACTTTAATACCACCCGCTACGATACTTGGAGAGATATCTGATGCAGCCTGAATATCATCAAAAGCCTGAATCATACCAATTACAGTTCCAAGGAAGCCGAACAGAGGTGCAACACCAATGAACAATGACAACCAAATAAGACCTCTTTCAAGGAAACTCATTTCAATAGAGCCATAAGCCGAAATTGCTTTCTCAGCAGCTTCGATTCCCTCATGTGCTCTCATAAGACCAGCCTGAAATACAGAAGCAACAGGACCTCGTGTTTGAGCGCATAATTCTTCAGCGGCTTCAATACCACCTTCTTGTAACGCCTCTTGAACGCTCACAATGAATTTACGGGTGTTAATATCAGCAAGGTTTAGTGTAATAATTCTTTCCAGGAATATGGCAAGACCCAGGATCAAAGTAACCAATACCGGCCACATCCAACCCCCATCATTACCTTGATTAAATTTCTCTACAATGAGATTAAAAAAGCCTTCTTCTGCAGGGGCTTGTAAAAGAAATAGAGCAATCGACGATGTCATGTTCACTCCGATTATATTTAAGTGTTAGTGTCTAAGATTAGTGAAGCGAAAGGATAGCCCATTTTGAAATAAATGTCAAAGCTGGAAATCTCTCAAAAGTTAACTTTTAGTTAATATCAGCCCCATTTTACGCCTATTAACATTAACATGCGATAAGCTCATTTCAGCTTAAAAAACAGCACTTACTACTAATTTGATAGTTTGAATGTCTTGCCTGTTTTTAACTGTTCTTCCATCATAGTTGAAACTAATGCGTACTAAATCGCTCATACGGTAGCTTCCTGACAAAGACCAAACCAGATTTGTACCCAAACCGGTACCCTCTGTTAATTCATAAGTTCCGAGAGTGGATGATGCCCCTTCAACCTTTGCATTTCTCAATTCCAGCCTTCCGTTTACCTGAATTTTCTTCCATAAAAAAGCACGGTGAGAATTTATCACCTTAATAATATCTGCTTTGACAGGCGTACCCGGAAATTTATCTTCCTTATTTGCATAGGAAAATGAGAGCGTGCTTTGCCATGAACGATTGATAACTGCATCCACCCCGGGAGTGATCGTAAATGAGCTTATCTCGAAATTACGGCTGCTGAGCCGATCACTTTTAGTCGAATTTTGCCCCAAACTCAAATCTGTAAAAATTCTAGTCATCCCGTTTATTCGGTATGAGCTATTTATATAGTATAGATCATTATATAGAGTTTGTGATTCTGAACTCCTTTTATTCAAACTTCTTCCCTGATTGTATCCGAACAGAACATCCGCTTTTTGGACTTCAGGAAAAAGATCAAACTCCTGCTCCCAAAACAATCTTCCCTGAATTGTTGTGGAATCATTTCGAAAAGTATTCAGCTTCAGTAGATACACATCACTTAGTTCATCGGTTGTGGAATTCTCTGATATGTCGATCCTGGACCTGAGAGTCAACCCTGAAAATAACCCTGACACACCAGCTTCATCTGAAAGTGAGACCAAAGGACGTATCTCATTTCTGAATCTTGTTCTAAGATCGATCACATTGAACAGTTCGTCTGAAGGAAGATACTGCAACACATAGGTTCCTTCATTCGGGCTCA
Source organism: Rhodothermia bacterium (assembly GCA_030427885.1). Classification (GTDB taxonomy): domain Bacteria; phylum Bacteroidota; class Rhodothermia; order Balneolales; family Balneolaceae; genus JAUICM01. Next base: position 79,996 of record JAUICM010000011.1, on the reverse strand, counting down.
GCTCCGGGTAGAACTCATCGATCTGTTGAACTCCGTCATTATTATCATCAATCCAAACGTATTGACCTAATTCGGGACCTACTTCCAGATATGCCTCCTGAAGTAATGCTCTCCTTTCGGTATTTGCTTCATATAGTACTTGCCCATTTATAAACTCTGAGCTGGTACTGTAATCCGTTACCGATCTGAGCAATAAACCATTTCGGTTATTATTTCCTGCCTGCCTGAATTCTGAGATAAATTCTTTATTTCGGATAGCGATCTCGTTTTTGGTATTGAAATAATTGGATGGCTGATAATTTACTTTTAGCCTCTGCTCTATTGCCGTGGACTCTTTTTCCAACTCATTTCCTAACACTCTATCTTCAGAACGATAATACACACTTGCATCTACATTAAAAACTGATCTGCCAAACCGAACTCCTGGTCCCAGTTCATAGAAAGAAAAAGAAGCATTACGCAATGAATCGCTAACCAGATCACGCTGAATCCGGTTTTCATGTTCAAAGCCAACATAGGGGGTAATCGAGAATCCCAGATTTTTACTCACACTTCCCTTTTGCCGTAGCCAGTTTCCGGATTGTTGTGAAATCTCATCTTTTGTATCTACATAATCGCCCATGTAATTCAAACCCGGAATGCCTTGCTCATTTGAAACTATGTTCATTCCGTATCGGCTCCCTTCAAAATCATCCCGGTTTATAAGCCCAAATTCAGCCTCTGCTTTTGTATTCGGAGTGATATCGTAAACCAATGAGGCTTCGTTTAAACTTTCCTCTGAATCTGATACACGATTAATATTCCATTTCCTGTCAAACTCTACTTCTTTAGTCCGCTCAAAAAACCGGAAGTTTGCGCCAGTATATCTTCTGGATACGTTGGCACTCAGATCCCCTATACTGGTTTCTAAGCTATTAAGCCTGATCCCCGAGAGGTAAGAAATATCGTTGTTGTCATTATCATCCAGATCAGAGAACCGGTTCCGATCATATCCACTGGTGGCGAATTCTCCGAATACCTGAATTTTATCACTCAGTGCCAGCGCACTATTTAAGGCAATCATATGCTGCTCTTTTGGCGCCGGTAATTTTCTAAAGGCTTCATATTTACCCAATCCCGGACCTACCCATTCATACAGCAATCCATTTACAGAGCCACTCACTCTTTCATAGCTACCTGCACCTTCTCCGACTTTCGTGAAGCTCACTATATATAGAGACTGTCCCGAACCGGGGATATTTTTATAAATTGAATAAACCTGTCCATTTAATGTGGTATCCACTTTGGCATACCTGACATTATTATCGTCCTCATCATCCGCTACTCGTTCTCCTGAAACTACTGCCGCATCCAGATCATCCCCAATGCCTTTTAATACATTTATATCGTCCTGATCTAGTGCGCGCTGTGATAATAGCTCATCCCCATCGGCCTGCCGTATAACCGACGCTCCAATACTTAGCTTTCCATCAAAAAAATCGTCCTTTGCTTCAGCCGCAATCAGAGTGCTGTTAAAATTCTGATCGATATACTCATATTCTACTACTATTCTGGTCTCGTCTTTGATCAACAAATTGTTGGTGAAGTAGATCTCACCTAATCCATAATCAATGATGTACTCATACTCCTCACCCCTGGTGACTTCATTTCCATTTATATATACTCGTTCTGTACCGGCCAGTACAATTACAAACTCATCGTTTTCACGACCAGTCAATCTGTAGGGACCCTGAACACCATCCTGTCCCTGAAATGAAACCGACTTATAGGTTCCTCGAACCACCGACAACGCCGCGCTGTAATCTCCATAATCAGTATTTGAGTACCCCGCTGCCCCCTGAAGTCTTCTGTTGAGCTTCGCAAAAGTACTTTGCTCGAAACTCACATCCACATCTCCCATCTCAACTCTGGTATTCTGTGATTTCAGTTGGATGAATACCCTATCAAATTCTCTTAGGTTTTGCGTGGTTCCGTCTGGCTGAATAGGAATACTTTTATCAGTTAATGAGGCATTGATAGAAACATCATCGGTCAGCTGTCCATTCAGTTCAAATTGAAGTCCGCTCTCCAATGCAAAATCCTGATTAGTACCAACAATAATACCACGGCTTAAACTACCACGTTGCTGCAGGTTTGAATTATCAAAAATTACCTGACCTTGTTGTGCAATTGCTGCCCTTGATGAATCATTTTCGTTTATAAAAAAATCATCCCCAACTTCAATGGCCTCACGATTTACAAATGTCCTTCTAATGGCGAGTGGATATGCCTGATATTCAATTCTTAGCTGTCCTGCTGATCGGTATTCTTCAATATGATCCCGGCGAATTCTCCATTGGTAAGAATCTGGTTCATAAATCCAGTGTTCTCTGGGAATCGGCTCACCATCGGCAAATACCTCGATACTCTCAGGTAAAATCCACTCATGTAGTTGATAGGCCGTATCGGGATCGAAGTCTGGAATATCCAAATAAGTGAAAACCGTTGTTTGAGCCTCAGCCTTTTGATGACAGACCAATGCCACTACCACAAAGGCGAAGATAAAAAACAAGAATGTGGGCTTTCGTACCGTCAATCAGGGCAAGTTTGATGATCCTATTTGTCACTGAAGAAGTTAACGCACTTCCCCAATGTTGAAAATAGAACAATTCAGCGTTTAGTAGCGGTACCTAATATGCTATTGTGATTTGTAAGCGTTGATTCCTTTATCAAGGAAAGAAACAAATTTATCGGCAGCAATATATCCAAGTTCCTGAGCCAGAACCTGTTTATTGGACGGATCCAGGATCACATACGTAGGAAGTGCCACATTTCCGGTTAATTCAAACTGGAGCATTTGGTTTTTCTGTGCATCCGTCCCTCCATCGGTATACAGCTGAACCAGCTTCATCTGTCCGAATCTCTCCTTTACATCGGCCAGTGGAAAAACGTTTGATTCCATCGCCCGGCAGTTGGTACAGGTATATCCTGTAAAATCGATGAAAACCGGAATACCTTCATCTTTTGCTTCGTCAACCGCATTGTCGAAATCCTGAGTCCATCCCTCCTCTGAAGAAGTCCCTGTTCCGGCACCCCCCATAGCGGCAATTGTTCCGACTACGCTCACATCAGTTGCTTGTTTTGGCGGAAGCCACGAATCCCAGATCCCCAAAGAAGCACCGAGTAAGCCTGGTATTAAATAAAAACTGAACAAGAACAGTGGCAATGCTAACATCAATCTGCCAGTGGATACTGTCTCTGGCTTGGTCTCATGCTTCAGTATAAAAACTCCCAATACGTATAAACCAGCTACAAAGAAAATGGCGATCCAGGCTGCGATAGCGAAAGGACGGCTAACCATTCCCCAGCCCATAACGAGATCTACATTGGAGATAAATTTAATAGCAGCGGCGAGTTCTATGAATCCAAGGAGTACCTTCACCAGGTTCATCCATGAACCACTTTTTGGAAGAGATTCCAGCCATTTCGGAAACATCGCAAACAATACGAACGGTGAAGCAAAAGCAGCTGAAAATCCAACCATTCCAATTATTGGATAAAACCACTCTCCACCAGCAGCAGCTGCAAAAACGGCTCCAACAAAAGGTGCTGTACATGAAAATGAAACCGCACTTATGGTCATTGCCATGAATAATATTCCAACCAGTCCTGAACTCTCGTTACTCTTGCGATTCAGGAAGTTTGTGAGCTGATGAGGAAGCTGAAGTTCGTATGCACCCAGTAAACTGAGCGCAAATGCTATCAGAACCAAAGCTATCATAGCATTCACAAATGGATTGGAAGCAAAATTCTGTGCTCCTGAAGCTCCCAGAATAACTGCTAGTAGTATACCGATCAGGGTAAATGTGATCACGATTGCGATCCCAAAGATCAAAGCCTGACCAACTCCTTTCTTATTCTCCTTTTGTTTGGAGAAATAGGAAACGGTAAGCGGTATCATTGGAAACACACAAGGGGTGAGCAAAGCAGCAAATCCTGCTAAAATTGCTACCCATATAAATGAAAATAATCCATCTTTACTAATGGCCTTTTGTTTGTACTCTTTCTGAGTCTCGGGCGTATCAATTCCACCAATAGCAGCTTCGTATGGTGTTTCAGCTATACCTTCAACAACAACACTTGTTGTTATTATTTTGGTCTTAGGGGGCAGGCAAACCCGATCGTTACAAACCTGATAAAAAACAGAAAGTTTTATTTCCTGCTCACCGGATAATTCGGTTTTAATGGCTACAGGAACGGTGAATTGTGCGAAACTGGAATGCCAGCCAAGTTCTGCTTCAAAGTTCGGATCAAATTCAACATCTGCATCACTCTCGATCACCTCCCCTGCTAATACAAAATTATTTGAATCGGCGGAAAATTCTGTTGGGAAAGGGCCTGCATCCGGATCATTGAGTATCGAATACATATGCCAGTCACCTTCAATGGAAGCATCAATAAGTATATTAAACACTTCACCCGCCTGGACTTTCGCAGGAATCTCCTTCACTCCGAACTTAACCGGATCCGGGATCTGACCATAAACAAAAAGTGGGGATAACATCACCAGGATGATCCCCACTATAAATGTTTTTACTGCTTTCATCTGAAATATTCGGTTCTGGATAATTTCTCTTACTGTATGATAAACTTCATATGTGAAGCATCAAACTATAAGACTTAACAAATCTGTAAAATCTTACAGCAGTTCCGAGCTGTATCCAGTTTCCCGGATGAGCAATTATTCGGCGTTAACCACCCAAATTTTAACTTTAGGCTTCAGATCGCCAAGAACTTCAACAGTAGCAGTATACTCACCAAGAGATTTAACTTCTTCGTCAATGGTGATGTTACGTCTGTCAACCAGGATATCTCTTTCTTCTAGAGCTTCCGCGATCTGGATGTTGGTAATAGTTCCGTGGATCTTACCGTCTTCACCAGCAGTTACAGGAATTGTAACCGAGGTTGCTTCGAGCAGTTTTGCAAGGTCTTTAGCTTCTGCAACAGTAAGTTCTGCTTTAAGAGCAGCACGTTTTTTCATTAATTCGATCTCTGCGATCGCACCTTTTGTTGCAAGAACGGCTTTAGCCTGAGGGATAAGGTAGTTACGTCCGTATCCGTCTTTAACATCTACAAGCTCACCAGCTTGTCCTAATTTTTCTACGTCTTCTTTAAGAATAACTTTCATGATACTATATCTCTACTATTAACGAAGGTTTTCAGCTACATATGGCATAAGAGCAAGGAAACGCGCACGTTTGATAGCTCTTGTAAGCTGACGTTGGTGTTTTGCACTTGTACCTGTTACACGACGTGGAAGAATCTTTCCCTGGTCGTTGGTGAAGCGTTGCAGTGTTTCGGTGTCTTTGTAATCGATGTATTCAACACCTGCTTTGGTGAACTTGCATTGCTTAACTTTGCGAATGCTTTTCTTTGGATGTGATGGATTCTTAATCATAATGGAATTTCTTTACGATTTGATGGATTAATCTTCGTTTTCTTCTTCTTCAACAGCGAAGATATTTGGTACTTCGTTTTTCTTAACCAGTTCTCTGTGGCGAAGCATTTTAGCATCGAACTTCAGAGTGAGGTAACGCATGTACTCGTCTTCAATACGCATGTACCGCTCAACCATTGGAATCACTTCTGCTGGTGCGGTAAAATACATATTGATGTAGTAACCGTTGTTTTTCTTGTCAACTTCGTAGGCAAAAGGACGCAAGCCCCATTCGTCAACTTCTTCGATCTCGCCGCCGTTATCTGTGATAAGCTTATTGATCGTCTCAACAGCAGCTTTTAATCCATCTTCCTCTAAAACAGGATTGATGATATACGTTAGTTCGTAATAATTCTTACTCATAGTATGTATTGGTTTCTATGGATGTTTTCGTCTGAAAACAGTCATTCGTGCACTTTGCCCGAATAACAGAAGGCCTCAAATATAAGAGTTTTTATCTCTTATTGCCATACATTTGAACTCAAAATTTTCTCTCCCTCAACTTTCAAAACAACGCCTCTATCGCCCGGGCCAGTTCCACATCTTTTTGAGTTACTTTATCTCCGGCATCATGGGTTTGCAGCGCTATCTCAACACGGTTATATACGTTAAAGATATTGGGATGATGTCCCAGCTCCTCTGCTTCAAAGCCGACTTTTACTATAAAAGAAAGCGCCTCTCTGAAATTCTTAAACTCAAATTGTTTGAATATTTTATCATCAGAATAACCCCAGCCATTCAGTGATTGTAATTTTTGCTCAATATTGGTTGCCGTTAACGCTTCCATCATTTTACACACCTTTAATTTGCTTTAAATGTTACCAATCAATAAGATAACAATTAGACAAACAGGCAACTGTTTGTGGATGGAGTTGACGGCTTTACAATCTTTTAACAGTGATTTCACAAATCGTAACACCATCTCTTTTTGAAAGGGTTTTTCTTCTGTTATTTTCCTTGAAAAATTAATTGAAACATTATTCAGGTTTTTGTGAGTCTTAAATCAATTCTTAAAAAAGCACAATTCTTTTTGGTGCCATTATTAGTTCTTGCCTTTTCGGATATTGTGTTTGCAGCAGAATCATCAGGAAGTCATGGTATTGTAGGTAGTGACCTTAGTTTACTATGGGCGATTCCTTTTGCTGGTATTCTGATTTCTATTGCCGTTTTTCCTTTAATCTCTGAACATTGGTGGCATCATAATTTTGGTAAAGTTTCCGCTTTCTGGGCTGCTACTCTGGTGATTCCCCTGATTATTGAATTTGGCTTTGAGGCTACCCTTTATGAAGTGCTTCATGCCTACCTTCTGGAATACTTCCCTTTCATCATATTATTACTGGCCTTGTTTACGATCTCCGGGGGTGTTCGAATAAAAGGGTATCTGAAAGGTACTCCCGAAGTAAATACTTTGATATTACTGATAGGTACAATCCTTGCAAGCTGGATGGGTACAACTGGTGCCGCAATGCTGCTCATAAGGCCTATTTTGCGTGCTAATGCATGGCGATCAACCAAAAAACACATTGCCGTATTTTTCATCTTTCTAGTTGCCAATGTGGGTGGATCTTTAACCCCTCTTGGTGATCCACCCTTATTCCTTGGATTCCTCCAGGGTGTTGATTTCTTCTGGACAACCAAACACCTTTTCTTTGAGATGTGGTTTGTTGCCATTGCTTTATTAATCGTGTACTACATCTGGGATAAGCGTCTTTATAACAAGGAAACGAATACAGAACCACGTAATGATGGCACCGAACCTCTGGGTATTGAAGGGGGCATCAATCTGGTACTTATTCTGGGTGTAGTTGGTGCTGTTCTTTTCTCCGGATTGGTTGATCTTGGTGAGATCACAATTTTCCATGTGCATGTTGCAAATGCAAACCTGGTACGCGACTTCACCCTTCTTTTATTGTCGTGGGTAAGCTGGAAGATCACCTCCAAAGAGAGTCGTGCTGCCAATGGATTTAACTGGTTTCCTATTCAGGAAGTGGGTAAACTTTTTGCCGGAATCTTCATCACTATCATCGCTCCGATAGCCATGTTGAAAGCCGCTAACGATGGTAAAGGTGCACTGCAGTTTGTAAATCATGCTGTATTTGATTCAAACGGAGATCCGATCAACTATATGTTCTTTTGGATAACCGGACTTTTATCAGCGTTCCTGGATAATGCTCCAACATATCTCGTCTTCTTCAATGCAGCCGGCGGCGATGCCCAGCATCTGATGACCGATATGTCCCATACACTCATGGCAATTTCTACGGGTGCCGTGTTCTTTGGAGCCCTCACCTATATTGGTAATGCTCCAAACTTTATGGTTAAATCCATAGCAGAACAGAATGGAGTTAAAATGCCTAGCTTTGGAGGGTATTTGTTATGGTCGGTATGTATATTGGTTCCGATTTTACTGATCGTAACATTCCTCTTTATAAACTAGCTACTTGATTATCAAATACAGGCTTCTTGCTATCATTTTAATATGCCTGAGCCTGTCCGGGGTAACCACTGCCAGGCAACAAACGCCTCAGGACTCTCTGGACTTCGCTTTCATCCCTGCTATTTCATATAACAGCGATTTTGGTTTAATGGGCGGGGGCTTATTCAGCTGGTATCATTTTCGGGATAGTATCACCCCTTTCTACAGATATACCCAGGTTGCTGCTATTGCATCTACTAAGGGACTATACACTTTTCAGCTTTTGGTTGATAAACCACATGCATTCAACTCTGATTTCAGAACCACCACCGAAATCTATGGCTACCGTTTCTTTCAGGATGCCTATTATGGTATTGGAAACTATGATAAGCTCACAGATCCTCCTGCCGGAAAACCAGACTATTACACTTTCAAATCTTTTTCTGTTGGAATTGAACATACTACCCGTTACCCATTGTTTAAAAGTACCAGCAGTGTAAAACAATTTGATCTCAAGCACACGATCGATCTCAAATATGAAACCCCCTGGGATAATGCTACTGACAGGCTTATTACAGAAGAACGTCCTGCCGGGTATAAAGGTGGCAAAACATTTATGATGGGGCTTGGTTTTACGTGGGAGAACAGGGACAATGAATTCCGTCCTACCGTTGGAACCTTTATGGATGCAGGGTTTCAGGCTGGAAGTGAATTCTGGGGAAGTTCATTTAACCTCACTCAATTTGAATTAGATGCCAGAAGCTACTTTACCTTTCACCTTATCAAAGATGTAACAGTTGCAAACAGATTCTTACTTGAACTTACTAACGGAAATGTACCCTACTGGAAACTTCCTTATGTGGGTGATGAAGAAACCTTAAGAGGCTATGCATCGCACCGTTTCCTGGATGACAATGCCTTTGTATTCAATACGGAACTCAGAACATGGTTGTTTTCTGTACCTGAGATACAGGCTGAATTCGGTGGTACTATTTTCTATGATCTTGGCCGCTCATTTCCAAACACATCGTCGTTTTCTGATATCGCTTCCGATCTCAAACAGACATTCGGCTTTGGTGGTACTGCATCTTTCTTCTCCCCAAACTTCATCATTAGAGGAGATATTGGTTTCTCTGACGAAGGATATGGGATCTATTTCACCGCCGGGTACTTATTCTAGACTTACTCAGAGCAATTATTATGCTTCTTCCACATCTGCGGGTCGTGACCTTCAGGTACACTTTCACATGGATCCCCACTTGCGTAACCTCTTAACTGATTATATTGGCTCACCTGAGATTTACTTAATATTTCCATCATTGAGAGGTGTGCATCAAGATGAACAAACCTCAAATTCCCTCGCGTGTTCGCTGAAGCCGAAACCAGTTTATAAAGAATCTCTGTATCAACCTCTCCACTTTTGAATGCCGAATCTAACGCTTTTTCTGCCTCTATGAATTTCACCCCCAACTGCCTCGCCTTTTTATTCATAAATTCAAAAACCGTCTCTATTCTGGCGATCTGATCCGGAGTAAGTTCTAATTCTTCTTTCATCTCTAAAATATGAGACGGCCCGGGATACCCATTCAATTCAGCTGGTTTGGCAAATCCCCAGCCCTTTCCTTCTTCAAGTTCTTTCAGATCATCCGCAGACAAACTCTTAATGGCTCTGGTCTCCTCTCCTTTATACGCCGAAGTGTGGTCTTCATGCTGAGCACACACATTCTCATTCATTATGAACAATACTACAAACAGAAGAATCAGGACTCTCATGGTGCCTCCAATAGTTAAATGGTAAAGTAAACGATCCCTGCCGCTCCAACCAGCCAGCAATAGTAAGCGAAGTAATGAAATCCTTTCTTCTTGAGAATAATGATCAGATATTTCAGAGCATAATATCCTGAAATAAACGCTGTAAAAAATCCTATGATCAGGCTGGTAAATTGAGCATCACTTACCCCCAGTTCCAGCATTTCCTTGATCTGAAGCAGCATTGCTCCGGCAATAACAGGTATCACCATCAGGAAGGAAAAGTTCGCAGCATCCTCCCTTTTAACACCTAAATAGAGTGCCGTAGAAATTGTTGATCCCGATCTTGATATACCTGGAATCATGGCACAAGCCTGGGCAATACCGATCAGGAAACTTTTCCCAAGGCTAACCTCTCCCTCCTGCTTTTTAGCGAATTTTGTCATAAATAAAATAAATCCTGTAACGATCAGCATTCCTGAGACGAACAAAGGATCATCAAAAAACTCCTCTACCTGATCTTTGAGTGTAAAACCAACGATGAAAGCTGGGATCATACTCACCAGAATAAACAGAATGATACGTACATCGGGATCGTCTTTCTTTTGCGAGGGACTACCAAGAAAACCTACTCCAGCCTTAAATAACTTGATCAGATCTTTCCAGTAGTAGATCACAATACTGCATAAGGTTCCGAAGTGTACCACCACCTCAAAAGTTATACCTGCATCTGTACCTGCTCCCAAAAAATATTCCCCGAGCGCGAGATGGCCTGAGCTACTGATGGGTAAAAATTCAGTTAATCCCTGAATAAGGCCTAATAAAAAAGATTGTAAAACATCCATTGTTTATATTTGATGGTTTTTTGGAAGACGAGAAATTAACCATATCATCTTCAAATACTAAAACCGAATTTATTAAAATGAGTGAACACGCAATTGACATGGAAGCACTGACGGCTAAGATCGAAAAGCATAGTGCATTTATAGAAGATATCAGAACAGAGCTTGATAAAGTGATCATCGGTCAGGGGTACATGATAGACCGTCTATTGGTTGGGCTATTAACAAACGGACACGTTTTACTTGAAGGAGTTCCTGGTCTGGCCAAGACACTTACTATCTCTTCGTTAGCAACTGTGATCGATACAGCGTTTCAACGAATTCAGTTTACCCCCGACCTGTTGCCTGCCGATCTGATCGGTACGCTGATCTACAATCAGAAAGAAGGGGACTTCTTCGTGAAAAAAGGTCCTATATTTGCGAATATTATCTTAGCTGATGAGATCAACCGATCACCGGCTAAAGTACAAAGTGCTCTGCTTGAAGCGATGCAGGAAAAGCAGGTTACCATTGGTGAAACTACTTTTAAATTAGAAGAACCATTTCTCGTTCTGGCTACTCAAAACCCAGTTGAACAGGAAGGAACTTACCCGCTTCCTGAAGCTCAGGTCGACCGTTTTATGTTGAAACTCAAGATCGATTATCCTACCGAGCATGAGGAACTTGAGATCATGAGAAGAATGGCAAAAACAGGACCCAAAACAGAATTAAACAAAGTTGTTGATCCAAAAACTATTTTAGACGCACGCAAAGTTGTGAATGAAATTTATATGGACGAAAAAGTGGAGAAATACATTGTTGATCTTGTTTTCGCCACCCGAAAACCTAAGAATTTCGGTCTTGATGAACTTTCTGATCTTATTGGATTTGGTGCTTCACCCCGCGCCACCATCAACCTGAACCTCGCTGCCCGGGCACAGGCATTTATGGAGCACAGAGCCTACGTAACTCCGGAAGATGTTCGTACAATCGCTATCGATGTTTTCCGCCATAGGATCATCCCTACTTTTGAAGCTGAAGCAGAGGATATTTCTTCGGAAGATATTGTGGAAAAAATCATGGGTAACGTTCAAGTTCCTTAGTCTAATTTATTTTCTTTTTTTTCTCAGAAATCTATTATAATATCATTTCGGATATCAATAATAGTTCTGAGGTTATGAAAATAAAGATGGTCCCAAGGGCCGAGATCTCGAGTTCAAGAAAAAAGAGTTCTAAATATTCTGCACTCGTCGACGCCCTTTCAAAACTCAAACCTGGAGGGGATGCCATTCAGGTTAAATACACCAATGATAAAGAATTAAGTTCTGCCCGTAATGTGGTGTATGCTTTCAACAGAGAGAATAACAAAAAGATTAAAAGCCGAAAGGATTCTCAGAATAAGACCGTTTTCTTTTATTTGAAGTGAGGTTTCTGGCAGTGACATTGTGTCTCATCCCTATTCTTCTTTTTCCTGAAAAACTTTTTTCGACAAGGGGTAATCAGCATCAGATCAGCATGATGTTTTTCATTAGTTTTCCGAATTTTCAAATGTGAAAAATTAACTTCAGTATTTATAAATCTCCAGCTCCCTAAATATAGTTGTGAGATATCCCCTGTAATCTAAGGGGATTTCAAAAGCTCCCAACACAGTCCTAGATTCAATGTCTAGTTTTATCAGGTTTGCACGCTTTTCCATTTCCAGCATTTTGCTACCCGGAGTGAGATATAACGCTGAATTACCTTTACTTACCATCATTACATTATCTTTAAACTCATCACCAGACAACCCTATCTCAGATGGATGATCAATGAACACTTCAAAAAGATGTTGGTCGACTGAGTAGCGGTATACTTTCAAATTCTTAGGTTGAGTTGTAAAAAAACCAGGAATACCTGTTACAAACGCATTTTTTCCATCCGGAGATAATGCTATTTCAGGAGTAGGCGGACATTCATATTCTTCTACTACCTGACCACTTTCCAGATCAACAACTTTAAATATGCCTATGTCGAACCCGCTGTGTTCCAGTTATAACCCAAATACAAAAACTTCTCATCTCCTGATAAAACTGCATCGTTTAGTCCAAAAGTATCAAGTGAATCAAAGGTATTTATGGTGATATTTTCAATATCATTTAAATCAATTTTATGAAACAGTAAGGATCTACCACTATCCAGTTCGTCATATCCTAGTGAATAGAAAGTATGCTCATCGTCAGAAGAGAGCACTTTAAAAACATTCCCAATAGAATCCTCAAAAACCAGATTTAATTGATCGGTAGAATAAATGCTGGTTACTGGTGCTCCATAATTCACCAGGTAAGTCCCCTGTGTATTCAAAGTTAATTTTAACCCTTCTGCAGCAACAGTTATTTCTGATTCACTTTCAAGATCATACTTATGGATACTTTTTTGGGAGGCTGGAGAATTTTGATGCCAGTACATCACCTTATTGGTATAATCCACTTCGAATTCAGACGGGGTGTAGTCCAGAATCAGAGAATCAACCAGGGCAAGAGAATCGGTATCAAAAAACCAGAAACCTGCCGGGTCTTTACCGATCAAGCCCACTAAAATCTCTTGAACTTCTTCCTCTTCTTTTGGATCACTATTTACCGTATCACAATTCATGCTCAATAAAAAAAGCGCTATTAAAAGTGGTACGGCTAAAAAATATTTATTCATGCTTATTCCTGACTCATTAGTCTGAGTAAAAATCAAAAAAACAGAGTTCTAAATAAATACTCATTTAACTGAAAAGAATTCAAGTATTTCGAAATAAAAAAGCCCCGAACAAATTAATGCACAGGGCTTTCTAATTTTTACAGTCTTCGCAGGCTTAAACCCGCGATCTGCTTATAAGAAGATTCCGGCTCAAGGCCGGAATGACTACTTTTTACTCTTCTTCGTCAGAAGCTTCTTCCTTTTTAGAAGCCTTCTTCTTAGCAGCTTCTTTTTCTTCAGCTTCCATCTTTTCTTTCAAAGCGCCGAGGCCTGACATTTCACCAAGTGTCGGTGCACCGGTTTCAACGTCTGCATCTTTGGCTGCTTTGGCAGCTTTAGCGGCTTTCTTCTGGTCTGAATCAAGCTGGCTCAAGTCGATAGACTTACCTGCATCGTCAAATCTCAGAATGAACGCCTCTATTTTCTGACCTTCTTTGAATTCTGGTTCAACAGATTTAGCAAGGGTCAGGAATGCTTCAGCACCAAGAGGAAGCTTCACAAAAGCTCCTTTGTCAGTTACTTTTACAACTTCACCTTCAACATTGGTTCCCGGAGTGTACTCACGAGCATATTGCTCCCAAGGATTTTCCAGAACTTGTTTGTGCCCAAGAGTAATACGACGGTTGTCGAAGTCAACACCCAGAATTACCACTTCAATCTCCTGATCTTTGGTAACTACTTCATTTGGATGCTCCACTTTGTCTTCCCAGCTAAGGTCAGATACGTGGATAAGACCATCGATACCTGGTTCGAGCTCAACAAACACACCAAAGTTGGTGAGGTTGCGCACAATACCTTTGTGCTTGGAACCGATTGGGAATCTGTCAAGGATATCAGCCCATGGATCTTTGGTAAGTTGCTTAACACCAAGAGAGATCTTCTTCTCGTCTTCGTTGATGTTCAATACAATACATTCTACCACATCATCTTTCTCAACAAGCTGAGATGGGTGTTTGATGTGCTGAGTCCATGACATCTCAGAGATGTGGATCAGACCTTCAACACCTTTTTCAAGCTCGATGAATGCACCGTAATCTGCGATAGAAACCACACGACCCTGAACTTTCATTCCTTCAGGATATTTGCCATGAATTTCTTCCCATGGATGTGGTTGCAGTTGTTTCAAACCAAGAGACACACGCTTGCTCTTCTCATCAAAGTCGATAACGGCAACGTTAAGACGTTGGTCAAGCTGAACGATCTCATTTGGATTATCAACACGTCCCCAGGACAGGTCAGTGATGTGAAGAAGGCCGTCAACACCACCAAGATCAATGAATACACCGAAGTCAGTAATATTTTTAACAGCACCTTCAAGAACCTGACCAGCTTCAATTGTGTCAAGGATCTGCTCGCGCTGCTCTTCAAGATCAGACTCGATAAGAGCACGGTGAGAAACAACTACGTTCTCAGCAGCCATGTTCAGTTTCACAACTGCAAACTCCATGGTCTTGTTAACGTATGCATCAAAATCGCGAACCGGACGAACATCAATTTGAGAACCAGGAAGGAATGCGTCGATTCCAAACAGGTCAACAACCATACCACCTTTAATTCTTCTCTTGATAAGACCTTCAACGATCTCACCGGTTTCGTGTGATGCTTCAATTTTTTCCCAGGCCTGGAGGATATCAGCTTTTCTTCTGGAAAGAATCAACTGACCTTCTTTGTCCTCTACACGATCAAGGAATACGTCCACTTCATCGCCAGGGGCCATAGTTTCAAGAACCTTGGATGGGAATTCGTTAACGGCGATGATACCTTCAGATTTAAATCCGATATCGATCACAACGTATTTCTCATCAATAGAAACAATACGTCCGGTAACGATTTCTTTTTCTTCAATTTCATTGAGGGTGTTTTCATACATCCCCATCATTTCGTTGTACTCATCAGCTGTATATTCATCAGATGGGCCAGCAAGCTGATCGAATGTGTACACTTCACCTTCTACATCACCACTGAATACGTGGGTTAAGGCTTCTTCTTTTTCTTCTTTGACTTCAGCTACAGTTTCTTCTGTAACTTCTTCAACAGGCTCTTCAACAGTTTCTTCCGCTGTCTCTTCAACAACCTCTTCGGTTAGTACTTCTTCCTGTTCTGTTTGGTCTTTTTTTACGTCTTCTGACATTATAAATATGTGTTAAATGTTTAACCTCACACCCGGCTTTCGGATATGGGATAGAGTTAATGTTTTAGTTATTTCGTGATCAATGGTTCTATCTGATCACAAATAATTGACACCTGCTCATTAAAACTAAGTGAGGAGGTATCAATCTCTACGGCATCGTCCGCTTTCTTAAGCGGATCTGCACTTCTGTTTGAATCGGTCTCATCTCTTTGGGCGATGTTATCCATCACTTCTTCCAAAGTCACTTCATCTCCTTTCCTAAGGAGTTCAGCCAGTCGCCGCTCAGCGCGCTTTCTCAAATCAGCAACCATAAAAAATTTCAATGTTGCATTCGGGAAAACAGCTGTTCCTAAATCTCTGCCATCTGCAACGTATACATCCTGCTTTACAGCTTTATGCATTAAGTCATTTACAAATGACCGGACTTCCGGGATCGCAGCAACTTCACTTACCGATTGAGAAACTTCCATGGTCCTTATTTCTTCTGATACATTGGTACCATTCAGAAAGGCATGAAACTTCTTATCTTTGAAGTGAAATGAGATCTTATTTTCTTTCAGGAGTTCAAAGAACGTTATTTTGTTCTTCTCTGCTTTCAAGTAGATCAGGGTGGCCACGCGATACAAGGCACCCGAGTCCAGATACTGGATACCGAGGTGCTCAGCTACAGCGCGAGCGGTTGAACTTTTTCCCGAACCTGCGGGGCCATCAATTACCACTATCATAACAGAACAGCTAAATTAAGTTTATTCCATTAATTATTCAATCCTTTCTTGTATAAGATTTAAGGAAGCCGTAATTTTATGTTCTGAACAATTTTTGGACTTAGAAAAGAATAAAACGACTGTAAATCCATGCCAAGAAATAAATCTGTAGAAAAACGTACTCGTCAGAATAAGGCAAGAAACGAGCAAAACCGTACTCGTCGCTCACGAATGAGAACTCTCATCAGAAAAGTAGAAACTGCTACTGATAAAGCAACTGCTGAAGCGGCTCTTAAAGAAGCTACTGCATTCCTAGACAGAATGAGTACTAAAGGCATTATTCACAAGAACAATGCTGCACGCAAGAAAGCTCAATTGACCAAACGAGTAAACAACTTATAAACAGATCATATCCGAACTCTCCCGGAGGAAGCCCATGGGACAATCTAAAGCACTACTTGTAATTTTAGATGGGTTCGGAATCGCTGTTGACCCTTCTGTTAGCGCTATTGATAAAGCGCACAAACCCTTTTACGATCATCTCATTGCAACCTGTCCGCATAGCCATTTAATTGCGAGTGGCGAAAGCGTAGGGTTGCCTGATGGTCAATTCGGTAATTCCGAAGTTGGCCATATGAATATTGGAGCTGGCCGAATTGTATGGCAAGCCCTTTCAAGAGTGAATAAAGATATTCGCGATGGCGGGTTCTTTGAGAATGAAGTTATTCTGGAAGCTATTGAAAAGGCTAAAGAGAAAAATAAGATCCATTTGATGGGATTATTTTCCGACGGAGGAGTACACAGCCATAACGATCATCTCTTTGCTCTCCTGAAGCTTTGTAAAAATCATGGTATTGAAAATGTGTACATACACGCTTTTACCGATGGTCGAGACACTGCTCCTCAATCGGGCAAAGGCTATGCTCAGGAATTCAATAAAAAAGCAGACGAGATCGGTACAGGAAAACTGGCTTCTGTAATTGGCCGCTATTACGCCATGGACAGAGATAACCGCTGGGAACGTGTTAAGCTTGCTTATGATCTCTTGGTGAATGGTATTGGTGAAAAATTTGAGCATTCGGATGATGCTTTTGATGCCTCCTATGCAAATGATGTTACCGATGAGTTTATAAAACCTGTGATTCTGGATGATTCCCCGGAATCAAGGATAGGCAAAGATGACACTGTTCTTTTCTATAATATCCGAGGCGATCGTGCCCGTGAAATTACCCGTTCACTCTCTCAGGAAGGATTCTCTGAATTTGAAACCAAAGGCGATCTGAATCTGAATTATTTCAGCTTCACTCAATATGACGAAACCTTCGAATGGGTGAAAGTTGCCTATCCCCCACAAATTCTCAGAAATACTATTGGGGAATGGGTGAGCAAGCAAGGACTGAAACAATTTCGAATTGCTGAAACTGAAAAATATCCTCACGTTACTTACTTCTTTAATGGTGGCGAAGAAGTTCCAAATGAAGGGGAAGACCGCCTGGTTATCCCAAGCCCTAAAGTTGCCACCTACGATCTTCAACCAGAAATGAGTTCTCCCGAAGTTGGAGATGCACTCGTTGAAAAGTTAAAGTCAGAGCAATACGATCTGGTGATCCTGAATTTTGCCAATACAGACATGGTTGGTCATACCGGAATTATGCAAGCAGCTATCGATGCTGTCGAAGCTGTGGATGTTCAGCTTAAACGTGTAGTTGAAACGGCTACTGAGCACGGATACCGAACTCTGATCATTGCCGACCACGGTAACTCCGACTGCATGATCAAACCAGATGGAAGTCCACATACAGCACATACTACGGCCCCGGTTCCTTCTATCATCGTAAACTACCCGGATGAGATCGATCTGCAACCCGGAATACTGGCAGATGTATCTCCTACTCTACTAAAGCTCATGGGTGTGGAACAGCCTGAAGAAATGACAGGAAAGCCTCTTTTTTAGAGAATACTCCTTCATTTTGTTTGCTTTTACTTACCTGCTCTACTACATTCGTTTCAGAATGAACTAAATTGACGTTTGGCTCGTTTTTTGCCCTAGAAGAATAGAATTATTTTATCATTTAAGAGGACTTATCACATGGAGGGTAATTTTTCAAGTAAAGTTCGTGATGTTATCCAGTTTAGCAGAGAAGAAGCTCTGCGCTTGGGGCACGACTATATTGGAACAGAACATTTAATATTAGGAATTGTTCGTTTAGGAGACGGCGTTGCGGTTCGCATTTTAAAGAATCTTGATTGCGATCTTTTTAAACTAAAAAAGACCATCGAAGACACAGTTCGTGGAACCGGAGGATCAGTTACTGTTGGTAATATTCCATTAACCAAGCAGGCTGAGAAAGTATTACGTATCACTTATCTGGAAGCAAAACTCTATAAGAGTGACACCATCGGAACAGAACATCTGTTACTATCTCTGTTAAGAGATGATGAAAATATTGCTGCTCAGATCCTTCAGCAGTTCAGCGTTTCTTATGATGCAGTTCGTGAAGAACTGGATCTTATTATTTCAGGCAAATCCCGGGAAGAATTCGACGATGCTTCGTCAGTTTCAGCGAGCACCTCTTCTCCTTCACCTAAGGGATCATCAGGAACAGGTAGTGCGAGAGAAAAGCGAATGGATAAATCAAAAACACCCGTGCTCGATAATTTCGGGCGCGACCTCACACAAATGGCCGAAGAGGGAAAACTAGATCCTATCATTGGCCGGGACAAAGAAATTGAACGTGTTGCTCAGGTATTGAGCAGACGTAAAAAGAACAACCCTGTTCTTATCGGGGAACCGGGTGTTGGTAAAACTGCTATTGCTGAGGGACTTGCAGCCCGTATTATTCAGCGAAAAGTATCGCGTGTTCTCTACGATAAAAGAGTGATCGCCCTTGATCTAGCAGCTCTGGTTGCCGGAACAAAATACCGCGGTCAATTTGAGGAACGCATGAAAGCAGTGATGACAGAATTGGAAAAAACCGATAATGTGATCCTGTTTATTGATGAGCTTCATACTATTGTAGGAGCTGGTGGAGCCAGTGGCTCACTTGATGCCTCAAATATGCTTAAACCGGCTCTTGCCCGTGGCGATATCCAGGCAATTGGTGCTACCACGCTAAATGAATATCGTCAGTTCATTGAAAAAGACGGTGCATTAGAGCGACGTTTCCAGAAGATCATGGTTGATCCTACCACAGCAGAAGAAACCATTGAGATCCTGAATCAGATCAAAGGAAAGTACGAGAAGCACCATAGCGTGAATTATGGTGTTGAAGCAATCGAAGCGTGTGTTAAACTCACCGATCGATACGTTACCGACCACTTCCTTCCGGATAAAGCTATTGATGCTCTTGATGAAGCAGGAGCCCGGGTTCATCTTGCAAACATTACCGTTCCAAAACATATCATCGAGCTGGAAGAAGAAATTGAAAGTACCAGCATTGAGAAAAACTCAATGGTAAAAAAACAGCGCTTTGAAGAAGCTGCAAGACTCCGTGATAAAGAGAAAAGACTTATCGAAGATCTTGAAGTTGCACAGCGTGAGTGGGAAAAAGAATCTGAAAGCATCGTTTTTGATGTTACCGAAGATGACGTTGCTTCTGTTATTGCCATGATGAGTGGCGTACCTGTGAATAAGATCAGCCAAAATGAAGGTCAGAAACTTCTGAAAATGAAGGAAAGCCTTGCTGGTAAAGTGATAGGGCAGGAAGAAGCGATCGTCAAACTAACCAAAGCTATCCAACGAACCCGAGCCGGATTGAAAGATCCATCCAGACCGATTGGTTCGTTCATCTTTTTAGGACCAACAGGAGTTGGTAAAACTGAGATGGCCAAAGTTCTTGCTAAATATCTGTTTGATAAAGATGACACGCTCATCCGAATTGATATGAGTGAGTACATGGAGAAGTTCTCCGTATCCCGATTGATCGGAGCCCCTCCGGGCTATGTAGGGTATGAAGAAGGTGGAGTACTTACTGAAAAAGTACGCCGTAAGCCTTACAGTGTTGTACTTCTTGATGAGATCGAGAAAGCACACCCTGACGTATTCAATATCCTGTTACAGGTTCTGGACGATGGTATCCTCACCGACAGCCTTGGTCGCCGTGTAGACTTCCGGAACACCATTATTATCATGACTTCCAATATCGGAGCACGGGATATCCGTAACATGGGTAAAGGAATTGGTTTTGGTGATGTGAACGAAACAGCGTTCGATTACGCAAAGATGAAGACCACTATTCAGGATGCACTTAAAAAAGTGTTCAACCCTGAATTCCTGAACCGCATCGATGATGTGATCACATTCAAGCCACTGGAGAAACAAGATATCTTCCAGATCATCGATATTCTTAGTGAAGAACTCTTTGCCAGGATCCGTGATGTTGGATTCAATATCGAAATCACTAAAGGTGCAAAAGACTTCATCACTGAAAAAGGATTCGATCAAAAGTATGGAGCTCGTCCACTTAAACGTGCCATCCAGAAATACATTGAAGACCCTTTAGCGGAAGAGCTGCTTGAGCATAAGAAGGAAACAGGTTCTACCATCAAGATCAAGATGAACAAATCACGTGATGATCTTGAGTTCGATTGGACCAAACCTGATACAAAAGCTGCTGAAGAAACAAAATCTTCCAATAAGTCTGGGGCTGAGTCCGAATCAGAGGAAACGAAAGACGAATCTGAAGAGGCTAAAGAAGCCTGAAGAATAATGAATGAATCCTGAATAAGGATTAACAAATTACGAATTAAGCCCGGTTCTTTGAATCGGGCTTTTTTTATTTGATCAGCATCATTTGTTTCGTTTCAGTAAAACCACTCGTCACCAAACGGTAAAAATAGATACCTGAAGTTAGTTTTGAAGCATCAAATGAAACAGAATGTTTCCCTGCCCCCATTCTCTTATCAATAACTGTTATAACCTGCCTCCCTGCCAGATCGAATACCTTTAAACTTACTTCAGAATATTGCGGAAGTGTAAAACTGATAATTGTAGACGGGTTGAAAGGGTTTGGGTAGTTTTGAGAAAGTGTAACTTTTTCAGCAATAGCTGGCTGATCTTCTGATGATTCCAGTAATATTACTTCAATTTGTACCGATGCTGTTGCTTCACCTCCATCCTGATCAGTTACCTTTATCTTTAGGATTCCCGTACCCACTTCCCCTGTTATTGTAACCGAACCTTCGGTTTGGTCCAGAGTTGCCAATAAGTCAAAATTACTTTCCAATTCAATACTTAGAATCAAATCATTTATCTGATTTTCTATATCCCCTATCAGATCCAGCAAACCCTCAAGTTTGTATATTTCTCCAGCAATAAACACAACAGTATCCGGAAGCTCTCCTATATATGGCAAGTCATTTACTGACTCTACAGTTATTGTTAAGGTATCAAATACTGAAGCCTGGTTTCCATCCGTAGCCTTTACAATTATTTCTGTATTACCATAACTATTTTCTATCGGAATCAGACGAAGTTGCCCCCCATTGAGTCCAATTCTTAAGATCTCTTCGTCAAGTATTTGTATTTCATAATTCAAAGAATTTGACTCAAGGTCTGAAAATACGGTATCGAGCTTTGCAATTATAAATTCATCAAAGTCTTCTGAAAGTATACGTTTCCCTAGCGGAGAAGAAACGATAGGAAAAGTATTGGGCTTTTCCATGACTGTAAATGAGAACGCTTCTGACCATTCACTCTCTCCCCCATTATTCAATCCCTTTATCCTCCAATAATAGGTTTGCAGGAAATCTAATCCCGATACAAAAAGTATGGAATCTGTCACCACAGAATCGGTCATCAGGCTTGTAAAGTCATCCTGAAGTGAAACCTGCACGCGGAAAGAATCTGCACGAGCAGACTGACTCCAGATCAGACTCAATTCTGTACTCTGATCCCCAGCTACATCCTCAGGGCCAATCAGAGATGGAGCTCCCGGAATCTGTTTACGTGTTGTAAAACTTCTCGATCCGGACCAATTGCTATAACCTAATTCATTCTGAGTACGAACCCTCCAGTAATATTGGGTATCAAAATCAAGAGTACTCAGAGCGATCTCATTGGTTTCCAGCTGCTGGTTCATCACCAGTACGTCAAAATTGCTATTTGTCGAGACCTGAATGTTATACTCTTTCGCTGTTGGTTCGGCAGACCATAGCAGGGTAAGATCTTTCTCTACCAGTCCCTCTGTTTTTGGAGATTGAAGATCCGGGCTAGCCGGAGGCTGCACAATTTTAATCAGACCATCAGTTGGGTTTACAGCGGGGGATCCTTCATTCAGCTTGACTTGGGAAAACTCCAATGTGGTAGAACCAGTATCAAGAATAGCAAGCTCCAGAACAATCAGCACTCCTTCGTGACCAATCGCCTCCGAACCTGCCCCTGAAATAAGATATAATCCGTAATTACCTGCATTATCAAATATTAGAAAGGAAGGACTTAACGTGTTCTCCTGAGAAAAACCTGTTATAGATATAACTTCAGGATCGAAACCAAGCTCTAACGAAAAACCGTAAATATCATCCTCACCTATATCAGAGATTTTTACAGGGATCATTAGTTGTTCCAATTCTCTGCTGATTACTGTATCTGGCATACTCAGGTTTACCTGTGCATGCAACACAACCCCAAATAACTGAATCAGCAATAATAATATCGTTTTTTTCATAGCTACTTGATCAACATCATTTTTTTAGAGGAAGCGAATTTACCTGCAGAGATCCTGTAAAAGTAAACACCGCTTGACATCCGAGATGCATCCCATCTTACGCTGTATTTGCCCGGTTCCTGAACTGTGTTCACCAATTCAGCTACCTTTTGGCCAAGTATATTATAGATCGACAATTCAACTTTTACCCGCTCAGGCAAGGCATAGGCAATATTCGTTTCCGGGTTGAATGGATTCGGATAATTGTACTCCAAAGCAAATTCTTCCGGAATTTCAGTCTGCAATATCTTAGGTAGTTTCACAGGGACAGATTCATTGAACATCAACTCTCCCTCTAATCCAGATACCAATTCATTGTTGTTCTTGGTGAACACTGCTTTCATTGTTTTCTTCTCGAGTGGAGCCAGGCCAAATGCTGAGATGAATGACTTTCTATTTTTCGTATTCGAAGTTTCTGTCCAGCCCTTTTGAAGACCCTCAATATTTTTGAAGCTAATTTCGTTTGGAAGTTCTAGCAGAAGTTCCATAGAGCTGATTTCCAGATTACTCGCAGAATAATCGATCATAACTTCAAGGCTTGACTCATCCTCGTAAACAATTTCCCATCTGGCTTTTGAAGCTGCCTGTGCTGACTTTCCAAGGCTTCCTCCGCACGATAATGTTTCTATAAGCCCGATATCGTATTGAAGCACTTTTGCAGCATCAAAGGCGGTGATGTCGCCATTACCTGTTACATCGGCGGCTATTGAATCCAATTCAACCAATGGAAACTGAGGCTCAAGGAAAACCGTGTTTCGAAGAATAAACGTTGCATCCAGAGCACTTATAGAACGATCATTTGTAACATCTCCACAAAGTCGCTCAAAAAACTTAAGAGTGGCACTCAATGGGTCATGCTTCTCTTCATTGATGAATATTTCCTTAAGTGAAACATTACTTTCGTCTGCTGTTTTAGGAATTATATGCATTCCATATAAAATACCCTCTGTTTCGACGCCGGAAGCTCCAGCGGCAGATACTTTCAGGACTCCTGGAATGGAGTCATTTGTTACGATAGTAAAGCCTTCGGACAAGAATCCATCTTGTTCAATAGACTCTAGACTCACCTTCGATGTGTCAAACTCTATATCAAACTGAAATGATTCAATGGGCTCATCACCCGGTTTTGAAAGTTCGATCCCAAAACTCATAGTATCACTCAGAAACCCCTCTTTGGATTCTAAACCAAGTAATGAACTTGTATAATGGCTTAAACTCTGTACTCTGTTTTTCCCTACAAATGCTATGGTCTGCCATTGAGTTGGGTCTCTCCACCAGGTATCATCTCCTGCCAGTCTTGACCAGGATACTTGTGTATCACGGATTCCATTTACTCCATCATTATCATCTATAGCTATGTTGAATGGATATAATGCTATTTCTGAAGAATCTGGAAAATTGAATAATGTATCATTTTGTGTGATTACGTTGTCTGTTAGATGTACCGTATTAATGATAGTTAACAACCGATATCCATAATCGGTTTCTTCAAATATAGTTTGTGAATTGGGTACAACTTCAGAAGTGTATGCTTCATAAATAAATGGATTCCCTCCTAATATATTACTTGCTCTAAGTTGGTAGTCAGGTTCCGCACCACGTTGAAATGGATCATGTGTTGAAGATTTTATAAAAGAAGAGGGCGTATAATTACCGATCCCTATTTGCCAGCCATCATAAGCCCAACTGGAATTTGGACTTTCCGGCGAATTCAAAAATACCAACGAGTCGTCTTTGATCTCTGCATAAACAATCAATTCGTTATTTGTTGAACCGAATCCTATCCAAAATTTCCCGGAAAGATCTTCATCATCATCCCCGCCAGTTCCATTTTCGATGATTTTTCTGTTTTCATTTATTGAAAACGGTTTATACCCCGAAGGAAACATACTCCTGATCTCAACTCCCGAAAGAGAAATTTCATCCTCACCGGAGGAGGCAAAAGATTGGTAAATATCGTTAATTGAAGCACTATTTAGTCCAAAAGCATAACTTTCTTCAATTTCCAGGTCAGAAGTTATTGAAGTTGTTACAATATTACTTTCTGAGCCAAATTCTGAAAGTGCAGTAATTCCATAGTAAGCAGTAAAATTCTCATTAAAACCTGCATAAGGAGCAATAAGATCATGATCAATTGTAAGCTGTTCATCTTTCGTTAAATACCCTATTAAAGTAACATCATCCGGATTAAAAACTTCCGGGATTGGTGACTCACTGAAATAAATATTGTATCCAAATGCTTCCTCTAACCCACTCCATGAGATCGAATTGATCCCATTTATTGCCATTACATCTACATTTTCTACAGAGCCTGTTTTCTCATCAATTAGTTCTTCAGGACTTACTCCAACAGAAAAGTAATCAAGGTATATGGGATCACCTCCATTAGCATGATCAGCATGACGACCAATATATTTTACTGACTGCCAATCAAACTCATCCCAATTTGGATCTGTCCTATTCATTACAAAAGTTGCCGACCCTGAAGCCCAGGCACCTGAATATTCCCAATTCATAAACAAGCTATCGACCTCAATCTCCAAATCCTCTCCGATATAATTCTTTCCTGCTTTTGCTGAATCTAACAAAGCGGCCGTACGTGGAGGGAGTGGTACTGCAAAATCATGCCATTCTCCATCATGAGCCCAGTCAGGAATTTTCCAACGCAATCTAAAAGGTAAATCATCAACTCCAGCAAAAGGATCATGTTCTGATTGTGAATCGAAGAATGCTAAAAAGTCGTCCTGACCTTCATTTACCGGGCTTGATAGTAGCCGGAAGAATAGTGTATCTGTATCTCCATAGTTATCTGCAGTCCAGGAACTTGCGTCAAATCCTACTGTGTCTCTATCACCAATACCCGGCCATCTGAATCCACTTTCGGCCCAATTAGAATAACTAATTTTAAAAACACGATTATCTCCTGTTATATCTTTTGGGTCATGAACAACTTCTCCATCAATTGACGGTATATGTACATTCACGCCATTTAAGAATAAAACAAACTTGTCTTCAAAGCATGGCTTTGTAACTGAATCACATTGATTTACCGAATCGGGCTCACCTATTTTATCAAATACAGGTACCTTACGTAAATAATTTAGTTTCTGAAATTTACCGTCCAAAGAATCTGATTTTGAGACGGAAATCACTCTTTCTTCAATACTTTCCCAAACTAAATCTCCATTATCGAGAACAAATTTATACAGATAAGTGTCGGGAATTGCCGTGTCATAAATATCAACCTCTCCTCTGTATTTATTAAATGCTCCAGTTTGGACTAAGTAATTTTCTGTTGTACTCCAACCGTTGAATTCTCCAGCTACTGAGATTTTATGGTTTTCATTTTCCGGGTCAAAGTTTCTTTTTAATATTTCTTCACTCAGATCAACTTCAAAAGTGATATTATATAAAACCAAAGGTTTAAATTTAGTTTCATTAGCATCAGAAACTCTGTTTCTACTTTCTAAGTTTTCGCTTGAAATTTCAGAGTTTGAAACGTTTCGATTTAGAACGGGAATAGAAAAATAAGATACTGGACTTGAATAAATATTAGTAGCAAAGCAAAGCCAGATTACTGCTACCCCGAATAAATGTCTCATAATGAGTTGATAGATTGTGTATGGGAGCAGTCAAACAGCATGCCCATGAATTGAAAACCTCGGAGAAATAAAAAAAAGTAGTGGTTAAATCAAAGGCTTATTATCTAAATTTCTTTGAAACTAAAACCTTGCCCTCAAATTAAGCTCTTTATCAAAGCCGGAAATGGAATACCGACCAGAACCTTTTCGTTCGAAGCCAGCTGCTCCTATCCTTGTCAAATTACCGCTGAAGTCCTCTCTCGCTATCTTTCGTGCGGACACATTCACTGCATGCAACTGAATATCACTTATGGTTGAGGTTCCTGAACCCGTAAGCCCTATTATAGTTTTATCTTCTGGTGAGTAATTGGCATATACCAAAGAAGTACCCCTGAAACTGGTACTACCTGCTCTTTCACCGGAACGAACCTCAAATACGGCAGCACGTCCGCCTGAGTATATTGTAACATACAAGCCGCTCTCGGAAAAGCTCACTCCTTTTACATCCTGATCGAAATCAATTGTATTCAGAATATTTCCAAAACGATCCATGAGCTGAACCTGGTCATCAGAACCTGACTTAACTGAAGCAAAAGCTATAAACTCACCATTTGGTGAAACTTCAACAGATGTTAAAGCACGATCTCTGCTATAAAACAGATTCACATCAGACCTACTCAAACTTATCTTTTTTGCTCCTGATCCCGTATTACCTCCATTCACTATCTTTGGATTGTACAGCACTATGGTTTTACCATTTGGGTCCATTGCCAGTTCTGAAATCGACTCTCCGCCTTCACTTTGTGAACTGTTGGAAACCGACTTCTTTACCTTTCCAAAGGAATCAAAGATCAGGAAATTGGCAATATTCTCCCGAACAATAAATGAGCCACCCACAATTGGATAAGCTTCAACCGAAGGATCTGATCCATCCGCTTTGTAATCTGCAGTAATTAAGGTAGCCCCATCTGAATCACTGATCACAACTCCTGAAGAATTCACTTGAGCCAGAATAGGCTTCAGGTTAGTGGCTGTCCCATTAACTTCAAGGCTTTGTGCATGTACCGTTGCAGAAAGGATCAACGATCCCAATAAAATTCCTAATCTCTTCATACTATGTGTTATCTTTTGAGTCGCCAGTAAAGAACGGGATTTTAAAATTAACCTGCTTCTTTTCGTCAGGCTTTTTTCGAAATTGGCTATCTTTAGCGGAATAATCAGATAAATAAATATGAACTATCATCTTATTACCGGTGGCTGCGGTTTTGTTGGCCGTAATTTTGTAAAAAGGATTCACCGAACTACTAACGATACTATACTATTCATCGATGATCTTTCGGTGGGTACCCACCCTTCGACATGGTTGCCGGAAGGAACTCCTTCCCGTGAAGAAAATGGACTGGAGTATTTTGGGGAAGACGAACGCATGATCTTCCTGAAAAGAGATATCCGTTTTATCCTTGATTGCCTGATTGATGACCCTGAATTTTTTAAAAACTCTTATGGTCTTGATATTCCAAAGTTCAAGGATGTATTCCATTTTGCGGCCATTGTAGGTGGAAGAGCT
This sequence comes from Rhodothermia bacterium, assembly GCA_030427885.1. GTDB lineage: Bacteria > Bacteroidota > Rhodothermia > Balneolales > Balneolaceae > JAUICM01. The sequence continues at coordinate 52,123 of JAUICM010000011.1, read as the reverse complement.
ACAATTGATGGTGATCCTATGAAGGTTGCACTGGATCTGGCTATTGACGCGCTATTTTTCAGATGGATCTGCTTGAGTAAACCTGAGCGTGTTCTGTACCCAAGTTCAAGTGCGGCTTATCCGATCGATCTTCAAACTGAATCTGATGCAATTGCGCTTAGTGAAAGTGATATCGACTTCAGTAAAATGGGACAACCCGATATGACCTACGGCTGGTCTAAACTGACGGGTGAATATCTGGCTTCCGTTGCTGCAAAATATTATGATGTATCGGTAACCTGTATTCGTCCATTCTCCGGATATGGGGAAGATCAGGACCTTTCCTACCCGGTTCCTGCTATTGCACGCCGAGCAGCACTTAAAGAAAACCCATTCGAAGTGTGGGGATCCGGAAAACAAGGCCGTGATTTTGTTCATATTGAGGATGTTATGGACTGCACACTGCTTGCAATGGATCACATCACTGATGGATCTGCAATTAATATTGGTAGTGGTAAACTCACCTCATTTCTGGATCTGATCAAGGTTTTCACTTCATTTGCAGGATACACCCCGGATATAAAACCTTTGCTGGACAAACCGGTGGGTGTTCACTCCCGTTATGGTAATATGGATTATGTAAGTGAACGACTCGGCTGGAAACCTAAACTTTCTCTGGAAGAAGGTATGCGTCGTGTGTATGATGTAGCAGTTAAGAAATACACCTGATCTCATGCCAACGATTGTTTGTTTCGGTCCGGGTCCTAAATTCAAAGGGGGTATCTCTAATTACAATACCTCCCTTGCAAAAACCCTGGATAAGAATCCTGATAATGAGGTCCATATCGTATCCTGGACCAACCAGTATCCTTCTATTATTCCCCGCGAATTTGTTGATAAAACAAGTGGCTCTGATTTCATGGAGGGTACTGGTATTCAGGTTAAGTACCTCACAAATTATAATAATCCATTTAGCTGGAAGCAGACTGCAAGATACATCAAGTCTCTTGAGCCTGATATCGTAATTTTCCAGTGGGCTATATCCATTCAGGGTATTCCAATGGGTTCGATAGCAAAATGGTTGAAAAAGCATTCCAATGCAGAGATCATATTTGATCTGCATTTTGTTATTCAGAAAGAAGGCAGCAGCATCGATGGCAAGCTAACTAAAATGGGCATCAGACATGCAGATACTTATATCACCCATGCCTATAAGACAGTAGATGAGCTTAAACAATTATTTCCCTCGGCTTCCTATTTGGTTAATGAAACCGGTGAACGCTCAAAGAATAATTCTGTTACCGTAATAAAGCTGTTTCATCCGGTTTATGACCTGTATCAGCCTGATCCCGATTTCGATATTGATGGGTTCAAAGAAAGTCTGGGACTGAAAGAAAATGTATTTCTGTTTTTCGGCTTTATACGCAAATACAAAGGCCTTCATAATGCGATCAGGGCATTCAAAAAAGTTTCTGAGCAGAGGGATGATGTTTCTTTCCTGATCTGCGGTGAAGAGTTCTGGGCTACACTGGATACCAGTAAATTTACGACTAAGCTTAAACGCGGGATCTTTGGTATTGCACAGAAGCTCTTGCTGAAAAATAAAGAAAGCGAACAGGATTACCGCCCGCTCAGCCTTGTTAATGAATTGGGTTTTGATGGCTCTGTGGTGGTGAAGAATGAATTTGTACCAAATGAGGATGTTCATAAATACTTCCAGGTCTCGGATTGCAGTATTTTATACTACCTCACTGCCACTCCTTCGGGAGTTGAATCCCTGACGTATAATTTTGAGCTACCCATTCTCGCTACCCGCGTAGGACATTTTCCGGAAACCATCAAAGATGGCTTTAATGGTTATTTAGCCGAACCTGAGGATATAGATTCCATGGCTGAGCAAATGATCAAATTCCTGGAACATCCTTTACCAAAACAGAATGTCAGCGAAGCTGCAGCAGATATGAGCTGGGATAATTACGTATCAGCGATCCTAAATAAATAGTCTGATACACTTAGAAAATTTATAAAATTTTTGTGATTTGGAGTTGGTAACGGAGATAAGAAAACCTTATCTTTGTGGTCTTTCCAAATCGGGGAGTGGCGCAGTCCGGTAGCGCATTCGCTTTGGGAGCGAAGGGTCGCAGGTTCAAATCCTGTCTCCCCGACATCAAGGGAAATTCAGCAATGGATTTCCCTGTTTTGACTTAATGAAAATTGAGCGCCAACATGCTCATTTCCGGCTCTCAGAACCGTGATCTGGCTTTGGAGCATTGTGGCGCAAGTGATTTTAGGCGCCCATAGCTCAACTGGATAGAGCAATTGCCTTCTAAGCAATAGGTTTCAGGTTCGAGTCCTGATGGGCGTACAACTAGTATAAGGCGACATGGCCGAGTGGCTAGGCAGAGGTCTGCAAAACCTCGTACGGCGGTTCGAATCCGCCTGTCGCCTCAACCACGAGGTTATTTTGAATTATTGATTTTAATGCCGCGTTCGTCTAGGGGTCCAGGACGCCGCCCTTTCACGGCGGTAGCACGGGTTCAAATCCCGTACGCGGTACTTAGTTTTTCAGGTTATGCCAACAAGTATTATTTACTTCATTGTCGTGGTCTTCATAATATGTACAATTGGTTACTGGGTTTTAATTACCAGAACCAATTCCAATTATGATGACAAATCTGATTAGTTGTCGTTGAATTACTGATTTTAAATGGAGCTTGTAGCTCAGTTGGTTAGAGCGCTGGTTTGTGGCACCAGAGGCCGTGGGTTCAAATCCCATCAGGCTCCCTTTCTTTTATTGATTATACGCCGCGTTCGTCTAGGGGTCCAGGACGCCGCCCTTTCACGGCGGTAGCACGGGTTCAAATCCCGTACGCGGTACCAGAAGCATCTGTTCTTTTTTGAATAGATGCTTTTTTTATTTCCTATTGTCACTGCAATTCTATACCAGGTACTGACTCAGGAATTTCTCTTTGGCTACCGGATTTTATCCTATTTCAGAACTGATACCAGGTTTTTGTTTTTCAACATTGTGTTTATTGATCAATTCACCTAGTAGTCCGGTTGAAAAGAATTGAACCCCAAGTACCATTAACAGAATACCCAGAAATAAGAGCGGTCTGTTTCCAATACCTTGCCCCAGAATGATCTTTTCATAGGCTAAATACACATTGATCACCCCACCCGCACCTAATAATAGAACCCCAATGGTACCAAAGAAATGCATGGGCTTCTGTAAGTACTTCTGTACAAATAGAATTGTGATCAGGTCCAGAAAGCCATTTATGAACCTTGACAAACCAAATTTGGTGTGTCCGTACTTACGGGGATGATGTTTCACCACTTTCTCCCCTATCTTTCCAAAGCCTTCTCTCTTAGCCAGCATGGGTACATAACGGTGAAGCTCTCCATACAAATAAATGTTCTTAACAACCTCACTTTTGTAGGCCTTCAACCCGCAATTGAAATCATGCAGCTTAATACCCGCGGATACTCTGGTTACAAAATTGAAAAATTTTGAAGGAACTGTTTTTGAGATCGGATCATAACGTTCTTTTTTCCAACCGCTTACAAGATCAAGTCCACCTTTAAGCATTGCTATCATGTCAGGGACTTCGGCGGGATCGTCCTGAAGGTCGGCATCCATTGTGACCACATACCTGCCGGTTGCTTTCTTAAACCCGGCCTGGAGCGCCACACTTTTACCCTGATTGTTGCGGAAAGATATCCCTTTGATATAGTCCCCTGTTGAACTGAGCTCACGCACAACATCCCATGATCCATCTGTTGAGCCATCGTCTACGAAAATGATCTCAAAAGAAAATTCTTCCGATAAAGCAGCATGGATCTGCTGCTGAAGTTCAGGTAATGATTCTCTTTCGTTATAAAGCGGGATCACTACGCTTATGTCAACTGGGTATTTTTCTTCGAGTTCTTCCAAAAGTGCCTTTTAAAATAGTTTAGAAATGGTTTACTTCCGTAAGCAAATAACTTAGCAAAAATACACTTTCTCCTCGGTATGAAAAAATTGTATTACTCAATGGGTGAAGTAAGCAAGCTGACTGGATTAGCTCCTCACGTCCTCAGAAACTGGGAAAAAACATATCCTCAATTAAAACCAAAGAAAAACAGTGCTGGAAACAGAGCATATCGTGAAGAAGAGGTAAATCTGATTTTTAAGATCAAGGAATTGGTTGAGGTTAAACGTTTTACCAGCGATGGCGTTAAAAAGGTACTGAATGGAGAAAACCAACCCGCATCCGCTTCCAATAGTGTTTCAGCCGACATGAAAAAAGACCTGACTGAAATGAAGGTGTTCCTGAATCAGCTTCTGGAGAAGCTTTAAGTTCAAATCGATAATCATCTAATCCGTTGATCCTCAATTTTTTGGCCTTACAAAGAAACAAGTAATCACTCTTCCACTAGCTCTTTATCGCCCTTAACCTCAGAACCAACAGTAATAAAAACTGAATACACACCATTAGTGCGATTCCTACCAAATGTACAACCTGCAATACTCGAGGCATGTCCAGGTATTCCAGTCCAACTCCGATCAGTATCTGTAGAAAGATCAATGCGAGATTAGAATAGCTTAGTTTTGAGATCAAACCACTGATCTTATCTTTGTACACGATCCAGCTAAGATATAATCCTGAAAGAAGAATGATCCACGAAAAACTGCGGTGTATCAGGAATATACTACCGACTGATTCCAGCCAGGTTGAGCGTTCCGGGACGAACGCCGCTTCTTTAATGATATCTATTTCCTCTCTGACCTGAGTTCCCAGAACAAGCTGAACCACTGTGAGGACCAGTAATACTATCCCTGCTGCATACATTTTCTTTTTGGTTGAATCTGATATCTCAACTTTCACGAATTCCTGAGTTGCTTTAAAAGCGGCGTACAATAATGCCATCATGATGATCAGTGCAAGAATCATATGAATGGTTATCATCCAGTGAGACAGTTCAGACTTAACAACCTGACCGCCTAACCATCCCTGAAACAACACTAAGATGAATGCTGCAACGGAGCTATAAAAAACGGATGGTTTCGACTTTCTGTATCTGAAGGATAACACGAATGTGGCAGTGATCAGCAAGCCGATCACAACACCAACCAGACGGTTTATATATTCTATCCAGGTTTTTACCGCATTGAACTGGGAAGCATCAAAGCCTGCCGGAAGTTCTGTAACTGATGTAGGAGGAATCCAGCTTCCAAAACATTTAGGCCAGTCAGGACATCCAAGCCCCGCTCCGGCAGCTCTCACAAGTCCACCTACAAGGATGAGAAATATTGTAGCTAATACAGTAGTTATAGCGGTCTTTTGATAGGAGTTCAATTTCATGAGAAATAGATTACAAATATGTTCTGAAAATGGTTAACTTTGCTCCCCTAAAAATACGCTTCTATTTAGAGAATTACATGAGTTTAGCAGAAGATAAAAGTCTTGTAAAGCGTTCCTTTTCCGCTGTTATATCAGATTATTACGAACTTACCAAACCCGGCATCACATTAGCTGTGCTGATCAGTATGCTTGTTGGTTTTATTTTAGGTAGTGCCGGCGATATCAATTACTTGTTGATGTTTCATGTATTGCTGGGTACCTATCTGATCGCTGCCGGAACAGGTGCGCATAACCAGTTTATGGAACGTAATCTGGATAAGCTCATGAACCGAACAAAGGAGCGTCCACTAGCGGCTCATCGTATTTCAGCCAGTCACGGAAAGATATTCTCACTTACACTGATCTTTACCGGACTGACCTACCTTGTTCTTATGGTGAATCCTGTCGCGGGTATGGTTTCTTTTGCTACTGCCCTTATCTATCTGGCAGCATATACACCAATGAAACAGATCTCCGCTTTTAACATTCTTATCGGGGCTATACCCGGGGCACTACCTCCTGTTGGTGGCTGGGCTGCTGCAACCGGTACTATTGCAGATCCCGGCATGTGGGTACTTTTCGGGATCGTATTTCTATGGCAGGTCCCTCATGTAATGGCAATCGCCTGGATGTGTAAAGATGATTATTCCGGAGCTGGTTTTAAGATGCTACCCAAAGGAGACACCGAGGGAGCCAAAACTTCTTTCTGGGCTATTTTCTGTACTGTTTTACTGTTTCCTGTAAGTGTTTTGATGTATACACTGAATATTTCAGGGATGGTGTTCCTGATATTGAGTTTGCTACTTGCGACCGGATTTTTTGCTTATGGTATCAAATTCGCGAATGACAGAACCAAAGCGAATGCACGAAAACTGATGTTTGCATCCATTGCATACCTCCCATTAGTTTGGCTGGCCGTTTTTATCGATCGTTTATTCTAATTCACCTTACCATGTAAGGCGTTGTAATCCTGTACTACAAGATCTAAAAACCCCTGATCGGTCCTTCTTGCCTCTGTTATTCCCATTTTTGCCTGTATGAGATTTCTGGTTTTACTCACCATTTTCAGCCAGGTGGCATAATCATATTTATCCCTGCTTTTTAATACCTCGTTTATCACTGATATATCTCCATCGCTCAGTTCTGCCACTTGAGGATAGGTTGGCTGATAGTCATCACTTACACTTTTCAGCATAGTATCTGATAACCTTGCATTCTTTCTTACTTTGATCACACAGGTTTTACCTGCTATATCTCCGAGTCTCTGTCCTTTTCCATTGATTAGAATTGCCATCAGAGCTATCCCTCCTGAAGTCATGCTTATTTCGAAAGGCCTTAGCAGCCACCTCAAAAAATAACTGCTCAATCTCGGGCGGGTGCCATCCAGCTTTACCACTCTGATCCCCATAAACCATTTACCAACGGAATATCCGTTCCATAGCACTTCGATCACCAAATGGTATAGAAAGATCGGCATGATGTAGATGATCACACTCACGGCTGCAGATTCGGGGCTGATCGGATTTACATCAGCTGAACGCCCCAGTTCTGATAGTGCCGTTAGTACTAAATAATATGCTCCAAGAACAAACGCATCGATGATATAAGCAAGAATACGTTCTACTACCCCCGCAGGTTTATAGTTCAGCATTACATGCTGGTCGGTCTCAACTCCTATTTTTGACATCTGTAGGTTTTTATTTAAGATGAAATCAGGTACTATTGAAAGTACATCCCAAGCGTTCAAAAGAAAAGTACAAAAGCTAACTACTATGAGGGAAGTTGCATTCCTGAAGAAAAATTCAGAGAAGTGGCAGTCATTTGAAGCCTTACTTACTGATCCTAAAAATGTAAAAGCCGATACTATAGCCGACCTCTATATCGAGGTATCGAATGATCTGGCTTTTGCTCAAAGTAACTACCCAGACAGCCGAACGGCTGCTTATCTGAACGACCTGGCGATTAAAGCTCATAACACGCTTTACAAGAATAAGAAAATGAGTTTCCGTGATATTGTAAGGTTCTGGACCCACGATATTCCAGTTATCTTCAGCCGAAGACAAAAAGAACTTCTATATGCATTCACTATTTTTGCGATTGCGATCAGCATTGGAGTGATCTCTTCTTACCTCGATGATACCTTTGTACGATCCGTCATTGGTGATTCTTATATGAATATGACGCTGGAGAATATAAAAGATGGAGATCCGCTGGCTGTGTATAAAGATGATAACATGTTTAGTATGTTCATAAGAATCACCTTCAATAACGTCAGGGTTTCATTTAATGCTTTCATGTTAGGGTTGCTAACCGCAATTGGCTCCGGTTTGATCTTATTCTATAACGGAATTATGGTTGGTACTTTCTTTCAGTTCTTCTATCAGTATTCGCTGCTGCAAAAAGCACTTATGGTAGTGATGATCCATGGTACACTCGAACTTTCTGCGATCGTAATAGCAGGTGCAGCTGGCATTGTGATGGGAAACAGTTTTATATTTCCGGGTACATACAGTCGTTATGACTCCTTTTTAAGGGGATCCAAGGAAGGAGTTAAAATGGTAATAGGCCTCGTTCCTGTTTTTATTCTTGCAGGTTTTTTAGAATCTTTTGTCACTCGATATACTGATATGCCTGCCATTTTAAGTCTGATGATCATCGGGGGATCACTGGCATTTATACTCTACTATTATGTATTCCTGCCACAATCAAAACGTAAACAATTGAATTATGAATAATTTAGTGCTGCGCCAAAGCAGGGATTTTGGAGATATCATTTCGGCTACTTTTTCTTACCTGAGGGTTCATTTTAAAAGTCTTGGTAAAGGCCTGCTTTTCTTTTCCTTACCTATGGTAATATTTTCTGCAGCATTGATCGGAACCGCATTCAGATCAATGTTAGCTGCACAAATGGCCAGCGGAGACCCTAATCAGATGGTCGCTCTGAGTTCACAAATGTTTATCGGAATGATCGTTTTCATGCTTTCCTTTGTCGTGATCAGTATGGTAGTGCTTAAGCACATGCAATTGGTGGATAGCGGCGAAGAAGACATTGACATGAGTATGCTGATGGAAGATTTTGCGCGAAATTTCTTCGGTCTCATAGGTTTGTTTATCGTCATTGGTACTGCTACCCTGATCGGAGCATTAGCACTGATCATTCCGGGTTTCTATATCTCTGTAAAATTATCTCTTGCTCCGGCGATCTATATTATTGAAAAGGAAGATTTTGGCGAGGCGCTGGGTAAATCGTGGAGTATTACAAGCAATTACTGGTGGCACACCTTTGGGGTTAATTTCGTGGTATCGCTTATCGTTAATGCAATTTCCTATGTGGTCATGATCCCATTATATCTGCTTGCCATCTTCGTTGTTGCTTCGGGAGCCAGTTCTGATCCCCAGTCATTAACTATGGCTTTCAGTATTATTTACGGGCTCTTTATTACCGTTATTGCTGTGCTCTACTTTGTACCGATCATTTCACAGGGATTGGTATATTTCAATCTGGATGAGCGTAAAAGCGGGCGGGGACTTGCGGCCAAGATCGATTCTCTTGGAAGTTTATAGTACTTGAATGAAAGAACGAACATATCATCTTATATGATTGCTCTCCTTCGAAAAGCCCTATTTCTGGTTTTTCTGTTCAGTTTCTTCACAACGCCTGTGAGGGGGCAGCAAGATTCCGTTTCGCGATCTTTCGAGGAGGTAGTACGTGTTCCTGGTGAAGCCCGACTTCAGGAGATCAGCGAGGACAGCCGCTATGATTATCAGGAAGTAAAACAGGAGATGACTCTGTGGGATCGTTTTATTCAATGGCTCAGAGATCTGTTTGGAACCTGGATCACTTCAGAAGGTGTTCAACTGTTCCTCAAAATCACTGCAGCCCTGGCTTTTGTTCTTGTTCTTGTACTCTTCATTAATCAAATGCGGATGGGTGAACTTAAAAGTGCACTGACCCGCCGTGGCGATCGGAATTTGTTAAATCTCCGGTCAACAGTTATTACCGAGTCATCCGAAAAACTTGATGAGTTGATAGGTAAAGCCATTGCTGACAGCGATTACTCTCTTGCGGTGAGATTCATCTACCAGAAGTCTTTGCACATACTCAAAGACTTAGACCTGATAAACTGGCGAACTGATAAAACGAACCACGATTATTTGTATGAACTGAAAGACCACCCAAGTGCTGATTATTTCAGCCGGCTCACCTATTTTTATGAGTATATAGATTATGGTGATTTTGAGATCGACGAGATCCGTTTCAAGACTATAGAGAAGGTTTATAACCGGTTCAAAGCCGTCACCGGAGGCCAGAATTGAAGAAAGATCGTATCTATATTCTTTTTATGGCAGCTTCGATCATCGTCTTTGTTGCAGTAGAATTGCTAAAGCCGAAGCCGGTTGACTGGTCAACCGATTATACTCAGTATAAGACCATCCCATATGCTTCAAAAATACTGCATGAAGAACTGAGCACCCTTTTCCCGGGTTCAGAGATCCAGGAGAATTCTAAAACCTTGTATGAATTTCAGGAGCAGATAGATTCTTATTCCCGAAACTGGATCTTCATCAACTCCACTTTGCCCTTCGATCAATATGATACCGATATTCTCTTAGACCAGGTTTATATGGGTGATGATGCCTTTCTTGCGGGGATGGTCGAGGGTGTACTGGCAGATACCCTCAACCTGAGTTATGAGTATTTTTATAGTATTTTTGACAGCATAACTTTTGAGAAAGACCTTCATCTGTCTTTCAATGATCCCGCTTATGTTAAAGATGATGGTTGGAAACTGAGTACCCGTGAGACCTTTTTTCATATTACTTCCTACGATACTTCCATTACAACCGAACTTGGCGGATGGGAAGAATATGAGATGCTTAATTTCATAGTTGTTAAGTGGGGCGAAGGACGAATATTCATCCATAGTAATCCGGAGCTTTTCACAAACTACTACCTAAGAGATCCTGATCTGGCTCCTTATGCTTTTTCGGCACTGTCCCGTTTACCCGTTCAAACAACCGTCTGGGATGAATATTATAAAGATGGCAAAGTGGGCTTAAGTTCACCGCTTGCTGTGATCTTTTCTACAGAAAGTCTCCGGTATGCCTGGCAACTTGCCTTTTTTACACTGATCCTGTTCATGATCTTCAAATCCAAACGGGTTCAACGTATCATTCCCATCCTGAAAGCACCCGAAAACTCAAGTCTTAATTTTGCTAAGACGATCGGACAACTATATGTGGAGCAGGGAACTCACAAAGATATCTTTGATAAAAAAGTTCAGTTCTTTTTTGATTATATAAAGACCAATCTCCGCCTTGATCCTGAGCAGGATTCAGAAGCTTTCAAAACCGATATTGCAGCCAGATCCGGGATTGAACTCCTTCAGATAAATAAAATTTTTGATCTGATTGAGCTCACACAGAGATCCGAAAAGATCAGTGATACAGAATTGAAATTAGTAACCGATAATATCAATCAATTTTATAAAAACAGTCAGCGATGAGTGAACAAGAAGAACTAAATAATACGTCCGAACCGACCAATGACTCCTCAGAAGAACTTTCTTTTAACTCCAGAGTTGATCTGAGTGGTGTAAAAAAACTGGTTCAGGATATACGAACCGAGATCGGAAAGGTAATTGTGGGTCAGCAACAAATGATAGATCTTTTAATTACTGCCCTGCTTGCGGATGGCCATGTTCTGATCGAAGGCGTTCCCGGTGTGGCAAAAACCCTCACCACCAAATTACTGGCACAGGTCATCGATATTGACTTTTCACGAATTCAGTTCACCCCCGATCTTATGCCTGCCGATGTAATCGGTACCTCGATATTTAATCCTAAGACCACTGAATTCGAGTTCAAAAAAGGTCCAATATTCTCGAATCTTGTTCTCATAGATGAGATCAACCGCTCCCCTGCAAAAACACAATCTGCATTATTTGAATCTATGGAGGAACGCCAGGTTTCCATTGATGGGGTAACCCACATTTTGGAATCTCCATTCATGGTTGTTGCCACACAGAACCCGATTGAGCATGAAGGAACATACCGCTTACCAGAAGCTCAATTGGACAGGTTTCTTTTCAAAATTGATGTTCCCTATCCTTCTTTGGAGGATGAGATCAAGATCATACGGGGAAGCTATGACCGGGGAAATATCCTGGATCTGAGTTCACTTCAGAAAGTAGCCAGCGCATCTGATATCAAGAAGCAGAAAGAGATTGTGAACAAAGTACATGTTGAGGCCAGCCTGATGAAATACATTGCTGAGATCATACAGGGAACCCGGAATTCAAGTTCTATCTCAGTAGGTGCTTCCCCTCGTGCTTCAGTGTTCGTAATGAGAGCAGCTCAGTCCTGGGCAGCAATCCAGGGACGTGATTTCATCACTCCTGAGGATGTCAAGAATATAATCGGACCAGTACTGAGGCACCGGATCATTCTTACTCCTGAAAAAGAGATGGAGGGCATACATCCTGACCAAATCATTAATATTACTCTTGAAAAAATAGAGGTACCGAGATAAGACGCTTTTTCTCACAAATATTCCTCCCTTCAAAGTTACTCTGGTGCCTGTTTGGTACCATTATACTCTTTCTGTTTTCGTATTTGTATCCGGTGGTGATGGCCTTTGCTCAACTGGCTGTTTTGGCGATCTTTTCATTATCACTCATAGATCTGTACATCCTTTTCCGGATTAAAGATCCAGTGGATGTACAGCGTATGATGACCCAACGTCTTTCAAACGGTGATGATAATAAGATCCAGCTTACCATCGAGAGTTACTATCCGTTTGAAGTTACCTTAGATATTATTGACGAGATTCCCTTTCAGTTCCAGGTAAGAGATTTCGAGCTTGGATTAACCCTGAAACCCGGACAAAAGAAAACACTGACCTATGAACTCAGACCAACAGAACGGGGTGAATATCATTTTGGTGCTGTTCATATTTACTCCCGTTCTTCTATTGGATTGATCACCAGGCGATCCCGAATCGATCTTGCTACCATGGTTCCGGTTTACCCTTCCTTCATTCAAATGAGGAAATTTGAAATGTATGCTATCTCAAACCGTCTGACCGATCTGGGTATAAAAAAGATCCGAAGGATCGGTCATACAATGGAATTCGATCAGATAAAGGAGTATGTACGCGGAGATGATGTTCGATCCATTAACTGGAAAGCCACAGCCCGTTCTCAAAATCTGATGGTAAACCAGTATCAGGATGAGCGTTCCCAGCAGGTAGTGAATGTGATCGATATGGGTCGTGTGATGAAAATGCCGTTCGACAAACTTAGTTTGCTGGATTACGCCATCAATACCAGTCTTGTGATCTCGAACATTGCCCTTATTAAAGATGATAAGGCAGGGTTACTCACCTTCACAAATAATAGAGTCACTGCTGTTAGGCCCGAAAAGCGCCGGACTCATATCCAGCGAATTCAGGAAGCACTCTATAATCTTGACACGAACTTCCTGGAATCAAATTATGAGCGGCTTTTGGTTGGACTGAAGACTCATCTTAATCAGCGAAGTCTGGTTTTACTGTATACTAATTTTGAAACTCTGAGCGGGATGAAGCGACAGCTCCCCTACCTACAGCAGATCGCCAAAGATCATCTGTTGGTAGTGGTCTTTTTCGAAAACACGGAGCTAACTGGTTTGCTAAAAGAGGAATCAAATACTATTTCTGATATTTATGTAAAGACAGTAGCCGAACAATTTGATTATGAAAAGCGCCAGATCGTGAAAGATCTGAATCAAAGGGGTATTCACTCCATCCTCACCCCACCCAAAGAGTTATCCGTGAATGCTATCAATAAATATCTTGAGTTGAAGGCGCGGGGGTTGATTTAATTTGATGAACAAAATGCCTCTCTGCATACACTAAGACCCTGAAACAAGTTCAGGATGACCATTAAAGAGTTACATTAGTAAATCTCAGGAAACCGTTTAGGCTCCGCTTCTCTCATAATAGCATATACCTTATCAAAGATCTCTTCTGCGTTGGGTTTTGAAAAGTAATCTCCGTCAGAAGCATATGCCGGGCGATGAGCTTTTGCTGTAAGGCATTGAGGTTCTGAATCCAGATAGTAATACCCTTTCTGATCCTGGAGAACATGATTCAGAATAGAAGCCGAAGCACCACCCGGAACATCTTCATCTACAACCAGCAATCTGTTGGTTTTCTTAAGAGATTCAACGATTGAGTGATTGATATCGAATGGCATCAGGGTTCTCACATCAATCAGTTCCACCGAAATACCTACTTCCTCAAATTGTGGGATCATTGAATGAACGATATTCAACGTAGATCCATAGGATACTACTGTAATGTCTTTCCCTTCATTCAATACTTCAGGAATACCCAGTGGAGTTGTAAACTCACCGAGATTTGTTGGGAGCTGCTCCTTAAGTCTATATGCATTTAATGGCTCAACCACGATGGCCGGGTCATCACCTTGCAGAAGCGTATTATAAAACCCTGCTGCTTCAGTAAGATTTCTTGGCACACAAAGATGAACTCCTTTGGCTCCACTCATGATCACTCCCATCGGAGAACCTGAATGCCATATTCCTTCCAGACGGTGCCCGCGTGTACGAATAATAACTGGTGCGGTCTGTCCGCCTTTGGTACGGTATCTCATTGTGGCAAGATCATCACTCAACACAAAGAAACAGTACAACAGGTAATCAAGATATTGAACTTCAGCTATCGGGCGTAATCCGCGAATAGCCATTCCAATACCCTGACCAAGAATAGTAGCTTCCCGGATCCCCGTATCAAAAACTCTTAACTCCCCATATTTCTCCTGAAGTCCTTCCATGCCTTTGTTAACATCGCCAAGAGCACCCACATCTTCTCCAAAGGCAAGTGTGTTTGGGTACTTTTCAAAGATCTTCTCAAAATTATCCCTGATCACAATTCTGCCATCCACCATTTCAGTCTTTTTGGCAAATGTGGGGGGTACATGTTTTACCTTCAGAGGAGAATACGGTGTCTCACTCAACAAATGGGAGTTATATCTTTCCTCATTTAAAGACTCATTATCTTTGAGCCATTTGATCAATTCCTGTCTGGCTTTTAGGTTTTTGCCAATTGTATACCGAACAGCTTTACGTGCTACGGGAATAAAATCTTTACGAATTGCATTCGGGGTGATCTTCAGTTTCTTTATAAGTTCGTTGAAACGTTCGTCACCCGTTTCGGCATGCAGTTTATTTATATGCTCCATCACAAACGTCTTCTCCTTCTTCATCGGAGAGATATAAGCATCCCAGGCTCTGTTCTTTGCTTTCGAAACTTCTGTCATTGCATCGGTTTCAATCTGATCCAACTCAGCTACATTGGCAATCTTCTTAGCCAGGATCCATTTCCTCATTTGATTGAGGCAGCAGTATTCAACTTCCCACTCAAGACGTTCTTTACTTTTGTATCTCTCATGTGAACCTGAGGTTGAATGTCCCTGGGGCTGAGTTACTTCTTCAACATGCACTAAAACCGGAACATGTTCAGTTCGGGCGATCTCAGCGGCCTGCTCATACGTTTCTATTAACTGCATATAATCCCAAGCCTTCACAGTGAATATCTCGTATCCGGGCTCATCTTCTTTTCGCTGAAAACCACTCAAGGCTTTTGAGATACTTTCTTTCGTGGTTTGATATTTCTTGGAAACGGAAATTCCGTATCCGTCATCCCAAACAGACATCACAAAAGGGAGCTGAAGCACTCCAATTGCATTGATGGTTTCCCAGAACACTCCTTCTGAAGTACTGGCATCACCAATAGTACCAAAAGCGACTTCATTACCTTTGTTTGAAAATTTCTTCCATTCGCCGGTTTGCAATTTCTTACTGTTGCGATATACCTTCGAAGCCTGAGCAAGGCCAACAAGCCGTGCCATTTGACCAGCTGTTGGAGAAATGCCTGCGACCGTATTTTTAGACTTCGTTTGATCTATCCAGTTGCCATCCTGATCGATAAGCCGGGTGGCGAAGTGAGAATTCATTTGCCGGCCTGCTGAAAAGGGATCGGCATTCTCATCCGGATGGGCATAAAGCTGAGCAAAGAACTGTTCAATGGTCGAGTTACCAGTAGCAAGCATAAAGGTCTGATCCCTGTAATAACCGGACCTGAAGTCCCCCTCTTTAAACACTTTTGATAACGCTATCTGAGGAATTTCTTTACCGTCCCCAAAGATGCCGAATTTGGCCTTACCCGATAACACCTCTTTTCTTCCGATCAGAGACATATAGCGACTCACCCAACCTAATTTATAGTCGGCGAGAATCTCTTTCTTCTGAGCAGCAGTAAAGGTTTTTCGGGCATTTTGAGCCTTAACTTCAGCCATGGCAACTATTTGTGTTTATGAGTTTCTTTACCCAACGAAAGGGCACCCAATATAGAACATATCACCCAGATTTTAAAGAAATAATCCGGCCTGCCCCATTAAAGGATTAACTCGTAAGTAATAGTTTTTATAGTTAATTAAATGCGTATTTACTCGGTAAATCCACCTTTTGTCATCTTGATCGGATCAAGTGCCTGATCAAGTTCTTCATCCGACAGATCCGTCATCTCTTTTGCTACCTCTTTCAACGGTCTGTTCTCAGCAAATGCTTTCTTTGCGATCTTAGCTGCAAGATCATATCCAATGATAGGATTTAACGCTGTAACCAGGATCGGGTTCCTTCCCACCATATCGGCAATCTCTTCTTTGCGAACCGTAAGTTGAGAAACTGAACGGTCAGCCAGGTTTCTTGCTGCATTAGCCAGTATCTGAATTGACTGAAGTAAATTATGAGCCACCACCGGCAACATCACATTCAGTTCAAAATTACCATTCAAACCTCCGACTGTGATTGCAGCATCATTACCGATTACCTGAGCACAAACCATATTTACTGACTCCTCGATCACAGGATTCACCTTACCGGGCATGATGGAAGATCCGGGCTGAAGCGCGGCTAGCTGAACCTCTCCAATTCCACTGTTAGGACCAGAGTTCATCCAGCGAAGGTCATTGGATATCTTCATGAAACTAACGGCGATCGTTTTAAGCTGACTGCTTAATTCAACCGGAGCATCCACAGTTGCCTGAGCTTCAAAATGGTTTTCTGCTTCTATGAATGATTCTCCCGACAAATCCGAAACCCGTTCTGCGAATACTTTCCCAAAATCATGATGGGTATTAATACCGGTACCAACGGCGGTACCACCCTGTGGTAATTCTCTTACTCTTTCAAGGGCTGCTTCCACACGCTTAACACCAAGCTCAACCTGACGAGCATAACCACTGAATTCCTGCTCAATTGTTACAGGCATGGCATCCATAAGGTGAGTACGTCCGGTTTTAACCACATCAGCATATTCCTTTCCTTTGCTGAGGAATGTCTCCTGAAGATGCTTAAGCGCCGGGATAAGATCATTTTTAACAGCAAGCACTGCTGCTATGCGAATGGCAGTCGGGATCACATCATTTGAGCTCTGACCAAAATTCACATGGTCGTTAGGATGAATAGAAATCTCATCATTGTTTTTGAGTTCATTTGCGATATGACTGATCACTTCATTTGCATTCATGTTTGTTGAAGTACCGGAACCTGTCTGAAAGATATCTATCACAAACTGTTCGTCGTGCTTCCCGTCTATAACTTCCTGGGCTGCCTGATTGATAGCTTCTGCAATATCGGAGTCTAATAATCCCAGTTTACCATTAGCCAATGCAGCCGATTTTTTAACCAGTCCAAGTGCCTGAATAAACTTCCGACTGAATTTAATTCCACTGATCGGAAAGTTATCGTGTGCACGTTGGGTTTGTGCTCCATAGAGTGCATTTGATGGCACTTTAACTTCTCCCATGGAGTCTTTTTCAATTCTGTATTCGCTCATGTCTCCTAAATTTTAATGACTCAAAAATATAGCAATTTTAACAACGCTTTGGCGTGCTTAAGAAAGACTTTCTATAAATGATGAATTAGTATGAAAAACGGATGAAGCTTACAGCTTTTTACTGAACATCCGGTAGGTCTTATCCAGTCGCCCACCGATCTTCTCCGCTACCCGTATCATTTCCTGATTATTCCCGAGGATCCAGCTTAATTCTGATTCATGAATTCCCCGGGGAAGTGCTTTCTCAATGGCAGCCTGATGTAATAAGGCATCAATTCCTTTTCCCTGATATTCAGGTATCACACCCATCAACGCAGTTCTGAAACGGTTTATCTTCTTTCTCTGAAACAGGATCTTGAAAATGCCGAATGGAAATAACTTACCGTCCATAGTTTTGAAAATCTGATTCAGATCGGGGATACCCACCGAAAAGGCCACCGGTTTTCCATCTACTTCAGCGATATGGGCAAGGTCGGGGTCAAGCACTAACTTCAGGTCTTCTGCCAGTGCTGCAAACTCTTCTTTGGTTATAGGAAGAAAACCCCAGTTATTTTTCCAGGTCTCGTTGTAAATATCTCCGACGATATCTATCTCCGACTTAATATTCTTCAGATTCACTGGTCGTACAACCAAACCTGGAATTCTTCTTTTTACGATCTCTTTTGCCCGCTGTCCCCGCTCCAGTGAAACGGTATCTTTATGAACGATATACGCCAGCAAGTCCATCTCTCCTTTATACCCGGCATTCGTAACCAGTTTTTCATAAAACGGTTTTGTGTAAGGCATGAGAATGTAGGGGTCTTTATCAAAGCCATCCACCAGAAAACCGATAACATCCATCATTCCGGGAGCTGTGGGCCCGAGAACATCCTCCATTCCCTTATCGCGGAGCCAGTCTTCTGCTACCCGAAGTAAAAGATCAGCTGTGGGTTGATGATCTATGCATTCAAAAAAAGCAAAATGCCCGGTCTTGGTGTTGTGATATTCATTGAAACGGTGATCAACAACTGCTCCAATTCTTCCGGCTATCTCACCATTATGTTCAGCCAGAAAAAGCTTGATTTCTGCGTTTTGGTAGAAAGGATTCTTTTTCTCATCAATCAGTTTCTTCTGATCCATTCTGAGCGGTGGTATAAAATGACCATCCGTTGCATAGTGTGTATACTGAAAATCTATGAACTGCTTTCGCTCGCTATCTGTTGTGACAACGGTTACTCCGCTCGTACTCATATTTGAAAAAGATTTATTTTGCGGAATGACCGTTGTTATCGATCAATCCATGTTTGATACCAATTTTTCTAAACGCTTCGAGGATCCTGTTCAGATGATCATCAGTATGACTTGCAGAATAGCTTGTTCTCAATAAAGCCTGACCAGGAGGCACTGCCGGAGGAATTACCGCATTAGTATATACTCCTTCCTCAAAAAGATCTTTCCAGAATTTGAAGCATTCCATTTGTTCACCTATTACAATAGGAATGATCGGGCTTTGGCTGGTCCATACGTTGAAGCCAAGCTTCTTTAATTCTGTCCTCATATATACTGAGATCTCTTCGAGTCTTGCAAGTCTTTCTGGCTCTTCCTGCAGAATCTCAAGAGCCTTCAATACAGTGGCAACATTTGCCGGAGGCATAGAAGCACTAAAAATATGAGCTGGAGAATGATGTCTTACATATTCTATTACAGAACGATCCCCAACCAGAAATCCACCAAGTGATGCAAAAGATTTTGAGAAAGTTCCACTTACAAGATCAACTTCATCAAGTAATCCAAACACAGAAGCCGATCCACGTCCTCCATCTCCAATAACACCTACTGCATGAGCATCATCCAGATACAAGCGTGCTCCGAATTCTTTTGCAAGTGAAACAAGCTCAGGAATTTTAGCAAGGGTTCCCGACATCGAAAACACGCCATCACTGATTATTATTTTACCGGCATTCGGATCAGAACGTTCAAGTTGCTTACGGAGTTGAGCCATGTCATTATGACCATATCTTTTGGTCTCAGCCACAGAGCATTGGGTTCCAACTACGATACAGGCATGGTTATCCTTATCGGAAAAGATAATATCATTACGACCCGCAATAGTCTGAATAGTGCCTTCATTGGTCTGGTATCCGGTACTGAAAAGAACACAGGCTTCCTTCCTCATGAAAGTAGCCAGTTTTTCTTCCAGCTCTAAGTGAATATCGAGAGTACCATTTAGAAATCTGGAGCCAGTACAACCGGTTCCATATTTTGTAAGAGCCTTTTGGGCTGCTTCGATAGTCCGTGGGTCGTTGGTAAGCCCTAAGTAGTTGTTGGAACCAGCCATGATAACTTCATGACCTTCGATCTCCACAATTGTTCCGTCAGTCGCTTCCAAAGGCTTGAAGAATGGGTATAAGCCCATTTCTCTTACTTCGTCAGCTTCAGTAAAGCCAAATGCTTTTGAAAAAATATCGTTTTTGGCTTCCTTTCTATTATCGCCCATGCGGTATATCCTTAGCAATTTTTCTGAATAAACATCGAAATATAGGCAGTATTAATTTGTCATCAAATTAGTGTAAAGATACTGCTAGTTCCGCTTTGTTCCGTAGTTTCCAATAACTCCGTTAAGGTAATAAATATACTGCTCAGCAACTTTATTCCAAGTAAAGTTTTCTTCCACGAAGTTTCTGCTTCTTATACTGAGCTCATCGTACTCATCCCCCAGAACCTGATCTACTTTTGCAGCGAACTGATCTGCATCTCTTACAGGTACTTTATACCCGTTTTCTCCATCCTTCACTACATCCTTAATACCCTCCAGGTCAGCTGCTATCGCAGGAGTTGAAGATAAATTAGCCTCCAGTAAAACAATTCCAAAACCTTCCATATCTCCCGGTACCGGAATATTCGGCATGATAAAAACATCCGCGGCTGCATATGCTTTTTTTAAGATCTCGTCTGGCTGCTTTCCCACCAAAAAAATCTTACCCCGATATGGAAGCTCTGACCAGGTGTCTTTCAAATTCTGATGTTCCGGACCATCTCCAATTGCCAGGTAAACAACATCCGATTTAATTTTAGTGAACACCTCTTTTATAAACCATTCGTGCCCCTTTCTTTTCACCTGTCGGCCAACAGTAAGGAGCAGTTTCTTTCCAATAAGATCAAAGGAGAAAGCATCCTCCATGGCCTGTCGGGATTGCTCTTTATCAGGAGTATTTTTCAAATTACTCATATTAAACCCATTGGGCAGCGCAACCCCTTTTTCCGGATCCATTCCTCTTTTGATGCATTCCTCCCGGGTAGCTCTGGAAACAGATATCACACCATCCAAAGCTTCAAACACTTTGGGTACATGCTTTTGATAAAAGCCGATGGGCATCTTAACGTCCTGCCCATGATTAATAGTAACCATTGGAACATTGATCTTCTTTCTGGTGAATCGGGCCAGACTTGCTGTGACCATTGATGAGAACAGGATCACATCCGGCTTAAATTCCTCAACGATCTTTGGAAGTTTGAATACCAGCTTCAAAAGAAAGAAGGTTGTTCTGATCTCAATTCCTTTCCATGGAGCATGCTGGATGATCGTTTTTATTTCAATATCATCCCGGGCTTCAAGTTCCTTAACCAATTGCATACTTACACGCTGCATACCACCAATACTCTTAAGTGGTGCCCCTTCCGGCGGATGAAGATGTGATATATAAAGTATCCTCAAACCCGCTTATTTTGTTTCGTGCTTATTTAATACTTCCAGATAGTTTTCCACCAAACCACCATTGATCCTTTCCCACTGATACTCCATCGCTTTATCACGGGAAGCTTTACCCATCCGGGCTCTCAGATCAGCATCAGATACCAGTTTCTCTAACTTATCGGAAAAGTCTTTCACATCCTGTTGATTGGCAAGAAACCCATTCACACCATCATCCACCAGAGACTTACTGCCGATAGCATCTGCAACCAGGCACGGTAGTCCACTCGCCATTGCCTCCAGCGTTACATTGCCAAAAGTTTCTGTATGTGATGGAAATAGAAAAATATCGCTGCTGGCGTATGCTCTGGCCAGATCTTCCCCTGTTGCAAAACCCGTAAAATGAGCTATTGGTAGCAATTCCTGCGCTTCTTCACCCGCTGGTCCATCCCCGACAACCAAGGCCCTAACCTTAGAATTCTTCTTTTTCAACTCTTTAATGGCTTCGATAAATGTACCCAGTTCTTTTTCCCACACTAATCTTGAAACAAAACTGACCACAATATCATCATCAGCAAAGCCCACACTTCGTCTCCATCCCATGTCCCTTTTTTCGGGAGAAAATAATGTCGTATTGATACCCCTGGCCCAGATCTTCATATTCGCTTTGATGCCTTCGTTCTTAAGCTCTTCGATCATGGATGGAGTTGGAACATAGGTATGCTCAAACTGGCGGTAGAACCAGAGCATCATCATTTTGAATGGATACTTAAATGGTTCAAGGTAGAATTTATAGTATTTGGTGTAGCTCAGAAAGTGAGTGTGATATGAGGTAACCAATGGCACATTATGCTTCTTTGCCCAACGGACAGCTCCTATACCAAGACCATCCGGCGTAGCCACATGAATCAAAGTTGGGTTGAATTCTTCGAGCCTTTTTTTTGCACTTCTTGGGAAACGGGTCGCGATTCTGTACTCATCTCTTCCGGGTACCAGCATTGGAATGGAAGGAGTGACAACGAGCTCCCCCGGGTGGTCTTTAATATCAGGATCCTTACTGCTTGGCCCAAATACAAGAACCGGAATATTCCTGCTTTCTAAATATTCAACCAACCTGTTCAGGGTCAGAGAAACTCCATCTCTGATATGGTTATAATTACCTGTAAAAAGGGCTACTCTTAGTTCCGCCATAAAAGTTTAAAAGCAAAGACCAGATTCGTATCTTCCGGCTTTGTGGAGGGCTACAAATTCTGCTCGAATTTCTCACTTAATTAATCTTCTTAATATACACATTTATGAAAGCCTTTGTTACCGGCGGAACAGGTTTTGTTGGCAGTCATCTTGTCGAACAATTAATATCGTCAGGAGACTACTCTGAAGTACGATGTTTGGTGCGGAGTTCCGATAAATGGCTTTCCGGAAAGACCTTTACAAAAGTTAAAGGAGATCTTACAGCTATCACTGAGATCAGTAAAGCTCTTGATGATGTGGATATCGTTTTCCATAATGCAGCTGTACTCATGGCGAAGTCACAAAAGGAATTCACGCGCTCAAATGTGGATGCCACCGAAAATCTGATCAGGCTCGCTCAAAAGAAAGGAGTAAAGAACTTTGTGATCCTCTCTTCCCTTGCAGGAGCCGGACCCAGTTCAGGAATCCCCAAAAAGGAAGATGAACCGATGAAGCCGGTGAGTATGTATGGCGAATCAAAGAAAGCAATGGAGGAAATGATCCATAAAGTAGCACGCAGTTCCGACAGCATTAAGATCATCCGCCCGCCCGCTGTATATGGCCCGCGAGAAACAGATATCTACACCTTCTTTAAAACTTTTTCCAAAGGATTATGTCCAATTGTTGGTGACGGGAACCATCCTTTGGTTTCAATGGTATACGTTTCGGATCTGGTCGACGGAATTATGCTTGCTTCAAAAAAAACAGACACTGGAATACATACCTATTACCTTGGTGGCCCCCGGGATTCATATTCATGGAATGAGATCCGTGAGATCACTTCTATAGTATTGAACAAAAAACCACTAACTTTGAAATTGAAACCTGATTGGGTTAAAAAGATCGCTGCAGTTATTGAAGGTGGCGCATCATTATTTGGCAAATACCCCGTTGTAAACAAAGAAAAAGCTAATGAGATGGTGCTCGAGTGGGTTTGTTCTTCCAATAAAGCCATCGAAGAACTCGGATACGCTCCTAAGATCAGCATTCAGGAAGGGATCTCCAGAACCATTCGTTGGTATAAAAAACACAATTGGCTATAATCATCTATGCGGAAACTGATAAAACACCTATTTGCTTTATTTGTAGTATCATCTGCCTTCAGCGGGTTCGTTAACGCCCAATCCCAGGTTGTTCAGGATTACAACCGACTGCTCACTATCCCGAACTTAAAAGCCTTACAAGCCTCCACATCACACCTGTATGCTCTTTCAGAATCGGAAGGAATGGCTGTTTTTCGTGTCTATGCCGATTCACTTCAATGGCTTTACACTTCGTCGGGGATGCAGCGAAGAGGTGATAAAATCGAGACTGATATCCGTTTTGCTTATCTCTATGGTGATACCAAACGACTTACTGTCCTGGAGCCAACTTCAGTATTAGGTGTGTATTCATCTACCCTGTTGCCAGAAGTACCAAAAGGAATTGCGCGACTCAAAAATGAACTTTTCATCGCGCTGGGTTCAGCCGGACTTGGTAAGCTTTCACTTGAAACTCCCGAAACAGTAGACACGGAAGCCGAGATCATCGCAAATGATGTGATAGGCAGAGCGAATGTGTTAGACGTCGCTTCCTCTCTAATTGGGAACCAGCTTTTTGTGTTAACAGACAATTCGCGTATTCACGTTTTTACATCCGAAGATTCAACACTTGAATTTTCCTCTACTGTTGGACTCAGTACTCAGATTCACAGGATCTTTCTTGATGAAGGACTTATTTGGGGTGCCACTAACCGTGGAGAAGTTTTTGAAGTAAACTCGAATGGTCTTGGGAAACGGATCGGTGCTGTTGGCGAGAAAATATCAGATCTGATAAACTGGAGAAACCGACTGTTTGTGAGAGGTATATCCGGAAAAGTCTGGGTTTCCGAAAACGAACGTCCTTTTATTCCCTGGAAAGAAGATGCATCAGCCGGGAATTTCATCACCAAGAGTGGCTATAACGTCTGGATAAGTGTTTACAACAAACTTGGGCCACTCAAGATCACCAGTTCCACTCAGACCAATCAGAATGTTCCTGTTTCAGGTGTTTTCAAGCTGAAACCAATCAATAACCTTGTTCTCACTTACCCAAAACCATTACTATTGGGAATAGAGCTCGAAGGAAACTATCCAGCTAATGATGTTGAGTTTACTTACCACTCAAATATTGGTAATGCTACGATCAAAGGACAAGGCTTTTACTGGCAGCCAACAGTCAATCAGGTGGGATATAATTCTTTCACTATCATAGCAAATAACTCAAACGGACAGATCGATAGTACACGATTTACGGTTGATGTTCGAACCTTTAACGCTCCCCCCCGATTTAGTCCGGTCCGTTCATCATCTATTGTAGTAAACGACCCGTATCAATTACAACTGAACGCAGTAGATCCTGAAAATCCTGCCAATTCCATCATTCGCTACCTGGGAGTTGATCTTCCCGACGGAGCAACACTGGATGAACAAACCGGTTTATTCAAATGGACCCCCACAGAACGACAGGTTGGTGAATCAACTTTCCGCGTAATTGCCACCGATGAACTTGGTGCTGCTTCCTCTCAGGACATCACCCTGAATGTGATCGATATTTCCGGCGGAGGTCAGTAACCAACTGTGACCGAAGCTCAATTTGCAGAACAGATATTGAACTGGTTCGCGGAGCACCGTCGTGAAATGCCCTGGCGGGAAACTAAAGACCCATACAAGATCTGGATCTCGGAGATCATGCTTCAGCAAACACGGGTTGATCAGGCATGGCCTTATTTTGAGAATTTTATTTCTCAATTCCCCACTGTTTATGATCTGGCCGAAGCTCCGCAGCAGAAAGTCCTAAAAGCCTGGGAAGGATTAGGATATTACAGTCGGGCCCGTAATTTGCATGCTGCCTCTAAGATGATCGTTGAGGATTTTGACGGAAAGCTTCCGGAAGAATACGATGAGATCATAAAATTAAAAGGAATCGGTCCTTATACCGCTGCTGCAATAACCAGTATCGCTTTTGGAAAACCCAACGCAGTAGTTGACGGAAATGTGATCCGGGTGATCACCCGATATTTCGGGATCGAAGAGGATGTTCGAAAGACCGGAACCACCAAACAGGTTCAGGCACATGTGAATGAATTGATCAGCCATGAAAATCCTGCTGAGTTTAACCAGGGATTGATGGAGATCGGATCGGTCGTTTGTACTCCTACTAAACCCAACTGTGAAGAATGTCCTATTTTCTCGGGGTGTGTAGCCACTAAAATGGCCAAAACAGATACCATCCCATACAAATCACCCGCTAAGAAAAAACCTCATAAACATATTGGGGTAGGTATCATTGAACGGGAAGATGGAAAAGTACTTATCGCCCTCAGACCAGAAAACGTGATGCTGGGTGGACTATGGGAATTCCCAGGCGGTAAGCAGGAAGAAGGCGAAAGCATACAACAAACAGTAGAACGTGAATTACTGGAAGAACTTGGGGTTAAAGTGCATGCCTTCAAAGAGTTTATGAGCCTGAAGCATGTCTATTCACATTTCTCTATTACTCTTCATGCCTGGAACTGTAAGCTGCTATCCGGTGAACCCAAACCCAAAAGCAGTCAGGAGATACGGTGGGTGGATATATCGGAACTGGAAGAGTATCCCTTTCCGAAGGCGAACAAACAATTAACAGAGAAGTTGATTTCTGACTCAACTCCCAATTGAGTTCGTTATTCTGAATATTTATTTCAACTTAGATTGGTTATACTTTCAGCCCATTAATCACCTTCACTCAATTATTTATCGAATGTTTCATCGACCACACGGTTTTAGTTTTAACCGTTTACTGTTCACTTTTGCTCTGATTATGATGAGCAGTAACTTCAAAATACACGCCCAATCACCTGTTCCTGATACGGCTAGTGTCGAATTAATTGCCAATGGATTCAGCCTCAGTGAAGGCCCATACTGGCATCTTGATGGCTACCTTCTATTTAGTGATGTATCTGAGAGCAGGATTTACAAATGGACAGAAGATGAAGGAGTGCAGCTCGTAAAATTATTTTCAGGCCAAACGAACGGGATTACCGGAGATTTGTATGGAAATGTAATTATAGCTCAGCACAGTGCACGTCGTATTAGTCGACTTTCTTCAGACTTCACTAACACTACACCTTTGGCAACTACCTATGATGGTTCTAAATTCCATAGTCCGAATGATCTGGTTGTCAAATCTGATGGAGCAGTTTTCTTTACCGATCCGCCATGGGGAGGAAACCCCGCTGAACTCGATTTCCACGGAGTATTCAGAATTCCACCAGATGGAGGTGAAGCTCAATTATTAGTGGATTCTCTTTCCTATCCAAACGGAATTGCTTTCTCACCCGATGAATCAAAATTGTACGTTGCCGAAACAAATAATAGTAAGATCCATGTTTTCGATGTTATTGATGATTCGACACTTGCCAATGGCAAAGTCTTTGGTGTTGCAAATGAGCATGGCAATCCTGACCAAACAAGTGCTGATGGAATGAAAGTGGACAAAGCCGGAAATGTATGGGCTACAGGTTCAGAAGGTGTGATTATTTTTTCTCCGGATGGAGATGTATTGGATATTATCAACGTACCCGGATCAACAACTAATCTTGGTTGGGGTGGAAATGAGCGACTTACCCTGTTCATCACTAATTTTTCGGGCCTTTATAAAATAGATCTTGGCCCATTAGACCGCCCCGAACCTCCTTCAAACCTTCAGCATTCGAAAGGTGACAATAGCATCAGCCTAACGTGGGAAGGATCATCAGAGGCCATAAAAAATATCACTGTTTACAGAAGTGAGGACAATGGAGAATTCGAAAAGATCCACGCATCTGCATTTACTCAGGCTTTCACTGATACAACTATCGATCCCGATAGATCATATTCTTATAAAGTTACTATGACAGATGTAATGGGGTTTCAATCTGATTTTTCAAATGAAACTTCCTTTGTAGGTACTTCTGTTGAAGAACTTAATGATGGCCTTAATTCATTCAGCCTTGGTCAGAATTATCCAAACCCGTTCAATCCGTCTACTGTTATCCCTTTTCAGTTGGGTAAATCAGGGATGGTTAAGCTTAGTATCTATTCCTCCACAGGGCAGCTTATAGAGACTTTGATAGATAAAAATATGACTATGGGCAACCATGAAATTGAGTGGGATGCGTCTGGATTCGCCTCAGGATTCTATATATACCGACTGAAAACTGAATCCTTCACTGCATCTGAAAAACTACTTTTGATTAAATAGTCGTCTTTTATTTAAGCATCTGAATTCTCCTATGTTAAATACAGCCGGTCTATCTTTCAGCAACTAGTACCAAAGATAGATCCCAACAGGAGCAATACTATTCCACAGAGCATGGAGAACAATCGGTGCGGCTAACCTCCTTCCCCGCCACAAATAAACCAGAGTAAGTCCTAAACCGCCAAAAAGACCAGTGTCTATCATTCCTGCTATCCCTTGATAGCCATGTAGCAAAGAGAAGGTCATTGCTGTAAATAGAACTGTTATTACCAGAGCCATTCGGGAACTGCCCAGGATTTCACTAATCGTTCTGAAAATAAGTCCACGAAACAGAAGTTCCTCATAAAAAACACCGGTCCAGGCAAGAATAACAAAACCAGATAGTCCTAAAACAGATTTCCCTATTCTTGTACTTTCGACAATGATATCTTCGCGTCCGGCTCCCCCTGTCAATGGTATTATGATCAAGAATTGAATTGCAGCATAAATGATTGCTAATACGATACCAATACTGACATCCTTTGACAGATGATCTGTTACTAAACCAACGTCCCTGAAACGAAGCCCTGCAACACGGAGCCCTGCCCACACCGCAACTAAACCCAATATCATTTTTAGAACTCCAACTAACGCAAATGTGATTCCTTCCAAAGGCATATCCAGAATGACTTGAGGAATTACTTGGGACGAAAAATCGGCGATCAATCCCAGAGAAAACCCGGTTAACAGTGCTGCAACCCATTTCCATTTTGGTAGTGCAGTTTTGTGAATTGAAGAAATATTTTCAATCGCCATTGGATGGTATTAGTTGATATTGAAACCCAACTACGAAGTTGTCTTATTGAAGTTACTTAAATTCGGTTTTGATTTTGGTGTATCCGCACCATACAGATATCTCCCCTTCAAAAGGGACTTATTCATCTGTGAACCCTATCTTTGGACATGCCAAAAAACAGACTACTTTCTAAGAAAAAACTCCTGCAACTCAAACCCCAGCTCGATCGGCTTGTTGAAGAAATCGAGACTCCGGGCTTCATCGACAACGACCCGGTTCAGTTCATGCATGCCTTTCAGGAGAAGAACGATATGGAGCTGGCGGGATTCTTTGCAGCGATCATGGCCTGGGGGCGCCGGGATATCGTGATCAATAAAGTGGATGACCTGCTCAGACGAATGGATTACAGACCTGCTGATTTCATCTATAATTTTTCGGAATCGAATGCCTCAGTATTTGATGGATTCAAGCACCGAACATTCAAACCCATTGATATTTACTGGCTGGTAAAGATTCTGCAAAGTATTATTAAAGAGTTCAAAACTTTTGAAGCATTTTGGGAGTTTTGTTATCTAAGATCAAAAAATCAGAACCGTGAACTCATCGCAGTCTTTCATGAAGAATTCTTTGCAATGCAGCCGGAAACACCCCAACGAACCCGCAAACATATCTCAAATCCGGAAAAAAACAGCTCCTGCAAGAGACTGTATATGTATCTGCGTTGGTGCATTCGCAAAAGTGAGGTGGATTCCGGAACGATGAACTTCATCAGCCCTGCTGAATTAAAGATTCCACTGGATGTTCATGTTGGGAATCAGGCTCGTAATCTTGGGCTGCTTTCCCGTAAACAAAACGACTGGAAGGCGGTACTCGAACTCAATGAGAAACTTCAGACCCTGGACCCCAAAGATCCAGCTAAATATGATTTTGCTTTATTTGGATTGGGCGCGTATAATTACGAACTCATTAATACTAATTAAATAGTTTTATATTTTGATTCATTCATCAAGAGCAGCCATTATTCTTATGGCTTTGCTGTCCCTATCAATCTCTTGTCGTGATAACAATTCCTCTACTGTCGGTACAGGAATTGACTATAGTACCTTAGCAGATATTCCCATAACTCTGGAATTGGAAATCGGCGAAACTGAAGAATTCATTCCCGGTGAAATTGATCAAGTTTTTGCTGATTCGGACGGAGATATTATTGTTACAGACCGACAGTCAAGCATTGCAATCGATCAGTTTGATAAAGAAGGTAATTATGAAGGTCGCATTGCTAAGGAAGGACGTGGCCCGGGAGAGCTGCAACGTTTCTATCAGTTTGCGAATCTCGGAGATGGTTCATTTATGGTTTTTATGTTCCCTAATTCAATGCTTTTCTATTCAAAAAATGAAAATGGATTGTATTCATTTAAAGAATCTTTTATGCCCGAGATTCCACCGAAAAGAAGACTTTCGATTTCTTCAAAATTTCAGGATGGTGAGTATTTTGCCAATAATATAATGGTTATGGATGGCCGTCCCGATGCAAATGAATACAATAAAGACAATTTCAGGACAGCGTACCTTTCAATAATTGACAAAGAAAGTAACGTTGTGAAAGATTCTGTTCTTTCACTGAAGAACCCGGTCAGTCACATGACCCTCATTGAAAGAGGTTTTCGTTTTGACGATATCCCTTTTCAGTGGACCGATAAATTCCATTCCTTTGGAGATGGTACCTATCTGATAGCACGCCCTGACAGTAGTACTATAACACTTTATGATAGAGACCATTCTATTTCCAAAATCATCGAGTTTAAGGTAACTCCAAGAGCCGTAACTCCTTCTGATCTTGAGTATGAACTAGGAGATACTGATCAACCTATTCGTTCAGAAATTGAAAACAGAGTTACAGAATTCAAGCCTCCTTATTTATCAATGTGGGCTACAAAACAGCATATACTTTTTCTTACCAATGAATCTGCAGAAGGGAAAGATTTTGCTGTCGTAGATTACGATGGAAATACTTTGGGCAAAATCACACTGTCAGAGTTGGACGAAGTGAAATACTTTACCGACAATACAATCTATACAGTACATAACAGCCCGGAAACTGGTGATTCAATTCGAAAATACACTATTAAGATCTAACCGCTCACCAGCACCCAGATAAACGCACCTACATAAACAATGATCAGGGTTGCTAATGTATATGCCACATACCCAAGAATAAAATTTACTAGTGCCAGGAAATATCCTTTAAATCCCGAAAGTTTCAGGTAGTTCACCTGCACAAAGATGGTGAATACGAGTTGAGTAAAAATTGCAATAGAGACATAAGCCGAACTCATACCAAATGCCACCATTAGTGGTATCAACAGAATACTGAAGAGAGAAAAAGTAGCGAGCAGATATAGAAACATCACGAAATGCTTTCTGAACTCAGATTCTTTAGACCTGAATATCAGGCGACTGAAAAAGGCCATTAGTGGCGCCAGTATAAGTATGTACAATACCTGATTCAGCTTTGTGGTGATTAGAACTGAGATCTCCTGAACTTTATCAAAATATCCCCGCCAGTTAAAATCACTGATACCTTCAAGTTGCTCGATCGCCTTATCCATATTTCCCTGAGAACCACTTTCCATCGCTTGTTTAAACAACTGTTCATAATCCACAAAAAAAGTTGATATGGTTGTAACCACTGCAAGTATGAAAATGGTAAACCGAATCGGGTTTACGAATCTTTTACGATCAGTGAAATAGCTATCAATAACTACGCCCGGGCTTTTGAACATGAGAAATATCGTAGCTGGAAGTCCCCGGTCCAGATTTAAAAGATCTCCGAGCAGGTCTTCGACCAATCCCTTTTCTTCTTCTTTATTCTCAAATGATTCTTTTTCTGATGACATAGCCCGTTTTTAAGGTGTTTTGAAACCCTTCTATTAACCCACATTTTTTGTATATTTGCAAGCCCAATTATGGGATTAATCTAAATGAAAGGAAGTGAGGCTCAATGCTAGGCGTTGAAGTTAAAGACAACGAAAGTGTTGAACGTGCGATCAATCGTTTCAAGAAGATGGTAACTCGTTCTCGTATTCTTAATGAGTACAAGGACAGACAGCAGTTCACCAAACCTTCTTTTGAACGTCGCGAGGCTATGAAAAAAGCCGTTCGTGAACAGCGTCGCCGTCAGCGCGAGAACTACTAGTTAGTTCACTTGTTGTTATCACAACATTTTATAAAGCCTTTGGTTTTTTAGCCAAGGGCTTTTTTTATGGCATCACGAATATACCGCTCTCCATTCGTTCCCTTTCCTGAAGCTACAATGGCATTCCCGAATCCAAGCTTAGCAGCCTCTTTCTTACGTTGTTCAATGTGCGGAACAGTACGCAATTCACCTCCCAACCCTACTTCACCGATAAAGGCAGTTTGCTGATTAATGGGTTTATCCAACAGAGAAGAAACCAAAGCACAACAAACTCCCAGATCTCCTGCCGGGTCGCTTAGCCTGAACCCCCCTGCGATATTCAGATATACATCATGATTTGCAAAACTGAAACCAGCCCTCTTTTCCAGTACTGCTAACAGTAAAGCCAGTCTGTTCCGGTCAAATCCGTTGGCAGTCCGTTGAGGCGTTCCATATGAAGCCGCCGTTACTAAGGCCTGAACTTCTATCAATAAAGGTCTGGATCCTTCCATTGTACAAACAATGGCATTACCACTCACCCCCTCTGTTTTATCTGAAATAAAAAGTTCTGAAGGATTTGATACTTCTGTAAGTCCATCCTCTTTCATCTCAAACACGCCAACTTCCTGGGCAGGACCAAAGCGGTTCTTCAAACTTCTTAATAATCGGTAGGTGTAGTTCTTGTCCCCTTCAAACTGGAGAACCGTATCCACCATATGTTCCAAAACACGGGGACCTGCAATATCTCCCTCTTTGGTAACATGACCGATCACTACCGTGGTGATGTTCTTTTTCTTGGCCAGTTGCTGAAATAAAGCCGCACACTCTTTCACTTGTTGAATGCTTCCGGGCATACTTGACAATTCTGTTCTATACACCGTCTGAATTGAATCTACTATCAACAGATCCGGATTCACTTTCTGTGCTTCGGCTATTACCTTATCTACCTGAGTTTCATTGAACACCAAAAGCTTATCTGATTGAACACCCAACCGTTGTGCCCGTTGTTTTATCTGGCCTGCAGATTCTTCTCCGGCACAATACAGAATACTCAATTGTGGATTTGATTTCGCGATCTGAAGCGTGAGCGTACTTTTTCCGATTCCGGGTTCTCCCCCGATCAATACATAGGCACCTGGCAAAAATCCGCCACCCAATACCCTGTCAAATTCTGCTATCCCACTTTCAAATCTGGATTTCTCCGAGGTCTCAACCTCAGAAAGTTTTTGTGGTTTCTCATTCGATTCCAGCCCTGATACCCTGGCTTTGTGCTCTACCTCTTTTGCTGCTGAAGTTCTCTCTTCAAAAGTATTCCATTCCCCACAGGACGGACAACTCCCTAACCATTTAGGAGATATATGACCACAGGATCTGCATTCAAACTGGGTTTTAGTCTTCGCCATCTTCTGTTTTGTTTGAGATCTCAACCACTTTTCTGTTGATGTACCAGGTGGTGGCAAACATTCCCATTGCAATGGTGATGTAGTAACTGATGATCCTCCACAGGAATAAGGCAAGTCCTATAAAAGCTTCGCGTGTGATCAGAGATCCCTGAAATACCACGAACAAACCTTCTACACCACCACTTCCACCCGGTGTTGGTACCAACAGAAAAGCGAGGTTCATCGCAAGGCTTCGAAGCACAAGCAAAATCTCATTAGCCGGTAATAAACTGAGTACTACTATAGGTGCCAAAGCTATTCTCGCCAGCCATGACATCGTGGAAAAGAAAAAGGCCTTTCTGAAAAAACTTGAAGGTTTCTTTCTTAACTCATGAGCATAGCTCTCGAGATTCTCTGCCTCAGCATACACTTTATCTTTGTGTCGCCTGAGTATTGGCCAATTGAATACATACTTAACTACTTTTTTTATGGCCGCAGGATTTATCAAAACCCCATAGGCCAGCAATGCTGCATAGCTAAGTAATAACACATATACCAGAGCCATTGATGCCGTTCCAATAAGCCCCACTGATTCAGGAACGACATTCAGAAATATCCCTGAAACCAGCAAGATAGGGATCGCTATAGCAAACCAGATCTGATCCAGTAACACACTGTATAAAATTATTGCTGTGGATTCACCCAGATTCAGACCTTCTTTGGTCATAGCATAAGTTGCCATAGGAGCCCCGCCTATAGTTGAGGGTGTAACTGCTGAAGTGAAGTCCCAGGCTAATATAGTACGGAATGCACCAGCCCAACTAATCACTTCTCCAGAGAGAAACCGGATCTTTGCTGCTGAAAACCAAACTCTGAGAAAAGAAACCACCAATGCTATTACTAATCCAGGTAACCTTTTGGGAGCGAGGTGATCGAGTACTCCAGGGGTATACGTGTAATAAATAACCGCAGCCATTGTTGCCAGGCTCAGCGAAATGGACAGTACCAGATATCGCTTCGAAAAGAGATTTTGCGGCTGTGTTATATTGCTTCCGTCGTTACTCAACAAATTGGGGTTAGTTGACCTAGTATAAAAAAAGCCTTGCAGGGTTTCCTGCAAGGCTTTAAATATTTTATAAAATTTACGCTACCGTAACATCGTCGTTCAGATATACATCCTGAATAGTGTTAAGGAGCTTAACTCCCTCACCTAAAGGACGTTGGAACGCTTTACGGCCACTGATAAGTCCCATACCACCGGCACGTTTATTGATAACAGCAGTGCGAACAGCATCAGCGAAATCGTTATCGCCGGAAGCTCCACCTGAGTTGATCAACCCTGCACGGCCCATAAATGAATTGATCACCTGATAACGGGTCAGATCAATTGGGTGGTCAGTAGTAAGTTCAGTATAGATACGCTCATCAAGTTTACCATAGCTTGAATCACCGGTATTCAGTGCTTTATAACCACCATTATTGGTTGGCTGCTTCTGCTTAACGATATCAGCACCAATAGTTGAACCGATATGGTTAGCCTGTCCAGTAAGATCAGCTGAAGTATGGTAATCAACCCCATCTACTTTGAATGCGTTGTTACGGGTGTAACACCACAGAATAGTAGCAAGACCCAGTTCATGTGCATAAGCAAAAGCCTGAGCAACTTCCTGGATCTGGCGGCCTGATTCTTCAGAACCGAAATAGATTGTAGCTCCCACAGCTGCAGCTCCCATATCATACGCCTGATCGATAGTACCAAACATGATCTGATCGAATGTGTTTGGATAAGTAAGCAATTCATTGTGGTTGATCTTTACAATGAAAGGAATCTTGTGCGCATATTTGCGCGAAACGGAACGAAGAGCTCCGAATGTAGAAGCAACTGCATTACAGCCAGCTTCCATTGCCAGCTTTACAATATTCTCAGGATCAAAATAATCCGGGTTAGGAGCGAAAGAAGCACCTGCTGAGTGTTCAATTCCCTGATCAACAGGAAGGATTGATAGAAAACCAGTTCCGCCTAATCTTCCATGTTCAAACATCCACTGCAGATTCCCCAACACCCTGTTATTTCGGTCAGAGTGGTACCAAACATCGTCTACATAATTAGCAGTTGGAAGAAGAAGTTTATCCTTGCTTATAGTTTTACTTTCGTGATTTAAAAGATACGAAGCTTCATCGCCAAGTAGCTCTTCTATCTTTGATGTATCAAGTGACATAGCCTATATATTTAATTTTCGAATGAGTGGGCAAAAATATACGGCTTCGTATTGCAAATGGCTAAAGAGAACTTCCTTTGAAACAGAAATATAATCTACCAGAATTCATTTACTCTTCACTTTAATTACACTGATGATTCTGGGTGTTAAAACCTGTATTTTTGTTGCATGAAGATCGAAAACATAGAGCTGCCTAAGCACCCCCTGTTCCTTGCACCCATGGAAGATGTAACAGATTCTCCCTTCCGGAGGATCTGTCGAAAAAAAGGGGCCGATATTGTATTCACTGAATTCATCAGTTCGGAGGCTCTAATCCGGGATTCGGACATCGCTCTGCACAAAATGAGTTTTGATGAACAGGAACGTCCATTTGGTATTCAGATATTCGGTGGCCGCGAAGAAGCTATGGAAGGCGCTGCAAAAGTTGCAGAGAGCAGTAATCCTGATCTGGTGGATATCAACTTTGGTTGCCCTGTGTACAAAGTGGTAAACAAAGGTGCCGGAGCTGCCTGCCTCAAAGACATGGATATGATGGAACGTATGGCCGGAACCGTGGTTGATGCCGTAAAGACCAAACCTGTTACCGTTAAAACCAGACTAGGATGGGATGATTCAACCATTCGTATTCAGGAAGTGGCTCTGATGCTTCAGAAGCTCGGAGTTAAAGCACTTACCGTTCATGCCCGTACCCGATGTCAAAAGTATAAAGGTGAAGCGGACTGGAACTGGCTTAAAAAATTAAAGAATACTCCCGGACTTGAGATCCCGATCATTGGCAATGGTGATGTCACTTCACCTGAACTGGCTAAGAAAATGTTTGATGAAACCGGGGTAGATGGAGTTATGATTGGCCGTGGAGCCATTGGTAATCCATGGATCTTTGAACAAACCCGACATTACCTTGAGACCGGTGAATTATTACCAGAACCGACCTTAAAAGAGCGTCTTGAACTGTGCGCAGAACAGCTTCGACTCTCCGTGGATCATCAGGGTGAGCGTTACGGTGTGATCATTATGAAAAAACACTACGGACAGTACCTCAAAGGCATAAGAAATGGTAAAAAACTCCGGATGAAACTCATGGAACACGATACCATGGACCCTATTCTCGAGATCCTTTTGAATTACAAAGAGGAAGAATTTTTCGCAGTCGTTTGACTTTGAATCTTTTCCTGTGAAGCCCCGTACTCCACTTCTGTTCAAAAAAAGGAGTTCGCAATGTTAGCCAGATTAGCACGTGTTTTAAAATCATTTATGGGTACAGCAGGTGTTGCTGCTTCCCCTATCAAAGCAATTACAGGAATTGTTGTAAGCCTGATCATTCCTTATCTGATGTATGCCTTTTTAGGTGGATTCGGAATTGCTCTTGTGCTTATTGCAATAGGATGGGCGATCTGGCATTTTGCTAAAAAGAAATAATTGTAGAAACATAAGATCTTACATCTCTACAATTATGAATTTGAATCAAATCTACAAATAATCCCTTCCAATAAATCCTTTCAAGACTTCAGGAACCCTTACTTTCCCATTCTCCTCCTGATACGCCTCCAAGATAGCTGAAACCACCCGCGGAAGTGCTAACGCTGAGCCATTGAGTGTGTGAACCATTTCCGTACTCTTTTCTTCTTTTCGATAGCGAAGTTGCATACGGCGAGCCTGAAAACTTTCGAAATTAGAGCACGAGCTTACTTCCAGCCACCGTTTCTGTCCGGGACTCCAAACTTCCAGATCATACTTTTTACTCTGTGTGAATCCCATATCTCCGGTACACATCAGCAAAGTACGATAAGGCAAACCCAGAGCCTGCAGCAAAGACTCAGAATGCTCACGTAAACTTTCCAACTCTTCATAAGATGTCTCAGGCTTAACAATCTTGACCAGCTCAACCTTATCAAACTGATGAAGACGGTTCAAACCTCTTACATCCTTTCCATATGAGCCGGCCTCTCTTCTCCAGCATGGAGTATAGCATACGTACTTCACAGGCAGATCTTCTTTGGGCAGGATCTCATCACGGTGGAAGTTAGTAACTGGAACTTCCGCAGTCGGGATCGCAAAGAATTCATCTCTTGGAACCACATACATCATATCCTCTTTGTCAGGAATCTGTCCTGTACCACGAGCTGAATCCTCATTTACAAAATACGGAGCCTGTAATTCAATATATCCTGCTTTTGCAGCCTCATTTATGAAATAGTTGATCAAGGCTCTTTGCAGCTGCGCAACCGGCCCGATATAAAATGGAAATCCAGCACCGGTTACCTTTACTCCACGTTCAAAATCCACCCAGCCGTAACGCTCAACAATTTCCCAGTGAGGCTTTCTCCACTCTGCCTGATCCGGTTCTCCCCAGGTTGCAAAAACTTCATTATCGTTCTCGCTAGCTCCAACTGGAACACTTGGATGTGGTACATTGGCAATACGTAGAAGCATACTTTCTCTTTCTTCCTGAAGCACCTTCAATTGCTCTTCCAGCTCTTTAACTTCTTCTTTCAGTGCACCGGTTTCTTTAATGATCGCCTGGGCTTCTTCCTTTTTTCCCTGCCCCATCAGCGCACCGATCTCTTTGGCTTTCGTATTACTTTCGCTTCTTAGCAGATCAGTTTTATGAACCAATGAGCGCCATTCTTCATCTTTTGCTAAAACCTGAGCGACAATAGATACATCTTTTTCGCCCTTGTTCTGCATTCCCTTTTCAACAAGTTCCTTGTTTTCTCTGATGAAGTTTATATCCAGCATTCCTACAAATTTGATTTTATTAAAGTGCTAAAGATAAGAGCAATTCCGCTTTTCATTTACATTTTTTTAGTGCTTTAAAAAATTTCATCTTTTATTTGTGAAAGCGCTTCTCTAATTTTGCTACCTAATTTTTTTAGGCTACATTATAATTATCATAGAATTTTTAGGAAAAACGGGTAAAGCACATGACTCACCTACTAGATGACATAGACATCGCTATCCTCAATCATCTTCAGGAAAACGGACGAGCGCAAAGAAATAAGATCGCTGAGTTAGTAAACCTCTCCGTTCCATCGGTATCAGAACGAATGAAAAAACTTGAGGAGCGTGGGCTTATCCATGGATATTACGCAATCCTGAACAGCAAAGACTTTAATTTCGACATTACCGCTTTCCTGTTTGTTCAGGTTGACGGCTCAGAACACTATCCTGAATTTGTAGAAAAGGTGACCAATGAACCCGAAGTTCTCGAATGTCACTCTATAACCGGAGACGGTTCGCATCTACTGAAAGTCAGAACAAAGAACACTGCCTCATTTGAGCGTTTATTATCCAAGATCCAATCATGGGAAGGAGTAGACAAAACCCGCTCAAACCTTGTACTTTCCAGTTTTAAAGAAACAAGAGCCCTTCCCATTGAACAAGCAACTGAGATGATCAAATAACTTGTGTATTAGCTAAATAAAAAGTTAATAAACACCGTTAGATTCGTTAACTTACGACATTATGACAGACCAAAAGTAAGTTATGGATCGCGAAGTATTTCAGGAACAATTCGGTTTAATAGGAACATCCAACGCTATCAGGCAGGTTGTTGATAAAATAATGCAGGTCTCCAGGACCGACATTACTGTATTATTACAGGGTGAAAGTGGAGTTGGAAAAGATGTTACTGCCCGTGCAATTCACGGAATGAGCGAACGAAAGCATAACGATCTTGTGATCGTTAACTGTGGTGCTATTCCGGAAGGAATTATCGAAAGTGAGCTTTTCGGACATGAGAAAGGAGCTTTTACCGGAGCTAACGACAGCCGCCAGGGTTATTTTGAAAAGGCCAACGGCGGTACAATTTTTCTTGATGAGATCGGTGACACTCCTAAAAATGTTCAGGTCAAGCTGCTGCGGGTTCTTGAAAACGGAGAATTCTTCCGGGTAGGATCCAGTAAAGTTCAAACCACCGATGTGCGGGTCATTGCCGCCACCAATCTCGATCTCTGGCAATTAGTGAAGGACGGCACCTTCCGTGAAGATCTTTATTACCGGCTGGATACTGTTCAGATTCATCTTCCTCCGCTGAGAGAACGCCAGGATGATATCATCCCTATTTTCCGAAAGTTTGTACAAGACTTTTCCGCTCGTTACGATTCTGTGTTCAAAGGATTTTCAGACGAAGCGCGGGAGCTTCTGATCTCCTATCGCTGGCCGGGTAATATCCGTGAACTTCGTAATATTGCTGAGCAACTGGTTGTACTCGAGAAGTCCCAATTCATTGATAAAGAACGTTTACAAAAATACCTTAAAGGCCGTCAACACGAAGGCTCCGCTGATAATTTGCCTATGGTCGCGGATCAATCCTCATCTTCCGGCGATAATGCTAATTCAGACTTCGACCGGCGTGATCGGGAGTTGGTGTATCGTGCCCTGGTGGAACTCCGCAATGATATAGGCGATGTAAAACAGATGTTGGGTAACTTTCTTTACTCTACGCTTTCAAACAAAAATGTAAAAGCTCTCCCGCCTGCAGTACGTGATGAAGTAACTAACCTGGCCGGGAATTTAAATATTGACCTTGGAAATCAGGCTTCGCTGGGAATGAAATCCATGCCTCATCACGATGAAGACGATGATGAACCTGAGATCATACAGCATGATGAAACCGACTTATCTCATTTTCTGGATAATGATGAAATTCCATCAATCGAAGAAACTGAGCAATTCCTGATCCGCAGAGCGCTTGAAAAATACGATGGAAACCGCCGCAAAGCTTCTGAGACGCTTGGGATCAGTGAACGAACGTTATATAGAAAACTGGATCAATATGGCCTCGACTAGATCACTTTTTTGGGGCTTGCTTGTTCTCATCGTAGTCAATTCTGGATGTATCAGGTACAGTTTTACAGGAACATCAATCCCTGAGGGTGTGAACACCGTTTATATTCCATTTTTCCCGGATCAATCAAATAGTGGATTAAGTGATCTTAGTGACCGACTCAATCAGGCCCTGATCGAACGTTTTATAAATCAGAGTAAGTTACAGCTTGCCAGTAACGAAGAAGATGCTGATGCTATTCTCGACGGAACCATTAGCAGTTATAGTAACCGCCCTTTCAGTATCGGGGGAAATGAACAGGCGAACCAGAACCAGGTTGTGATCCGGGTCGGTGCAAGTTTTGTATATAAAAATGAGCCTGAAGCCGTATATGACAAATCCTTCGAAGGAAGCTTTACTTTTGATCCTACGGAGGATCCAATTAACGGGGAGAGAGAAGCCGCGGATGGTGCTCTCGAACAGATCGCTAATAATATGTTCAGCGATGCAGTAAGTAGTTGGTAATTCACTTTGAAACTAATAGCAGGGCACAGTATTATTGCAATACATTAAACTATGCAGGAACTCCCATTCAACATACCGAAATCTTTGTCCTCTTATGTAGAGACATTTGATGATGCTCCGGACAAAGCGATCAAGAAGCTTCAGCGCCATGTTAAAAAACGTGATCCGGATGCTGTCGGACATTTTCTGTTGGCCTGGTTTTTTCATCTTCAGGATCAAAATCAGAAAGCGATAAAAGAAGCTCTGATAGCCAAAACTTATGCACCCGGGAGCCCATTAATGGAACATCTGCATTATTTTCTGGTACATCCCGAGCTTTTTAATGCTATTGTTCCCCAAACAGAATACAGTACTGATAAAAAACTGCTTCAGGCTTCAAGAACCTCTCCTATACTTGATCTTGACCGGTTGATCGAGATGCTCGAAGCGGTGGAATCACAACGAATTCGCATTCCGATGGACGACGAAGAATTTGATGATTCTGACTTGAGTGAAGGAGCTAATTCGGTTGAGGATATTGTCTCTGAAACGCTGGCCAAGATACACGTAACTCAAGGTAATAAATCAGAAGCGATTAAAATGTATGAGCGTCTGATCGTGGTTAATGAAGATAAGGCCGACATCTACACCACAGAGATCTCGAAGCTTAAATCCAATTAAGCTTTAACAAAGGGATTTGATCTTTTTTCATAACCAATGGTAGTTGTACCTCCGTGTCCGGGGTATACTACTGTTTCATCCGGGAGAGTGTATAACTTTTCTTTGATCGATTTTTCCAGCACATTAAAATCTCCTTTATAAAGATCTGTTCTTCCTATACTTTCCCTGAATAAAGCATCCCCTGCAATCACAAGTTGCTCATTTTTGAAATACAATGCAGTATGATCAGGAGCGTGTCCGGGAGTAAATAGACACTCAAATTCAAAATCACCTGCTTTGAAATTACCATCAACGGGAAGACTTTCGGGAGTAAAACTAAACCCAACCTGATTCAGGCCGAACATGGTAGCCTGACTTCCAAAATTCTCCCAGAGAAAGAGGTCCGAAGTGTTCAGATAAACAGGTATATCAAAATCTTTAAGCAATCTCTGCAGACCGAGCACATGATCTACATGAGCATGGGTTAGTACAACAGCTTGCAGCTCTGAACCTGAATTCTGAAGTTTTACCTTGAAAGCTGAATACTCGCTTTCGTTAGAAAATCCTGGGTCTATTATAAGAGCAGCATCTCCTTTTGAGAGCAGATAAGTGTTCTCCAGAAAGGGGCCGGTTTCAAAAGTAGTGATCTTCATATGCTTAAATTAAAAAAGGATGCCACCATTGCTGATGCATCCTTTCAAAATCTTTGGTCTAAAAAAGAATTTACTTCTTTTTGTCGTACATGCGCTTAAAGCGGTCAACACGACCAGCCTTAGCAGTAAAAGCTTTGTTTGTGTAGAATGGGTGGTTTCTTGAGTCGATCTCAGGTTTAAACACACCATCAGCAGCCTTCAGAGTGCTTCTGGTTTGGATCTCAGAACCGTCACTCAAAACTACAGTCACTTCTTTGTAATCTGGATGTATTCCTTTTTTCATAATAATGCTCTTCCTTCAGTTTCTGCGAAAGGCAACAAATATAAGATTATATCTTGGCGAATTCAATGATTTTATACATCAAAATCTTCGAAATCATCTTCTCCCAGATCTCCAAATGAAGAAAACATAGAACCAACCATATCTGTATACACAAAATGGTCATCTACATCCATTTTACTGAGCATTGAATTCTGATGTAAAGACTCAAGAACCAGATCCATGCAGGAATATAATTCAAGATCATTATTGGACTTTAGCTTCTTTTTTATCAATTCCTTCAGGCCCGCAACTTTATCGAGTACCTTCTTATAATCTTTCCACCCAAGTGTATCTGGTATGGTAATTTCATTCCCTTTTGAGAACCAATCTGTGATCTCTTTATAGCTGCTCTTCTCTTCTTCTGAGCGACTTTGCGGATCCGGGAAATGTTTCTTGAGTGTTTTACTTATGGCTCTTCCAATTATATGCTTTGCCACACTAATGGCACCCTCTTGTTCCCCTTCATAAACTAATTCCAGTTTACCAGTTAGTGCCGGCACTATATGAAACAGATCGGATACACGAACTGAGGTCTCGGATTCTCCGTTTACTATTGCTCTGCGCTCTGCCGAAGAGATCAAATGCTCCATAGCGGTTATAGTCATTCGTGTGGAGACTCCACTCTTCTGATCTACATATTCCGACTCTCTCGCTTCAAATGCAGCCTGTTCGATCACTTCTCTGAAGATCTCAGGTATTATTACTTTTGGCCCTTCTCCTCGTTCCGTCCAGGATTCCTGTTTAGTGATATTGATCCCGATCTCAAGTTCTTTTGGATAGTGAGTGATGATCTGAGCATCAATCCGGTCTTTTAGCGGAGTGATGATATTTCCCCGGTTCGTATAATCTTCCGGGTTCGCCGAAAATGCCATAGCAATATCAAGCGGGATCCTCACATTAAACCCTCTGATCTGTATATCCCTCTCCTGCATAATATTCAGAAGAGACACCTGTATCCTTGGTTGTAGATCCGGAAGCTCATTGATCACAAAAATACCTCGGTTTGCTCTCGGAATTAACCCAAAATTGATCGCATTCTGATCTCCCAAATTTATTTTCTGAGTTGCCGCTTTTATGGGATCAATATCACCGATCAGATCGGCAACGGTGGTGTCAGGGGTAGCCAATTTCTCACCATATCTAAGAGAACGATGTACCCACTCGACAGGAGTATCATCTCCCTTTTCACGGATGAGATCTTTAGCAAATTTAGAGAGTGGTTTGTACGGATCATCATTAATCTCAGAACCTGCCACGATCGGCATATACTCGTCCAGAAATTCAACCATCATGCGCAGCATCTTGGTTTTAGCCTGACCTCTCAGACCCAGTAATATCATATCATGCCGTGAGAGAATAGCATGCTGCACCTGTGGTATCACCGTTTTGTCATATCCCAAAATCCCTTCGTAAACAGGCTCTTTCTTTTTGATCTTATTGATCAGGTTATTCCTGATCTCATCTTTAACTGATACCGATTTCCAGCCGCTTTTTTTTAACTCGCCGAGAGTATTAACCTTTGTGTGTAGTGATTTCATCTTCTCTATCTAATCAATGAATTTATTTCCTAACTCTTGCTGAATAAATTTCATTCACTGAGAACTGTTTATTTTATCGAATTGGTCAATGCACGGGCTTTAACCAGTGTTTCTTGCCATTCATCCTCAGGAACAGAATCGCTTGTGATCGCCCCTCCTACCGGGTAGATCAATAGTTTATTCTCTATGATAGCTGTTCTTATCACAACATTGAAATCGAAATCACCATCAGGTTTAATATATCCAATTGCTCCTGAATAGAGTCCTCGCTTGTACTCTTCAAGCTCTTCAATAGCTTTCATTGCTGCTATTTTTGGGGCTCCTGTCATCGATCCCATTGGGAAACAGGCTTTAATGATCTCAATCGAATTTTTATCAGGATCAACTTCACATTCTACCGTAGAAACCATTTGATGTACAGTCTCAAAACTTTGGATCTCAAACAGATCTTTTACCCGCACTGTCCCTGTTTTCGCTATCCTGTTCAGATCGTTTCGTACCAGATCAACGATCATTAAATTCTCAGCTCTTTCCTTGGCAGATGATTGCAGTGCATTTATGGAATGGTTATCGTCTTCTCCGTTTCTGGAACTTGTACCTTTAATTGGCT
This sequence comes from Rhodothermia bacterium, assembly GCA_030427885.1. Taxonomy (GTDB): domain Bacteria; phylum Bacteroidota; class Rhodothermia; order Balneolales; family Balneolaceae; genus JAUICM01. The sequence continues at coordinate 8,114 of JAUICM010000011.1, read as the reverse complement.
GAGACCATACGATGTTATTTTTCCGGCTTAGAAATCGTTCCGGAGAAGAACAACAGATCTTGATTCCATCTACTGATAAATATGAAGCGAAAGGTACAGGGCCCATTTCCTTCATCTTTTGATACAAACCTAATTCCGATCCTTCAAAATTAAATGTAAGAGGATGCGAAAGGTTAACCTCATAGTAATCCCCTTCAGCGATCTGATTCTGAGCTCTTTTGACCTTCTCAACATACTCTTCTTTTGAAATCTTTTGACCTTCTTCTATGCTAAATTCCAGATCGATATGCTCTTCAGTTTCAAATTCTGGTAGTGCACCCATCAATGCTTCTGGCTTGTCATCTCCACTTATTCTGATAAGCACGCCTGGTTCCATAAAAAACATATCCGGTACAGAACTCAGTAGCTTATTTTGTGAGCACAGATCTTCGATATCATTCTTCAGATCATAGCCCAAATATCCAAACAACCATCCTGAACTATCATTCTGGTATCTCTGTAATTCATCCCAAACATTACCCTCTTTGATCTCATTAGCTCTGCCAGCTCTCGAAATCCGGATCCTACCATTTCTATACTTTATCCATGAACGGGGCTCAGCCGCGAGATAACTTACAGTACTAGCAGGATGATCTTTTTTCTGGGATTCCAGAAAGATCAATTCGCCTCTGGCCTGATAGTATTGGATCAGTCTTTGAATATGTTTGTTTGCATGGCTCATAAACAGGGATGATGATAAGGCTTATCCTAATTTTATTGCAGCTTTTCTGTATCTTCGGGAGCAAAATTTTTCAGATGTTATATAAATCCTTATTCAAACCTCTTCTCTTCCGTAAAGACGCCGAATCGGCTCACGAATTTACTGTCAGATTATCTTCTCTCACCAGTCGGTCCCAACTATTAAGTTCTATGGCCGGAATGATGTACGGCACCAAATTTCCTAAGCTTGAACAAAAACTGTTCGGATTAACTTTCCCGAATCCTGTTGGGTTAGCCGCCGGTTTCGATAAGAACGGAGAAACTCCTGTTGCTATGCAGGCTTTGGGTTTTGGTTTTGTAGAGATCGGAAGTATTACGGCCAGACCTTCTTCTGGTAATCCAAAACCACGTGCGTTTCGCCTGCCTGAAGACCGTTCTCTGATCAACAGAATGGGACTAAATAATCAGGGGGCAGAAGTTGTTGTCGATCGGCTTAATAAACTGAAATTGAACATCCCTATGGGAGTCAATATTGCTAAAACAAACGATCCTTCCATTCATGGGGATGCAGCACTTCAGGATTACCTCTTTAGTTATGAACTTGCCAATGGAGTTGCGGATTATATCACGGTGAATATATCCTGCCCTAATACTGGAGAAGGTAAGACCTTCGAAGACCCTGAAGCACTTAGCTCCCTACTTGAAGCCCTTGAACCCAATAAATCAGGCAGAGTTCCTACCCTCGTCAAATTTTCCGTTGACACTGATCAGGCTACGCTTGCCTCTTTGGTTGATATCTGTGAAGATCATGGAATATCAGGATATGTCGCGACCAATACCTCCTCGAACAGAACTGGCCTGAAGACTTCTGAAACCAGACTTTCTGAAATTGGTAATGGCGGATTAAGTGGCCGTGCAATTGCTGAACAAAGTACCCGTATTGTTTCCTGGTTAAGCGATATCCTCAAAGGATCAAAGCCTATTATCGGTGTAGGCGGTATTGACAGCCCTGAAGCAGCGATCCAAAAAATTGAAGCCGGTGCCAGCTTAATTCAGATATACTCGGGTATGGTCTATGAAGGACCAGGACTCATTAAAAAGATAAACAAAGCACTCTCGAAACGAGCTTAGTTATCGAATAGGGAATTCGAACTGGCACTGAACTGGTTTTGCCTCTCCCTGCACTAACACAGGTTCGAATGATAATCCGTTATCAATAGCAGAAATAAAGTTATCTATCAGTTCCTGATTTTGATTATTGGAAGCCAGTTTAAATTCATCAATTATTCCCCGTTGATTTACATAAAACAGAAAGATGATCCTTCTTTCCCGAATTCCTTCGGGAATTGTTACGGATCTGAGAAAGTTATCTCGACCGCCTCTCACGTACAATTCCTGGCCTATATCTGTACATTTCAGATATTCTGACTCTTCCTCCTGCTGTTCCTCATCCTGAGCGACTTCAGCCTGGTCTGCTAGTTCTTCTTTCTCCGGAACTTTAAATTCACTTTCAAGCTTATTCACCTTATTTAATTGAGCTCCTTTGGGGAACATACTTTTGTAGCTCGCGATCTTTGCTCGTGTAGAATCCCAATACACCCCGGTGTAAGGGAATAATTCAGAATAATCTGGTTTTGTCAGACTCGAATCTATTAATCCTGTATAATACAAGCTGTCCTGAGCACTTACCACCTGAAGGGTATCACTAAGTACTGATTTGGCAGAATCCTGTTGTTGCTTCAGATCCTGAACTCTGCTTTGAAAATGCTCGTGTGCACTCTGCCATGCCTCAAACTCAGAGCGAAATAAAGTGTCTTTCATTCCCAGTTTCACATATATCTGAATAGCGTCGTAAAGAGCTAATGCTCCAATATTTGTTTCAGGATTACCCTTGGCTAGTTCTACTAATTGATCGGCTTTAGTCGTTTGTGAAACAGAGTCCTCATCTATGAGCTTGTACTGCTCTGATAAACTTAATACCTCTTCCTCTTTCTGTAATACCCGTTCCAGATCGTACCGTTCCACCAAACGGTCTGCATATACCGAGTTCGGATATTTATCGATCAGCCGTTTTGCAACTTCCAGGGCTTGTTCTTCATTATTTTGAATTGAATGTACTTCTGACAAAGAATACAATGAGACGGAAGCAACCCTGCTGTCTGGAGCTTCATCTAATGAGAGATTGAAATAGTAGATAGCGCTGTCCGGAATATCCAAAGAAAGAAAAAATAAATTACCAAGTTCATAGTGGTCGGCCGCGATCTCTTCCCGAACCGAATCCTGAGCTTCTTTTGTAAATGGTACCCGGCTTATATCAATAGAAACAAAGATCTCTTCGGTTCCCTGCCCTTCATCCAATAATCCTTTATTCGAATTTGTACTGTCATTTAGCTGAGCAACTGACATAATGGAAGCGACACGCCAATTATCAACCAAAGGTCTGTTTCCCCAAATTCCTTTAAACTGCTGGGAGGCATCTGCAAGTAACACAGGACTTTTAACATTCAGGAAACCTGACTTCTCACTGCCCTGATTGTTCTTATCATTATTTCCAGCGGCCAGGTTGATAAAAGTATTCTGTTTGGACTCCTGGTCCTTTATCATTTGTTCTATCTCTTCCCTCCTTCTGTTTTCCAGCTCTACTAGAACTGAGTCAAATTCTTCTTTAGGCAACTGACCCAATCTTAGTAAACTATCCTGATTGTGGATCTCTGATTTCAACTTCGCATATTCACCAAATGAAATTGCTAGGTCTTTTGCGTTGTATCCTTCGGGAGTTTCTGCTTCTGGTATTTTGATAGTTGAAGCCGAATCGTAATAAGTAGCCGCCAGATTAAAGTCGTTGTAATCAAAACGATAGATCTCCGCCAGTGCATTATACACCAACGCTTTTGTTTTAGGCTCTGGACGTTCGATCTTATCTGAAAGAATACTCAGATAGATCTTTTCTGCTTGTTTGGCATTTCCACGGTCTTGCTCTGTTCGTCCGAGTTCATATTTAAGCTCAGCTACAAAATTGGTGTTCTTATCATCTTTCACCATTGATGAGAAAACTTTATAGGCATCCTCAGAATTGCCCAGCTTTCTGGCTACTTCCGCCTTCTTTTTCTTAGCCTCGAACTGTAATTCATATTTTGTGTAATGATCCTCAACTTTGTCATATGCCCTGAAAGCACCTCCAAGGTCCCCCAGAAGTTCATTAAGCTGCCCGATCAGAAAATATCCTCTCTCCTTATACTCTTTCTTTGGTAGGTGATCAACCGACTCATTCAAAAGGTCCAGAGCTGCGTTCCAGTTCTCCCGTTCAACATATAACTCGGCCATTATAGTTGTTACCTCATATTTCAGCCCCTCATTCCAATCTTCGATCTCGGCCAGCTGATCATCCAGGTATTGAATGCCCTGAGAATAGAGTTCCAGTTCAAGATATACCCTGCCCTTCCAGAAAACCGCCCTTTGTTTCAAAAGATCGTTTTTACTCGACACATACAATTCATCGAACTTCTGGTCCGCTGAAAAATATTCACCACGGTAAAAGTAGGACTTCCCGATTATTTCGAGTGCATCATCAACCCATTTAGATTCTTCGTATTTACGAAGAATATCAGCTCCTTTATCAATGGCGCCTTGAAATTCAGCTGCCCCAGCCCCAAGCGGGGTTTCATAGATTCTTATAGGTTGGAGAGCATTATACTTACGGGTTTGGCTTTCACTTTTATCAACACCCTGCCTGTAGCTCTTCTTGGCATTGTAAAAGGTGTTATAGTATGCATTGAAGTTATTGAAGTTCGTGCGCAGGGATGACTTACATCCCGATACGAGGCTTATCAATAAAATCAGGCAAACTAATTTCCGCATGTATATATAATAAGGTATAAATAGATATTGCAGAAACGAAGTTTCTTACTCTATCGTACTTACGGTTACCATATTTGTATGGCCTCTCTGTGTGGTTGGAACTCCGGCGGCCATTACTACGCGATCTCCCTTTTTAACCATCCCATTATCCAGAAGATATTCCTCCATCAACTTCACACTCTTGTCGGTATCAAAGAGTTTATCGAGCCTTACCGAGTGAACACCCCACACCAGATTAAGTTGTCGGCGAATCTTTTGACTTTCTGTGAAAGCAAAGATCGGTACTTTCGGACGGAATTTAGCAATTCTTCTGGCTGTACTTCCGGTATGGGTTATACTACCGATCACTTTAGCTCCGGTGTTATCAGCCATAAAAATACAGGAGTATGCAATAGACTCGATGATCTCTTTCTCTGAAAGCTTGGGTTTTTTATACTCAAGACTGTTGTACAGTTTCTTTCGGCGCTCCTCAATCTTTCTGCAGATCTTATCCATCACATTTACTGCCTCATTCGGATATTTCCCGGAAGCTGTTTCCCCGGAAAGCATCACCGCATCGGTTCCATCAAGTACTGCATTAGCCACATCAGAACTTTCGGCTCTGGTTGGTCGCGGGTTATGGATCATGGAATCCAGCATTTGAGTAGCAGTAATTACTGGTATGCCTGCTTTACGGCACTGCTCAATGATCATCTTTTGAACAATAGGAACTTCCTCTGTTGGAATCTCGATACCCAGATCACCACGTGCTACCATCACTCCATCTGAAACTTTGATGATCTCTTTGATATTTTCTACTGCCTCAGGTTTTTCGATCTTTGCAATTACTTTCGCTTCACTGCCAGCTGCTGCGATCCTTTTCTTTAGATCTATTACATCTTCCGGAGATCTTACAAAAGACAAAGCCACATAATCCACATCCTGCTTCAAGCCAAATTCCAGATCTTTTATATCTTTTTCGGTGAGTGAAGGGATTGAGATCTTTACATTAGGAAGATTTACCCCTTTTCGGGACTTCATCATTCCGCCTACTACCACTTTAGCTTCAAGATCTTTCCCCGATTTTTTAGTAACCGTAAACTCCAATAGTCCATCATCCAGTAAAATAGAGTTTCCGACCTCTGCTTCTTCCACCAGTTTAGCGTAATCGATCGGAATAATTTTATCGGTTCCCTCCACATCATCCGGGGTAATAGTTATAGTGCTTCCGTCTTTTAAAATTTGTCCGCCGTCTTTCATCTGGCCTACTCTGATCTTCGGTCCCTGAAGATCCATAAGCACAGGAACGCTATAGCTATAAGTACGCGCAGCTTTCCGAATGTATTTAATAGTCCTTTCATGATCTTCATGAGTACCATGAGAAAAATTGACTCTTGCTACATTCATTCCATGAAGCAAAAGATCTATTATAGCTTCCTGTGTATTACAGCTCGGCCCGATGGTGCAAACAATTTTTGTACGTCTCAGCGGTTTAATCATAAAGTATATGTTTGGACTTGTTAGTTCTATGATTTAATATTTAAAACAAGGTTCCAAAGATAGGCTAAATGTAGCTTTCTATACATATGTTTTTTGGAATTAATACATCCTTTTGAAATTTCTTAATTAAATAGTCACTCTATGTTAAAACCTGACTCCCCCCGCAATTCCATTTATTGGTCAGCTTTACTTATCATTTTGACATTATATATAGGGGCTTGCTCTAATTCAAAAGTCAACAAAATTGAGCGTGGTGCTGGTTACAAATATATCCCGGGATTTCCGGAGATAAGAATGGTTCCCACTGGGTTTATAGATGAGGATGAGAATACGAAGTTGAATCTCGCTGCTGAGATCGTTTATGGGAGCCTTATATATAAAAGGTCTGAAACTGAGAATGTCTTTCAAAGTAATGCAATGATGGATATTCAGATCATTAATCTGGATAATCCAAGGAGAATACAGGATAGCTATCAATATCCTGTTATTATCAAAGACAGAGATCCGGGAATTTCATTGAGTGAGGATACCTATCTCTTTGAAGAGGAAATTGATCTTGAACCCGGAAACTACAAAGTAAACGTTGTACTCACGGATCTTAATTCAAATAAGGAAACTTCCAGAACTGATGAATTCTATATCCCTGATCCAACCGGGAGGATTTCTAATATCACAAACATTAAGATTCTTAGTAAAAACCCGGAACAGATTGGAGAGTTCAATCCTGTAACCACCTATGATATACGTGACAATGCCGATTCCATTAAATTCGTATTTCAGGTAACTAATAATAATCCTGATAAACCCATTACCCTCGACACCCGGCTTTTGAAGTTCAGATCTGATACAACACCCGCACGTCCTATGACTTTTAATGACTACAGTCAATCCAGCTTACCATATAAAGGTGTGGATTATGACTTCCCTGAAGTAGTGAGTTCTGTTCGAAGAATTCTTACCCAGCCTGGAAGCGTTTTGATCGAATTAGGATTTCCGGGGCTTGCAAGAGGAAACTATCGACTCGAGGTATCTTCTAATGTGAAGAATTCCGGAGGTAAAGAACTTTTCCGTGCCAGAGACTTTAGCGTAAAAAGTGAAAATTACCCCAGTTTAAAAACTCCAAGAGAGTTTGCTGCTCCTCTCGTGTATTTAATGGACAATGATGAATATCAATCCATGATGTCTTTAGATGATGAGGATGAAATAAAAGAGGCTGTTGACCGGTTTTGGTTGAATAATGTCAAGAATGCTATTCTGGCCCGTCAGGTCATCGAATTATATTACGAGAGAGTAGAACAGGCCAATAAGCAGTTTTCTAACTTTAAAGAAGGCTGGAAAACCGACATGGGCATGATATATATATTATTTGGAGACCCATTCTTTGAAGATAAACGCCTCAGATTTACCCATTGGTCTTATTCCTATGACCAAAGTGACCCTGAATTCAACTATTATTTCGTTCGATCAAAGGTTAATTCCAAGTATTACCCCTTCGATAATATGATCCTGGATAGGGATAACTCTTATTTTAACATAGAATATAGACAAAAAGAATACTGGCGAACCGGCACTATATTACGTGTTAATCTGTAGTTAGGCCCCTCTCTCTTATATTTGATTATTCAAAGATTGTTTTTTTGTTAACTAACGATTAGCTTTTGTCAGGTGTTTTGTACATTAGAACTTCTGTTCAGAATAAAATACACTACTTAATTATTCATTTATTCAATCAATAACTAAATATTAGAGGTCATCTATGTTTAAGAAGATACATGTTCTCTTCCTATTTGGGCTTTTGCTGACAACCAGCGCCTTAGCACAAACGGGAAGTATAACCGGTACGGTCCTCGACGCGGCAAGCGGCGAACCCGTACCATCTGCAACTGTACAGATCGTTGAGCTTCAACGAGGTACAGCTACCGATATCGACGGTAATTACTCGATAACAAACTTACCAACTGGTTCTTATACCCTCCGGGCATCTTTCGTTGGCTACCAGGTTTTTGAAACACCTGTTAATATCGGCTCCGGTGAAACTCAACTATCCATTGAACTCGAGCAAGACCTTCTTGGCCTTG
>JAUICM010000005.1 GCA_030427885.1 Rhodothermia bacterium | reverse complement strand
TAACCGATGCCTCTATCTCTGACGCCCCTGATGTGGACGGAACCGAAATCACTACTCCTGGCGATGATGCCGTATTCAACGGTGCCAGCGATCCTGAGCCAATCGTTCCAAGACCTAAAATCTAATCAGTCTCTGAACTACTACTCAATCACTAACTAGAAAACTATCTACACTACTATGAAATCTCTGAAGTCTCTATTCGCTATGCTCGCTCTTGTATCTGTTACCTTCGCTTGTGCTTCTGTAACCGATGCCTCTATCTCTGACGCCCCTGATGTGGACGGAACCGAAATCACTACTCCTGGCGATGATGCCGTATTCAACGGTGCCAGCGATCCTGAGCCAATCGTTCCAAGACCTAAAATCTAATCCTGACTATCATATCAATAAAATTTTAGCTTTCTTCGGTCTTTAGTACTAACGGGCTTAAAATAGAATGGCTGTATTATTTGTGTTGATGCTGGTTTTATTCCAGTCAAATCAACCTAGTTTTGAAAATCAAATTGCTGAACAAACTAGTCAGTATTTATCAGAACTTACTGAAGGAAGAGATTTATCAAAAAATTACTGGGCGTTAAATGAGATCTATCAATCTACCTGTGACTTAAATAATACAGTTGTACGACTTATTCTTAATTCTAAAGCTACCAGAGCAAAAAATTATTATTCAAAATTTGGGTGTTCTGATAATACTGAGAAGGCTACTCAGATCAAGCTTCAGAGATTGAGAGAAATTGCTCTCAAAGAGGGCTTAACTGGATTAGCTGTAAATTATTTAGTCAATACACTGGAAGAGACGGATAGGATTCAGTTTAAAGAAGAATTCATTCAGATCTGGAACAAATCTCTTCAATCCAATGAAATAGAACTTCTAAATCTTATTTCAAAAAACCAGTCCTTTACGCCTTCTCTCATACCGGAAAATGAAGCGGAATTGATCTATTATTCAATTCTTTTTGGGTATAAAATACGAACGTTCTTTCCTTCTCAAGACTTAAGCACTTTATCACAAGTATGGACTTCAAACTTTGAAACGAGCTATAAAAAAGGGGAAATCAGTTATTCTTTACAGCTCGCTAACATAACATTCCTGCTATACGAACTTTACCAATATTCTGATCTCCAAAAATATGTTGATAAAGCGCTTGAGATAAAATCCTTTCCTCTCTCTCGTGAATCTACCAGATACCTTAATGCACTAAGTTATTCCACTAATCAAATTGGCCGTTATGACGAATCTCTTAGAATAATCCGTGAAAAACTTATCCCAATTTCAGTTTATCTGGGATTAGAAGATAAAATTGAAGATTTCAATTTTCTTAAAGGTGCAAATTTATATTCTTTAGGAAAATTTAGAGAAGCAAAAGAGATATTTGAATCAATATATAATGATACAACTTCTATAACAGATAAGACTGTTTTATTCAATAATCTCAGTATTTGCTATTTAAAGCTTGGTGAAAAGAACAAATACCTTACCTACCAGTTTAATGCGTTAAAAGAGGCTGAACAAGACACAGTTTATCGAAGCAAACTGGTTATTTTCAAAAACCTTTTTCTCTACTACGTATCTATTGGTGATGCTAATTCAGCTTTAAAGTATCTTAAATCAGCTGAAAAAGTTGCCCGTGATAATAATGATGCTAAAGAAATTGCTGGAATTCATTCAAATACCGCAACTTTTTACTGGGAAACATTTCAGGATGCTGAAAAAGCTCTTTCAGAACTCAAAATTGCTGAATCAGAATTGAATTCTAATGAATATTATTTCAATTATGTTCGGGATCTGATTCAGCAGTCTGAGATTTATATTAAAACCGACTCACTTAAAAAAGCAAACGCAGTATTAAAACGTGTTCATGAATTAGGGAAAAATAAATCCGATACCCCTATTTATCTCGAATCATTGATAGGAATGACTCAGGTAGCCCTGATCAACAAAGATTATGATCGATCAGAAGAACTTCTTAATGAGATCCGGGTCTACCCGCTTGATGATCTTGATTTCGAGTTATTGGTAAAATATTACACGGTTCGTTCAACTCATCTATATAACACCGGAAGTAAACGAACTGCCTATGAAGAACTGAGACCGGTAATTGACCAGGTAATTGATCGGGCCAGAACCAGCATTGACTCCCAAAGTGGATACTGGTCTATGGAACAGGAATATGTTGATCTGTTCAATGCCATAATCAGCATGCTTTTAGAAATGGACAATCCGGCTAAAGCAGTTCAATTGCTGGATGAACTTAAAACGATTAATGACGCCGCACTATATAATAGTCCGGTTCTCAGGGCCAATCTGCTGAGTGAAGAAGATATAGCCAGAGATCAGATCCTTAATACTGAAATTCAAAAACTCCGAAACAGATATCTTAATACCTCTGTTGAATCAGAGAAATTTCAGATCAAAGTTCAAATTGAACAGTTATCGGCACAACGCGAAGAGATTCTCAATAAGATCAGAACAAACCTGCCAAATCTTGATCTATCTATCTGGGCAGCTCAAAAGCGTCTTAGCTATGACGAAATGATCATTCATTTTACTGAAGTGGGTGATAAACTTTACTCTAGTTACATCACAAACAACGCTATCAAAATTGATGTAATTGAATTCGATTCCAAAGCCAGGAATCTATTCAGATCAGCAGCAGACAACCTGGCTTCATCAGAAACCGATCTTTATCAATTGTATGAGGTCTACCAGAAATTGAAGCTGGATGATAAGATCCCTGGTTACATCAAAACATTATCGGTGATCCCGGATAATTATCTATATCGAATTCCAGTTGATATTCTCCCAACCGAAAAGCCGGACCATTCATATAGTTACGGGTCTACCCATTACATGATCGAGAATTATGAGATCAAGTATTTTACATCTCTGAATGAACTTCTGGGCAATACCAGAAATGAACGTAGTACTGCTTCAACCGGTTTTTCAGCATTTGCTATTTCAGATTTCAGTGACCTTACTTCCGGAAACCTCCCATCTCTTCCCTTCGCCACCCAGGAAGTCAGAGATATTGATAAGATCTTAAACTCAGTAGAAAATAAACGCATCTTTATTGAAGATGAAGCAACAAAAGAAGCATTTAAGAGCATCGCTGGAAACTCCAGGGTGATCCATATAGCCACACACAGTGAAGTGTCAGAACAGGATCCACTCTTTTCAACAATATATCTGAACGAAAGTAATGGTGTTAAAAATACCAATTCTGCCTTATATGCTTATGAGCTTTTTGAAACCAAGCTTAAAAATGATCTTATTATGCTTAATTCCTGTAGTTCCGGTTCTGGTTCATACCTGCAGGGCACTGGTATCATGGGAATAAGCAGAGCTTTAAGATATGCTGGAGCTAAAAGCCTGGCACTAAATCTATGGTCTGTAAATGATCAGGTAGCTTCTGAGTTTGCCGGAGGATTTTATTCAGCCATCAATAAGGGAGAGACTAAATCAATGGCTATGCGGGATGCTAAGCTTCAGCTTTTAAATACTGGTAATGCCAATCCTTATTACTGGGGAAGTTACATGCTGATTGGAAACCCATCCCCCTTAACAAAAAAGCCAGCTAATGCTGGCCTTTTATATCCTGTGCTACTAATTATAATTGTAGCCTTTAGTTTCTCAATCCGTAACAAATCAGTTTAATAACAGAATTGATCCGGTGGCTTATTACTTCACACTTTTTAAAGCTTCAAGATAGCTTTTAGCTACACGGCTGTAGTTACCATTCAGATCATATGCTTTCTGGAAGGCTTCTTCTGCTTCACTTAACTGATCAAGCTGGAAGTAGGTATTACCGAGATACCAATATCCTTTTTCAAGGATGAGTACATCTGCACTTGATTGGTTAACAACAACCTGGAAGTTCTTAAGCGAAGCTTCATAGTTACCGTAGTTATACTGAATAGAACCTAAGGTTAGAGACAATTCAGCAAGATCCTGAGAAGAAGTTGTCTTCTCGATCTCTGTTGAGAGCAGAGTGATCGCTTCTTCTACTTCACCATTGGAAACCAATTGAATAGCCTTGCGGATAGTTTCGTTATCTGTTACAGCAGGTGCATCACCGGGACCACGAACAATACCTAGCTCAAACTGAGTTACGGGCTCAAGTTGCAATGCATTTGTAGTGGAAGAGTAGTTTAGTACTCCCAAGACTCCAATAATTATTGCTACTGCAGCTGCAACACCGTAGTTAACATATTGGCGCAAATTGAAAATGGGAGCCACTTTTTCCTGTGATCTCTTCTTTTCAATTACTGCTTTAATATTTGCCACACTCTTGGTGTAATCTAAATAGTATTCATCCTGGATGAGTTCAGCCCAGAGTTCATCAACCTCTTCCTGGTTTAAGCGCCCATTGACATAGAGGTCTATTTTCCTCTCCAGGTCTTTTCTAAAATTACTTTCTATCATAAGATGAAGTTTGAAGTGTTTAATGATTATCCAACTTCGATAAAGGGAATTGTCAGTAAGTCGTTTCTAAACAAAATAACCGCCTTTTGCTACTTCAGATACACATAGACCCTATACAATTCCTCATCATGAATTACTTTTTATTTCCTTTTCATGACTTATCAATTATTAAGAGCATGTTAACACATGATTGTTACAACCTTATCAAAAATTATTTTTCAGTTACTTAACAGTAATTTCCAGCTACACATTATTAATTGTCATAACAAAGCTTTTTAAAGCTTTACTTGCAAAAAATTTACTCCGTATAATACCATTAAATCAACCTTTTCTTCAAATGCATCATGTTAATTATATTGGGATTAAAGAATTCTGAATTTTCTTCTTTTCAATAAATTAACTCCTTTAATTTCATAGCTGCATTGAATAGTTTAAATGTCAACATTACTGTAACACCGATTAGTTTCATTTCATGAAAAAATTTTCGCCCCTTTTTGTCTTCATTATTATTCTTTCCTGTACCGCAAAATCTCCCGAAACTGAAGTTAAAACCTCATTTACAGACCGTGAACTAGGCCAATTGATTGTCGTAGGTTTCAGAGGTACTGAGATCGATAGTTCCAGTAAAATCGTTAAGGATATAAAAAAGTTGAACCTTGGTGGGGTGGTATTATTCGATTATGATATGCAAACCAAGAAATATGGACGAAATATCGTTTCTGATGATCAGGTGCTTAAGCTTGCAAGTTCCCTCGTTGCTTATTCCAGTACTCCTCCGATCATTTCAATAGATCAGGAAGGCGGAATGGTCTCGAGGCTCAAACCCAGATATGGCTTCCCTACAACGGTTTCAGCTGAATATTTAGGGAGTCTGGATAATGAAGACTCGACCCGGTTCTATGCCCGGCAAACTGCCCAGGAATTTATGGCTGTTGGTATAAACACAAACTTTGCACCTGTTCTAGATGTAAATACCAATCCTGATAATCCCGTAATTGCGAAATATGAACGCAGTTACTCCTCAGATCCGAAAAAAGTAGCTGAACATGCGGGCTATACGATCGATGAATTTGATGTTGAGGGAATTCTGACTGTGCTAAAGCACTTTCCGGGACATGGAAGTTCTACAAAAGATTCTCATTTGGGTGTCACCGATGTAACAGATACCTGGAGTCGCGATGAGCTCATTCCCTACGAGATCCTGTTCCAGGAAAAGAATATTAATGCGGTAATGACAGCTCATATCTATAATGCCAACATTGATTCTGTTTGGCCAGCTACTCTTTCATCTGCCACCATAAATGGCTTACTTCGGGATGAGCTTGGCTTTGAAGGCGTTGTTTTCTCCGATGATATGCAAATGGAAGCCATTCGTTCAGAATATGGTCTTGAAACTGCTATTGAACAGGCACTCAATGCAGGAGTAGATATCCTGATTTTCGGCAACAATCTGGTGTATGAGGAGAATATAGCTCAGGATGCTATCAATACGATCCAGAAGCTTATCAAAGAAGGAAAAGTAAAACCAGAAACGATTCAGAATGCTTTGGAACGAGTTGCCAAACTCAAGAAAGACGTGATCGAAGATCTTTGTACATGCCTCAACTTCTAAAAAAAGAAATTCTACAAAGGACTGAACGTTATGTGCGTGAAACCCTGGAAGGTGAAGGAACCGGACACGACTGGTGGCATATTCACAGAGTACGAAATACAGCTCTGAAACTAGCATCACAGGAAAAAGCTGATCTTTATATAACAGAACTGGCTGCACTGCTACACGACATTGCTGATCACAAATTCCATAATGGTGATGATACTATCGGACCTGAGGTAGCCGGTAAATGGCTAAGATCATTAAATGTAGATCCTGAGCTAATTACACATGTACAGGAGATCATTAAAGACCTTTCTTACAAAGGAGCAGAGGTTGCCACTCCCATGAGGACCATCGAAGGTAAAGTTGTTCAGGATGCAGACCGGCTGGATGCTTTGGGAGCAATCGGGATAGCCAGAGCTTTTGCATATGGAGGGCACAAGAACAGAGCGCTGCATGACCCCGACATACCGCCAACCATGCACGATTCATTTGAGTCTTATAAAAAGGACACCGGACCTACGATCAATCACTTTTATGAAAAATTGTTTCTGCTTAAAGACAGAATGAATACGGAATCAGCCAGGGTTTTGGCGGAAGAACGACATTTATTTATGAAAGAATATATAGACCGGTTTTTAAAGGAATGGGATGGCAACTGATAAAAAGAATAAGATCCTGAAGAATACCCTTCTGCTTTGTGTTAGTATCCTGATAACACTGCTTCTGGCTGAACTTTTAGTAAGAGTACTGATACCACAGGATAAAAAGGTAATTTGGCTTGAAATGCATCCCGATGGGTTTATGATGAATCAACGTGGAGGAACTGCATTTCAGGAATTCAAGAATCGAAAAACGGAATATCGCTTTACCCGAAACCGAACCAGAGGAACAGATATTGATTCAGCCGATACCAGGATCCTTACCATTGGTGATTCTTTCACTTTCGGATTATACCTGAATGAAGAGGACACCTACGTTTCGTTGCTGGATGCTGAACTTGACAGTATATCTGTCATAAATGGCGGAATTGGAGGATCCGGCCTTGCCGACTGGCCCGGCTGGCTCGATCATTATGGAGGAGAAATTGCACCTGATTATCTTATTATATTCCTGAATTATGATGATGTTGAACGAGCCCTTTCCAAAAACCTATACGTGTTATCCGATAACTCTACTTTGATAAAATCACAACGCTGGCAGCCAAATACCTTCATGTTCTCACTGAACAAGACCCGGTGGTACAGATGGCTTCAAGCTCATTCAGAGTTTGCTAATCTTGTAGTAAAAGTACTCTGGAAATGGATCTATTTTGATGATGTTACCCACAGTTTTGATCCACAGAAAACAGAAGTTCCATTACCGGATATCAACGATCTGAGTCTGGAATCTGAATACTCTCTAGCGCTAGCACGCCAGATCACTAAGAAAATAAATACATGGTGTAAATCTAACGGGTGTACCTTCATTCTGGCTACCACAGGCTATTTTGATTCTGAATCTTCGTCTCCCCATACATACCGGTTTTATCAGTGGCTGAAGGAACATAAAAACGAGCTCGATTACCCTTTCTTTGATATCAAAGATTGCGTGTATGTTTCAGCAGATGGAGATATCAATTCTTTCAAGATCTCCGGAGACACGCATCCTAACAAGGCAGGTGCTGAAGCTATCACAAAATGCACCCGTTCCTGGCTCTCTCCTTTTATTTCCAGCTCAATTACCGATACAGTTACTAATTAACTTGTGTATCTTTACGGTATTCGATAATCTCTTTGATGTTAAATTATTTAGATACTGATTCATGACTCTCACCCAGCTCTCATATATCGTAGCCGTTGATAAATACAGACACTTTGCTACTGCCGCTCAAAAGATCTACATCACTCAGCCGACCCTCAGTATGCAGATTCAGAAACTGGAAGATGAACTTGGTGTTCTGATATTCGACCGGTCTAAAACCCCGGTTATTCCAACTCCTATTGGTGAAAAAATCATCGATCAGGCAAAGGTGATCCTGAGTGGATCTAAACATATTCAGGATCTCGCTTCAGTAACAGACAGCGAGCTACAGGGAAACTTTAAAGTGGGAATCATACCTACCATTGCACCTTATCTTGTGCCACGCTTTTTAAGACCTTTTACTGAGAAATATCCAAAAGTAAATCTGATCTTTGAAGAGGCCCTTACCGCTGATGTACTTGAAGGACTCCATGACGATCGTCTTGATGTCGGTATCATTGCTACTTCCACTAATCAGAATTTGTATGAAAAAGAGTTATTCCTGGAACCATTTCTGGGCTATGTATCTACCTCCCATCCATATGCCAAAAAGAAAAAACTGGAATTTGATGATCTCGAATCTGAAAACCTGTGGTTATTAAACGAGGGACATTGTTTCCGCGATCAGGCCATGAAGATCTGTAAGCAGGAGAACAACAAAAAGAACAACCAACATATCAAATTCGAGAGTGGAAACCTGGAAACTTTGAAACGACTAGTAGAGCAGGACTTTGGTATTACCTTAATGCCCTACCTCTCCATGGAAGACCACGACACCCGTTGTGCCACCGGAATGGTAAAAGAATTCAGTGATCCTGTTCCAACCCGAAAGATCCGTATGGTGTACAGCCGTGAATTCCTTAAAGAAAATCTGATCACAGCAATGAGTGAAGAGATCAGAAAATCAATTCCTGAGGAATTGAAAGAAATGAAAGACGAGCTCGTGGTTGATTAATATAAAACCCGGCCCTGCATAAGAGACGCTGCAAGACCGGGCCAGGACTTTATACGAGAGTGAGTAAACAGACTTAAGGCAGATATGAAAGCCCCCTTCTTAACTTCCATAAGAAGTATTTTTCCAGAAAAACCTTAAAGAAGTCGAATAGTACATTTGGCACCATAACTGCAAATTTGCGAGGCTTGAATAAAGTATCGCAAACTATAAGCACCTCTTTCTCCCCTGCATCCATTACACATAGTCCAGCGATCTTGCCCCAAGGTTTCTCTTTCAATTTAGTGTTGCCACTAAGCACCTTAACTATATTCTCTGCAACGATCTTACCAGTTACATCACTTGGATACCCGGTTTTTGGCACACTGAATGGAACGGCACCTTGTTCAAATGGTGGTTTTACATCCACAGCAAGTCCTGCTCCCCATACATTTGATAAGGTTGCATGACGATAGCTTGGCAGTGTTGGAATGAACCCATTTGCACCAACTTCCAGTCCTTTTGAGTTAATTACAAAATCAACTCCGGTGAATGGCGGCATCAACATCTTGAATTTTGATTCAATCACAGTACCATCACTCAGGAATACTTCGCTATCGGTTACCTTTTCCACACCAACTGAAGTATGATAAGTGATGTGAAACATATCCATGAATTTTTTGAGCATTGCCTCACCAAGCGGCATTCCATCTATCCCGAAATGTCCCAGGAATGGTTCGGGCGTGACCCAATGGAGTTCGGTTTTCTTTCGGATTCCCTGATCTCTGAGCCATTTTTCAAGGTTAAACAAAAATTCATACGCCGCCCCCATACATCCGGCCCCCTGAGTTGCACCAATCACAATTGGACCAGGGTTTTCTTTGAATTCCTCCAGTTTGTCCCGTGTTTGCATAGCTCCATTGGGTGTACCAATGTACATGCAATGCTCTCTCAATCCAGGAACAGCATCAAAAGCTACTTTGGGACCAGTAGCTATAACAAGCTGATCATACTCATATTCTCCGTTTTCGGTGAATACCTTATTATTTTCTGTGTCAACTTTAACTGCCGTATCCAGTATGAAATTCACCCCTCGTTTTTCCAATACTTCTTTCCGGTGAACAGTGATCTCAGAAACTTCTCTTCTTCCTATGGGAACCCAGATCAATGAAGGTACATAAATAAAATCCGGGTTTCTGTCGATCAGGGTTACTTCAACATGATCTTTCAGCTTCCTTTTGATCTCCATTGCGGCTGTTGAGCCGGCAAAATTTCCACCGACTACCAAGATCTTTTTCATAACAACCTCCTTTTTAAATATCTCCAACACTCAATGGTGCACTATTAATATGAAGTGAGTGTGAAGGTGGGCACAGGAACAAAGAAAGGTATAGAAACAGATTCCTTTTTATATATTCTGGAGATCAGTACAAACCAACCGGAACCCACTTGCCAAAATTCAGCCTTATTCTTCTTTGCTCCCTCTGTTTGGGAATCAACATTGTTACAGCACGGCAGGTTGAGCTCACCAGTTCCGACCTTCCCATCGTGATCATCAATACCAATGGACAGAACATTCCGTATGATGACCCAAGAATAGTGGCCGACATGAATGTGGTCTATAACGGACCCGGAAACCGGAATTCTGTAAGTGATTCCCCCGATCATTATTCCGGAAAGATCAGCATGGAAATACGAGGAGAAAGTTCTGCGGGCTGGGATTACAAAAGTTATGGAATCGAAACCCAGAATGAAGACAGCACCAACCGGAATGTCTCTCTGCTTGGACTTCCTGAAGAACAGGACTGGATCCTGCATGCTCCTTTTTACGACCGTTCCCTGCTTCGTAATGTGCTTATTTTCGATCTGGCCAGAAAAATGGGCTGGTATGCCTCCCGCACAGTCTACTGTGAATTGATCCTGAATGGCGAGTACCAGGGTATTTACGTATTGATGGAGAAGATCAAAAGAGACAAAGAAAGAGTTGATATCGCCACCCTTTCACCTGATGAGATCTCGGGCGATGACCTTACCGGTGGGTATATCCTACGGGTTGATAAAGAAGAATGGAGTCCCGGAGTGAATTCCTCCTACCCGCCCCGCCCTAATTCAGATATCACCCTGCGTTACCAGTATTACTACCCAAAAGCAGATGAGATAGTACAGGAACAGGAAGATTATATCTCTTCCTTCATTAACGATTTCGAAGAGGTAATGCATGAAGGCGATTTTCGGACTCCTGAAAACAGTTATACCAATTATCTGAATGTCGATTCTTTTGTGGATTATCTGATCCTGAACGAATTGAGCCGGAATGTGGACGGATACCGGCTTAGTTCCTATCTCACCAAACAAAAGGACAGTGATGGTGGTAAACTGATCGCCGGTCCGGTGTGGGATTATAATTTCAGTTTTGGCAATGCTGATTATTATGATGGAACCCAAACTGAGGGATGGCAGCTGGATTATTTTGCTGAAGACCCCGGGTTTCAATGGGATCAGTATCAGATGATGTTTTGGTGGAAGGTGCTGTTTGATGACGGTAAATTCCGAAAGCGACTCAATGAACGATGGGAGCTTTTCCGCCAGAATATCCTTTCTTTTGATGCATCAGGGCTTTCGAGTGGAGTCTATTTGTATCAGCTGGAAGCGGGTGGACGTCGTTTAACCAGAAAGATGTTGGTGGTGAAGTAACTAAGGGGCTAAGAAAAGCACCTATTTAGCTTCCACCAGCTTTTTGATGGTACTCAGAACTCCGCTCCAGAATTCATCGGAGCGTGCTTTCTGTTTCTCGGTGGGAATATTGTCTTCTGAAATCGTGAGGGTGGTTTCTCCGGTAAGATCGAATGTCCAGATGCGGTAATTTTTGGGGATGTCCGGTATTCCTTCGAGGTTGCTCCAGTGCGTGTATTGTAGTCTCTCTTCATACTCCACTGCAAGTATCTCCCCCTTTTCCAGATAGGAGTTCCCTTTGTATTCTCCTTCAAATACGATCGAACTTCCCTTCTTCCAATCTGTTTTGATCCTTGCTCCGAAGAAATACTTCTCAGCTATTTCCGGCTCCGTCAATGCCTTCCATACTTCTGCCGGATCGGCTTCTATATGAATACTGTTTTGAGATAAGTGGGGTCGGTTCATCAGTTGTGTTTTGAAATGAAAATTCAAGTTGGAGGAATCATCTCAGTAATGCAAATACAATACTTACTGTAAATAGTCTTCCTGAATCATGTGCTGAATACTGAATCGGGTTCAGCACAGGCGCCAGAATCAAAAGCTTCCGACTACGATTACCTACGGGCATTTAATCCAACGTGTTCTAACACCCCTCCCGCTTCGCGGCTCTCCCCTCAAGGGGAGACTTTACGCAACCAATCTAAGGTCGGAGGCATTCTTTTGTAACCTTTGCCTTGGAATACTTTTTTAATTAATCAGATATAAAAGATTAAGTCATCCTGAACTTGATTCAGGATCTTATGAAATGGCTCTCAACCTTTTAAGGTTTTGTGGTTTCCGTTTTCTTATTCTTTTGTGCCATTACTGATTTTCATCAGCAAAGGCTCCAGAATCAAAGGCTCCCGACTACTATTGCCCTGGTCGTTTAATCCAACATGTTTTAACACCCCTCCCGCTTCGCGGCTCTCCCCTCAAGGGGAGACTTTACGCAACCAATCTAAGGTCGAAGGCATTTTTTTGGGTAACCTTAAGACGAAAAAACTCCTCAGGATACACAGCTTTAATGTCTTCGGGAGTTTCTTGTCGGATGTGGAGGGGCATTCGTTTATTTTATGAAGTCTTCCCAATGCATTGGTTCCGTTCCTTCTAAACTCTCTTCTACAAATCTAAGTCCTTCTTTTGTCAAATAACCAATACGTTCAAACGGTCCCCATTCATTTTTCTTTATTAGCAAATTCTTAACCAAATATTGTGTTCGATCATCACTTTTTATTAAGTGATAATACTCTTTCTCCATTTTGATATTCCCCCAATTACTTGAATGTGTAAGCATAGCTCCTTCAAAAAAGAGTTCATTAACTTCTTTAAGAAATACAATTGGATGATAACCCTTCGATTTATCTCCATCTCGGTTTTCACCCCAAATAATATGTCCTTTCTTAAACACTTTGTTGTAACTCTATTTCTGGCATCTCATCATAGGTTCTGCCATTGAGAATACGCCCCGCTTTTTTCTTGTTCTTTCCACCCCATTGTTTAAAGAAAAAAGCGACTTCAGCCTTCTCACATTGATCTTGTATATCAATTACCCATTCCGGATTCATTGGTCTTGGATTATGACCACTTTCTCCACCAACAATTACCCAATCAATATTTGTAAGATTCATATCAGGTAGAGGTCCAATTAATGGTTCTAATGAAAGAAACTTTGTTCGAGCATTAGTTTGTCTTAAAAAATCAATTCGATGTTCCACACGCTGGTCTTCCACAGAAACGCCCATCCAAATATTATGAGTCCACTTTAATTCCGTATGAAGTTCCAGTAACCTTTTTTCTCGTTTTGTGAGAACTTGAAAAACATGCTGAGGATTATTATTCATAACCTTAAACACTTTTTTAATAAATGAAAGTGAAATTTTCTCGTGAAATAAATCACTCATGGAATTCACAAATACAATCTTAGATTTTTTCCATGTATACGGTATTGTTAACGCATCTGGGTGTTCTCTTACCTCAAAAGCATCCTTGTATTTCTCAACACCCATAGCCTGTAATCTTTGAGACATAATCTCTGCATAGCAATGCTTACAACCTTGTGAAACCTTTGTACATCCCGTTGTTGGATTCCAAGTCATTTCCGTCCATTCAATTGTTGATTGTGCCATAATTATCTTAATCTATAATTAACCAAATTTTTTTTCTTGTATACATTGTCATAATTAACACCGGAAGTATTACCATCAAAATAAATCTTACCTTTTCTTTTCAAATTCAGGATCAGATCACTTGCATATTTATAATAGTTCCCCGTTTTATAAGTAAAATCAAGTGCTTCTTTATTATTTGTTATGGTGCTCTTTAGAATCTTTTCCTCTAGCTCTTTTTCAAATTTTTCAATTTTAGTTAATCTCTTCCCAAAAAAAAGATCCGGTTGATATTTATTTTTATCATCATCTATATCAAAATCTGCCTCTCCATTTGTTTCATTTTTCTTCCATGCTATCTTCAAGAACTTATCTACCGCTAAAGGATGGCTCGCTCCAAAAATCAATCCATAAATATTCCCACTTTTCTTAATAGAATAAGGGTAAAGCCTTAAATCGCTATCATCCCCTATTATTCCTTCCAGCTTTGATACTACCTCTCGATGAATATTATTCCATTCTATCTCTTGCAACTCCCTCTTTGTAAAAGGAATGACTTTTTTAAACTCCTCAGTAGTACCGAACCTTTTTAAGTAAGATGAAGAGACGAAATAAAGAAAATCTAAAGTTCGAATACTCTTTAGTAAGTTAATGTACTCTTTTGAAATAAACCGAACCCCATTTTGGTCTAAAAATAATAGGGATGGATATTTTTTTAATTCTAAAAGTAGACTATTGAATAAAAGTCCAGCATCCTGATTGTAATATTTAATTTCGGTACAGTGTTTGAGCCTTGGGTGTTTATTCAAAAAATCTTTGCAGTTCTCTTTTAACAATTCAAACTTGGCCTGAGTTTTTTTCTTTGGTTCATATTCGTTGAAATGAAGTGTAATATGCGTTCTCTTTGAAAAGATATTTCCTATCTGATCGTAAATCGTATTTAGAATCCTAATAGGGCTACCTGGGATCTTATTCTGGTCATATCCAGGTCCCGCAAACAAATCAAAAATGTGGATATTTTTTGCACCATACATCACAAATGTTGGCAACCACGATTTAGTATAATCCTCGAAAAATTCTAGCTTTTTAAGAGTCCCTTCGTCAAAAGGCTTGGAATGTAAATCAATATATCCCATATAAGCTGTTGCTATAATTGTCTTAAATAAAAGAAATAATATAGTTAAGAAATAAGTCTTTAATATTTTTTGAGTCAATTTTTTTATGATAGTTAAATGACATACCGTTGTCAGTATGCCCTTCTATCTTTTTCAATATTCAACAAGGAACATTCAATGTTCATTGGAATAATTGAACCCTGAATGTTAAATGTTGGTTTATTTGTTCGCATCCGGGTGACAGGAGTTGTCATGGGTGAGTTGTAGTTTCTTACTATTGTCACTCTGAGCGCCACAAAAAGGTTTGAGGTATTATGTGCCTCGCGAAGAGTATCAAATCCTGAACCAATTGTGGGTTAATCAACAATTGAGATCCTTCGCTACGCTCAGGATGACAATGTGTATAAATGGATGACAAATATGGTTCTTCTCCTCCGGCTGGCGGATCAGAATGACTATTAAATAAATAGGTATGATCTCAATAAAAAAAGCAGGACGTGATGGTATTCTGATTCCCGAACTGGGAATCGGGCTGGATTATGGTGGTTCGAAGGCAGAACATATTTTTGTGTCGCATGCCCATTCGGATCATATTCCTTCCAACCGGAGGCTTCCGGTCTATGCCACCCGTCCGACTGCCAAATTCCTGCGGTTACGTGGATTTCAGGGGGAGATCACCGAACTGGAATTCGGAAAGCCTGTGGAAACGGACAAAGCCCGGATCACTTTTTATCCGGCCGGACATATCCTCGGCTCAGCCATGACCTATATCGAAAGTGAGGAAGGAACAGTGCTGTACACCGGCGATTACCGGACTCCTCCCTCTCCTGCCACCGAAGGTTTTGAAATACCGGAACAGGTGGACTATTTCATCACGGAAGCCACCTTCAGTCTGCCGATCTACAAATGGAAGCCGGAAGAGGAACTGAAGGAAATGATACTGAAGTTTGCGAGGGAATCACTGGAGGAAGGAGCAACTCCCCTGTTTCTCGCTTACAATCTCGGCAAGGCGCAGGAGCTGATGTATCTGCTCAAAGAACTGGATCATCCCATGCAGATCCACGGTGCCGGATACAAACTGTGTCACGTGTATGAAGAAGAAGGTTATTCCTTAGGCAATTACGAAAGCTATGACCGGGAGACCTGCGAAGGCAAGATCCTGATAGCGCCCAGTGCTTCCCCGGAATCCGGTTTTGCCAGTAATGTGAAGAAACTCCGTACGGCCTATTGCAGCGGCTGGGCCTCCAGCGAGGCACGGCGAACCCAGCTCACCGCCGACGAACTCATCCCGATCTCCGATCACCTCGATTTCTTTGAGCTGTTACGGCTTTGTGAAGAATTACATCCTAAAATGGTCTACATGACCCATACCCCGAATCCGAAGGTGGTTCAGCATTTTCTGGATAAGAAGGGGATCAAAAGCAGGTTTTTGGATTTAGAGGCTTCTGAAACAGATTAATTCTATGAGATCAATTCAAAATGAAAGATTTAAAATTAAAAATGAGATCTGTGATTTCTCACTCTCTATATAGTCTCGAAACTTCAATTCACTGATAGGATTTAGTAAAAACTTCGACCTTATTTTTCATTTTAAATTTTAAATCTTGAATTCAACAACTCCACATACCTTTTACGAACTTTGCTCTCTTGCCCAATCCATTCTGGAGACCCGGGGATCGAATGCTAAGATTAAACTCTGTGCTGAGTATTTTGCTTCTGTTGAACATGAAGAAGACCTCCGGCTGGCGGCTCAGTATCTGGGGGAAGGAGCTTTTTCGGATGTATCGAGCAAACGGGCTTCGGTCGGATACCGGACCATTGCGGTGCTGGCTTCCGACTTCTGTGAGATCGATTATGAGCTGGTTTTCAAACCCAGTAAAACAGCCACCGGAAGTTCTTCAGAAACCATCCAAAAGCTGATGGAAAATTTGCCCGAAGCCCGGAGCAAATGGTCGGACGACAGAATGAGCCTGAAGGAAATCGCTGCCATTTACGAAGAGTTGTACATCACTTCCAACCGGGATCGCAAGAAGCAGATCATTCTGGATACCTGGAGTAAAATGACCCCACTGGAAGTTAAGTTCTTCATCCGGATCATGGGCCAGGGTTCCCTGCGGATCGGATTCGAAACCAAAAGTGTGGTAAACGCCATCGCCAAAGCCTTTGATAAAGATCCTGAAGCCGTGCGATATGCCCATATGATCACCGGGAGCCTGGGCGAAACGGCGGTACTGGCTAAGCAGGGAAATCTCAATAAAGCCACCTTCGAGCTTTTCCATCCACTTTCATTTATGCTGGCCTCAGCTATTGAAAGTCGCGCAGTTGAAAATCTTGAAGAGTACATTGCCGAAGAGAAATTTGATGGTATGCGGTGTCAGGCTCATATCTCCGGACAGAAAGTGGAATTGTATTCCCGGGATCTTAATGTAGTCACTTCTTCTTTTCCTGAGATCGTACAATTCTTTCAGGAACGGAATATGCCGGATGTAGTTTTGGATGGGGAGATCTGTGTATTCAAGGACGACACCATTCTTCCCTTCCAGCTCCTTCAGAAAAGAATGGGTGTCAAAAAGCCCTCAAAGAAGTTGCTGGATCAATATCCGGTCTTATTCATCGCGTATGATATCATCTATGTGAACTCATCCCCGATCTTTGAAAAACCATTAACAGAACGTCGTGAAATACTCGAGCGCATTGCCGGTGAATATCACCTGCCTGTTACCACTCAAAAACAGATCTCAAGCGAAGATGATGTGGAAGAACTTTTTGAACAGGCGCTGGCCCACGGCAACGAAGGATTGATGCTGAAGAAAAAAGACTCCACGTATGAATATGGTCAGCGCCGGAAATCCTGGCTGAAGGTAAAGAAACCCAGCGGCTCACTTGATACCGTTATCCTGTATGCCCACGCCGGAAGCGGGAAACGCGGCGGTACCTACTCCGATTTCACCTTGGGAATTTCTGTTAAAGACGATGAGCGCTATGAGGAAGAATTCATTCCGATTGGGAAAGCATATGGTGGATACTCCAATGAAGAACTGGCCGAGATCAACAAACGCATCAAAGTACTTACGCTGGAACGATTCGGACCTACCCTTCTGTTAAAGCCGGACATCATCGTGGAACTTGAATTCGAGGACATCCAGGTTAACAAGCGCACAAAAGCTAAGTACACCCTGCGATTACCCCGATTTAAAGCCATCCGATGGGATCTCTCAGTTAAAGATGCTGATACACTCAAAGATGTGGAACGGATGTATCAGCAGAAACTGAATGAGGTCAGGGAAACACAGTCCATAAACCCTTCTTTCAGATATAAAAAGAAGTAAAAAGCCGCTGATTTTTAAAGTATTTAACAACAGGTATGAATGGGTTTTCAGGCTAAATACGTTTCTTTGTACGAGTAACTAACCAATGATAATATTTTAAAATTCTGCTCTTCAATGCATAAAGGAATACACCTTGCAGCTTTGATCATTTTATTTGCTGCATGTTCTGGTGATGACGAATCCGGAACCAACAACCAACAGGGTCGCGGTACCCAGGTAATACCCGCTGTAGAAGCAGTTCAGGCCCGGTATGGATCACTCCCGCTTGTGGAGCGCTTCAGCGGTAATGTACGTTCTGAGAACCAGGTCCCGCTCTATCCTCAAATATCCGGACGTGTTGAACAGGTATTTGCTGAAAACGGTGATTTTGTTCGTAAAGGCGAAAAACTTGTCCAGCTTAATGATGAACAAGCTCAACAGCAATTACTTCAGGCTGAAGCAGGCTTAAGGATCAATAAAGCCCGGCTTCGACAAGCGGAAGCTCAATATTCTGAATTAAAATCCAGATATGATCGTGCAAAGCAACTGGCAGAAAAAAATCTGAGCAGTGACGCTGAGATCGAGCAACTGGAAGCTCAACTTATTTCAGCAGAAGCCGATGTTGAGCTTGCTGAAGCTCAGGTGCAGCAGTCTGAATCACTAGTAGATGAACGAAAAGAAACACTGAGCAGAACGCTTGTGTTGGCACCGATCTCCGGTACTATCGGGCAGCGTAATGCACAGGTTGGGATGCAGGTATCATCAGCAACCCAACTCTTTATGATAGGTGATCTTACCAAACTTCGTGTTGAGATCGTACTCACCGAAAGCATGCTAAATAAGATTTCCATAGGGCAGTCAGCCAGTATTTATGTAGAAGATAGCAAAGGTAATACGCGTGAGGTGAGAGCTAAATTATCACGCATTTCGCCATTCCTTAATGAAGTGACCCGAAGCACTGAAGCCGAAATTGATGTTGATAATACCAATGGATTGCTCAAACCCGGAATGTTTGTTCCCGTTGATGTTCATTTTGGAGAAAGCGAGCAGGCAACCCTTATCCCGGTAAGCGCCATCTATACTGATCCCGCTACTGGAAAGGAAGGAGTGTTCATCGCCTCTTCCATTGGTTCAGAGATCGTACCTGCAGCTGATGAATCTAACAATTCAGGTGAATTAACCGCGCTGACAGAACCTACGGATGTTACCTTCACCCCAATTAATATTTTGGCCCGTGGCCGCATGGAAGTAGGTGTTGGCGGGATGGAAAGTGGTCAGTGGGTAGTTACTATCGGGCAGGATCTTCTTGGCGAAGGACGTGAACAAGCCCGTATCCGCACAGTATCATGGGAGAAAGTGCTTGGCCTGCAGAATATGCAACGCGAAGACCTGCTTAAACAGGCTCTCGGTGATACCAATCCATCGCAAAACGCAACCCTTTAACCTGAAGAGTACGTTATGCCTATTACTGAAGCTTCTGTAAAACGACCTATAGCCACGTCCATGGTATTTCTGATCATCATCACCCTCGGAGTGATGGGATTCAGATATCTGCCAGTGGATCTGCTCCCTCCAATTGAATATCCCCAACTAACAATAGCTACCAACTATTCGAACGTTGGTCCGGAGGAAATTGAGAACATCATAACTGAACGAATTGAAAATGCCGTTGCAGGAGTACCCGGTGTTGAACGCGTACGTTCCAATTCAAACGAAGGTAGCAGCCGTGTAACTCTTGAATTTGCCCAGGGTGTGAATATTGACGCTGCCGCTAATGACATACGCGCTGCACTTGATCGTGTTCGAGGTAGTCTTCCTCCAGAAGCTGATCCCCCGCGTATCTGGAAATTCGATCCAAATAACTTCCCTATCGTAATTATTGGAGCTAACTCCGATAAAGATCTCGCTGAACTTACTCTTCTACTAGACAGGGAGATAACCAAACGCTTTGAACAGATCAACGGAGTGGGCTCTATTGATATTTGGGGTGGTATCAACCGGGAGGTAAAAGTTGATATCAAACGTGATCGCCTCATTGCCAGCGGACTTTCCACTCAGCAGGTTCAGCAGGCCATTGCACGTGAGAATACAAATCTGCCCGGCGGAAATGTGAACTCAGGAACTCAACGCCTGTATGTTCGAACCCTTGGGGAATATGAATCTGTTGATGAGATCGCCAATACCGTGATCACTACAATTGATGGTAAACCGATCCGGGTTAAAGATGTAGCGAATGTAAGTTTTGGCTATGAAGATCTGGACCGGCTTGTAACCATCGATGGAAAACCCATGGTTCGCTTTGGGATCAGAAAGCAAACAGGAGCTAACACAGTAGCGGTGGCCGAAGATATCAGAAATGAAGTGGCTCGTATCAATGCCGAACGCAATGATATGGAGCTCTTCGTTACCGTTGACCAAAGTCAGTTTATCCAGGATTCGATCGATAATGTCCAGAATTCAGCTATATGGGGTGCCCTTTTGGCTGTTATCGTTCTTTATGTGTTTTTCCGAAATGGTTCTTCTACTTTTATTATCGCTGTTGCGATCCCGATCTCTATTATCGCAACTTTTGGATTGCTGTACTTCAGTGATCTTACACTGAATCAAATGAGTTTCGGAGGGCTTGCACTTGGGGTAGGTCTCATTGTTGACAATGCCATTGTGGTGTTGGAGAATATCATCCGGCTGCGGGAAGAAGAAGGCGAAGACCTCAAAACCAGTTCTCTTATTGGTACCAAGCAGGTAGCAGGAGCGATCATTGCCTCTACCCTTACCACCACCGTGATCTTCCTTCCGGTGGTTTTCATGCAAACTATTTCAGGCTTGTTATTCAAACAACTAGCCCTGGTGGTAGTATTTGCATTGATGTGTTCGTTATTAGTGGCCCTGACACTGGTTCCGATGCTTTCCAGTAAATTCCTGACAGTCAAAAAAGCTGGAACTGTAAAGAAAAAAGGTCGATTTCAGTTGTTCTTTGAGAGGCTGGAGATTCGCTATTCAGAATTCCTGAAGGTAGTGCTCAGACACCGTGTTTCCGTTTTCGGAGTTACAACCATATTAGTAGTTGGAAGTTTCTTGCTGGTACCCTTGATTCCTGTAGAACTTGCCCCGCAAACCGATGCTGATGAGATCGATATCAACCTTGAAATGGCCGATGGAACCAATATTGCCGTACAGAATCTTTATTTGCAGGAACTGGAGAAGATCGTATTGGCAAATCTTCCAATGGATGATGTTAAGAATGTAACAACAGAGGTTCGTGATGGCCGTGCTGAGGTTGAGATTGCTATGAAGCCTGCAACCGAAAGAAAAGGAAATACCTCAGAAATAGCAGAGAATATCCGAAAAGCTGTGGAAGGAAAGATTCCTGGTGCCGATATCAGGGTAAGTGCCCAATCTGGCCTCTGGATACTGCGACGAATTTTCGGCTCTGGCGATGGTACTGAAGCTGTTCAGGTACAGTTAAGGGGATACGATGTGGAAAAATCATATGAACTCGCCCAGAAGATCAAACTGGAGATGGAAACTATTCCGGGTGTATTTGGCGCACGTGTAGGACGCAGCGAAGGCCGGCCTGAGCAACGCATTCAGTTCGACCGCGAAAAAATAGCTGATCTTGGCTTATCTGTTAATCAGGTTGCCAGTGTGATCCAGACCAATATTGGTGGAAGCCGGGCCGGAAGTTACCGGGTCGGTGGTGATGAATATCCTATCACCGTACGTCTGCGTCCCGAAGACCGCCTGAGTGCCCTGGATCTGGATAATATTTCGATCCGAACTCCGGATGGACGTGTACTTCCGGTTTCATCAGTAATTAGAAAAGATAATGCCCGTGGGCCAACAGGAATCAGCCGTATTAATGGTCAGCGTGTGACAAATATCACAGCAGAACTGGAACCCGGTGTAGCTCTTGGTGAAGCTGTTGAAACTATCAGAGACCGGTTGGTTGATTTCCAGCTTCCTGAAGGATACAGTATTGTATTTGGAGGGGAATATGAAGAACAGCAGAAAGCAGCTGCCGATTTCCAGCTTTCCATCATCATGGCACTGATTCTGATCTACATGGTAATGGCTGGTCAGTTTGAACGATTTTTTGACCCGTTGGTTGTAATGTTCTCTGTGCCACTGGCTGTGATCGGTGTGGTTCCCACACTGATGCTAACGGGTACCACGCTCAATATTCAGAGTTTGATGGGAATGATCATGCTGATCGGTATCGTGGTTAACAATGCCATCGTACTCGTCGATTACATCAACCTGCTGCGGCGCGAGAAAGGAATGAGCGTTACTGAGGCTGTGATCGCTTCCGGAAAGCTTCGCCTCCGCCCTATTCTTATGACCACACTCACCACCGTTCTTGGATTGATGCCTTTAGCCCTGGGTATTGGTGCAGGCGCTGAAATCCAGGCATCTCTTGCCCGTGTGGTGATTGGCGGACTTACTGCTTCCACCCTGGTCACTCTGGTATTTATCCCAGTGGTGTATATCACATCCGATCAGGTGCTGGAAAAAGTTAAATCCTATAACTGGAATCCATTCAGTCGTTCTGAAGAAAAGGTAGAGCTGGCCAAATCATGATTGTTTTATCCTGAGTAGTTGAAAGCTTCCGGTCTTAGGCCGGGAGCTTTTTTTTGGTTGAATAATTAGAATTATTCTGTCCTGTGAGATCGTAAAAAAGATGCTGATCAAATAATTCAATTAAGAATTAAGAATGGGAATGTCCTCATACATTACTATGTTGGTGCATAACCATCCAAAATTGAAACATTCTTAATTCTTAATTGAAATGAGCAGCTGGACTCTCAAATCCATTCCTCCGCACGACTGGTTTCTGTGCCTGGATGTGGAATCCTATTTTGATCACGAACACGATCCTGAAACCTTATTCGAAGAAGGATTCACCCGTCCGATACCTGTAGGTGAACGGGATGTTATCGTAACCGTCTTTTTTAATGGTGACCCTGACAGTCCCGAATTCAATATTGAATGCAAAGAATCGCTCAGTAAGGATGAGATCGACGAAGCCAATAAAAGTCTGAGTAAGATCCTTGGAACGGATATGGATATTCGTCCCCTTTACGATAAAGCAGCTAATGATAAAGTTCTTGGTGACAAACTATCTGCTTTCTATGGTCTGAAACGCATGACCCGGGCCAACCTGTTCGAAGACATCCAGTACCGGATCGTGGAAATGCAGATGAACCACAAGCCCACCGCAAAGAAAATGATGTATGCCATCCGGGAAGCTTATGGCACTGCTCTTGAATATAAAGGTGGAACACTGGCTGCCTGGCCCCGCCCCTTCCAGCTCATGAAAGCCGATCCTGCCAACATCCGGAAACTTGGTCCTACCCTACGCAAAGGACAATACCTGACCGGCCTGGCTGCTGATATCGTAGGTGGAACCTTTGACGTAGATCACGTAACAAACTGCGACCCTCTTGAAGCCTATGAACAATTGACCTCAGTACGTGGAATCGGACCATCTGCCGCGCAGGATCTCATCATGATGCGGGGAAAAACCGAAGCGGTATTCCCCAGTAACAAGCAAAAGGATGAAGAAAAAGGGCTTCGCCGCTGGATCATCTGGAGCTATGGAGAAGATCCGCATAACTGCTCTGAAGAGAAATTTCAGAAACTGATACAGAACTGGAAAGGTTACGAAAGCTGTGCTCTCGAATTTCTTTATCTGAATTACATTATGAAAGAAAAAGAAGAACGGGCTAAGAAGAAATCCTGAATACTGAACGATAATTGACGATTGACGTTTGACAAACGACGGTCGTTTCCCTTTTGGAAAGAAATTAATTCAGTCGCTTCAATTCATTCATATAATCAAAATTTCGGTATCATTACTGAATATGAATTGGTCAGGCAACCAATGCTTTAAGACATGAAACTGAGCATACCATTATTAGTACTGTTACTGATCATCCCTTTCTCGTCCTGCAAAAAAGAACAGAACTTGTTGAATGAAACAGAAATAAAAGAATCGGTGAACCGGGCTTTTCTAGGATTAGTTGAAGCCACCAGATCGTTGGACTTCGATCGATACAGATCGTATTTCGATGAAGAAAAATTCTCGGGACTAAGTGCGGATGGAACAATCATACGTTCCTTTTCTGAATTCGAAGAATTGTACAAACCTGGATTTGAAATGATCGAAGAATTTGAATCCCTGGTTTTTGATTCCATACATATCACGGTTATTGATGAGCATACTGTCATTCTGGTGAATGAATATCACGATCAGGTACGACTAAAAAGTGGTGAAGTGATGGATGGCAAAGGTGGCGGAACCCAGGTTTGGTCTGACCTTACCGGATCCTGGAAACTGGTGAGTGTTTCCAGCAGCAGCAATTAAAGAATCTGTTACTGAATACGTTTCTTTAACTATCTACATACCTCACTACCACTTTATTATTGATTGGAAGTTAGTGTTCATTGTAATGATTACGAAGAAGGAACTTCATAATCAGTTTACTTAAATAAACAAAGTTAACTGCAAAGCAAGCGTTTCAAGTGTATCTTTCGAAGGGCAGACTGATTTAACTTCGTTTCAACGGCTTCTTTAAACCAGCAGTTTTATTATTCAATCATGAAAAATTTAGATACTTCTTTGATGCACCCCCGCGATCAGATCACCCTGATCATTGATAAGATCTACCGGAGTGGATTAACTACCACTTCCGGCGGGAATGTTTCGATCATTGATGAAAATGGAGATATCTGGGTCACACCATCTGCCATTGATAAAGGCTCGCTCAGAGCTTCTGATATTGTTCGGGTTAAAAGTGATGGAACGATCGAAGGCCGTCACAAACCTTCGTCGGAGTATCCCTTTCATAAAGCGATCTATGATTGCAGGCCCGATATCAAAGCGATTGTTCATGCTCACCCCCCCGCTTTGGTTTCATTCAGCATAGTCCGGCAAATACCAAATACCAATATCATTCCACAGGCAAAAAATGTGTGTGGCGGAATAGGGTATGCTCCCTATGAACTGCCGGGCAGTGAGGAACTTGGGAGCAAAATAGCCGATGAATTCATTAAAGGATTTAATGCCGTGATCATGGAAAATCATGGAACCGTGGTGGGTGGTTCTGATCTTCGTGATGCATTTCAACGATTTGAAACTTTAGAATTCTGTGGTAGAACGATCATCTATGGAAATACCATTGGCACTCCCAATTATTTAACAGATGGTGAGATCGAACAATTTGAAAATCAGATACCGAGATTGCTCCCGGAACAGAATGATGTGGAACATCCATCGGATGAACGTGCGATAAGAGAAGAAATTAAAAAGATCGTCCATAGGGCCTGTGATCAGGGGCTGATGATAAGTTCGTACGGAACGGTTTCAGTTCGCTGGCGCAATAATGATTTTCTGATCACCCCAACAGATGTGTCTCGTTGGGATATTCAAAATGATGATCTGGTTCAGATCAAAGATGGAAAACGCGAACCCGGGAAAATACCGAGTCGGGCTACCTGGCTGCATCAGGAGATCTATCGCCGTAATCCCGGAATAAACTCGATCATTCATTCGCAAACTCCTTATTTGATGGCCTACAGTGTGAGCCATGAGAAACTCGATGTACGGACCATTCCCGAGAGCTGGATCTTCCTGCAGGATGTACCTAATGTTCCATTTGGATCCCATTTCGCGGGTGATGAAACCATTTTAAATAATTTGTCAGAAGATTCACCTGCCGTCATTATCAGCAACGACTCGGTACTGGTTACTGGCGACAAACTGCTGGGGACTTTTGACAGGCTTGAAGTAGCTGAATTTAGTGCTAAATCACTTGTGATGGGGGCTTCACTGGGTAAATTAGTACCTATCAATGAGGAGCAGGTAGAGGCATTGAGAAAGAAATTTTTAGGGTGATTATACCCACAAATTGAAACAGCTTTTTTTCAAATCATTGCACACTTCATTCTTCTGATTTTTTGATTTTAGTCTTTCTAAAATCAGATTCACATTATATGCTGAATGTCTACCCCACCAAGACAAATCGGCTGTACTGCATGCCCCTTTTCCAGCAAAATATGCTGCATTCAAAAATTTATTTTTTTTCTTATTTCTGAAATTTAGTTCCTGTTTTTTTGATTATAAGTGTTAAAAATACACCCTTAGAGTACTCAGAATGAACTTTTGGCAAAAAAATGAATTTTTTAACCTATTAAGTTCTTAGCATTCAACCACTAAGGAGAGTGTAAAATTTTTCATAATGGCTGTGACTTTTTAAAAAAAAAGAATACAATTCATCATCATTTGAAAAATACAATACTCACTCTACTCTATTTAAGATGATGTTTTTATTGAATATTTATTAATGATATTCAATTAGACGTTGGGTAGTAACGGAAGATCTTTTTTTAGATCTGTTAAAAGTGTTTTTTAAAGGAATAATACTAACCAACTGTATATAATTGATATGAGAAATAAACGCAAAACGGGGCCAGTAGCGATAGTGTTCTTACTTTTTGCAGGACTTGGATTAAACAGCAATTCTGCTTTTGCTCAGCGGCAGGCTGATTATGAATCCAATCTTGATGTAGAAAGAACCATTGCACCATACTTCACTGAAGCAACAACAAAAAAAATGACCCCTGATCCGGATGGGTTCATTCAGCGATGGCTGCTCTTAGAACCAATCGACAAACCAAACCGCACGAATACGGTTTTTACTGATAGCTACCTCAGAAATGCTTTCGATACCTTGTATTTCGAAAACCAGTTTACTGGGGTTCCAGAACATGGCGATATGGTCAAAGTAGGAGATCAGGAACTACAATGGCATGCACTGGAAAGCAATAATTATAATGTGAAATTATTTCGTTTTGCCTTTGGCTTAGAGAAGAAAATCTACGGCGTTCTGTTCTGGGCAGTAACCGTGGTTAACAGCCCGGTGGAAATGAAGAATGTGAGAATGGCTATCGGATCGAATTCAGCATCTATGTGGTGGCTGAATGGCGAAGAAGCAGCCTTACTTTCGGGCGACCGGCGAATGGTAATGGATGATGTTGTCTCTGAGCGTCTTACGTTGAAAAAAGGAAAAAATATCATTCGCGGAGTGGTTATTAACGGTCCCGGAATGAGTGATTTCTGTGTACGCTTTCTTGATGAACAAGGAGAACCCATCAAAAACCTGACCATTACTTATGAATAACATGAGTTCTTCTTCAATATCAATTTTTAAAACTTACTTACTGATGAAATTTAATATCCTAAAATTAACGCTGGCAGCTCTGTTCCTTGTGGTGCTGGCCGGTACAGCAACGGCACAAGTTGGGAGTCCCTATATTCATGATCCTTCAACCATCATGAAATCTGACGGAAAGTACTATACTTTCGGCACAGGCGGAGGTGGATTAATATCCGAAGACGGCTGGAACTGGAAAGGTGGCGCAGTACGTCCCGGTGGCGGTGCAGCTCCTGATGCAATTAAAATTGGCGATCGTTACCTTATTGCCTATGGCGTTACAGGTGGTGGTTTAGGAGGCGGACATGATGGCCAGATCATGACAATGTGGAACAAAACGCTTGACCCGAACTCTCCTGATTTTGAATTTACGGAACCTGTTCTGGTGGCGGAATCCAAAAATATGGAAGACAATGACGCTATCGATCCAGGACTTTTATTAGACCCAACCACTGGCCGTCTATGGATGTCTTATGGTACCTATTTCGGAAACATTCGACTTGTTGAATTGGACCCAAAAACCGGAAAACGTGTGGAAGGTAATGAGGCTATCGATATTGCTATTGATTGTGAAGCTACCGATCTGGAGTATCGTGATGGATGGTATTACCTTCTTGGAACACATGGCACCTGCTGTGATGCTGCAAACGCAACCTATAATATCATTGTGGGACGTTCTAAAAATGTAACCGGTCCTTATGTGGATAACATGGGAAGAGACATGCTAAGAGGTGGAGCCAAAATGGTGGTTTCATCCGGTGGCGGAAGAACTAACGGAGCCGGTCACTTTGGTCGTGTCATTCTTGAAGATGGCGTTGAAAAAGTGTCGCTCCATTACGAAGCTGATCTGAACCGAAGTGGACGAAGTGTATTAGCGATCAAGCCATTACTATGGGATAAAGGATGGCCTGAAGCAGGTGAAAACCTGAAAGACGGCACCTATGAAATTGAATCTGAACGAAGAGGCTATGGTCTGGAACTGGTTGTTGATTTTGTACGAATGCCACGTGCTACTTCATGGGGATATTTCAGAAATAATCCGGATGCAAAGGTGGAACCAATTCCATCTCAGCAATTATCTGATGTTATTGATACCTGGCCAAGCGGAAACATCGATGTAAGAAACGGAGACTACTTGGCTCGTCCTCATCAGCGATGGACCATAACAGCCGTCCCTGATGCGCCGGGCTTTCTGGGAACTCCAGCTTATAAAATAGTGATCGCAGGAACAGAAAGAGCATTAGCAGCAACAGCAGATGCGGAATTAGTAACTGTTCCGAAATTTACCGGGGCTCCAGAACAACTTTGGCGTATTGACCAGTTGACAGATGGAACGTACAGAATCATGCCTAAATCGATTCCTGGTTCAGACAAAAAACTGGCGTTAATCTCTATTGGAGACAGTACACCAACGCTGGGAGAATTTGATATGAGTAGTGATAACTCTAAGTGGAACTTCAGGGATAAAAATTAAGCTCCACTGCTTTTCTAAACCATCCTGCAGCTAAAGTGCAGGGTGGTTTATATCTCACCTTTTACAGAAAACTCATTCCAGGCGTCAGCCAAGCCTGGTCTTCTTATAAATCCTGATCCTGAGTACCATATACAACACTGTAGCAGGAATAACCACCCAAAGCATGGTATTTCGTGCTATATCCACATATCCGGAGCCAACGGAATCCATTACCAAATAGGTTAGGTAAGCTGCATAATAGAACAGGAAGATGCTCCCATCGGAACGTGTCATATTAAAACCTGCAATAAAGATCGGGATACATGCGATACTTACAGCAAGCATGAAGGGCAGATCCAGGTTTATGGCTTTAACAGAAACGTCCAGCACATTGGGTGCTATGATGAGGGTTAGTCCAAGAGTTAACAGCATATTATACAGATTACTCCCCATTACATTAGCTACAGCGATATCTGCTTTGCCTTTTCTGGCTGCCGACAAGGACGTAGCTATTTCCGGTAATGAAGTACCAATCGAAACTATGGTCAGGCCAATCACCAGTTCTGAAAGACCAAGAGCTTCCGCAATAGTAACAGCGCTGTCTACCATCCAGTCGGAGCCCTGTACGATCATTGCAAGGCCAATAATCAAGAACCCGATGTTCTTGATATAAAAAAATGATCCCTGAGCCAGTTCATCCGGTGATTCTGCGTATTCGAAGATCTCTTCCTCTACCCCATCTTTCTTGCTTTTCTGTATCTGATAATAGGTGAATGCGGAATAAGCCACCAATCCTAGCATGAGGATGATGCCGTCCAGCTCTGTCAGCTTTCCATCCAGCGATAATCCAAATAAAAGGGCACTCGAAGCTATCACAATGGGTACATCAACACGCACGATACGTCCTGAAATGGCAAGAGGAGTCAATACGGAAGTAATACCCAGGATCAACAATATATTTGCGATGTTGCTCCCTACGATATTTCCAAGTACCAGGTCTGCACTACCTGAAGATGCTGCTTTTATACTGATCGCCAGCTCAGGGGCTCCGGTGGCAAATGCTACCACCGTTAAACCCATTATAAGTGGAGATACTCCCCATTTTAACCCAAAGTGATCAACTGCTTTAAGAAAAAGTTCTGCCCCGGCAATCAGTGCTACCAGTCCTGCGATAAATAAAAAAACGGTCATAAATGGCCTTCTGAATTTGAACGCCAAAGATGCGGAATTTTAAGTTCTCAAATAAGGGGCAACAAAAATTTTGACCTTTTTTATTCCACAGGCTCAAATAAAGCGAATTCAGAATCATTCAGTCTTACCCCGAGATGATGTCCGGAAATATGAGTCAGCATACTTTTAGCAGGCAGATAAACCTTTCTTATAAGTTTTCCTTCTTTACTCAGAATCTGCCATTGCGAATATTTGCCTCTCAGGTTTGTCTGTATCCATATGTACTTTTCCGAGATCAGCATTGCACTGGCTTTTGCCTTCAGCTCAGGTAAATATGGATCTATCTGTTCCCAGTCTTCTGAAAAATTCGGGTCTGACTTCAAAGAATCAATATCTCTCTGATTGACCAACTCTGAGGGTAAACTGACGTTAATCGTATGTACGGTGTCAAATGCAGCGTTTACTTCTGCGATAATATCCGTACGGGTATCAAACAGATATAATGTACTTCCATCTGATGAGGGAGCAATCAATTGCCTTTCACCATAGGGTACAATTACTGAACTTCCCGCAATATTATTAGCATTTACTGTCCCAATTGGCGCTTTGTCATCTCCATTCAGTACCATCACTTTTCCATACTCACCAGTTTCCGGGTGAAACTGTGTAATAGCCTTCGTTTGCTTTTCATCTACCTTAAAAGGAGTAACAGAGCCTAATTCCAGTATGACCATATCATCTTGTAAAGCATACACTCTGCTTATAGGGCGTGTATCATAATTGGGAACCAGGAATTCCGAGGTTACTTCTAAATCCTCATCAAAAGCTACGACCTTCTTCAATGCCACATCATATGCATAAAGATTCCCATCGGCACCTTTATCAAAATTCAGGAAGGCAAGCATTTCTCCAGGTCCCGGGCCTGTGGATGTCTTAGCTAACAACCTCGATACTTCTTTGTTTGTTTTAATGAGAAGAAAAGGTTCTATCGAAGAAAAGATGAGATCCCCGTTTGGTAAAGCCATGGAACTCACCCCTGCATACGAGTATAACAATGTATCTACCTGGGTGAACCTGACCAACTCTCCCGGAGTTCTAACTTCCACATTTCTGGTAGTATTATTCCCTTCCTTCCCCTTTTTACTGGTACAACCCGAAACACTTACTATTAATACGATCCCCGTTATTATTGATAATATTACTCTCATAATCCTGATTTTATTGGTTATCGGTTTCAGGCTCTAACGGATTCTTTCCAGAAAAGGTTACAGGATTATTCGCCGTCTTGTTCAGGGTATGCGAATAATGCAAATTCGATCTCATTTAAACGAACCCCCAGGTGAAGCCTTGAAATATGTGTAAGCATACTATTTTTTGGCAGATTTACCTTTTTGATGAGCTCCCCTTCTTTGTTCAACACAATCCAAATTGTGTGTTCGCCACGGAGGTTTGTCTGCAACCAGATCTGATCTTCAAAGATCATCATTTTCTCTGCTAATGCTTTTTCCTCAGCTAAATAAGGTTCCAGATACTCCCAGTCTTCACTATAATTTTCATCTGCTTTAAGCGAATCTCTGTCTGCTTCATTTAATAATTCCTTAGGTACTCTTACTTTGATCGTATGGACCGTATCCAGTTCTGCATTCTGTTCTGCTATGACATCTGTACGGGTATCGAACATAAATACTGTTTCACTTACCGGGTCAACTGCTGATAGCTGGTCAACTGAATAGGGAACCTGAACTATTGAACCTGACCGGGAATTAATCACATCTCCTATCGGGGCCCAATTTTTTGCTTTTGTGATAATCTGATGCTCTAACTCATCGTTCTCAATACTATAAATCCCATACATTTTTGTTTTCTCTTCATTTGCACTAAAAATATTATTGGACATCATTTCAATAAATACCTTTGAATCTGACAAGGGTTCAACCCTGTACATTCCATAATCTGCAACAGGTTCCACTATGAATTCTCTGATCAGATTAAGTGCACTATCCAGTACAACTACTTTTTTCTGCATTTGATCAAAAGTAGTGATCATACTTAAACCAAATCCAGGTACTCCTACATCAATAAATTCCCCCGGCCCTTTACCTAAACTTGTTTGCTTAATTGGAATCCCATCTTTTCCTACAATTATTAAATGAGCCGGATTCCATGAAGGGATAACAAATCCTCCATCTTCCGTTGCAGCTGAACTAATTCCCAGGTAGCTGTAATAAAAATCTCCAAAATGATCGAAACGTTGAATCTCCTGTGGTTCAAATAATGGAACTTTGGTCAGATCAACGGTCTTTTCACCTTTATCTCCAGCGCAGGAGATCAATATCATTCCAATCCCAAATACGGTCATACCCCATAAATTCCTCTTCATATCAATTTCCTATTCACTCTTGTTTTCACTTGAATAACTTACAAAGGTATTATAATCAATATTATGAAATTACATGATCGGAATTGTATTGTTAAAGGTCCTTACTTTAGCTAAACTCTCGTCCGAATTTAATTATCTATCTATGAAGCCTACTTTTTTACTCCTTTTCCTGATCTCCTTATTTACTATATCAGGGTTTGCACAAATCAACATCATTCCTCAACCCGTTTCTATCGGAGAGTCGTCTGGAAGCTTTGAACTCAACGACAGCCTCCTCATCCTCACCTCCTCAGATGAACTTTCCGGACTGGGAGAATATCTGAGTGATCTGCTCTTTGTAACGAACTGGAAAGGATACCCGGTTAAAACTTTCAAGACTTCACCTGAAAAAAACTCGATCATACTTTCTCTGGATAAAAGTGGCGAATATTCAAATGATGAAGCTTACTCGCTTACCGTATCTGAGAATGGTGTGATTATTAAAGCACCACATTCTTCCGGATTATTCTATGGTATTCAAACCTTGCGCCAGCTGCTACCGGTTCAGATAGAACATACAGATCCATCTATGATCTCGCGTTATCAGAAATGGGTAGTACCGGGGGTTGAGATCGTTGATTATCCCCGTTTTCAATATCGTGGTCTTCACCTTGACGTAGCCCGGCATTTCTTTCCTGTGGAATTTGTGAAGAGATATATCGACTTGCTAGCCACTTTTAAGATGAACCGTTTCCACTGGCATCTAACTGAAGACCAGGGCTGGAGAATAGAGATCAAAAAATATCCGAGGTTAACCGAGATCGGAGCATGGCGCGATTCAACCCTGATCGGGAATTACGGATCCGGTAAATATGACGGGATCCTACATGGTGGATTCTATACGCAGGAAGAAATCAAAGAAGTGGTGCAGTACGCTGCGGACCGACAGGTTACCATCATCCCGGAGATCGAGATGCCCGGACATTCCAGTGCGGCACTGGCGGCTTACCCAGAGCTTGGCTGTTTTGATAAGGAATATCATGTTACTTCTACCTGGGGAGTGTTTGAGGATATCTACTGCCCTAAAGAAGAAACCTTTGATTTCCTGGAAGATGTACTGGATGAGGTGATCGAACTTTTTCCCGGAACTTATATCCATATCGGTGGTGATGAAGCTCCCAAAAAGCAATGGGAAGAAAGTCCTATTGCCCAGGAGGTGATCAAACGCGAAGGACTGAAAGATGAACACGAACTTCAAAGTTATTTTATCCACCGCATTGAAAAGTACCTGAACTCCAAAGGCCGGCAGATCATTGGCTGGGATGAGATTCTTGAGGGTGGGCTTGCTCCTCAGGCTACGGTAATGAGCTGGCGTGGAGAAGCTGGCGGTATCGAAGCAGCTAAGATGGGACATGATGTAATCATGACCCCGGGTGATACCAATTACCTGGATCACTACCAGGATAAATGGGAAGAAGAGCCGATCGCCATTGGTGGATTAACGACTCTGGAAGACGTGTTTAACTACGAGCCAATACCTGATACCCTCACTGCTGAAGAAGCCAAATATGTGCTTGGAGCGCAGGGAAATGTATGGACCGAATACATGCACACCCCTTCAAAAGTTGAATACATGGCCTATCCCCGGGCTATTGCCTTATCAGAAGTTCTTTGGAGTCCGGTTCAGCATAAAAACTGGGATGACTTCCTCGCAAGAATCCAATCGGTCTTTACCCGATTGGATATCATGGGTGTTAATTATGGAAAGCAGTATAAGAAGTAATCTTATTCTGCTTTTCGCTCTTTCAGCTTTTTATAGGCATATGCACCACCCGCTGCAGCAAGCAGCCCCAGGCCACCATCTATTGGTGCTGCTTCCGGGTTACTTGGGAACATTGGAAGCCCCTGTGCATACAGGGCTGATGTCATGATTACCATGAACATCAGAATTCCGAATATCTTCATCACTGCTTGTTGAACTCGTTTGAAAAAAGATCTTTCCATTGGATTGTCGTTTGAAGGTTTAATTATAAAATTTCTTTGTTCAGACCGATAACAACTCTGACACGCCATTTTCTCTGATTCCCCATCATCTATGGGTTTAAGCTCCACGATATACCGGCCAACAGGTCTTGGCTTTCCCTCGATTGATCCGCAGTAGTGGCAACTTTTCATGTTTCAATTTGTTCTGAGTTGTACCTGTCGGTTGAATATGGACCCCGGACTATTCACCCAAGACCCATGATTCATGTTAATTTATTTGATCAGTGTCATTTTCTTGGTCAGTACTTTGTTACCGATCTTCAATCGATAGATATACATACCTGATGCCAGTGATCGTGCATTGAACTGAACATTATATCTGCCTGGTTGTTTGGTCTCACCATCGATCAATGTATAGACCTTACGTCCCAGCATATCAAATACTTCCAGGGTAACATCACTCATTTCCGGAACTCCGTATCGTATGATGGAAGTCGGGTTGAATGGGTTTGGATAGTTCTGATAAAGCTCAACTACTGCAGGAAGGCCCAGATCCTCTTCAATGTCATTCACTACGCCCGTGTTAATGATCAGTTTGAATATCTGCTCATCAATCGTTGGAGTAGCTACTGATTTAGATTTTGAAGGAAGCAACAAGCCAGTTTTACGTTTTACCGATTTTTCGGTAGACTGGCCATTCTTCTGACTTTCGATGTCGAGATCTCTTGCAACTTGT
This sequence comes from Rhodothermia bacterium, assembly GCA_030427885.1. Lineage (GTDB taxonomy): Bacteria > Bacteroidota > Rhodothermia > Balneolales > Balneolaceae > JAUICM01. The sequence continues at coordinate 346,475 of JAUICM010000005.1, read as the reverse complement.
TTATCAGCAAGTTCATCAATGGCCTCCAGGTCATCTTCCTTCGTACCACTATCGACTTCAGTTTCATCTTCCGCATTCGGAGTAATCTTAGTTCTGATTCCCCGGGTAAATGAATACTTACTTTGTTCCTTCAGATCAATTCTAATACCTGTTTTCAGATCTTCAAGAATATAAGATCCATTTTCAGGTAGCGTTTGTGAATTCCACTGGAGCTCAAAATCGCCGGTTACTGATGCATCCAGATAAACCGGGTACTCCAGTTCTCCTCCGGATTTGGCAGGAACGTTGTTAATCGTAAGTGTCTGATCGCCGATCAGGGTGTACATGTTAGCATACTTATTTGCATATGAACCTAGATAGTATGCATCAGATGGGTCGATTCCTGCTTTAGCTTTCTCATCAAATCTCAGGTACGATTCCGATCTAATACCACTTCCTTTATGCGATAGTATCATTTCAACCGTAGTTTCCTTTCTTCGTTTAGTCGGATTGTCCTGATAACGGTCACTGTAATCAAGGTTCATATCCACAGAAGTTCCGGAAGCTTCAACCCTTAGGAATACTGATTCGTAAGGATCGATGGCACCTGTAGTGATTTGCTCAAACTGGCCATTTACTGCATCCCATCGGTATACGTAGTTATTGGCAGTTGCGTCACCACGCTTAACAGTAGCAATTAATGAATCAGCAGATAATGACCACCCAAATGGGTTACCAAACAATGCGAATCCTTCATACCCTGAAGTTGCAGTGCTTTCATCATAATCCACATTCTTAACTGTAACATCAACCGCAGAGCCAAATGGGTTACCATAGTTGGTAATGGTTTTAGGCCATCCACCACTTTCTGGCACTCCTTCAGCATAATCATCGAAGGCGAAGATATAGGCAAGAACACCAGTACCAGCCTCCAGCGATGTGGTATCCAGATCGGTTTCTATTGGAACATAGACACCACTATCCTGACTGAATGTATAGAGGGTGGCATTACCCTGAGGCGCATTCGAGTTCACCGCACCCTGAGTCCAAATATCCGCAAACAGAGTTCCCAGATTAGTAGTGAATGGATTGGACATCAGATGCCAGCTATTTTCATCAGCCACACCAGAGATACTTGGATCCCCTTCAACACCGTAGATGTTAAGCAGTACAGAATCCGCTGAACCTGCACTTGCCAGTTTCACAGTTACTGATTCAATACCACCTGTATCTGTTATATAGCGCAGTTTGGCTGAACCACTCGGAGTATAGGTGTAAGTTGAACTTTCGAGGATCAGATCATCTGTTCCTGAATCGTAATCACCGTTACTGTCATTATCGATGAACAGAGCACCTTCGAGAGAAGCATCTATGCTCAAAGTAAGAGCTGAATCAGCAAAGTTATCGGACAGATCGAAGAAGGTTGACTCGAATGTATATGCACTGTCAATGTAGGCTATCACATTGGTGTCGTCATCGATCTGGATATCAAGCACTTCAGGTGCAGCAGCTCCACGGATGTATGAGAATCCACCTCCACCTGGTGTTCCACCTCCTGCACCTTCCTGCCAAGAAGTAAAGAGCACATCCACATAGATATCATCTGTTTCCATATACATTACGAATTGCTCACCCACTATATCTGAGGTTCCTGAGAATCCGGCGTCATCATAGATAGCGCGCATTAACGGAATAAAGGTCATTGTTTCAACATCGGCTGTGGTACCGTATGCCCAAAGTGTACCCTCTGGTGAAGGACTATCATCCCAACTTGCTGTAAATCCTGATTCTTCTACATAATTAAACAGGCCTTTTGAATCCGCACGGGTAATACACACGTTTTCAGTCAGACAGTCCTGGTTAGCAGAATCGGTATAGTCAGCAAAATTTGCTTTAGCAAAGCTGACGGAATCATTAGCAAAACTCCAGATCGTTTTTGGAGGTGTCTCGTTATCCTCACCGACCGCAATGAACTGACTAAATGAAGTTATGCCCGTCCAGGTTACAGTACCTGTAGAAGCGATCGCTGTTGTTGCACCACCAAATTCGGTCCAGCTTCCTGAAGAATTGGATTCGCGTTTAAACAGCTTGATCGTACTCGGATCAGTTTCCTGAGCAGCTGTTACCACACCCGAACCGAAGGATAGGGTAAGATTAGCCGAGAAGGTTCCCGGATCACCAAACAGGTCGATGATGAAATATTTACCACCCATGTTTGAGTTGTAACCACTAGGGAAGCTGTTTGGTGCGGAAGACAATTCACTTACCTGAATATCTACCGGATTATCAAATCCATCACTCATGCTAAGCGCTGCATTACCTGCAGAGGTACTTCCACTCTGGAACGCTGATATGGTATTTACGGAGCCAGAACCATATGGTGCACCAGAAGTAACCCACTCACCGTAATCGTATTCAACAGCTGCTGAATAGCCATTCAGATAATCTGCGGTATAATCACCGGTACCTTCATTGAATTGCCAGTAAACCTTAAGATCTGATGGCAAACCACTCAATGGAGTGTACATATTTCCACGAATCTGGCTTGGTGTACGTACAGCATTCCAGATGCGAACTTCATCTATCGATCCGTCATAATAGTAGTCCTCGCCGTAATCAGTTCCCAGCCAGTAGGTACCAGTATTGGTTTCTACCTGGCCGATGGAAGTGGAAGCTTCTTCCCTGCCATTTACATACAGCTTCATATTTCCATCCGTCTCACCAGTCAACGCCAGGTGATACCAGTCGCCGGCAGTGGCCGTAGTGGTACCGGTTATTCTTACCGTGTCACCCAGGGTTTCGTCTAACAAGAGTCCGAAGAAGTTGCCTGATGCGTCAATACCCATCCACATATACTCGCTGTCGTGAGTAAGTATTACCATTTGACTACCAATCGAATTTGGTTTCGTCCACATTTCAATGGTAAAGTCGTTTGGCAGACTATCAAAGTAGGCTTCAGAGTAATAGTAGTTATTCCCTCCGTCGAAGTTGATCGCAGAGCCTGCAGTAGCCTGGAACGGACTGTTGAATTCTTCGTTTGGTCCTTTTCCACGAATATATCCATATCCACCGCCATCACCGCTTTCGGTCCAGGAGGTAAATTTGATATCGATATAAATGTTTTCATCGATCAGGTGAAGAACCATGTCATTATCAAGGATGTTGCTTCCGATACTTTGATCTAAGGTGTTATAGAACGTATCAAAAGTCAGAGATTCCACATCATCAACCGTACCTATTGCCCACTCGGTACCATCCGGAGACGTATAGTTATCAGTATCAAATTCAGTCTCCGTAATAATGTTAAAGAGTCCTCTTCTGTCCTCACGGGTCAGACATACATCATCTGTGATACAATCCTGATTTGCAGAATCAGTCCAGTCGGCATAATTAAGCTTCGTGAACGTGGTTACAGCATCGTCTTTATCCCAATAGGTTGGTGCAGGTATCGCATCATCAGGACCTACAGCCACGAACTGGCTGAATGAAGTGATTCCTGTCCAGGTCACCACACCAGTTGCAGAGGTAGCTGAAGTTGCACCACCAAATGCCAGCCAGCTGCTGGTTTCATTAGAATCCTGTTTGTATAGAATTACACTATCAGGACTTGCTTCCTCATTCGATGTGATCACACCAGAACCATATGTCAGAGTCAGATCAGCTGAGAAGGTACCCGGATCACCGATAAGTTCGATGATAAAGAACCGGTCTCCTACCGTAGATTTATATCCACTCGGAACGTTTACTGGTTCAGAGCTGATCTCAAGTACTTCAATATCAACCGGGTTATCAAATGCATCAGTTAGCGTTAACTGAACATTACCCAGGTTAGCTGTTCCTGATTGGAAATCAGCAAGGGTTGTCAGTGTTCCACCCAGTGGTGCACTTGATGCCACCAATTCGGGACTACCGAAAGAATTGAAGCTTATATATGGATCTTCAGCATCATTTCCGTAATCCTCATTGAACTGCCAGTAGCCGATCAGGTTATCAGGGAAACCAGTTAATGTGACCCTTCTGTTGCTTCGAAGTTCTGATACTGTTCTTTGGTCACCCCAGAAACGTAATTCATCCATATCACCATAGAAGAAATTACCTTCACCATCAACTCCCCCGATCTCGGTGTAGTCGAGCTCACCACCCAATGCCACGTCAACGATCGCTGCAGAGTCTTCTGCCACTGCGTTCACATATAAGCGAACTTTATCGGCGCTATCCGCACTGATCGCAACATGATACCACTGACCTTCTGCTGCAACAGTAGAGCTGGTAACTTTAACATTACTGGATGTATTCGCATCCCGAACAATACCGGTGAAATTACCGGCGGCGTTCAATCCTAACACCAGTAAGCTATCGGAAGAACCTGAATGATACAGGAAGTTAGTTGCAGTACCGATAGAATCTGGTTTAACCCATAGTTCTACGGTAAAGCTATCAGTGAATTCGAACTGATTATCCAAACTTGTATAGTAATACTCTTCTCCATCGTAGCCGGCAAATGAGATCGCATTTCCAGCTGTACTATCGAATGCATACCCGGCTGTACCGCTTGTGGTCACGTTAGCAGTGGCAGGTGTGGTATAATAGTTCTCTGTACCAGCATCTCCGAAATACTCGAATTGAGCGAAATAATAGGTTGTATTCAAGCTAAGGCCACTTATTTCAACGGGAGAACTGCTGTTGTCATTTGAGACAATTTTAGTTCCATCTCCCAGATCAACAGCACTTGAGAAATCAGTATTCGCTGTATAGGTGGTACTATCATCCGGAGTCCAGGTTACTGACGAACCTTCTCTTATTGCCAGAATTCTGGCTGATCCGTTTCCACCATTCTTATATACCTGCAATCTGGTACCAAAATTACCAGAGACAGAAATACCACCTGACTGTGTTGGTGCAAGCAAGGTCGTTATATTACCTGTTGCAGCTGTGGTGCTGTAAGTGATTCGCCCATCAGCAGAGTTATAGGTGTATACGGCAACGTGATATTCAGTATCTCTTGTTAAACCGTAAACAGCACCTCCGCTTTGATACCCTGTAAAATTTAATACAGCATAGTTTCCTCCGCCAAGATCAGATCCTGATCCAAACGTACTGTTTGCGGAATAACTCACATCATTACTTGGCACGAAGTCAACGGCACTTCCCTCTTTCATAATAAAGAGCATCCCGGTTGCACTTCCTTTATTAGCAGAGATACTTACCTGCGAATTTGAAGGAGTTCCAAAATTCAAAGAACTGGCTACACTTGGAGCTGCTGGTGGCGGACTCGGGATCATCACGTTAAATCCACTTCCATATGGAACAGCGATATCTATTTGGCCATCCCCGTCAAAATCAGCAGAAACAAGTACCGGATAGTCACTGGTCAGCTGATTGGTTTGATACGTCGTTGCAGTTCCGAAATTTCCGCTTCCATCGTTTAATATGATACTAATGTATTGTTGATATTGATGATAAACTGAAATATCCAGATCGCCATCGCCGTCATAATCACCCACGGTTAATGCCTGAGGACTGGAGTTAACAGAAATGCTTGCAGTGGAATCTACCGTACCGTCTCCGTTATTGGTCAGAATCTTAACTACGTTATCACTATAGTCAGTAACTGCAATATCCGGATATCCATCCTGATCAAAATCTGCTGTTACAACATCTGAGATACTTGTTTCCAGGTAGTACAACTCATTTGAAGTAAAATCTCCGTTCCCATCATTATATATAACCTGCATTGGAGGGTTATTACTGCTTGCTACCTGAACCGCATCCAGGTCTCCATCGCCATCCATATCAGCAAGGTCTAAATCATAACCGAGGTATGAGTACGAAAACGTTGAAAAGTTAACAAGAGACCCGAATGTACCATCTCCGTTATTTAGCAGAGCGGCAAAATACCCTTTTGTTAATAAGATATCGGTGTAGCCATCTCCATTTATATCAGCATTTTTGATGTCATATAATCCAGAAGATGCCGAATAGTTCACTGCAGATGCGAATGAACCACTCCCGTTATTTAGAAGGACAGAGACATTATTTGATGAGCTGTTCAATGTCATGATATCAATATCCCCGTCGTTATCAACATCAGCTAATGAAACGGCTCTTGGATTACTTCCTACTGAATAATCGCTACTATAGCTGAATGTTCCTCCATTATTTAGATAAACAATGGCATAACTGTTTTCTGTATCTGTAACTACGATGTCATTATCTCCATCACCATCCAAGTCGGCAGTTGCCATTCCTGTGACATTGTCTGCATCACTATAATCAGTTTTCTGGAGAACAATAGATTCTGCTGTTGATTCAACTGTAAATTCTGAAGTGTACGGAAGCTCCATTTTATCGTTGTTAGCGTCTTCCACATTGGTAGTTACAACGACCGTTACTTTTTCACCCTCTTCAAAGTCACTGGAAGGATTAAAAATTGCTGTACTATCAGAATTTGACAGGCTGATGGTTCCACCATGCCTACCCGACAATGAACCAACAACGGTAATTGTGTTTGAAGTTAATGAAGTACCATCCATAGGCCGGTCAAACTTCACTACAATATTAGTGTCAGCAGGTACATAATGTCGGTTTGCCACAGGTAGAATTCGTTCTACACTCGGGCCACCGGTTGCTTCGATGATCGATATTGTATTGCCGGTTTTATTTGCCACCAGCATATCGATATCACCATCATTATCGTAATCAAGCATTACTACTGATACTGGTTCATCACCTGCAGCATATGCTGTTCTTGTTCCGAAAGTTCCATCGCCATTGCTTTCCAATACCGATACACTATCAGATACTGAATTAGGAATGAGTAAGTCAATATCTCCATCACCATTAAAGTCATACAAGGTAATTGAGCCAGGACCATCTCCTGCTGCATAATTAACAGCTGCGGCAAACGTGCCGTCTCCATTGTTAATTAAAACGGAAACGTTATCTGAGGTTTCGTTTGCCACAATTATATCAGCATAACCATCTTCGTCCACATCCGAAATAACTACACTTGTTGGCCCGGTACCTACTGAGTAATTGACTGCTGTTGCAACTGTTCCATCTCCATTATTCATAAAGTAGGAAACATTGTCTGAACCAGAGTTTGCTGTAACAAAATCTGGTCTTCCATCACCATTCAGATCAGCCATTGCAATGTCTACCGGAGTGGTTCCAGCTGCGAATGATAAGGATCCTCCAAACCCTGCCGGTTGATAGGAATTATTACCCTGATTCCTGTTGAATGACAGATAATTATCACTTGGGTTCGCTCCGATCACATCGATATAACCGTCATTATCCAGATCAGTAGTTACAATTGCAGCTACTGTACCGAAACCGGTATAACCGCCAGTAAAAGTACCATCTCCATCATTCAATTGTGTATCAATACCACTATTACCCGTATGGGCTGTCATAACATCCAGATCACCATCCCCGTCAATGTCCGAAAGATACATATCAGCAACGTTGGAATTCGTTGAGTAACTCACAGAAGAAGCAAATGTTCCGTCACCATTATTAAGTCTTACATATAACTGGTTTCCATTACCTACAATTAATAGGTCCAAGTCACCATCGTTATCTACATCTGTACTTATCATTTCAACTGGAGCAGTGACGGATTGAAAAGTACCACCATCAACAAACTCTTTGGTTGCACTCACGGTTGGCCATGGAGTAGAAAAATCAAAGGTTTGAACACCCATGGCTATACCCGATTGTGACTCAATACCAAACAGGGTTACTGTTATGAATTCTCCTTCTTTGAATGTGCTGTCCGGATCAAAAGTAAATCCTGTACTACTTACGCTTGTAAAGGAACCGAAATACTCACCAGTTAGTGATCCGATTACGGCAATTTTGCTGGAATCCAGGGTTGCTACATCAATTGGGACTTCAAATGTCACTGATATGTTTGATGTTGTAGCAACATTGAGTGCATTTGCTGCTGGCGTTGATGAAGCAATTGAAGGTGCCAGCGGTGATTTTAATCTCAGGGTATGAGATGTTGAGAGATTATCAGCTGTCAGGATATCCATTTCGCCATCATTGTTCACATCTCCCGCGGCGATACCTCTCGGACCATCCCCTGTGAGATAATATACCGGATCGGCAAAGGTACCATCCCCATTGTTTATCATCGTAGACACAGAGTCGATAGACTGATGGGTGGTTGCGATATCAGTATAACCATCCCCATTTATGTCGAAAGCCACAAAGTCATAAGGTTCATCGGCTACAGCATAATTTACGGCTGTTGCAAAAGTACCATCACCGTTACCAATCAACACAGATATATTATCAGAGGTAAGATTGGATACCACGATATCGGCAACATCGTCGCCATTCACATCCACTACCTGAACACCCTGAGAACCTGTTCCAGCTGTATAGGTACTGTCTGAGGTAAAGGTACCATCACCGTCATTTGTATAGACAGTAACACCACCACTTGTACCAAGCGAAGCAACGATATCAGGGTGGTTGTCGTCGTTGATGTCAGCAACGGAAACATCCCATACCCCTGAAGAACCATAGGTTGCAGAAGCTGCTGTGTTAAAGTTTCCACTTCCGTTGTTTGGAACTACTTTTACACCAGATTCAGTAAAAATGAAATCCAGGTATCCATCCCCGTTTATATCTGCCAAAGCAACATTCTGAGCAGCAGATGAACCACTCAAGGTTTGTCCTGAATTAAAAGGATTAGTACCATTATTCCAGTAAATAGCCATTCCACCAGTTTTAACCGTGTATGCAATATCAACATACCCATCGTTATTGATGTCACCTGTTGCCACCCCGATAGATCCCGTTAAACTATTTGATACGGAGCTGGAGAATGTCCCGTCTCCGTTGTTCATTCTGGTAAATGTTAGTGCAGTACCACCATTAACCGTTCCCACGATATCCAGGTAGCCGTCATCATTAAAGTCGGCCAGAGCAACTTGTTCCGCCCCTGCCCATGAATATGAAGTGCTTTTTGAAATGGCAAATACTTCTGATCCGGTTACCTGCTCAGCCACAATACTGTACACATACGCAGATGCCAATGGCTCGCTCAGTGCGCTTTCAATGCCTGTGGTGAGACTGATTTTTATTGTTTCTCCAGGGAAGAAAGAGGAATCCGGGTCAAAGGTTGCGGAATTGGTACCATAACTGAATGAGCCGGAATATAAACCTCTCATCGATCCGATCACCCGTACTGTTGAACTCGTAATGGTGCCATTATCCATTGCCTGATCAAAGTTGATCACAATGTCAGCTGCCAGTGCTCCATCCACAGAATTGGCTACCGGTGAAACTGAAGTTATAACTGGTGGTTCAGGTAAAGTAGTTACTGAATCCACCTCGCCAATTGTAGTTCCTCCGCTGTTAGTCGCAAATGCGCGGAAATAATATTTAGTAAGTGGTGATAATCCGGTAACACTTCCGGTGATACTTACATCATTAGTGCCATCATTAAATGGATTTTCATTGGCAGCAACGGTATCCGTATATACTCCGGCTGTTGTACCGTACTCAAAATATGCATTGGTTGCTTCATTCTGAGCATTAACAGCACCATTTAGTGTAACCGTATTTTTTTCAATATCGGTGGCAGCATTTGTAGTTACAACAGGCGCAAGTCCACCAGTTGTGAAGGTCGAATCTGCTCCACTAACCTCACCATTTTCGTTTATACCCAGCGCTTTAAAATCATAAGAGGTGTTTGGAGTTAACCCGGTTAAGGCCGCCCAAATTGGCGTTACAGAAGAACCTGTCACCTGAGCAGGAGAAGCTGTAACTGTATCGGCATAGGTTCCTGAGGAACTGAGTTTATATACAAACCTGGCATCGGTTGTTGTATTCTGCGCGTTAATAGTTCCCTGTAATTTCACCCCGGTTCCGCTTATTGAATCCGGAGATGATGTCACAACGAGTGGAAGCGCAAGTGTTGAAAAGGTTTGTTCAGTACCTGTGGTTGTTCCGGCGTTATTAGTAGCGAAAACGGTGTAGTAATACGTAGTACTATTGTTTAAACCACTCAGGCTTGCAGTAACACTTAAAGTATCCATGGCACTACCCAACGGATTTTCATTTACCGCTACTGTATCAGAATATACACCTGTTGAAGTACCGTAGGCCACGTATGCATTTGCTGATGAGTTTTGTGCACTAACCGTACCATTAATTGTTGCGGAAGTAAGTGTGATTGAAGAGGCATTCCCTGTTACTAGATAAGGCGCGCGCTCTCCGGTTGCAAATGAAAGCTCGGTACCTGCAACTTCACCGGCTTCATTAGTACCTAAAGCTTTAAAGTCGTAGCTGGTATTTGGCAGAAGTCCGGTAAGCGTGAAGCTTATATTTGTATCTGATGACCCTGTTACCTGCGATGGTGTTGCGGTCAAGGTATCGCTATACGTTCCGGAGGAACTCAGTTTGTATGCAAATTCTGCATCTGTAGCATAGTTCCTGGCGTTTATAGTCCCATTCAACGTAGCAGAAGAATCGGTAACAGAACTTGCAGCAACACTGGTTACCAGTGGTAATTCTGCAGCACTGAAATTAATTGAAATATCGTTACTACCTCTGTTTGCGGTAACGATGTCAAGATCGCCATCACCATCGAGATCTGCTGCCGTAATGGTTCGGGCATATTGGCCCACATTAAAGGTTGCAGTACTATCAAAGGCTCCTGAACCATCGTTAACCAGTAATTCCACTTCCTGGTCATCATAATTGATCACCAGAATATCAGCGTCTCCATCATTTTCAAAATCAATAGTGGTTAATGCTTGTGCACTGGTAAGTGTATCCGTATCAGAAGCTGAAGAAAATCCTCCATCGCCATCATTTAAATAAACAGAAACAGTATTTGTTGCATCACTTGAAACGATCAGATCTACTTCATTATCACCATCTATATCGGTAAAAGCTGCTCCGTGAGAAACAATACTTGTTGCTGATGCTGCAGCAAAAGTTGCATCTCCATTGTTTTTTGCGATTGTGAGGGTTTGACCAGCCCCACCGGTTACAATATCAATATCGTTATCGTTATCAATATCGGTTGCCCAAATCATATCTTTATTGGTACCTAAATTGGTTATGGTACCGGAAGATGTGAAAGTTCCGTCGCCATCATTTAACAGAATAGTTGCGGATGCCCCACTTCTGTTAAATACAATAATATCGGTATAGCCATCTTTATTAAAGTCTTCTGTTACTGCATCAATTGGGTTTGAACCTGTTGCATAATCTGTTGAGGAGTATGAACCCGAACCATTGTTCGTAAATACAGAAACGGTATTGCTTGAATAGTTACTAACAACAAAATCCATTCCGTTTTGACGGTCAAAATCTCCGGTTTCAACTCCAATTGGTCCGGCACCTGTCGAATATGGAGTTATTGCACCAAAAGTACCGGCCCCATCATTTAACCGGATACTAACACTGTCAGCCGAAAAATTAACTACAAGAAGATCAAGATCACCATCACCGTCTACATCTGCCAACTCTGCGCCATACGGATTGGTTGCCCCTACCTTCACATCGTCTGCCAGAATATTTGCGCTTCCGCCGGCGGTGTTAAATTGAGTGATATAAGCAACTGCAGAAATGCCATTTGTATTTTCTACACCCGTGGTTACTGAAACGGTAATTTGCTCACCAGGTAAGAAATCAGTATCCGGATCAATCGTCAGTGTATTTGAATTATATGAATAGGTTCCGTCATACTGCCCATAGAGACTACCCATAACTACGACTGAACTCGAATCCAGTGTAGATGAGTTTATCGCCATATCAAAATTGACGGTAATGTTGGAGGAAACTGCAATGTTAGTAGCATTATTTACCGGACTAACAGAACTGACCGTTGGCGGTGTGGTATCCATGTTATACAACACTGAAATTTCACCGTTGTTGTTAAAGGTCACTACGTCCATACGTCCATCTCCATCGAAATCAGCTGTAGCTAAATCCCAGGGATTTGCGGTGAGTGAAATCGTTGTTTCGGTAAAGCTGTAATCAAAATCATCAGAGCTTAATAATGACAATGTCGAATTGCCATAGTTAGCCATCAGGAAGTCACCGCTGTTGTCACTATTGGTAGAAATATCATCAAAATCAGACACGATGATACTCTGAGGATTACTTCCAGCTGATAAATTCACATTTCCTGCAAACTCAGTATAGTTTGTATTTAATCCAGTTCTGAAAAAGCTGTTACCGCTTGAAGTTGCTACCCCAAAAGTTAAACTACCATAAGGCTCTCCAAAAGCCACTGCTGCAGGACTACCTGAAACAGATCTTGAATCTTCATTGGTAAAGGTTCCATCCCCATTATTGGAAAGCAGATATATCGTATTAACAGAACCACCATGTACTGTTGCTATATCCAGATAATTGTCATTTTCTGCATCCACAATTTCGATGTCCGTCATGCTGGAGGCTATCTTTGTTTTAGATGGTGCACCTGAATAACCACCACTACCATCGTTAAAGAAGGTGTAGAGGGTATCAGAACCTGCTTTATCTAATAAAGCATCCATATAACCATCATTGTCCATATCACCGATGGCAATAGTTGTTGCTGATGAGTATGAAATATCTGTACGGGTAGCGAAGGTACTGTTCCCGTTGTTTTTGATGATCGAGAACCCAGCCGCATTATTGTTTGCTGTCAGCAAGTCCATATCTCCATCATTGTCAATATCAGCTGCAGCTACATCCACCGGAAAACCTGGTGTACTGATCGTCACAGAAGCATCATCAAAAGTACCGTCTCCATCATTGAAAAATACTTTTAACTGGGCATTATTATAATCAATCGCTACGATATCAGGATATCCATCACCATTAAAATCGGCGGTAGCACCATCTACAATATTATCGGTATTAGTACCAGATACAGTGTAGCTGGTTAAATTTCCAAAATCCCCGTATCCACTGTTTGAACTCACATTGAATTGGAAAGAATGTGGCTCAGGCAGACTATTTCCCCCAGGATCCTGTATACCTGAACTAACGGTAACAGTTACTCTTTCACCAGGCTCAAAATCATTAGTAGGATCAAATGTTATTGTCTTATCACTATTTGAGAACGAAAAAGATCCCGTATGCTGACCACTGACAGAACCATGAACGGTAAATGTAGTTGAACTTACCGATGAAGTTCCGATGCTTTCATCTAAGGTTGCTGAGATATTAGTTGAAGCACTTACATTAAAGGTATTGGTAACCGGACTTACCGATGTAACCATTGGGCCATCATATAAAGAAACAACCTGTAGAAAAGTATTACCGGAACTACCTACCGCAAAATCAATGATCTCATCCCCGTTCAGGTCACCGGCGTTAAACCCAAAAGCACCACCAGTGGCATCATAGGTATACGCTAAAGAGAAGGTTCCATCCCCTGCATTTTCCAGATAAGTAACCGTTGCAGTTCCTCCGTTATCAACGGTAAGAATATCCAGATCGCCATCACCATTCACATCTACCAAACGAACATCTTTGGGAGTTGTTCCTACTGAGTAATCCACCTTGGTATCGAAACCGGATGCACCATCATTGATAAGCACACTTACAGTGCTTGCATATTCATTGGCTGTTACCAGATCTGAATATCCATCACCATCCACATCACCAGCTTCTACTGAGAATGGACCATCACCCACCGCAAAGTTTGAGTATGCGGAAAAATTAGTTCCATTTCCTGAGCCAACTAACACAGATACATTATCCGTACCATGTGAAGTTGCCACAATATCCATGATATTATCATTATTCAGGTCAAAGGAAGTGATACCAATAGGACCTTGCCCAACCTCAAATTTATACGGTCCAAAGAATCCATTATTAGTTAATGAATACGCATTTATTAAAACGGCAACGCTATCGCTGCTTGATGCAGAAGTAGCCAGATCCAATTTGCCATCGCCATCAAAATCGCCTGTTGTAATTGCTCTGGGTGCGAAGCCAACGGTATAAGTTTCTGCTCCGTTAAAACCTGAACCATTATTGCTAGTAAAAACCTTAACGTCGTTTGAACCCTGGCTTGAAACAGCAACATCCTCAAACCCATCCTGATCAAAATCAGCTACCACAAGATTCTCAGGCTGTGTTGATCCGGTACTGTAATTGGCAGGAGAACCAAAAAACCCGCTTCCATTATTTGAATAAACCGAAAAATTATTATCCCCACTATTTGCGGTTACGATATCCACATCCCCGTCATTATCCATATCTGCAAAAGCAATACCTACAGGACTGGTACCACTTGTGTAAGAACTATCTACTTTTACAAGCGCATTATTACTTACACTTCCTACCTGAAATTGCCATATATAGGGTGATTCCAGATATCCATATTCCTGTCGTTCCTCATTCCAGGTAGAAACACCGGTAGTAAGGATCACTGTTACAATCTCCCCTGCTACAAATGAATTATCCAGATCTATTGATACGGTTGCACCACTTCCTGTGATATCAGGATTACCGATATCCTCACCTTGTTCTGCATCATCAAAATCATAGTTACCACCTATCGACCCGTATATTTCAATTACACCTTCATCAAAACCAGTACCAGCCATCAAGGTATCAAACGTAATGGAAATGATCTGATCTGCATCCACATTAAACGCATTAGCTGAAGGCACGGTTGAAACAACTGAAGGTCTTGGAGCAGGCCCTTTGGTTGTAAATGTAAATACTGAGTCTGATGCTAAATCTGCAGGTAGAAAAACACCTTCTCCATTATCATAGGTGGCCGAACTTTGAACCTGAGTAGTTACTGTCACTGTAATCGTTTCAGAATACGAGAAATCGGCTCCAGGATTAATAGTAACGACATTTCCACTTACAGAGTAGTTGGAACCAAAACTAAGATTACCGCTTGTACTCCCAACTACCGTTATGGAGTTATAATTTGCACTTGCCGGTGCAATATTTTCGTCAAAAGTGACAGTAATATTAGCATCCAGTTCCTGCCAGCTACTCCCATCCGTAGGAGTGGTTGAAGTAACCTCCATATCCTGAGCCTGAACTATTCCCGTTAGAAGAAAAATTATTGAAACTATATGTAACAGATGTTTCATGGTGTAACCCCAATTAGGTTGTTTGGTTTTGTAGATATTCGTTTATGTTCGACAGGTTGTCTTTAGTGACATACCCGATCACATTTAAGTCTTTTGCCTTTTTTCGGAATGAAGCGCTATCGTGGCTGGTGACTATCAGGATCTTTGCTTTTGAATCCTGATCACTGATTTTAGCGGTTGTAACAAATCCGTTCATACCACCCAGTTCTATATCCATGATCACGAAGTCCGGATTAAAATTCGCATACTCATCCATTGCCACTTCCCCGCTTTCGCATTCCAGGAAATCGATATTCTTTTGTGCAGAAAAGGAAACTACACTTCTTAGCATACGACGCATGTCTGCATGGTCGTCCACAATCATTATTCTCATTAATACTTTTGTAATGATCTGTTAGGCGGGCCTTCCTCCCGGGAATACCGGATCATTTTATCCGGTCCCGAAAAAAAGTCTGTACCCCGTTTGTTAGGAAGATCAAACCTGCACCGGCGGAATACAATGGGGATAAATGCTCAAAAGCATAGGTACTTGTTCCCGGAATGACTGGGTACTATTACCCAGGGATTCATAGGTAGTTTAACCTATAAAGTAACGTACTTTCACCCTATTATGATCGAGGCATCTATAGGTGATCTGCTTTTTCCATAGCGAACTTCAGAAGCGCGTGAGTTCCACTTAGATCAAGTTTTTTACAGATGTTATTACGGTGGTTCTGTACTGTTTTGATACTTATGCCCAGACTCTTTGCGATCTCCTTGCTTGTCTTCATCTGTGAGATCAATTTAAGAATAGTACTTTCGGATGGCGTTAACTGATGTAAACCGTCTTTATCACTAGAGGGTGATGCTGCTTTGGAGTTTCTTTTCATCAACAGATCAGATAAATCGGGACTTATATAATACTTACCCTCAAGAACTCTTCTAACACAATCCTCGATCTCGTTTACCGTATTTTCTTTTAATACATAGCCTCTTATTCCAATATCCATGGCGGTATTGAAGGCTGATTCATCATTCAGCATTGTTAAAAATACGATACTGGTATTCAGACCTTCTTTTTCGACCTTTCTGGCTACTTCGAAACCAGTCATTTTTGGCATCTCAACATCAAGAATAGCAATAGGTGGCTCGTGTTCCCGTATCTGTTTAAGTGCCTCCTCTCCATTCACTGTTTCAATGATATTGAGGTCATTGTGTGCACTTAGTACTGTAACCAATCCTCTTCTGATCAGAGCATGATCGTCTGCGATGACTATTTTTATTTCTTTCATTTATGCTATCGGTATTATAATTCTCAAAGTGGTACCCTCAGTTATTTTCGATTCCAAACTGATGGTACCTCCCAACGTTTCAATTCTTTCCTTCATCCCGATAAAACCGAGTCCGCCAAAGATAACCTCCTCTTTCGGATCGAAACCAATTCCATCATCCCAAATGGTCGCTTTTATTTCATTCCCTACTTGTTTTACCATTACTGAGGCTTCCTCAGCTGATGAATGTTTTAAGATATTATTGATGGCTTCCTGAATCACTCTATAAAAATTGATCTCCTTTTCTTCAGGGATAACCCCGTCAATATTGTCAAAATAATAACTCCAATTAACTTCAGAAGCATCCTGTACCTGATCACAAAGATTAGACAGTGCCTCTGTAAGTCCGAACTTCTCCAGATTAACAGGACGCAATCCATGTGAAATAGATCTGACATCGGAGATAGAAACCACTGCACTTTGCAAAATTTCGTCCAGCTGCTCTGTCAACATTTTCGGATCAGAAACCTGTTTCTTTGCTAACTCAACTCGGTTCTTTATTACCAGTATTTGCTGACCAAGACCATCATGTAGTTCAGAGGCAATACGACGGCGTTCCTGTTCCTGTGATTCGATGAGCTGTTCTGTAAATCGTTTCTGCCTGTCCCGGTCTTTTTTAAGCAGGCTGAACCTATAATAAAATATCAGTGGACCCGATATCAGGAAAAGAAAACCGATTAGGACATAAAACCAGGTTGTCTGCCAGAACGGAGGTACTACAGTTATTTTTAACGAAGCTCCTTTCTCACTCCAAACTCCATTATTAGTACTTGCATTCACCTGAAATGTATAATTTCCCGGAGGGATCTTAGAATAGAGTGCAATTCTCCGGTTATCTACATTTATCCAGTTATTATCAAACCCTTCCATCTTATATCTGAAAATAAGCTTATCTGGATCCTTATAATTCAAAGCTGTGTATCTGATCTCTATATATGCATTATCATATGGCAATGTTATACTTTCTGATAATGGGATCTGGTCTTCGCTGGAACTGAGACGTTCTATATATACCGGAGGCGCATTGGTAACATCTTCAATTTTCTTTGTCGCTACAACTGCCACTCCACTGATTGTTGGAAAATAGATATTACCTTCCTCATCAAAAATTGTACTGGGCTGAAATCCACCATTGGTTTCTGCAGATTTCATTCCATCCTCAACACCATAGGAAATACTGCTTACAGAATTTACTTTTCCATCACTGAAATCATTAAGATCTGCCCTTTTTGCTCTGAATATTCCTCTGTTACTTCCCATCCAGAAATTTCCGAATTCATCTTCCCTCAGATGGGAAACAATATTATCGAATAATCCATCTTCGGCTCGGATATTTGAAAGTTCTCCATCTTTCAATCTGAAAATTCCACTTCCATAAGAACCAAACCACATGGTTCCATTCTCATCTTCATGAATTGCACGAATGTATGGCTCAGGATTAGATTTTGAGACGTCCACACCATCAAGCAAACTGATCTTTCGAATCTCATCACCCCTTAATACACTCAGACCCGATGAAGAACCTACCCACAGATTCCCCTTGCTGTCTTCAAAAATTGTCCTTGTATCATTATAGGCCAGTCCGTCTTCAATTGAAAACCGATGATATGATTTACCATCGAATCTATATAAGCCGTTAAAACAACCAATCCAGATATTTCCTTCTGAATCTTCATAAATGGCATAAATATCGTTGCCAGTAAACCCTTGTTCCTTTCCAATCAGGTTTCCCGGTTTATCCAGAGAATTTACTCTGTATAATTCTCTGGCTCCGAACCAGACCCGCCCCTTCGAATCTTCAAAGATTGACCATACGCACTGGTTAGGAAGCCATTGATTTAAAGCTAGTGGTTCTACTTCTTTACCCTTGAATTCGTAGATCCCTCCACAGTTTGTGGCAAAAAGAACTCTTCCATCCTTAAGGGTGGTAAGCGATAGCATTTTATCGTTCAACAAACCTTGGTCGAACCCAATAGTTGTTATAACAGAAGGGCGTAATTTATATACCCCTTTTTCCATTGTACCAACCCAATAGTTCCCTTCATTGTCCTCAAGAATACTGGTAAACTGAATATCTTCTTTTGAGGTAACAGCTTTGAATTCCTGAAATCCCTTGCCGGTCCAAAAACTCTGACCATTATAAGCAGAGACCCAGAAATTACCCTGACGATCGGTATTAAAATTCCAAATATACCTGGATGCCAGTCCTGCATCCGCGCTGTATTTTGTGAACTCCTCATCCTCATAGCGAATAACACCATCTCCATCAGTACCAAAAAAATAAGTACCAGAACCTTGCGGGTATTCAATAAAATCTATGATATTGGAAGGAAGCATATTACCCAGATCCATGACCTGAACCACGGTATCCCCTGTGGTTCTTAGCAATTCTTTTGCATGTGCAATCCATACCCCATCGGGATCTTTTAGTGCAGCCTTCTTTACCCGGTCATCAATCAGGACAGGTTGTTTTACAAATTGATTGTCTTTTAGTGTAAATATTTCTCCATTTACGGAGATCCAGATTTTTCCATTTCCATCTTCAATCAACCAGTTAGGAGCATACACCTGCCCATTCACAGTTAATAAATAGGTCTCAAAATTCCCATGATTGTATTTCAGGAGTCCATCCTCTGTACCAATCCAAATGGAACCCTGACTGTCTTCGAATAGAGTCAATACTCTATCAGATCGCATCTCTTCCGTATTAGCACGATCAAAAGTCGTAAATGATACCCCATCGAATCGTACTATACCTCCAAAAGTAGCCATCCAGATATAACCGTCCCTTGTTTGTATAATATCATTCACCGAACTCTGAGGTAGTCCTTCCTCCATCCCCCATTGAGTAACCACATAGTTTTGAAGCTCAATACCCTGCCCTAACAAGATCTGTCCCCAAAATACAAGCAAAAAACAAATGACTGATGCTAAAGTTACCTTCTTATTCATTTTTCATGTACATCGCATTAACCAGAAAAAGGAACGGTAATTTTTATAGATGTGCCAACTCCGCTTTCAGAATTAATTGAAATATTTCCTCCAAGGCTTTCAACACGTTCTTTCATTCCAACAAAACCCAAGCCGTGAAATCCTGACTCTTTCTTCATATCGAACCCTTTTCCATTGTCCCAGATCGTACCACGAATCTCACCATCTATTTTTTTTACCACAACTGAAGCTTCCTCTGCTTCCGAATGTTTTAGAATATTATTAATGGATTCCTGGATAACCCGATAAAAATTGATCTCTTTGTCTTCAGGTATATACCCATCAATATTCTCGAAATAATAACTCCATTCAATTTCCGAAGTCTTCTGTAATTGTTCACACAGATTGTTCAAAGAGTCAGTTAGACCAAATTTTTCCAGGTGAACAGGCCTCAATCCATGCGAAATAGTACGTACATCTGAAATGGAAACAACGGCACTTTGCAGGATCTCATCCAACTGTTCTTTTAACATTTCAGTGTTCCCGGATTGCTTCTT
This sequence comes from Rhodothermia bacterium, assembly GCA_030427885.1. GTDB lineage: Bacteria > Bacteroidota > Rhodothermia > Balneolales > Balneolaceae > JAUICM01. The sequence goes on along the minus strand of JAUICM010000005.1, from coordinate 326,618 downwards.
GGCCAGTTCCACTCGGTTTTTTATCACAAGTATCTGTTGTCCTAAACCATCATGAAGTTCAGCTGCAATACGACGCCTCTCCTGTTCCTGAGATTCGATCAGCTGCTCGGTAAATCTTTTTTGGCGATCGTTTTCTTTTTTGAGCTGCTTAACACGATAATAAAATATGAGTGGCCCCACGGTTAACAATAAGAATCCGATAATACCGTAAAACCAAATAGTTTGCCAAAACGGAGGAACAATGATGATCTCTAATGAGTCACCGGTTTCATTCCATACCCCATCGTTATTACTGGCAATCACTCTAAATGTATATTTACCTGCCGGTAATTTTGAATATAGAGCCACTCTCCTGTTCCCCACATCTATCCAGGAATCGTCCAGTCCCTCCATCTTATATTTAAAGTTTACATTTTTTGGGTCCGTAAAACTGATTGCAGTATATGCGAGCTCAATAAACGGATTGTCATACGAGAGCTCAATCGAGTTATCAAAGGATAACTCCTCATCAATAGTTCGCAGATGTTCAATTTGTACTGGTGGTGGAATTTCATTTATCTTCACTTTTTCAGGATCCACCACAGCAACCCCAGCTACTGTTGGGAAATAGATCCTGCCAAGAGAATCCATTACAGCATTTGGCTGAAACCCACCGTTGGTCTCTGCAGAATTCATTCCATCAGAGGCTCCATAACTACTTACTTTAAATTCATTGATCTCGCCGCTGATATACTTATTAAGGTCTGATCTACTGACCCTGGCGATTCCTCTGTTACTACCCATCCAGAAGTAGCCATACATATCTTCTATGATATGAGAGATTATATTATCAAATAGCCCGTCCGAAACTGTAAGGTTGGTAATTTCACTATCTTTTATCCGAAAAAGACCATTTCCATAGGAACCGACCCACATAGTCCCTTCTTCATCTTTATAGATGGCCCTTATTGTAGGCTGTACATATTCTTCTTCCCCCTCATAATCATTAGCCAGGCTGATCCTTGTTACCTGATCACCACGGATTGCATTTAACCCACTCATTGTACCTACCCACATCGTGCCATCGTTGTCTTCAAACAATGTTCTTACATCAAGGTAGGATAACCCGTTTTCTGTAGTGTAATGTTTAACGATCTTATCATTTTCAAAAACATAAAGTCCTGTAGAAGTACCCACCCATACTTTGTGATCTTTATCTTCAGTTATGGTAAATATAACTCCTGGTGTATATCCGGCTCCCTTTCCCAGGTAAATTCCTTCTTTATCAAACGAGTTTATCACATATGGATATTCGGCTCCGATCCATATTCTTTCTTTTGAGTCCTCATAGACCGACCAGTTGCAACCTCCGCCCATGAATTTATGAAGTTTCGAATATGTAGCTCTTCCATCTCTCCATTCATAAATTCCTCCACAATTAGTAGAGAGTAATGCAGAACCATCTCTTAACATGGTTATTGATAACATAATCTCGGTTGCAAGGCCCTGGTCTTTATCTATCATACTGATAGCTGAAGGTCGTAGGCGAAATAACCCATTACCTGCTGTTCCCATCCATAAGTTCCCCTCATAATCTTCAAGTATTGCTTTATACTGAAGGTCTTCCGGTTCTTTTACCGGATCGAACTCCTCAAAATATGAGCCGTTCCATTTGGCAAACCTCGAAAACATATATGTATAAAAATTACCTGATTTGTCTGTGATAAAATCGAGTACATAATTGCTTGGAAGGCCATTACCTGAATTGAAAAAATCCAGTTCCTTATTCCTTACGCGGATAACACCTTCATCTATCGTTCCCAGATAGATCGTTCCCGATCCCCTTGGATATTCAATGATCCTGTTAGGTATAATGTTCATTTTGGTTTTAATATCCATGTACTGAACAACCTGATCACCATACGTTTTAAGGAGCCTCGATCCACCCAGAATCCAAACTCCATTTGTATCTGAAAGTGCTGCCTCCAACAGATTCTGATCATTACTTACAGGCACCTCAACAAATTCATTATTCTTAAACTGGTAGCTTTTACCAAAAGCTGTCAGCCAAAGCACTCCTCTTCTATCGGTATACATGTCCAGTAGGGTCGCTTTCTTTTCAGGAAAAGTATAACGTCTGATCTTTCCATCTTTAAAGCGATACATTATAGTTTCCACGTTTTCAGGAAAGATCCACAACCCCCCTTCACTATCTTCAAATAATCTGAGGATTCTATCTGAATTGAAATTCTCAGTATTTGAACGATCAAAAGTTGTGAAGGTATTACCATCGAACCTAACAAGTCCGCCAAAGGTTGCCAACCAGATATAACCGTCTTTGGTTTGAATGATATCATTCACAGAACTTTGGGGCAGTCCATCCTCCATCCCAAAATGTGTTACCACATAACTTTGGGATGGTATATTCTGCCCTAAACTAATGTCCACGGCTAATAATACTAACGCCAACATTATTAAACTTCTCACTGCCTTACCGCTACTTCCTTAGCTATCCCAGTCTTTATAATTGCGATGAAAATACATACCACCCTCAGAAAAACAAATTAAAGAGCCCCAATGCTTAATAAATTTTCCTAATCCCCGGTTTTTCCATTGCATTGGAATTCATTCAAATTTCATAATTCAAGGTTAATGTGAATCAAAGTCATGAATAAGGAATAGGGGAACCATCATGAAAAGTATATTCAGAACAATGGACGGAAATGAAGCAGCAGCTCATGTTGCATTCAGAACCAACGAAGTAATTGCAATCTATCCGATAACTCCTGCTTCACCTATGGGAGAATGGGCTGACCTCTGGAGTGTAAAGAGCCAGAAAAACATTTGGGGCGACATTCCCAAGGTTGTTGAAATGCAAAGTGAAGGCGGGGCTGCCGGAGCCGTTCATGGGGCTCTGCAGGGTGGTTCACTTACTACTACATTCACCGCGAGTCAGGGCCTGCTGCTTATGCTCCCCAATATGTATAAAATTGCTGGAGAATTAACTCCTACTGTTTTTCATATTGCTGCAAGATCGGTTGCCACACAGGCACTCTCAATCTTCGGGGATCACAGTGATGTGATGGCTGCACGTTCCACCGGCTGGGGAATGCTTTTTGCCAACTCGGTTCAGGAAGCAATGGACTTCGCTCTCATCTCACAGGCGGCTACCTTACAATCCCGTATCCCGTTTCTCCATGTATTTGATGGGTTCCGCACCTCCCATGAGATTGCTAAAATTGAAGTGATCCCGGATAAAGTGATCCAGAAGATGATAGATCCGGAGCTTGTGAAAGCGCACCGTAACCGTGGCATGAATCCTAATAAGCCATTTATTCGCGGAACAGCACAAAATCCTGATGTGTTCTTCCAGTCAAGGGAAACAGTAAATCCCTACTATCTGGCTACTCCTGAAATTGTTGAGTCCGTAATGAAAGATTTCAAGAAAAAAACAGGGCGCAGCTATAAACTCTTCGATTATACGGGTGCTAACGATGCTGAGCGTGTGATCGTGATTATGGGTTCCGGTGCTGATACTGTCGAGGAAACAGTTCAGTATCTTTCAAAAAAAGGTGAGAAGATCGGGGTGGTCAAAGTCAGGTTATTCCGTCCGTTTTCAATGGAACATCTGATCAAAGCTCTGCCCAAAACAGTGCAGACTATTGCCGTTCTTGACCGTACAAAAGAACCTGGTGGTATGGGAGAACCCTTATACCAGGATGTTGTTACAGCGTTGATCGAAGATCAAAGCTCTGAAACTCCAAAATTTGAAAGGATACCACGTATTACTGGTGGTCGTTATGGTTTGTCATCCAAGGAATTTACACCGGGTATGGTTAAAGCCATCTTCGATGAAACAGCCAAAGATTATCCTAAGAACCATTTTACCATCGGTATCAATGATGATGTAACCCATACTTCTCTCCCATTTGACCCTGATTTTGATATTGAGACCAGGAAAACTACTAAAGCTGTTTTCTGGGGCCTGGGCTCTGATGGTACTGTAGGGGCTAATAAAAATTCGATCAAGATCATTGGTGAGGAAACTGAGCTCAACGCTCAGGGTTATTTTGTGTATGATTCTAAGAAATCTGGTGCTAAAACCATTTCTCACCTGAGATTCGGACCAGATCCTGTAAACCGGCCATACCTCATCAGAAACGCAGATTTTGTAGGTGTTCACCAGTTTGGATTCTTACAGCGTTACGATACTTTGGCATTGGCTTCCAAAGGAGCAACCGTTCTGCTGAACAGCCCTTTTGATGATAAAACGGTCTGGAAGAACCTTCCGAATAAAGTCCAGAAACAGATCCTCGATAAAGAACTGAAGCTTTATGTGATTGATGCTTACAAAGTTGCCCGTGAGGCTAATCTGGGCATTCGTATCAATACGGTGATGCAAACCTGTTTCTTTGCCATCTCCAATGTACTTCCTAAAAAACAGGCCATCGAAAAAATCAAAGAGTATATCGAGAAGACCTACAGCAAACGTGGCAAAACCATTGTTGAGATGAATTTCAGGGCTGTGGATATGTCGCTGGAACATTTGCATGAAGTGACTATCCCAAAACGCGCCACTTCAAACATTAAGATGAGTGGTGCATTACCAGCTGAATCACCTGAATTTGTGCAAAACGTGATCGCGGAGATAATCAATGGAAATGGAGATAATCTTCCGGTAAGTGCTCTCCCTTGTGACGGAACTTATCCAAGTAACACAACTAAATGGGAGAAAAGAGATATCGCCATGGAGATTCCCGTTTGGGATCCCGATATCTGTATACAGTGTGGTAAATGTGTTATGGCTTGTCCACATGCTGTAATCCGTTCTAAAGTGGTGCCAGTTGAATTATTAGCTGAGGCTCCGGATGCCTTTAAATTCTCCAAAGCACGATTCAAAGAATTACCTGACCAGCAATACACCCTTCAGGTTTCTGTGGATGACTGCACCGGCTGTTCATTGTGTGTTGAAGTTTGTCCTGCGAAGGATAAAACCAATCTGAGTCGTAAAGCCCTTAATATGGAATCCAAGCTTCCGATCCAGGAACAGGAAGAAGCTAACTGGAATTTCTTTGTCGACCTTCCCTCCATGAAGATTAAAGAACATACCGAAATGGAATTCAATAAAACCAAAGAAACACAGTTACTGGATCCTTATTTCGAGTTTTCAGGTGCCTGCGCCGGTTGTGGCGAAACTCCTTATCTGAGTTTACTAACCCGCCTTTTTGGTGATAGAATGGTGGTAGCCAATGCAACAGGTTGTTCCAGTATATATGGTGGAAACCTGCCTACAACTCCATGGAGCACCGATTCCAATGGATGTGGCCCGGCCTGGAATAACTCTCTGTTCGAAGATAATGCCGAGTTTGGTTTAGGAATGAGGCTCTCGATCGACAAACAGACAGAGACCGCAGTCAACTTGCTCAAACAAATGAGAGGTAAGGAAATTCCTGAATCCCTGGCTGAACATTTGATCTCGTCGGATCAATCCACCGAAGAAGAGATCAAAAATCAACAGCATCGTGTGGATGAACTTCTCAAACGATTATCCCACAAACCCAATTCAACTGCCCGCAGACTGGAAGAATTCGCCGATTCATTGATCAAAAAATCTGTTTGGATCATAGGCGGAGATGGTTGGGCTTATGATATCGGATTCGGAGGACTCGATCATGTGCTGGCTTCTGGTAAAAATGTGAATGTCCTGGTTATGGATACTGAAGTGTACTCGAATACCGGTGGTCAGGCTTCTAAAGCTACCGGACTCGGAGCCATCGCTAAATTCGCTGCTGGCGGTAAACCAACTCCTAAGAAGGATCTTGGGCGCATCGCAATGAACTATGGCTATGTATATGTAGCTCAGGTTGCGATGGGTGCTAATGAGAATCAGCTGATCAAAGCTTTTAAAGAAGCAGAATCTTACGAAGGGCCATCACTTATCATAGCTTACAGCCACTGTATAGCTCACGGTATTGATATGTCTAAAGGATTGGATCAGCAGAAACTGGCTAATCAAAGCGGTCACTGGCCGATATACCGATATGATCCACGACTAAGACTTGAAGGTAAGAATCCATTACAACTTGATTCCAGAGCACCAAAAATTCCACTTAAGGATTACATCTACAATGAACAACGCTACAAGCTCTTGACCCAGACTCACCCGAGAAAAGCCCGCGAATTACTTAAAGAGGCTCAGGATTGGGTGGATGGACATTGGAAATCCCTGGAAGAAATGGCAAAAGAACCCGTAACTGAAACTAACGAACAGGAGTGATCATGGATATCTCAACCTCATACCTAGGACTCGAACTGAAATCACCCCTTGTTCCCTCCGCCTCTCCCCTTTCACAGAACCTGGATAATATCCGGTTAATGGAAGATGTGGGAGCCGGAGCTGTGGTTATGCATTCTCTTTTTGAGGAGCAGATCAATATCGCCAGTATTGAAGTCGATCACTATCTGTCTCATGGAGCCGAGAGTTATGGAGAAGCCCTAAGCTACTTCCCCGAAATGGATTCTTATGAAGTAGGCCCCGAAACCTATCTGGAGCATATTGCAAAAGCAAAATCCAAGGTTGACATGCCGGTCATAGCCAGTTTAAACGGGATATCCAGTGGGGGATGGACCAAATACGCTGCTTTGATGCAACAGGCGGGAGCCGATGCTATTGAGCTTAATATGTATTACATCCCAACCGACCCGGATCTTTCCAGTGCGGAAGTTGAAACTATGTATCTGAAAACTTTACGCCGTGTTTGTGAAAAAGTACATATTCCTGTTTCGGTAAAACTTTCACCTTTCTTCTCTTCCATTCCAAATATTGCCAAAAAAATGACCGGGCTGGGAGCAAAAGGTCTGGTGATGTTCAACAGGTTCTACCAGCCTGACCTTGATATCGAACTTTTTGAAGTAACCCCGAACCTCACCCTAAGTACTTCGGATGAACTACGGCTTCCATTGCGCTGGACAGCTATTCTGTACAAGCGTATTCAAGCTGACATCGCCATTACGGGAGGTGTTCATTCTGCAACAGATGTAGTGAAAGGACTTCTGGCAGGTGCCAATATAACTATGATGGCAGCTGAACTTCTGAAGAATGGTATTCATCGTATAGCAGATATTGAATCTGATCTTCGGGACTGGATGGAACAAAATGAATATTCTTCCGTCTCTCAGATGAGAGGTAGCATGAGCCAGATCAATACGAAGGAGCCAGCTGCTTTCGAACGGGCAAACTATATGAAGGTACTTCGTTCAATACAACAGGATCCAACCGGCAAATTGTGGTGGTAAGAACTTCTGAATAAACCGGAGAGAAGCAGGTAGTAGAAAAAAAGAAATAAATTAAGGGATCTCCTTTTTTCGAACCCTGCTTCTCTTTTTAATTATGCTTCGGTTGGTTTATTCCTTTGGATAATAATATCCCGTCTTTTTATCAAAAGCTGCGTTTTTCCCAATATAGCCATAGCAGTGCTCTAAATATGCTTTGGTATTTGAAGGCACATAGGTTTGGTTATTTAGAAAACTAACTTCCCGCAAAGGATATATCCATTCCTCCGGAAACTCGATCATATCTGACGGAATACTGCTAATCAGGGTCGGATACATCATCCCCTCTCTTTTTTCATAAAAATAAATATCCGCATCAAACCCTTTGTAGCTGAAGTACAACTTAGGTCCTTTGTGATTCTCAGAGGTGTCAAACAGTTTCAATCCTACAGGGAGTTTATCTTCATCCTTCAGGATTCTTTCATACATGTCACTGGATGCCGCATAGTCTATGTCAATATCATGGGCAATTATTCCCCCCTCCCGGTACCAGCCAAGCAGGGTTCCGTAAGAAAGCCAGTATTCAACACCCAGATCTTTTAGAAAACTGTTGGTCTTCTCATAAAATTCTTTGAGCAGTTCCAGTTTACGCCGGTTGTATGCACCTGGTAAGGCGTTCAGATAGACGGCCGAAAATCTCTGTACATACTGGAATATTCGTGTGATCATACTGTTTTTGTACTAATAGGGCTGTATTCGGTCAATCTCTGAACCAGATTCTCATTTTCTGTTGGATTATGGACCGCAAACCTCATCCAGTTCCCGGTCCGAAATTTCTCGCTTACAGGTTTTAGATACAGATTATGCTCACTTAAAAAATGATCGTTTAAGTCAGAAAGTTGCTCATCATCTAACGTCAGTTCAGCAAGAAGATAATTCCCCCCACCTGGATAAAGATGTTTTATAAAATCCACCTTCCTGAGTTCATTGAAAAACGACTCACGGTCAGCTTTTACATGAACCAGTGATTCTCCGTATTCCCTTCTGAATTTCAACAGTATCTCCAGAAAATTCTCTGCGATCGTATTAATATTCCAGATCGGGATCTCGTTCCTGAGTGTTTCCAAAAACTCTTCATTGTGGGTATAACAATATCCTAACCTGAGGCCAGCGATCCCCATGATCTTTGACAGACTTGTGATTACGATCACATTCTGCACTGGCTTTTTCATCAACATTGGGACCAGGGATGGCTCATCGCTGAAATCTATAAATGATTCATCCACAAGAATGGTCTTATCGGGATGAGTTTCAGCAAATTCATAGATCCACTCAGAAGAAACCATACTTCCGGTTGGATTATTCGGGTTTACAAAAATAATGACTTCTTCTTCGGTATTTTCAAAATCAGTCGTATCGATTCCTACTTCATCGTAGTAGTGGGAGGCTTCAGGAAAAACCCGGAAATAATCACCAAAAGTCGGACTCGGATGAAGCACAGATCTCCCCCTAAAGTGATTTCTCATGATCGGGTATAATTGTGAGATCCCATTCACACAAACCACATGATCCTCAGAACACTCCAGAAAGTAACTCATTTTCCGGTTGAGGATCTTTTGTGATGAACCATACTCAAAAATTGTTTTTGTAAGGTTATTCTTCAGTTCTGAAAGCATAGCTGAAGGTGGGAAATACATATTTCTCAAATAGCAAAAGTCAGTCACATCGTAATTCCAAAATCCACCATAAGCCTCATCCAGAATCTTTTTAGGTTTGTTCTCAAATTTATACCGCGCTATTTGAAGATCATTAGGATCGTCGATCTCGGCCCATTTCTCGCCATTCAGAATTTCAGCATGAATAGTTTCAGCTCTCAAATAAATGATCACACCCAGCATCAATTCGTAATAGCTGTCTTTTCTGGAAGAGGTGTAATGAGACAACAGGTCTTTGAACGGACCAAAACAAAACTCACTTGAAAACTTATAGATATTGAGGGTCTTGAACTTATCATTGAAGTTAAAATCCTCCCCCTGTAGATGAGGCGGTATTACTCCTGTGATCTGATTTCCGTTAATAGAAACCACCGTTCCGTCCATTCCCGGCTGAAAATGATCCACCAGGGCCACATTCTCATACTTTGAATTCAGGATCTGTTGAAGTACTTCTTCACTGTAGATAAGGTCCGATTCAATGATGATCACATCTGATCGGAGTTCAACCTCTTCGAGCGCCATGTGCAGAGAGACCAGATTATTGGTTGTATCATAGTCCTCGTTCACCACATAATTGAATACAATATCAGGAAACCTTTGCTCAACGTGTTCCTTCAGCTCATCTGCCAGATAACCAAGAACAAGGGTTATGTCTGTAATATCATTTTTTACCAGCTTCTGAATGATATGAGAAAGTACACTCTCATCATTGATCTCAAGTAGTGTCTTATGTGTACTGTTGGTAAGCGGACGCATCCTTCTTGCATAGCCTGCCGCCAATATGATCGCCTGTAGATTTCGCCCCATTTATACCTTTCTAGTTGTGCAATTTAGTTCCAGAAGGTAGAGATTTTAGAAATGCCAGAAAAAAGGAACTAAATCAAATTGTATCATTTCATTATTAACCAGGCTTTTTCAACTGCCGGGCATTGTCCCTTTAACCCGCCTGGTACTTCACTACTTTCAAGCAGGTATGGTTTGAAGAGATCTGCATAATGTTCTGTTACCTCTTTATCAGAAACAGAAAAAGGTGGCCCATCCATTTGCTCCTGATCATATTCAAAACATATCATTAATTGAGGAGCCTTATCCGTTATGTTTATTAAATGAGCAGAATATTTTTTTCTGAGCTCCTTTGGCAACGCCACTAAAGCAGCACGATCATAAACTGCATTAACCGACCCAAGTATATCTGGTGTCAGCTCAAATATATCCCCAACAAAAATTTCCAGACCATCGATACTATAATATCTATGATTTTCCAGATCTTTGACCTCGGGTTTCTGGCCGAGTTCATCAAATAATTGCCGAATCGCAATCTCACTTAATTCTGCACCTACAACTTTAAAGCCCTGAGAGAGCAGCCATCCTATATCCAGTGTTTTACCACATAGTGGAACGAAAATCCGATCCCCTTCATCCAGTTCCAGTTCTTTAAAATACTGAACCAACATTGGGTGAGGCTTACTTCCGTGAAAACCAATACTGTTTGATTCCCAGCGCTGGTGCCAAAACTTTCTATCCATGTTGGAATCTAAAAGTAACTGAGTTCAAACCAAATTATGAAAAACCCTCTGTACGTCTTCGTCCTGTTCCAGCTTATCAATAAGTTGAAGTACTTCGTCTGACTTTTCTTCATCCAGAGAAACGGTGGATTGCGGAATCCAATCGGTTTCGGCACTTACCGGTTCTATCCCCCGGTCTTCAAGTGCGTGCTGCATATTGCCAAACTCTTTGAATTCACATCGTAACACCAGAATGCGTTCCCCTTCATCGTCTTCTGATTCCCCCATTTCAGTGAGGCCAAAATCGATGAGTTCCAATTCAAGTTCTTCTTCATCAAAATCGCCGGGCTTAATTTTGAAAGAACCAACTTTTTCGAACTGAAAGGCTACACTGCCAGAGTTACCGAGGTTTCCACCATTTTTAGTGAAGATCGGGCGAACATTCCCCACAGTTCGAGTGTTGTTATCGGTTGCTGTTTCAACCAGAACTGCCACTCCATGAGGAGCATATCCTTCAAAAAGCACTTCCTCATAATTGGTGGCATCTTTTCCCATCGCACGTTTGATCGCACGCTCGATGAGATCCTTGGGCATATTAACACCACGGCCGTTTTGAATGGCTCGCCGAAGTGCCGGGTTGGAATCCGGATCATCTCCGCCTTCTTTTACTGCGATAACAATTTCTTTACCGATACGCGAAAACTGCTTGGCCATCCGGTCCCAACGTGCAAATTTCGCGGCTTTACGTACTTCAAAAATCCTACCCATGATATCCTGATTGTTAGGCTGAATATTTATTTAGCCTTGAAAATACAAGGATATTGATTCATTTGGGAGTGGGGCCTGATTTTTTATTTCATCCCTGAGATTATTCTTTCCTTTCCTTCAGCTTTTTCCATGCATAAGCTCCACCTGCAACAGCAAGAAGTCCGAGTCCCCCATCAATAGGAGCCTGAGAAGGTGCTGATGGCATTCCGGGTTGAGCTTGAACTACTACGGTTGTGATTATAATGACCAGAAACGTGAATAAGATTTGATACGTTGTTTTCATTTTAAATCAATTAAGAATGAAAAATTTAAGATTAAAAATTGGGTAGAGTTACCAACCAATTTTTAATCTTTCATTTTGAATTACTTGATTAGTGTTAGTTTTTTGGTGAATACCTGACTTCCCGCTTTTAATCGGTAGATATACATCCCTGAAGCCAGGTCACGGGCATCGAATTGTACTTTGTGATACCCGGCTTTGATCTCGCCATTAACCAGCTCCGCTACCTTGCGTCCGAGTATATCGAACACCTGTAATACCACATTAGCATCTTCAGGAAGCTGATACTGAATGATGGTACTCGGATTAAATGGATTCGGGTAGTTTTGATCAAGGGCAAATATATCCGGAAGGGTGATAAGGCCATCTACTCCGTTTGGTGAGATAGAAAATACAAACCGGGTATCCCCTTTCTTCTTAGACACCGCACCTATCGCGGGAGCCGCCAAAGCAGATACCTTCGCTTTTTCCACATTCGCATTCATATTGAAGACATACGGTTCGCTCAGATCTGAGGTCTTACCGGTTTCTTTGTCAGTCAATTGAACTGCCCAGCCTTCCGGAAGTGATAATTCCCCAAGTGATATCTGATGTTCTCCCGAATTAGTGGAACTCACCGAGAGCGGGAATTCATATAGATCATCCAGAACAGGCAGGTTATTAATAGCGAGAGCAGTCCCGTCGTTTAGCAATGCTCCCAACATCAGGTAATCTGTGCTCAGTGGGACAAGATTATGGGCATCTTTATTATCGATCCCCAAATCTCCCTCGTCTGATATTCTGAACCAGGCGTTATCCTCGAATCCTGCCTCATTTTCCACCGAGAGCGAAAGCGTGTAAATACCTCTTTCCAGATTCGACTTACCCAGAAATTTCCTGGCTGAGTCGAGTCGTGCACTTCGGGGAATGGTCAGGCTCGGGTTCTCTCCTGTGGTTTGTACGAAGAAGGCATTGAAAGCTCCGATCTCACCATTAGTAAGATCACCCGCTCCATCGCTCCATTCTTTCCAGTTTGAGATGTTATTATCATACACATAAACCACATCAGAGAGGCTTGTTTTACTAAACTGACTCCAATCCACATCCTTTTTGAATGGATTCCCGATCAGCGACCATCCGTTCGCATTTGCGTTGAGTACAGAACTAAGATCGCGATCCTCCGTTGGTTCCAGTCCACCAATACCTATCGTTTTTGGGAATCCGGCATCACCACCCACGCCCGGGCCATCATCATCACTGAAGACATACACCAGAGCACCTGCTCCATTCGAAGGTGAGTTGGATATGTCAGTGAGTGGGCTCCAGTTTGAACTTCCATTGGATCCATTCTCCACAGACCAGGTAAATACATTCGGTGAACCATTAGTAACCTTGGCTCCGGTAAATCCCTGAGTCCAGATATTGGATAACAGAGACGATAAAGAGGAATCTGAAACCGGAGTAGCAAGCAGTCTCCACCCTTCGGTTCCGGTCAACGAGGTTTGCACCCTGACTCTGTCCTGGACCGGCGCTCTTGAGTTTATCCATCCTGACGTGGCATCAAAGTCGAAGTTATTAAGGGTACCAGATAAATTACTGGTCAGCTCTGAGGTAGTGCTTCCTGTACCTTCATTAAACTGCCAGTAGGCTACTAAACCCGGCGCATATCCTGATGAAGTTGGTTTGTTCATATCCTGCTGGATTTGGGCCTGTGTACGTACAGTATTCCAAAGCCGAACTTCATCCATCTCACCATTGAAGTAATAACTGTTATTGCTCCTTCTTCCAAAATTAAAGGGAGAAGAACTACCTGACAGACTGGTAGCTTTGCTTCCGGTAACCGATGGTGTTACTTCCTCACCATCGAAATACATCTTAGCCAGCGATTGTGACGGATCGTACACTAATGCAAGGTGGGTCCAGGTGTTTGATTCAAAAGCGTCAGCAGGAGAATCGATAAATACACCGGATACTGGAATAAAACGTATGGAGTTATTAGACCCATTTGTATGAATCTCGAATTCCGATAGAGCTTTTCCCATCAAAAACTCCACGCTATTTTCCCCTTCATTCCATTTGAACCAAAGTTCCAGGGTGTATTTCGAAACATCGAACGCATTATTATCCGGAATACTGATGTAGTCGTCTGTTCCATCAAACCGGAGTGCGCTTCCCGGGCCTTGAGCATATTCGATATTGATCTCGCGGCCAACCGTAAACTGACCCAGTTCTGAAATCCCAGAGAAACTGATCGTGTTAGACCCATAGGAAGATGCAGCTTCCTTTATTATCGTCCAGTTCCCGGTTCCATTAAGTGATCGCTGGTATAGTTTGAATTGGGAGTTAGCTGGTTGTCCTTTTGAAATCATTACAGAAGGCACGGTAAAGGTAAGAGTTGCTTCAAAGTCCCCGGGAGTACCAAGTGCATTAACAATCCAGTACGCATCCTCCAGCGGCAATGTAATTTCCGGAAGAACATTGGGTGCAGTATTCAAATAGTTTGAAGTAAGACTAACCGCATTATCGAAATCTTCTGTAAGTGTAAGGCTTAGATCGCTTAGTGCATGAGTTCCTGAAGTTACCCCATCAACAGAGACGAATGTTCCCGAACCAAAGGCGATCTCAGAATCTTCCCACCCATTTGAGGCATTAAATTCAAAATTCTGCAGGGCACCGTCTAATCCGGATATTTTATCCTCTACTGTTGTCCCTGAGCTATCATTGAACTGCCAGTATGCAATCATATCATGGTAGTCTGACTGTATCGGGCGGTGCATGAATTCCCGGATCTCATCGACCGTTCGAACCTTATTCCAGATCCTCACTTCATCCATGCTTCCGTTATAGAATAATATAGAACTCGCTCTGGATCCCAGATAAAAAGGACTTGCAGTCTGTTTAAGAGGGGTTGTAAGCGGATTAGTTCCGCTATTGGTAAGCGATACCTCTTCTCCATTAATATACATTTTGGCTAACGAAACAGATGGATCATACACCACTGCCAGATGTGTCCACTCACCTGCGGTAAATACTCCAACTGGTGAATCAAGGTACACTTGGGTAGTAGGAATAAACCGTATTGAATTTGCCACTCCATCGGCACCAAGGTGAATTTCAAGTTCCTCGCTCGCCTTGCTCGTCAGGAAGTCTAAATCACTGCCAGAATCATCCGATTTGAACCAGAGCTCCATAGTGACTGCACTTGTATTGAACTCTGAACTATGAGGAACCATGATGTCTTCATCATCGCCACCAAAGGTAATCGCAGAACCCGGAAGTCCTTCCGGAATGCTTCCTATTGTGCTCTCTGAAAAGCTTAATACAGAACTTGTCAGGTACTTTGGTTCTTGCGTCCCATTGTATTCAAACACCGAGAAGTGATACTTATTCCCGGCTTCCAACCCGGTCAAAGTAAATACTGAATCACTACCATTATATACTACATGGTTTCCTGTTCCGATTTGTGTACCAGAACCAAAAGTTGTATTCGCGGTGTAAACCTGATCATCTGCAGGGGAAGCATCCACGGCACTTCCCTTTTTGGCCAGGATCAATCTCTTCACCCCATTACCCTTAGTTACAAGTCCACTTATTGAATTGGTAGACAAACTCGTGATCTCTGGTTCTGAAGCATTCACGTCTGGTGTTGAAGGTATGTATGTTTCAATATCATATTTGTTAGACAAATAACTAACAACTGATTCCCGGTCATTTGCAGAAAGCGCCTTATTGTATATGATCATTTCGGCAACATCGCCATTCAAATAATATGAACCGTTGAATCTTCTTCCCAGATTAATAGCGACATTCGAAGAGTTTTGTGAATTACTGTTTACTAAAGCCACAAGTTCGTCATCAATTCTTAATCCACCACTGGTTGAACTTATCTGTGAATTAATAATATATGCCTGACCATTTGTATAATCTGATGGAGAACCCGAATCAATATATACCCCTGATCTTGGAATCACCCTTGCACCTAATCCACCGTTTAAATGTAGTTCATAGGCTTCCGATGCCCCGCTATATAAAAACTGCAATTCGCTGCTTGTCGATCTTGTCACGATAAACAGCTCATAATCGGAATTTTGAATTCCAAGTTCATCGGCTTCTGGTAATGTCAGATAGGAACTGCTTCCGTTGAACCTTATAACCGGCTTGTTGTTTATAACACTGTCTACCAAAACCGGTTGATTTGTTGCTAACGGCTGCCTGGCATTGTTTAACTGGTTTGAGGCATCAAGCCAGTTTACCAGTTTATCTTCGGATAGCTGGAGACCTCGGTCTGCCGAGATCCATAGCTGAAGACTATCTGAAGGCAGTGAAGTGTCGTACACTACGCTGTTTATACCAGACTCAAAAGTTTCTAATTCATTCACCACTACAATCTTATAGTAGTACATATCACTTAATGTAAGTGCTGAAAGAGTCGTTGAAATATTCTCCATTGAATTTACCCCAGTATAACTAACACTACTGGATGAGTTTGTTAGATTGGTAATGTCAGTGCCATACTCAATATGATATGTTCCCGAAAAACCGAGCGTGGTAACAGTACCATTAATAGTAACTGAAGAACCTGAGAGATTTGAAACCGGTAATACCTCAATTATTTCTAAGCCCGAATTTTCGGGGTCGTAACTATAGTGATTAACTTCATTAATTGAAGAATTAGCATTTCCTCCCGTGCCATAGCTTACATTTAACTCTAAAATTTTTCCACCATAATTAAAAATAGCCCCGCCATAACTGCTACCGTTTGTACCCCCCGAACCATTGTGTACGCCTCCGATTGCAGAATTTCCCGTAAACTCTGAATTAGTCACCACGATTTCACCAAGTCTGTTAAAAATGGCTCCTCCAAAACCGGCTCCTCCTCCTCCTCCGCTGTAAAAATTACCTCCGGAACCAGCACCAAATCCACCACTCCCCCCAATACCTAGACCATTATAGAGATATGCTCCTGATCCACCTCCGCCGCCGAAGCCACCTGAACCCCCATTCGATATAGTGGCGCTTGCACCAGCTCCCCCGCCGCCGCCAAAACCTCCGGTTCCTCCTGGTGAACCTGAAGAACCTCCATTTGCTATACTGCCTATTAAGCCACCTGAGCCTCCTTGACTACCCGATCCTGATGATCCAAATGCACCCCCGCCGCCGCCACCACTTGAAGAACCATCACCATATCCTCCTACTGCAGAATTATTAATAAATGCCAAAGAGTTAATGGTAATATATCCGGCATTTACAAAAACAGCACCTCCCATTCCTGCACCGCCACCTGCACCGCCGACTCCATCACCGCCTTTACCCAGTCCGTTTGCAATGGTAAAATCTTTAAGAGTAACCACTGGTTCAGCGGGAGATTCAGCGCTGAATGGCGATATACCAGCACCAATAAAAAATGGCCGGTATGAGTTATCACCACTGATCGTCAGGTCTTCTTTTCCCGGACCAAAAATAGTAGTGTTATAGTTTATCGGCGGAAGTTCATCAGTTAATGTGATGGTTCCTGTGATCGTAGTCATATCGACAGTTACATCAGAACCCGGAGCTTCTGTATTTATAGCATTTAACACATAGCGTAATGTCCCGGATTTCCCCGATCCGGTATTTTCGTCAGAGGTACTGTTAACAAAGTAATAAGGTAGTGAGACGCTATATTTTTCAGCTAAATACTGCTCTACAAGAATACGCTCTGTATCTGTTAATCCGGAATTATAAATAAGTACTTCCGCGATATCTCCATCAAAATAATAAGAGCCATCTCTCCGAACACCCAGAATCAAATTTGAAGCCACCCCTGACCTGGCATTCTGACTGACCGTACTGCTGTTTCCATCAATCCTCAACATAGCCTCTTCTGAGGTTGCCTTGGCATTAAATATGTGGAAGTTTCCATCGGTAGTATTCGCTGGGTTGTCCAGTAATATGCCTGATCTTGGAATAAACCGGGTGCCTACCCCACCGGCAGGACGGGTATGCATTTCGAAATTTCCAACGCTTCCCCCCATCAAAAATCCGATATCTGTACTGCTGCTTTTAGCTACAATAAATATCTCATAGTCGTTATTGGTGAGCTCAAGTGAATCTGAAACCGGTAATTCTAAGAAGTCAGAATCCCCATCAAACCGAAGGAAAGAAACTCCTGAATCAGTAATTCTTAACGGACTGTCAGCCCCGTTTGATTGGTATGCTTTAGTAGCCTTTCCTGCCTGGTTCCCCCAATTACTGACCGCATCACCCGAATTTGTAGTAAAAGTAGCTCCATCACCAGATACCCAAAACTGCAGTGATGCTAAGCTGATATCTCCGTTGTACACAAAACTGGCAATCTCAGAATCAGTTGTGCCACCCTGGTTTGTAGCCGAAATCTTATAATAATAGAGTGTTTCTTCACTCAAACCGGTAAGTGATGCAGCTATTGCCTGTGCTGTAGATTGACTTCCTACACTCTGTGCAGAAGTAGAGGAACTAAGGTTTGATTCATCTGTTCCATAAAACACCTGGATGGACGTCTGATCACTATTTGGGTTGACAAGTGAGTTGATAGTAGCTGAAGTACCTGTCAGATCGGTTACTCCGGTCAATTCGACTATCGGCGGCGTTACATCCAGTGTCGTCTGTGATGATGAATTCGGGGAGCTTGTTGAGTACTGCGGATCAAGCTCCATGTTGTTGTATTCATACACATCGATGGTGTATTCTGAACTTATTGACAGACCTGTTACGGTTACGGTGCTATCGGTACCATCATACACCACATAGTTGTTATTGCCCAGATCTGAACCGCTGCCGAAGTTGGCGTTGGCAGAATATACACTATTAGATGAAGGTGCTGTTTTCGCTGATCCGCTCAAACGGGCAACCACAATACGGCGTTCACCATTCCCTTTGGTTAAGCTTACATCAAAACTGTTGGCCCCTACATTACTGAACTGAAGTGCACTTGCCGGAGTTTCCGGTACAGAGGGAATGAACATAGAAACGGAATACCGGTCTGAAAGGTACTGAGCAATTTCCTGGCGCTGTTCGAAAGGGAGTTCGGCATTAAAAAAGAATATTTCGGCTATTTGCCCGTCAAAAGGGTTTCCACCTTTACCTAATTCTATATAATTATTTTCATTTATGATCCTTCCCGGATTATTATTGATCAACTCAATCCCATCGTCCATCCTAACTATAGATTTGCTGCCATTCCCCTTGTAGTGGAGTATATGTGCATTCCCATCAGTGAACTGATTATCTGATCCGTAATTATTAGGTAAATCTTTGGAGCTAAAAGCCACGTTTACTCCGGAGCCATCATTCAGGACAATCTTAGGTGCATAATCATTAGAATAATTAATAAGAAACTGTTTGGATGAACTCGACGATTTAAAAACGATAAATATCTCTATATCCGTTTTGGTAATTCCAAATGCTTTCTGATAAATCCCATAACCGCCTCCGGTAAACGAAGCAACCGGTTTACCATTAATACCATTTGAGATTTGGTGCGGAATTGGTGAAAGTTCATAGCCGCCAAGATCATTCCCCAAACCGGATAAATCCCACCAATCATCAATTTCTGCGTCCCCTTTAAGCCCCACAATATCCCCTCGATACCACCCTTGTAACGAGGTAAGCGTTAACGGAACCAGAGTTACTGTGGCCGACTCAACCGTTCCCCGAATGTTGACAGCTCTCAATTTTGCGTAGTATACCTGCCCGGTTGTAAGCCCAGCTAGTTCTATTCCTACCGAATCAGCCACACTACCGGATCCCAGGTTTTGTGGTGTGGTGCTACTGTTCAGATTCCCGGGATCGGTGCCATAGATGATGTCCACCGTAGTTTCATAGCCATTCGGATTTACCCATCCCGAAATCACCCGCGAGGTGGACGTTCCGGTTCCAAAAGTTGCTCCACTTATGGTTGGATAAGGAACCACTGTGGTACTTTGTGATCCTGTTGCCGGGCTGGAAGTTAAATAGGAAGTTGTTCCTCCATACTCACTGTATTCATACACAGCAAAATGGTAGGTGGTAGAATTACTTAAACCAGTAAGTGCTACAGTGGTTCCAGTTCCGTCATAGACAACATAATTGCCCGATCCAAGGTCGCTCCCACTTCCAAAGCTGGTACTGGCTGAATAGGTCTGCCCATTGGTTGGTGCCACTGAAACGGCCGCACCTTCCCGCGCTACTACGATCCGCTTGTTTCCATTTCCAGGGGTGAATGATGCTGTCATTCCATTCAGGCCAATACTTGAAAACCCCATACTACTCGCTGGTGTACTAGGAAAAGTGATATCCGATGCCGTTGGCGGGCTCGAAGTTCTGTACAAGGGTACCCCGTCCACATATACATATTCGAACGCGGCCAAATGGTACACCGTGCTGCCGGACAGGGAACTCATAGAATAGGAAGTTCCTTCCGTGCCGGTATAGATCACATAGTTACCGGTTCCGATCTGGGAGCCGCTTCCAAAGGCCGCATTTCCGGTGTATTCTACTCCATCAGTGGGTCCCTGGTTTACTGCACTGCCCTGGCGGGCAACGATCAAACGATAGGTTCCGCTTCCTTTTGTGAGACTGCCGCTGAAGGTGCTTCCTGTTCTGGATGAGATCGAAAGGCTGTTGGCCTGGGTCAGATCTGAGGTAGTCTGGCTTGCCGTTGTAGCTGCACCATAAGCCGTAGAACCGCTCACATAATTGTATTCGTACACAGCAAAGTGATAACTGGAATTGAAGGCTAGATTACTGATCGCTGTGGAGGCGCCTTCGGTACCGGCATAAACTACATAGTTTCCTGTTCCAATCTGGGATCCGCTTCCGAAACTGGCATTGCCTGTATATTCAACACCATCAACAGGAGCAGCATTTACGGCCCCACCTTTTCTTGCTACAATGATGCGGTGTGAACCCTGACCTTTCGTTAATGAAAAGGTCATTGAGTTTTGAGTAACCGATGAAAACCCAAGGCTGCTGGCAGAGGTACCCGGAGCGGCATAGGCAGTGAAGTCTGTAGAGTATTTATTCTTCAAATACTCAGAAACCTGCATGCTTTCAGCGCTGCTTAGTTTCCTGTTATATATGATCACCTCGGCGATATCCCCATCGAGGCGATAATTACCATCTGATCTGGTTCCCAGGTTAAAAGCTACATCAATTGTTGTAGTAGCATCAATGCTATTACTTACATAATTACCGTCGATCCCAAGGGTTGCTTCAGTGGTGGTTCCTTTTGAATTGATGATATGGAACTCACCATCATCAGCTCTGTTGGTGTTATCAACAGGATTACCCAGAATTGGAATAAAGCGTACACCACTAGCCCCGTTCAACTGAATCTCATTGTAGTTTATACCTCCTGCAACCACAAATTGGACACTTTGGGAAGAGGATCTTGTCACCACAAACATCTCATAATCCGTATCGTAAAATCCCATATCCGATGGTTTAGGTAGGTTCATGGAAGTAGGAGCAGCTGAATTAAACCTCAGCATTGAGATTCCGTTTTCAACGATATAGGTAGGCTGCCAGTTTGTATTATTTTCAAAGGCCTGAAACCCATTACCGCTTTGGTCAGTCCAGGTAGATACTTTTTGTCCTGATACCGTTGTTGAAGTTCCTGCATCAGCTTTCAGATGAAGACGCAACCCCGATGTCGGGACTTGTGCCAGAATGGTGTGTGAAAATCCTGTGATAAGTGCGATGGCGAAAAATGGAATAATGAGCTTTTTCATTGTCCCGAACCCTTGTGATTATGTGAATGATTGACGAAAAATTTCAATTAAAATCTATCACAAAGCATCTGTGCAGGTGTGCCAATTTTCTGTGTGAACGTGCCAAATTGCAGTTTAAAGAGCCTGAGAAGTGTTTTTTTGGCATAAATAGAAATTCCCTTCCATGGGGGCGCTCGGTACAACACCCTCAGTTCTTCAGACCCCACCCCGACCCTCCCCTAACTTTAGGGGAGGGAGTGCCTTAACAAATTTGAAATTATATCAACGAGTTCTTTTTCTTATCCAAGGGGGAGACAGAGGGATTTATATACCCTCCTCTTCGCGAGGAGCGTATGCGACGTGGAGACCCTGAGTTTGGGGCTATTTTTCCGAGACTGCTTCGCCCTGCTCACAGAAAGATTTCACCCAAGCGGGTGTTCTCCAAACCGCTCCTCATAAACCTTACGGAAGCTGGTAGCACTTTTGTAGCCTACCGCAGTTGCAAGTTCTTCGAGGCGCAGATTTTTGTTTGATGCGATCATAGCCCTTGCAGAGGTAAGACGAACCTCCCGGATAAATTCCCCGGGATTCATCCCCGTCTCTACCTGAAGGTTACGATAGAACGAGCGCCGGCTTTGGGAAAATTCATCCGCCAGCAGATCCACAGAAAGATTGGTGTTGCTCAGGTTTTTGGAAATGTATGCCGCCGCTTTCTCCGACAGAGAGGTGTCTTTTGGAACTTCTTCTGCTGTCAGTTTCACCCGGATCGCTTTTCTTCTCGCATAGTAATCCAACAGGTTCTTCACTTTCAGCACCAGCTGCTCTGGCAGGAATGGCTTTGTGATGTAATCCACTACGCCAATTCTCATAAGATGAAGTTTATCTTCTTCCAGAGCCTTCGCTGTAAGCACCATCACCGGGATGATATTCCATGCCTCATGAGCTTTGAGAGCTTCCACCAACTCCAGACCACCCATCACCGGCATCATCAGGTCGGTTACGATAATATCCGGGGTGTACGTTTTAAGGGTCTCCAAGGCTTCTTTACCATTTCCGGCTTTTTTGATATTTCCCAGACCTCCGAGAATTTCACTCACATACTCCATCATATCGGGATTATCTTCCACTAAAAGGATATCGAAACTTTCATTTGTGTTAACAGTCTCAAGCTCTTTTTGAACGTAAAGCAGGTCCTCGTCCAGTGAATCCAATATGGGCGAAATATCACTTTCATTGATCTCGACAATTGGAAGAGAAAGAATGAAACACGCCCCCCCTTCATAACTGGCATCTACTACTATATCTCCGGAATGCAGCCGCGCCAGCGTGCGGCTCAGTTCCAGACCCACTCCCATTCCTTCCACATAATCGGATTCATCACGTTTGATGCGGTGAAAGCGTTCGAAGATCGCTTCTTCTTCTCCAGGTGGAATCCCGGACCCGGAATCCTGAACAATGAGTTCTATCATCGTTCCGGAAATTCGGGTGCTTACTACGATCGAGCCGCCATCGGGAGTAAATTTGATAGCATTGGAAATCAGATTATTAATAATAACCTCAACCTTAGAACGGTCTGCGTGTAACACCGCTCCAGCTGCACCGGGTTTGAATTTAAAGCGGTGCCCATAGTATTCTGCCAGCGACCGAAACGATTCCACTGATATGGAAGCCAGTGTATCGACTTTGTAGTATTTTTTATGGAGAGTAAGATGATCCTGATCTGATTTAGTCAGATCAATGATCTGATCAACCATATCATGAAGACGGACCATGTTACGTTTTGCCACTGAAAGATCGTGCTGTACTTTGGGCCGGTCGTATTCTTTAAGGCTGATCATTTTGTTAATCAGGCCTTCGCTGATTGTCAGAGGTGTCCTGAATTCATGAGAGATATTGGCAAAGAATCTGGTCTTCATGTGATCCAGTTCTTCAAGTTGCTCCTTTTGGCTACGGATTTCTTCGGTCCGGGTTGAAACCTCTTCCTCCAATTCATGTTGGCGTTCCAAAAGATTTCTTTCACGGACTTTCACTAATACGAAGATCCCCCCCAAACCAAAAAATGCATACAACATATAGGCCCACCAGCTACGGTACCAGGGAGGAAGCACCACAAAAGTAAACGAAGCCTGCTGAGCCTCTTCCGGATATAATGAGAAGCCCCGCACCCTGAATGTATATGTACCTTCCCTCAAATTGGTGTAATCACGATACCGTTCATTGGTATTAGCAGACCACTCATCTTCAAGGCCTTCTAGTTTTATTTCATAAAACAGACGGTCTTCTGGTAAAAAAGCAATCATTCCATAGTTGATACGGACTCTGTTGTTATCCTTATAGGAAATAGGTGTTTCCAGAGTCGAGTTAGAAATACCTCTTGGTTCGAACAGTGAGGAATCAGAGTTCAGGACTACCGAAGTGATATGGGCATTTATAACAGGCCGTGACTGGTGATATAGAGAAGAATCGAAGTAGGCTAGATTTTGAGCCATAGTTTGGAAATAAACACGGTCTTTCGATTCCGGATAGATAAAATCGATATCCCAATAAGGAGCCGTTCGGGTGTATTCCCCATCGATCCAGTCAAATATATCCTTTTCAGGATTGTATACCGCTTTTCCAATATGTGCAGCAGCCCAGGCAAGCCAGACTCCACCGTCAGCATCCTGAACTACTGGCCAAACCGCACGATCCTGTCCGTAGAACACCTTATCAAAACGTTGATCTATAATGATTGAATCACGGTCTGGAGTCAGTCTGTAAAACCCATTCGATGTGATGAAACCCACGTCATTCCCCACTGACATGGTATAATTAAAGCCATTACTGGGTAGACCATTCTCCATAGTAAACTGCCTGACATTAGAAATGGACATGATCACATTATTTTCCTGAACAGCCTGAAAATGAAAATCACCATAACGCCCTGTTCCCACCCAAAGATCGCCGTTTTTATCTTCTGTTATCGTATACCCTCCTTCTTTAAAATCCACCAGCTTTGTATCAACAAACTGGGTTTCGGACCTTAACTCTATTTTATGAAGCGCTTTCGTATCATGAGAAAAATACACCACATTGGGGTTCTCGCGATCAGCAAGCATCAGGTCAACTCTTCCTTCCGAAAACAGGGTATGAAACCGCCCTTTTGTATCCAGCAGATCCATTCCTTTTTCCGTTCCTATCAGAAGACCATACCCCGTCAGTTCGAACGCATAAATACGTCTGTCGTTGTAGATCTGTTTGAATTTCCCATTTTCCCAAACAAATAACCCCTGATGCCCTCCTGCATACAAAGACCCATTGAATTTTTTAAGAGTAGCAGAATTTTCCGGAAAATTATGAGCTGATGGCAAAAATTCACGCATGGCTCGACCGTACTCCAGCACACTCACTCCGAATGCGCTGCTTACCCAAATATTCCGGGCATCATCTTCATAGAGTTTACCCAGATCATTGTCACATAATCCGTCGGCTGCATAAATGGTGTGAATGTACTCTCCCACCTGATCGTAGGTAAACAATCCGTTCGAAGTTGCCACATGTACATATCCGGCTTTTGACCATAAAAAATCTTTGACAAAAACAGATGCTTCTGAAATATCCTTTGAAAGATTAAAAAGTTTTGACCAGGTATTGGATTCGTTCAACTCCCATATCACGAAGTCCTCATCCATCATATATAACCGATTTTGAGCTGCTGAGAGCTTAATGGGTTTGGTTTTGGTATCAGGAATTGAGATCCAAGAAAGCATCCCTTCTTTCATACGCATGATCCGACCTTCAGAATCCAACGTGATAATAGAATTATTCCATTGTGCAGCAGAATAGATTGGAACCTCGTTTTTATGCCAGACTATTTTGTCATCCGAATATACATACCATACATCCCTGGAGATGAAATGTACCTGATCACCCTCCAGAAAAGTAAATTCTATATCCCGTATATAGGATACCGAATCGGGTAAAAGATATGCCAGGGAATAATATGAGCGCCGTAGCAGAGAATCACGTTTCAGATACCCAAAGTCGCTCTGTCCTCCGACAAAAATAGTTCCATCCTCTGACTTCGCGAAGGATAACGCTGCCGAACCATTTTCCATACCAATACTCCGCCACGAAAGCCCATCCGACTCCTGAATCCCATATCTGGTATTCCCAAAATAAAGTAAGCCATCTTCAGCTCGAGTGATTCCCCATGTTTGCCGGGCACCCGGAAATTGTCCACGCTGATAGGTCTCTATAAATGGGAATCCTGTTGGCTCAGAGGTTTGTGCCCTAAGAAGTTCTGAGCCTGATGGGCAAAAGAAGAGAAGAAAAAAAAGAAAACAGCCCTTTTTCACAGAATGTTTAGTACCTCAGACATGTTGTATGGCATTATCTTTTATTTTGATAACCAAAGAGCCTGATAATACTTGAAAAAAACTAAACTTTCCTTATAGACAATATCACTTTATTCTATTCACGATTCATTTCTGTTAATAAAAAACCCTCGCTCAACTAAATGAACGAGGGTTTTAATCTTTTCAGAGATTATGAGGGATGATCTTACATCATTCCGCCCATGCCTCCCATTCCTGGCATTCCGCCGCCCATTCCACCGGCTGGCATTCCGCCACCATCGTTGTCATCACTTGGTTTTTCAGAGATAACAGCTTCAGTGGTTAGAAGCAGACCCGCAACAGAAGCCGCATTTTGAAGTGCGTTTCTGGTTACTTTAGTTGGGTCAATAACACCAGCTTTGATCAGATCTTCATACACTTCTGTACGTGCGTTGTATCCGAAAGCTCCTTTGCCTTCGAGT
Organism: Rhodothermia bacterium; assembly: GCA_030427885.1. GTDB lineage: Bacteria > Bacteroidota > Rhodothermia > Balneolales > Balneolaceae > JAUICM01. The sequence continues at coordinate 300,615 of JAUICM010000005.1, read as the reverse complement.
ACTCTCTGGATCACGATAGCACCTTCAACACCAGCGTTGTTAGCAATAGTGCGAAGCGGAGCTTCAATAGCTCTTCTTACAATATCGAAACCAACTTTCTCATCTGGGTTGTCGCCAGTTAAGCCATCAAGAGCTGAGATTGTTCTGAGCAGAGCAACTCCACCACCAGGTACGATACCTTCTTCAACGGCAGCACGGGTAGCATGCAGTGCATCTTCCACACGGGCTTTCTTCTCTTTCATTTCAACTTCAGAAGCAGCACCGATGTAAAGTACAGCAACACCACCACTTAATTTAGCAAGACGCTCCTGGAGCTTCTCACGGTCGTAGTCGGATGTTGTGCTTTCGATCTGTGATTTGATCTGGTTTACACGTGCTTTGATATTATCAGCACTTCCTGAACCATCCACAATAGTAGTATTGTCTTTGTCGATAGTTACACTTGCAGCCTGACCTAATTCATTAATGGTCGCTTTTTCAAGGGTAAAGCCGCGCTCTTCAGAGATCACAGTTCCACCCGTAAGGATAGCGATGTCTTCCAGCATTGCTTTACGACGATCACCAAAACCAGGAGCTTTAACAGCAGCGATCTTGAGTGAACCACGAAGTTTGTTTACTACCAAGGTAGCAAGAGCTTCGCCTTCAATATCTTCAGCAATGATAAGTAATGGTTTGCCAGACTGAACAACTTGTTCCAGTACCGGTAGAAGATCCTTCATGTTAGAGATCTTTTTGTCGAAGATCAGGATGTAAGGATTCTCAAGTTCAGTAGTCATTTTCTCTGAATCAGTAACGAAGTACGGAGAAAGGTAACCACGGTCGAACTGCATACCTTCTACTGTTTCCAGGTAAGTATCGGTTCCTTTGGCTTCCTCAACAGTGATCACACCGTCTTTTCCAACTTTCTCCATCGCGTCAGCGATCAGGTTTCCGATGAACTCATCGTTATTGGCAGAAATAGTACCAACCTGAGCGATCTCGTTACGGTCGTCGATCTCTTTGCTAAGCTCTTTCAGAGAAGCAACAATAGCATCAACAGCTTTGTCGATACCTCGTTTAAGATCCATTGGATTAGCACCGGCAGTTACGTTTTTAAGACCCGCACTTACAATTGCCTGAGCAAGAACGGTTGCAGTAGTAGTACCATCACCGGCATTGTCGCTGGTTCTTGACGCTACTTCTTTCACCATCTGAGCTCCCATATTCTCCACTTTATCGGAGAGCTCGATCTCTTTAGCTACAGTAACACCGTCTTTTGTTACGTTAGGTGCTCCAAATGATTTTTCAATTACAACATTACGTCCACGAGGGCCGAGCGTTACTTTTACTGCGTCGGCTAGCTTGTCGACTCCACGTTTCAGTGCGTCACGAGCTTCCATATCGTAGTGAACTAACTTTGACATAGTCTTTCTTCAGTTTTTAGGTTTATTGATTAATTCGTTTGAGATGTGATTATGCGAGAATTCCCACAATATCAGATTCACGCATGATGAGGTACTCTTCTCCATCCAGAGTTACTTCAGTACCTGAGTACTTACCGTAAAGAACTTTATCGCCTTCTTTAACAGTAAGATCAATTTTATTTCCGTTTTCTACTTTTCCCGGACCTACCGCAACAACTGTACCTTGTTGTGGTTTCTCTTTAGCTGTATCAGGAATGTACAGACCAGAGCTGGTTACTTCCTCAGCTACGTCCGCTTTAACCAATACGCGGTCGCCTAAAGGTTTAATACTAGCCATATGAATGACTCCTTTTGATTTTTGTTGTTAGTTAGTGTTTAAGTTCTTTTGGGCAATGCCCGTCAATTTGAAACTATGTAAGCAAGTACCGTACCAAATCGATTCGTCAGGATTCTTTTTCAAGCAACTCTGCTAAGTCTGCATATCTGTCAGGCGTCCAGTCCTCAGCCCGCTCATCGAAGTTAAATCCGTCAGGCTTTCTATCACCAAGCACTGGTTTTAATGCGTTGCTTAGTTTTTTCCTCCGTTGGTTGAATGCAGTACGGACTACACTTTTGAGCATTTTATCAGAACAATTCATCGCTGGTTTGTCGAATCGTAACCGTATTACTGAACTCATTACTTTGGGAGGAGGGCTGAATGAGTTGGGAGAGACATCAAATAGTAATTCCGGTGAACTCATAAGCTGGGTTTGAACGCTAAGAATACCATATGTTTTCGTTGATGGGGAAGCGACCAGTCGTTCAGCTACTTCTTTCTGCATCATGAGAATTGCTTCACTGAAAAATTGTCTCGACTCAAGCAGGCTAAAAAGAATGGGGCTTGTGATATAGTATGGAAGATTTCCGATCACAATGGTTTTACCTGTTGAAGAGATCAGATCTGTCCACTGAACTTTCAGGACATCCTTTTCATGAACGGTCAGGGATGGAAGTTCCTGGTTTAATATTTCCACTGCCCGTTGATCTACTTCGATTGCATGGACATCCTCATAACTCTGAACCAGCCATTTTGTAAGTGCGCCGGTACCTGGTCCGATCTCGATAACCCGGTCTCCCGGCTCTGCCTTAACCGACTTCAGTATCTTGGCAATGATATTATTATCGGTAAGAAAATGCTGCCCAAGGCTTTTCTTGGTCTTGAAACTCAAATTGTTATTCTTTCATGAAAAGGGCAGGCAATGTACGTATAGTTTTAAAGTGAGTCATCCCACATATTTGCGGGATGACTCAACCAACAACACACCAAATCAACTACGATTGAATGTCAGTTTTCTACTGGCTCTTCATAGAACTGGGGGCGCACCGTTAACAACGGTTTGCTTATTTGTCTGGAAACCTGTTCAGTAGTTGATCCAATGAATACACGTGCAAGACCGGTTCTTCCGTGGGTACTCATTACCACCATATCGGCATGGTCATTTGCATAGTCTGCGATCTCATAATGAGCTGAGATACCTTTAATGACCTTTGTTTCGACATCTACAGAATTAGTGTTTGCGCCATCACTGCTGATCAATACATCTTCAAATATAACACCTGTGCGTTGCAGATAGAGTTTGTATTGCTCATGCTTTAGCAGATAATCACTCAATTTGGCAATGATATTTTCGTACACCGGTTGTTCATCAACGGTAGTTGGAACGTAAGGTATCATATCACTACCAGCAGAGTACAATTCTACCACATGAAGTAAGGTGAGCTTGGCATTAAGTTCTCTGGCTAATTCAAACGCAGGTACCACAGCAAAGAACGAACTGTCAGAGAAATCAACGGGAACAACGATATTTTTTATTTCATCGAGTTCGTGGTCATCATCAATAGCCAAAACCGGAACATGACTGTGACGGATCACTTTTTCAGTAGTACCTCCCATCACATGAACGGTATCATGTTCGCCTTTGGCAGACATTAATACCAGGTCGTATTTTCCTTTATTAGCTTGTTCTGCGATCATCTCAGAGGCCTTGCGTTCCACGTGAGTGATCATGTTTCCTCTGTATTCTTTCTTGATATATTTCTCAGCCAGATCTTCGAGCTTTTTCTGAGCTATTTCAAGACAATGCGGGTACAGATGCTTCTCCAATGAAAATGGAACACCGAGAGGATCCATACTTTCGTGGAAATACTTCAGCAGAGGAACAGTATGGATCAGATCAACGGTACAGCCAAAGAAGTCAACAAATGCACCTGCCATTTCAATGGCTTTTTCAGAACGTGCTGAAAAATCGGTTGGGACGAGAATATGCTGCACTTTCATGACGATCCTCCTTGTATGTTTATGTAGCTAACACCTGAAAGGTGTATTTATTTCATGAAGTATTCATGAAGATTCAAAAACTGATTCTGAGACAGATTTTACTGTTAATAAAGGAAGTTGAAGATGTTGGACTACTTGTTCAGTTGTTGATCCCATTAGCATCCGCTTCAGTCCGGTTCTTCCATGAGTAGCCATTACCAACAGATCTGCATTATCATTTGCATAATCCAGTATTTCGTGATGAGCATTAACTCCTTTTTTAATCACTGTTCTGACAGGAGTGGATTCACTGACAGAACCAGATGTCAGTACTATCTCATCGTAATATGGTTGCTCATTTCTTTTCAAAGACAGATGTTCAACATGATACCCGTCGAAGTGTTCCTCAATCTTGTTTTGGAGAGCTGCATAGGTTTCCTCTTCATCAATCGGGGAGATATTTTCACCAATTGGCTGATGACCGTCAACAGGAATCTCCATACCAAGAGAATAAGGCTCTATTACATGAAGAAGCTGTAAATTAGCCCCGAACTTCCGTGCTACCTGAAATGCCATGGGCAATACCTCTAAAGAAAACTCTGAAAGATCAGTTGGGACCGACACTGTTTTTATTTTCTCATGATGGATTTTACTATCCAGAGCCAGTACAGGAATTTCAGAATGCCTGATTACCTTCTCAGTAACTGATCCGTGTAAGAAATCGGTATTGTCTTCACCTTTCGCACTCATAATGATCAGGTCATAATCACCTTTGTTCGCATGATCAATAATTGATTTATAAGGTTTCCGGTCAACAGGTAATAGTAGTTCCTGAACCACCCCGGGTTCGAAATGTTCTTCTGAGAAGTTCAGCAGTTTCTTATTAGCCTCATCAATAATTTTGGGATAGATATCACTGTTCATATCAATAGGAATTCCAAGATTACTGATACTTTCTCCCAGATAAGATGAAACAGGTACTACGTGGATCAAATCTACTTTACAACCAAACAATTCTACAAATACCTTGGCAGTATCAATTGCGATGTGCGAATTTTCAGAGAAATCGGTGGGGATAAGAACTTTCTCTACTTTCATAATACTCCTGATTTATTGTCCTTTAGGAGTATGAACTACTCGCTTCTTTTGATGTTCCTTTTTATAACCTGGTATTGAAAAAGGTGTATCCCCTGGTTCGTTGACCTAATGAACTGCAATCCAAATACCTGCGTTAACGGCGAGATAAGGCTCACTTTCATTATAATTACCAAGTAATGAAAGCCTGATACCTCCAAAATGTAACGGTTGATTCAGATTCAGATCAAAAGAAAGGCCAAGATTTTCATCGCCATTGCTGCTGGAGTACACATACCCCGGACCACCCAGTAAAGACAAGAATAGCTGCTCAGTTGTTGACCGCTTCGGAAACGCAGCACCCAACATCAAAGACAGGTCGCTTACTTTGTCATTCGGAGATTTGGGAAAATCGGAATACCCGCGATTTAGTGTTACATACCTGAGTTTAAAGATTGCAGATCCAGACATATACTCTAATCCGATCTGTGTGCTTATCCCCTTTTTTTCTTTACCCCCTCCCGTCCCCTCCGCCCTTATTGGGAGGCCGCCCATCAAAACTACATTGAAACTATTTTCCTGGGCTCTAGTCTGGGGAGAAAAGACCATAAGGCCCGTTCCTAAGAACACACAGAAAATGAGAACTCCATATTTCAATGAACCTTGATCCTTCATACTCAATCAGAATCTATCTTGACCTTTCTCAGCTGGTCTAATCCTCCTACTAATACCACTCCAATAATAATTCCCAAAACCCCACCCCAAACATTGGAATCCTCATTTCCGGTTGATCCAATACTTTCGGGAATAAAGGGCTCTGAGTGGATCAATTTCTTTTTAATGGTCTGAATTTCTATTTCTCCTCCCCTGTTCGTTGTTCCAAGCCGCTCAAATTCAGGGAGATTCTCGTTAGGGTTTGATTTCAGCTCAGTTACTCTTGGATCAGTAACAGAAACCCACTCCGAATCACGAACCTGTTCAACAAATTCTCTGTGCTGATAGGGCCAGATCACAAATAATGAACCGATCAAAAAACCGATAAGTACAGAAATCGTCTGTGCATGATATTTTGAAAGCAGCCATGATAAAAACCGGGAAAACAAAACCAGTCCAACCACCGCTCCCAGCATAAAAGGAAGAAGTCCTAGAATCCCGGACATCGTATCATCTCCCCCTATCATCCCGATCTGGGAAAGCAGGTAATCATATTTCCTCATGATCAGCAACAGATAGGATCCTGATATTCCGGGCAGGATCATTGCACAGATGGCAATGCTCCCACTCAGAAAAACGAAAGCTGGGTTTTCGGGGGTATCAGCCGGCACCAGATTTACGATCCACAAACCAAAAGCTATTCCTGTAATCAATGAGAAGGTCTCTTTAAGTCCGAACCCTTTCAATGTTTTGATCAGGATGTAGATCGATCCCAATATCAACCCGAAAAATAACCCGAATACGATCTCCGGATCTGTAAACATATACACTTGCAGCGGTACTACTTTTGTAAAAAAACCGAGCGCTGTAAATATCCCACCGAACAGGAAAACCAGAAACATCAGGTGTATTTCTGCAAAAGCTTCTTTGAAACGAAAAGTGAAAAGTGCCTTCAGAAATGGCCCGTTTACACTTTTAATAGCATTCAGTAATCGCTCATAGATATCCAGAATAAGGGCCATGGTCCCTCCACTTACCCCCGGGACAATATCAGCTGAGCCCATCAAAAACCCTTTAATCGCAAGTAAAGGAGCTTCTTTTAAGGTGGTACTGTCTTTTTGTGTTGGATCTTTTTCTGTACTCAATTAACCGTCCCAGCCTTTTTCACCGATCAGTGGTACAAATTTAAAATCGTCCAGTTCTTCCTGATGGTATTCTGTTTCCGAAACCCTGGTGATCCGTAACATCATTTGCTTCTTGCTGTCTCCTACCGGTATCACCAATTTCCCACCGATATTCAGCTGCCGTATCAGATCTTCGGGAACTACCGGGGCACCAGCTGTCACTACAATTCCATCATAAGGGGCGTAGGTAGACCAACCAAGTGTCCCATCTCCTGATTTAAGCATCGCTTTGTATCCTTGCTTTCTCAACGCTTCTTTTGCACGGTGATATAATTCATTATGTCGCTCCACGCTATACACTTCTGCTCCAAGCTCACACAGTACCATACATTGGTATCCGGATCCTGTACCAACTTCAAGGATCTTATCACCAGGATTGATCTCCAAAAGTTCAGACTGAACCGCTACTGTATACGGTTGTGAGATCGTCTGCCCCATCCCTATCGGCAGTGCGGTATCTTCATATGCCTTGTGATGAAGCGCTGTATCTATAAGTGTGTGTCGGGGTATTTTCCCAATCGCTGCAAGAACCCTGTGATCCTTAACTCCTTTTTCCCGGAGTAACTCCACAAGTTTGGTCCTTGGCCTGGAAAATCTGCGTTCTACCAATTGTTCCCTTTCAAAATTCGAGTTGTTGACTGCCCAAGTATAGCTAATTACCTCAAAAAAATTTGAATTGGATTTTAACTATTTAGCGAGGTTCTAAATTATTGTCCCGGATAGATTGTACTGAGTAACCCTGCTATATTCCTCCAAACTAATTCTATGGAGTTTTCAAACGACATTCTTATTCAGGTTTTCCTGTATGCACTACTCACTGCTGTAGCTACAGGCTTGGGTGCAATTCCTTTCTTCTTCATGAAGAATATATCGGAATCTTTTTTGGGTAAATCGAATGCTCTTGCAGCGGGACTCATGCTCTCAGCCAGCTATAATCTGATCTTTGAAGGGTATAAGGAAGACGAATGGATGACGCTTGCCGGCATGGCTGCAGGGGTGGCTCTGGTGGTTTTCTCTGAAAGCTGGATGAACCGAAAATTTGATCTGGATGTGAAAGATCTGGCCGGGGCCGGGAGTAAGAAAATGCTTCTTTTCCTGGGTATTATGACGGTTCATTCTTTTGCTGAAGGCGTAAGTGTGGGCGTATCTTTCGCCAGTACTATGGAGTTTGGGATCTTCATTGCCATCGCTATTGCTGTTCATAATATACCTGAGGGTCTTGCCATAAGCCTGGTTATGGTGCCACAGGGAACCTCTCCTATGAAAGCGGTCGGGTGGAGTATTTTTTCCAGTCTGCCTCAACCCCTGATGGCCGTACCCGCATTTATCTTTGTAGATACCTTCAAAGAGTACCTGCCTTTCGGGCTCGGACTTGCCGCAGGAGCAATGATATGGATGGTTTTTGCTGAACTGATACCTGAAGCTCTTGAAAAAAGTGAGCCTCACAAAGTTGGTTTATGGGTAACCATAGCAATAATGGGAATGACCGCATTTCAGATATTGATCAATTAAATTCATTTAAAATTTTTTTCAGTAGAAAAGGATTCAAAAGCTTAACTTCCTGAGCTGTAAGTGTCATCTATTGTTTTAGGTTTATTCATTGGTCAAAAAAGTACTCTTCGTCGCTCTTTTACTTATTCCTTTTAAGGATATCTTTGCTCAGCAGGATCAGGGAAATCTGCTTACGGTATATTTAGATTGCCGCAATTGTGACAGTGGTTTCATCAGAAGCGAGATCAATTTTATTAATTTTGTAAGTGATCAGTCTGTATCGGAAGTACATCTGATCGTTACCGCACAAGGTACCGGTAGTGGCGGAGTTCAGTATACATTGAATTATATCGGACTAAATGCACTCGAAACGCTATCAAACCAGCTTATCTATAATTCCTATGATTCCGATACCGGAGAAGAGCGGAGGAATGGGTTGGTACGATACATCAAACTTGGACTCATTCCTTTTCTAACTGAAAAAGAAGCTTTGAGTAATTTCGATGTTACTTTTTCCGGAGCCAAGAACTCAGGTCCAAAAGTTCAGAATAATGACAAATGGAAAAGCTGGACCTTCGAGATCGGTGGTAATACCTATGTTTCAGGGGAAGAAAGCAAGACCAATACCAATATCAATGGGTATCTGAGAGCCAGAAGGATCACTGATCAGTGGAAAATTCAGGTTAATTACGACCAGAATAACAGGCGTGAGGTCTATAAGAATACTGATGACTCCACTGGCGAGGTGACCAAATCTATTTATTCCACCTCCTCACAAGGTGTATGGGGTTTAGTCGGATATAGTATCAGCGACCATTGGTCGATAGGTTCTTATATGAGTGGTGGTTCTTCTTCCAGAGATAATATTGATCTGCGATTCGGAGGTACTCCTTCCATTGAATATAGTTTTTTCCCATACCGTGAATATGCCCGCCGTGAGGTGATCCTGAGATATGGTGTTTTCGCTTCTTTCTATGATTATACCGAACAAACGATCTACAATAAAGACACTGAATTCCTGGTTCGTCAGGAACTCGCTTTCTCCATGGATCTTACTAAACCATGGGGTTCCATCAGAGCCGGAGTGAACGGGCGACACTATCTGCATGATTTTTCAAAAAACAGGCTTAATATGAATTTCCGAATCAGCGCCAGGATAGTAAGGGGATTCTCTGTGTTCTTTAACAGTTATTATTCGATCATTAATGATCAGCTTTCTTTGTCCGGTGCAGGACTTACTGAAGAAGAAAAGCTTACGAACACCAAACAACAGGCTACTTCGTATTCGTACAGCGGTTCGGTTGGATTTTCTGTCTCCTTCGGCTCGATCTATAATAATGTGGTGAACACCCGATTCTGATCGGTGGTCGTTTGTTGCATTCTTGCGTATCTTTAAGCACTTATGAGCATTCTTACTACGCAACAAAAAACCGATCTTAAATCCCTCACCAAGGAAGAACTTCAGGCTTTCTGTAAAGAACTGGGACTTCCACGTTTCAGAACCGACCAGATATTCCAATGGCTCTATCAGAAAGGTGTTTCCAGCTTTGAGGAAATGACAAACCTTTCCAAAGACCTGAGAGCTAAATTAGAGGAAGTAGCCACATTAAACCGTATCTCTGTAGCAGCTCAGCAGCAATCGAGCGATGGAACCATAAAATTTCTTTTTAAGCTGAATGATACCGACAAGGATTATAAAGTTGAGGCGGTATTGATCCCGGATTTCTACCCTGATGGCGTAGCCAAACGCCTTACTGTTTGTGTTTCATCACAGGTTGGTTGTGTATTCGGATGCTCATTCTGCGCAACCGGAAAAATGGGTTTCTTCAGAAATCTGACGCACGGAGAAGTAGTGGATCAGGTTCAGTATATCAATTCTGTTTCTGAAGAAGCCTATGGTAAAAAGATCACCAATATCGTGTATATGGGGATGGGCGAGCCTCTTCATAATTATAAAACCGTGGTGAATTCAGCCTCTATCATAGCTGATCCTCTGGGAATTGATCTCTCTCCAAAAAGAATTACGGTTTCCACTGTAGGCCTCACAAAGCAGATCAAACAACTGGCTGATGATGAAGAGCCGTTCAATCTGGCTATTTCCCTGCACGCTCCAAGCGATACCAAACGCGATGAGATCATGCCTATCAATAGCTCCATGAACCTGGAAAGCCTGGAAGAGGCTGTCAGATATTATCACCGTAAGACAGAGCGTCCTGTTACTTATGAATATCTGCTTTTTGATGAGTTCAACGATACACCTGAGGATGCACGAAATCTTGCTAAGATCGTGAACTGGGCTCCAAGCAAGGTTAACATCATCATGTACAACAATGTGGCAGGCGTTGCTCTTCACCGGGCAAGAGAAGAACGGCTGGATAACTTTCTGAAAGCACTCATCAGACAAGGGGTTCGTGCCACCGTTCGGCGCAGCCGTGGTGATGATATTGATGCAGGTTGTGGTCAGCTAGCTATTCGCGAAGGAGCTCCCAAAGGTAAAACGATCGCTAAGTAATTGTAAAAGAAAGGGGTAGTAAAGGGAAAATAAACCTTCCACTTTTCCCCTTTCACCTCTGACCTTTCATTAGTCAATAACGTGGAAGATCCTGTTGAATCTCGGGACCATTCCATCCAGTGACATCCATACGATCACAGCTTTTCCTATTACGTGATCCTTGGGAACAAAGCCCCAGAAACGACTGTCTTCAGAACTGTCGCGGTTATCTCCCATTGCAAAGTAGTAGTTCTGCTTGATGGTATATTTGTTGGTCTCTACCCCATTGATCACAAAAGTTTCCCCATTGATCTTTACATCATTATGTTCGTAGCGCTCAATAAGATCTTTATAGATATACCAGTTCTGAGTTGTTAACTCCACTTCCTGTCCCTCAAAAGGAACTACAATAGGAGTAAAGTGATCATGGTTTTTGAATGCCTGTGAAAATGAACCATAACTTCTTTGGTACTGATACACTACTTCATCTTCTCCAAACATGAAATAGCTGAGTGAATCAACTTCCGGCCAGCTTTGAACCTGTTTAGCCACATCTGCTGTCATATTCACGATGTAAGTATTAGCGTCCCGGGTCTGGCGTACGTAGGAGTTACCCCCGCCAATGGTTCCGGCTCCGATAGATTCCATTTTAGCATCACTAAGACGAACCCTGTCTCTCAGGTGAATGGTGTAAAATCGTTGAACACCTTCATGGTATTCTTCTCTATCGCCGTTCACATACAGGATCTTATCGCGCAACTCAAGGGTATCACCAGCAACTCCTACCGCACGTTTGATATAATTTGTTTTCTGTGATATCGGTTTCACTTCCCAAGGCACATTGAACACAAAGATGTCATTCCTTTCCACATCCCTGTAACCGGGAATTCTGAACCATGGCAATTTAACACCTGGAATACATGCATCCGTAAATGGCACACATATAGCCATTGGTGTTCTAGGTCCATAGGTCACATTCGATACGATCAGGAAATCACCTATAAGCAGATCCTTTTCCATGGAACCGGTCGGTATCTTATATGAACCAAAAAGTAATGAACGAAGTATTGCTGCCGCGATGAAGGCAAAAACAATAGCGTCAACCCACTCACGAAGCCATGATTTTGCTTTCTTTTCTTCTTCCTCAGCGTCCTTCTTACGCTTCCAGAAAGGATCTTTTTTCTGATCTTCTGATGCCTTGTTGTCTTCCAATTCTTTGTTTGTCTATTTTAATTTTATATGAGAAGGCTGTTCTATTTTTTCCTTCTTGTATTCCCCATTTACATAGGAAACTTTGAACCACTGCTGGCGTTCAGGTGAGAAAAAATAATCCGTAAATTCCTGAGCCTGCGCCTCCGCTACGTCACGGGTTAGCTTTCGTTTCACCTCCGGCATTCGGTCAATATATCTGCTGGCACCCACGTAAACCAGGCCATCCGCAAAAGGACCATCCAAATCTAGCACCATCAGAGGAATTTGTCCATCAATAATAAACCAATATTCAAACTGAATGGCTTTACCTGCTCTCATCTTCCCATCTTCAACAATATTTTCGATGGTTTTGGTAGGATCACCATAGAGTCGTTGTAATTTTGAACGTATTTCTATCGCCGGAATTCTGTCAAGACTGTTGTAGTTGAATCCCTGACCCGTCCATTTGATATCGGCGAACCGCTCTTCAAATTTCTCGGCTTCAGGAGTAGAGACCTTTACGATCTTGAGCTCTTCAAATTGTGCATTGACACTCGTTGTGAGTAAGATCATTAGTACAAAAAAGAAAAATAGATTTTTTTTAGAGTCTCTCATTTATCTGTCGTCTTCATCCATGGAAAGTACAGCCAGGAACGCTTCCTGCGGAATCTCAACTGCACCAACCTGTTTCATTCGTTTTTTACCTTCTTTCTGTTTTTCCAGAAGTTTGCGTTTACGGGAAATATCACCACCGTAACATTTTGCCGTCACATCTTTACGCAGTGCCCTGATCGAGTCACGAGCTATGATCCTGCTTCCGATAGCCGCCTGTACAGCCACCTCAAATTGTTGCCGCGGAATGAGTTCTTTCAGTTTGGCACATACCCTGCGTCCCTGATAATACGCTTTCTCCCGGTGTGTGATACTCGATAAAGCATCCACCTGTTCCGCATTCAACAAAATATCTAAACGTACAAGATCACCTTTTCGGTATTCAATAAATTCATAATCCAGCGATGCATATCCGCGGGTGCCAGACTTCAACTTATCATAAAAATCGAACACCACTTCTGCCATTGGTAACTCATACGTGATCTCAACCCGATTATTTTGCATGAACATCTGATTGATATAGATCCCTCTGCGTTCCTGGCATAATTTCATGATAGGACCGATGAAATCAGCTGGTGTAATAATACTCGCCTTGATATATGGCTCAAAAATGGTATCGATCTTACCTACATCAGGCATCTGGCTTGGGTTATCAACCGAGATGGTTTTACCCTCTTCAAGTTTAACCTCATACTTAACGTTGGGAACGGTGGTAATGATGTCAATATCGAATTCACGATCCAATCGCTCCTGAACGATCTCCATGTGCAAAAGTCCGAGGAAACCCGCTCTGAATCCAAAGCCCAGAGCTTTTGACGTCTCCGGTTCATAGGTAAGGGATGCATCGTTCAACTGTAATTTCTCAAGTGCCGAACGAAGGTCTTCAAAATCCTCAGAACTGGTTGGGTAAATCCCACTGAATACCATGGGCTTTGCTTCCTGATACCCAGGAATCGGGGTTGTAGCTCCGTCTTTAACTGTTGTAATAGTATCACCTACACGAACATCCTGCAGCGATTTTACACTACCGATCACGTATCCTACTTCACCTGCTTTAAGTTCTTTCGTGGGCTGATAGTTCATCCTCAGATAGCCGATCTCTTCTGCATTATACTCTTCTTTGTTAGCCATGAATTTGAAGAGGTCTCCTTTCCTGAGTACCCCTTGCATCACCCTAACATATGCCACTGAACCGCGATAGGTATTGAAAACCGAATCAAAAATAAGTGCCCTTAATGGCTTGTCTACTTCCTGAGCCGGCCCGGGTACCCGCTCAACGATGGCTTCAAGAAGTTCCGGAACTCCTTCTCCTGTTTTACCCGATACAGTCAGGATTTCTTCAAATTCGCAACCAATCAGATCTACGATTTGCTGGCCCACGCCTTCCGGGTCAGAACTTGGCAGGTCGATCTTATTCAGAACAGGAATGATCTCCAGATTTTGCTCTATCGCCTGGTACAGGTTTGAAATAGTTTGTGCTTCGATTCCCTGTGTTGCATCAACCACAAGAATAGCACCTTCACAAGCTTTTAGTGCGCGGGAAACTTCGTAAGCAAAATCCACGTGGCCCGGGGTGTCGATCAGATTGAAATTATACACTTCCCCATTGGGACGTTTATAATCGATCTTGATGGCGTGGCTCTTTATTGTGATTCCTCTTTCACGTTCCAGATCCATATCATCAAGAACCTGCTCCTGCATTTCGCGTTCGCTGATGGTGCCTGTCATCTGTAAAAGTCGGTCAGCCAGGGTAGATTTACCGTGGTCGATGTGAGCAATAATGCAAAAGTTGCGGATGTTGTTCATGTACTGTGATCGTGCGTCTCTTTTTTAAGACAGCAAAGATACGAATAAGGCGGGAGCTACTAAAACTAATGTTTGCGATCACAGCCCGTTTTTAAACCCCGATATCGCCTTTTCAGCCCAGTATTCACTAATGCACTCCCATTTTGGATTAGTGATGTTGAGCAGATCACATTTCTTGTAGTTAGGAGTGCTTTTTAAAAATTTTTCGCGGTTTATAGCATAATCCACGTCTGTGGTTTCTTCCACATACACTAATTTCTCGAAGGCAAAATTTGCCTTAAAATTAGACATCCTCTTTTCCCGGTGCTTGGCAATAATATTCTCCAGATCAGTGGTTAAACCAACATAGAGGTTCCGGGAGGGATTTGACATCATGTAAATATAATATCGGGCCATATAATCTTTCCTTTTCCAGGTATGACCGAAGCAGAAGCAACTCCTTACAAACTTTTTTCAATAAGCGTAAATTTCAGCCTTTAATCAAACTTTTCCATTTCAAAATGGAGGCTGCCTTTTTTGAATGCCACTGAGAATGTATTTCCCTGCTCCGGAATAGAATGCACAACAATGGTTGCCTTATGAAGCTCAACCAGTTTTGCGACCAGTGGAAGAGTAATTCCAAGCTTATTGCGGCCTTCTGCATTCTGAGCCATATTCTTGAATAATGAAAAAATAGAATGTAATTCTTTGTGGTCCAGTGCTTCGCCATCATCTGTAAATTTAACAGTACACAACGAACTTTCTTCTATGATCTGCACTCTTAACTTAGATACTTTTGGCTTCCCGCAACTGTACTTGATCAGGCTTTTAAATATGATGGACGCCAATGCTCTATCCACATATATATTGACACATTCTGAGTTACTGGAGAATTCTATTACCGGATCTTCATTACCAGCTTCGTTCTTGTGTTCTGTTATTGCCTGTTTTACAATAGATACAATATCCTCCAGATCCGGATTTACTTTCATCCCATCAAGCTCTATCTGGGAAAGCAACAATAGCTGATCTACATGTAATAATAGTTGAGCTATTTCTCTCTCAACCACCTTTTCAACACTCTCTCTCCCAAGAGCTATCTGCTCTTTCAAATGAATAACCGGATCTCTGAGCTCTTTTTTCAGATTAAATAAGAAAGCCTGCTTGAGTTCTGTTTGATTGAGGATCCTTTCTTTAAGATCTGAAATCTGATCCTCCAGTTTATTAATCTGTACTTTTTTGAGGGATGAAGATTTCCTTGCTCTGTTTCTTAAAATAATAAATACGATTACCATTTGACTCAAAAAGAATAAGATAAGAAGTACATAGAACCAGGTTGCTTCATAGAAATATGAAGGAACATTCAGGCTTACAACCGCTCCCTGCTGATTCCAGACCCCATCGTTATTACTCGCAATTACTTTAAAAGTATAGCTACCAGGCGGCAGATTAGTATATCTGGTAATTCTATTATCACCAGCCTCGATCCAGTCTTCATCAAAACCAAAAAGCCGGTATCTGAATCTGATCTTTTCTGGAGAAAGAAAACTTAAGGCAGTGAACCTCATTTCGATATTCCGATCTCCTTGTTCCAGTTCAAATTTTTCGGGTACGGGTGAATAGAGTTGATTTCCGGACCGGATCTCTTCTATATGTATTTGGGGAATATTTGTATTTCTACTAATGATGGAGGGCTGTACATGTACCACCCCATCCTGTGTTGGAAACCAGATCGAGCCATTTGCCGATTTATATCCTGCAGGTTGTATTCCTCCATTTGCCTCTCTGGATCTGAGTCCATCCTGTTCGGTATATCTGGTTGAAATGATCTCTGATTTCTGTCCTTCTGCGAATTCAAGAAGGTCGTTGTGGAATACCCAGAAAATCCCCCGGTTCGAACTCATCCAGATCCGGCCCTGATCATCGGGAATGATTTTATGAATTACTTCATCAAATAGACCATCTTCTTTTTCTATCCTTGTCACCTCAAATGGAACTGCCATTCCCTGCCGTATAAGTATCTGATTTATTCCCCGGTCTTCTGTCCCAACCCAGACCTGATAATTCTCCGCTGAACTTCCTTTGGGAATCCAAAGGCTTCGAATAATATCACTGGAAAGCCCATCTTCTTTCACAAATGGTTTGAAGGATGCATTCCTAATATGCAATAACCCATTCCCATTGGTGCCGAACCAAAGACTTCCATCGGGAGCTTCTGCTATGTCGATCACTGAGCTTTGTTGTACCAATGGATCATCAACATATATCCAGTTCTTACCTTCCAGATAGTAGACCCCTGAATTGGTCCCAACCCATAAAATCTCATCGGAATCTTCAAAAATAACATTCACACCACCAAGATCAGGAGTTTCCATTTTCAAAAATATCTTCTCCCCGGAATACCTGAATAAACCTCTTCCTAAAGCGGCAATGATGACCTCACCGTTCTTTCTTTGTGCTATGCTACGGATGAATGCCTCTTTACCTACTCCCTGCAAAAGGTACCCATTGGTGACCTTCCCTTCTTTTATTGAAGCAATTCCGCCACCGTGAGTCCCCACCCAAATCGTTCCATCATTTGATTCGAGAACCGGATATATATTTCTGTTCGGGACTCCCTCAGCTTCACTGTAGATATCAAATAGGTTTCGTTTGATCTTATATAAACCCTGACTGTATGTAACTACCCACAAAGTTCCCTCATGATCAATGATGGCGTCGTTTATTTGATCCCCGAAATCAATTGCCAATCGCCCTTCATAATTCATTCGTTTGGAAAAGGGAGTCCATTCAAACTGTCCGTTCAGTACCCTTTTTGCTGAGACCTGGCCTGTACTTCTTTCCATTCTGAAATTACCCTCTGAGTCAATGCTGTATGTATTTTCCCTCCCTTTTATTGATACATTTGCTCCCTCAGAAATTAATGCTCCAAAATTCTCAGACTTTAATCTCTCTGGTATTTCCAGTTGCTCAAACCACCCGTTTTCCATGTAAACCAGTTCGCTTCTTGAATTAAGGATCAGCAGGCCGTTTTTGTAATTTACAACCCCTCTTAATCTGTTATACCTTAAACCGGGGTGATCAGCAGTAGAATAAATATAGAATCTGACCCCATCGAATCTAACCAGGCCATCTGCCGTTCCCATCCAGATATAACCATCTTCACCCTGCACGATCGAAGAAATGGAATTAACCGGCAATCCATCTCTTATAGACCAGTTCTGGTATAGGAAATCACTATCAATAAACTCAGGCGGATATTCCTGACTCTGAGCATATATCTCGACAGTATAAGCAGTACCCGTTACCACCCAGAGTATCAGAATACAGCCAACTAATCTAAACAACATGAGCATACCTCATGAACATGAATCTAATTTTAATTCCCTAAGAAAACCCCTTTAGCCGATAATAAGAGTACGCTCGATTTAAATAATTACAAATATTTATGAGTCTTTCTTTATTAATAAGTCAGAGCTTATTTACAACTTATTGTGTTAGCTATTTTTCGGGACTCAGAAGCTCAATATGAAACCTGAAGCGTTCCTGTTCTAAGGCCATTGTTTCATATACATCTTTGATCATATCAAACACAACTTCCGTTTCTCCGATCACCGTTGACGAAAGGTATCCGATCTCGATTTGCAGATCATACTGTGCCAGATGTTCGATCAGCTCCTGAACCTGTTCGGTTGGATTATGAGTAGCAAGCGGGATATATGTTAATTGTGCAATAGTTTTCATTCTGATAATAATATGTCAGTTTCGATTTATTCCTCATCAAAATATGGTGTAACCACCAGAAATGCTCTTCTATTAAAACTCAGTAATTTTAAATCATTTAAAAAACGGTTTTTTGATAATGAATCTATACCTATATTTGAGGCGTGAACTTAGATAATTTACATACAGCCCATCACCCCCATCATGGTATCCATCACGGACACCATCGTGTGCACTAATTTTCTGCACATCCCTCTAAGTACACCTATAACTCTTCTTTTTAATACACTTTTTTATTTACTGAACTCATGAACCGAACGAAAGATTCTTCGACATCATTACGCATCGCTATTCAAAAAAGCGGCCGTCTTACCGATAAAACCATCGATCTGCTACATGGCATTGGTGTGGAATTTGATAACTACAAACGTAACCTGATGGTTAAAACCCGCAATTTTGATGTGGAGTTACTGCTTCTCAGAGATGATGATATCCCTGAGTATGTACAGGATGGAGTGTGTGATCTTGGATTTGTAGGAGCCAACGAAGTGCTTGAGCAAAATGCCAATGTAAGTATTCTTCGTGGCCTGAATTATGGGAATTGCCGACTCTCCGTTGCAGCACCAAAAAATGGAAAGCTTAAACAGGCTAAGGATTTTGAAGGTAAAACCATTGCCACAAGCTACCCTTACCTGACACAAAAATTCTTCAAGGAACAGGGGGTTACTATTGATATTGTTGAGATATCAGGTGCGGTCGAGATCACTCCCCAGCTGGAAGTAGCCGACGCTATCTCCGACCTTGTGTCTACCGGAGGCACCCTTCGTGCTAATGGCCTTCAGGAATTATTCACGATCATTGAATCTGAAACAAAGCTGATCCAAACGAATAAGGAACTTTCGCCTGGCAAACAGCAGTTGATCGATAAATTCATGGTCAGAATTGATGGATATCAACAGGCATCCAAGAGCCGGTACATTATGATGAATGCTCCCCAGGATAAAGTTGAAATGATCAAATCAATCATTCCATCCATGAAAAGCCCAACCATTGTACCATTAGCAGAAACGACTATGGTAGCCATTCATACGGTAATACCCTATGGAAAATTCTGGGAAGTGATGGAAGAACTTAAAGATGCCGGAGCTTCTGATATTGTAATGCTCCCCATCGAAAGTATGATCCTGTAGAATTACGAACATTGATCAACGAATGATGAACTGCGAAATTCGAAAAATTAAATTAACAGCATTTCCCATCCTGAGTTGGGAACAAGCGGGATGTGGACTATGAAGACATACCACTACAATCAATTGACAGCTTCTGATATACTAGCCCTCACAAAACGTCCAAAGCTGGATTTCAACTCTATCTTTGGTACGGTGGAACCCATTCTAAAACAAGTTGAAGAATACGGGGACGCTGCTATAGTTGAGCTTACCAGACAATTTGATGGCGTCGATCTTGATACTGTAACAATCGATCCCAATAATTTCCCTGTGGCGTTAGATGTTGAAGTGATCAAAGCCATTGATACAGCTTTTGATAACATCTATACATTTCATGAAGCCCAGAAACAACCTTCCCTTGAAGTGGAAACGATGCCAGGTGTGGTGTGCAAAAGGGTAAACCGACCTATCCGTAAAATCGGATTGTATGTTCCTGGTGGAACAGCGGTGTTACCCTCCACGGCCATGATGCTCGCCATCCCGGCTATGATCGCTGGTTGTGACGAAATTGTGATGGCAACCCCTCCAAAAAAAGATGGTAGTATTTCTGATGAGATCCTTTACATCGCCCAGAAAGCCGGTATCAAAACGATCCTACTGGCCGGCGGAGCACAGGCTGTTGCAGCACTTGCTTACGGAACAGAATCGGTTCCCAAAGTTGATAAGATATTCGGACCGGGAAATCAGTACGTGACTGCAGCGAAGATGATTCTGCAAAACAGCGAAGCACTGATTAGTATCGACATGCCTGCGGGACCATCCGAAGTTTTAGTTATCGCTGATGGAAATGCAAAGCCTGCATACGTTGCTGCTGATCTGTTATCCCAGGCAGAACACGGTGCTGATAGTCAGGTAGTACTTGTAGTAACCTCTGATTTTGATCTGGAACAACTGGAGCAGGAACTTTCAGAACAGCTGGCAAAACTCCCCCGGGCTGAGTTTGCTAAAAAAGCGCTCGATCACAGTTTCACCCTTATTGTAAATACACTCGGCGATGCATTCTGGTTTTCGAACGAGTATGCGCCGGAACACCTGATCGTAAATATTGAGAACGCCGAAAACTATGTTGAGCAGATCATCAATGCCGGATCGGTTTTCTTTGGTCAGTTTACTCCCGAAAGTGTAGGTGATTATGCCTCAGGCACCAACCATACACTTCCAACTTATGGATATGCTAAAATGTACAGTGGTGTAAACCTGGCTTCTTTTATGAAATCAGTGACCATGCAAACTCTTACAGAAGAAGGAATTAGAAACATTGGTCCAACAGTCGAGACCCTCGCAGAACTGGAAGGACTACAAGCTCATAAAAATGCAGTGAGCATACGTTTAAAGGACTTGAAATGAGTAAAAAAACAGACCTGCTAAAACTGGTTCGGAAAAATATTCTCGAACTCAGCCCATACCGAAGTGCCCGGGACGATTTCGACTCAGGTATTCTGCTTGATGCCAACGAGAACGCTCTGGGTGCACCATTTGAAGACGACCTGGAACTGAATCGTTACCCAATGCCTTATCAGGAAGAACTGCGTGCAAGGATCGCTGAGTTCCGTGAGATACAGGCCGAAAATGTATTTGTTGGCGTCGGAAGTGATGAAGCTATAGATCTTCTTTACAGAATTTTTTGTGTGCCCGGAAAGGATCGTGTTTTGATCACCCCTCCTACCTACGGGATGTATAAAGTATCTGCCAATATAAATGATGTAGCTGTGGATAAGGTGTTGCTCACCCCTGATTTTCAACTTCAGGTTAAGGAAACCCTGGCTGCAGTCACTCCTGATACAAAAATTATCTTTCTTTGTTCACCCAATAACCCCACAGCAAACAGCCTGAATACTGATGATATTTTGAAGATCATTGAAGCTTTTGATGGAATAGTGGTGGTAGACGAAGCATATATCGACTTTAGTGAACAGCAAAGTTTTGCAACCAGGCTCAAAGACTATAATAATCTGGTTGTTCTTCAGACTATGTCAAAATCGTTTGGTCTGGCTGGCATACGGCTGGGTATTGCTCTGGCAGATCCGGCTGTTATCGACCTGATGATGAAGGTTAAGGCACCTTATAATGTGAATAAACTTACATCAAAGGCTGCCATTCGCGGGCTTTCTTTTATTAATGCCATGAAAGCTAAAGTGGATCAGATTCTGTCAGAACGCAAAAAGGTGATCCAAAAACTGGAAACCATTCCGGAGGTTCAAAAAGTATTTCATACCGATGCCAATTTCCTTCTTTTCAGAATTGAAAATGCGCTCAGGATATATGAAGAAGTAGCTGCCAAAGGAGTGGTGGTTCGCTACCGGGGCAACGAACCACATTGTGAGGATTGTCTACGTTTAACCATAGGCACCCCCCAGGAAAACGAGCAGTTTTTTGAAGCGCTGAATTCGGTACTTAAGAAAGATCGTTCTTAACTAACTTTGGACCAATAACCGGAATGTCTTTACGATTCAGAAATAGCAATACACCGCAGCAGATAAATACCACTACTGCCAGTGCAAAAAGCAAACCTCCATCATCCTGTACCACAATTCCTAACACGGTTAAATGGCTCATGATCGCACCAGCAATTACACCCAATCCGATGAAGGCTCCAAGCCAGGTGGTTCTGGGAATCAATAACAGGATCGAGGCAACTAACTCTGCCACACCCGAAGCATATCGCCCAAAAGGTTCTAAACCTATCTTTTCGAATATGTATATGCTTTCCGGTGCTCCGGTAAATTTGAAATACAGGGTTTGCAACATGATGGCAGCCGCTACAATGCGTAAGATCCAGCTCAGAATGTTTATTTTTGAATTCATAAGGCGTATATCTTATTGGTTAAGAAAAGAATACAGACAACCCGTTTTCTATTCATCACAAATGAATAACATTTAAAACCTTTGCACAACATAAATTACAGACTCATGAAACTCTGGATAGAATCAGAAATCCTGGCCGGCACCAATGATAAACTTCTCACTAAAGGTGCAATCCATGTTCTTACTCTACTTACTAAAGATGGGTTCGAGATAGGAACTGCAACTGATGGTTTTGAAAAAGCCCAAAAACGTATTTTAGATAATGAAGAGCTCATCTCATTCAAAGATGCTGAAAAAGCTCAGGCTCAGATCAATTACGATAAAAGCGAAGGGAAACTGTTTCTTTGGATCGCTGATGAACCTGTTGCATCTGGTTATGATCTTACTGAATTATTTGAGTCCTACGAGAGTGGAAACGACCGAAAAGCCAGCATCCAGAGAACTACTAACGAAACGGATATCTCAATCAACCTGAATCTGGATGGAACCGGAAAATCGAACATCAATACAGGATTGAATTTCTTTGATCACATGCTGGAGCAGATCGCCAGGCATGGCTTTGTTGACCTGGACCTGAGCTGTGACGGTGATCTGAAAGTAGATGAACATCATACGATAGAAGACGTGGCCATTGCCCTGGGTGAAGCCATCACCAAAGCACTTGGTGATAAAAAAGGAATAGAACGATACGCTTTCGTCCTTCCAATGGATGAAGCACAGGCAACTGTTGCACTTGATCTATCCGGACGTCCCTACCTTGTTTTTGAAGGGGAATTCAATCGTGAGTATGTGGGTGATCTTCCTACTGAAATGGTTAAACATTTCTTTTACAGTCTGGCCATGAATCTGAAGGCAACACTCCAGATCGAGTTCAAAGGAGAAAATGATCATCACAAAATTGAGGCCATCTTTAAAGGATTTGCCCGGGTTCTCAAAACGGCTGTTGAGAAGAATCCCCGGATCAAAAACCAGATCCCAAGTTCAAAGGGGGCTTTATGATTATTGTTCAACACCTTCTGTCTTCCCCTTCTCAAGGGGAAGGACTTTATGATCACTTTTCAAATAGGATAAAGGAATGGTTTTCACATACTCCAACTGATCTCCAGGGTTCAGACCCTGTCATTTCGACCATAGGCAGAAATCTAATGAGTTTTGAGTCTTCCCGATGTTCTTCAGATGTCTCATGTTCATTCGAAATGACAAAATTAATTTGGACAACCGCATGATCGCACTCATTAAATACCGGGCAGGCAATATCGCTTCTGTTTCCAATGCCCTTGACCGACTGGGAGCAGAATACTTTCTCGCCGAAACTCCAGAACAACTGGATAAAGCTGATGGTATCATTTTTCCGGGAGTAGGCCATGCAGGGTCTGCAATGGAATCACTCAAAGAAAATGGCATCGATGAATGGCTCATCAATACAAATAAGCCCGTGCTTGGTATATGTGTGGGAATGCAGCTTTTGTTTGAATCATCTACCGAAGGAAATACGCAAGGGCTCGGGGTAATACCCGGTGCGCTTCAAAAATTTGATTCTTCTGTCGAAAAAGTACCTCATATGGGCTGGAACACACTCTCCGATCGAACAGATCACTTTCTATTTGATGGAATCGATGAAGATGAACACTTCTACTTCGTTCATAGCTACTATGCTCCTTCCAGTGAATACGCACTCGCAAACTGTAATTATATAACTGATTTCATCGCGGTAACAGCCAGAGATAATTACCTGGGAGTTCAGTTCCATCCCGAAAAATCCGGGGAAGCCGGGGCTAAAGTTCTTAAGAACTTCCTGGATTCAGTGTACTAAGTCCATACTTTGATTAATTTGATAATAAATGTTGTATATGGGGAAAATTACATTTACTTTTTGACTGAACGGTTAGTCAATATAAAATGAGCCCAAGAACAAAAGAGCAAAACCAGGAGATCCGGGAGCAAACCAGAAAGCAGATCATTGATGCTTCATTCGAACTGTTTGCCAATGAGGGATATTCTAAAACAAGTATTGCTGCGGTTGCCAGAAATGCGAAGGTCTCCAAGGGACTCATTTATCACTACTTCTCCAGTAAGCAGGACATCCTTGAAGCTATCTTTGATCAACTTGTAGACATGGGAGACCAAATGACCCGGTTCCCTGAAGATTTCACCCCTGCTCAAAAAATAGAACAGGTTATTGAGCAGACCTTTGCTTTTTTTGAACATCAGAGTGGGGTTGGGAAACTCATGCTGAGTCTGGCAATGCAAAAGGATGCATTTGAAACACTCAAACCTAAACTGGATCTGATCCAAAGGGAGCAAATGAAAATGTTCTCTGCAGTAATGGAAGAACTTGGGTACGAACAACCAATGTTACAGGCCTATGAACTGGGTGCATTAATGGATGGTTTTCTGTTAGGAAGAGTTTCTTTGGGTGATGATTACCCACTGGAGGAATTGAAACAAAAAATACTGAAGCAATATGTATCGCATTAATCTTTTACTCGCACTGATCTCACTCGTTCTCTTAAATGACATCCAGGCTCAGACAGCTACGGATATTATCAGGAAAATGGATGAAAAAGCACGGGGCGAATCATCAATTGCAGAAATGACCATGACCATTATCCGGCCTACCTGGGAACGTTCGATAAGCATGAAAGCCTGGAGCCGTGGTATTGATTACTCTATGGTTTTGGTTACCGCTCCCGCACGGGATGAAGGTACTGCCACCCTGAAAAGAAAAAATGAAATCTGGAACTGGGTTCCCAATATCGGACGAACAGTAAAGCTCCCTCCCTCTATGATGATGCAATCATGGATGGGTTCCGATTTTACCAATGATGATCTGGTTCGTGAATCATCCATCGTTTATGATTATAAGCATGAATTTGATGGCGATTCAACCATTGCCGGATATGATTGCTACAAAATTGTACTTACTCCGAAACCCGAAGCGGCCGTTGTTTGGGGTAAAGTGGTGATATGGGTTGCCAAAACAGAATTCATTCAGTTTAAAACAGTTTTTTATGATGAGGATGGCTATCCGGTTAATATCATGCAGGGCATGGATGTAAAAGAACTTGGCGGCAGATTGTTGCCGTCCAGAATGGAAATGATCCCTTTAGACGAACCCGGAAACAAAACGGTATTGGAATACAAATCATTGAAATTCGATCAGGGTATTCCTGAGAGTTTTTTCAGCGTTCAAAACATGAGAAGGTTGAAATGAATCAGTTTATAGTACACAGTGAACAGTTATCAGTGATCATTAATCAGTTTAAAGTGAACTATTTTAGCTTGTTAGGATTTATTCGGGTTGTTTTGAGAATGGAGAAAAGAATTTTAGCTATTTCATCAGCGTCTTTGAATAAACTCTCAAATGCTTTTTCACTGATAAACGCAGTGTCCTTGAGAAGATTCAACCAATATTTTGTTTCAAGGGACTCCTTATATGCAATTGAAATCTTTGCTCCAACACTTGTTCCACTTCTTAGTAATTGCTTAGAAAGAATAAATTCCTTCTTGTCATTACTCAGGAACTGGTACACTTTTACTACTCTGACTGCAAATAAGTATGCTTTGTCATATAAATTATTCTTCATCTTTTTGCCCTATAAATTTTCAAGTAAGACCGATCTAATTCGGAAACCTTACAAAAATGAGATTAATCATTGTTTACCGTTCACTGAAAACTGTCCCCAATCATGCTTTATCTAAAATTAGCCTGGAGAAATATCTGGAGGAATAAGCGCCGAACACTGATCACGATGTCATCGGTGGTAATGGCGGTATTGTTATCTGGAGTTATGAGCTCCATGCAGCAGGGTCAATACGATCAAATGATTGATAACAGTGTGGGATCTTTTATGGGACATATTCAGATTCAGGCTCCGGGCTATCATGATGAACCCATTCTGGATCACAGTCTTGCAGTGGACTCGACCTTACTCAGAAAACTCAATGAAAATGACGAAATAGAAGCTGTTGTTCCTAGGATAGAGTCGTTTGCGCTGGCTGGTGGCCCCAAAAAAACCAAGGCCGGTATGGTAATCGGAACCGATATTAACGCTGAAAAGTTTTTGAGTAAACCGGATCGAAAGATCATAGACGGTGAATATTTCACCAGTAATAATGAACACGCTGTACTTATCGGGCAGGGTCTCGCTGATTACTTAGATCTTTCAGTCGGGGATTCACTGGTGCTTATAAGCAGCGGATATCATGGAGTAAGTGCAGCAGATCTTATCCCAATAAAAGGCATTGTAAAATTCGGGATCCAGGATCTCAATAATTCAATCACTTACCTCCCTATCGAAACTGCCCAGAGTTTTTATGGTGCATATGGCAGGCTTACTGATATTGCCATTTTGGCCCGGAGTCCAAAGGATATTGGTCAAATTGTAAACGAGATCTCAACAGATCTTGATGAACAATATAAGGTGTATGGCTGGCAGGAACTGATGCCTGAACTAGTGCAGGCTATTCAGGCTGATCGGGGAAGCGGTTATATTATCTTACTTGTACTCTACATGATCGTTGGTTTTGGAATTCTTGGAACGGTTCTGATGATGACGGCTGAACGCAAATATGAATTCGGAGTCATGCTCGCAATTGGAACTTCTCGTTCGAGGATGGCTTTTATGCTGATCCTTGAGATGACCACCATAACAGTTTTGGGTACCATCATAGGAATAGTGGCGAGCCTGCCTTTCATTTTCTATTTCAATATCAACCCGATGCATTTTACTGGTGAGGCTGCCGCAGCCATTGAAGAATATGGAATGGAACCTTTCATCCGGTTTTCAACAGATCCCGAACTACTTTTGATCCAGGCTGGGATCATACTCATCATCTCATTGCTGATAAGTATCTACCCTGTTATACACTCCAAAAAATTAAACCCCGTGGAGGCGATGAGACATTAAAATGAATGTGTGGCCCATCATAAAACTAAGTTGGAAAAACATCTGGCGAAATAAAGTTCGCAGTGGTGTTGTCATCATCTCGGTTCTCCTCGGAACCTGTGCCGGTGTCTTCATGACGGCATTCATGTATGGTTTAAGTATGGGGTATGTGAAGATCCAACTGCAGAATTTCACTTCTCACTTGCAAATCCATACCAAAGCATTTGAACAGGAAGAAGTTCCTGAGGCGTATATCCCAGACGCTGATTCATTGATGCAGGAATTGAAACAAAAAGATTTTGTAACCGCCTTAAGTGCCCGTACCGTGATCACTGGTTTGGCAGCAAGTAGCTCCAGCTCTTTTGGTGTAACCATAACAGGTATCGATCCGGAAATTGAAAAAAATGTTTCCCTGATCCACACACATGTAATTGATGGAGATTATCTTGAAGGTGACCGCCGAAACCTGGTTTTAATAGGACAAAAGCTTGCCGAACGTCTTGGATTGAAGATCCGGTCTAAGATGGTGTTGAATTTTCAGGATGTGAACGGAAATATCTCAGCCGGTGCATTCCGGGTTTCCGGGATCTTTAAATCTCCGAACTCCCAGTTTGATGAAGCGAATGTATTTATAAAAGCTGAGGACCTGAACCGACTGATCGGTAAACCTGGAGCAGTTCATGAGATCGCAATACTGGTAGATAATTTTAAAATGGCAGATCAATACAAAGAAACATTGTCTGACTCACCTGATCTGATAGTAGAAAGCTGGGGAGACCTCTCTCCTTCTTTGCGCTATACCGATGCCACGGTTGGAACTACGCTCTATATCGTGATGGTGATCATTCTGATTGCACTCACCTTCGGCATCATTAATACAATGTTAATGGCAGTGCTGGAACGACAGCAGGAACTGGGTATGCTTATGTCTGTAGGAGTTAATAAGGTTCGAATTTTTACGATGATACTGTTCGAAACCTTCTTCCTTGCCATCTTTGGGGCTCCTGTTGGCATCTTCTTAGCCTGGGTGGGAATTTCAGTACTCTCGGAAACCGGTGTGGATGTAAGTGCCTTTTCCCAGGGATTCGAAATGTACGGACTTGGCACCGTGATCTACCCGGAACTTCAGCCTGACTATTATCTGAATATCGGTTTCCTGATCATTCTGACTACACTAATTGCTTCGCTTTACCCTTCATTCAAAGCACTCAAACTCAATCCCGTTGAAGCGATCCGAAAAATCTAATCCAATGTTTTATGGCTATCATTGAAGTTAAAAATATCACCAAGACCTATAACGAGAAACAGGTTCCTGTTCACGCCCTTAACGGCATCGATCTTGATATCGGAGCAGGAGAATTCACAGCAATTGTCGGACCTTCAGGCTGCGGTAAAACTACCCTACTCAATATCATCGGTGGATTGGACAAACCAACAGAAGGCTCTATCACGATCAATGGCTCAAACCTGGACGATCTTACTGAAAAGCAGATCATCGATTTCCGCCTGCATCATATTGGATTTGTTTTTCAGGCCTATAACCTGATTCCGGTTTTAACTGCTCTGGAAAATGTGATCTTCATCCTTCAAATGCAGGGTCGTCCACATAATGAATGCATTGCAACTGGTAAGGAATTACTCGAATCCGTAGGCCTCGGGGACAAAATAAATAAACGCCCTTCGGAGTTATCGGGTGGGCAGCAACAGAGAGTTGCCGTTGCACGGGCACTGGCCTCAAAACCGGATTATGTACTTGCCGATGAACCTACTGCAAATCTGGATTCTAAATCAACTTCTGATCTGTTGGATATGATGCACCAGCTGAACGAATCTGTAGGCACAACTTTTGTTTTTTCGACCCATGACCAGCGGGTTGTTGAACGCGCTAAAAGAGTGGTAACCCTTGTTGACGGTAAAATAGAAAGTGATACCAAGCAATAATGAAGAAGTACACATCACTCATTCTCCTATTCCTTTTTGCCCTTCCGGACACCCTTGCAGCTCAGACAGTGACCCCTTACTACAAAGGATATTTGAAAGAATTGGGCAGCTTAAGTCTGAGTAATGACCTCAAGACCGTTCACTATGATAATATCATTCATAACCGTCTTGAAAGCCGCTTTTCTTTTGAAAGTGGTTTCGAGATCCGGGCTGATCTCCGTACCCGGGTAATCAATGGATACACTGTTGAAAACGTACCCGGTTACGCTGATATACTCGATGACGATCCTGGATTTGTTGATATGAGCCTCATTCTTGTTGATAAGGAAAAAACGATTGTACACACCGCAATTGACCGACTTCAATTATCCTATTACAGTGAAAAATGGGATGTAGTTCTTGGCCGTCAAAGAGTGAATTGGGGAAAGAGCATGGTTTGGAATCCAAATGACCTTTTCAATGCCTATTCCTACCTGGATTTTGATTACGAAGAACGTCCCGGTACCGATGCCCTGACTGTACAGTACAGCTGGAGTTATGCGTCCAGTCTGCAGTTAGGATACAAGTTCGGAAGATCGCTTGATGAATCTGTGATCGCTTTCATGGCACGTGGAAACCTTGGTGATTATGACATTCAGCTCATAACCGGTAATTATCTGGACAAACTTATCCTTGGCGCCGGCTGGACCGGATATCTGGGTAATGCCGGATTCAATGGTGAAGTCTCCTATTTCCATCCCCGTGATAATTTCTTTGATGAATCCGGACATTTCACTGCCACCCTTGGTAGCGACTACATGCTACCCAATTCTATGTACCTGAGTGGTGAATTACTCTATAACGGAGGATATAATAGTTCGGCAAATGCCTTAGCTCAGCTTTCTCAGCCCCCTACTGCCGACAATCTCTTTATCTCGAAAACAGTTTTCTTTGTGAACAGTAATTATCCGCTCACAGCATTGACAAACCTGAGCTTTGGGGTGATGGGCAGCTTTACTGAGTCGGTTTTTGTATTTATTCCACAGGTAAGTTATTCCGTTACCGAGAATCTGGATTTCCTTGTACTATCTCAGCTCCTCAAAGGAAATGCCCTGCAGGAAGCCACTAATACTCCCAACGTTCTTTTCTTCCGTCTGAAATGGTCATTTTAATTATATCTGATCCTACAATTCTGGTCTCCCCTTCCTATCTTTAGATCATGAAAGTAATTCCCGCAATAGACCTGCTTAACGGACAGTGTGTTCGTCTTCATAAAGGCTCTTATCAAGAAGTAACCGTGTACCATGAATCTCCGCTTGAACAGGCAAGATCATTTAAAGAAGCAGGGTTCGATCATATTCATATCGTAGACCTGAATGGTGCAAAGGAAGGTCGCTTTGTAAACCTTCCCCACATCAAACAGATCATAACTGAACTTGGAATTTCAGTACAAACCGGTGGTGGTATCCGCACTTTTGAGGATGCTGAGTTTTTACTGAAGCAAGGACTTTCAAAAGTGATCTGCAGTTCTATGGCCATTAAGAATGAACCGGACTGGATCAAACTGCTGGAGCACTTTCCTGAACAAGCCATTTTAGGTATGGATCTCAAAGATGGACAAATTGCTTATGCCGGCTGGCTTGAAACAGCCGAAGAATCGGTTGATTCATTCGTTACCCGGATGCTTGAAAAAGGTCTTTCCGAGATCCTCTGTACTGACATCTCAAAAGACGGAACTCTGGCCGGACCTAACCAGAAACTATACGAAGAGCTCAAATCCAGATTCCCTGAAATCAGATTAATTGCCTCGGGAGGAGTTTCTTCTTTAGAAGACCTCCAGAAACTGGATGCAGCAGGTATTGATGCCGTGGTAGTCGGTAAAGCCTATTATGAGAACCGAATCACTCTCGAAGAAATGAGATCCATCAGTAATTAGGAATCATTCAGGTTCGGATTTTTCACTTTACCTACAAACAGTATTGAACCCGTTGAACGCTCCCGGATGATCATCACAAATGGACGGTCAAACACTATATAAGAATTTGGCGGAACTGAAGTCACCACTGCTCCAACTGATGTAACGGCTGCGGCTTCTGTGCCTTCTTCATCCATTTTCAGATAGGTTTTATGCTTAACCTCTGAGATCTTCAGCCCTCCGCCATTGATTCCGCTGAGGTCTGCAAGATCACTAAAAGCGATCGGCATCCCCATGTCCATCAATACTTGATTAAGTTTAAATTCATATTCCAGCTCCAGCTTTGGCAGAATTACCCTGATCTTACCAGTGCTAAACTCATTTATCCATTCATTCAGATTTGAAGTAGTAAGTGTGTTTTCAATAAAATCATTTATACCTGTTTCAGGGTCAGCTGGCATCATGAGCGTCATTGAAAACAGGCTATCTCCATATGGCAGATCGATCATGTGAACATCTTCAGAGAAGTATCTTGGAAATTTATTCTCCTGATTCATCATCTCCGTTTGTACAACTTCACCATCCTCTAGTTTGAAACTTCTTTCAGAAGTATCGTCCGGGTCAAACTCTGAACTCCAGCTTCCTTTGAAATACACCGCATTGATCAGATACATTACCATTCCCGGTGGAATTGTATCAATTATCTTATTGATCTTGCCATTGGTATTATCCGATACCCAATCATTGATCTCGTCTTTTGCAGAAGTATTTGAGAAATCGAGTTCGGTAGCCTTAGCATTGAAATATTCCTTAAGTGCTGAAGAAAATTCTTCTTTTACACTAAACCCTTCCCGATTCCAGACAGAATTAGCGAGATTCAACTGTACTTTTTTGTCTGCAGATGTAAGTCCTTCGGCCAAATTCTTATACCCTTCATTGATCTCCTGCTGCTCCAGCTTCGAAAATCCAAGAACCTCCCTCATTTCATTAAAAGTCTCTCCACGTGCTCCATTCATGGTCATTCCCAATGCCATTGATATACTCAGCGGAGATATAAAAGTGTTTTCTTTACGGTCGTTAGCCACTACTTCTTTAAACACTTTCAAACTAAACTGATTTTCTGCATCAACGATCTTCTGAGCTGATGTATTTAACTCGACAGGTCCGCCTGATTCTTCATCACTGTTATTAACTGTACATGAAAGTGATGCGATCGTTATGATCAACAGCGTAAATACTGAGAAAGGGGTATTCAGTTTCTTCATCTCTTGCCTCTTAATTTTATTTCTAACTTCCGAATTGTAGAAAATTCACAGGCAATAAAAAAGCCCCGCTTCAAATATGACCGGGGCTGAATTTTGATCTTTTTTTTCAGAGATAGAATCTTGCACCGAAGGTAATAGCCTGAAGATATTCTCCATCATCGTTTACAGGAATATCTCCCTCAAGTACCAAGTCTACTTTATCTGAGTTTCTCAGGTGTATATCTACTCCAACCGGAATAAGGACACTATGCAAGGTATTTCCATCCAGAAAATAAGGCTGGTAATTTACCCCGCTGTAGATCGAGACCGGATCAAGGTCCTTGCTGATATTTAATCCTGTTTTGAGTCCAATTTCTCCCTGTGAATAAATTCCACCCAGTACCGCTACCGACAGTCCTGAACTTGGTTCTGAAGCAATATTGGCTTCCAGATGTGCTCCAACATAAAT
Source organism: Rhodothermia bacterium (assembly GCA_030427885.1). Classification (GTDB taxonomy): domain Bacteria; phylum Bacteroidota; class Rhodothermia; order Balneolales; family Balneolaceae; genus JAUICM01. The sequence goes on along the minus strand of JAUICM010000005.1, from coordinate 268,240 downwards.
GTCGTCGTCAAATACACCCAGCTTTGCATGACCGGTCAGTCCATAAGTCAAGCCATATGCACCTCTGAACATCAGTATAAAATCATCCTGTTCTGTTAAAAAAACCGGCTGAACAGAAAGGGCGAATGCTCCCTTCTTTAATGTTTGGGCATTCGAAAAAAATCCGTCCTGAGCATTTACTAATGTTGGCATCGTAAATAAGGCTAATGCCATTCCTAGAGTTAGTTTTAAATTTTTCATTTCTTTAGAAAGCTTTGTTTGAATTTATACTGTAAATCCGGTCTCATTAGCTTTGTTTCTATTCTTAATAATCAGAAAACGACTACTTAGGCGTTTGATAATAGATTTGTAAATTATCAGCTGGTTGGTAAACTTCACGGACCACTTTAAAACGGCTATAAACAATGAGCTTTCTTGATAAAATTGGTTTAGGGCGGAAAAAGAAGGAAATGATCCCTCTTTTAGGCGAAAAGCTTAAAAAAGAACAGGAACGATATTCTCTCAAAAGAAACCCTTACCTGAGAGGATTTATTTTTCTGTGCTTCATCCTTATTTCTGTGTTTTCTCTTCCAAGAACAACAGTACGTTCAGGTTTTAATTATACCGTTGGTCAACCATGGAGAGCTGAAGATCTAACCGCTCCATTTACCTTCGCGATCAATAAGACACCTGCCGAGATCGAAGCTGAAGAATCATTATTGCGTAATCAGATCCCACCCGTTTTTGTAGTGGATGCAAATGCCGGCATAGCCATTCAAACGAAACTGGATTCAATTTACAGAGCCTTTCAGCCCCTTTTGGAAAGCTACCATGACTGGCAAATGGCTAAAGAGAATGAAAGCCCAACCGAGCTGGATGATAGTCTGAGGTTTAGCCGGGAATTTACCGTTTCAAACGTCGGACTCACAGAAACCTCACTGAATACCTTACTTTACAGCTATCATGAGGTTCAGTCAAGCAATCTACCTTACGACCAGTTCAGTGGCGTTGTGGTTAAAATGCAGCTTGAGAATCTGATTGACCAGATGTTAAGTCAGGGTATAATCGACCTCAACAAAACGAATCTCAATGTAGATCAGATCACTGTTCTGAACCCAACACAAAGTACTGAACAATCATTGAATATAAGCCGGGTGCGGGATCTCAGAGAAGCAAATGAATATGCTCAGTTTCAGCTAAACAGGTTATTCAACGAGCAACTTGCACGACTAAGTATTGAGATCTATAACAAAGTGATCTCCCCTAATTATCTCCGTAACGAAACCCGCAGAGAAGAACGGATCCAGGAAGCCGTCGCTAATATCTCGCGCACTAAAGGCGCAATATCTCAAGGTCAGGTAATTGTACGCCGGGGTGATATTGTCACCGAAGATATTGCTACAAGACTGCAAAGCCTTGATGCCGCCCGGGCTCTTAATGCGTCTAATGCAGAGCGGTGGATACGATTCAGTGGCGGCGTTATCCTTATTATTGTGATCTCTATGGTATTTTTCATGTACCTGTTTTTGTATCGCCGTAAGATAAGCTCTCACAATGGTTTATTCTTCCTGGTATTTCTGACCCTTGGCCTGGTCAGCCTTGCAACAGCCCTGATCCTTTATTTTGATGTGGCAAGTCCATTTATAATCCCTGTTGCTATAGCTCCTATTATGCTCACGATCATTTTCGACTCCCGGGTTGGAATTATTGCGGCCGCGACACTGGCTTCGCTGATTGGACTTGTGAATGGATATGATTTTGAGTTCACCATAAGTACTTTCACTGCCTGTTCCATGGGAGTGTTTTCTGTGCGCGATGTACGTGACCGGTCTCAGTTCTTCTTTACAACTCCCGGTATTGTATTTATCACCTATCTGGTAACCATTGGCGCATTCAGTCTGGCTAAGATGGAAAGCTGGAATCTGGTTATGAATCAATATGTTCATATTGCCATCAACTCTGTATTTATTCTGTTTACCTATCCGATCATTCTTCTTTTTGAAAAACTGTTTGGTGTAACTACTGATTTTACCTTATTGGAACTGGGTGATACCAACCAGCCATTGCTTAAAGATCTGATGAATAAAGCGCCGGGTACCTTCCATCACAGCCTTCAGGTTGCCAATCTCTCTGAAACCGCAGCCTCTGCTATAGGAGCTAACCCCTTACTCAGTCGGGTGGGGGCTCTGTATCATGACATCGGTAAAATGATCAAACCCGAGTATTTTGTTGAAAATCAGACCAGCGGCATAAACGAACACGATAAGCTGAAGCCACAGATGAGTGCTATGGTGATCAAAGCTCATGTTAGTGAAGGCGTTAAAATGGCCCGAGAACATGGCTTACCAAATATCCTGGTGCACTTTATTGAAACTCATCATGGTACTTCGGTAATCCGTTATTTCTATGAGAAGGCCAAAGAAGACCCTAATCTCAAGGATATGCTGAACAAAGATCAGTTCAGATACGAAGGCCCGCTTCCAACTACCAAAGAAACCGGGATACTCCTTCTCGCCGATGGAATTGAGGCTGCATCCAGAGCAATGAAAAATCCAACCTACAGTAAGCTTGAGAATCTTGTAAACAGAATGGTTGACGATCGTGTTACAGAAGGTCAGCTCAGCCATTGTCCTCTTACATTCCGGGATCTTCAGGTGATCAAAGAAACCTTCCTGAATATTCTGGTTGGTGTATATCACAGCAGGATCGAATATCCGGAAGAACAAAAACAAAGAGAGCAGCAGGAGAAGAAAGCCAGAGATACGAAACCTGCAGAAGCACCAGCAGACCAACAGCCTGAAAACGGAACTTCAGAATCAGAACAGGAAGAGTCACCGGCGAACTAACCGTGTTATTCAAACAGGAACTGAATCTTTATCTACAATTCATCAAGCTTGAAAAAGGCTTATCTGAGAATTCTATCGTCTCTTATGAAAACGATCTGAACCGCTATCTGCTGTTCCTGAATGTTGAAAAAAAGATCACTGATCTGGCCGGAGTTACTTTAACTCATATTGAGGATTTTCTGGATTACCTCATTGATCATGAGTTTCTATCAGCCAGTTCCCTGGCTCGCAATATTTCCAGTATCCGTGGCTTCCATGAATTTGCAGTAGTTGAAGGGATCACAGCAGCCAATCCGGCTGAATTGATAGAACTTCCCAAGAAGGCCAAAAAACTACCCGAGATTCTGGATGCTGTTGAGATAGAAGCCATGCTCGACACCCCGGATATCAGCCAACCAGCTGGCATACGCGACAAAGCGATCCTTGAATGTCTGTACGGAACCGGAATGCGGGTGAGTGAACTCACAGACCTGGAAACGGATAGGATGTATTTCGAGATCGGTTTCATTCGTGTGATCGGAAAAGGAAGTAAGGAACGACTGGTTCCTGTAGGTGAGATTGCCCAGGAAGCATTGGAGCATTACATTGAACATGCCCGTCCCCTGTTTTACAATCCCGAAAAAGCACACAAATCAAAAAATAAAGTTTTTCTGAATCAACGTGGCGGGGCTTTGAGCAGAATGAGTATCTGGAATATTGTTCAGAAAGCAGCCAAAGATGCGGATATCAAAAAGAAAGTATATCCTCACATCTTCCGGCATTCTTTTGCCACCCATCTGCTGGAAGGTGGTGCCGATCTTCGAGCCGTACAGGAAATGCTGGGCCATTCCTCCATCCTTACCACTGAGATCTATACCCATGTCGACAGATCTCTGCTTCAGCAAACCCATAAGCAATTCCACCCCCGGGGTTGAGAGTAACTTATTCTGAATCCAGAGCTTTACTGACATTCCCTGAATTGGCATGTGAATGAGATCCGTTCCAGATCACTTCCCCTTTCTTTATTACAAACACCTGGGGCGATTCATGCCTGATCCCGAATTTCTTCGCCAGATACTCTGAAACTGACCGGCTCCGGATCACATCGATAATACTGAAACCAACCTTGTTGGCGTACTTTGATTGTAATCCTTCAATATGCCGCTTGGCGAAGAAACTTGTTCCACAGCTTGTGCTGTGCTTTAGAATTACCTGAGCCGTTTCTCCTGAAGCTTTGATCACTTCCTCCACTTCCTCATTACTTTGAAGTGGAGTCCACATATCCTTTGGAGTGCTGCCCGTACCACTAAAGAGTTTGTCAAAAAATCCCATGCCTGTTTATTAATTATCGAAAAGATCTTCCAAATTTCTTGGAACGTTCTGTGCCACTTTGTTTATTAATAATAATGGAAGTTTAATTAAATAGAAAAACTACTATGGAGACCAACGTACAAGCCTTTTGGCTGGGACATTCAGCAGTGAAACTCATCAGCCCTGAGGGTAAGATCATTTACATTGACCCATTTCTAAAGGATAATCCATCAACCCCGGATGAGCTCAAAGAAGTATCCGAAGCAGATTATGTGTTACTTACTCATGGCCACGATGACCATGTCGGTGATACCCTCGAGATCGCTAAGAACACAGGTGCCACCGTGGTCGGGATCCTTGAGCTCATCAATCTGTTGAAAAAAGACGGACTTGCTGAAGACCAGGCAATTGGATTCAACAAAGGAGGAACCGTTCACTTTGATGAGTTTTCTGTGACCATGGTCTCTGCAAATCACAGTTCGTCCTATAACGGACAGTATGCAGGCGATCCTGCCGGACTCGTTCTCTCTTTTGAGGATGACCTCTGCATTTACCATATGGGAGATACTAACATCTTCACTGATCTGGAATTATATGGTGAACTGTATGAACCACATGTGGTTCTTGCACCGATCGGCGACCATTTTACTATGGGTCCGGAAGAAGCTGCTTATGCGGTTGAGATGATCGACCCGGATCTGGCTATCCCGGTTCACTATGGAACATGGTCCCCCATCTCTGTGGATCCCAACGAATTCAAAGAGGTGCTCGAAGAATTTACAGAGACCAAAGTCCTGATCCCTGAGATCGGTGAGAATTTCCTGGGTTAAATTGTCGCAAACGACCTTTGTAAGTGTCGGATTTCCACCGGGCTAAAGTCACTAACTGATCTTATTATCCCATGTATGTGCGATATTAAGATCTACAAAACCAATGTCCCGAACCATAATGTGGCTTCCTCTATTCGAGAGACCATACAAGGGAACTTCCCGGAGTGTACCCTCTTCTTTGATCTTGAGGATCGTGACAAAGTTCTGAAGATTGTGAATGAAACTGCGGACATCCGGGAACCGGAGATATTGAATATCATCAGAAATTCAGGATATTCGATCGAACCTCTACCCTAAGCCTCTTACCCATGACCGAAAAAGCAAAGTTCCTTAAAGCATTCAATGAAGCCTATGCCAAAAGCGACATCGACTTCATTCTTAACAACGTAACCGATTCCATCCAGTGGGAAATTGTTGGGGACAAGTCTATCTCCGGAATCAAAGAATTTGAAGAAACCCTCAAAAAAATGGTCATGGATCAGGACTATACCCTCGATATCGGCCAGATCATAACCCATGGAAAAGAAGCGGCGGTATCAGGTGTCATGATCTCCCCGGATGGAAACAGATATCGTTTTTGTGATCTGTATACCTTTAGCGGGTTCAAGAATCCAAAGGTCAGTGCAATGACCTCCTTTGTAATGGAAGAATAGCATTCATAATCCATCGCTTTATACCCCTTACGTACTTTCTATTCTGCTTAGCTATATAATTCTGGAAACAAAGTAATTATGGATTATCTTGTCAGGCGAATGGGCAGACAAGTCCTTGTAAACTGATTGGATTTTATATGAAGTGGATATCTGAAGTATTACGTCTGATAAAATCCCAAAATAACTCATAATGAGTTATCTGGTTAGTTTCCGGGATATTATCTGACGTCTGATAACATCTGCTTGTTCGTATAATATTATGTTATATGCCCTAAAAATGGCTACTCCTTATCACATATCTTTTGCTTGTTTTGAATGTCGCAAGTCCTTCAAGAGACAGGTTAACTTTTTTGGGGAAATCCCTAAAGAACTCCCTTGTCCAGATTGTGGTAAAGCAGCGACAAACTTAGGACGTCATTTTAAGCCACCAAAAAAGTCTGATGCAAAACAATGGGCAAAAGTGAAATTTCTTGTTGATCATGGTTTTCATTTTCAGAAAATTCGAGTTGGCTCAGGTCATCACGATACTGTACCATATCCTGAGACACTCGAAGAGGCTAAGAAGTTTGTAGTAAAATATAAACAGTACGCTAAGCCCTCGGGCATATAACAAGCGTTTTAAGTCGGACGCAGGTAGAATTCGCACTTAAGCTTGTGAGCAATAAAATAAATTAGTTACTTCAACAAAAAACGAGAACCTGCGCCGCTTAAACGCCGGGTCGTTATGCAACCTAAGAATGGTCAAGCTGAACTTAATATCACTGCTTTTTTTTCTTCTCGCCTTTGGATGTGCGGACAGAAATCAAAGTCACTATTTCTGGATTGATTCGGAACTTATCATTTTTGGTGTAGAAGGTGATTTGGTAAAGGTGTCCGAAAATGCCGGACTGAAATTCATCGATGAACTTAAATCCCGGGAGATAGAGAACTCAAAAGATTTATGGTTTATGCTGGATACCGAATTATCCTGTTGGCAAACTACCTCTATTCCAACAGATTCCTTGTTGAATATGGAAAATTTTAAACTTCAAGATCTGGTATCAGAAAGTGGTGAACCCGGAATTCTGTTTAACCAAAAAGAATGTGGCTTCTATGTAAACGTTGGGAACTCAAGGGATAAAATGAATAGATATTTGAAATATTTAGAGGCAGAAGAAAAAGCTGCTTCACGAATTGATTCTTTGAATGCTTATGAAGTCTATATGTTAAATAATTGGCCTTTGGATTATTATGTAATTTTCAATGCAAAGAAAGATAGCGTGTTATTAATCAGTGAACAGCTTTAGTGGTTGCATAACAAGCGTTTCAAGCGGACTCGTTTAGGGTTCGGAATCTTAATTTTAAACTCGAGGCTCGCCGCTTAAACGCCGGGTCGTTATACTGCCAATGAATAAAAAAGCCTTTGATATAGCACTTCAGGAAATTGAGCAGTTAAATCTGAAAGTTTTAGAATCAAAGTATGAGCCGTTGGTTTTTGGTAGCTGGTTAATCTCAGTTAAACGAAAACCTGACATCAGGTTAGTTTGGGATGGAAAAGACTACGAACTTAGTATTCAAGAAAAAACTAAGAAGAAGATCAGAGGCTTTCCTATTTGGGAACCAATTTGGTCAACGCTCAAACCTAACGATGATGACTTTGGATTCTGTCTTACTAAATTCAAATCGCTGGCAGTATAACAAGCGTTTCAAGGCGGACGCAGGTAGGGTTCGCACTTAAGCTTGTGGTCATGAAATTAATTCAGTTACTTCAATTAAAAACGAACACCTGCGCCGCTTAAACGCCGGGTCGTTATACGTTTTCTTAAATCTTAGTCTAATGAGAAATCGAATTTTTGTTTTGCTGATCTTATTAGTTGGAGTTCATTCCTTTTCTTTTGCTCAATCGAAACTTGTTGAAGATGAAGATTTGAAAGAGGAGCTTTTCGCATTTCTCATTGATCAAAATCAAATTAGCGCTTCGGCATTAGAACGGTTTACTCCCTCAATTTTTTTGGTGAGCGCTTTAGACTATTCAGCTTTTGATTCGACAAAGACTGGAATTTTTAAGTTCGAAATTGCCGGGTCTCATCAAAGACCATTTTTATTAATCTACGAAGATCAAAAAATTCAATTTATCAAAGATTATTCGGTCCAAAATATTTTAGATGTATTAAATGGATTCTTTTCGAGAAATGAATCTCTTTTCACGAATAAGCAAAAGCTTCAGTATTTGGAGAATATTGTGGAAATCATCAAAACAAATTACAACCCTCCTGGTTGGATTCCTCTCGAAGATGGAGATTTAGATGACTATTAAAACCAAACGTATAACAAGCGTTTTAAGTCGGACGCAGGTAGTGTTCGCCGGAAAGCTTGTAGCCAATAAAATAAATCAGTTACTTCAACAAAAACCGAGAACCTGCGCCGCTTAAACGCCGGGTCGTTAGCTCTCTTTAAAAATGATACAAACAACTGATACAGCTTCTGAAATGAATTGGTTTGATCCACAGATACTTGTACCAGCAATTTGTGTTATTCTAGCCTCTGTGATAGTCCCTATACTACTTCATTATTTAAAAGGAAGAAGAGAAAGAGAGAATAAGATTTTGGAGATTAGAACCCGAGTCTACACAGAGTATTTTAAGAAGTATGAGGAAGCTGCTGAAGGCATGGGATTAGATTATGAACATTTTTCGAAGGTTACTCTAAAAAATGCTTTTAAAGAACTTCTTGAATCTGATAATTCTCCAGAAGCAATTATTAAATTTCAAGATGCTGTTGGAAGTTTCCCGCAATTAATTCAGGATTCACATAGAAAAGCGACTGCAGAGATTACAACACTCAAAATTCTAGGTTCAGAAAAATTATTTGAGTTAACAACTGAATTTGAAGTTCTTAGTCAGGAAATTCTTGAGCTTTCATCAGATTGGCTTTCTGAAATGAATGATTCATTAACACAGCCAGATTTCGAAGCACCTATTGCTAAAAAAATGACTGAAAAAGGTAAAGAAGCCAATAAACTTAAAGAGAAAATTATTCTTCAAATGCGAAGAGAGTTGAAACTTGACTAGAGAGCTAACAAGCGTTTCAAGCGGACTCGAACGTGGTTCGGGTCTTTAATTTTAACCCCCAGACTCGCCGTTTAAACGCCGGGTCGTTATACCACTTAATTGAAAACCAGATTCAAGTATATTCTACTTATAGCATTTTCAATTTCATGTTTTTTTAGTTGTGTAAATCATGAATCTGACATTCCAAGTACCGAATACTCAGTTTTAAATGCACTTTTGGATGATGTTTCTGAAAGTGGTGTTATAAAAACAGATAGTATAAATGTTGCCATCCTAGACTCAACCTATCTACGTTCAGATTTATCACTTAATGATGAAATGATTTCAAAGCTGGAATCTGAATGGAATATTGAACTTCCAAAAGATCTAATTACTGATTTTAATTCTAAAAACCGCTTGAAAAGTGAAATCTTAGATAAGTTTGAATCTTACTTTGAGTACCAAATTTTCTCCTCAAAAGAGTATTCAGAAATGATAGAGTCAGCAAATAGTTGGCAAATCATTGCAGAGCAATATCCTGAAATTAAAACCATATTGAGTTTTTCCAGGGTTGGATTAAATAGTGAAGAGAACAAAGCACTACTCTTTGTAAACGCAAATTGTGGTCCTCTTTGTGGAGCGACATACTTTCTACTTTTTTCTAAATCAGAAAGTAAATGGAAATTGGAACATGAATACCAAATTACTGTCAGTTAAATCAGTGGTATAACAAGCGTTTCAAGTCGGACCCTGATCTTCATCAGTGCAGGCTCCGGCAGGGTTCGCTGGAAAGCTTGTGGGCATGAAATTAATTCAGTTACTTCAACAAAAACCGAAAACCTGCGCCGCTTAAACGCCGGGTCGTTATACCACTTAACCTTTGAAAAGCTATTTACCAACAAAACGCCAACTATTTATTTCAACTACAATCTTATTTGTAGTTAGTGTTGGTTTACATTTTATGGCTTGGGTTATGGCTTTATCTGCTTGGGAAAGTACAACAACTGTTTTTCTGGATATTATGATTTGGATCGGTTCTTATATCATTTATCCTTCAATTTTAATAGTTGCTCCATTAATCAATTTTGTGCCTAAAGTATTAGTTGTTGTTCTTGCAGCTTTACTAAATAGTTTATTATTCAGTAGCCTGTTTATATTACTTTTCAATTACTTTAAATCAAAAAGTGGTATAACAAGCGTTTCAATGTGACTCGGTTACTGTCCGAGTTGAAAATATTAACTCACGGCCTCGCACCTTAAACGCAGGGTCGTTATAGGGCTGTTGTGATATCAAGAAATTTCTTGAATCTAAAATGATATTCGAACTATGCTAGTATCTACGCTTTCTTAAGCTTATACTAATTCTTATAAGAATAGCATTAGTTCAACATTCGTACAAGTAAGGATAACCTCAACATCATTGGTTATATGCCAATGTTGGCGGTGCAAAAAAAGAAACTATGAATCCTTTTTCAACGGCATACAACTCAGACAAGACTGACGCATCATTAATAGAAGAGGTTTTAAAAGGCAAAAAACAGTCTCTAAATAGTCTAATCCAAAAACACCAACCCTACATTTACAACATTGCTTGGAAAACGATTGGTGACCCCATACAAGCCGAAGACCTAACCCAAGAAGCTTTAATTAAAATCATTTCTAGTCTGAACTCTTTTAAAGGTGAAAGTACATTTAGAACCTGGGCATATCGCATCGTGTGGAATCATTTTCTAAATCAACAAAAAAAACCAAATGGTCCTTTCATGGAAAATTTTGATGATTTAGGGAATGCGTTAGACAACACTCCAAGTTTTGATATATCTGATGATGAGCAGGAAGCTAAAAAAGAAGAGATAAGAGAAGTGCGTTTGCAGTGTCTATCAGGAATGCTTTTGTGCTTAACTAAGGAACAAAGACTCGTTTATATAATTGGAGACATTTTTGACGCTGACCATAACATTGGTTCTGAAATCATGTCCGTTTCAAAAGCTACATATAGAAAGAAACTGAGCAGAGCCAGAAAACATCTTCATAATTTTATGCAGAACAAATGTGGTTTGGTAGACAAATCAAATCCATGCAGATGTCATAAGAAAGTAACGATAGCACTTGACAGTGGAATGGTAGATGCCAAGAACCTTCTATTTAATCGCAAAGAGTACTCAACTTTTCAAGATCAAATTGAGCCTCAAGCCAACCAGTTGGTAGAAGAATCAGAAGAGCTCTACGCAGAATTACACAGAAATAGTAGTTTTAAAACCCAATTCGAAAAAAAGAATTTCCTTCAATCCATTCTTGAAAGCCCTAACTGGCGTACCAATCTCAATTTGAATTAAGTTTTTTCTTCAAAGTGGTCACACCTGAGTTTTTTACTTGTCTAAGTAATAAAACAAACTCAGGTGTTCATGAAAAATTACAGCTACAGTGATTTATCTAAGGAAATAAAAACAGGTATATGGGCCAGTTACATTTCAGCCTTTATGCTTATTGGTATCGGTATTTTTTGGCTAGTCTTTCCATTAGCAGCTGAGGGGTCTTTCTCCATTTCAGCAGACACAGATGCAGCGATTAGTTTTGCAAAGATCGTTGCCGTTTTCAAAGCTATTTGTGATTTCCTCCCTCCTATATTTGTCATTCTCTCTATTCGCCAAGGCCAGTTCAAATTAGCAGGTCAATTCCATGTTGTAACCCTTGTCTTGGTCATACTCGTTGATATGGTTGTTTGGGGTGTCTTTGTACCGAATGCTTCTGTATTGGACATTATTCAACACATTCCTTTTGCAATACCCATTGTAATTGCAGCCTACACTTTTCTCAAAAACCCTTCTAAAAACGATTAATCATGTTACTATTCATTCGATTTTTTCTCGCCCTTTATGGAATAATTGCACTCGCCACTGGCTTTATGGCCATGACATCGGCCTATGATCCAGGGATTTTTAACGCTATGGATGATAATAACCACAGATACATAGCTGCGATATGGGCTGCCATGTCACTTGCCTTCTTTTATGTCGCCTGGAATCCATCTGAGACTACCTTATTCCGCTTCGTAATGATAGCCTTGATTATTGGTGGTGTAGTTAGAGCAGTAGCTCTTATCAATTACCCTGCAACTCCTGTTCTACTTTTTCTAATCCTTCTTGAATTGATACCTCCAGCAATCATGCTTTGGATGCATGCCAAGCTTTTAAAATCAGGCGTACTTTAAAAATAATCATAGGATTAAAATGAAGAATACAGTTCTAATTACAGGCGGAAGTTCAGGAATTGGATTAGCGATAGCTAAGAAATTCCTCGAATACAAGTATAACGTAGTGGTAACAGGCCGAAATCTATCCAAACTCGAAAAGGTAAAGGCAGACCTCCCTTCCATTCATATCGAGCATAGCGATGTAACCAATGAAGATGACGTAAAAGCTTTAGCCCTGAAAATGGAACAGAGTTTTGGTGGCATTGATGTGCTCTTCAATAATGCCGGCATCATGAACTTGATAGATGCAGGTAGTGACGTCAATCAATTAGATCGTCAGTTTACTGAAATTGAAATCAACTTCAATGCGCCCATTCGAATGTTGCACTACTTTCTTCCGCAACTCAAGAAAAGCGAGAAAGGGACGGTAATCAATACTTCCTCTGGTTTAGCCTATGTGCCTTTTACTCAAGCTCCCACCTATTCAGGAACTAAAGCAGCATTGCATTTTTGGACCATGGCTATTCGTCCGCAACTGAAGCCGCATGAAATTAGAGTGGTAGAACTTTTACCCCCCGTTGTTGATACCCCTTTGGCTCACGGAGCTGACATTGCTGAAGATGATATTCTGAAACCCATGCCTCCGCAGAAAATGGCCGATATATTTTGGAAGGATTTCATGAACGGCAAAGATGAAATCACCCCAGGCATATCCAAGCTTCTCAAACTGATGAGTAGGTTGGCTCCAAAATTCATTTTCAAGCAATTAAACAAACAGCCCATCCCTAAAACAAAATAATATGAAGAAAGCACTTCCCTATATCGCAATTATTGGCACTTCTGCCTTTATCGGAAATCTAGTGGTTATCGGTCTTGGTTTTGGCGGGTATTGGCTGACCTTAGACCCGATAGAGTTTATGCAACAATTCGGGATTCAGTTCCCACTGCTATTAGCTCCTACTATGGGAATTTTACTGCCCGCACTCATCGCCACTGTGGCAATGGTAGTGACTACAAAAGATCAAAAAGCTGTGCGTAAGAATTGGATCATTGCCTTGGTGGGATTAATGATCACCTGCACCATTACCAGTGTCTATCACTTACCTACCAACTTCGGTTTTATGGATATGAAATACTCAGCCGAAGTAGCCGCAAGCAAGCTCAATATGTGGCTTATGCTACATTGGGTAAGGGCAACTTTCGTTATGGTGGCAGCAATATTTTCGGTTAGAGCATATAAAAATTCACTAAATCAAAACAATTAATCATGGACAATTTCACAATCATCAATTTACAAGCCCTTACGGGTACGATTGCAATCATAATCGGATTTAGATATTGGATACAGCCCCGTGTTTCTAAGCTGCCAATATATGAAGCACTTCTGCCTTTTGTATTCCTCAACACCTTTCGCTATTTGGGATTGTCCTTTATGGCAAAAGAGCAGTTTTATGATGGATTTCCTGTTGAATTTTTAACCACCGTTGGCCTGCTCGATTTTACCACAGCAATCTTAGCAATCATTGCTGTAATCGGCCTGAAAAATAAATGGAGTTTTGCCCTTCCATTAGTATGGATTTTCAACGTCGTTGGATTTGGAGATTTGATTACAGCTTTCCCACAGTTTTTCGGACTTGAACTTTACAACCAAAACCTAGGCTTCATTTGGTTGATGTTTGTGACTTACGGTTTAACGACTTTTTTAAGTCATATCTACATTTTTATCAGACTGTTCAAAAACATGAGAAAGAAGTAAAAAACTACTGCCAACAACGTGTATAATTAATAGTGGTTTGAGGGCATACCTAATAAGCTTTTGTCTTTTATTGGTTATCTTAATTATTGAAATGTATGTGTGTCTAATCCGCTACTACTCAAACATAGAGCGTTAAAATAATTTCCAATCCTGCCATCAATCGCCCTATAACATGCGTTTTAAATCGGACGCGGACGAGGTGCGATGCAACTTGATTGCCAGGAATTAATTTCGCTACTTCAAAGAAATCATAATCCCCGCGCCGCTTAAACGCCGGGTCGTTAGGCTAACGAAAATGAAAATCTTATTAATTTCACTGATTGTATTAGCTTGCTCAGAACTATTAAATGCTCAGAATATTTCTGACATGGAGCTTTTTAGTCCTAATTCCAATGTCTCTTTAAATTTGAGAGATGGTAACTACACTCTAAGCGTTCTAACTTTTTACGGTGATCAAATTTTTTCAGATGAATACCAAGCTGGTTCTTATTCAATGTTGAGTGACACATTAGTTTTAGTCTCAAGCAATAATAAAATTTCAAAATTGTTAAAAGAGACTTTTGAAATTTATAACCCCATCGATGTTGATTCTACTAATTTTGGTCAAAAATTTTTGGCTTGGTCAATTTATTATGAAAATGGTCAGGTAAAACAAAGTGGTGGGTGGACATCCAACCATCAAAAAGATGGAGTATGGGCATATTTTGACTCTACAGGAAAGGTGATTAATAGAAAAATTTTTGGAAAAGGAAAATTAGTAAATGATGATTTTAAACCTGATTGGTAAATCAGACTTTAAGTCTGTTAGCCTAACAAGCGTTTCAAGCGGATCCGCCGGCGGTCGGACACAGCTCTGATAACGCGGTTCGTGTCTTTAATTTTAACCTCCAGATTCGCCGCTTAAACACCGGTTCATTAGGAGTTACAGTTGAAACTGAAATGACATTTGTCTATATAATATTTATATTTGAAGAGAAATTAATACACCCTCGAACTCTGTTCAGGGCAGGCCCATGCTTCGGTATGGGTTTTTTTTTGTTCATAATTTATGAGAACATTTGTCTACATAGATGGCTTCAATTTGTATTACAACTTATTTCGAGGGGAAAGAAATAAGGAGAACCGTAAGTATAAATGGCTTGATCTTGAATCTTTCACAAAAAGTATTCTTGAGAAAAAGTATAAAAAGAATAAAATTTTATGTTCCAAATACTATACTGCACATGTATCAGGTGCTCAAGATCAAACAAAGCCGCATAGACAGAACGCTTATCTGAGAGGCTTAGAACTACACTCTGAAAATTTAGAGATTTATATGGAAAGTTCTTGATCGATGAAGCTTACAGGCCATTAGTTGATACGGAAGAACTAGTTAAAGTCTATTTACCAGAGGAAAAGGGTTCTGATGTAAACCTTGCAGTTCACATGGTATATGAAGCTACTCAAGATCAATATGACGTAGCTTTAGTTCTGACTAATGACACTGATATGAGTGAAGCATTCCGAATAGTCTCTTCTGAACTAGGAAAAACTATTATTTTGGTTCAGCCTCAACATGTTAGAACTGCAAAATCCTTGAGTCAATATTGTTTTGATGTTATAAAATTCAAGTCAGAAGATTTGATTTCTCATCAACTACCAGATACAATAGGTCCAAAAATCAGGCGACCTGATGAATGGAAATAGACCGTAAAAAAAGTTTGGTAAAGATCCACCAAGAACAGGTACCTTTTCTAAACCAGTCCATTATTAATCAGATTACTCCCCTTTCTTTTTTCTGTTGGTATTGTGATACTTTCCTTTCGTTCTATAGAACCTAAATCACTTCCTTTTGAACCGCATTGACCGACTTACCGCCATTATCATATACCTGCAAGGCAGAAAGTTCACCTCTGTGGATGAGCTTGCAGAACGATATGATATAAGTGAAAGAACTGTTTTCAGAGATCTGAGAGCGCTCGAAGAAGCCGGTGTGCCCCTTGGTTCAGAACCCGGTAAAGGATACTTCATTGTTCAGGGTTATCACCTCCCTCCTGTTATGTTTACCAAGAGTGAAGCGGCATCACTTCTGGCTGGTGAGCGACTCATGGAACGCTGGATCAACACAGACCTGGGCCGGGCATATTCTTCAGCTATTGATAAGATCCGTTCCACCCTACCCCCGGAAGAACAGGAGTTCATGGAAAGCATGGATGAGCATGTACGTACTCTTCACCCCATGGATAACACCACTGAAGCTCCTGACGATAAGATCTTCAGCTTTCTGCAAAATGCGATCTTCAAAAAAGAATTGATTGAGATAAGCTATTCCCGGCCATATACCGATGAGGTAACTCACCGAAAAGTGGAGCCTCTTGGTTTACTTATTATGTCAAGGCACTGGTATCTGGCAGCATGGTGCCGGCTTCGGGAGGATTATCGCTTGTTCAGGATCGATCGGTTCAAAAAATATACAAGTACTGGAATCACACTTCGACAGCCAACAGAGCATACTCTTCAGAAATATTACGAACAGAACCTTCATGAGGAAAAAGAGCTCACCGAAGTGGTTCTCAGATTTAATAAAGAGCATGCACGATATATTGGAGATCAAAAGTTCTGGCACGGCTGGGCTTGGGAGAAACCAGTTGGGGATACTATTGAGATGACTTTCCTGTGTGCTTCCCTTGAATATCTGTCCCGCTGGATCCTTACCTGGACAAGTTCCGTAACTGTGGTCAAACCAGATTCTTTTAAAGTGCGAATGATGGATATAGCTGAAGAACTGGTACGACACTATAACATCAACGAGTACTCGGAATAAGAAAACCACTAAGTACTCAGAGAGTCGCTCAGAGTGCTGATTCGAAATAATTCATTCCCTTCTTAATAAAATTTCAATCCCTCTGACATAGGGTTGTCAGTAGCGGCTTTTAAGTTGGCATCGTAATCTTCAACTAAACCATAGAACGATGCAAGAACAAGAAACAATTACCGTACAAACAACCCTTACCACTGATGAACTTCTGGAACACTGGCAAGGTCATCGCCGACTAACCCGTAAAGCCATCGAAGCTTTCCCGGAGGATAAACTTTTCACTCATTCCATCGGTGGAATGCGAACTTTCGGAGAGATGGCTAATGAGCTTCTCGTTATGGGTGCGCCTGCTGCAGCTGGTATCGCTGAGCCGAATAAATGGCTCCAATTCAGTGATATGGAAACTGGTGAACTTAATATTGAGCCTAAAACCAAAAAAGACATACTGGCACTTTGGGATTGGGCTACTGATTCTATAAATGAGTCCTGGAAGAAAGTAACTCCCGAAAGACTACGTACCACAGAAACGGCTTACGGGCAGTATGAGGGCACTATCATTTCTCATTTATTTTATCTTATTGATAATGAGATCCATCACCGCGGACAGGGTTATGTATATCTCAGATCGCTGGGTATTGAACCTCCCTTCTTCTGGGAACGCTAAAAGCAATTTTATATTAAAACATCTGTATTTATAGCTACTTCACTGGACGGGTTTATAGCCCGTCCTGATGGAGATATTGACTGGCTTATGAACCCCGATTATGATATTGAGGGTGAGGACTTTGGTTATTCGAAATACATTTCCACCGTTGATGCAATCGTAATGGGTAGAAACTCCTTTGAAAAAGTACTCACTTTTGATGAATGGCATTACACCAAGCCTGTGATCGTTCTTACTTCCAGACCCCTGGAGATTCCCGGTTATCTGGCACAGAAGGTTTCCATTTGCTCCGGAACTGTTGCTGAGATTCTCCAAAAAATGGAATCCCGGGGTTACCGGCATTTGTATATCGATGGCGGGGTAACTATCCAGCAATTTTTGAACGCTGGTGTTATCAATGAAATGACCATAACACTGATCCCGGTACTGATCGGCGAGGGTATCCCTCTTTTCGGTTCTTTGCAAGCTGATATCAAACTGAAGCATATTTCTTCTGTTAGTTACCAAACCGGATTGGTCCAGAATATTTATCAGGTAGAATCATGAATGATAGCGCTACACAAATCAATTGTCTGGTATTCCGAACCTCTGTTCAGGACCGTTACGGATTAAGTCGTTTATCCCGGGCTTTAGATAACTGGCCAAATGTGAAGGACTGGAGCATTGACCTTGAGGACTGGGAAAAAGTACTCCGGGTTGAATGCGTGGATCTGAATCCACTTCAAATCAAACTAAAACTCAGAAAACTTAATATTCACGCGCAGCAAATGCCTATCTGGTAGACCATTATGACAGAACAAAAAATATTCATCGATAAATTCTTTATCCCAAAAGCTGGGATCAATGAGTTCATGGAACGCATGAACTTAAATCGAAAATTTCTGAGAACTCTGGAGGGATTCATTGAAGACTCAGCATATACAAACATGAATAACGAAGGTGATCTTAACTGCCTTACTATAGCCGTTTGGGAAAATGAATCCGTTCTTGAGAAAGCTAAGATAAAAGTTCAGGCTACGTACAAAGAAGAAGGTTTTAATATGAATGAGATGTTTTCCAGATTGAATATCTCTATGGATAGAGCTATCTATAGTAAACTTGAATAGAATTCTATACGATGATACAGGACGATTTCTCAAGTTTAAGCAGGCCCAGATACCCTATGCCCGATTTTATTGAAGAAGCACTAAAAAAATCCGGTCTGAAAATAGCCTATAAATCCCGCCCTCCATATCAGCAAAACGATTATATTGGATGGATAACACGGGCCAAGCGTGAAAGTACCCGCCAGAAAAGACTGGACCAGATGCTTAGTGAACTTGAACGCGGAGACGTGTATATGAAAATGAAATACACTCCCAAATAATACTCAAAATCAATGAGTTCTGATTATAAAGTACCTTCTCAAACCAGGATCGGTCATGTTCACTTAAAAGTTTCTGATATTCAACGTTCCCTCGATTTCTATTGTGGTCTGTTGGGTTTTGAGTTAATTACCATGTATGGTGATCAGGCTGCATTCATATCTGCAGGGGGATATCACCATCACATAGGATTGAATACCTGGCAAAGTGAAGGAGCCCCGCCTGCTCCAAAGCGAATTCCCGGATTGTTTCACACTGCCATTCTCTACCCCACCAGAAAGGACCTTGCTGAAATATTTAAACGGGTATACGAAGCAGGTTATCCATTTACTGGTTATTCCGATCATGGGGTTTCAGAGGCACTTTATCTGGATGATCCTGATGAAAACGGAGTTGAGTTGTATTGGGACCGACCGAAGGAGCAATGGCCCAGAGAAGAAGATGGTTCCATTACCATGTATACCCGGTCATTGGATCTGAGAGACCTGCTTTCTGAGTTAGAATAATATTGATACCATCTGCGAGCTACGTGAGGCAGTCCCAGTATTCCTTCTCCCCAAATTCGAGATTGCTTCGTCACTCGCATTCGCTCATCCTCGCAAAAGGTCTCATTACGACATTATTACCAACTCCTTTTTTAAAACATCCATCTGCGAGCTACGCGAAGCAGTCTCATATTCCTTCTCCCCACGCTCGAGATTGCTTCGTCACTCACATTCGCTCACTCCTCGCAAAAGGTCTCATTAAGATATTATTTCCCACACTTACTAAAACATCCATCTGCGAGCTACGCGAAGCAGTCTCAGTATTCCATTTCCCACACCTTGAGATTGCTTCGTTACTCGCATTCGCTCGCTCCTCGCAAAAGGTCTCGTTACTATATTAGTTCTCTCTTTTTAAAACATCCATCTGCGAGCTACGCGAGGCAGTCCCAGTATTCCTTCTCCCCAAATTCGAGATTGCTTCGTCACTCACATTCGCTCGCTCCTCGCAAATGTGGTTATTTATTTTATTTTACTGAATGGAGTTAACAGGTACTCATCATGTTTATATTATGACTAATAGAAGAAATACGGTGTTGTATACCGGTAAATCTTCTGATCTGTTATACAGGGTTTGGGAACACAAAAACAAAGTTGTGGAAGGATTCACTAAAAGATACAACATCACAAAGCTTGTTTATTTCGAAACTTGTGCCAGTAATGAAGATGCCTCCTTGAGAGAAAAACAGATAAAATCAGGTTCTAGGAGAAAAAAAATTGAACTAATTGAATCGATTAATCCTGAATGGAAAGATTTGTCTGAAAGTTTTGAATTTTAATTAATAACCCTCATCTGCGAGCCGCGCGAAGCAGTCCCAGTATTCCTTCTCCCCACGCTCGAGATTGCTTCGTCTTTCACATTCGTTCATCCTCGCAAATGTGTCATTACGATATTAGTTCTCTCTTTTTAAAACATCCATCTGCGAGCTAAGCGAAGCAGTCTCTGCATTCCATTTCCCTCACTTTGAGATTGCTTCGTCTTTCACATTCGTTCACTCCTCGCAAAAGGTCTCATTAAGATATTATTTCCCACACTTACTAAAACATCCATCTGCGAGCACCGCGAAGCAGTCCCAGTGTTCCTTCTCCCCAAATTCGAGATTGCTTCGTCACTCGCATTCGCTCATCCTCGCAAAAGGTCTCATTAAGATATTATTTCCCACACTTACTAAAACATCCATCTGCGAGCACCGCGAAGCAGTCTCAGTATTCCTTCTCTCCACGCTCGAGATTGCTTCGTCACTCGCATTCGCTCATCCTCGCAAAGGTATATCACCAAAGTCTTTACAAAATGCTATTATGTTTTTTCCGTTTGAATGGGTAGAATTCATCAAAATTGAAACACTGGTATTATGACAAAAACTATTCTTCTCGTAGCAACTTTATTATTCTCGAACACAAATAATCCAGAGCCTCCACGGTGGGGCCAGACCGGTCATCGTACCGTTGGCCATATTGCGACTCAATTACTTTCTGATGAAGCCAAAGTTCACCTTAAAGCGATACTGCATGGTAATTCATTGGCTGAGGTAAGTACGTGGATGGATGAAATAAAATCTGACAACACCTTCCGGTATATGAGCCCATGGCATTATGCGACTATTCCAGCGGGTAAAACCTATGAAGAAGCCGGAACACCGGAAGAAGGCGATGTGATCTGGGCGATCAATAAATCCATAGCTGAATTAAAAGAAGGCGGGCTTTCTCCTGAACAGGAAGAAATCAATGTAAAAGTGCTGGTTCATTTGATTGGTGATCTGCATCAGCCTCTGCATGTTGGTAACGGCACTGATCGTGGTGGTAATGATGCCCGTGTGACCTGGTTTGGTCAGAATTCAAATCTGCACCGCGTGTGGGACAGTGAGATGATAGATGGCAAGCAACTGAGCTTTACAGAACTAGCCGACTTCATCGATGACCAACTGGATGACGAGACGATCAATAAATGGCAATCAACCAGCGTACTTGAATGGGCCTATGAATCACAAGCATTACTACCTGAAGTATATGATTATCCGGAAAGTGGAAGGCTGGGTTATGAGTATTCTTTTTATAACTGGGATAAAGTTGAATTACGCCTTCTCAAAGCTGGGGTAAGACTTGCAGGTGTATTCAACGATATCTATTCTGAGTAATAAACTGAAAAACACCAAACAGTTATGAAACATACTCCTTTTATTCCAGGCTTATTAATTCTGACCATAGCAATTATTATCAGCGGGTGCAGTTCTGAAAAAGAACCCGAAGCTTCTAAAACCTGGAAAAAAGGACAGGATTTCAATTCGGTTCACTTTTCTGTAGAGGGATTTGAGGGTCCTGAAGCTGTACGGTATGATGAAGAGCTGGATGTATTTTTTGTCTCCTGTTTTGTTGGAGCGACTTCCGGAGATGCAAATGGGTATATATCTAAAGTGTCCTCCGATGGTAAAATTCTTGAACTGAAATTCATGACAGGGACAGATGAGTATCCATTTGATGCCGGACGCGGAATGTATATTACAGGAGATACCCTCTGGGTCGCAGATCATAGCGGAGTTCATTACTTCAATAAGAGATCCGGTGATCATATCGGTTTTGTAGATTTTTCAGAATTCGAGAACGGCTTCATCAATGATATCACCCAGGGTCCTGATGGATATCTTTATGTTACAGATACCGGTGGAAGAGCTATATACCGGATCAAAGACCTGAAAGCTGAACTAGTCATGAATGAACTGCCTGTGATGCCTAATGGAATTACTACTCTCCCTTCCGGAGAACTGGCTCTTGCTCCCTGGCAAGGATCTCCTGATATCTATCAATACAATACCGAAACCCATATGCTGAGTGTTTTCGGTCAGGTTGCCGGCAGTGATAATTATGACGGGATCGAATATTTTCAGAATGGACTGATCACTTCAACCCAATTCGATTCCAGTCTTCATCTTATGATTGACGGTATGGATGAGCTTTTCATAAAGTTGCCCGGTAAACCCGCTGACATAGCTATTGACCCTAATCGTGGCATCGTTGCGGTACCCTATGTCGCATTGAATCGTGTTGATTTCTGGAAGTTAATGGAAGATTAATTATTCAAATATTTGCATTTTTGAATTCTCTTAATCAAATTAACCGCGAAGATTAACGAACCAAACTGATATAAAATAAATAGCTACGATTTAATTCACCCCCTGAAATCTAAATCCACGAGCTATGAAATCCTATCTTTTAATCTTCACATTAACCGTTGTTATACTTTTTCCTGGTTGCGCCACTAACGAGCCAGACCTTTCAGACCCAGTCGCTACTCTTCCTCTTAAAATCGGCAATTCATGGAGCTTTGAGTATTACTCTGTAAAAGAAGGAACTACTGACACATCAAGTGTTCAAGAAGTAACATTAACAGTGGTTTCAGACACAGTAATTAGTGGTATCAAATGGTTCGAAATAAAAAACAGTGGAAAATTGAATGATGCCATTGAAAGTTGCCTCACTGGTTTTTTTTCCAATCAACAAGATGGAGTCCATCGAATCCGCAATCTTCATGAAGAAGATCATTCAAATGTTTTGTACATCCCTAACCCGGGATTTCAAACACCACTTTCAGAATATTCTACTGACAGAACTAAATATACTATCAATTATATTTCTGAAACTACTGATACAGATCAGTTTGAGTATGTATACAGATACACCAAAAGCGGAGGATTCGAACTGAACCCCGTTATAGATCTGAAATTTATTCTTGATACATCTTCCGGTATCAAATATTGGGAAACTGCTTATTACAGTCCGGACCGTAATGCGACTTCAGATGATGCACCTTTGGTTCCTCATAGCAGGGTGTATATCAATCAGGTTAGTTTCTCGGGATCGAATTAGCCAATAAATCAATTAGCGACTGGCCGGAAATCTTAGTATTTACTCTCGGAGTTTTACTAAGATTTCTAATCAAATTGTGACATGAGAAAAGTTAAATGGGGAATCCTGAGTACTGCCAATATTGGAGTGAAGCATGTGATCCCATCTATGCAGAAAAGTGAACTTTGTGATATGTATGCCATTTCCTCCCGTTCGCTTGATTCCGCTAAGGCCGCCGCGGAGGAACTGGAGATCGATACTTTTTACGGCTCTTATGAAGAGCTTCTGGCTGATCCTGAAGTTGAAGCGGTTTATAATCCCCTTCCCAATCATTTGCACGTTCCCTGGACCATTAAAGCTTTGGAAGCAGGCAAACATGTACTTTGCGAAAAGCCGATCGCTATCACCGCTGAAGAGGCCTCTTTATTACTTGAAGCAATTCAGAAATATCCAGAGCTCAAAGTTATGGAAGCCTTCATGTACCGGTTTCATCCTCAATGGGAGAAAGTAAAAGAAATCATCCACCGTGGCGAGATCGGACATATACATGCCATCAATTCAGTATTTACCTATCACAATACTGATCCTGAGAATGTGAGAAACAAAGCAGATATCGGCGGTGGCGGAATCCTTGACATCGGTTGTTATTGCATCAACCTCTCCCGCTTCTTGTATGAAAGTGAACCTGTAAAAGTAAAATCTTCCATAGATTACGATCCCAACTTTAAAACTGACAGGATCGCTTCCGGAATTCTGGAGTTTGAACAAGGTGTGGCCAATTTCTTTTGTTCCACTCAGGTCGAACACCATCAACGGGCAACCATCTATGGTACCAAAGGATATCTGGAACTTAATATTCCGTTCAATGCTCCTAATGAGCTCACCCGTAAACTCTGGATCCATAAAGACGATCGTACTGAAACCATTATTTTTGATACCTGCGACCAGTATTCTTTACAGGGAGATGCATTTTCCAGAGCAATTATTGATAATACAGATGTACCGGCTCCGATAACTGATGCGATCGCGAACATGAAGGTAATTGATCAAATATTTGAACAATCAAAGTAATCAAAAATGGCTGATTTACTTGCAACACTCGCTCTTTTGATTGGATTAGAACTGGTTTTGGGTGTAGATAACATTCTGGTCATCACCATATTCGTAAGCCGACTTAAAAAAGACTTGCAGCAGCGGGCAAGAGTGATTGGACTTGCTCTTGCGATGGTGGCAAGGATCGCCTTATTGTTTCTCCTGATTAAACTTACCGGCCTCACTGAACCCGTTGTTTGGCATTTCTCTGTCCGTGATCTGATCCTGATTGCCGGTGGGCTCTTTCTGCTGTACAAAGCCGTCAAAGAAATTCATCATACCGTAGAACTTACTGATGAAGAGATTGATGAGGAAACCACTACAAAAAACACTTTCCCGGCTATTATCACTCAGATCGTTTTGCTTGATATTGTCTTTTCTATTGATTCGGTCATCACAGCAATTGGTCTTACCGACCATATCTGGGTTATTATCACAGCAGTGATCGTCTCTTTTGCCGCTCTGTTATTTTTTGCCAAGCCAATTGGAGAATTTATCCTCAATAATCCAGCTCTTAAGATCCTTGCTCTTTCATTCCTTATCACTATCGGGATCACCATATTCATGGAAGGATTACACAAAGACGTCCCAAAAGCATACATCTATCTTCCAATGGGCTTTGCTCTGATGGTTGAACTGCTTCAGATGAGATACAACAGAAACAAAAGTTTGAAATCCAGGGATCCCGAAAGTAACTGACTTCACTACTTTCCTGTTACACAATTGATATAATCAACATTATCTATGCCTATTTTTGCCCTGTAAATGGTATATTTACTTCGTGATAAATTACAATGGGTACTAACATCTTCAAACACAATACGTCTCATGCCATCACTCGTAACTTTCAATAACAAAATTGATAAGGAGTTCAGCCGTGCTGTTAAACAGCGCGTGAACGAATATTTCGAGGAACGATCTCTTTCGAAACATGCGAATTTCGCAATGTATTTCAAGACTTTTGTGATTCTGGCCACTTATTGGGTCAGCTATGCCTTGATCATGACTGGTCAGTTTTCACTTGGCTGGATGTGGTTCCTCACTTTCTTAATGGGTATTGGAATGGCTGGGATTGGCTTTTCAATTACTCATGATGCACTCCACGGTGCCTATTCTTCCAGCAATGCTGTCAATAATACTCTGGGTACTATGTTTGATCTCGTGGGGGCTAATGGATATATATGGAAGATCACTCATAATATCATTCATCATACCTATACCAATATTCATGGTCATGATGAAGACCTTGAGGTCGCTGAGTTTATACGCCTCTCCCCCCACTCAGAGTATAAGCCTGTTCATCGACTGCAACATTTTTTAGCCTTCCCGGCCTATTCATTTGCAACATTCTTCTGGGTATTTGTTAAAGACTACTGGTATTTCTTCAAATCTCCTTTAGGCCCATATGAAAATAAAAAGCACCCTTTCAAAGAGTGGGTCAAGCTTATCATTACAAAAGCTATTTATTACACATATATGATCGTTCTGCCCCTGATGATACTTGATATTACCTGGTGGCAGCTGTTGATCGGCTTTACGACCCTTCATTTAACAGCAGGACTTATTTTAGGCATTATTTTTCAGCTGGCTCATGTGGTTGAATCCACAACCCATCCAATCCCGAATGAAGAGAATATGATCGAAAATCATTGGGTGATTCATGAAATGCTTACTACCAATAACTTCGCAAGAAGCAATAAAGCTCTTTGTTGGTATGTAGGTGGTTTGAATTTCCAGATCGAGCACCACTTATTTCCCAAGGTGTGCAGTATCCATTACCCTGCAATAAGCCCCATTGTAGAACAAACAGCTAAAGAGTTTGGTGTACCATATAATTGTCATGAGACATTCACAGAAGCTGTTGCTTCACATTACAGGACACTGAAAAAATTTGGCGATCCCGAGTTCAAATGGTCTCCCTCAACTACTTGATAAAATTTTCTAACAAAGGTTCCTGAAGGAGCCTTTTTTGTTTGTTTTTATATACCTTGTTTTCTCTTTCAATTTATTCAGAAGAGTTTTGACCATCAGTATCAGGAAATTATTAGTCGGGGTTGTTGGGTTATTTGCCTTTACCTTCCTTCAGGTATCAATGGGATTGGCACAGCCCAAAGCCCAACGGGGCATACTGGATCTGAGTAATTATAATTTCGAAAACTCCGGGTCAATAGAATTGAATGGAGAATGGCAATTCTACTGGGAACAGCTGATCGACCCAACCGACCCCATCCGGAAAATGCCTGAATTAGTCTCTCTTCCTCATTTGTGGAACGAGTACGATGAACTCGGATCGTACGGATATGCCACTTATAAACTGAAATTGATCCTCCCACCAAATTATCCGAAACTTGCCTTCACAATCCCTGACATGTACTCCGCTTACAGTCTTTTTGTGAATGATCAGTTGGTTGCCCGGAATGGTATTGTTGCTACTTCAGAGGCAAATTACCGGCCCAAATGGGTACCCCAAACCGTCCCCTTAGACAGATATGAAGAAAACTCGCTGGATATAACGCTTCAAATCTCAAACTTCGATCACAGTAAAGGCGGTATCAGGTTACCTATTGTGATAGGCTCAGAAGAAGTTCTTCAACAGGAACGTGAAGTTGAACTGGGTTATACTTTTGTATTAACCGGGAGTTTGATCATGGGTGGTTTATTCTTTATCGGCCTTTACTTCTTTGGCCGTTCAGAAGTGCCCATTCTTTATTTTGCACTATTCTGTTTTTCGTACAGCTACCGACTTATCGGAACCGAACTATACCCTCTGCACCTTCTGTTACCCGGTTTGTCCTGGATCATTTCAGTAAAACTCGAGTACATTTCTCTGTATCTGTCGGCTGCTTTATTCGGTTTATTTCTTAAAAACCTGTACCCGGATGAGAATAATAAGTACATCATGAATGGGTTTAATTACACCTTCTTTGGCTTTGCTTTTGTATCGCTTGTATTTCCTCCGTACTACTTTACTTCTCTGATCAATTTCTTCTTTCTATCGTTGGCGATATATATTGTTTACTCTTGTTATGTACTCATATTAGCCCGTGTTCACAGGCGGGTTGGCTCCGGATTCGCCGTTGCCAGTATACTCGTGATCTTTATTGTTTTCATCTACGACCTGCTTGAATATTATGTGCTGATAGATGAGAATCTTCTCGTCAACTTTATAGGCTATGTGACTTTCTTCTTTCTGCAGTCTCTTACTTTATCCAATCGCTTCTCAAATACATTAAATCTGGCTAAGGAAAATGCTGAGGCAGCTTCGGTTGCTAAAACGCACTTTCTTTCTACCATGGGGCACGAACTCAGAACACCCCTGAATGCAGTTATTGGCCTCTCTGAACTCCTTCTCGACAGTAAATCAGAAAAAGAGAAAACACAGTTCGCCAAGACCATCAAAAAGAGTGGTGAAAGTCTGTTGGGTATCATCAATAACATCCTGGATTTCACTAAGATCGAATCTGATGACATCCAGCTTGAATATCACCCTACCCATATTCCTACTCTTCTTGCCGATACTATCAAGATGCTGGGTACACTTACCGACCCGACTAAAGTGAAATTGAGTTTCCGCTTTGATGACAGTCTTTCTGACTATATCGAAACAGATTCAGTTCGCCTGCGCCAGATACTTATTAATCTGATTGGTAACGCCATTAAGTTTACCGATGAAGGTGAGATCTCGATTCAGGTCACAACAACAGAATCCATTTCTGAAAAGGGACAGATCCTTTTTATTGTTAAAGATTCCGGTATCGGTATCCCTGAAGAAAAAATGGGGCTGCTCTTCGATCGGTTTTCTCAGCTTGATGCCGACCGAAACAGAAGGTATGGAGGCACTGGCCTGGGACTCGCTATCAGTAAAAGACTTATTGAAGGAATGGGTGGAAGGATCTGGGTTCAAAGTAAACTGGGAGCAGGGACCACTTTCTACTTTACTATCGAGTCAAATCCGGTTTCCCAGCCCCAGATCGATCTTCTGGAAAAACAAAAGGAATCAGATGAGAATAAACTCAACACTAATATTTCAATCCTGGTGGTTGAGGATAATCTGATCAACCAAAAAGTTGTGATCAAAGTACTCGAGCGCATTGGCTTTAGTACTGATATAGCCAATAATGGTTTTGAGGCTGTAGAAATGGTACAGCAAAAAAACTATGACCTCGTTTTCATGGATATGGAAATGCCTGAAATGGATGGCATTGAAGCGACTATCCGCATCAAAACGCTGAAGACCATAGATGATTTCCCTGTTATTGTTGCTATGACCGCCAACGCCACTACTGAAGACAAAGCACGCTGCTTCGAGGCTGGCATGCAGGATTTCATCGCAAAGCCTATTACTCTGGCTACTACTGAAGCCGTTTTACTTAAATGGTTCCCGCTTAATAAAGTATAAAACCGCGTTGTAATTTTTTACTGACTCCCCTTCTCAAGTTGTGTATCTTTCTGTTTCAATCTAACAAACTAAAAATATGTTGCGCGTACATCCTGTTTCTTTGGCCCTGATTTTAATAACAATTGTATTCACTCAGTGTGAGAAAAAAGTCCCGTATGAGATCACTGAAAATTCCGTGTCCGAAGTCCTGAAGACTCTTAGTTCTGATGATATGCGCGGACGCCAGGCTTTCAGTGAGGACATCAAGAGAGCAGCAGACTATATTTCCAATGAATTCACTGCTGCTGAACTGGATTATTTGCCCGGAGAAGACAGCTACCTTCAGAGCTTCAACCTGAATGTTATCAGTATTGCTAATGCTGATATTCAAATCGATGGGACTCAACTGGGTTCCGATAAATACTTTGGGTCGATCTATTCAGATCAGCTGTCCTGGACCCCAGGTTCTGTTGAAACGGCCACGATATCTGCAACTGATAATTTCCGGGCAAAGCAACGGGAACTTAGTTCTTCAGATTCAGACCTGATCGTTTTTGTAGATGAAGCGCACTCTTCTACATTCACTGCTCTTCACCGATATTATTCCAGACCAGTTCGGGCTATCTCTATTGAAGGGAAAGCAAATGTTCTGTTCGTTCTTCATAACGAATCTGATAATTTCTCTTTCGAAATCACCACAAAAAACGATAGCATCGAACTTGCAAATGTAGCCGGTGTTATTGAAGGTAAACGAGCACATGAGATCGTACTCTTCTCTGCACACTATGATCATATTGGAATCAGAAATGCAGTTGAAGGTGATTCTATCGCTAATGGAGCTAATGATGATGCCTCAGGTGTAACAGCCGTTATAGAGCTTGCAAAACACTTCCAGGGCAAACCAAAACCCCAACGAACCATTATGTTTGTGGCGTTTACTGCTGAGGAAGTTGGAGGGTATGGATCACAATACTTTTCGAAACAGCTTGATCCTGATGAGATCGTGGCTATGTTCAATATTGAGATGATCGGTAAGCCAGCAGTATCCGGACCAAATACTGCGTGGATCACCGGTTATGACCGTTCCAGCTTTGGAGAGATCCTTACCGAGAGCACTCCGGATTCTGTATTTCGCTTCTATGCGGACCCATACCCATCTCAGAATCTCTTCTATCGCTCTGATAACGCCACTCTTGCTCGTTTAGGTGTTCCGGCTCATTCTATCAGTACAACACCCATTGATGTGGATCAGGACTACCATAAGGTCAGTGATGAGTTCGAAACGATCGATATACCTCACATGACCAACACCATCAAAGCGATAGCCAATGCTGCAGATGAGATTGTGGGTGGATATAAAACCCCAACCAGAGTAGACGCAGCCTTAGTTGACTAAGACTTAGATCTGTTCAATGCCTGATCAATATCACTGATGATATCTTTGATGTTTTCCAGGCCAGTCGATATTCGAACCAATCCGGGAGTTATTCCAACCGTTTGTCGTTCTTCCTCAGACAGCTTTGAATGAGTTGTAGAGGCCGGATGTGTAGCAATACTTCTTGTATCACCCAGATTTGCTGACAGAGACATCATTTCAAGAGCATCCAGGAATTTACGTCCCTGTTCCAGTCCCCCTTTTACTTCAAATGTAACAATGCCCCCACCCTTACTCATTTGCTTCATCGCCAGTTCATACTGTGGATGTGACCTTAAATGCGGGTATTTAACGAGCCTGACCTGAGCATGATCTGAAAGGAAATTAGCCAGCTCTGTAGCGTTTTCGCAATGCCGGTCCATACGAACAGCCAGTGTTTCAAGGCTTTTTGAAAGTATCCATCCATTGAATGGTGACATCGCTGGCCCTGTGTGCCTTCCCATAAACATCACTTCCTCTATAACCTTTTCACTTCCGAGTATCGCTCCACCCAGGGTTCTGCCCTGTCCGTCTATAAATTTAGTAGCAGAATGTGTCACAATATCCACACCCAGTTTGATCGGATTTTGCAGGTATGGTGTGGCAAAGCAATTGTCGACATTAACCAGAATGTTATGCGCTTTTGCTATGGCTACTACTTTTTCAATGTCTATAAGATCCAGTGCCGGGTTCGAAGGAGTTTCAAAAAAGAACATTTTTGTATTCGGGGTGATTGCTTTCTCCCATCCTTCAAGATCATGAACATCTACGTAACTGTGAGTGATCCCCCAGCGAGGCAGAAGCTGAGTTAGGATCTGGTGTGTGGATCCAAATACTGATCGGCATGCAACAATGTGATCCCCTTGATTCAGAAACGATGCAATACTAACAAACATCGCTGCCATTCCTGAAGCTGTAGAAATACCAGACTCAGCCCCTTCCAGAAGACAAAGCTTCTGAACAAACTCATCGTTGTTCGGATTTGAATACCTTGAATACACATTCCCGTCCAGTTCCTTTGCAAACAAAGCCCGGGCATGCTCGGCACTATCAAACATATAGCTTGATGTCGCAAAAATGGGTACAGAATGCTCTCTTTGGTCAGACCGGGCAACCTGGTGGCGAATAGCTTTCGTTTCAAATTCTTTGTTCTTCATCATCATTAATTCTAAAAGAGGAAGTGATCAATGCTGTTTCCTCTAAGGTTTTAGTTACTGAGCAATACTTTTCCATCGAAAGCTTAATAGCGCGTTTTACCTTTGCCGGATCCAGATTCCCTTTAAACTGGAACCTGACATGGATCTCTCTGAAGAGAGAAGGAACCTGATCCTGGTCTCGCTCTCCATCTACCACCACCGAATAGTCATCAATGGGCTGCTTCTGCTTTTGTAGTATGGAAATCACATCCATGGATGCGCAGGAGCCCAGAGCAACCAATAGCATCTGCATTGGTCGAAAACCAAGATTCTGACCTCCAATTGCTTCAGATCCGTCGAGATTAACTTCATGTCCCTGTTCATTGGTTGCTTTCAGGTGAACTGCTTTATTCTGACGTTGTATTTTAATTTGCATAGCCTCTATGTTATTGAGAGCGGAATATAAGCCTATTGATCGAATTTGTAAGAAGCTATTCAAAGGATTGCAATCTTTCGTGTTTAGAGTATTTTATATGTTCATTAACCCCTATATCTATGAGAACTATTACCACCCTTTTATTCTTCGTCTTGTTTAGCAGTGTTACTACTGCGCAGGATTACGCACTGGAACAGCTTGAGAATTCACCCCGACACCATGAATGGGTAACCATTGAATCCAGTGGCAGAACCATGCACAATTTTGTCGTATATCCTGAGGTTGCGGATGATGCTATCGTTGTGATCGTTATCCATGAAAACCGGGGGCTAAATGACTGGGCCCGAAGTTTTGCTGATCAGCTTGCCGGACAAGGTTTCATCGCCATAGCTCCCGATCTCATATCCAATACTGTTAATGGATATGAAAAAACCACAGATTTTCCTTCTTCGGATGATGCCCGCTCTGCCATTTATGGGTTAGACCCCGATAATGTAACTGCTGATCTTAAAGCGGTTCTGGCTTATGCTCAGAATATTGAAGCTGGAAATGGAACCATTGCAGTAGCCGGATTTTGCTGGGGAGGGTCCCAATCGTTTCGTTTTGCCACCAATTCCGGTGATGCAATCAAAGCAGCGTTAGTATTTTATGGTACCGGTCCGGGTAATGATGCTGAATACGCCCAAATTAAAGTTCCGGTTTATGGATTTTATGGTGGCAACGATAATCGCGTTAATTCTACGATCGAGGCCTCAGAAGCGGCTATGAATAAATATGACAAGATCTATGAATATGAGATCTATGAAGGAGCTGGCCATGCTTTTATGAGAAGCGGAGATGACCCGGACGCTGCGATGGATAACCCCAATAAAGTAGCCCGAAATAAATCCTGGGAGCGATTGACGCAGATATTAAATAATCTCTAAAAACTATTGAATCGAAGCTAAACAAGCGGTAATTTTACGATTCTTTGAAGCCCGAATGGCGGAATTGGTAGACGCGTGCGTTTCAGGGACGTATGCCAGCAATGGCGTGAAGGTTCGACTCCTTTTTCGGGCACTTTCAGAAGCCTGTTCCACTTTTTTGGAACAGGCTTTTTTATTTATGATGCATACTATCATCAGAATAAAGATGGACCTCAATAGCTGCCCAGATATTTTCAGTCATTTCATTCCGAATGCTGCTCCACATTTCAAGCCATAGTCTTTTTAATTCAGCCTGATCTTCCTCGTTTATCTCTTTATTGGCCCTAAGCTGTAGAGCCTTTTCTTCGATCCCGGAGGTGTACTTTTTCATGATCGACCTGACCTCCTCTTTATCATAAACTGCATCCCCAACTGAAAGCTCAATAAATTTAAGATAGTAACTGATTCCACCGTTAAGCATAAATAATGCTTTTGAAGCTTCTATTACAGGTTTGTCCGGGGCCGCGATTCCATTCCGGATAAATGAAAGTGCCCAGTTATCAGCCGCAAACATCCCCTCCGGGTTGTCCTTCCAAACCCAGGCATGAAGCATAGCAAGGTTCGCAATATCTTTTTCATTTGATTGCTTCATTTTTGGATGAAGGCCAAACGCCTCTTCTTCCAGATTACCTGAATGGTAATGCCATTTCATTTCTTTGAGAGGTAATGATGGAGGAGTTTCCCCTGGTTGCACCGGGTAGGTATAAGCCACCCCGGTTAAGACAGGTTCCCCATCAATCGTCAAGTAGGTAAGAGTTGAAGGTCGGCTCAGATCAAAATTACGGTCTACTGCTGCCGTCAGATAGAGCCAGTGCGTGCCCATATTTGGCATATCAGGGCCAAATTTACGGTAGCCATACAGCTCTGCCATTTTCTGATCTTTGAATATTTTTGTAGCTGCTCGTATCTCACTGATCACATCACTCTCAGGATTTTCCTGTGCCCTAATGGATCCGGAATACATAATGAGCAGAATCAATATCAGTACAAGATTCCTGCTTCTCATTACTGCTTCCTCCCATTGATAAAGACCAGTGAATCCTGTTTATATGCTTCCAAAATAGTTTTTAATAGTGAATCATTTATTCCCTGCGGGTACCTGCTGTACACTGGTGTTTTATCCAGATTGTGCCTGTTATGACTTTTATCAATGATCAGTTTTCTGTTGTTCTGGAAATTTAACTTTTGGATATCTCTTTCTTCCACTCCGGAAACCCCGTATACCGCTACTTCATTTTCAATTCTGATCTTTGCAGAATAGAATATCAGTGTATCTCCCTTGAATCCCAGGTACTCACCAGAAAATTCATCATTATTGATTGTTGTAAACTCAATGGGAGTCCCCTCCGGATTGTTGGCTACATACACTTGCGTGATCTTGCCTCCAAATCTGCACCCGGCTGAAAGTATCAGCACCAAAATCGATCCGATCAAAGCTTTCATTGTGTTGCTACTTTAGATTCAAAAAACTCCTTCTCAAAATCAGCCTTACGCATTTGCCATTCCTGCTGCGCCTTATGAATCATACCGGGCGAATACTCCAGAGGCTTTGGTTCTTTTACTTCTTCTATCCATTTATCCCTGATCCATTCAATATAAAATCCCTGTCCGGCTAGCAGATAGCTCGCCTCCATTCCCTCAGTTACCACGCTGGTATTAAAACTTATGGTATAACTATCTCCAGGGTAAGTGATCAGGTAGCTATCATCCCCTTCCCTGAGCTTTTTCAGATCCTCAACGGATGAGCCTCTTCCACTGGTATTCCGGATCTTAGCAACAGGTATTGCTTTTACTTCCGGCATACTGAATTCAGTGGCAAGATCCACTTCATCTATTCTCCAGGAATCTGCAAGAAAACGCAATCTAACCCGAACAGAATCTCCGGTTGGAATATTAAACAATGGCAGTGCAATATCCCTCCATGCAATTGGTCCGGTATTAGCTATCCTGATAACTTCTTCATATTCGCTATCAACAAAAAGGTCCACACGAATACCGGTATACTTGTGGAAGAAATCACCAATTGCCACGGCCTCACTTACATTTTCCATGTCTCTACCGATCCAATCCATTGCCCCGGTTCCCTGAGCGGATAAAATATGATCGTAAAGTAGAATAGTGCTGAACAGACTGTTTCGAACCCTCATGTACAATGCACCCGTTTTTTGTTCAACTGGTGGATAAACCAGATCAATATGATCCCATTCAACCCCATCAGGATCGCTATTTACCGGGATGTCATACTCGTAGGAGCGACCATCTCTTCCACTAAGTTCATTTGTTATATCTTTGCCTGATGCCGCCTTTGCTGATATTAATCCTGAAAATCCTCTAAGTGATAATGGTGTTCCCTGCCGTGTTGAGACCACTTTTTCATTTGGAAGATGCATTACTTCCAATAATTCGATCTGGTTGATGTAATGTGTCTCCAGCGCTTCATTGCGAAGTTCCATATCTATCACGCCGGATGTACTTGTTGGAATATTTGTAACGGCTACATCACGGGTTTCTAAAATTGGGGCAATACTGTTTGAGAAAAGTTCAGATTCGAGGACCATGGTCGAGTCAGTACCATAATAGACTGTTGGGCAGGATCCAAAAATAGCAACGAGAAGATATGGAGTTGTAACTGCAGCAACTCCTGATGCAAAAAGTGATAACCCAAGCGATTCCCCAACCTGCACTTTGGATGTAAAGACTTCGTACGCTGCAACATCCTCTCTGGATAACACTGAAATTGCCCTTGCCCTGTCAAGATTAACAGAATACAGGTATCCAAATCCATGGATCGAATCCGGGCTGAAAGTAGCCCCGTTCTTGAATAAAGCAGTCTGACCGTCTTTGAGGTGTACTTTAACCGGAGTTGTCACCTGCGAGGTAGCAGCCTCTGTTTCCACTTCTACTCTGCTGATGAAAAACACGCACCCAGATATGAGAATGAGAACACATACACCCAGGAACAATCCTTTACTTAAAACAACCGACTTTTTTACCATCACCGAACTCTCCGTTATTTCAACGAAGTAAACTAAATTAAACAGTCATTTGCAACAAACACATGGGTTTAGGATCTACTATAAAAAAGTCAGTAAGAGATCATGAGCTAAATATCGAATTATCTGAAACAATAATTAGTTTCATGGCTTAGTTTAAGTTTTATAGGTTCATAAAATTATTTATCGTGCTCTGAAATACTATTTATCTAAACCAGGTACCAAATTTTGAAAACCAGGCTTGTAACCCCACTAATTATTCTCCTGCTGGTTTGTTCATGTACTTCTTCAAAAGAGAAGGCCGATCAAACTGAACAAAAAAGTTCAACAGCTCAAACATCTAAGGATCCAGCTCAACCTTTCACTTCTTCAAGTGACGTATCCGGGTTGACTAAAGTATCGGGAATGTTAAATTATTCAGGTAATGAACCCTTTGCTGTTCCCACTATCTTTGTTTCAGATAGTGTTGCGTACCGGTTAGAAGCTGACGAAGAGTTCTTAAAAGAAAAATATTCATCATTAAACGGAAACTATGCTTCCCTGTATGGAGAACTCATCAAAAGAAGTTCTATGCAGTTTTTCGAAGTACATTTCTATGAGATCAAAGAGGTTCAGAAATGAAAAGATCACTTATCCTTCTACTACTATTCGCTTTCTCGGTATCGCTGAAAGCACAACAGGTTCGCTTCGATGAAGGGGAGCAACAGATTTCAAAAAAATCGTACCCCATTCATGTTACTGATAGACTGAACAACACTGAATTCTTCCGGAACCTGGCTGAAAAGTACCCTTCCAATACCCGGAGCAGAAGTAAATCTTCAACGGATGATGTGGGGGATAAAAGAAATTTTTATGTTCAAAACTTCCAGACCACGGTATACGAAAGTAAGCAGTTTCAGCTCATGGTAAAAGGGGATGTAAGTCAGATCTGGTTCGAAGTGAATGAGATCAATAACGGACATCTGAATCCTTCCGTAGCTGATAGCATGATGAAATATCTTGAGACCAGCTCAAATCAATTCTCTTTTGACCCAAGTATTGGTATTGTAAAGCTTGAAAATGATGTATTTGGAAACCCTCCTAATTATGACGGCGATAATTATGTAGACTTCCTGGTTACTGATATAAAAGATGACTGGAATCCAACCGACCGAGGTGGATACACTGCCGGTTTCTTCTTCAGCGGCGATCAGTATACCAAAGCGCAATTAGGAGGTGGAAATGTCGAATCGAACGAGCGGGATATACTGTATATTGACTCTTATCCCGGAATCTATGATCCGGATGAAAGTGAAGCTGATCCTCTTGCTCCATTAAGTACCCTGGCTCACGAATATCAGCACCTGATCCATTTCAGGTATAACAGCCAGAACCCAGAGTTTACTTTTATCAATGAAGGGCAGTCTAATTTTGCTTCATTGCTGGTTGGTTACTTCCCACACTACAGTATTTATAACTATCTGGCAGATACAAATATTCCAATCTTCCGCTGGGACAGAGCCAATATCAATAATACACTGGAAGACTATGGTCGTTCGGCTTCATTCTTTAGTTTTATGTGGGATCATCTTGGTTATGAGAAAGCCGGAAATCTTACCCGAACCTCCACAAGCGGAGTATCAGCGATCAATAATGCATTATCAGCCAGTGGCTCCGACATGGATTTCCCTGAATTATTGGTAGCATGGGGAATTGCAAATCTTGTGAATGATCCCGCCAATTCCTACGGCTATACTCATCCCTTTCTAAAAGGACTTAAAGTATCAGATATAGATTATTCTTCAGGCACAACCTTTAGTGGTAAAACGGTTGGGGTAAAACGAGGAGCTATTTCTTACATCGGATTAGGACAGGTAGGGAATTTGAATGCCACGGTATCATGGTCAGGAAGTCTTGGCCAGGCTCGCCTTTTTACCGTTCAGGGGATAAATAAGAATATCGAGATCCTAACAAATGGACAGACTTTTACTGCTCCGTCCTCTGACAGTTATGACCAGGCCTATATCATGCTGGTAAATACCGAACCGAGTGCTAACGAAGACAGTGAAGTTTCTACACTTGATTTTACGGTATCAGCAAGTGGTGAAGCCGTGTATACCCTTTCCAAAGACAGTACCTACAGTAATACCCCTAAATTCTATTGGTCAATTCCATATGTGAATAGTACAGGCGAGGGCAGACTTGGTTTTTCTAATAAATTCACCGCCCCTAAAAATGCGTTGATCCATACTCTTGAACTCTTCATCGTTTCCGGAACAGATGCCGGATCCGGAAATCCTATTCAGGTTAAAGGTTCCGGTACGCTTAATATTTCAATTTATGATGATAACAGCGGGAAACCGGGTTCAGAAATTGCATCAACCGAAGTTGATTTTGGAGATCTGGGTTCCGGCTGGCAATCATTTAATATCAAAGACCTCGATGTCAATGTTTCCTCCGGTCAAACTTTTCATGTTGTGTATGAAACTGAAGTAGCCTCCGTTGACCCGGATCAAAATTCTATCCCGTTACGTCTGGATGATGGAACCGGTGATCAGGGGGTAACTAATATTCTAACCGGTCCAAATACTTTTGTGCCAATGTTCGATGATACCGATACACAAGGTCAAAATGGAGTCTGGAACCGTATTGTTTACGGAGTTGCTCTGATCAACAGCAATGAAGACGACATAGACTCATCCCCAAACAAATTTGTTCTCGATCAGAATTACCCAAATCCATTCAACCCAAGCACTACCATCAATTTCAGCTTACCGGAAGCAAGTAATGTGAGCCTGAAAGTATTCAACACACTTGGTCAGGAAATCTCAACCCTGCTGAATACCAGGATGAACTCCGGACAACATTCGGTGAACTGGAATGCAGTGGGTATGTCCTCCGGAATTTACTATTACCAGTTACGTGCCGGTGATTTCTTACAAACCAAACAGATGATGCTGCTCAAGTAGGACTACTCTACTTAACATTCAGAACCAGTTCCTGCCGAATATCTGAAGATGAAGCCCCTATCATTATTTTGACAGGGGTTTTTTCTAATACCCATTTATCACTTTCCGGATCCCAGTATCTCAGATCTTCGGCCTTCAAGACGAATTCAACTGTTTTGGTTTCTCCTTTCTCCAGATGGATCCTGTGAAATCCCCTGAGATCCTTGATTGGGCGGCTTACTTTTGAACCGGGATAACCCACATACAACTGAACTACCTCGTCCCCTGCTCTTTCTCCGGAATTAGTGATATCCACACTAACAGTCACCTGACCTTCCTCCTGAATATAGTTTGCGCTGATAGAAGGTTTTAAATATCTAAAAGTTGTGTAGCTGAGTCCATGCCCAAATGAATATAGTACATCATCCCTGAAGTAGCGGTAAGTTCTGTTTTCCATGTTATAATCTCCGAAAGGAGGAAGATCGTCCACACTTTTATAAAAGGTAACTGGGAGCCGTCCTGCCGGGTTATAATCTCCAAATAAAACATCTGCAATAGCTGTTCCACCAGCCTGACCCGGATACCAGGCTTCCAAAATCGCCGGTACATTCTTGTCAGCCCAGTTCACCGCAAGTGCACTTCCATTTAACAGTACAAGAACGGTTGGCTTTCCCAGTTCTGTTATCTTTTTGATCAGCTCTTTCTGAGCATCCGGAAGATCAATGTCAGTTCGGTCTCCCCCACTGAAGCCATCGATTTCCACTCTCATTTCTTCTCCTTCCAGTCTGGGTGTGAGTCCCATAAACATGATTACTGCATCAGCTTCTCTGGCAATCGATATTGCTTCATCTTCGAGATGCTCTGTCGGCCCTGCCCAAACCATTTGCAGTTGAGCATCAGCATACGACTCATGTCCTTCAATCCTGATCTTATATTCCTTTCCGGCTTCCAATTCTAATTTTGGAGCAGGTATCATACGGGGATCGCCAAATTCATCACGGTAATTATATCTGGAACGGGATAACAAGCTATCCTCAAAATAGATCTCATACCTCATGGTTGACCACATCCCAAGCTGGTATTCCCCACTTACTTCCGGTTTGATAAACCCGGTCCACCGAACCCCGAAATCATCTCCATTCATGTCTTCTCTTGGGGCTTTTTCTTTCCAGTCTGCATCCAGATCTGAAACCATTTCAGTGTACAGAGCTTCTGATTCAAGTTCTCTGTCTCCAAAGTATTCAGCTTTCAATCCTCTTTGTCCCTCTTCAGTAAAAAAGACATTAGATGGCACAATTCTGAATATTGGGAAACCATCCGCATGTGGTGTCCCTTCTGTAAAAAGAACTTCAGTCCCTTCGCCAACTGCCTGTTCAATCCCTTTCAAAGGGGTAATGATCTCAGATGGAAAACCATTGTAATTTCCCAGTAATACGTCCCATTGATTAGAATTCGGGCCAATTACCGCAATTTTATTGAGGTCTTTCTTTAATGGCAGCACTCCATCATTCTTAAGCAGTACCATTGATTCCCTTGTCACTTCAAGGGCCAGTTCTTTATGTTCTTCACTGTCAACCACATCGTATGGAATGTTCTGGTACTTCACTTTTTCTGGCGGATCAAACATCCCAAGTTTGAACCGGGCGGTAAACAATCTCCTCAATGAAACATCAATATCGTCTTCAGTGATGTATCCTTTTTCAACTGCTTCGACCAGATAAGGGTAGACTTGTGTCCCACAATCGAGATCAGTTCCTGACTTAAGAGCAGCGGCAGCAGCTTCGGCTGCTGTTTCCACCAGTTTATGGTTTCGGTAGATATCATCTAAAGCCCAGCAATCAGAAACCACATACCCATCAAAATCCCACTCTCCCCGAAGCATGTCTTTTAATAAGGGATCACTGGCACAGGCTGCATCTCCATTCACCCTGTTATAGGCACACATCAGAGAATAAGCACCACCCTCAAGTATTCCAGTTTTAAACATGGGGTAGTATGTCTCCCGCATGTCCCGTTCTGTTGCTATCGCGTCAAAAGTATGGCGTTCAGGTTCTGGTCCGCTGTGCACCGCAAAATGCTTTACCGTAGCAATGGTTTTTAAGTAATCCGGGTCATCTCCCTGAAGGCCTTTTATGAAATTCACTGCTATCCTTCCGGTAAGAAAGGGATCTTCCCCGTAGGTTTCCTGTCCTCTTCCCCACCGTGGATCTCTGAATATGTTGATGTTCGGAGACCATATGGTGAGCCCCTGATATCTGAGACGTGTTCCGTTTCGTGCAAATTCGTGGTGCTTTGCCCGTGCTTCATCTGAAATAGCAGTGGCCATCCTGAAAATGAGATCTTCATTCCACGTTGATGCAAATCCAATTGCTTGCGGATAGGAAGTTGCAAGCCCTGCTCTCGCCACTCCGTGCAGTGCTTCGTTCCACCAGTTGTACTCCGGAACTCCCAATCGATCGATAGCCGGGGCACGGTCCAGCATCTGCTGTGCTTTTTCTTCCAGAGTCATTTGACTGATCAATGCCTCTACCCTGTCTTCAACTGGCAGGTCTGTGTTTAAATAGTCTTGTGCTTTTACAAGTATGGGTAAGTGTAACAGTACAGCGATAGCCATACTGAAGATGTATTTATTCCAATTCATTTTAGTTAAGTATATATCCCGTTTATAAAGAAGAGTATTCCAAAATCTCTGATACCAATTAAGTATTTAATTGAACTTTCGCAAAACTACTCGAATTTGGATCCAATCCAATCATGCATTCGTTAAAAGACGTTACGCAGTCATTCTTTTATTAGAAACGATGATATATTCGGCTCATTAACCTTTAATCAAATTCTAATACCTTGAAAAAGCTAACTACACTATTTATCAGTGCTTTTCTGTTGGTAAACCTGGTGCATGCTCAATCTACCGATGAAATGGTGGAAAAGATCGTGTCGGAGGCTACCGATAATTCCCAACTTGAAGTACTTGCCCACGAACTCCTCGACGTTGTTGGTCCTCGTCTGGTAGGTACCACACAAATGAAAAATGCTCATGACTGGGCTGTTGAAACTTTCGGAGAATGGGGCATAGAAGCTGAAAACCAGCAATGGGGCCAGTGGCGGGGATGGGAACGTGGCATCACACACATCGATCTTGTTTCACCACGAGTGGTAACCCTTAGCGGACAACAACTTGCATGGAGTCCAAGTACCAGGAAAGGTGGGGTTACTGCAGAAGTAGTACACATTCCTATGTTTGATGATGAAGCTGCATTCAAGGCTTGGCTTCCTTCTGTAAAAGGTAAGATCGTACTGGTTTCACAACCACAGATCACCGGACGTCCCGATTATAACTGGGAAGAATGGGCTACGGAAGAGTCATTTGAAAAAATGAAAGAAGAGCGCCGTGCTGCGGGTGAAGCCTGGAATGCGAATATTGAGAAAACAGGTTTCAATAGCAGAACACTTATTCCTGAACTCGAAAAAGCAGGAGCGGTTGGTATCGTTCAGTCATACTGGTCTCGTGGTTTTGGTGCTAACAAGATATTCAGTGCCAGAACTGAGAAGATCCCAATGGTTGATGTTTCTTTAGAAGATTATGGTTTGCTTTGGAGACTTGCTGAGTATGGTGATCAACCAAAAATCAAAGTAGTAACTGAATCCAAAGATCTTGGTAAAGTACCTACCTTCAATACTATTGCGACTATCCCTGGTACCGAAAAACCGAATGAATATATCATCCTGTCTGCTCACTTTGATTCCTGGGATGGTGGAACTGGTGCTACCGATAACGGTACCGGAACAATCACCATGATGGAGGCAGCCCGTATCCTTAAAACTGTATATCCTAATCCAAAGAGAACCATCATTGTTGGCCTTTGGGGAAGTGAAGAGCAAGGTCTGAACGGATCCGGAGCCTATGCCGCAGATCATCCGGAGATTGTTGAAAATATCCAGACTGTATTCAATCAGGATAATGGTACCGGTAGAGTAACCCGTATCGCCGGACAAGGCTTCCTTCATGCTTACGACTACCTTGGTCGATGGCTTCAGGCTGTCCCCAGAGAGATACGCGGACAGATCGAAACTACTTTCCCGGGACGTCCTGGTAGTGGTGGTTCTGACTATGCTTCTTTTGTGGCTCGTGGTGTTCCTGCCTTTGGGCTCAGCTCTATCAGCTGGGATTATGGAACCTACACCTGGCATACCAATCTGGATACCTATGATAAAATCGTGTTCGATGATGTTCGCAATAACGCCATCCTCACCGCGATTCTGACCTATATGGCCAGCGAAGATCCGGAACGTGCTTCCCGTGAACAAGCTGAATTAGGTGTGAATCCATGGAATGGTCAGGAAATGACATGGCCTACTCCACGTAACGTAGAACGTGACGGCGGAAACTAGAGAATAACCAACCTCTAATGTTGATTTACGATTGACGAATGTTCGTTATTCAGATTTTAGCCCTGTTCTTTGAGCAGGGCTTTTTTTGTGCTCTGCTCAATTTTCTAAGCTTTACTGACCTCCCCTGTCCCCTCCTGCATCAGGAGGGGTACGTTCTAAATAAACCGGATACTATATCAACGAGTCCTCCCCCTGATGCAGGGGGAGACAGAGGGGGGGCGAAACTCATTTCTTCAGATCTTTGTACCCGATCAACTCAATCCCCAGTTCTTTGATAACTGCTTTTACTTTCTTACTGGTAAATACATCCGTCACCCCCTGCCGATCCATTGCCACAGTTTCGTATCCGATATGTGAAATGGCTTTGAGTTCTTCATTATCCAATCCCGGATGATCCACAAACAAGTAGGCTTTTCCTTTCTCCAGCTTCCTAAGCATAGCAATGAATGCTTTCTCTTTTTCCTTAAAACCTGCCTTAGTGGTAGCTGGCCAGTTGAGTCCTTCGTAAGATGCTGACCGGACTTCGTATTCTCCCGGATCAATATCGATTTCGTATTCCTTCGCCAGTTTTTTTACCAATTCGTTGATCTCGGGATCGATCCGGGTGAATCCCATATGAGAAGAAACGTGGCTCAATTGAGGGATATACTTTTTGGCCATCTCGATCTGTGCTCTTAACTCCTGTTCAATATCGCTGATCTTCCAATCAGCTTCGTGAATGGAAAGGCCGGGATAATTAGGGTTTGGAAAACTCATTGGTAAGAAATACCCGTCCTGGTCAGTTAAACTTGGAACCTGAGTTAATGGACGCCATTTTACATTGTCCCACTCACTGGTAAGGGCCAGGTGTATCCCAACATCAGAACCCGGATTTTCAGCAAGCATTTTAACAGCTTCAGGGAACCATGGTGAGGGTACGATCACTTCAATGGAGGTTTGTATTCCTTCCTGATACGATTTTATGAGTGCAAGATTTCCGGAATGGGAATACCCCATGTCGTCTCCTCTTACAATAAGCTTTGGGGGAGCCTGAGCATACAATTGCATTGAAAATAGGATAATAAAAAAGGCCGGTATACTACGTTTAAGCATATTTATCAGGAAATATTGGTTGGCAGTCCTTAAGAGAATAATTAAAAAATCCTGCTGATACTACTTGCCAATTCTAATCAGCTCTTAATTGATAAAATATTTTTACGAGATAATTTTTCTCATTCTTGTGATTTAATTCAAATAACGTAAGTTCCATGAAAGCGCTTCTAATTAAGTAAGGAATAACATGAAACGACGCGATGCAATCAAAGCCTTAATGATGGCTTCCGGTGGAGTTCTGGCAATACCATCCTGGGCAATGGGATGGAAACCGGATGAAATGGCTGGTTACAACACTACATTTACTGAATACGAGATCGATATCATCTCTTCCATCGTAGATGTAATCATCCCTTCAAATGGAGAAATCGGCGGGTTATCAGTTGGAGTGGATAAATTCCTAATTGGATTGATCAGCCGTTGTTACGAAGAAGAATTTCGGGGCGATATAAAAAACAACCTCCGGGAACTGGATTATTCTGCAGAGCAAAAGCACAGTAAAAAGTTTGTGGATTGTGATAAGGATCAGCAAGCAAAGCTTTTCCTTGCCATGTCAAAAAACGGTGATGACAATGATGAAAGCTTCTTCAATTTCATGAAAAGTCAGACCATACGTGGATTTGAGACTTCTGAAGAGGTAATGGTTAATTATCATGGGTGGGTACTAATGCCTGGTTACTATGATGGAAATGTTGATGTGGAGGCTTAAGAAATGGCAAATCTGAATATCGATTCAAAACAAAAACGCACCTATGATGCCATCGTTATTGGCTCAGGAGCCAGTGGCGGGTGGGCCGCTAAAGAACTGTGTGACAAAGGATTAAAAACCATCGTACTGGAACGAGGAAAAAATATCCGTCACATCGAAGACTACCCTGCCGCTTCGAAAGCGCCATGGGAATTTGAATTCAGAGGTACTGTTCCGCTTGAAAAAAGATCCGGACTCGCTGGAGGCCGATGGATGAATGAATCCAGATTACAATGGGCGATGTCGGAAGACGAGCAACCTGTGGTGTATGAAAAACCTTTCCGATGGTTCAGAGGATATCATGTTGGCGGAAAATCTCTGCTTTGGGCCCGACAAACCCAGCGATGGAGTAATTATGATTTTGAAGGACCTGACCGGGATGGTTTTGCTGTAGACTGGCCTATCCGGTATAAAGATCTGGAGCCTTGGTATGATCATGTTGAGACTTTTGCAGGAATATCCGGCGATAATGATGGATTGGATGTATTACCTGATGGAAAATTTCTTCCATCGATAGAACTGAATGTTGTTGAAAAGTACTTCAAAGATGTTCTCAAAAAGCAT
Source organism: Rhodothermia bacterium (assembly GCA_030427885.1). Lineage (GTDB taxonomy): Bacteria > Bacteroidota > Rhodothermia > Balneolales > Balneolaceae > JAUICM01. Next base: position 223,320 of record JAUICM010000005.1, on the reverse strand, counting down.
TATGGTGATACACGACATTTGATCTACGGACGATGCGCACATATAACCGATCCACAGGAGATTCATATTCAGCAGGGACGTGCAAAATGTATGCATCAGAATATGTGCAACCGTGGATGTGTATTGGGAGGTTATTTCAGTGCCAATTCTTCAACCATTCCCTGGGCACTGAAATCCGGGAACCTCACCATGAGACCAGATGCCGTGGTGGAATCGATCATTTATGATAAAGAAAAGGGAAAAGCGACGGGTGTACGCATCATAGATCGCCTTACTAAAGAGCCCATGGAGTATTACGCAGATATCATTTTTGTGAATGCTTCCACCATCAATACCAATGCCATTCTCTTAAATTCAAGGTCAGACCGATTTCCAAATGGCCTTGGAAATGATAATGGCCTGATGGGGAAATTTCTTTCCTGGCATAATTACCGGGGTCATGCCAGTGCACAGGTTGAAGGCTTCCTGGATAAAAAGGAATCAGGGCAAAGACCCACCAATGCCTATATCCCTCGTTTCAGGAATGTTAAAAAGCAGGAAACTGATTTCCTCAGAGGCTATGCGATCGGCGTTTCAGCGGGACGTGGTTCTAACAGTAATACCGATATGATCGGGGATGAGCTACGCGATAACATCCTTAAACCAAAGCTGAACGATAACTGGCATATCAGTACCTGGATGATGGGCGAATGTGTGCCGTATGAAGATAACCATGTTCGTCTGCATGAAGATCTGACTGATAAATACGGAATCCCTCAGATCGTTCTTTCCTGCGAATGGAAGGAAAACGATATCAAACAAGCGGATGATTATGTAGAGCAATGTACTGAGATGTTCGAGAAAGCCGGATTTAAGAACATAAGTGCTGTGAACCGGGATACCGATCCTGGTTCAGACATCCACGAAATGGGTGGAGTAAGGATGGGTAAAGACCCTAAAACTTCGCTTCTCAACAAGTGGAACCAATTGCATGAGTGCAAGAATGTGTTTGTAACTGATGGGGCTTGTATGACCTCAACGGGAACACAAAACCCAACGCTGCATTTTATGGCTTTGACCGCGCGGGCTGCTAATCATGCAGTGGAGGAACTGAAGAAAGGAAACTTATAATAAGTTGAGCTCACTCAACACCCACCGCTTTTTCAGCAACTGAAAACCCCACCTCCCTGGAAGAAGAGATTCAGTGTGGTAGACTGCAAAATACATTAATACTAGTTTCATGAAAAAACTCACGTTCACAATACTACTTCTCGTGCTGCTGCTTCCCAACTCTGAAGTTTTTGCTCAGCAACCCGGTGATCCGTTATACACAGCAGAACTTGGTGTGCAGATGTATACTTTCAGAAATGTAGTTCCTGAAAAAGGATTTGAGGAAACACTGGATATAATTTCAGAAATGGGTATTAAATACATTGAAGGTGGATTACCCCAGGGAATGGAAGCGAATGAATACCTAAAAATGCTTTCCGACCGTGGTTTAAGTATACCTTCAACCGGAACCGGATTTCAGCAGTTGAAAGATGATCCACAGGTCGTGGCAGATTACGCGAACGCGCTGGGTGTAAAATATGTGATGTGCGCCTGGATAAATCACGAGACCGGAAATTTCAACTTTCTGAATGCAAGTGAGGCCGTTGAGGTGTTCAATAAAGCCGGAAAAGTATTTAAAGAGAACGGGCTGACTTTCATGTATCATGCGCATGGGTATGAGCTCGTGCCACACAGTGATGGAACCCTGCTTGATTACATGATCGAAAACACAAACCCTGAATATGTATCTTATCAAATGGACGTTTTATGGATTCAGTTTGGTGGAGGTAATCCGGAATACCTGCTCAAAAAATACGGTCACCGTTGGGTGTCGCTTCACCTCAAAGATCTAAAAAAAGGAACCTTAAAAGATCATACCGGACTGACTTCCGGCGATAATGATGTGATACTTGGAACAGGAGAGATCAATATTCCGGGTATACTAAAAGAAGCCAATAAACTAGGCATCAAATACATGTTCATCGAGGACGAGAGTTCTGATCCATTGTACCAGGTTCCGAAAAGTATTGAATACCTGAAAAGCCTGACGTACTGATCCTCAATACAGGTTCTTTCCAGAGAGTTCTTCTATTGCCCGGGCTCTTCAAAACTATCTTCATAGACAAGCTCTCCGCCAGCTTCTTTCAGGCGAACATAATCGATCTCACCAAGTCCGGAGAAACGGTAATCCAGTCCTACTATCCTTCCGAAGTTATCTTCAAAAACCTGTTCATATACCTTTGTCCCATTCAGAAATACTTCCGCTTTTTTATCAATCACTTTCAATTGCAAGGTCTGCCATTGGTAAACATCGGTTCCGAACATTGATAAATCATTTTCCTTCCCTGACTTATACACTTCTCCCAGTTTCAGCTCAATATTGCTTTCACATCCTGTGAGGGTAAGCGGGATGTAGTAAATATGTACTTCAGTATGGATTGTAGACATTATTGCAGGACATGGGTCGTTAAGAAAGCTTTTATATCTGAGTCTGGTTTCATATTCAAAATTGTGTCCGCTCAACCCTCCGTACTCTCTGATATTCACAAAACTCAACAAACTGAATCGTTCGATATCCATGCTGCTGTTCAGAATGTCATCCGACTCAGCAGAAAGAACGCCATTGCTATCCTCGTCCTTCCGGATATAAACCGGACGTTCGTCATAATTATACATAGCAGCCGACATCCACCCGTCCGTCTGAATATGAACCGGAATGATCTTCAGTATAGTTTCATTGGCAATCAATTTTGTTTTATGATACCCCGGCATGTAATACATGCTTGAGAAGTGATTGCCATCCGGCTTAATCCTGTCACGATGATTAGGGTTCCAGTCCTGCTGAATAAAGAAACTATCCGCTTCAATACCTGAAACATCATAATTGAATATAACAGTACTCGGAACTCCCAGAGAAACGGTTTTATTAGCTGTAAACAGTACCTGATCAGGATCGGGAAAATAACTTTCATCATGCCTGATGAAACTGATCATTAACAAGGCTGTCACCAGAATCAAAGCTCCTGAAACCGAAGCAACAATAACCGGCTTCTTCAGGAAGTGATTTCCTGACTCTTTCCCCACCCCCTCCTTTGTTTCATTATTCTGAACTTTAAACTCCAGCCAGTCTTTATATCCGAGTACAGAGACCAATCCATCCAGAGTGCTTGGATGTGGATTCTGTGGACCTTCTTCCTTCCAGAATCGCTTTAGGGTTGATATACTAAGCCTGATTCCTGATTGCTCCTCGATGATATCTATCAAATATTCAAAATCACGCTGACGGATCTTATGATCACCATTTCCCAGATGATACTTTTCTTCGATCCTCTTTTTGCAAAGGCTGTGATAATATTCTTCCGACAATTCCATATTTGAGAGTACTCTTTATCCAAACGTGGTTCAAGTTTAAAAAAACGGCATTTGAACGCTAAATAACCGGTGTATGATTTTGGCCTGATACCCTTTTTCGGGAAAATAGATTCGTTCAATTTTAACCAAATACAGACCAATGAAACACATTTTACTAACACTGGCTTTAGTTCTGTTTCTTGCATCTCATTCTTCGGCGCAAGAGGCTGTAACAGTGCCAATGAACAATACATCACTAAACACAAACAATGCGACTGTTACGTATGAAACCTATATGGGAAAAGAGAGCATGCTTCTTGAAACCGGATATGTATTTACCAAAGATATTGATCTTCAGGATGGAACCATTGAAGTGGATATCAATTTCCCGGAAGCCAGGTTCTTTCCCTCTTTCCTGTTTCGTGTTCATGATGAAAACAACTATGAGTCGTTCTATGTCCGTCCTCATCAATCAGGGAACCCCGATGCTACCCAGTATACTCCGATATTTAACGGATTCGCAGGATGGCAACTTTATCATGGGCAAGGATATGGAACTGCGGTAGTTCTGGAACCTGATACCTGGCATCATATCAGGATCAATATTCTGGGTGACGAGGCCGATATCTTTTTTGATGATATGGAAACTCCGTTGATCAAAGTAACCGATCTGAAACATGACACCCGATCCGGTGGTATGGGTTTTAGTGCCGGGGTGCCTGTTCATTTTGCCGGGCTCAAATACTCGAAGAAAAAACCAACACTGGTGGAAAGAGAGCCATCTGACGACAAGCTTCCTGAAGGATTGATCACCAGTTATCAGGTTTCGAATGTCGTTAGTGATGCTGATTTCAGAGATAAACCGGTTATTAACACCAAAAACCTTCGCTGGACAAAACGGGTGACGGAATCTTCCGGTACAATCAATCTCGCAAAATTTTCAATCGCTGAAGAAGGTCGGGCAACTGTACTTGCCAAGTTTACTGTTAAAGCAGATGAAGCATCTATCAGACAACTGGTATTTGGATACAGTGATTTTGTCTGGGTTTATGTGAATGGAGTACTGATGTACGGTGGGGAAAATACATTCATGTCGCGCGACTATCGCTATCTGGGCACTATTGGCTTTTTTGATGCCGTATATGCGCATCTGAAAAAAGGTGAAAATGAGATCCTGTTCGTAATTGGTGAGAATTTCGGCGGATGGGGTGTAAAAGCAGCATTCACTGACATGGAAGGAATTGAAATTGAATAAGTTCTGCAAACAGAACTATTTCTAACTCAGACCAGAATTTGGTACTATCCAAAAACTCATCAACGGGATTCGAGTATTTGAGGTATCAATATATTAACCAACCAACAAAACTATGTCTGAAGAAACCAACACCACTTCAAGTAAACCAAAATGGTTTTTAGGCATCGCCATTTTCGTTCTCATCTGGAACTTATTAGGCGTTTTTGCTTATATCGCTCAGATGATGATGACACCTGAGATGTTAGAAACATTATCAGAAGCAGAACGAACGCTCATTGAAAACACTCCGGCGTGGGCAACTTCTGCGTTTGCCATTGCCGTTTGGGGTGGAGCCCTGGCAAGTGTGTTACTGCTACTCAAAAAGAAAGTATCGTTTTATTTTTTCATACTTTCTTTTGTGGGGGTTTTAGTGCAAATGTATCATTCCATTTTCATTGCACATTCTATCGAAGTTTACGGCCCTGGTGGCCTGGTTATGCCCATCATGGTGCTTCTCATCGGAGGTGGAATGATCTGGTACACCAATGACCTCACTAAAAAAGGCTGGCTTAAGTAGATTCTTTCATTTCAAATCTGATCGTATCACCGGGTTTTACCTGTCCCACTCGCCAAAGTTCTGAATCATAAACTTTGGCGATCCTGGGATATCCCCCTATTGTTTGTCCGTCATTCATGAGTATGATAGGCTCTCCATTACCCGGCAACTGAATGATTCCCGGTATTACCGGTGAAGAGATCATTTGCCTTTCCAGCGCCTTTACCTTTGTTCCTTCTAATCTGACCCCCATCCTGTCACTGCTTGAGCTTACCTTAAACTCCTGATCCAGGAACTGTCTACCTCCTTCTTCAGACAACCAATTCCATTCAGGGCCTTTCATAAGTTTAAGCTTTAGTTTTGATGAATAATATGGAATCTCTTCAACCGGGGTTTTCAGTTCGGAAAATTGCTTTGTCGTTTCCGTCCAGCTTAATTCATCTCCTGCTTTTAAATTCCTTCCTTTATAACCACCAAACCCTGCTTTCCCGAATGTTGAATAGGAGCCGAATACTTTGTCTGCCTTAAGCTCTCCTGCTATCGCCAGATAAGTTCTGCACCCTCTTTTAGCGAATTGAAGCTTTAATTCATCACCTTCTTTCACCAAAAAACTACCATACATAATAACAGCAGATCCATTCAGTACCGGGCTCATATCAGCACCGGTCAAAGCTATTACTGCTCTTGAATTGAACCGTATCCTTCCTCCCTGTAAGGTAAACTCGATTACGGGACTTCCTGCCTGGTTTCCGACCAATCGATTTGCTTCTTCGTACGCCTTCGGATCAGCCGCTCCGGAGTATGGGATCCCATATTTTCGGTAGCCGGTTCTCCCGGCATCCTGAATACTTGTGAACAAACCTGCGTCGATGATCTTTAAACTACCCATCCCCGGATTCCCCGCTCAGCTTAAAGAATTCATCTTTACTAATACCTTTAAACTGCAACCGGTCACCCGGATTCAGTTTCATAGGTGGTTCGCTTTGCAGATCGAAAAAGCTGTGCGGGGTTCTCCCGATAATATTCCACCCACCAGGACTTTCAATGGAATATATCCCCGTTTGGGAGCCACCAATTCCAACAGAACCGGACGAAATCTTTGTTCTGGGAGAACTTCTTCTTGGAACAGATAGCGAAGCATCCAAACCATCCAGAAATATGAAACCGGGCAAAAATCCCATCATAGCCACAGGATATTCAGCAGATTCAAAAGCTTTGATGAGCTTCTGCTTTTGGAGTCCGGTATGCGAACTCACTTCCTCCCAATCCAGTCCAAGATCATAACATACAGGAACCTCAATAACCCTGCTCATTACTTCTACATTTTCTGATGGTTTTATCTGCTTTTCAAGCAATTCTGCAACATATCCAAAGTCTTTGAGCTCCTCTTTAAAAATAATAGCAATGCTCCTGTATGCCGGAACCGTTTCAGATATTTCAGGAATTTCATGCTTTTCAAACAGAGCATGAAGTTTGTGAATCTCCGCTAATACTTCCCCATCAAATTCCGGCTCAAGAAGCCAAGCTTTCTCGCCCAAAGTCCGTACGTGCCAGGACTTGTTATTAAGGAGCAGTGATTGTAATTCCATGCTCCTTTAAAAATTTGTTTATTGCTTTCGCTAATTTTGAAGCACCGGGGGTATCGCTGTGCAGGCAAATGGAATCGGCTTTTATTGATTTAACAGCTCCCGAATGTGTAAGTACTGAATCTGATAATATAAAATGTCTTATCTGAGATATCACATCTTCTGCTTCTGTTAACATAGCATCATTTAGGTCCCGGCTTCTCAAGCTCAGATCCTCTTCATACACCCTGTCGGCAAATACTTCAGCAATTACAGGTATTCCTTTTGAAACCGCACTCTTCATGGCATTTGATCCTGACGCAAGGTAGACCATGGTTCCCGGAAAAACCTCGTTCATAACTTTCAAAACCACATCAACCGTGACAGGATCATTACTCATGTGATTATACAATGCCCCATGAGGTTTTATATGATGCAATTCGGTTCCAGCTACTGCTATCATTTTTTTGAAAAAGCAGAGCTGTTCATGCAGAGAGTCGGACAATTGATCGTAAGAAATATCCGGAACGACCCGTCCAAAATTATTCCTGTCCGGATAGGACGGATGAACCCCAACAGCAACCTCATTATTTATAGCAAGTTCCAGAGTCCTTTTCACTGAATCTTCATCACCAATATGTCCCCCACACGCAATATTGCAGGATGAAATAAAAGGCATGATCTGTTCATCATACTTTCTGCTTTCACTGTTTTTCCATTCTCCAAGGTCACAGTTAAGGTCTGTTGTCTTCACGACTTTCCACTATTCTTAAGGTATTTCTGCAGAACTGAATAGATCCTCCAGCTTGAGTAGGGTTTCGTGATATATTCTTCCGAGCCAAGCTCCCTTGATCTGTTCATAGCTTCCTGTGTTACATTTGCTGTAAGAGTAATAATGGGAGTTTTCACTCCGAGCTCTCTCAATTCTTTAATCGCCTGAAATCCATCTTTTTTGGGCATATGCAGATCCATGAAAATGATATCATAGTTGTTTCTGCTTGCCTTATCAACGCCTGTTTCTCCGTTTTCTGCCACATCAACATCAATTCGGTATCGTTCCAAAACTTTTTCCAGAACGATCTGATTGATCTCTATATCATCCACGATAAGGGCTTTGAAATTGGAGAAATCAATATCCGAAGAATGATCTGGTTCGTTTGGTATGGTTTTCCTGGTTGTTTCTATCATGGGGAACCGGACCTCAACAAAAAAGATCGTTCCTTTACCCGGCTCACTATCCAGGTCAATACTTCCCCCCATCAATTCCAGTATTTTCTTTGAGATCGATAGGCCTAATCCCGTGCCCTCGTATTCTCTGCTTAGATTTGAATCGATCTGGGTGAAGCGTTCAAATATATACTCCCATTTTTCCTTTGGAATTCCGATACCGGTATCCCTGAATTCCATTTTAACTTCAAGGTGCTGATTGATCACCGTTGACCTTGCTTTTATGCTAAGTCCGCCGGCCTCAGTAAACTTGAACGCATTCCGAATCAGGTTACTCATAACCTGTGAGAATTTGATCTTATCTCCCGTTACCATCCAGTCCATGAATCCGTCTAATTTAAGATCCAGCTCAAGCCCTTTCTCTTCAAAACTCGGTTTGAACAGGTCTACAATATTCTCTATCTCTTTCTTGGGGCTGAATTCATTTTCCTGGAGTTCCAGATTCCCTGACTCGATCTTATCAAGATCCAACACATCATTTACCAGACTTACCAGATTTCTGGAAGAGATTTCCAGCATTGACAAAAATTTATTCAGTGGTTCACTCAATTCCTGAAGTTTCATTAATTCAACAACACCAATAATTCCACTAAGCGGGGTACGAACTTCATGGCTCATATTTGATAGAAATTCCGATTTAGCTTTTGATGCTTCTTCGGCTCGTTCCTTTTCCACCTCCAGATCTGTATACAATTTTTTCTGGTGACCGATGAGTTTTTCCAAACTTGCAGCAATACTTTTAGACTGATCGATATAGTACACTGATACCGATAGCAGGAACGAAAATAGTAAGCCCAGCAACAGACCTATCCCGCCATTTTTGAAAAACCAACCCTCCAGCATTTGTGTGTTTGGATATACGCTAACTTCCCAATGATCATCTTTACTATAAAGCGGGATCTTTTCTCTGTATGGCTCAAAACGGGTACTTGCTGCTCCTGAGCTATCACCATGCGTAAAAAATACATTCCCTTGTTCATCCTGTATTTTTACAAATAATTCAGTATTTCCACTCACTACTTTAATAAAGTCATTGGTGAAATCCATTCCGGCAGTTATGGTGCCCTGAAATTCTGTATCATAGTAGACAGGATCATCAACAAGAAAAGCATAAGGCCCCTGCACTAATTTTAACCAATGAGTAATATTGATGGTTGAATCAGCCACAGCCTTTAGCCAATCATACTTCCGGTAATCCAGAGTTCCAATATTAAGACCGATCGCATTTTTATTCTCTTCATAGGGATTCGCTCTCTGAATGATCATATTCGAATCGATCCATTCCACGAACAGGATAGCATCATGCTGTTTTCTCATCAATTCAGCATCGTATTCCCAGAATTCGAAATATTCACCTTCAGTCTCCTCCAGCCGTCCTTTCAGGTTATCCAGAGCCTGAACATTCAACTCTAATATTGATCTGAACTGACTGGCCAGATACTGCCCTGTAATATTTATACTCTCTTGTTTCGAGCTGATCAGCTTAGTGGAATTGAGCCTCCATACCGTAAAACTCACAGCACTGGTTATCAGGGCCACCAGAAGTGCGATCCCCAGATGCCTTTTAGTATTCGTTGTATAATCTTCCTGGCCGTTCACTGCATCAGTTGTACATGGTTTTTTACAACAATTAACTATACAAATATTCTATCATCTTCCTAAGAAAAAACCACATTTTTTTTTATCAATCTAAAAGCCAATATTTAGCAATAACTGACCTTAAGCTATTTTTAATCCTTTTACCAACGGATGTCAGAGAATAAAACCATTCCTACTGAGAAACGTGTTCAGGACTATCTTTCAGCAATCGATCAACCGCAAAGAAAGAATGATTGTTCACAGATCTGTGATCTGATGAGTTCCATAACAGGAAAAGAACCTAAAATGTGGGGTTCTTCTATTGTTGGTTTTGGAACTTATGAGTATAAATACGACTCAGGCCGGGAAGGTATCATGCTTACCACGGGTTTCTCGAATCGAAAACAAGCTATAACTCTGTACATAATGAACGGATTCAAACGATATGATGAACTCATGAACAAGCTTGGAAAGTACAAAACCGGAAAATCATGCCTCTACATAAAAAGGCTCTCCGATATAGATATTAATGTACTTTCTGACTTAATTTCTCAGTCGGTAAAAGCGGTGGAAGAAAAATATACGATCGTCGATTAATACAATGCAGGGAACGCTTAGAAGTAATATCACTACAGGGACGGAAGTTGGCATAGTGCTCAAAAAAGATCAGAGAACTGGTGTGATAACCTATGGTACCGTGAAAGATATACTCACTAACAGTCCCACTCACCCTCATGGAATAAAAGTTCGTTTAACCAACGGACAAATTGGAAGAGTTAAAGAAATCAAATAAGTACCAGGAATGGAAAATACTATTGTATTGAATACAACTATTTCAGCAGATAAAGATCAGGTATGGAACGCACTTACAAATCCTGACAAGATCGAGAAATATATGTTTGGTTCCAGATGCAACAGTGACTGGAAACCAGGCAGCAAAACCAACTTCTATATCACTCAGGATGAGGAGGAAATTACTATCGTTAAGGGGGAAGTGATTCGGAGTGAACCCGGAAAGCTGCTCGAACATACCTTATTTCCTGCAGGTTCCGGGATCGAAGATACCCTCGAGAATTACATTGTGATCCTCTATGAACTGGAAGAGAACGATGGAGAAACGGAACTCACGATCACACAAAAGGGATTCAAATACGTCGAAAACGGCCTGCAACGTTATATAGATACTCAAAAGGGGTGGAAAGTAGCTCTCCCAAAATTGAAGGAAACAGCGGAGAAAGGGTGAGCCGGGAGCAACCAAACAACCCCCTGCACGGCATTAAACTGAAACAGGTTGTTGAGGATCTCTATGAGTACTATGGCTGGGAGCAGCTCAGCTATCACGTGGATATTAACTGCTTTAAGAGCAATCCCTCTGTTAAATCGAGCCTCAAATTCCTGCGCCGGCACGAATGGGCAAGAAAGGAAGTGGAAGACCTGTGGATAGATGTGATCTGGGAGAAGCCGGAGTGACTTCTTAATATTTTTTTGGACTAACCTCGACGACAACCGGCAAATGATCGGACCCGATATAAGGCCCGGTTCTTCGGTCTGAAACGATCAGTCCATCTGTAACTAATGCATGATCCAGGGTTACCGAGATCAAAGGATTCCCGGCATGCCAGGTTGGAAGCAAGCCGAAACCCAGCCGGCTGTCTCTTAGTTTACCGTTCTTCATCAACCTGCTAAAATTTGGAGAGAAGTTTGTGGAATTGAGGTCTCCGATCAACAGTATTTCATTATCAAATGTTTCAATAAAAGAACTAAGACTATCAAATTGATCATTTCTGGCTTTAAAATATCTGCCCCAAATAGGTGGTAATGGATGAGTCGCAAGAATTGAAAGCTCCTCCCCTTCAAAAAGAGTTGATATCAATAACGAAGGAACACCAACGGTAGAGAAATCGAATTCTTCGATACGATCTAAAGGAATTCGGCTCATCATACCGATCCCAAAATTATCCATCCTGGGGATCATTTTTTGAATAGGATACATTTCCTTAAGCGCATCAAGCTCTGTAAACCACTTTGGACTCAACTCCTGGAAAATGACCACATCCGGTTCCTCTTCCATAACAAAATCGATCACCGTCTGATACTCTGAATTCGAAGACAGCAGGTTAATGGATATGATTTTCAGGGTTGATAATTCATCTGTTCGTTCAACGGGTTGATAAAACTTCAGAATACTAAAGATCAGCAGCAAAGCGATTACTCCCGAAATACCTGCTTCGATCCACTTCTTAAAAAATAAAGCGGCAAAGCATCCAAGTATCAGTGCTATCAGGTAATACAACCTGAAATGGGAAAACACATCGAAGAACCAGTTGAATCTTCCAAGGAATCCCAATATTAATGGAAGCAGGATCAGGCCAATTAGAATCCTAAATACTTTGGTCAACTTATTTCCTCCAGCTTCGAGTCATACTTCCCGATCAATTCCTGCCAATCATACTGCTTTACCATTGATTGGTAATCCACCCGACGAATAGCCATTACATTTTGTATCGCTGTTTCTATCCTCAAATCAAGCTCACCTTCTTCATACAAAAAATCCCGATGGATCTTTTTGGGGATATGTTCCGGATATGCCAATCTGTTGGGCAGTATCGGGTGACAATCACAGTACATGGCTTCCACCACACTTCCCCCAAAGAAATCCTGATTGGATGTCACAGGCAGAATATCGGCTCTCCACAACCATCGGGCATACGCTTCCTGATCTTCGGTGTATCCCCAATGAAGGACCTCGTTCGAGAGTTTCTCTCTTGCTTCTTCAAAAATGGGTGGGGTCACATCGTTCTGTTCCCCCAGCACCACCAGTTTGAATTTCAAACCTCGCTCCTTTAACCGAAACAATGATTTGAAAAAGGCTTTGGGTCGTTTATCGTATTCCCAGCGGTGATTCCACAATATCACCGGTTCGGATTCCTTTTCTTTTTCAGAGTCCCGGAATGCTTCAAAAGAAGAAAGGTCCATTCCCAGATGAAGTACCTCACTTTTCTGTTTAATGAGATCAATATTTGGATGACCGCGTTTATCTGGAAACTGCTTCAGAAATTTGGGCAGTGCTTCCAGAAAGGAAGTCCTGTGATACTCCGAATTGAAAAACACTTTATCCGCAGCCAGAGCTGACACATAATTGATAAAGGAATAATGATTATTCCTTTTCTTCTTTACATCCCGGTCCTGAGGAGACCACGGATAGGTAAGCTGATTCTCATGGAAATAGATCGCTGTTGGAATACCGGCTGATTTCTCACGGGTGAGTGCCAGAAAGGTCGTCAGGTCCAGCATGGATGTAGCAAGGACAAGATCCGGTTTTTGCTTTAGGTCATTGAACTGTTTAGCCAGTTCCACTGCCCCGCCGTGCATCCTCCATTTCCAGTGTCTTCCGGGCAAACTCAGAATTCTGATATTATGAGAAGAATGCTTCTTCAGTCCTTCTGCCCATTGTTTATGGGAGCCGGAATAGAAGGGTTCAAGAAGTACAATCGTCTTTTTAGTCAACTTCCCAGTGATAGAAATTATGTTTCTTATCCAGCGTCCAGCCTGTTTTAGAATAAAGGCGGTTTCCGATGGAATTGCTTTTATCCGTTTCCAGCATCATTCCAACGGCATTTGTTTCTCTGCACAGTTTCTTTGCCCGTTCTATCAATGCTTTTGAAAAACCCTGGCCACGATATTCCTGCTTCACAAACAGATCGTTCAGCAGCCACACTCTTTTCATTCTGGTGGATGAGAAAAGAGGATATAATTGTGTAAATCCTGTTGCAGTACTAGAATCGTTTCTACTGATGAAAATCACGGATTCCTGTTTCTCCAGCCTCTCCTGAAGGAAAGCCCTACTCTGTTCCTTATCAGTTCCCTGTTTATAAAAAACACGGTAGGCATCAAAGAGATGATTTAATTCATCCAGATCGTTAAGAGTTGCTTTGTGAGTCTTTGAGTTCATGATCATTCAGGAAACGAGTTTAAGTTATTAATCGCAAGACTCATCCTTTTATTGATTCAATATTTCTATCGCTTTTTCTAAAATGGTATCCCTGCCAGCCATGGAATCAGCCGTTGAGATCGAAACCGGGACATCCGGAGGGATTCCTGAAAATCCATTTGAGTTGTCTTCATCAGGAAGTCTGAAATCTCTGTTACTTCCCTCCATATACCAGTTTCCCTTTACGTGATCAAACCAATAACCGAGCAGATAACCTGCCGTGGTATCGCCAACAAACTGAACATCGGATATAGTTCTCATTGCCGCCGCGAAGTATTCTGCTCTGTCTTTGGTCTGATTATTAGTTAAAACAACCACTGGTCTTGAATAAGCCACATTTGAATTATTCGGTTTTGAAATAGTATACAATGGCTCCCATTCTGAAAAGTCCATTCGTCCGGAAGGAAATTTATATCTCTGGTAAAGAAAAACCTTTCTCTCGGTACTGAAAAATGAACTCAATTCCTCGGCTTCACGGTTACCTGATGACGATGCGTACTCTGTGTACGTTGACCGGATATCAATTACAAGGCCATTCGTATCTTTAAAATTGTACCTCAGCACTGCTTCCAGACTATCTACCTGCCAACCTAAATTAAAGGTATTTATTTTGATATAGCCCAGATTGACACCAGAGATCATCCCGTACTCTATCAAACGATTAGGGGCAGTATAAGTCTCAAAATAATTAGATATATCCAGAAGGGTGTTTAGTGGTTTTTTTGTTAACCAATCGGAGTAGTAGATTTCAATTCTTTGATGATCTGATGATGTAATAAGCTTCATATTTGCATCTTCAAATACGTTCAATATTTCCTGAAAAGACGCTGTCAATTCCCTACCTGTTGGATTGCTAATAATCCTGTTCCTGTTGATTTCAAAAACAGAATCTATGTCGATGTTGAAATAAGGGAATTGTGGAGAATGCTCTTCTATCTTAGAAATAAACTTATCATATATTTCTAGTGGATCAGATTCATCTGGCGTATCGAAAAAAAGACCTTCACAACTTAATGAGGGTATCAAAAGAATTACGATCAAAGCTCGTCTTACCATAGTTTGAAAACTCCTCCAACCAGAACTGAGTGTTCAAACTGTTTTGATCCATAATAGATATTTTCACTTTCATACCTGAAAGAATATACCGGCTTAACAGCAATTCTTTCATTCAGCCAAAAAGAAACACTAAAGTCACTCTGTAGAAGCCTAAATAGAAACAAGCCCATTCCATAGTCTATTGAGTAATCATTGTATTCTGTTTTTTTAATATATCGTATAGCCCCGAAACCCAAACTACATTCGATCTCAAAATCTTCTTTAGTATATTTAATACCTCCAATTAGTGACAAGTTTACATACATAGTTCTAGTCTCATCAGACCTTCGGGTTAGGAAACCTGACTCTTGATCTAGTTCATATCTCAAAAATTTGGTTAGAATCTCATACCCCAAGAAAAAACTTATTCTATCAGAAACTGATTTTATGTTCTTCAAATATCTTAATTGAAACTTATTACTTCTGAATTCAAGGATGTTGGTTTCAAAATAATTTATCTCCTGAATCGCCGGGGTCAGCTTATCATACAGGTGACTGAATCTTAGTTCCAGCTTCGTCTCGTTTTTCACATATTTAAATCCAATATTCGAAAGGGAAGGAGAAAAGCCATGATGATAGTTGTCGCTTAATTCGAAATCCTGAAATGCCGTTTTTGCCACACCTATGTCATAGTTAATGAAAACCTGTGCAGACGATACAGACACCAGATTGAATGAAATCAGGAAGAGGGCTATAAGAGTTAACTTCACGGTACCAGCTAATGTTTAAATTAATAACCTGTACTCCGTTGGTCTTTTAACTGACCAACAAATCGTAACTCTTTATTTCATTCGTTCAGTATTTGAATTGCTTTTTCTAAGATGCTGTCAATTCCTGAAATGGAATCAGCATTTGATATCCATACAGGAACATCCGGTGGAATTCCAATATATTGAAAATCATAGCCTTCGGGCAACTGTTTCTGAGTATTTGATATTCTCATGCTCCAGCCGTTAGGCAGAACTCTGTGGATCGGGTTTCCGCTGCCTCCTCCTGTAGTGTCTCCAACAACCGTTACATACGGAATTGTACGCATCCCTGAAACGAACCACTCTGTGGAGCTGAAACTACGTCTGTTTGTTAGTACTGCTACTGGTTTGGAAAACCTGAACCCTTCATGCACCTCAGTGTGATAGTCGAACCACTCGGTAAAATCATTTCTACCTGAAGCTAATCTGGTCCGGCGGCGAAACATAAATCGTGGTTCATCATTAAATCGAGAGACTATAAGGTCTGCATTATTTGAATTTCCACCGCCATTAGACCGTACATCAATGATAATTCCATCCATTTCCTTTAACTGCTCCAGAATGTTATCAATCACTTCATAATGTGAGATGGGCAGATTCCCGGTAAAGGTTGAGATCCTGATATAACCCAAATTCTCACCTGAAATCCGCCCAAAGGAAAGAGCATCATTCAAAACGGTATTGGAGGCGAGATATCCTGATATATCCGGAAGCTCATTTGCCGGATACTGATCGAACCAACCTGTGTAACTCAAGGCATTATTCCCGATGAACACATTGGTATGTCCGTCTTTCAGAAATTGAATCATCTCATTCATCGAGTTGATCAACTCATCTGAATCCTGGTTTTGTACAATCGGAATTCTATTTGCCTGAAATGCAGAATCAAAATCCTGTGTGAGATATGGAAAGAACGAAAAGTATTCGTCCAGTTCTTTATAAAATGAGTCATACACTTCCAGCGGAGCCGCAATATCATCATCATCGAAGAACAGATTATCACAACCCGCGAGCACTATCAGTATCAATATGGGTACTACCTTCCTCACCATAGTTTCACACCCAGCCCTATAAGGAATGATTGTTTAAGCATTTTAAGCTGCTGAGGATCCTGGAAAGTGTAATATCTGAGCCTGTACTCTGCTTTAAATTGGAACTGATCATTCAGCGGAATAATACCAACAAGACTGTTTTGGAGTTGGAAATAATCATTCATCCACATCCCCCGGTAATTAAAGTCTCCACCATATCGTGGTTCTACGGGCCGGGATCCATAATTATATATACTGATCCCTGACTTAAACTGAAGTGTACCATATTTATGGTGGTACTGAAGCATTCCGATAGCCGAGAAATTCAGCATTCCCATTTCATGAGAGTTCTGGGCATCATTCACATACCTTGACTCAATATATCGTTTATAATAGCTGAAGTGGCCATTGTGAGCTATCCCAAGAAACAGATTCAGATTTGAATCCCATCCTTTAACTTTTCTCAAATACTCTACATCCAGCTCAAAATTATTGATCTCCATGTAATTGGAATTGAAATAATAATCAGCGTTATTGCTAAGCTTGAGATCCGTCGACTGCTTCCCGAATCTGGCATTCAGGATATTCTTTTCATTCGAATAACTAAGTACTGCATTTAACAGCCCCGGTGTAATTCCTTCGTACCGGTTTCGTGAAAGGTACTCGTCCCGCAAATCAATGCTAATGCCCCCCATATCCCAGCCAATATAGAACTGGGCACGAAGTGGTACTTCCCATAACATGCATAGCAAGGGGATCAATAACAGTGATCTTTTTGATACCATTTACTTTCTTGTTACTGCTTCAGCTACTTTCTCTCCATCAATGGCTGCAGAGATGATACCTCCGGCAAAACCCGCTCCTTCTCCACAAGGAAAGAGCCCTTTGATCTGAATGTGCTCAAAAGTATCTCTGTGTCTTGGAATACGAACCGGTGATGAAGTCCGGGTTTCAGGTGCATGAACGACCGCTTCGTTGGTTAAGTATCCTTTCATACTTTCCTCAAAGGCTCTAAACCCCCTCTGTAGGTTTTGATGAATGAAATCGGGAAGCACTTCCCCCAACTCAACCGGTGTGATTCCCGGAGCATAAGAAGTGTCAGGAAGGTCTGATGAGACTTTTCCGTTCACAAAATCAACTAATCGCTGCGCCGGAGCAGTTTGGGTTTTACCACCTGCAAGCCATGCCTTTTGTTCCACAGATCTCTGAAATTCCATGGCAGCCAGTGGCCCAAACTTCTCAAAGGGTTTGAAATCCTTTTCTCTTAATTCCACCACAATTCCTGAATTTGCTGTTGAACGGGCTCTTCGGGAGGATGACCAGCCATTTGTAACGATCTCGCCCGGACTGGTGGCACAGGGAGCGATCACTCCTCCCGGACACATACAAAAGGAATACACACCTCTCCCTCCTACCTGTTTCACTATGCTGTAGGGTGATGGAGGCAAATAGGGTCCTCTCACATCACAGCTGTATTGTATCGAATCGATCAGAGATTGTGCATGTTCCACACGAACACCTATCGCCAGTGGCTTCAGCTCGATTTCAATTCCCTTACGATACAATAGTTCAAAAATATCACGGGCGGAATGTCCGGTTGCCAGGATCACACTGGATGCTTTAAATACTTCACCAGAAGCTGTTTTCACCCCGGTGACTTGATCCCCGTTTAGCATAAAGTCGGTTACCCTGGTGTTGAAATGGATTTCCCCACCCTGCTCTTTGATCTTTTCCCTGATGCCGGCAATGATCTTCGGCAGTTTGTTTGTTCCAATATGTGGATGAGCCTCCACCATAATCTCCTTAACCGCCCCAAAACCAACCAGCAACTCCAGAATTCGGTTCACATCTCCTCTTTT
This sequence comes from Rhodothermia bacterium, assembly GCA_030427885.1. Lineage (GTDB taxonomy): Bacteria > Bacteroidota > Rhodothermia > Balneolales > Balneolaceae > JAUICM01. Next base: position 205,054 of record JAUICM010000005.1, on the reverse strand, counting down.
CTTGGAACGGGTGTATAACTTACCATCCGAATACGTTCCGGCTCCGCCTTCCCCAAAACAATAGTTCGAATCCTCATTCACAATATGATCCACATTGATCCCTTTGAGGTCTTTGATCCTTTCCCTTACATCCTTACCCCGTTCAAGAATAACCGGCTTCTTACCTGCTTCAATAAGCCGTAGTGCAGCGAACAAACCAGCCGGCCCGGCTCCTATCACCAATACTTCCTCTGCCTTGCTTACATCGGGATAATCAGGCAATTGTATCCTTGTTTCCTCAAAATCTTCGTTGATATATACCTGAACTTTGAGATTTACCTTGATCGCTTTCTGGCGGGCATCGATCGATCGCTTCAGGATCTCAATGTGTCTTATTTCCTTTTCACTGATTCCCGTAGATGCTGAAATATGAGCTCTCAGAAGATCCGGCTCTCCAGCTACCTCAGGACTAACTCTTAATTGTAATTCTTTCTGCATGAATCGTTTTGAGTAGGGGGGTATAAGATTCATTCATAGAAACTACAACAAATAAAGGTTTAAAACAGAAGGGCTTGCGGACATTTGTTGGTGAATGATCTGGCTTTAAACTAATTGAAGGCACTTTAAAAGTCAATAGGTGGGAAGTTGAACAGCGATTCCAAAAACGCCAAATTTTTAAAAAGGAATTAATCTGGCTGGCCGGCTTTCTTTTCTTTCATGAACTTCTCTGTAAAACGGTAAACGACGCCGAGAAACTCGCCGGTATTTTTGAAGCCCTGCGACCCGCGCCACAATTCGATGGTGCTCCATAAACCCTTTTCAAAACGGTCCATTTCGCGCTGGCGCAGATCTACCTCGAACAGCTCCTGGATCTTTGGGACCAGGTAACTGTTGAAGGCTTTGCGATAAGTGCCCTCTTCTTTGTTCGAAGCGGCTTTTCTCTTTGCCTCTTTGTGGGCTTCCCGAAGCAGATCGTTAAGCGACGCCATGCGAAAGTGGTTTATGAGTTTCCGGATATGTGAATCTAAGGAAGTCACACCGCATTTTTGAACTGGGTTTTTTCGCCTTTTAGTTTCTCAATGGCGGATGAGATCTTATCGGCGGAGTCTTTTCCAACCTGCTCACCGTTGATGTAGTTGTTCACTGTTGTCTTTCCAACGCCGGCGGCTTCTGCCACGTCTGCGTAGCTGAGGCCGAGCCCGGAAAGGATCTCTTTGTCTGAGGCGGGGACCACTTCTTCGTTGACTACATCGAGGCGGACGGCGCGGGCTGCTTCCATACTGTCTTTGACGAGCTGATCCATAACCAGGGGAACGGTGGTTCTGCTGGCGATATTGATCTGCGCCTGTGGAGTGATGGCTCCATTGTACACGGCCTGCAGGTATTTGATGCGGTGTTCGAAGGTCCACCAGCCATTCTTTTCATTCAGGTGATAAAACTGAGTTCGCCATCCGACCTCTTTACGTTTCATGAGCTTAGATTCCATACCGGGCTGACCGATGAGCAGCACACTGAACAGCGGGAATATTCCATTATAGTGCTGCTCTCTGAGATCCCGGATCTCGCTGAACAGTTCCAGATCGCAGCGGTGGGCGTTGTCTATTACCAGACAGATATTGCGTTGTGCCCCGATCAGTGATTCGCCTAGTGCAGGGATCAGGTTAGTGGTTTTGGCGTTTACAGATCTTCCCGGATCTTTTACTCCCAGGCGGTCGATAAAAGCGTCAACCACGGCACCGATATTGAGTTTCTTTTTGTCTGGTGATACGATATGCACGAAAACCGGCCGGTCGTTCTGGCCGAGGAATGCAGCTTCGAGCATGTGCTGCAGCTGGCTCTTTCCGGAGCCAAATTCGCCCACGATCGCCATCATGTACTGGTTATTGATCCCGTCTTTGATATCGTCGATGAGGGTTTGGTGCAGCTTGCTCTCGTAGGTGCCGGCTTCTTTGAGGCCGAAGTGGTTGAGCGTGCTTTGTCGGATGATGCTTGTTTTTTTCATGGTTTGGTTGCTGTTAAATCGTTATTGGTTAATTGGCCTATAAAGCTCTTTATAGGTTGAAGGCTCAATATTTGAAGTCGGTCCAGTGGATGATTTTTCCTTTAAACATCCCATATCCATCTTTAGGAAAGAAAAATTCAAAGAGATCATTGATATCTTCGAATCCATCGTTTTTTGCGAGCTGGGTAGTGCTCCTATCATCGAATATGATTTCAGTAACATGCCGCCCGTCTATCTTTATATCCTTATATGAAGGGTACCTACAGATCCAAATCTCCTGGGTGCTTACGCACTTGCTTTCAAAGAAGCAGTCGTAATTGGGGGTTCTCACGCCGGTGGCGGCGTGGATCTTCATACCAGGCTTCCAGCGGTCTGGCTTGTCTTCCCGGATGGTGTGGATCTTGGTGCCGTTTAAAATCGGCTCTTTGAATTGGGCTTTGAAGGATAGAATCATTGCAATTTTGGATTTTGAATTATGAATTAAAAAGGCAGACTACCGTCCGAATAATCCAGTGCTAGTTCATATTGGCCGCCACCAGGACAAGTCCATTTTTCTCGGCACTCTTCACATTGATAGCGGTCGTCACACTCACCGTAATGTGCGGCACAGTAAGGCATTTCAAGCTCATCCCAACTATTACATACTCTACCGCAGTTTTCACATGTGGCGGGAATATCTTCTAGGCCATCACAGAGCCAGCAATTATCATGTTTACCGCAAGTAGGTGCGCCACAATCAGGACAGAAATCCAAGTCTTCCCAAGCTAATTTTTCTTCGCAATCTGGGTGACTGCAAGGATTGTGTTTACACATATCACGTTCCGGTTTGTTCGTTGAGGATCTGGATGAGGCGGTGGGCTTCATTCATGATCGCGGTTTTGTTGAGGGCATTGTCGATGGCGTAGGTTTCGAAGTAGATTCTGACTTCTTCGCTCATTTCGTGGCCTTCGCGTTTGAGGATCTCGGCTACGATGCTGAGGGCTTCGAATTTGTTTCGACATGTCTCAGCCTGTACGACCCCCCTCCCGCCTTCGGCGGACTCCCCCCCAGGGGAGAACGGACTATCGACTGTGAGTTCGTCGGATGCGGGCATGAGGCGTTTTGGGCCGGTTAAGTTTTGAGTGTTGAGTGTTGAGTTTTGAGTTGTTGCGAGCTTGCGGAGTTGGTCGGTGATGGCTTCGCCGTTTTTGATGTGTTTGTCGAGTTGTTGCGGGAAGGTTTTGGCATGGGTGTTGAAGGTTCCGGTTTGGGTTGGGATGAATTCGTCGATATCGAACAGATCTGCATTGCGATCGATGAGCTCGCCTTTCATGCGGCCATCGCGATGGATGAGTACCCTGATCCTGCGCCCGGTGGTGTGGTGGTCCCCGGCGTAGACCGGAACCTGAAAGGGTTTGTTTGCGATCTTGATGATCTGGTCCTGCCCGACGGTGCGTTCCAGTACGGTGTATACGCTGTCGCGCAGATCATTGCCTACCACTTCCGGCCGCGGATCTTGTGCAAGGATACTTTGTTGATACATATCTATGCGGGTGCGATCGGAATAGAATGGGTGATTTTCGTATTGCTGGCGTACGCATTCGGCGAGCAGCGCGCTGTTATAGTCGTTAAGGGTGATCATGCCCCGATCGCCTACACGGCTGGCTATTTCCATTTCCCATTGCCAGATGAGCTGCCAGCCTCGCTCGGCTTTCCCGATACCGGTCTTTTCGTATGGGGTTGAGGTCTGGACCTCACGCCGGATGCTTTTGAAGAAGCTCTGGCCTTCCTGGCTTTTGGCGAGTGGCCCGTTGTCCATCTTGAACATCCACGGTACATGGCGGAAGACGAGCTCGTCTTCGTCGCGGTTGAAGAAGGATATCATGAAGGCGGTGGTGTTGCTTCCACTCTCACCACTGGTGATGATGGCTTTGTGGTAGCGCAGGCGCGAGTAGGAATCCATGATGACGCCGAGCATGGGCCTCATTCGTTTGTCGCCTTCTTTGTAGCGCAGCACTTTGCGGGAAGCCTGCAGGATGTAGTCGCCCTGGTCTTTGTCGTAGTGGGTTACGGTGAAGTATTTGCTGAAGGAGAAATCGACTTGTACTTCCTGCAGCGCGTAGGCGGGCTCGTGCCGGGTGCGTGGTGTCTTTTCGCGGAAGCCCATTTCTTCGGCCATGATGCGGTTGATGGTGCTTTCGTTGCATTCTTCCACACCTTCGATTTCCCATTCCCGGAAGAGTTTGAGTATTCGCCAGGTTGCCATTTCTCTCTCGCCTTCGCCGGCGGCTTTCATCTTTTGTTTTTGCTCGGCTGCCAGGTAGGCGATGCGTCGGTTGCGCTCGTAGGCTTCGCGGTCTTCTTTCTTTTTGAACTTTCTTTTTTTGATGGTTTTGGCGGGGCCGAAGGTGTCTCGGATGGCGCTGTGGATCTGGTCGAGGCTGAGGCCGAGGCGCTCAGAGATCTGTTCTTTGACGGCGGTTTTCATTCCATGTGGCGCATTGTCGATCTCGTCTTTGATCTCGCGCCAGTTTACGGGCACTTCAGTCCAGCGTTTTTTGATGGCTGGTTTTTTGGCTTTTAGCTGTTGGCTGTTGGTTGGCATAGTTGAGTTGGTTGCGCCCGGAGCCGCTTGCGCGGGATTAAAAATTAAAAATGAAAAATTGAGAGTTAGGAATTAGGAATTATGGATTATTCAGTGCAGAACCGGCATTGTATATCAGAAGAACGGTTCCAGTTTTGACAATCATCACACTGCCAACCATCAGGACCTGCAGAAATAGCACCATCGTAATCCAGCCCGAATTCGCTGGCTTCGCTTTTCTTTTGTTGATCCTGTAAATCGTTTTCTATTAGATCTGTTTTCAGTTCAGTCTTTACAATCAATATGCCCAGGGAAGCCAATGCTTCATCAGATAATCTAATTTTAGTAAGCACCCTGTTGTCACAGAATTCAACAATGGCATAATCTTCTGGATCTAATTCCTGATCATCTGGATATTCATTAATAAAGGTGACTAATCTACCATGACCTTCCACCGGAAGCTTTTCCAGTGCTACCATTTTAGCCCCTCCATTCGTAAAGATCAGGTGTTTACCAACATCTACCAGGCACGGCTCTGTACAGTCTTCCTGGATTTGCTTCAGACCAGATACAATGTCTTTTAATTCTGCTCTGTCCCTTTGCGCCTTTGATACTTTCTTAGTCATAATTCTCTTAATTAAAAATGATGATTGTGCCGGTGGTGGTGTAGTGGTTTCCGGCGGTGGTGTATAGTTCGTGGAGTATTGCCCAGGCTTGGTGGTTGGTGGCCTGCAGCGTTACGGGTGTGATGGTGGTTTTACTGAGTTGCATAGCGGTTGGTTGTTAGCTGTTAGCTGTTAGTGATTAGCTGTTAGCTGTTAGTTGCAAGTGGTTACCATTTGAAGCGGTGGTCTTTGATGACGAGGGTTTCGTTGCTGGTGTCTTCGCCAGTGCGTTTGCGCAGGGTGAGTGCGTGTTCGTCCATGCCTCCGGTGGTGAGGTATTCGTCGTCTGCGAGCAGGTCGAGGATCTCTTTTGTTTTTTGTTGGATGATCTGGTGGCGGGTGGAGTCGGTCATTGTAGTGTTGAGTTTTGAGTGTTGAGTTTTGAGTTGTCAGCTGTTAGTGGTTAGGTATTAGTTTCAAGTTTCAAGGGGTTAACCTTTTTCGAAGTGGATGACTTCGTAATCGAACAGAATTTTATCATTGTTGATCAGTTTGATATCCTGGATAAAATTATCAACCACATCCTCTTCTGAGTAAGCGTTATCATAGTATTCAATTAAACTGACGTGCTCTTCAAGCCGTGCGTGAGCAAAGCCGCGGGCCTGTAAATGAGCGAGTGAAAGCTTTTCCTGAAAGATGCATTTGACGATTACTTTTGTTCTCATGGTGGTTGGCTGTTAGTTGTAAGATTCAAGCTTTAAGCTGACAGCTGTCAGTTGCGTTTTCGGGCTTTTTTGTATTGGCGGTATAGGCGGCGCATTTCTGCCCGCTCGTAGACTTTGCCCGTGGTGCGTCCCCAGCGTTTTTTGAATTCCTGAAAGCTGAGCTCTTTGATATCATCGCCCTGGATCTCGGCGACCTCAGATCTGTTGATAGTCATTGCCCGATGCCGGGCTTTCAGGCTTCGTTCGTGTTCGCGCTTCATGTCTGCGTTTGCCTTATCGAGCGCGGCCTGCTTGCGTTCTGCATAATCTTCCGGTAGTTCTTTTTCAACTTGCATGGCGTAGTTCCTCTAGTTCTTTTTTGCCGGTTTCGCTGCGGATGTAGCGGGCGCTGGCGGTGTTTAGTTTTTGGTATGCCTGGTCGTTGCCCATGCAGTAGATCTTTTGCAGGCCGACGATGACTTTGCTGGCTTCGCCGGGTGTGAGCATGTTCAGGGCTTTGTTGTAGCCGGTCTGGCGATGGATCACATTCCAGAGTGATTCCTGCTGCATGTCCATCAGGTGGAATGCCAGGGCTTTGATCTTTTCTTTCTGGCCGTGACTAAGGCGTTCGACGCCGTCGCCGAGCATGCGTTGCAGGGTGGCGATGGCGTGATCGGCTTGCTTTACGGTGAGTTCTTTGGTGCTTTTCACTCCGAATTCGGGGTATAGCCAGTGTGTCTTGAACTCGTTGGTGTCTGCCCAGTGGCCGGTGGCTTTGATCACATTATTAGCGGTGACAAAAAGGGTCTGTATTCTTCCTTTGGTGATCGGTCGGGCGGGGTATGTGGATTTCGCTTCGCTCATAGTGGTTAGCTGTTAGCTTTTAGTTGCAAGTTTTTGAGTTTTGAGTGGCTCATCTTAATTCAAAATGAAAAATGAAAGATTTAAAATTGGCTGTTAGCTGTTAGGTTTTAGTTGCAAGTTTTTAGTTCCTGCCATTTTCGTTCGATCGCAGCAAAGGCGGGCGAGGTGTTACCTGGTCTTGATTTCAACACCTGAATACCACTCATCGTGAGAAGGCCTTCCAACACCGGCTCACTCCAATCTAAAATCACGGTTATTTTTCCCGGCATTTTTAAGATCTCTTGCATTGCCCAGGCTGATATATCATCAACAGTAACTGAAAAAGATTCATATTCCCGCGTGATGAAATTCCCGTTTTCAATATTTAGCAAACCTACAGCCCACAGATCTGTTGAGATACGGCACGTATCAAAGACAACAAGTTGCTCTGTTACCTTTCCGGTAAGGGGAATCTTGTAGAGGTTGACGAGTTCTTCGGATTCGGGGTGGTCTTTGAGCAGCTGGCGGTCGATGTGCTCGCGGCCTGCTTTGGTGCTTCGTTCCCAGTCGTTCATTCTTGGATATCCGCTCATTTTAGTTTTGAGTTTTGAGTGCTGAGTTTTTAGTTGCGAGTTTCAAGCTTTTAGCTGTTAGGGGTGCATGAGTTGTTGGGTGATCCATAGCAGCAGGAAGAGGATCAGGAACTGATAGAACACCTTGCCTGCTGTATGGTTTTGAGTTTGTTTCATCGTACGATTTTTACTTTCACCACGCGGTTGAAGTCGTCCATCGTTGGCGTGGCGCGTATGGTGCTCCACGGGTATTCGCTTTTGATCATGGCCGGAAGATCCAGCCAGTCTGCTTCTTCGAGGCTCCGCACGGTGAAGCCGTCGCCGGGCTTGAGGTCGCCTACTTTGTCGACGATCTCGGCGAGACTGTGCAGGGTTGAATCGATGATGGTTGACATTGTGGTGGGTTTTAGTTTTGAGTGCTCAGTTTTGAGTTTTGAGTTTTGAGTGCTCAGTGTTGAGTTGTTCATGGATTTGGATAGTTGATTTGTCGTTGTTGTTTGGCATAGAGAGCGACAATCAGTATCCAGCTGTTAGTTGTTAGCTTTTAGGTGCAAGTGGCAAGCTGTCAGTTTCAAGCTATTGGCTTTGCTTTCTGTGATCTGCCCAGGCTTCCATTTGGTCGTCGGCGGCGCTGGCGGCGGCGAGGATTGAACACAGGCCGAAGCCGATGAGTATCCCTGCGATCAGTATTATTCCATTTATGGCTAGTGGTGGCATGGCTTTTTTAGTTTTGAGTTTTGAGTGCTTAGTTTTGAGTGAAGGAACGGCCGGGGAGTCACTCCCGGCTGAGCGATATCATTTATCGGGGTCGTCTGTGCAAATTCTTAGCTGTTGGCTATTGGCTGTTAGCTGTTAGGTTCAAGGGGAACGGGTTTTACTTTGGCGTAGGTGAGCACGATGGTCTCGTCTTCGCCCTGTCCATCTTTTTCGATGAATTGCTCATACCGCTTTTTGTAGTAGGCTTCCCGGCTTTTGTTGAGGTGATCTACCATCTTCCGGAAGTGTGGATTTCGAATCTTTTGCACCCATTGGTTGAGGGTGGCTACTGATCCGGGATCGATCTCGCCGTTGCGCGTTTCCAGCATCTGGTCGACCAGCTCTACCAGGTACCGCACTTCATCGGTTAGGTTCTCTGCTACATCGTCGAGCCATTTCTTTTTGAATTCAAGGCAGATCTTACGCTCGGCCTCGTTGATGGTGTAGCCGGGTGGGCGCTTGAATACAATGCGCTCGTTTTTATCCAGGCTGAACAGGGTGAAGTTTTTGATGTCACCTGCGTCGAGCCCTTCTTCTTTGAGCAACTGGGTGTAGATCTCATCGCCTTGTGTCTGCAGATCAAATTTCAATTCCTCAAGCTGGGCTTTGAGCTGTCTGGCGCGCTGCATGTGGTCCATCACAATGAAGTGCTCGATCAGCTTGTGATTCGGGATGATGCTCAACGGGATCTCACTGCCGTCGTGGTATTTGAGTTTCTCGATGCCCTGGCGTTTTAGTTTGGTTCGGATGCTTCCGGCTTGTTGTGCGATGGTCCTTTTTTTCATGTTGGTAGGTTTTGGCTGTTAGCTGTTGGCTATTAGCGGTTACTTGTTAAATCGTTGGTTTGGGGTTGATGACGGCGAGGGTGCCGTTGGGGTACCTGTCGCGTGGGCGGTTTGGCTTTTTTCTGCGCTGCTCGAATTCCCGGATTCGGGTTGCCAGGGCTTTCTGAATGTGCTCGTCTTTTTTATGAGCGAGCTTGTAATGCGTTTTGTTCCAGGCATACCATTCCAGGGACCGGTCACCGTCCCAGGTGGCGGCGAAGGTTTTGTCGACGAGCTCGAAGGCTTCGCTTTGGAGTTTCTGGTCTTTGATCACTAAGTAGGTGGCGTATGCCGCGATCGCGATCATTGCTATGAGTATCAGCCAGGCTAGTATGTCCATTGGATTGGGTAGGTTTGAGTTGTTAGGGTCAAGCTTCAAGTCGTTCAAGTGAATAGGTCTTCCTCCCTGCATATCAGTTTACTTTGCAGGTTATGAGTGCGGGTTTGGTTTTGTCGTATTCGGGATCGGTCAGGCGATAGAACAGGTCGAGGAATTCCTTCTTTGTTTTGGTATGATGCTGGTATTGAAACGGCCCCGGCTTGTTCGATTTCAGATACTGGCGTTCCAGCACAAGTGCCTTTACATCCACATCCTTCACCCGCAGATCTAAGTTCATAGGCAGATCATATTTTGTAGCGATCGCCCACCAGATCCCGCCTTCAATAGTCTGATATCTTGGCAGCTGCTTTTTGAGGGGCGCTGCCAGGTCATTCACGTAGGCTTCGGTTGCGTCGTGCATCAGCGCCTGCAATCCCAGCTCCGGGCCAATCACATTTTTATAGCACCAGATCGAGTGCTGGCCTACCGTGTACGGGAATCGGCTGTTGCCGGTCCAGCGTGGCAGGATACTCAGACAGTGTGCGATGTCTTCGATCTCGATGAGTTCCGGATCTGGATTGAGCAGGTCGATCTTGTTGCCGGATGGGTACATGTCAACTACCGCTTTGCGGAGTGTTGAGTGTTGAGTTTTGAGTGTTGAGTTGCTCATGGTGGTTGGCTTTTAGCTGTTAGCTATTGGCTGTTAGTTTCGTGTTGGCTGCTGACGTCGACTGTAGATCTTCCCTGAAGCCCGCAGATGGTGCTGAGCAGGTTACTCAGGTGTTTCTTTGCGTTGCGTGCCCGTAGTGCCTGGCTCCCGAAGTTGTGGAGCACATAACTTTTCCCGTCGCTGTATTTGGCGATCAGCAGGTTTTCCTGCTCGTTTTTGTCGAGTGACTTCTTATAGGTCACCAGCTTCTGTGTGGTGAAGTAGATCACCTGACAGATATCGAGTTCAGCTATGGGTTCGAGGCTTTTGAGTTTCATGGGTTTGAGTTGTTAGCTATTGGCTGTTGGCTGTTAGCTGCAAGTTTCAAGTGGTTAGTCTGTTCTTCTTATCCAGGTGTAGAAGTTGCCGTCCTTTTCGGTGCGGCCCATGACTTCAAACCATTTCATCTTGTATCTTTTTTTCAGGTGACGTTTGATGTTCTGAGTGTCATATCTGGATTTGGATTTCACCCTGAAAGCCTCTCCCACATGCAATTCCCCAGCTTTTTCGAGCGTATCTTCATGCATGCTAAGCTGGCGCTTTCTCATGTTTTCCGTATCCCATTTAACGTCTTCCATCAGGCTACTTTCTTTTGGGTGATCTTGTTCATGCGGTGCGCCTGGCCGATGGCTTCGGCGAACTGGATGGCGGTGATGGTCATGGGTTCGCTTACGAATTTGAAGCGGCATACTTCTGGGAGCAGGATGACCATTGCGGGATGGTTGGCCTCGCTCCGCTCTGTGGCAAGTTTTGAGTGTTGAGTTTTTAGTTTTGAGTGGGACATTCTAGTTTTGAGTGTTGAGTTTTGAGTGTTTAGTTGAGGATCTCGCCGGTTTCTTCGTCGAAGTTGTCGCTTGCTCCGAGGGCGGTCGGGCGGGTTTCTTCGATGCCGGCGAAGGCGTCCATGTTGTTATTGAGTAGTACCTGCCGGCCACCGTCGACGGTGCGGTGCAGAGTTACTACTTCCATCTGCAGGTCTTTCGGGGCGTCTTCAGGCAGGCTGATCCTGGTTAAGTATTTATTGGCTAACCGAACCGCCTCGTGGGCGTATTCGATCAGCCTTTCCTGTCCTTCCAGGGTAGCGGCTTTGGTGCCGTGCATCAGGTCGAGCCGTTCGGCTGTTTCCTGTTTTTGCTTCAGCTCATTGATCTCTTTCTGTGCTTCTTTGAGCTCGGCTTCCAGTTCGCTCTTTTTGTCGAGCAGGTTGGCGTTGCGGTTTTTGTAGCCGTCGATCTCGCCTTTGAGCTCCCGACTGAGTTCGTTGCGGGTGCGGTGACGTATGTCTTCCAGGCTCATCTCGCGCCCGTCGGCGAAGTGGACCACACCGGTGGTGAGCACTTCTTCGAAGTTGGCGTCTTCGACCTTTGCTACTTCGTAGAGCTTGGAAAGGCCTATGCCGTTTAGAGCTTCAAGATGCTCAGATTGATTTTCAGACAATAGCGAGCGGGACACCGGTGTCCCGTCTGATATCGGGATCAATCCCTCAAGCCGCTCGGCTACTTTTAACTTCCTGTTGATATTACGCCTGCTTTCTCCAAGCTCTGCAGTACAAAATTCATCCTTAGTACTATAACCCATGTCTAAATGGTGCTCACCATCAAAGAACTTCTTTAACAATATCGCCTGTGCCAGATCCGCCATCTTCATGAGGCTGTACAGGCTGTGTGCTGCTGATTGCTGTTCCGGCGTGCGGGCTACGATCTCGCCGCGTTCGGCGTCGTATACTTCTTTCAGGTGGAATGAGGGTGCGGCCGTGGTCTGGCTGTTGCCCGGAACAGTCGCCACTGCGCCGCCTTTGTTTTTAGTTGCAGGCTGTGAGTTGTCAGCTGCAAGGTCTGCTTCTGCAGAGTTGGGGCCCTCATTTTCGTTTTCGGAGTTTTGAGTGTTGAGTGTTGAGTGTTGAGTTTCGTTGGAAGAGCTGTCAGTTTCGGATTCAGCGATCGACTCTTTGTGCATCAGGGTGTAGAATTTTAGTGCTTCTTCCACGCCTATTTCCATCAGGTTCTCATAAAGTGCCTGGGCGTTTTCTTCGTCATGGAATTCGAAGAGGTATCCTTCGCCTGAATTGCTGTATCTCTTCCCGAAGAATGATTGCTGGTCTCCGTTGATGCCGTGCTCTTTTACCAGCTTTTTAAGTTTGTTTTGAAATGTCCCCATGTTATGCTGCGTCCTTTTCTAGTTTTGAGTTTAGGGTTTGCCGGATGTGTTCGTGGGAGAGGCAGAAGATGTGCCCGATCTGGCGGTAGCTGTGCCCGTTGTTGCGGTAACCCATCCATACCACGTATTCGAATTCGGTTCCGAGCCAGCTGCATTCGTAGGTGGCACTCAATGTTACGTCTTCGCAGATCCTGCGTATCTGCCGCTCGCTGCATCCCAGGCGTTCGGCGATGAGCTTCACACTCAGGCCGTGTTTGCGTGCGGTGCGGACTTGTTGGTGGTTTAGGCGGGAGTTGCTCATGCTGCCTTTCGATCGAAGTATTCTGATTCAAGTTCATGATCGATAGCAATCATTATGTAACCACCAAACTTATGCACCCATTGAACAATCTCTGACACTGGCCGGTATTCTCCTTCATGGGAAAGAACATTACCATTTACAGGTGGGTAATCACATATCTCAGGCCAATTTTTTCCATCAACGTATTCTGGGTGTTTTTCAGGTTTATAGAAATATGCCTTGCCCTTCTTTCGCTTACCGATAAGAACCTTTTCCCAGCCATTGATTGGCTCTTCATCGTAGTGAATCGCGCATGAACTGAATTCAATAGTGGCGATACTGTACATGTCTTTGGATGAAATATTTAACGTTTTCATACTCAACTCCCTGTTCTGGATAGTTGCTGGTAGGTGTCGTCGCTGACCTGAATTTTGCGGCGCTTTTTCACCTCTTCGGTGTAAGCGATCGCTTCGGTGAGAATAGCCTCGTAGTTGTCGTTCATCGGGTATTCGGGATTGAATGCCCTGGTGATGGTTGGAAGGGAGACGTTGATCCCTTTTTTAGAGAGTCGCTTTTTAACAATTCTCTGACCGCCGTACGGTAAGAGGTCGCCCACCGCTCTGCGTGATACGGTGTTTATATCAATAATTTTTGCCATATTCCTTGAATTAAATTAATGCTGTGTTGATTGCATTCTGAAATAAATCTATAACAAAACTAAATAAGTGTCAAGCGATAATTTTAAATCTGACAAAAAAATATTACAACGCGTAAAGGAAGCGTACGGCTTCCATACTGATCTCGCGTTAGCTGAATTCTTAGGAGTAAGCCAGCCTACGGTAGCCAATTGGAAAAAAAGGGATTCAATTGATCTGAAATTGATTATCACAAAATGTGAAGAATTAAATCAGAACTGGCTTCTTAATGGAGAGGGGCCAGTGTTTAAGAAAGAACTCTCTCTACTTAACGAGGATCAGTTAGAGTATCAGTATAGGAGCACTTATTCTGAGGCAAATGCTCTGATAGCTGAGTTAACCAGAAGGTTAGGAGGACTTGACGTTCCGATGCAGGTAAGGAATGATATTTTTCTAATACTTTCTGAAGCAGCAAATAAAGCTCTGGGTAAGGTTGAAGAGCATTTAGAGATTCCCGAAAAGAAGAATAATGATTCATGATGGCTAGCTTTTTTCTTTAAAGATAAAGGCGAACATGACACACCATGTCACCCCTATGAAAAAAAGTTTGTAAGGAACTGCTGATCAGGTGGTCTTACTATCTATAGTTAAAAATTAAAAGGAGGTTCCGAGATGAATGAAGAGATAATTACACTACTGATATTTGCGAGCTTTGTACTGTTGGTTGCCTGGATCATGATCCCATTCCTCATTATTGGGGTTAGTAATAGATTGGATAGATTGATAAAACTTATGGAGCAAGAGAAAAAGATAGAGTGAGAGTTGATAGGGGTGTGGGGTTGGCTGTTAGCCGTTAGCTGTTAGCTGTTAGCTGTTAGGTTCAATTTGCAAGGTGGTGAGGCGTTGACACAGGCATTGCCGTTCGCTATATTGGTGGAGGCAATGTCGAGCACATCTACTTCATACCGAGAGCATACCCAGGCAGATCTTTTCCCCGGCCAGCGCAAGCCCGGCCCGGTGTTGAGTGTGCTGGAAGAGGAACTCGGGCCTGCCGGAGTGGCTGCGCTACAACATGCGGCTAAACGCTTAGAAGAGCAGATCCAGCTTCAAAAGCGCAACGAGCAGATCCGCCGTGAGTTCTTTACCCTGAAGGCGGAAACGAGCTGGACGAAGGCAGCAGAAAAGATCATGGCCGAGTATGATCTGAGCTACGACAACCTGGACTGGATCATCTACCCACGCCTGCACCGAAAGCGCTGATTCCGTAGCCGCCTGCTACGTGAAGACTCACCCCTGCCACCCGTAACTTGGGACTGGTGAACCAGACCCAATATCTATTATGGCCGGCAAAGCACATTTCTCCGAACCAGAGGCGTTCGAATTATATAAGAACAAAACCGATCAAAACGAGATCGCGCGTATCGTAGGTGTGTCTGAGCAGACCATTTCGAACTGGAAGAAAAAATTCAAGTGGGATGAAAAGGTAAAAGCCTATTCCGCTTCTGCCCGCAAAAGTATTGATATCCTCGATCGGATCATCCGTGACAAACTCGCCAAAGTGGAATTCACTGAAGTTGATCAGCTCCCAAAAGGATTCGAGGATGGGCTTTTCAAACTTCAACTGATGCGGGAGAAAATGAATACCCATCAGGATCGGCGCCAGCAAACGATCGACATCATGGGTGACCTGAATGAATTCCTGGTGCATGAGCATCCCGAACATGTTGAGCTGTTTCATGAACTGCTGCCTGAATTCATAAGCGCACAGGGAAGGAAATATCATGGCCAATAATCGCTGGATCTCAGATAAAGATTATCAGAAGCAGGCCGAAGAGCTGCTCCTGCGTATTCAGCAGGATGTTAAGCCCTTCATGGATGTGTCGCTGGGAGCGAAAGCGGAGCGCAGGAAACGGGCAGAAACCGATCTGGAATACTTTGCTAAGACCTACCTGCCCCATCACTTTGAGGGAGAGGTGGAATCCGGACACAGGCAAATAGCCGAGGATCTGCTGAGGGTTAAAAACAAAACCATCCAGATACGGGGCTATCGCGGGCTGGGGAAATCAACCTGGAATTCCGTGGCGTACGCCTTGCAGTCTATTCTTTTTAAACGCACCCGCTACCTGCCGGTACTAAGCGATACCGATGATCAGTCGGTGCTTATGCTATTGAGTATAAAAACAGAACTGGAAAGCAATCCGAGGATCGAGGCTGACTTCGGCGAGCAGAGAGGTTTGGAGTGGTCTGAGGATTCTTTTGTCACTAAAGGCGGAGTTAAGACCGAAGCGGGTTCATGGCGCTCCTTTAAGCGTGGCCGAAAGTATTTACAGCACAGGGCTAAGATCATCATGGTGGTGGATATTGAAAGCCTGGACAGTGTGAAGAACAAAAAGAATGTAGACAAGCGTGAGGATGCCTTGTTCGGGGATATCCTGAACGCCCTGGATCTGAAGGGCTGGTGGCAGCTCATTGTTGAAACCAACAAACTGGCCAGGGATGATATTGATGCAAGGCTTCTGGCCAATAAGGCGGTGCATACGATCAGTATCTCAGCGGAGCAGGATAATGGCCGGGCTACACACCCTAAAAGTTTTCCGAAGAAAGTGCTGAACCAAATAAAAGAAACGATCGGCCAGGTAAAGTATGCGCGGGAGTATCTGCTCACGATCATATCGAGTGAGCAGGATGATTTCCAAGAGGACTGGTTTGCCATGATCGACCGCCCGGAGCCTTCCTATAAATATACTGTGATGGTGAATGATCCTTCTGTGG
This sequence comes from Rhodothermia bacterium, assembly GCA_030427885.1. Lineage (GTDB taxonomy): Bacteria > Bacteroidota > Rhodothermia > Balneolales > Balneolaceae > JAUICM01. The sequence goes on along the minus strand of JAUICM010000005.1, from coordinate 189,334 downwards.
GATCGACTGAGGGCCATGATACCAAGCCCTGGCTGGTGATGGGTTTGACTCATGACGGCAAGCATGTGGATGTGATGCATGCATGGGTTCGGCGTACCACTATAAACCAAATGACCCGTACAGGGTTTTCTTTATTTGATACCTACCAGCCCCATAAGGTGGTGGTTGAGGGCAACGGTTTCCAGGTGTTGCTGCGCGACAAGTTCCAGCTCTATGCATTGGAGAATGGAAAAGGATATGGTTTTATCAGCTCCATTTTAATGATGACGAATAAGGCTGCCAAGAATACCAGGATCATGAGACTGCAGGCCGGTATCGAAAATGGCTTCTTCCGTTTTGTGAAGGGCAGCGACATGGACCGGCTAAAAACCCAGTTCCTGAATTTTGACAGCTCGGTCACAAACAATACCGATGATGGGCCTGATGCAATGGAAATGGGCAACCGGGCGATACGTCGACTTAATGGAGAAATTCAAACTGTAAGCGCAGAGGTATATTACTAATGGAAAAAGAAAGGCACACAGGAACAGAGGCACAAAGTGAAGAGCTAAGGAAATACGCCTATGCGGAAGTGATCCAGGGTGATGCGGCGGAGAGCTGGTTCATTGATCTGGAAACCAAGGCGGGGCATATCGGCCAGACGCAGGTGAGCAAGAGCTCTCAGGCGAAGGTAGATACCAAGAATAATTATAAGCCGTGGGTGGAGCCTCGCCTCAACTTCAGTGACCTGCTGGCGTGGATGGATCTGAATATCTGGCACCGTCGTGCCATCTACGTGAAGGCGGCTGTAATCACTGGCCTCGGATGGCGGCTGGTTACTGATGATGAAAACAAGGAACCGGACGCTGCGCACAAAAAGATCACGGATTTCCTGAATAAACCTAATGAAGACCCCGTCGACTCCTTTGATAAGATCGCTTACAAGAGCGCCGTGGATCTGGAATGGTCGGGTAACTTTGTGAATGAGGTCGCGCGTACCTATGGAGGTACCGAGATCGGCAACCTGTATCATCAGCGCATGGTTAATTTCCGTTCGGGCAAGAATGGACGTAAGTATTACCAGGTACCAAAGCCGAACCAGCCCGGTGATAATGTGGAGTTTTCCAAGTTCGGCATGAAGAAGGGCAAAGAGAATGAGATCCTGCACTACTATACCTACGACCCGGCCAGTGATTTCTACGGGATGCCGGTATGGGTGCCCGCCCTGGCGGATATGTTGCTGGACCGTTCGGCAGTGGAGTTCAACATCAGCCTGTTCCGCAATCAGCTGGTGGCTAAGTTTGCGGTGATCGTGGAGGGTGGAAAGCTTTCTCCGGAAGCGAAGCAGAGCCTGCGCAGCTTCCTTGCCAGTCAGGCCACCGGTACAAAGAACGCCGGGCGTACCCTGATCTTCGATACGGACGATCCACAGGTGAAGGTGAAGATCGAGAAGCTGGAAATGGATTTTGGTACCAAGAATGATTTTATGGGTAAGATCCGGGAGCAGGCGCGGGATATGGTGATCAGCTCACATGGATTGCCACCGCGTATGGCTGGCGTGGTTACGGCCGGCCAGCTTGGCGGAGGTAATGAGACCAAAGAACAGCTTTCTTTATTTGAGCAGATTGAGGCCGGACCTAAACGGAGCCGAATCGCTGATTTCTATAACCGGACGATCCTGCCCACCTTTGGCGATCATAAATGGAAGATTGAATTTATTGGACTGGATATCACTGATCCGGAAGTGGATGCCACGATCGCGGGTATTCTTTTGCAGCATGGTGTTATTCTTCCGGAGGAAGCCCGTGAGGATCTTGGATATCCTGCTCTGGATGAGGACGCTATGAGCCGGCTGGGAAGCAGTGCGAATCTGGAACAGAATGTAAATGAGCTAATTCAGCTCAGAAAGCGTTTGGCGGCTTCGCGCGATTAATGTGACGTTTTTTGGTTTTGCGTGCGGGAAATCGAAAAATGAACGGGAAATGAACGAAGCGCCGGGCAAGCTTTGCCCGGAATTGTAAATGATGAATTATAAATGTTGAATTATGGATGTTTCGAAAATAAGCGAACTCAAAACAAAGACAGAATCAGAGCTTTCTAAAATTCTTATAGAGTTTGAGAAAGAATCCAATATGAAAATTGCTGGTATGGCTCCTGAATTTGTTATCGATAAGCATGGAGATCCGTTTTTTGTAGACATAAAAATCCTTCTGGCACACGAATACGACTCCTAATCTAATGCTTCAGGATCTGAGGAAATATTATCTGGTTACGAAGGGGATCATTGAGGCGCGGAAGATATGGGCGTTGGTGAGGAAGGATGAGTATGACCGGATCTCGGCGGAGTTGCAGGATTTGCTGATCCGTTCGTGGAATGATGCGACTACGGAGGCGATACGGGATGTGATCCGGGCGGTGAATAACCGGGAGGCGTTTACAGAGGAAGCACTGGACCAGATGATCGCACAACTGCGGGTTCGGCTCGGTCCTTCCTTTGCCAATGATGTGGCTGCAGATATGCTGGAATTGCAGACGAGCAGTTATGTGGCAGGAATGGAGGGCATTCTCGCTTTTAAACCTACCTTTAACATTGTGGACACCCGCGCCCTGGCTGCGCTGGAACGCTATGCCACCTACCCGGTACTCCACCATTTTGACGATCAGCTGCAGGATAAAATCAGGGAGTTTGGAAAGCAGATCATTGAGGGCGGCCTGAACCGTGAGGAAGCGGGCAAGCTGTTCATGGATGAGTTTGCCAAGAAGTACAACGTGCAGAGCTTCCGCTACTGGGAAGGATATGCTGATCATGTGGTAACCCGGTCGCGTGAGTTTGGAAGCATCAACGGAATGGTGCGTGCCGAAATTGAATGGGCGGTTGTGGAGGCTCAGCTGGATCACCGTACTACGGAAGTGTGTCGCCATATGCACGGGCGGCGTATTAAAGTGAGTGAGCTTGTTATAGAGATGAATCGTATCATCGATAATGATGACCCTGAAAAGATACGGGAGATCGCGCCGTGGCCCCAGGCGGAGCAGATCTCGCAGATCAAGACCAAAAACCTGCCGAACGGGGCTAAGATCCCCGGCTATCATTTCGCCTGCCGTACCGTGCTAAGGGCTGAACGGGAGATCAGTGAGCGTAATACGGTGACGGGCTCTAAAATGGGCAAGGGTGTTGGCCGGGATGACAAGAAGAAACTGAACAGCCTGGATGCCGGCGAATATTCCAACTGGGTGGATACGATCCGCAGCAAGCGCCGCATGGGCTTCGATCCTGATACCCTGGATAAGAATCTGGCGCAGTATGCGGGATCGCTGGGTATTGCCGAGGATGCGGATGAGTACCTGAAGGCCGGTCGCGGGATCATTCGAAATGCGAATGGGATCATTGCGAAGGTGAATAATACGCCGGATGGCAAGCGTCAGTTTGAATTTCATTTCTTTTCGGATGCGGGTACGGCGGTGGTGGGTGATGATCTGCAGTTTCATTCTATACGCGGACTGGATAATCCTGCCGGTTCTTTTGCCGGTTCATTATCTAATGGATTGAGGCTGAAGGGCTCTTGGGAGGATTAGTGGTTAGCTGTTGGTGGTTAGCTATTAGCTGTTGGCTGTTGGCTGCTGGCTGTTAGTTTCTGGGGGTTCCTTTTTTGTTCGGGATTGTTTAACATAGGTACAGCTTATCTTTTACTTCACCCCTCTTCCGTAGCTGGTTGCTACGTTAATTCACAGACCCGCCCTTCTTAGTTTTCGAGCAGATTCAAATCAACATCTGGTCGAATGCCGAAACCTAAAGCGAAACGCCGTTTAAAAAATCTGAATGTAGAGTTTATCTCTATTGTGGACGCTGGTGCCAATCAGCGCACGGTGATCTATAAGAACAGAGATATCGAAGAGATCGGCGATCAGATCCAGAAGCAGATCTCTTTCCGTAAATCGGACGATGATAAACGCCTGCTCTATGGCGTGGTGTACGCTCCCGGCGAAGTGGATGCTCACGAGGATACCATGACCGCCGAAGAGATCGAGAAAGCTGCTCACGCTTTTCTGGCAGCTGGCAAGACCAACCGGGTAGACAAACAGCACGACGAAAATCCGGACAAAGGCTTTGTGGTGGAAAGCTCCATCCTAAAGGGTGAACACCCTGACTTCCCGAATGATCCGGAAGGAACCTGGTATGTGGTTCTGAAGGTGACCGATGATGAAACCTGGCAGCAGGTTAAAGACGGCGACCTGAAGGGACTTAGCATGCAGGGTTATGCTGAAGCCGAGAGCCTTGAAGAGACTGATGTTGAGAAAGCGGAATTCATTATTGAGGAAGTGAAGAAATACTTCGCTCCGATGTTCCAGAACATGAAGAAATTTTTGAAGGGTGTGAATATGACGAATAACGAAGGCCGTATATCGACTTTTACCGAAGTATTAAAGGCAGTTCAATCGGGAGAGATTGAGATCCCGGAGGAGATCCGTAAAGATTTTGACAGTTCACTGGGCTCTGAAGAGTTACGCCAGGCGATCTATGCCCTGGACTCTGCCAACTGGAACGCGATGCATGATGAGGACGTGAGCGACAAAAAGGCGCAGCTCCTCGAAAATGCACAGCAGTTCATTGATCATGTAAACGGGCTAACCATATCCAAACAACAAACACAAACCGAGGACGAAACCATGTCTGACGAAACAAAAAACAAAGATACCGAGGTGGAGAAATCCGAGGAAACTGCGAAGAGCCCGGAACTCGAAGCCATTGAAGCGCTGACTAAAACAGTTGGCGATATGAAAGAAGATTTTGAAAACCGCCTTGCGAAGGTGGAGAAATCTGCGAACGGAAGCCAGACAGTTCCGGGGCAGGAAGATGATGACGATGACCCGCAACCTGTAAAAAAATCGGCACTGGGAATCTTTCCTGGTATCGGATAAACCAATAAGGAAACACCCATGACAAACGAAGAAATTCTAAAGGTCGTTAAGGCGACATTCGATTCAAGCGCCAACGGGATGGCGGCGCATCAGGACCCTACTGAGTTCATCTCATTGATGGTTGACCAGACAATGGTTCTGCAATCTCTAAGAGTTGAGGACGGAATCCAAACCTCTCTAGGTCTTGATTCATTAGTATTCGGCGAACCCATGTTCGTACTGGATGTTGAAGGTCAGGAGCCGGGTGATGGTGATATCATTGTCCCTACCCATCAACAGAATAAACTAATACCTGTTGAGGTTGTGGGTGCTGTGGACCTTACGTTCACCAACCTGCGACGCAACATCATGAAAGGACGCCTGAACGAATACCTGGATCAGCAACTGAGTATTCGGGGCGGTAAAGATTCCGTTCTAATTGCCTTTAATGGTGATACTGATCTACCTGCGACTACCCGAACGAATAAAGCTTTAAGAACCACTGACGGCTTCTATAAGCGTGCATTGGCAGACGCCAATGTCCATGATGTGGCATTTAATAAAGTAACTGAAAAGCCAAGTACCATTTTTGGCCGTTTGCTTCGTGCCTTACCAAAAGACTATGCTGATCAAATTGACCTGCTCGGTTTTTATGTAAGCACGGATCTGTATCTGGCATACGCCGAAGAGATAGGTGCCCGTCAAACAACAGCGGGTGACATGGTGTTATTCGGCCAGAGTAAGCCTCGACCACTATACTATATGGGTATCCCTATTTATCCAGTATATGGTGCTTCAACTGATTACGTGATGTTGACGGTACGAAGCAACCTTGCTATTGGTTATGGTTTCCAGATGACCATTGGCCGGGATGTAAGCAACCGAAAAGGTAAAATCCAGATCACTGTTCGCATGGCTATCTCAGCCAATTATGTGTTAGGTGATGCGATTGTGTTCGGACAGCATTCAGTGTAATTCAACCATGCATCGATAAAGCTCAGACCGGTTCGGGTATAATGCCCGGCCGGTTTTTTAACCCCTTTCAATAAACAAACCACCATCATGAAAAAATTATTCAACCCCTTATTGATCTTTTTGGCGCTCGCCCTTGCAGTGATCCAGCCCGTTGCGCAGGCTCAGACCTATAACATCACGACTTCCGTGAAGGAAGGCTTCACCTATGCCCGGTATACCGGAACCATTGATATGGATACCGAAGACGGCGATTCCATTGCCAGTCATTATACCCAGCCCTTTTTTATCGGGAACAGTAACCAGGGTATCGGCATCGTGACCGTGACCGTACCGGATTCGACCGGGACTGAGGACATCAACCTCTTTGTGGAATACAGCAATGACCTAACCAACTGGAAGTCGATATCAACTGCAGTAAAAGACCAAATGACCGCCGGGGTGACCTATGATACACTAAGCACCGTCGGAGGTACAGCGCTCATTGAGTTCAAGAGTTCTATATGGGCCCGGCTTCACTTTGACGGGCAAGCCAGTAATCCGGGGAATATTCTCACCTGGGAGGCTTACATGCCCAAGAATACCGGGGCACCTACTTCGAATTCCACCTTTGTACAAAATTCAAACTAAGACTGAGGACTATCATGCCTAAGCAAAAGCAATACATCGTAACCAGCGCCAGCATTTCCACGGCCAAAGAAACTTATACCAAAGGCCAGCTGCTGTCAGAGGAAGAATACAAGGCATTGCCTGATATCTTCAAGAAAAAGGCAGAGCTCTTTGATGAGTCAAACAAAGACCATTTGAAGCTCAGCCAAAACCATGAATCGCCAGTGGTACAGAAGACGGCTTCTGCAGTGGATCTGGAATTCGTGAACGCGCGCCTGGATCGAATTGAGGAAGAGTTGAAGCTCAAACCATTGAATGCGGTTGATGCTGACGAGCTCACTGAAGAGCCTGAGGCGGACAAAGAAACCAAGAAAAAATAACCAGTATCTGAATGGCATCACTGATCACATCGGCGGCGGATATCAAGACTTACAGCGGGATCAATCTGACCCCGGCTGCGAAGGTATTGCCGTATCAGCCAGCTGCTGAGCGTAAGCTTCGCCAGCTGCTCGGTACTGATCAGTATGATGAGCTGGTTGCCGCATTGCCCGGAGATGTGGACGCCAAAAGTGCCGCTCTTGCTGAGTGCCTTTTGGCTCTGCATCTTTCTGCGCAGATCCTCGGTTTCCGTGCTGTAGACGACGGCGGCCTTGCCCGCACCATTGGTGCCGGTGATTATGAGACTGAGCTGATGAGTCCGAGACAGACTGCCGAGCTGGCCCAGCTGATCTATGGCAAAGCACTGGAAGCGATTCGTCATCTGATCCCGGATATTGCCATTGACGACACCATCTTTAAAACGCAAGCTGATGTAGATGCTCAGTGGCAAGGCGAAGGCTTTGGATTCACTGCGGTAGGCAGCAACCCCGATCTTAACGAAGAGATCTCCTTCCGGAGTGGTGGCTCATGAGTATCCGCAAGGTTGGAAATATCGATACGGAAGCAGATCGCAAAGCGGTTGAGCGTGCCATTGAAGTTGAAATGGAAGCCCTGGGTATTTTTGCCAGGGACACCATGCGCCGCTACCTGGATAAACATGATATCAATGTGGACCGTCAGCTGTATAAGAGCCTGAGCTACCAGGTGGAACGTGTCCTGAACAAGATCCGCCTGCAGTTTGGCAGCAATGTGAAACACGGGATCTTTGTACATGACGGCACCAAACCACACTGGACACCAGTTAAGCCGATCAGGCGCTGGGTGTTTAAAAAGCTCGGATTTACCGGAGCCAAACTGGATAGCGTTACCTGGTTCGTTCGTAAGAAGATCGCGAGCAAAGGAACGGAAGCAAAGCCTTTCGCAGAAACTGCATGGCGACAGATCCGGAGAACCGCCCCGATGAAAATAGAAGCAGCTATTATGAGAGGGCTACCAAGTGCAGGCTAATGTAAAACACATACTGACCAAAGCAGCCGAGGTTGAGGCACTTGTTGCCAAGCATGACCGGCCGGTTATGAGACAGGATGATTTCCCTGGCTTTTTCATTATTAGTCGGGAAAAAGTGTTTGAGAGCAAGAATACGACCAATTCCCACTATGACGGGAACTGGGACTATGGATGCATGATCGCCTGCCAACTGGATAAGGAGCAGGTACATGATGAGAATTTTGAAGCCACGGACTACACGGAACTGGAAGGCTATTTCACGGCATTCTGTAATGAACTGTTTCCGGACGCGGACTGGATGATCAATGGCCTGGTGGAATATACGCCGGGTGTGATCGGTGGCCGGGAGCTGCTGACTGTGAATTTTACCCTGAGCAAATTTAACACGGAGCGATACGGTGAGTAAGATAGTCAATCATTATTTAAGAGATACCGGAAAAAGTGTATTAGGATTACTCACAGTGTATCCGAACGAGCAAAACTTTGCAAGTTTACAGCCCTCTGATTTTTTCAATATCAGAAACGTAAGCTGCATTCCAGAGGGTGAATATTGGATCAAGCACCATATATCACCAACCCATGGTAAATGCCTGGCTATAACAGGGGTACCAGAGCGAGATAATATTTTAATGCATAAAGGAAACTTATGGGACCACACCGATGGCTGTGTTATTCCTGGTCTTTGGTTTGGCCATATAGATAAAGACGGAACGATCGATGTGATATCCAGCGGTGATGCATTAGAAGCCATAATGAAGTTAGTTCCTGAAGGTGGCTGCCCTTTTGTTGTTCAAAAAGACTCAAAATTTCAATCGGTTTTTAACTAATGGACTGGATCAAAAATATGATAGCGATCGCCGTTTCTGCCGGTAGCTGGTGGACGGCGCTGAATGTGCAGGACAAGGTGTCGTTCGTGCTGGCCACGATCGCCAGTATTGTTGGTACCATTTTTATTGCCGTAGGCATCGCCAACCGGATCATCGATCATAAAATCAAAAAAGAAGTATTAAAACGGGAGCAGGCAAAAAATGAAACCCTTTAAAGACTGGCCGATAGTGAGAACCATTTTAGGAAAGAACAGTGTGGGCAAAAAACTGCACCAGCTGCTTCCATTGAAAAAACCCCGTGAAGTGATCGGAGCTGTGCTGCGTGGTGCTTCGGATCTCAGCCCGGTACCGAATGCAAAAGATGCTTCGATCCGTGAAAAGGCTGAAAAGATCTATAGGCTGACCAGCCAGCTAAAGGCTGCAGGCCCTGTACAGGATAAAGCGGTTGAAGCGGTTGAAGCGATCCATGATCTGCTCGATGACGGCGTGATCAATGACTCAGCAGAGCTTAGCCCTGAACAACGAAAGACCATCCGGGTGTATACCTCGTTCGGGATCTTCATGCTCGGAGCCTATGAAGTACTGGCTGTGCTGTTTGGCTGGCCTTCTGTACTTAGAATAGTGTTAGCATTGGGAGGTATCTGATGGCTAAAAAGAAGATCAAACAGGGACAACGATTTCGGGTGCTTGCGCCCAAAGAATCCGGCCGTAAAGTGATCGGCCAGGGTAAAGCTGCAGACCGGTACATCAGCAAGGTGGGATCGGTTGTGGTAGAAGATATTTACGGCGATGTACTCAACGCCAGTGAGAATGTAGAGTACCCGCGAGGCGAGAATCCGGACTACCGCCATGTGAAGTGGATCGAGAAACACCCGGAACGATTTGAACTAATTAACGACAAAAAAACAGAGGACTAAATCATGGCAGCAGAATACAGAACCGGTGGAGTTGAAGAAATTCACTACAGTGATGATGGAACGGTTGACAGCTGGACACAAGCCAGTGGAACCATCACACGTGCGGAGAACTTACCGCCCACATCTATCGAGCAGGAACATACGACCGGAAACTACCAGTCTGGCGAGAATGGAGCACCGACCATTTACCTGAATGATTTTGAAGACTATGCGACTGTAAAGGCGCTTAACCGCGTGAAAAAATATGTGGCGCTGGTATTCAAAGACGGCGTGATCCTGAAAACCACTGATCCGGTATTCATGAAGGCGCTTCTGGTTCCAAAAGCAAAACGAAATGAAGGCGACGCTGAATGGAGTATTTCCTGGAATGAAGACGGCGATACCGCTTTCACTAAAATTGCAGCCTTAACCTCTTAATCCTGAACTATGTCTATCTATTACACAGACGACTGGGATCTCGGCTCTGTATTTGATGCCGCCGGCAACGTGGTACAGTTAAACCTGTTGGTAGGTGAGACAGGTTACGGAATAGAGCCCATCAACCAAGAACATACCACTGGTGATTATCAAAGCGGGGAGCGTAACAGCATGATGCTGGAATCCCCGGACTTTGAGGGTGAATCACAGATCGAAAGCTGGAAGGCTGCCCGCACGCCTCTGCGAATGGTTGCGATCGGGAAAGGCCGTTTCAGCCGTTCCATGATCTGGACGGTGTTCACTGCCGCAAAGCAGCTGCTTCCGATGACCAAAGTGAAACGCAACGAAGGTGACAACTCGCTGAAGATCACTTTGGAAAAAGACGATGCTTCACCGAAGCAGCGTAAAAACCTGATCTATGGTGAGGCCGGCACTTCGCTGGTGTTACCGATCGCGGGTATCGACCTAACGCTGGCCGCCACCAAAGCAAGTGCTTTTGATCTTACCCTGGAAGCGTTTGATTATGGCACGGACGGCACCGATGGCAGTAGTCTTGGATCAGCCACTGACAGCTTCAACAATGAGCGCGGATCTGTCACACTAACCCTTCCGGCCAACACCTGGCGGATCGATTGGACGCTGAACGGAGCAACGCAGGCCTCACTCAGAGCAGATGGCCTGGAAGACTACGTGGCAGGCTAGGAGGATGAACTATGCCAGGAATAGCAGGAAGCGACCGGATCACCATTGCCGCCTTCGAGTATGACGGAAACGTGTATCTGTTCGAGGTTGGTGAGTATAAGATCCAGGATCTTCCGGAATGGGACGAATGGACCAGCGCCAGCCGTAAGAACAACGCCGATCTGATCAGTCTGCATTTCCGCTTTCATTTTCGGGCGGGATATCTGGCTCAGCAACTGAATGCCGGTGCCGCCTACACTCTCGCCGATGATACAGATTACCCTTCTGTGAGTGCTATCGGGATCGCGGATCTGCTGAATGCCCTGGTGGCGCATAAGACCACCCCTGTGTATTTCTACCCTGCCCTGCAGGACGGCGATGATGTGAATGTGGCTACCAAATACGAAGTGATCCCAGAGTCTGGCAGTAATGAGCTGCTAAGCGCCGCCAAAAGCGGTCGCTTCGTTCCATCGATGCCAATACGATTTTTAACCAAAAACCCGCTGACTTCATACCCCAGCTGGTTCAACCGATAACGGGCAAACCTATGAGTGAAAAAAAAATGTACTATCCCCTGGCTAATGACCCTAAACAGCGCTATCCGCTGAAGGTGACCAGCAAGGGAAATATCCGACAACTGGCTGCGGTGTGCAGTAAGCGCATCCGGAGCGAAGAAGCCGACCGGGCCGACTGGGCCGAGCAGGCCGGCGATACTCCTTTCAAATGGCTGGAAGTGAGGATCGATGCTAAAACGAACAAACTGGAACGCTTTCTCACTGAAGAAGAAAAGAAAGTGGCTGCCATCAGAGTGACCCGAAAACCCCTGTACCAGGTAGAAGATGTATATACCGAGTACTACATCCACGCCGCCCTTGCCCCGGTGCTGTTTGATGGGTTTAAGGAGATCCTGGACGTGAGCTGGCCGGAAGGAAAAGAGAAAGAACCAAAGATCACCATACTGGATCAGGATGCATTTGACAACCTGAAAGAAGACGTGGTGAACCAGGCTTTTTTAGATTTTGCGGGCAAGCGGAATCCGACATCGAAAGCGCTGAACGAATTCTTGGCAAGATCAATAAACGGCCAGAACAACCTGGGCGAACTACTTCAGAACTGACCGAGGCCCAACAGGCCTGGGACGATTATGAAGATGAATTGGCAACATGGAGAACTGAAACCACTAAGGAGCTGGATCTTCATAACCGTCTGATCCTGATGCTTTCGGCCGGGAACGACGAAACCCTTGAAAGACTGACGCACCAAAGAACCTACACTCAGATCGCCCTGGCGTACCTGAGTAAATTGCTATATGGCTAAAACCACTGTTACATACTACGTTGATGTTGACTCCACCGGAGCAGTAACCGGGTGGCGTAAAGCCGGAGCTGCGCAGGATACCTTTGAGAATCAGGTACAGAAGACTTCAAAGAGCCTGCTCAGCCTGGACAACATCGGACGGATTGCAGCAGCTGGCGGTGTTGGATTGGTGCTTCAGCGTGCAGTATCCCGGAGTATTGAAAAAGGCAAAGAGTTTGAGACTCAGCTTGCCAGCCTGGAAGCGATCACCGGCATCACCGGCACCCAGCTGGACCGGTTAGGCTCCCGATCTCTTCAGCTCTCCAAGATCTACGGAACCAGCGCATCCAATATCATCGAGGCCAATAAACTGGTAGCCTCTCAGCTCGCCCAGAAGATCGACTTCGGAACTGAGGAAGGGTTCCAGACCCTGCAGAAAGTATCTGAAGAAGCAGTGGTGCTGAGCAAGGCGGCAGGTATTGAACTGGAAGAAGCTGTGCAGGCCACTACAATGGCCATAAACCAGTTTAATCTTTCCGCTGATGAAAGTGCGCGTGTGATAAACACAATGGCGGCAGGATCTAAATACGGAGCTGCTGAAGTTCCCGGTATTACTTCTGCCCTGATCAATGCCGGATCTGCTGCTGCAGGAGCTGATGACAATATTGAATCTGTGAACGCACAGATACAGATACTGGCCGCCAATGGACAGGTGGGCGAGCGTGCCGGTACCGCGCTCCGTGCTATGTATCTCAGGCTGCAAACCGCAGGCGAAGATCTCGCTAAATATGGTATTGAAAATGTGGATCTGAAAGCGAACGGGATGATCAAAACCCTGAAGCAACTGAATCCTATCCTGGATGATGCTGCTGCTCTTAAGCAGATCTTTGGTGAGGAAGCATTCAATGCGGCGTCTATCCTTATCCGGGAAGCTGATGCCGTGGAATCAATGGCGGAGAAAGTGACCGGATCAAATGTAGCTTATGAACAGGCTGCAGTACGGATGGATACCTTTGAAGGTGCCACTGACCGATTGTGGGCAGTGATGGATGGTGCGCTTATCCCTGCTTTCCAGGAGAGCAACGGCCTGATGGTAAGCCTGATCAACAATGTGGCCGGACTGATTGAGCAGTTTGCAGGTGGTATCTCTGTGATCAACCAATGGCTGGATACCCATTCGGATCTCAGGAAAGAGCTGCTGCTGCAGACCAGTGCCAGCGATGCACAGGCACGATCGGTGCGATCGCTACGAGAAGAGCTCGCAAGGGCTGCAATGGAAAAAGAGCTGACCGCGGAAAAAGAAGAAGAGCTGAGAGAAGCTTATGAACGCACAAACGATTATTTATTTGATCAGATTTCTGCTATTGAAATTGATACTCTTCGCCGAAAAAAGAATCGTGACGCGATAAAGGATCAGATAGCGGAACTTCAAAAAAGCAGTGATGATAATAGTGTAGGTGTTGATGCCACCGCACTGGCGACGATAAGAGAGTTAACACCAGATCTTGAAAAGTTAAACCTTGAGATAGCCAACAACGAAGCACGAGTGGCTGAGTTACGCAAAGCCTATGATGAAGGTACAGTTTCATTTGAGCACTACATTGAAGCACTTAAAAAGGCTAATTCAAATGATGATCCGAAGAAAAATACCGAAGTGGCAGACCTTCGCACTCTTGCCGGCCTGCAGAAAGAGCTTAATGATGAAAAGCAGAAGTTCCTAAATGCCACTACTGAGGCGGAGCGCGATGCCCACAACCAACGCATGGAGCAACTGCAGGCAGAGATCGACGGGATCACTGCCAAGTATGAAAAGGAGAAAAAGAAACAAGATGAGATAAAGGCTGATCTGGTATCTATTCAGGGCATTAAAAAAAGTATTAGCGAGGAAGAAAAAGCCTACATAGCAGCTACTTCAGATGCTGATCGAGAGAAACATGCTGCTACGATGACAGAACTCTATGAGCTGTTAGAGCAACTGGATATAGTGAGCCAAAAAACGGACGATGACCACGCGAAGAAGATGGAGCAGGTCCGCGAGTACTTTGATTACATTGGCCAGGGATTCAATACGATGGTGGATTTGTTCAGTGTAGCAATTGAAAGGCGGATCGATGATCTGGAACGTGAAAAGGAACAGCGTTTAGAAAACGTAAATGCAGAGCTGGCTGCAGAAAATCTTAGTGAGGACCAGAAGAAAGAGCTGTTAAAAAAACGTGAGAAGATTGAAGAAGAATACGCTAAGAAAATACAGGCTGAAAAGAGAAAGCAGTTTAACCTGGATAAAGCTGCAAATGTATTTCGTGCTGCAATGCAGACTGCTCTTGGTATAATTGAGGCTTTGCCTAATGTTTTGTTAGCGGCAGTTGTGGGTTCTTTAGGTGCTCTTCAAACGGGTGTAATTTTAGCTCAGCCAAACCCTTATGAGAAGGGCGGGCCGGTATTCGGTAAGCGCCACAGTCAGGGCGGTACCCTGATCGAGGCAGAGGAAGGCGAGTATGTGATCAACCGGAACAGCACACGTGCAGCTTACCCGCTCATTAAACGCATAAATGAAGATCCGGGCTTTGCTTCCCGCTTAGCCAGAGGCCTGCCTACTGCGGCGCAAGGTGGAATGATCCAATCAGGATCTCTGAAAATCGACCTTCCTTCTATTACCCCGGCCGGGATCAACAGCTCTGTGATTGCTGAAGCCGTGACTGCTGCTATGGACCGGGTTGAGGCGCGTCGGCCTGCTATCTCGATCGGTGAAATGATCGATAAGGAAAGAGAGTATAAGCGCAATCAGGATGTAACGGGGAACGAGGTATGAGCTACACGCTGATCGCATCGGAAGATATCCTTATGAAGAATGCCAGCTCTGCCGGCAGTTCTGAGACCAGGACATTCCAGATCCTGGAACGCTTTGCGGAAGATCCGGAAGAAGTGACAGAGATCGGGATCAAAGGTGACCCCTTACTGGTGGCCGGCAACCGTGGCAATGATATGTTCTATTTCATGATGCCGGTACAGATCCAATTCAGTATCAAAGACAAGTACGATCTGTTATCCCGGATGACCAACCGGGCCAAGAAGGATTTTAAGCTGCAGGTGATGGATGACGAGACTGTGGAATATGAGCTGTACCTGTATCTGCCATCGAGTGACAAAGAATACTTTGAGAGCAATCCACAGCTGGATCTGGTGGCCACGAATGCAATGGGCCTGCTCAAAGATGAATACTTCAATGGCGAGGATGCCTACATCGAACTGGATGCCTTTATCGAGGAATGCTTCACCAGGCTCGGTCTTGGTGGTAATATTGAATTCTTCAGCCAATGGGAAAGCTCCGACAATGCCAGCCGTTTTCCTATCGGGTACCGGGTTAAAAAGAGCTTTATGATCCGACATGATGAAACTGGTGGACGGCTTTCTTATTGGGATGTGCTAAAGGTGTTTTGCGAGCAGTTCAACCTGCAGATCAAACAGCAGGAACGTACCTGGGTTATTGTTGAGCGTAAGCGTCAGCTGACGGCTCCGGTATCGGTCTCTGGTATTCGATTTGGTGCATCGATCGTGGAACCAGCGTTGATCACCCAGTCCTTCAGAACAGCACTCACCTCTGATCAAGTGACTCTGAAGCCTAAAGGTCGATTCAAGCCCGGCCCCAAAGAGATATACACTCGCTTTAAAATGAATGGAGATCTGTTTGTAGATCCTGATTTCAGCTCGGTGAAGCCGTTCAATACTTCGTCATATTGGATCAGCTCCGGGTGGGAACACTCCGGTATCTATTATGCGAATAACCTGAATCAGCAGATCTATCCCGGTAACGCTGATTCCATCTTCCAGACTACTTACGGACTGGAAGGCGGTGTGGTGAAGGACGGCTGGGTTAAACAGCGCTCAGAATATGCGATCAATGATGAAGATCGTATCCAGCTGGATTTCAGTTTCCGCATCGATATCAATAATGAAGACGGCGATGTGGAATACATGCGCCTGTGGTTTTATGGCGAAGATGGAACGATCAAAGCTTGGGATTATGCAGCAGCTGCCTGGAAGGATTACGATGATGTTACCCTGACCAATTTTACGGAAGAAACCATCGACTACCAGAACGCTGTAACGGTATCGGACAGCCTGACCATCACTCCGCCTGAAGGCAAGCAAGGCTATGTGGAGATCTATATCAAAAGCACGGCAGCAGTGGCGATTCGGCCAGTGAAGGTGTATGTGGATGAATTCAGTATCGAGCTGAAACTGTCTTTTGAACGACAGGATGCAATCTATGTGAATAGTCGTGGTGTTCGCAACCCGCAGCGGGTAACCCTGGTATTCGGCCAGGGCGATGCGGATGAATATAGTGAGCGCTTCTGCTATGAATATTATGACTCTAATGATGAGTGGATCATTGCTGATTTCATCGATAACGCCGGGAATTCAGCATCAATATTTGAAGTGGCTCCTTATGACAGGATGTGCCAGTGTAACCGCGATCAGATTGAATACCCGCTTTTTAAAACACGGAAATATTTACTCCCGGACTGGACGAAGACAATCGCTCTGGCTCTTAGTGAGACTGAAACCTTGTATGCTATCCCACTTGAATACAAGTGGAATATGGTCACCGGCGAAGTGGAGTGCTTTTCTGCAGAGGCCTTTGAAGATCCTACCGGAATAACAAAGCTCAAGTACTACAATCCGGAAGATTATGAGGCGGTAGATCCTTTGACGGTGGTCGCGGACGATGGTCAGCTCCTGGAAGGATTTACTAAAGGAGCTGAGGCTGGTTCCGGATACGGTTTTGTACTCGATTATGATGGCGGAGCAAACAGCGTGACCGAGTCCTCAAAATTCATCGAGATCGATGGTCTTCATTATGAAATCGAAACCCTAATACTGAATTAATGGCTGGCGAAGAAGTACTAAAATATCAGAGTTTATCAACGGTTATCAATGCTCTTAAAAATGCTACTGCTCATAGTCTGGCTGTGGCCGATGTAGATGTTTGGAGTCATACCGTTGATGTACCACCAGCGACCACCGGAGTGGACGGAAGTATCGGCGCTTATTTTACTTCCGATGGGTTACTGCAACGATTGATCGAGAGCTCCAATGCCTGGGCTGATGATGGTGATCCGTTGATCACTTACCAGTTCCTGAGTACTTCCGGGTATTTTCAGTCGGTGTTGGCAGTGGCAAACAAAACCACGTTAGATACGATCACCGATGAGGATGACGGGGTGATGCGCCGGATCAGGACTATCGATACCCGTGAACTTGTATTTCCGGCTGACGATGTAACACCGGGCACAGATACCATTGATGATGCCGGAGATATCTTTAGTGATGGTGATGCTGTGGTGCCATCAACTACAGACACGCTACCTGCTCCACTGGTTCTTGGTCGAACTTATTATACAAGAGATACAGGAGGTGGAAGCCTGAAGCTGTCAAATACTCCTGGCGGATCAGCTATCGATCTCACAGATGCCGGAACCGGCACACATACCCTAAAGGGCGCAAATCATGGTTTATGGGCATGGGATGATGGAAACAGTGTATGGGTGAAGGTGGCTAATGAAGGGGTTAGCGAGCTAGATCCGGATGATGAGGTGGATTTGCAGACTGGTAAAAGTGTTTCAACATGGTCATATAAAGCATTTCGGGCTCTTCAGGATATGATGGCGGACCTTTTCCTGAATGAAGCTAAAATTAAGGCTAACTATTTTGATATACTGACGAATCAGATCGCAATTGAGGCGGCTAAATATTCCAGCAATCCGGATCTGCTCTTATTGGCTTTATCTAAGATCACCGTCGGGGAGCCGCTACCTATCCCGGTGATCGCATCGAGTGCAGTGCCAAATCCACCATCCGGATTTAGGTATTTATTCCTCGATGCTGATTCCGGGGCATTGGTATCTAAGAAGGCCAACGGCTCTCTGGCGTACAACCTCGATTCTACCTTCATATCAGAGATTTTTATCGGAACTTGTGGTCAATCTAACATGGTTGGACAGGATGGCGACACAGGCAACCCGGACTATCCATTCCCAGTTGTCGGTGGGTATTATTGGGACGGCGACAGTGAAGAGCAGCTTGTTACCGATCGACCACCTGCTGATGACGGCGATGGTTCCATGATGAATTATCTGGCTTCGAGACTACTGGAAAATCCACATGTAAGCAAGGTTACAGAAGTGTGCGGAGCTGTAGGCGGTGCTGGATTGATGGAGGTTTCAGGATCTTCCGCAGGTAACAATTGGAGTGCTACAGGGAACTTACGCGCTCCATTTTTGGCAGATCTACAATCCTATGAAGCAGCAGCTGGTAAAGGTCCCGATTTCATTCTATTCCAGGGACTTGAACAAGAAGCCAGCTGGATCTCTGGTGAAGGGGATCAAACCGCCGCTAAAGCAACAGCAAAAGCGGCAGCTGAGGATTTCCTGGACTGGATTTTTGCTCAGTATCCGGATACCGTATTTGTCTTTAATGAACTTGGAAGCCTGATCGGTGGTGAGACTGGTGCCTGGACTAAAGCCAGAGAGATATGCGCTGAACTTGCAGACGAGTATGTGGGCGGTACTGTGATTTTAGGATCTCAACTCCCCAAAACACTAGATGATTTGGGTTATATGATCGGCGGTGGTGATGTGGTCCATTGGGATTATAGAGGGTACCAATTAGTTGGTGAGGACACAGCCGATATCATTTTAAACTATCTAATTAACAAGTAATACTATGAATTTTGTTAAACCCGTTCTGGCTTTTCTTTTTAATAGAAAGCAACTCGATACATTAATATCACTAACTAGAAACGAGATCCGGAATAATCTCGGAGCTCTTGGATTACTTGTTGAAATATCTATAAATGAGCCAGCATATGTTTTTGATGAGAACGGTCTTTTGCTAGGAATCGACGTTTGGGGTGACGTGAATAATCTTATCTATCCTTCAGAAGATTTTAATTCCTGGACTAAAAATGATATCACTGTTTCAGTAGATGCCGAAACCGGGCCAGATGGAGAACCGGCAGATGAGATCATTGAGGATGCCGGAGCAATAACTCCTTCAGCTCAGAATGCGAATACAGCAGTCACTTCTGGAAATTGGTATTGTTATTGGGCGGACGTCGCACTTGGTGATACTACTGCAATCAGAGATCTTAGATTAACATTAGGTTCTCCGGGTGGAGGAGGAAACGTCTTTTTTGATATAGAGAACGGTGTGATTTTATCCGGGGAAACCGATGCAGGAATGATTCCTTTGGGAAATGGTTTCTATCGCTGCTATAAAGCAAAGCAGGCATCATCCACTGCGAATACCGGAGTATTTTGGGGCTTATCGAACAACACTAATTCATCTTACACTGGGAATGGGTCATCCTCACTTATATTTGCGAAATCGGGTGTTAATCCTGGTAAATATCCAGCACCTTATAAAAAGACCACTGCTGCTGCTGCTGCTAACGAGCCGGATGATTATTTACTCACGGACCTTTCAAAGCTTGATGTGGCCGGAGGAAAGGGATCGATCTTGGTCCATGCAAAGAACTTAATCAGTGGACTATCACCAGTGTTCTTTAGGATGAAAAACGATGCCGGCACAAGCTACATAGAAATCAATAGAGATACGGATGATGTAGTACACTGCCTGGTTGTAACCGGTGGAGTGACTCAGGCAGATATTGAGATCGAGGATGCTTCAAGTGAAATCATTGCTTTGGTATCCTACAAAAATAATCAGGTAACGCTCTCCGTGAATGGAAGTGACATATCAGAGGATCTCACGGCTACTATAGCAACAGATTTTACAAGTGTAATTCCGGGCGGGAATGGAACTGATTATCTCAACGCAGCTCTTACTGAGCTTGCTTTCTTTGGGGTTTCTTTAGATTCAGACCTGATGAAGGTATATTCAAGAGCTGGCCGGTAGAACTACTGTCAACTGAAAAATAATTTACTTATCTATTTGTTGTAGTTTTAATAATCAAATTTCGCGGTTTGGTACATTGATGAAAGTCATCCAAGATACAAGTTCTGAAATACTATTCAGGATTTTAACCGAAGCAATCTTGATATAAATGAATTTTTAACGAAATTATTTAGTTGTCCTTTGTCAATACTCAACAATAGCTTAAAACTAACCATACATAACATGAAAAAACTGGCGTTAATACTTATTCTGGGTGCCTCATTCTTAAACACCGCAACAGCTCAGCTCTCTTCAGATCCTGACACCTATGACACTGATAAAGGAGAACTGACTGTATACCCATTGAACCACGGTACCATTGCATTCACTCTCAATGACCTCACTATTTATGTAGATCCATTCGGCGGAGCAGGACTTTTTGCTGATTTCGATGCCCCGGATCTTATCTTCATCACTGATATTCATGGTGACCATTTAAATCCTGAAACCCTCAATGGCCTTGATACCGAAAACACCACTTTTATCGTTCCCCAGGCTGTTGCAGAACAAATGGATCAGAAATACCACGATCAACTCATAATCATGGATAACGATGATGAATCATTGGTTGAAGATCTAATGGTTCGAGCAGTTCCTATGTATAACCTTCCTGAAGATGAAGAGTCGTTTCATACTAAAGGGCGGGGAAATGGATACGTGATCTCCCTCGCTGGTAAAACCATTTACATTTCCGGTGATACAGAAGACATACCCGAAATGAGAGCTCTGGAAGGAATTGATATAGCTTTTGTATGTATGAACTTACCCTACACTATGACCCCGGAACAGGCTGCTGATGCAGTCATCGAGTTCGGGCCTGCCATTGTTTATCCTTACCACTACCGGGGTCAAAATATCGAAGAATTTAAAAAACTGGTTGAGGCAGGGGATGTGAGCACCGAAGTAAAACTGAAGGATTGGTATTCTAATTAATCCTTTAATGTGCCACTAACAATAAATAGACTTAACTATATCACCCTATAAAAAATAGTTTATCCTGAAGATTAATACCTCTAGATTTTGTCTTGCCAATTATTCAAATTTGCGGCGCCCGGGCTCATGGGTTACAAAATGAAGCCCTGATAAAACATAAAAAGAGGTATTATGAAAACATTTCTGAAAATAATCGGGGGATTATTGGTTCTGGTATTAGTGCTTATCGGTGGTGCACTTTTATACCTGAATACTGCGTTCCCAAAAGTTAGTGACGCTCCGGATCTCACTATTGAGGTAACTCCTGAACGAGTGGCTCATGGTAAATATCTGGCAAATAGTGTTTTTGCATGTAGTTATTGCCACAGTGATCACATATATGATAAATTCGCTCCTTATATCGATTCCACAAAAATTGGTAAAGGCGGATATTTGTTCGGGACAGAAGAAGGATTGCCGGGTAACTTCTACGCCAAGAATCTTACTCCTTACCACCTCGGTGACTGGACCGATGGCGAACTATTTCGGGCTATCACCTCTGGGGTAAACAAGGATGGACATGCTCTATTTCCGATCATGCCATATCCTAATTATGCTCAGGCTGATAAAGAAGATATCTATGACATCATAGCCTATCTGCGCACTCTCGAATCTATTGAGAACGATGTGCCTGCTTCAAATGCATCTTTCCCGATGAACCTTATTATGAAAACGATTCCTTCCGACCCGGTATTCACAAAAAAACCGGATGCCGCTGATAAGATAGCTTATGGCAAATATCTTACTACTGTGGCAAGCTGTGGCGATTGCCATACCCCAATGGATCAGGGTACTCCTATTCCAGGAATGGCTTTCGCAGGTGGAGAGGAATTCCCACTTCCCACGGGTGGAATAGCGACTTCTGCTAACCTAACTCCCCACCCTGAAAATGGCCTCGGAAAGTGGACTGAAGATGTATTCATTGCACGCTTTAAACAGTTTCAGGATACCTCTCTGGCAATCAACAAAACTGTTATTGCCCCGGGAAATGCAAATACCGCAATGCCATGGCGATTTTACACTGGTATGGGAGAGGAAGAGCTGGGCGCCATTTTCGCTTATCTGCAGTCTTTGGATCCGGTTGACCATAAAATTGAGAAGTTCCGGGCAGAATGAAGTGATTTTTAACGGGAAGACCCTATCTTCCCGTTTAATTCTCACTCACTAACCACCCAATGAAATATATTTCTTTATTCGTGATCGCGTTTTCTGTGATCGCCTGTCTTAACTGTGTAGCTCCCTCAGAAAATGATCCCAATGGAAACAATAACCCGGACGAGCAGCCGGTCGCTGTATTCATTGGTACCTATACTGAAAATGAAGGGTGGGTAAATGGTAAGGCGGATGGCATCTATCGTGCATCCGTTGGTGAAGATACTGGCTTGCTATCGCTCGATACTACAGTTGCTGAGCTTATAAACCCCTCTTTTGTAGCCGTTTCTCCCGATAAGAAAAATCTGTATGCGGTAAGTGAGTTAGGTGGAAACCGTGGTCAATATGGCTATGTATATGCCTACACCATAAATGAAGACCTCACACTTAGCTACATCGACAGGTACCCTACTAACGCAAATTCTCCGGCTCATGTAAGCGTTGATGCGACCGGTAAGCTCGTATTTGCAGCTAATTACCAGGGAGGTGTGGTTATGGTATATAAAAGAAATGAAGATGGAAGTCTGCAGGCTAAGCAACAGCTCGATCATGTTGGATCAGGACCACATCCAAATCAAAATGCTTCTCATGTTCATATGGCTAAAGTCAGTCCGGATAATAAATACCTTTTCCTTCCCGACCTTGGAAGTGATAAGATCTGGAGTTATGAGATCAACCATCAAACAGGAACCCTTACTAAAACACATCAGCAGTTTGCTCAATTACCTGCCGGTTCAGGCCCAAGACATATGGAATTCCATCCTGATCTGCCGATCGCTTATGTTATAAACGAGCTTAAAAGTACGATCTCCGTTTTTCAGTATGATGCCAGTGATGGAACTCTTGTACCAATCCAGAACCTGAGTACCCTCCCCCCCAATACATCTCAAAGCAATTCAACAGCCGATATACACGTACACCCAAATGGTAAATTCTTGTATGGTTCAAATCGAGGACATAACAGTATAGTCAGATATTCTGTTGATGCAACAAGCGGTGAGCTTTCCTATATCGGCACCACTTCATCCGGAGGTGAGATCCCACGAAACTTTGCGATCCACCCTGATGGAGCACTGATGTATGTGGCGAATCAGAATTCGGATAACATTGCAGTTTTTGAGTTGAATTCCAGTACTGGAGCAATAACCCTGAAAGACAACCTTACCGGAGTAATGACCCCGGTTTGCATCGCATTTTATTGATGATATAAAAAAAGATCACCGGTATTCGGTGATCTTTTTACTATTAAGTTCCTGTACTATTTATCGAAAAGAAACTGGCTTGCAACATAGAAATCCGGATCTACTTTCAGGCTGGTTCCGTCCACTTCTGTGGTTTGAAATCGGGTTGTTGGTTTCAGCCATACTTCAACGCCCTCTACAAATACCTTAACAGGCATATCAAACCCTCTGACACAGTTAGTCCAGCGATACACCAGTGAACCATTTCTGAAACCGTATTCCAGATTTGGGACTCTGTTATCCCTGAGATACTGATCAAAGAATCCTTCCAGATCGAGACCTGTTTTTTCGGCCATATAATCTTCTATCTCCTGAGTTGTAACCGTTTCATGGTAGAAGTCTTTTTGAATGCCACGAAGTGTTGCTCTCCAAAGCGAATCGTTATTTACGACCTGACGCAAAGTATGAAGCATATTCCCCCCCTTGTTATAAAGATCAGCTCCCTCATAATTCACATCGTATTTACCGATGATCGGACTGTAGTTTCCAATACCGGTTCTGGTTCCCCTGATATATTCATATCCGGCTTCAGTACCATAATGATATTCCAGAAAGAGGCTTTCTGAGTAAAAAGTGAAGCTTTCGTGGATCCACATATCCGCAATATCCTTGTAGGTTACGTTATTGGCGAACCACTCGTGACCACTTTCATGAATAATGATATAATCAAACTCTAATCCCCAGCCAGTACCACTAAGATCACGACCCAGGTACCCTTTCATGTATTGGTTTCCATAAGTAACAGAGCTCTGGTGCTCCATACCCAGATAGGGTGCTTCAACCAGTTTGTACCCGTCTTCATAAAACGGATATGGACCAAACCAATATTCGAATGCTTCCATGGTCCTAACAGCATCCTTGAAGTGTTCTTTTGCTTTCTCCAGATTATATGATAGTACATAATAATCCATATCCAGCTTACCCTTCTCTCCATCATACACTTCACCAAAATGTGCATAGTCACCAATATTAATATTCACTCCATAGTTGTTTATAGGATTATCGACATACCAGTGCCAGGTTTTTGTGCCATTTCCGTTTTCATCCACTTTTCGCAAACGACCGTTCGAGACATCCATAAGATCTTCTGGCGCCGTAACACTGATCAGCATGCTATCCACTTCATCGTACATGTGATCTTTATTAGGCCACCAGACACTCGCTCCTAATCCCTGGTTCGAGTTTGCCACAAAAGGATTTCCATTTGCATCCCTTGCCCAGCTGATACCACCATCCCATGGAGCTCTGACTGCTTTTCGGGGTTTACCGCTGTAGAATACAGTGAGCTCCTGAACTGTGCCCGGAGTTTGCTTTTCTTCCAACGTTATCCAGTACACATTTCCTTCACGTGAAAAATCCAGTTCATTCTCGCCCTGAACTACTTTATCAATCTTCATAGGCTCCTGCAGGTCGATCTGCATCGTATAATATTCATCAAGCACCTTGTATTGAATAAGATTGCTGCCCGAGATCGTGCTGTCTTCAAAATTAACTCCTACATCAAGGTGGTAATAGCTTAAATCCCACCATGCTCTCTCTGGTGTGATACTTCCTCTTAATGTATCCTGTCTGGTGAACTCTGGTTCTCTCCCGAATTGTGCCGAGGCAGCCTCAGCCAACCCCAGCGCTAAGATGATAAGTATTGATACTCTTTTCATTATGTATCCATTTATGGTGATTAGTATGCAGCAAAAGTACTGGAAACTTTGATACAGAATTATAAAAATATGTAGCGGTCAGTCGATCTGGAATTCACCGATCAGGGTAAGTGCGGAAGCCTGGTATGAATATTCTTCCCGAACCGGAGGCTCATCGGCTGTATAGGTTGAACTGCTGCCCCCCGTAAGGTCTGCAACGATCTCAAACTCCCCCCTGAAAGTCCCATTATCTGTCTTATAGACCTTGAGTGAACCAGTTGTCGACTCCAGAAAGTAGGCTAATGTAAAAACATTACTTTGAGAGTCACCCCTTCGCTGTTCATTATATCTGATGCTTGCAATAAAGGTGGAGTCTGAACGATGGTCCGAGATCGTATAGTTTCCGGGTGCTGGAAATCCCGATAAGGACTCAATACTCATAAGCAAACGATTCATTACGATATCTTTATTCTCAGTTTCGTATCTCGTTTCTGCATTAAAGTTCAACCCAAAGAACTGGTCCGTGATATCACCGTTGATATTTGTGCGTGAGCTAAGGTAAGCATTGAACTGAGTATTCTCATTTCCAATATTCTTATTTACTATTCCACTCAGTTCTACGATAAGAGGATAATCGAGATCTGCCACTACATCCTCGCTTTTACAGCTCAACAGAGTTAACAGAATCAAGACCGATACAATATATTTTGGTGAATTTTCTTTCATAACCTGACATTTAAATTCAGTACAGGTTAAAGTATCTGAATTATGCCAAATCACAAACATGTATCAATGCATAAGTCTTATAATTATTTGCCGGTAAAGAATTCTGGCGTGAGAACAAGCATAACCCACCCCCATTGTTGCATTCCGTTAGCTGATACCTGCTGAAGTTGTTCCAGAGAATCAGTGGGTAATAGAATTGAATATCCTGCTTGTAAACGCATCTCGTTACCGAATGTATAGGAGCCCGAAATATCGAGCTCGGTTCCTAACCCCCGTTCAAGAGAAGCCGTGCTGTTTAAAGGATAGATGATCTCTTTTGCCAGAGAAAAATTGTGCACAGATAAATTCATTTGTACAGCATTACTCATGGTATATCCTAAATTTGCATAGATATCCTGAAGCCCGCCTCCTTTTGTATCGTTAGGAATATTCAGGAAATAATCCATGTTTCCATAGAATTTATGATTGGTGGCATATAAGGTATTAAAAGCATATCGCCCCGGATCAGCGTCATCCTTATCCCCTCCAGATAAATAATCAATACCCGCAGCCATGTTTAAAGTCCTGATCTTATATGAAACTTTTCCTGCGATCATATAAGCGGAAATATTCGTCCGTGTTTTGTCATCTCCTTTTTGTAAGTAAGCCGACCCGGATGTAACCAAACCGTTAATCTTGTAATTGAGATGAGTTCCATAGGTATAACGGTAATTCATATTTCCCGGAATAGTTTCGAAGCCATCCATTAACAGCATACCTGAAAGATCCATATCTCCCAGTTTTTTATTCATCCACAGGTACGAAAGTAGCTTATAATTATCCAGCGTATAACTATTACCAAGAACCGATTCATTTTGTTGATTGTAGGCTCCACCCAAATCTATACTGAGTTTAGAATCCTCATTCTGATATTTAACAAGAATGGCGTCATGGCTTCTCCCAATTTGCGACCAGTTCACACTTCCCAATAATCTCTGATCGTCATACACCAATTCCTGACGCCCAAGTTTGATCTTAAACTGTTCAGTTGCTCTAATCTCTGCCCAGACTTCATGGATATTCAGATTGGCATTATCCTTTATCTGAGCTTCATCACCCCAGGTTCTCACATCTTGTGCAGCTAGTTTAAACTGATACGCTTCTTCATTAAACAAAAGATTCAACCTTGTGCGCTGAGAAATGAAAAAAGCAGGATCAGAATCGGAGGTATGTAGTATTCGATATCCGTTTCTAAGTTCTGTTCTCGGCCTGAACTCACCTTCAAAACTTAATTGAGCACTGAGCGATCCTGAGAAGATCATTATTACACTGATGAATAATAATCTTAAACGGAAGGTATAATTTAGGTTCATGATGGTACCTCATTAAATTGATGTTAAAAAGGCAACCTCATTACTGAGATTGCCTTTTCATTGACTTTTCAGGGTTGATTATTCTTTAATTGCTGAGGGTTCGTTTACCTGCTTCATCAGGTCATCATCCCATTCTCCTTCCACTTTTACCAGGGCTGCTGCTCCAAACATAAATGCTTCTATCAGGTTATGATTGAGATATGCGTATGTTCCCGGCTGAAGGAATTCATACATCATTGCTACTGCAGATCCTCCGGCTACACTCCATGATTCATAGTTTGTAACAGGCTTGTCATTGAAAGAACCTCCTGCCCAAAGAAGATCGGCATGACCACCAATCAAGTGAATACGTGTATCTCTGTTAGCCTGTGAGGTTATGAATAATACCTTATCACCAACTTTTGCTTTGAGTGCATTTTCACCCATCAATGAGCCCTGAACACCATTAAATATGATGTGTGTCGGAGTTAATGTTTCAAAGACTTCCATTACATCACCAAAACTCTCTGCCGGTGAACCATATTCCTTGAAATTACCTTCACTGTCTTTTGGTACATAATAATCCTGTTCTGAGATATAGAATGCTTTGTCGTATCGAACAGGTTTATCATTCTCATCTTTTAGTCCTTCTCTTGGCAGCACCATGATCACCCCATTCATCCCGGCAGTTACGTGCAGGGGCACCATCACCCCACCCGGTGCGCAGTGATATACAAACACACCGGATTTAGTGGCTTTAAAGCGGATAGTGACTTCTTCACCAGGATTCACTTTTGATATATCCCCGCCACCCATAGCACCAGTTGCAGCATGGAAATCAATATTATGCTGAAGTGTATTTGTTGAAGGATTAACGAGGGTAAGTTCCACATAGTCATTCTCGTGAACCACGATTATTGGTCCTGGCACTGAGCCATCGAAGGTCATGGCCCAGATCTTTACACCGGGTGCAATTTCTAATTCTTTTTCTTCAATGCTCATTCGCACTTCAACAATCACCGGCTCCCCTTTTGCCACTTGATCGTATTCTGGCAGGTATGGTGGAGCTACCAATTCTTGCTTAACGCGTTTTAACTGATCCACATTATCCTGTGCATTTACCTGAGAGGGTATAGCAAGTACTATTGTCAGTGCTGCAAGCACTACGAATTGTCTGATTTTGTTTACTGAAGTTTTCATGATTTTAAGTTTTAAGAGTATTTTGTCTTAAATAAGTTTGTCGATTGATATTCTGCAAGCAGTTTAATGAGTGATTGTAAATTTAAGATGAAGATGTCTTAAATATTTTGATTCTGATCAAATCTCATGATTCCGAATAGCTTACCACTCTCTTCCAGTGCAGTGAGATGAACAGGATCACTGTGAGTGCTTCAAGTATTCTTCCTGATAGTGCCAGGTAGCTGAAGCCGGTTCCAGAAGTTGACAATGCTACCAGAACAATGCCCATGTTCAGCAAGACCGGCATAGCCATAGCTGCTTTTCCATTCCCCCGACCTTTTGTATCCAGAAAACGGGGTAAGATCCAGTATGCAGTCCCAAGAGTAAACTGGATCACCCAACCGAATATCATGAACTCGATATGTACGGGCAGTAACAGCCATACCTCAGGAAAATAAGGATGGGCTTTATTTATAAGCATACACATCCCGATGCCAGCTGACACAAGAAAATATACCAGTGACATTCGGATCATCCATCTGGATACATCAGGCATTTCACTTCCCCTTGAATTTCTTCCGCACCAGTTTGTCTTTGGATATTACTCTCGGCCAAATCTCAATCACATAACTCATCACCGCAAAAAATTGAAAGAACGCAGAAACTATTAGGATCACTTTCCATGCGGATGATACTGATACAAGAACGAGTGGCTCTGAAATGATCCGGAGAATAAGTCCTGATTCCAGAAATATATATGCCAGCCAGGCCCATTTCTGATTACTGAAACTCTCCACTTTATTGCGGCCTGGAAACATCCACAAAGAAACACCCATAATGATCTGTGTGATCCAGCCCACCATTAAAGTATGCCAGAACAATGGGACCAATCCGGGAAACCCCAATGCCTCCACCTGTAGCGCTATTCCAAGTACCAGTGATCCCATAAAAAAAAGTAATCCTGATCTCAGAAATATCCGGGTTATCAAAGGCACGGTCATCCCTCCTATATTAAGGCCTCAGTTAATTCTATTTTCCAGAGCCAGCGCTTTCGGAAATAGAATATTGTTTTCCAGGTGCACATGTTTGTGCAGATCAGCGCTAAAGGCCTCCAGATTTTTGAACAATATCTGGTACGAAGCACAGGCACCCTCCGGAGGCGTAAAACCATTGGTCAGTTTTTCAATTCTGGCCATTAATTCTCCTGCGGTTTCATGCTCATCTTCCAGGGTTTCCATTGTATTCTGCCCGATCTGTATTTTTTCATGGTTCCGAACCAGTTCTTTGATTGCAGGAAATACTCCGGTCTCTTCTTTTGTAAGGTGATCATCCAATTCCGCACCCAGTTCCCTCACCACACTTACAATTTCCAATAACTCGGGGTGATTAACACCGTGCCTTCCCGCAACTTTCTCTGCATAGAAATATATTTCAGGTAGCATTTTTCTTACAAACCTATGATGGTTCTGCTCAATGTAATCCACCAGAAAATCTAATCCCCATTCATTGTAATTTGGTTCTGCTGAGATAGTATGTTGCAGCAATGACAGTTCCTCTACAACCTGCTCAATATCTATGTTTTTGGAACTGCAGGCATCTTCAAGTGATTTTCCACCTCCGCAGCAAAAGTCCAGTCCTTTAGACCTGAATACCTGGGAAGCCCGGTAATCTTCCGCTACAATTTCACCTACAGTCATTTGTTTTAGATTTTTCATAAGATCTATTTAAAGTTTTAAGAGTATTTTATCTGATTAATATGAACACAATATGAATTTGTTCTTTTCTTACATCAGCTCCAGTTGAAAGTACCACCTGCTGATATTCTGAATCTATTTTGTTTGCCTTCTTTTGCAATTTCTTCCAGGGAGGTTTTCTCCAGCATATTACTTATTGCGGTTCGTGTGCCAAGCCAGCTTTCGTGCAGCGGACAAGGGTCCTCTGAACCACATCCAGGAAGACCTAAGGCACATTGAGTGAAAAGCTCCGGACCATCTATCGCAATCACTATATCTAATAGGGTAGCTTTTCTTCCTTTTGGAGAAAGTCGTATTCCCCCATTCGGACCCTTATATGATTCCATCAATCCATCTGCTGTAAGCTGTTGTAGTATTTTGGTAAGGAAGTGAAAAGAAATGTCCAGCTTTTCACTTATTTCGCGAATTGAAATGTACTCATCCTGCTTTGCCGACAAATACAATGAAGCTCTCAATCCGTACACACAAGACTTGGATAATAACATGGAATTTATTTAAGACTATTTTGTCTTAAAATAAGAAGCCTTACATCCTTATCAAACAGAAGAATTTAATAGCTCCCGATTTTCACCCAAATGCTTTCAGAAGCACAAAGATCAATACCCCGGTTACAGACACATACAACCAGATCGGGAAGGCCCATCGGGTGATCTTTTTATGCGTTGCATATTTACCAGTGAAGGCGAAGTAGAATGCGGAAAGCACGAGTGGCACCACAAATGCGGATAATATTATATGAGATACCAGAATAAAGAAATAAACAGGTCTTATTAACCCTTCCCCTAAAAACTTGGTGTCTCCTACAAAATGATGGTATATAATATAACAGACAAGAAAAAGGGTTGAAGAGATGAAGGCACTGATCATATAGTTCATGTGCTTCAAATAATTTTTCCTCTTCACTTCACGGTAGGCCAGAAGCAACAACATAGTACTTATGGTATTGAAGGTTGCATTCAAAGCAGATAGATTTTTAACCCAGGGTACTTCCGTTGCAGCCGGTGCTTTCAGATAAATAAGCCAGACAAGAAATAATAACGCAGCCACACTTACTGCAATAATGGTATAGATTGCCTTTTTGGAATCGAAATTTTCGAGTGCCTTGATTGTTTCAGGGAGTTTTACTGGTTCCGCCATTCGCTTTTTTAAATTCTAATTTTCACTTCGGTTCTTGAAACACTTAAAGTTAAGGACTTTCGTTCCAGAGTGTTTTGTTTTTTTACCTATTCAGGCAAGATATTTTATGAAATCTGTTTTATCTTTTCGCAGCTTTGAAACTAACTACCCGCTCTGGAGTGACGTTCGTTTATTTAGAACGGTTTTAAATAAACGATATCTGCATCTATTGGTACAATCCAAGTGAAAATTTCGATAGATTTGCGCGGCTTCAAATTGGGAGCTTCAAGCTCGGATTCGCAAACCTAAAATCAGCATTTTTTATGGCGCAGATTTTCCCGAAGTGGACAAATCAAGTTCCTCGTAAACTACTTATAGGACTAATTGTCCTGCTTAACGCAGTTGTTCTCGGAGTCTGGTACTTCTTTTCTCCTAATTATACAGATGTTGGATACGCACCAGAACAACCTGTTCCATACTCTCACAAGATTCATGTGGGCAAGCTCGGCCTTGATTGCCAGTACTGCCATACAGCTGTGTTTGAATCAAAACAAGCAAACATCCCTCCTACTCAAACCTGTATGAACTGTCATGGTCAGGTTAAAACCGATAGTGATAAACTCGCTCCGATCAGAGAAAGCTGGGAAACAGGTAAGGCTGTTGAATGGGTTCGGGTGCATAATCTTGCTGATTATGCTTACTTCAACCACGCCGCTCACGTAAATGTGGGTGTTGGATGTGAAAGCTGCCACGGACGTATCGATAAAATGGAAGTTGTATACCAGGCAGAGCCACTCAGCATGAGCTGGTGTCTTGATTGCCACCGCAACCCGGAAAAGAACCTGCGTCCTGTTGAAGAAGTGACCACCATGGGTTACAAGGCTGAAGACCAAATGAAACTCGGAAGCGAACTAGTTAAAAAGAATAATGTAAGCCCGCCGCAGTACTGCCAGGGATGTCATTATTAATAACGAAGGATTTTTGAACCTATACATCACCAGATGAGCGAAGTAACACAGAATACATACTGGAAAAGCTTAAACGAATTAGCTCAAAACCAGGAATACCAAAAATTTGTTGAACGCGAATTTCCTGAGAATGCTACCGAATTAAACGACGGTGTATCACGAAGAGGTTTTCTTCGTGTGATGGGTGCTTCTATTGCACTTGCAGGTCTTGCAGCATGTCGCCGTCCCGTTCAAAAGATTCTTCCTTATTCTAAACAACCGGAAGACGTAGTTCCAGGTATTCCTTTGCATTATGCAACTGCAATGCCATTTCTTGGTAACCTCACCGGTCTTGTTATTGAGAACCACGAAGGTCGCCCTACCAAAGTAGAAGGTAACGAACTACATCCTGCCAGCCAGGGTAACACCAATGTGTACCAGCAAGCTACTATGCTGGAGATGTATGATCCTGACCGTTCCAAGTATCCATTAAAAAACGGTAAGAAAGTTTCCTCAAACGATTTTGTAGTATTTGCACAGGAATTTTTTGCAGATCAGAATAAGAAAGTTGCTTTCATCTCAGAAGCTAATTCCTCTCCTACTTATACAGCATTGAAGGAAGGTGCTCTGAGAAAATTCAGAAATTCAAGCTGGGTGACCTATGAACCATTTGGCGAAAATAATGCCATTGAAGGTAACCTTATTGCTTTTGGTCGTAGGCTAAGAACACACTACAACTATTCAAATGCTGATATTGTAGTTTCTCTTGATGATGATTTCTTAGCAGCGACTCATCCAAATAATGTGGAATACGCCAAGCAGGTTACCGGTCGCCGAAAAGTTACCAGCACTAAAGATTCAATGAACCGGATCTATGCTGTTGAAAATGGTTTCACACTTACCGGTTCTTATGCTGATCACCGCCTCCGCGTTAAAGCGAGTGAGATCTCAGCTTTTGCAAATGCACTGGCCGGAGCACTTTCAAGCCGGATCAACGGTCTGAATGCGTTCAGTAGCGTAAATAACAAATTCACTGGGGAGAAATTCCTCACCGTACTCGCTGATGACCTTGCATCAAATGCAGGTCGAAGTGCAGTATCTATAGGTCTGGCTCATTCAGCTCAGGCTCATGCTGTTGTTTCAGCAATAAATTATGCACTTAAAAATGTAGGCAGCACTGTTAACTACAAAGAAGTGCCTTCATTTGATAACCAGGACAACAACAAAGCCTTTGCTGATGTAGTTGCTGGTATGAAAGCCGGAAAGTATGATGCAGTTGTTATCGTTGGAGCCAATCCTTCGCTTACAGCTCCTGCGGATCTTGATTTTGCCGGCGCTCTCAAAAATACAAGCCAGGTTATTCACTTAGGCACCTATGTTGATGAAACTGCCAAGCAGGCTTCATGGCATGTAAGCCGTTCTCATTTCCTCGAAGCCTGGGGAGATGGTTTCTCATTTGGCGGTGCCCGTTCTGTAATTCAACCACAGATCCTTCCTCTTCACGATTCATTAAGTGAAATAGAGTTACTTAATGTGATCACATATGGTGAGAAAGTATCCGGATATGAGCTTGTACAGAATACATTTAAAGGATATTACGGCGGAAACTTTGAAAACCGCTGGAAAGACGTACTTCATGATGGTGTTGACATCCTGGATGGATATAAAACTGCAAGCGTACGCCTTTCAAGTTCTCTGAAACCTGCTTCTACCTCATCTGTTGATGGTATTGAGGTTGTGATCAGACCTGATGCATCTGTATATGATGGCCGTTTTGCCAACCTTGGCTGGTTGCAGGAACTTCCTGACCCAATGACCAAGATTACCTGGGATAACGTTGCTCTGATGAGTCCTCACACTGCCGAAGAACTTGGAGTTGAGAGCGAAGATCTTATTTCCGTAACAGTAAACGGCACTTCTGTTGAGATCCCGGCCTGGGTTCAGCCTGGTCATGCTGACGGATCCGTTACTTTAACCGTTGGATATGGCCGTACCGGAATCGGACGGGTAGCTGATGTAACTGTTGATAGTTCAGAGTTGCTTGGCGGTTCTGAAACGCAAGGTGGTGTAAATACTTATCCACTTCGTAAAAACTCAGGGTTGTTCAGCGCCGGTAGTATCAGTTCCACAGGTGGAACACTCAAAATTGCTTGTGTTCAGGATCACCATAGTCTTGAAGGACGTGATATGTACCGTCAGAGTAGTCTCGCTCACTATCTTGAGAATCCTGATTACGCTTCATTCCTGAAACAGCATACTTATGAAGTTCCGGGACTGGAAGAAGCTAAAGAGAAAGGCGAAGAGAAACCTATTACCCTTTTTGATCCTCAACTCTATCCGGATAGCGAACCTCAATGGGGAATGGCAATTGATCTGAACTCATGTTTTGGTTGTGGTGTATGTATTATTGCCTGCCAAAGTGAGAACAACATCCCTGTTATCGGTAAAAAGGAAGTTAGCCGCGGTCGTGAAATGCACTGGATCAGAAATGACCGTTATTATGTTGGAGATGTTGATTCTCCACAATCTGTGCACCAGCCAGTACCTTGTATGCACTGTGAACTGGCTCCTTGTGAGCAGGTTTGTCCTGTAGCTGCAACCACGCACAGTGAAGATGGAATGAACCAAATGACCTATAACCGTTGTATCGGTACCAGATATTGTGCCAACAACTGTCCGTTCAAAGTTCGTCGTTTCAACTTCTTTAACTATCCAAAAGAATATTTAACCACCGGAGACGATCCGGATATCATACAAATGGCCATGAACCCAGAGGTTACAGTTCGTTTCCGAGGGGTAATGGAAAAATGTACTTACTGCGTTCAGCGTGTTAACAGAGCCAAAATTGATTCTAAGATCAAAAATGGCACTCCGCGTCCTGAAGACGGAGCTGTTGTTACCGCATGTCAGCAAGCTTGTCCTGCCGATGCCATCTATTTTGGTGATCTGACTGACGAGAATAGCGAAGTGTCAAAAATGAAGCGCAACGAACGTAACTATCTGATGCTGGAAGAGCTTAATGTTCGCCCACGCACCTCGTACATTGCTAAATTGACTAATCCAAACCCAGCTTTGGTAGAAGAAACTAATCAGGAATTAGCCCACTAATGAGTAAATACGAATACATACCGGAACCAGCGCTCGTAAAAGGCAATCACGACTTTGCCAGCCTTACAAAGCTTGTAACCGATGTAAACCTTAGACCTACTCCAAAGCCATGGTATGCAGCTATGTTGCTGGCCAATGCATTTTTAGGAGTATTTTTGATCGCAGTTGGATACCTGATCTGGGAAGGAACCGGTGTCTGGGGTCTTATGAACCCTGTAGGCTGGGGTTGGGCCATCATTAACTTTGTATGGTGGGTAGGTATTGGCCACGCCGGAACACTTATCTCGGCGATCCTCTTCCTGTTCCGACAGGACTGGCGTACTGCCATTAACCGTTTTGCTGAGGCAATGACCATCTTTGCCGTAATCTGTGCTTTGATGTTCCCTGGTATTCACGTTGGTCGTATCTGGGTGATCTACTGGGTATTCCCAATCCCTAACCAGATGGGAATGTGGCCGAATTTCAACTCCCCTCTTCTTTGGGACGTATTCGCCGTAAGTACTTACTTTACAGTATCCTTATTATTCTGGTACGTGGGTCTTATCCCAGATCTTGCTACCCTGCGAGATAAAGCAACCGACAAGATCAGGAAATTTTCTTACGGTCTTTTTGCTCTTGGCTGGACTGGAAGTAACCGTGCATGGTGGAATTATGAAAAAGCTTATATGATCCTTGCCGGTCTTGCTACTCCGTTAGTTCTTTCTGTACATACCATTGTATCCTTTGACTTTGCGGTTTCGATGATTCCGGGATGGCACACCACCATCTTCCCTCCTTACTTTGTGGCAGGTGCGATCTTCTCTGGTTTTGCAATGGTATTGACTCTTATGATCGTGGCCCGAAAGATCTACGGCATGGAAGATATTATGACCAATGACCACATGGAGAAAATGAACATCATCATCATGGTTACTGGTTCTATGGTAGGTTTTGCCTACATGATGGAGTTTTTCATCGCTTGGTACAGCGGAGTTGAGTATGAAAAAGCGATCTTTATTCTGCGGGCAACGGGTCCTTATGCATGGGCATACTGGATCATGATGACCTGTAACGTGCTATCGCCACAGTTCTTCTGGTTCAAAAAACTAAGAACAAGTGTTGGCTTCACTTTCTTTATCTCTATTGTTGTAAACATTGGTATGTGGTTCGAGCGTTTTGTGATCACTGTTACTTCGCTGGCAAACGATTATCTGCCATCATCATGGGATTACTACTCCCCAACTATTTGGGACGTACTTACTTATGTAGGAACCTTTGGTATTTTCTTTACCCTGTTTCTGGCATTTCTTCGCTTCCTGCCGATGGTTGCTATTGCTGAGATCAAAGCTGTACTGCCTCAGGCAGATCCGCATAATTACGATGAGGAAACTCAGGAATTCCACCCTCATGTGGTTGAAGTTCCTCAACCTAAAGCTGAGACGGTTTAACGAATATGAGTACTACTGAACAAAACAGCGAACTATACGGCATCCTGGCCGAATTCAAGAATCCTAAGGCTCTTATTGACGCTTCTAAGAAAGTGGTAGCCGCCGGATATGATAAATTTGATACCTACGCTCCATTCCCAATTCATGGAATCGATAAGGCAATGAGCCTTCCTAAATCAAAACTGGGATGGATCGTTCTTACCTGTGGACTCATCGGATTCACCGGTGCAGTTTCTATGATGTACTGGATGTCTGTGATGGATTATCCTCATAACATCAGTGGTAAACCATTTTTTAATGCACCTGCATGGGTACCTGTGACTTTTGAGCTCACCGTACTGCTTTCAGCATTTGGTGCTGTTTTCGGAATGTTGTTCCTGAACGGACTTCCGAAACTTTATAATCCATTATTCAACGTTGAACGCTTTAAAAAAGCTACCGACGATGGCTTCTTTGTTTGCATTGAGGCTAAAGACAGCAAATTTCAGGCTGATCTTGTAAAAGAATTGTTTGAAGAAGCAGGCGCTACTCATATTGAGGAAGTGTATGACTAAGATTAATCACGGAATATCATCTTTCATGAATCTTAACGGTATTAAGAAAGCCGCAGGCATTTTGGCTGTGGGTGTTGTTCTGAGTGGATGTCAGGGAACGCTCTCTGAGAAAACACCGATCCACCCTAACCTTAACATGGATCAACAACCAAGAAAGGAAGCTCAGGAAGTGAATAACTTCTTTGCTGACGGACGCTCAATGCGACAACCTGTTGAAGGAACTGTTGCCCGTGGACTCCGAAAAGCTGATGCTGCTTACTATGAAGGCGTTGATGAGAATGGTGAATGGATCGAAGAAATGCCTGTTGAACTAACCAGAGCACTTCTTTATCGCGGTAAAGAACGTTTCGAGATCTTCTGTACTCCCTGCCATGGTATTACCGGAAAAGGAGATGGAATGATCATGAATGGATATGGTTATGTACCCGCCCCTACGTACCACCAGGATCGTTTAAGAGAAGCGCCGGACGGAGAAATTTACTCAGCTATATATAATGGTGTGCGAAATATGCCATCTTATGCTCATCAGATCCCGGTTGAAGACCGCTGGGCTATTGTTGGATACATCAGAGCTTTACAAGCCAGCCATAATGTATCAGAAGATGAGATAAAGGAATATGATGTGGATCTGAGCAGTATTCAGGCTGAATACAATGCAGCACAGGAAAAAGCAGCTGAACTGGCCGCAGCCAAAGAAGCTAAATCTGCCGGCACCCCTGCTTCAGCGGAACGTGGAAAGGAATTAGCTGCTACATATGCCTGCGAAACCTGTCACTCTACTGACGGAACAGCAGTGATCGGACCAACATGGCAAAACCTTTTTGGACATGAAGTCAAAGTTACTACCGAAGACGGTGAAACAATGACCGTTACTGCGGATGAAGATTATATCAAAGAATCGATCCTGAATCCTGGTGCTAAGATCGTTGATGGCTTTGCGCCTTCAATGCCAAATGCATACAGCGCACTTTCTGAAAGTGATCTTCAATCCATCCTAGAATACATCAAAACACTGAGCGAACATTAAGATATTTGCTTAAATACGTAGAAAATGAGTCATAAGCCTACAATAACTGATAATCTAACATTCCCTGCTGACAGCAAACTTCCACAAATTCTGTTCGGAGTTGGTGCTGTTGGGATCATCCTCAGTGTGATCGGATATTTTGTTAATCACGACCAATTCTTCTTTTCATACCTGGTTAGTTTTACTTTCTTCACAGGTATAGCACTGGCTTCTGTGTTTATGGTGATGTTCCACCATATCACTAAATCCAAATGGGGAACGCTTGTTCGAAGAATTCCTGAAACCTTTGGTGCAAATATCTGGATTTGGGCAATCTTCATCATTCCTGTTATTCTGGGAATGCATAACCTGTACCACTGGAGTCATGAAGAAGCAGTTGCCACTGATAAGATCCTGAAAGCCAAATCTGCTTTCCTTAACCCGACCTTCTTCATTATCCGTCAGGTTATCTACTTTGCTCTTTGGGGATTTGTAGGCCGTAAATTATACAAAGCTTCTGTAGAGCTCGAGAAAACTGGTGATTGGGGCGTAACAACTCTTATGAGAAAAGTAAGTGCTCCAGCTATTCCTCTTTTTGCTCTTTCAATCGCATTTGCCGGCTTCGACTGGTTGATGTCTCTTGACCCACACTGGTTCTCTACTATGTTCGGTGTGTATTTCTTTGCAATCAGCTTCCAGAGTTTCTGGGCTGTTATGATTCTAATGGTATTCTTTCTGCATCAAAAAGGACTTTTAACAAATACCATTGGCCAGCCGCACATCTATGATCTTGGTGCCTGGTTATTTGCATTCACCATTTTCTACGCATACATCGCATTCAGCCAGTTCCTGTTGATCTACTACGCTAACCTTCCTGAAGAGACACTTTGGTTCTACGACCGACTTGAAGGTGGTTTTCAGTATATCGCATACGGACTTCTGATCTTCCGTTTTGCTTTCCCTTTCCTTGTATTGTTAAACCGGGAGAGAAAGCATCAAAAGAAAGTACTAATGCTTGTAGCAACTGTTGTTCTGGTTATCCACTACCTGGAGATCTACTGGATCGTAATGCCTGCAATGCATTCTGAAGATGCTCACGGACTGGACTTTAGCTGGATAGATATAACTACGTTCCTGGGTCTGGGAGGAATTTTCTTTGGATTGTTCTTCAATACATTCAAAAAGAATAGCATGATCCCGGAAAATGATCCTAAGCTGGAAGAATGCCTCGAAAAAACTTATCACCAATAATACCGATTGTTAGCTATGTCTGCTGATCACATGGAAGATTCAAACACAAAAGTATCTGGCGCCTCTGGCGATGATGTAACACTGGAAACTGCTGACGCATCATTCGCAGGTGCTGTATCCCATGGTGTGAATGATGACACTATGAACTACAGCAAGTTGTTCATATGGTCTGGCCTCGGAATTATTACAGTAGTGGTTTTTGTTGTAGCACTAATGTTTTTCGCTCAGTACAGTATTTTTAATGCCCAGCAAAATGCTTCGGTTACCAGCAGATATTTAGAGGTTACTAAACTTAAAGCCGACCAAACTGAAGAACTTAACTCATTTGGAGTTATTGATCAGGAAAAAGGCATTTATCGTATTCCAATTGACGAAGCTATTAACAAAATAGCTGTTGACTAATATTTATGAGACGTATCGCACTGTCAGTATTATTACTGCCTGCAGTGCTTTCATTTCCCTTAACCGCTGAAGCTCAGCTAAATCAAGGACAGCCTGAAGCATTGCAAGGCGTCGGCATAGAAGAACATTTGGGAGACTACATCCCAACTGATGCTATCTTTGCAACTTCGACCGGAGATAGCGTTACTATCGCCTCCCTCCTTGAAGATGGTAAACCTGTGATCCTGAATCCATTATACTATGAATGCCCCATGCTTTGTG
Source organism: Rhodothermia bacterium (assembly GCA_030427885.1). Lineage (GTDB taxonomy): Bacteria > Bacteroidota > Rhodothermia > Balneolales > Balneolaceae > JAUICM01. Next base: position 149,331 of record JAUICM010000005.1, on the reverse strand, counting down.
GTCTGGTCGTGGATGGTGTCCTTAATGTGGCCGGTGAGTTAGCCTGGTCGCCAGGAAATGAATACAATATCATCTCTTTCAGCATTGACCCTGATGAAGATCATACTCTGGCTGCAGAGTACAAGGAAAAGTACGTTTCCAAACTGAATAAGAAAGATGCTGAAAAAGGCTGGTACTTTCTTACCGGTAGACAGTCCCAGATCGACAAAGTAATTCAATCCGTAGGCTTCAAATACAATGAAGTTGAAGGAACCAGCGAATATGCACATAGTGCTGCGATCATTATGCTGAGTCCTGATGGAAAGATCACACGTTACCTGTATGGTATCAAATACAACGAATTTGATGTGCGAAATGCACTCTACGAATCAGCCGATGGGCAGATAGGAAGTACACTCGAGAAGATCGTAATGTACTGCTATCAATACGATCCGGATTCCAATAGTTATGCACCTATAGCAATCAACATAATGAAGGTTGGTGGCTTGGCTACACTAATTATTCTTGGTATCTTTATCGGCCTTCTTTGGCTACGCGAAAAAGGTAAAAAACTAACATCTAATATCGACTACCAATAATGGGCAGACTATTCGATTTCATGCTCCCGGATAACCAGTCTCCGCTTACGGCAGACAGTACTGACGGGCTCTTTCATTTCATCACCGAAGTGAGTTTCATCCTGTTGGTTGGGATCACTATTGCACTGATATACTTTGCAATTAAGTACAAAAGAAAATCTGAAGATGATGAGACTCCTCTCATCACTCATAACAATACACTTGAGATCTCCTGGTCTGTAATTCCATTACTGATCACTCTTGTTATTTTTGGATGGGGATATTCAGGATGGCTGAACCTCCGATCAGTTCCTGATGATGCTTATGAGATCCACGTTAATGCATTTAAGTGGAACTGGGGATTCAACTATTCTAATGGAGCCCAGACACTTAATGAACTACACGTTCCCAAAGGTCGTCCGGTAAAATTAGTTATGCAGTCTCGTGATGTTCTTCACTCTTTCTTTGTTCCTGATTTTCGTGTAAAGCATGATGTTCTTCCAAACCGCTATACTTATGTTTGGTTCCAGGCAGAAGAGGCGGGCGAAGCTCAGATTTTCTGTACCGAATATTGTGGTACTAGCCATTCCAATATGCTTGCTAAAGTGATCATTCATGAACCAGATGAGTTTGAAACCTGGTTAGAAACTAATGGTGGCGGCGTTTCAGGATCTCCGGTTGAACAAGGTGAGCAGTTAGTCAGCCTTCAGGGTTGTAAAACCTGTCACTCTCTGGACGGAACCAAGATCATTGGCCCCTCTTTTAAAGGACTTTTTGGAAAACAGGAAACCCTTTCTGACGGCTCAACAGTAACAGTTGATGAGAACTACATCAGAGAATCTATCCTGAATCCAGGCGCTAAAGTTGTACAAGGCTACGACAATGTGATGACTCCTTACGAAGGACGCGTTAGCGATGATGAAATTTCCAACATTATTGAATATCTAAAAACACTTAAGTGATATGGCAGTAGCTGAAACCAAAAATTTGACGACGCTACAGGTTAAGCGTTTTAAACCATCTGACAATCCCACCAATACCTACCTGACAGACGAAAAGGGTTTATGGGCATGGATGACCACGGTTGATCATAAAAAGATCGGCCTGATGTATCTGGGTGCAGTAGCATTCTTCTTTGCTCTGGCAGGATTTCTTGCTTTAGCGCTTAGAACTGAGCTTTGGACTCCCGCAAAAACTTTTATTGAAGCAGATACCTACAATCAATTGTTTACCCTTCATGGTGCAATGATGGTATTCTTTGTGTTGGTACCTAGTATCCCCGCCGCTTTGGGTAACTTTGTTCTTCCGATGCAGCTGGGAGCAAAAGATGTGGCCTTCCCACGCTTGAATCTGGCTAGTTTCTATATCTATGTATTTGGTGCGATCTTCACCTTTATCTCTCTTGCTAACAACGGATTTGATACTGGCTGGACATTCTACACTCCTTACAGTTCTGACGCCAACTCTGCTGGTGTGATCTGGGTAACACTTGGTGTGTTTATCCTTGGGTTTTCCTCTATCCTTACAGGAACGAACTTTATCACAACCATTCACAAGCTTCGTGCTCCCGGAATAACCTGGGGCCGGCTACCTCTGAACATCTGGGCATTGTATGCAACCTCCATCATCCAGGTTCTTGCAACTCCGGTACTTGCTATTACTATCCTACTTCTTTCAATGGAGAACATCATGGATATCGGGATTTTCGATCCTGCTCTTGGTGGTGATCCGGTATTGTACCAGCATTTCTTCTGGTTCTACTCTCACCCTGCTGTATATATCATGATCGTTCCTGGTTTCGGGATCATTTCAGAGGTAATTACCACTTTTTCTAAGAAACATATTTTTGGTTACTGGGCCATTGCTCTTTCATCTCTGGCTATTGCTTTTATTGGCTTCCTCGTATGGGGACACCACATGTTTACTTCAGGACAGAGTTCAGTAGCTACTACTGTATTCTCATTCCTGACCTTCCTGGTAGGTATTCCAACAGGTATTAAGATCCTGAACTGGGTGGCCACCTTATACAAAGGTTCCATCGATATGAAGACTCCAATGCTGTATGTATTCGTCTTCCTGTTTCTCTTTACTATTGGTGGTTTTACAGGTATCACGCTGGGTGCTCTTTCTGTTGATATCCACCTGCACGACACATATTACGTAGTTGCCCACTTCCACTATGTGATGATGGGCGGTACGCTGATGGCGCTTCTTGCTGGTCTCCACTACTGGTGGCCTAAGATGACTGGTAAAATGTATAATGAGACACTCGGTCGAATTTCTGCAGTTCTCATTTTCATCGGTTTCAATACTACCTTCCTTCCACAGTTTGTGATGGGAGCACAAGGGATGCCACGCCGGTATTACAACTACATTGATCAATTCACGATCTTTCATCAGACCTCTACGATCGGATCTTACATTCTGGGTGTAGCATTCCTGATCATACTATACAATCTGATGAAATCTCTCATCAATGGTGAAAAAGCTCCTGCTAACCCATGGAACAGTCGTGGACTGGAATGGCAGGCAACATCACCTCCTGACTTCCACAACTTTGACCACACTCCTGTGATCATTCACGGGCCATATGATTACCACCAGCCAATGGAAGAATTCCAGTTAGGACTGGCTGTGTCTCATAATGGTCATGGCGATCATCATGAGGTTACTACTGATGAAACAGAAAAAGCTTAACTAAATAACCAGAACATATAAATGGCGAATCATTCAGCAACACACCCGGCTCATGTTCAGCACCATTTTGTAGATTCAGACCAACAGTTTGAATCAGCAAAGTTGGGAATGTGGGTATTCCTGGTGAACGAAATACTCTTTTTCGGTGGGCTCTTCTGTGCGTATATCGTTTTCAGAGCCTGGTATCCCGAACTCTTTACTCAGGCAGCCCTGGAGCTTAACAAACTCTGGGGTGGTGTTAACACCATCGTACTTATCGGAAGTAGTTTAACGGTAGCTATGGCCATCCGTTCAGCTCAAAAGAACCAAACTAAAGGCCTGAGGATCAACCTGCTTATTACCATCGCACTTGCTTGTGTATTTATGGTAATCAAGTACTTTGAATATGAGCATAAATTACATTTGGGTATTGCACCAGGTTCGTTCTGGAATCCAACACCTGAAATTCTTCATGAACTAAGTGACCCGAGAGCAAATATCTTCTTTGGAATATATTACATGATGACCGGAGTTCACGGGCTTCACGTGCTTGTTGGTATCGGTCTTATGATCTGGCTTTATATACGAGCTGGCAAAGGACATTTCAATAGCGAATATTATACACCAGTTGAGATAACCGGACTTTACTGGCACTTGGTTGATCTGATCTGGATCTTCCTTTTCCCACTACTATACTTAATTGAATGAGAGGTTTTTGAAAATGAGCGAACACAATCACGAACACCATATTTCCACGGCGAAACAACTCTGGTTGGTTGGAGGAGCATTGATCTTCCTCACAATCCTCACTGTTGTAGTGTCAAACCTCGGATTACCATCTCCTCTTGATATAATTGCAGCACTAACCATAGCTTTTGTAAAAGCATACCTGGTTGCTTCGTTCTTCATGGGACTATACTGGGACTCAAAGTTCAATGCAATGCTCCTTGTTGGAGCCTTAGTGTTTTTCTTCCTGATGGTAAGTGTTACCCTGTTAGATACTCTTTACCGGGTTGATGCGGTTCCTTCTTTCTAAGAAGTAAACAAACGATGTAAAGCCCCGTGCATTCATTTATGTGCGGGGCTTTTTTTATATAATGAGTTGGTATTTGGTATCTGGAATTTGGATTTTCTGATAAATTAAAAAGGTCGATTAAATGGCGTTATCTAAAGCAGTTGTTGGAAATTTTGAGCTTTATACAATAGAAACCGGAGATATTAAACTGGATGGCGGAGCAATGTTCGGGGTAGTCCCGAAGACACTTTGGTCCCGTGGAATCCCTGCTGATGAAAAGAACCGGATATCTATGACTATGCGCTGTTTACTTATAAAATCCAGGGTAACCGGAAAGATCTACCTAATCGATAATGGAGTAGGAACCAAGTTCAATGATAAGATGATGGATATCTATCAGATCGATTTCTCTGAGCGTGAACTTTCCCATTCACTACAAGAACAAGGTTTTAATTTTGATGACATCACGGACATCATCTTCACTCACCTTCATTTTGATCATTGTGGAGGTACTACTTTCTTTGATGATAAAGGAAATATTAATTATGCATTTAAGAATGCTGTGTATCATGTGAATGAACGGCATTGGGAAACGGCTACTAATCCCAATGCAAGGGAAACGGCCAGCTTTTTACCGGATAACATCCAGCCCATAAAAGAAAGTGGTAAACTCAATTTAGTTAATGACCATCATATTTTTGAGTCAGGACTTTCAACAGTTATCGCCAATGGCCACACCCTTGGGCAACAACTTCCTAAGATAGATGGAGATAATAAGACCATAGTATTTGTTGCTGACCTCCTCCCAACCCATGTACACCTCCCTCTCCCCTGGGTAATGGGTTACGATATGCGTCCAATCGAAACTTTGAAAGAAAAAGAGTTATTCATGAAACAAGCCGCCGAGAATAACTGGTATCTCTATCTGGAACATGATCTTGATGTTGAGATGCTCAAGGTTAGTTATGACGACCACAAATTTACGGTGGCTGAAAAATTATCTCTGAATGATATCTGACCGCAATTTTAACCAATCTTTATAGTTTTTAAAGGGGTAAAGCTGTTTATTAAATGATGGATCAGAAACGAAACTCAAATAATATCGGGGAGCTGAAAAATAAACTCAGCGCAGTTCACCAAAAGCTGGAGAGCAGAAAAAAACTAAGCTCCTTACTTGGCGGAGTTATATTACTTCTTATCTGGCTCACCGTCTTTTTACTCATTGAGAATGTAGCGTATATGGATCCTGCTACTAAAGGCGGTCTCCTCACCCTAGTTCTTATCATTGTAGTTTATGTTGTCTTTAAAGGTCTTCTAAAAGGCCAAAAGCAGGATTTCATTCACTTCTACAGAGACTTCAGCCGGTCATCCGGAAAGAATGAACTTAATTATGCGCTGGACCTTCAGTCTGCTCAAAATGCTAACCCAAAATTGATCGAGGCGGCTATTTTAAAAAACCTGTCTCAGATCGATCCTGATTTACTTTCAAAAGAACTACAGCGCTATTTAGAAAACTCCGCTGTAAGCAGAAAATGGGCCTTAAGAAACCGCCTTGGAATTGGCCTGATCCTCATCTTCGGAATCAGTTGTTTTACATTTTCTGAATCAGCATCCAGGCTGGCTTCTCCATGGAGTAGTTTTGAAAAGCCTAATCCCTATTTCTTTACCATAGTCCCTCAAGGTATCACTCTTGAGCAGGGTAGCCCCTTTTCAGTATCTGCAAAATTCGAAGGAGAGTTGCCGGAGGAAGTTAAACTGATGCTTAAGAGTCAGGTTGAAGAGTCATTCCGTTCCCGAAGTATGGATCTTGAAGGAAACACCTTCTCCTCTGTTCCTTTTGATCTAAATACTGATGTAGAATACTACCTAGAAATGGATGGCTACAAAAGTCATATCTATGATGCCAAGGTTCAGCTCCGACCACGTTTCTCAGATCTTTCTGTTACCATAATACCACCCGAATACACTGGCCTTAAACCAGTAACTCAAACCTACCCATTTTCTTTGGTCCAGGGTTATCAGGGATCACAACTGGAAATCTCTGGAACTCTCAATAAGCCATTGGATACTTTTGATCTTAATACCAGCTCAGGCCACGAAACTGAACTCAAATATAACAGCTCTCTAAAATTCTCTCATAGTCTTCAGATTGCGAAAAATGATACCGTTTCATTTGTATTAGCTGATAATAATGGCCTTACTAATGGAAATCCATTTCGGTTCACCGTTGATCCGGTATTGGATGAATACCCGATCATTGAGATCATTGAACCTGCAACATCTTTTGAGGCGGTTGAACCATCAAGCATTGATATCCTATATAAAGCTTCAGACGATTTCAGGTTAACACGAGGAACACTTTCATACGAACTAAAGAAAGCTTTTGTAAATGAACCTACCACAGGGAAAATTCAACTCAAGAGACCTCGCAATGGTACCATTGAGTCCTTCACCTGGGATATAAGTGATCTGAAGTTAAGTCCCAAAGACGAGCTGGATTTCTGGATTGAGGTTAGTGACAACGATGGATTTAATGGTTCCAAAACTTCCAGATCTCAAACCATCACCCTTACTGTACCATCTCTGGTAGATTACTTTGATGACCTGACTGAACGGGAGGACGAAGTTCAAGATGACCTTGAAGATGTATCGAAATCATTCGAAGAAATGCAGGATCAATACGAGGATTTCAAAGATAAACTTAAGGAAGATCCTGAGGTTAATTATGAAAACCAGCGGCAATTGGATGAGGTCAAAAAACAGCAGGAAGAAATAAAAGAACAGATCGATAAACTGAATGATAAGTTTGAAAAGATCAAAGAAGAGCTGAGCCAGAATAATCTTCTCTCTGAAGAAACCATGGAAACGTATCAGGAGCTTAAAGAGTTGATGGACGAGATTGACGATCCTTCACTCAGAGACGCTCTTGAAAAACTTCAGGATCAAATGAGCAGCATGTCACCTGAGCAATTGCGTGATGCCATGAACGATGTTGAGTTCAATGAGGAATTATACAAGCAACGTCTAGAAAGGACTTTGGAACTGTTCAAGAAACTAAAACTGACTTCTGATCTGGAAAAGCTTGCTCAGTCCTATGAAGACATGTCCCGTCAGGAAGCTGAGAAAACTGCAAACGAATCTCCTGAGAAAGCAACTGAGCAAAAAAAATCTACTCTTGAGCAAACTGAAAAACTCAAAGAAAAGGTAGATGAACTTTCTGAAAATGCTACCAAGCAAACAGAGAAGGCCCTGAATGAATATCAGGAGATGTCGAAAGAAGAACTGGATTCGATTAAAGAACAACTGGAAGAAATGATCGAGGAACTCACCGAAAAACAGCAGCAGCAAAGTGAGAATCAGGATCAGCAAAACCAACAGAATGGGGAGCAACAGCAACAGGATCAGCAAAACCAACAGAATGGGGAGCAACAGCAACAGCAACAGCAACAGCAACAGCAACAAAAAGATGTTCAGAAAAAATTTAAGAAGTTAGCTGAAGATACCAGAAGTGTGATGCAGCAAATGAATCAGCAACAAAAACAGATCAATATTGCTGGTCTTCAATATATTCTCTACTCACTTCTCACCCTTTCTGTGGAACAGGAAGATCTTGTTACTTACGCTTCTTCAACTGAGAACAGAAGTCAGGCCTTTGTTAATTACGCCCGGGATCAAAAAAATGTGGAAGGAATCTTCAAATCACTTTCTGATTCTTTATTCAAGCTTTCAAAAGATATCCCTCAGTTCTCAAACCAGATAAACCAAAAGAAACTGGAACTGGAACAACGTCTGTCAAATTCATTGGAACAAATGGCTGAGCGTAATCAAAGTCGGGCTTCTGTTGCTACACGGCAGGCACTGGGTGGTATTAATGAGATATCCTTCATGATAGCTAATCTTCTGGAACAGCTTCAGAATTCGGATGGAAGTAATGGTTCTTCAGGTGGTATGAGTACGCAACAGATGATGGAACAGCTTCAAAATATGGGTCAGAATCAACAGCAGCTTAATCAGCAGATCCAGGACATGATCAATGACATTCAGGGTGAACGCCTTACTCAGGATCAAATGGATCGTCTGAATCAATTGTCCAAACAACAAAATCAGATCAGGCAACAGCTACAGGATCTGAGAAATCGTGGTCAGCTTGAGGGTGGAGATAAACTTGCAAGCGATCTTCAGCGCATGATCGAGGACATGGAAGACACGATCAATGATCTGAGAGGCGGAGCGATTGACCCAACGCTGGTCCGGCGTCAGCAAAATATTCTTTCCAGAATGCTGGAAGCTGAAAAAGCTATGCAGGAAAGAGACGAAGAAGAGAAACGTGAAGGCACTACAGGTGAAGATCTAAACAGAGCATCACCTCCTGAACTTACTTTGGAGGAGCTGGAAAAGCAGATCCGAAACAGACTTAATGATCCTAATTTCACCAAGTACTCTTCAGACTATCAAAAACTCATCGAAAAGTACTTCGAGCTACTGAAAGAAATTCAGGAACGGGATATCCTATAAAGTCCTACAGTGACCGGTTGTGCTCAACTATTGAGTTATACGCCTCCAGAACCCCAAATGTAGCTCTGCCTTCAGTTACTTTTGCAACAGCTTTGGTAGGCTCGGCAGCGTTTGATGGAGCAAATGGGAATCCTACTATCTCGAGTCCGGGCACATCACCACTTGAATCTCCGATGTAGGCTACCTCATCCAAACTCAGACCTAATTCCCGGCAAAGCATTTTGATTCCCTGGCCTTTGTTCGCCTTTTTGAGAATAATATTTACCGAAACGGGAGTGTAGTGCACTTCAAACAAAGGGTAGTTTGCCGAAATGTATTCTATACTTTTCTTATTGATCTCGTCAATCACTGAGGCATCCTGATGGATAATACCTATGTCAGTATATTTCGCGAATTCGGGGATCGAGCCAGGATATTTTGATATTAAATTATCCTGAGACCATTTCTTGAGCTTTCTAACCTGCTCCGTCACTTCTTCAGTCAGACTTGGAGTCCAGGTAACCTTATTACTTTTGACATCATACATCCCTCCCCCGCTTTCAAAAACGAAAGGTATCTCTACTCCTAATATCTGAGCCATGGCCTCTGCATAAGGCATTGGCCTTCCTGTACAGATCGTTAACGGTGGTATTAATGCATCTTCAGCACTTTTCAGGTTCAATGCTCTTACTTTAGAATAAGCCTCCCAGTCAGGAGTAATAAACGGATCGGTCATGCAGCCATCCAGATCCGTAATGAATAGTTTTATCATTCTTGTTTTTTCTTATGTCCGGGAAACATAGCTGAACATACAAAACAAAGTAACCCAAGCGCTCCCATCCACTGATATTGATTTTTAAAATCGGCGTATTCCTGACTTGAAAATTCACCTTTCTCGAGTTCATCTACTCTTGCTAAGAAGGCGTCAATTCCATCATTACCGCGTTCTATTTCATAATAATTTCCATTAGCCTTTGAGGCTATCTGTCGCAGAATATCTCTTTGCAGACTTGTGGTTACTACTTTTCCTTCTCTGTCTCGCTTATATCCTATCAATTGTCCGGAATTTGCTTCATACAATGGTATGGTAGTTCCTTCACTGGTTCCAATCCCAAGCGTATATACTGCAATTGAATTCTGCACTAAATCAGCAAGGGATTCATCGAAACTCTGACCATGGTCTTCCCCATCAGAAATGATCAACAGCACTTTGGCTGCGTCCGCAGAATTCTCATTTTCTTCCAATGATTCAAAAGCCGCTAATGCCGTTTCCATTGCGGCATTGAAATCTGTTGCTGAGCTGGGCATCTGCTCAGTATCCACGATCTCAAGAAAGAGTTTGAGTGCAGAATAATCGAGGGTCATTGGACTCTGCAAATAAGCTTCTCCGGTGAATACCACCAAACCTACACGATCACCTTTCAGTCTTTCGATCAAACGGTTGATCTCAAATTTTGACTTTTCAAGTCGGCTTGGACGAACATCCTCGGCATTCATACTGGCAGAAAGATCCAGGGCTATCAACATATCAATACCCCTTCTTTTCACTTCACGCACTTCGGTTCCAACCTTTGGGCCAGCCAATGCAACCAAAAGAAAGATGAATCCAATTATGAACAAAATCGTTTTTACAGAACTTCCAGCCTGCCAATATCCTTTTCTTAGCGAATCAAAGAGTTCCTTACTAAAGTATTTTTTTTGGGCTTTTCTTACTCCCCTTAAGCGATACCATATTATTATGAGTATCACCGGTATGGTAAGAAGGAGCCATAAATAAATTGGGTCTTGCCAGATCATATTCTTGTTTTAAATCTCTAAGATAAAGGGTCGCGCCATTCCGCTCAACTATTCAATAATTACAACTTGTAAATCCATCAGGTTATTTCCTGTAGGTCCAAGTTTGATATGCGTTTCCATTTCCTCATGAAAATGATACGAGTCATTATTCTGCAAGTACTGTTCCGGCTCAACCTTTTTCTTTCGGGCTTTAAGAGTAGTTTCAGAATTAATAATGGCTCCGGAAGAATCAGTTGGACCATCCACTCCATCTGTTCCAATACTTAGCATCGATATTGAATGCTGACCTTCAATTGAAATAGCTGATGCTAATGCTAGCTCCTGATTACGCCCTCCAAGCCCATCCCCATTCACATCAACCGTACTCTCTCCGTAATAGATCAACGCAGCAGGTTTTTTAACTGGTTCATTTCTGCTTAACACAGAAATAGCTTTGCTACATATTTCTTTGGATACCATTTTCACATTCCCTGAATATGCATCCTTATTTATCCAGGTATTAAAACCTTTGGATTGTAATTCATTGGCGATTCCATCTGCCAAATATGATGCTTTTGAAATGATCTGTACAGTATGATTAGGATGTTCGTTGATCTCTGGTTTTGGGGTATCCGGTATATCTCCACTCATTCCTTTTGCTATATGTATTCTCACGGAGTGAGGAACATCATTCCAAAGTGAGAATCTCTTGAGGATCTGAAATGCATCTTTAAATGTTGATGGATCACACACAGTAGGAGCACTTCCAATACTTTCCAGATGATCCCCTGGAACATCAGAGATCGCTAGTGTGATTAGATTTGTATGATGTAGGGCCTGGGCAAGCTGCCCCCCTTTTAATTCACACAAATGCTTTCTAACAATATTTATCTCATGTATATCAGCTCCAGACTCCAGTAATAATTTATATGTCAATGCTAGTTCTTCAATTTCTACTCCGGCTACTGGAATACATAACAAAGAAGAAGCCCCTCCTGACAAACAAAATACAACTGTATCCCCTTCCTGAATATTTCTGGCCAGCTCTCTGAGTTCATAAGATGCCGAAACAGAAGATTCATCTGGATAAGGATGACTCCCTTTAAAAATCTGTATTCCAGAGAAATCGGGGTGCTCAGTATTAGAAATGATCAAGCCATCCAGAACTTCAATATTTGTTTGCTTGATCAAACTTTTAGCCATTTCAACTGAAGCTTTTCCCGCTCCAAGTATCCATACTCTATCGGTTTTCAGAATGCTCAAATCAACTTTAAAAATTGAAGCCGGGTCTTTAATTAACTCAGTTAATGATCTCAATATTGAATTTTGCTGTTCAAGCTCAGCTTTCATCTGCACCGTTTTTCTTTTGAAGATAAGACAAAGCCACTAAACCTAAAGAGAGTAACGGAATTAAATATCTTCCTATCATATCTGGTATTACTAAATAATAAGGATGATCAGGTACTGAGTAAATCAATGCTAGAAATGAAATGATTCCCCCAAGAAAATGAATCACTATCAATATGTAAAAAGCTTCCTTTCGGGAACCTAACATTATAAGTCCAATCATGGAAAACAAGAAAAACATCCCAAATGGGATCTTATACATTTTCTTAGTGAACTCAGTATTGGCATTATATTCAAAAGTAAAAGAAACTGAAGATTGTGAATAAAAGATCAGATCTGAGTCAATTTCGCCATACTTACTTGGTAAAACAGATCCCATATGAGCATTATGGATAGCACTTCTCATTTTTCGAACTCCCCCAAAGTAAACCAATCCAATAATGGCTATAAAAAAAAGTTTTCTAAGCAGCTTGGACATGTTTAGACTCATTTTTGATCTTGAAATCTCCATCACTGTATTTAACCCAAAGCATCCATAACAGAAAAATTACAATATAGAATATAGTAGTGGTAGAATAGTCGTGAGTAATATCAAAGAACTCGATCCATTCTTCCTGAGTTATAACCAAAGTAACCACCCTGAGAATGTTTACTATATAAATAACTCCGATTCCGATGAAGCAAAAACTAACTCTATCCTTCCAGTTTCCGGGGTAAGCAAGTATAAAACCAAGAAAAAGACCAATGGCTGAAATTCCGGTACAGCCATCTACTAACTCAATCCCTCCATTTTCGCCAATACCCAGGATCCTGTTCACTGACCAAACTTCATACCCTAAAGTATGTATGATACCTTTACTGATCTCAACAATATTGAGAGCCAACCAATTGTCTAAAGCCCCGTTCGGCAACAGCCATAATTCATATACCAAATACCATACTATGAATATAAAAAGTGCTTTAAGAATAAATTTTATTACAGGCGAGTTCATTTAGTGCTTTAGTTATTAGTTTCTTAAATTATTGAATTAATTTAGAATTCATCTACGTCATTAGGAAAACATTCTCCCCTTTACAATGTTGAGAAAATTACCAGCCTTACTACTTGTTATACTATCTATTTTTGTTCAAGTCGCTGTTGGACAATCTAGCAATATCGATTTTAATAATCTTCGGTCAGATGAACTTTCCGACCAACAAATTGTTCAGCTTTACCAGCGCATGCAAGATCAGGGGCTTACGATTTCCCAAGTTGAGGCTATTGCACGTGCCCGTGGGGTCAGTTCTGTTGAAATCAGTAAACTGAAATCCAGATTAAGTCAGGTTCAATTAAATTCTGAGGCAGAAAACAGTGATAATGGTTCCAATAACCGATTGAGAGTAGCTGACGAAAGCCAGCTAAACAAAATTAAACAGCTTCAGCAGAATGAAGTCCCTGTTGATACCCTGGGTTTTCTTTTGCAAATGGAAAAAAAATCCAGAGTTTTTGGTTCCGATATCTTCTCTAATCAAAATCTGACTTTTGAACCCTCCCTGAATGTTCCAACCCCTAAAAATTATAAACTGGGTGCTGGTGATGAGATCATTATTGATATTTGGGGGGCAGCTGAGAACACCTACCAGTTGACCATAACTCCCGATGGAACGATCAATATCCCTAACCTTGGACCAGTTTTTCTTAGTGGATTAACTATCGAGCAAGCAACAACCAGACTACTTGATAAATTATCAACGATTTACTCTGGCCTGAAAGGCGCAAATAAAAATACCTATGCTCAAATTTCATTGGGTAGTCTGAGAAGTATTCAGGTTAATATTGTAGGCGAAGTAAATTTCCCCGGTACCTTTACACTCACATCCTTCTCCACTGTATTCAATGCTCTTTATGCAGCAGGAGGTCCTAGTGATAATGGTACATTCCGAGCCATTAAAGTGATCCGTGACCAAAAAGTATTTGAAACGGTTGACTTGTATGATTTTTTAGTAGAAGGAACTCTGGAAAAGAATATTACACTTCAGGATCAGGATATCGTTCGTGTTGACCCTGTTGTTAACCGTATAACCGTTGAGGGTGAAACTAAAAGAACAGGACTTTTTGAAACTGTTGAAGGAGAAACTATCGGAGATCTGATCAGCTTCACAGGAGGATTTGGACCTGAGGCTTACAGTAATAGAATCCTGATAGAAAGAAATACCAAGACAGAAAGAAGCGTCCTTGACATCAATTATCCCGAGGAAAGCAATACTTCACTAAATAACGGTGACATTGTAAATGTGGGAAAGATCATCGACCGATATTCCAATAGAATTGAGATAGAAGGGGCTGTTTACCGCCCCGGATTTTATCAATTGGAAAAGAATTCTACCCTCTCTGAACTTATTGAACATGCTGAGGGCCTCAGAGGGGATGCCTACCTGGATCGAGCCATCATCTATCGTACTAAACCTGATTTCACTATTGAAGCCATCTCAGTAAATCTTAAAGAACTTCTTAATGACAGCAGTGATGTTGAACTTCAGAAGGAGGATCGTATAAAGATCTCTTCTATATTCGATCTCAGGGAAGAAAGAACAATACGAATCTCAGGTTCTGTCATACAACCAGGTAGTTTTGAATATGTTGAAAATATAACTCTTCAGGATCTCATTTTTGAGGCCGGTGGATTTAAAGAAGAAGCTGCTCCATATAATATTGAGATCGCAAGAAGAGTTACGGATACTAAATCCGGAGTTCTTAGTTCTCAAATAGCCGAGATCATTTCAGTTCAAGTTGACAATGGATTAGGTTTTAATCCTGAGTTACAAGAAACTATACTTCTACCATTTGATCAGATTTTTGTTCGTAAGTCCCCCGCCTACGAAGATCAACAATTAGTTCAGATTACAGGAGAGGTATTATATCCAGGCACCTATGCTCTTTCAACCAGAGATTTCAAGTTAACCGATCTCATTGAAAAAAGTGGTGGAACTACTGAGTTTGCATACGTTGAAGGCGCTTCTTTGGAAAGAAAGTTTGATCGGGACCAAAAAGAGGTAGAACTGAATCTTGAAGATTCTGTTACCGTTCAAAATGTTGAATCTTTATCAAAGGTTGGTATAAAACTTCAAGAAGCGCTTGATAATCCCAATTCAGAATTCAATCTGCTTCTTCAAGAGGGTGATGTAATTAACATTCCTAAAAAACTACAAACTGTTCAGGTGCGTGGTGAGGTTTTATACCCTGTTAATGTGAGATATGATGATGGAAAATCCTTAAAAAGTTATGTCAGCTCAGCTGGTGGGTTTACAGAAGATGCCAATAAAAAGAGTGCTTATGTGGTATATGCTAATGGTGAGGTGGACCGAACAAAGCGATTCCTCTTCTTTAAATCATACCCTGATGTAAGACCTGGATCTGTGATCATTATTCCTCCTAAAAAGGAAAAACCTCCAATGTCTACTGCTGAGAAAGTCACATTGTATTCCACCATTGTATCAATGGCTGCTATTGTGACCAATACGATCTTCCAGATCAGGAATAATTAAGATAAAATCTATTATTAACTAAGAAGAAATTAAGCGTAATAATATTTACCCTTTTATAATACATCACAATAAAAACAGGAAGTACTATAAAAGTGAAACTTTATTCTCTGATAATAAATATTCCTCTTTTGTTTGAGGGCAAATTGCAATATTTCTTTTATTAAATCCCAGTCTATGCCCCATTTTTGAAACCCATCCAATTTGTCTTCCCGGATTACCAACTACTAAAGCATATGCAGGTACAGACTTTGTTATTACAGCTCCAGCTCCGATAAATGCATATTCACCAATTTCATTCCCACAAATAATTGTTGCATTTGCTCCAATTGAAGCTCCCTGTCTTACAATAGTACTTAAATATTCGTCTTTCCTTGTAACTTGACTTCTTGGGTTGATTACATTTGTAAATACCATCGAAGGACCACAAAAAACATCATCTTCAAGAATTACACTATCATAAATTGAAACATTATTCTGAATACGAACATTGTCTCCCAGAATAGCTTTTGACCCAACGAAAACATTTTGTCCTAGTACACAATTTTCTCCAATGTTAGCTCCCGCCATTACATGCACCCAATGCCAAATCTTAGAGTTTTTACCAACTAACTCGGGGGTTTCAACAATTGCTGTTTCGTGAATAAACATTCTAAACTATTTTATGTATCCAGCTGATCGATAAATTTTTTCAATTATACTAACAACCATCATACCATCATAAACAGTGGCACTAGGAACTTCATTACCATTTAAAGTATTAACAGCATTCTCAATTATATAATGATGATTTGCAGCACTTCCTTTAAAAGGACCATAATCATTCGGCGGGTTTGTTGGCGGAAGTTCAGGCATTAAATAATTCTCTATGTGACAATATTCGATTTCATTCATATACTGCCCTCCAACTTTCAAACTCCCCTTAGTACCGATAACGGTTATACTACTTTCCATATTAGTATCCCAACAGGAGGTTGAATAATTCAATGATCCTATACCTCCATTCAAAAACTCAAAATTTGCAAAACCGCTATCATCAAAATTCGCAAGATTGGGATGAGTAAAATTCTTATAAATTGCCTTTGGATTCTTTATATCTCCAAAAACCCAATACATTATATCAATAAAATGACTGAATTGAGTGAATAAGCTCCCACCGTCTTGGTCAAGAGTACCTCGCCAATTACTGGTTGAATAATAGCGATCATCTCTGTTCCAGTAACAATTAGTTTGAACAAGCAGAACATCTCCAATAATTTTATTCTCAACTATGTTCTTAAGCCAAATTGAAGTTGGACTAAAGCGATTCTGTTTTACTACAAAAGCAGTTTTTCCTGTTTCTTCAACTGTTTTTATTACATTTTCACATTCCTTAACGCTCAAACCCATCGGTTTTTCTATGACGATATTGTACCCTGATTCTAAGAGCCTTACCGCATATTCCGCATGAAATCCATTAGGAGTAGCAATGCAAACTACATCAGATTGGCGATTATCATTTTTAATAAATTCATCTATGCTTAGATACTTCTCGATTTCTAAAAGACTAAGATCCTCTGCTTTTTTTAACTGATCTTGATCAATATCGGTAACAGATACTAAATTTGAGTGTTCATATTCAAAAGCTATTTTTGAATGTCTTTGACCAATCCTTCCAAATCCGATAACAGAAAAATTAACTTTTTTCATGCTTAAGTATATTCCTTGAGATAAATGTCCTTATTTATATGATATGATTCACCTAACAAAATTTTCCAGAAATCTTCGATGAAAACCTTATTTGATTATTAAAAGTATAAATACACTTTTCAATCTTGTTAGTTGCTCCGAACTCTCTTAATCATAATGTTATACGTAGCTTTCACAAGATAACTTACATCCGTTGCTAACGGATTTTTCAAATATGAATCTATATACTTCGTTTCAGATTCAACAATCTCATCAAGTGTTTTTGGTAAATCTGCGTAGAAAGGTGGTATTAAACCAGGCTTCACCCTGCTTCTGAGTTCCTGAATTTTTTCCGGATAAAGCTTAAAATAGTGATAGCTCAAAGGTCTTACACCTACAAGCTTCATTTGTCCTTTGAACAAATTTAAAATCATTGGCAGCTCATCAATCCAAAATTTCCTAAACCATTTACCCCAACTGGTTACTCTAAAATCATCCTTAATTTTACCACCACTTTGTAAATTATTTCTTTCGAATATATACTCTTGCAAATATTCTGAATATGGATACATTGTTCTAAACTTATATACTTCAAAAAATTGTCCTCCAAGCCCAACCCTCTTCAATTTAATTAATGGGCCATAAGTAGGATTCAAGTCATACTCTGGAAAGCTTTTCTTCTGAGCCATTATGTAAGTGGAGTAACCAATTTTTCTGGTATTGATAATATCAAAACCAGACGAAATCAAGCGCCCCAAACATTCTGTTAGAGATATAGCTCTATTTTTACTGAGTGGTGTTTTGAAATATAGGCTCTGACTAAAACTTAATTTAGGCAGGATTCGATTAAAGATAAAATCGAACAAATAGACGACGTAATTTATTGGGCTAGGATAATTACTGAGAATTTTCAGTTTTCTCATCTCCTGTGTTTCTAAAGAAAGTAGAAAGAACTGTCCCTTCTTAAGTGCATTATTTATTGACTCAAAATATTTATTAATTCGATTTAAATTATTGATTTTACCAACCCTAACTAAACCAAGAGAAGTACCATCCACACTCAGTACCTCAAGGCCTTCATCTTTGAGTATAGTAAAATCAGATATTTGTAAACCAAGTTGACAATCTCTTATGAACTGGTCTACTCCTGAATCCTTATGAGTTCTCTTTAGTATTTGTTTCATTGTAAACCAAATAATTACAAACCATAGAATAGGATAATAAGGATTATAAAAATAGAATTCTATTGTTTATTAATTAAATCTATCAATCAAATTTTTAATCTCATTTTTCATTTTGTATGCAACATTATTTCCATACAAATCTGGTCTTGAATTGACAGGATTAAATTCAGCGATTTTTTCAGATAAATATTCGTCATTAATATCCATTAAAGTATTCCAACCTGATACTACAGTTTCAACCCACTCCGTCTCAGGTCTTAAAGTAATACATGGTTTTCCTGCTATATACGCCTCCTTTTGAAGCCCCCCTGAATCTGTAATTATTTTTAGAGAATACTTTACAAGACTTTGAAATTCCAAATAGCCTTGAGGAGAAATGATTTTTAAATTTTTGGGCAAAATTAAATCACTTTCATCGATAATTTTTCTTGTCCTAGGATGTATTGGAAAAACTATTTCTTCATCTAGCTGAGATAATTGCGAAAAAAGGCTTTTGATATTTGAAATATCATCAACGTTATAAGGCCTATGCAAAGTCAATAGATA
This sequence comes from Rhodothermia bacterium, assembly GCA_030427885.1. Lineage (GTDB taxonomy): Bacteria > Bacteroidota > Rhodothermia > Balneolales > Balneolaceae > JAUICM01. The sequence goes on along the minus strand of JAUICM010000005.1, from coordinate 130,546 downwards.
ATAGGGTTTGCCAGTATACTCATTTGACTTAACTTTTCTTTGTATAAACTTAAGCGAGTCCACCATTATATCACCGGTAACAATTGTCTTATCCTCAAGCCCCTCTCTCTGCAAGTGCTTAAATGCTTCACTAGTAGGAGCAAATAATAACTCTGCAGTATGATCCGCAATAATTCGATTTATTTCTTCTGGCATACTACGATTAAAACTTCTTAGACCGGCTTCAACATGTACTGATGGAATTTCAATTTTTGATGCGGCAAGACAAGCAGCTAACGTAGAGTTAGTGTCTCCAAAAGTTATTACTAGAGCCGGACGATGGTGTAACATTTCCTGCTCCAGTTCTTTTAGCATTCGGCCTGTCTGCTCCCCATGCCCCCCTGAACCGATTCCTAAATTACTTTGAGGACTTGGTATTTCAAGTTGCTCAAATAGCAAATTTGACATCTCGTGATCATAGTGTTGACCCGTATGTACAATTATATGCTCAAAATCTTTCTCAATTTCTCTTGCTAGAGGTCCAAGTTTAATGAACTGGGGTCTAGCCCCAACTACTGACATTACTTTCATATGTTACGAACTTTATTGAGTCCCCATTTTATCATGTTTTTTGAATTCTGTTTTAGAAGTTCAATTACCCATTCCATGATTTCATTAGTCCAACGTTGAGGGTGAAAGTTGAACATCACTTTTTCAGGCATATTATTTGATAGAAGCGCACTTATTATATCATTTGTTGACCGAAATGAAATTTGATCTGAAAGAGGGGTCTTGCCTTTCATGTAAACATTTATTTCTTGACTTGGTGATCGATCTCTAATACTGACTTTATTTCCATCCCATTTCCGACCAGTATCTGTTAAATATAAAATGCTACTAAAATCTAAATCAAAATATGGCTCGCCTATAATTCCATAACTATGATAATCGTAATAATTCCAAAGTTCCCGATTGTCATATTTACTCAATGGGCTTCCATGCATACAAATCGTTTTAATATTCACGATATTAGCGAACTCACTCAAATGATTTTCAAATAACTTGATCGCCTTTTTTGGATCTCCATTAGCAAAATCCATGTCCTCATAATGGTAACCTATTTCATGCCCCATCGACACAATTCTTTTGATCATTTTTTTATTGAATGACTGAGGAATAATCCTGAAATAATAGGTACCTACAATACCCATTTCCTGTTGAATCTCTGCAAATCTAAAAGAGTTTTCTTTCTTATCATCAACATCATGTCTTAAAAGAATAACTCTTTTATCTGGTTGTTCCTCAATGTATTGACTGACAGTATAGAACTCATATCCCTGGGCTTTTAGAGCCTCCAATAATTCTTTATAAATACTTACTGTAAAGTCAGTTTTTAATTTCACTTCAGTAAACTATAAATTATATCTGCTGTTTGATTATTCACATCTCCATTAGCCTCAAAATATTCCTTTGCCCTTATTTGGTGGGTTGATCTCAAGCATGGATTTGAAAGCATACGCTCAACTGCCGTCAAAACTTCTTCAAAATCCGACACATTTATTAGCAGCTCGTATTCCTTTTCAAGTTTTATAAAATTAGACATGTCATTTTCACCTACGAATGAATTATATCTAATAGCAGGAGTTCCCAAAAGCGCTGCCTCAGTTGCCATCGTTTGTGAATCACCAATGTAAAGAGTGGCTTTTGATAATAGTGTGTGTAATTGTGATGCTTTAATTGTTAATCTGTAGGGCTTTAAAAAATCAGGGAGGTCTCCCTCTCCTGAAATAAATATTCTTCCTTTTGATTTCAGAAAGTTTATAAGTCTACTTTTCTCTTCATCATTAAATCCTGAATTTCCTTTATCGTGGTTAGCAAACCATCCTACTAATCTGATAATAAAATACTTCTCGTCTTCAGATATATTTAGGTCAGAAAATACAGTTAAATCTTTTTTGAAATAATCTTTATGCAAATAAGAACTTTCAAAAAAGCCATTCACCTTAAAATGACTCTTTCCATGGCTTAAAGTGTAGTTATCCGGAGTTATGATATAATCCGAAAGCGGAACTGTAAAATTATTATTAAAGAAAACTACCTCACTATCTGGAAGAATTAAAGTTCTCATGCTTGTAAATTTGGAAATTATGGCCGCATAAGGTGATGATCTGCTAACAACCAGGTCGGGTTTATATGTATTTACAACCTTTGCATAGGAATACAAAAGTCTAGGTACTGCAAAGATCTTTCCCATCATTCCTTTTTTATGAACGCCAAACTCATCAAATGGGATCCCTGACTCTTGCAGCAAATTAATTACGACATCTTTATCCCTGGCTATTATTTTTATATCAAAATCACTCTTCAAAATTTTGATTAAATTTTTAAACTGATGGAAGTGTTTGGGATGGGAAACTTCAAATAAGATTTTCTTCATTTAACTAATTTTTTCCACGATTCTTCATTTCCATAACCAAACTCATTCATTAAGATCCCACAGCGTTTTTGTAAAATCTTAGCTTGGTATGGACTCCACTCATTCCACTTGGGGAATTTTGAGCTTTTTGATTTGTTTACTTTACCTGAATCTAAAATAATCTGGAACTCTGATAGCTCTAAGCCGATAAAGTTAGCAAGTTTTTCAACTTCATAATCCCTGTTTAAAACGAGATCTTCAAACTTTACCAGCATGTACTGATCAGTATAGTCCTTGATTTCCAAAAAAATCGAATTCTTAAAACTCCAGTTCCAACAAAAGTGTTCGAACTTACTTATAAGAATCGACTCTTTGAAGGATTCTTTTCCCTCTTTTTTAATTCTGGGAGTGGGTTGCCAAAATGGAATTAGATGATGAAGTATTTTTCTCTTTAATGAATCTCTTTTCCAATTCATAAATGAGGAGACAAAATTTCTTGGATCCCTAATAAGGTGTATAACTTTGACATCATCGAAATACCCAGTTTTAAATAGTGCCGCAATCATACAGGATCTCAAAGGGTCTGAATTTGATTTATGAAATAGATGTTCATAATTCAATTTTCTAATAAAACTCAAAGCAGTATCTATACTAATGATATTTTGCAAAACCATATTCCCCAGAATATTTACTATTCTTGATCCACTTTCTTGATGTTCAATATGTACAATACCTGTAGCCGATATAGTTTCAGATAAGAAGGTAGAACCTGATCTGCCTGAAGAAAGAATAAATATCATCTATATGTTATTATTAAATACTCTGTTCGTATATATATCATTGAATAAATCCGTTAATCTTTCGACCGTTTTCAGTAATGAATAGTTTTCAACGGTTTTAGACATTTCGTTACGAAACGTATCTATGTCGTATTTTTCGATATTGCTTTTTAGAAGTTCAGCGAGATGTTCCGAATTCCCAGGTTCAAATAGAAAACCATTTTTATTATTTTTAATATACTCTTTTATACCACCGGTTTCAGAACCGATAACAAGTACTCCTGAGGCCATAGCCTCTAACCCTACCAAACCTAGTGGTTCTTTTAAAGAAGGGAATACTAAAATATGCGAGAGATTATAAATAAAATTCAATTCTGAAGGAGACATTTTTGGAATCAAAATGACATTTTCAAACAAACCGATCCGGTCAATCTCTTGTAGAATAAATGTTACCATTGGACCTTCGGTAACAAAAATTAATTTAACAGATTCTTCCTTCAAAAAAGTTTTAAGTCTCTCTACAGCATTGAGATAGGTTCTAATTCCCTTTCTTTCAATTGCATTTCCTACAAAAGTAACAACTTTATCCCTTTTTTCTATTCCAAGGTCAACAGATTTCGGATTTGCTTTTCCTTCAATACTATAAAATACGCTCGTATCAACTCCTGGGGAAATTACCTCAAGATTTTTAATTCTACTTATTTGATACAATTTATCTTTTATATCAAGGCTGTTTGCAATTACATAATCTGCGTTTTCTAGTGATTTTCTAATAATCCATTTGTTTACTATAGTGAATTTATCATAAGAATTTACATCTCCTCCGTGCACATAAATCACATATCTATTTTTGAAAAAATATTTAATTATAAATGCATAAAATGAATTATATATAACTGCCTGTGCAAATATAATATCTTGCTTTTTTCTATAAAAAAAGAAGTAGTTTAAAAAAGATAAAACTGAAGATATATACTTCAAAAAAGTCCACAGAATATTTTTTTTATTTGTAGCTCCCTTTACCCAATCATAAATTTTATTATAGACAACTTTAACATCGATGGAAGAACTTTGTCCTATCCCTTGAACAAATCTTTTAACGAAAATCTGATTATACGGGTTCTCTTCCGTTGGGTAACTATTTGTCAGAACTACTATTCTCATGTTTCCTATATAAACCGATATACATTGCCAAGTAGACTAAGGTAGTAATACTTGTGGATACATAGCCCCCAATTAATCCATATAAAATGATGATCAGGGGTGGATATACATATTCATCACTTATTCCAAGTTTCTTTGCTCTCCAGACAGGTACTATAAATGCAATGGTATATATACCAAACCCAATGATTCCATATCTAAAAATTATATCACTTATATCCGTTCCTGAAAAGTCAAAGTCATCTCTTTTCCAAAACAGAATTTGACCGGACCGTCCGATTCCATTAATCAAGGTAATCGGGTGTTCTAACTGATATTCAAATTGTTTTGAAGAATCAACAATTCTTCTTGAGCTGGAAATTAGAGACAATACCAGATTAGTATTTTCGCCAGAATTGGATCGATTTAAGCGATATAAATTGAGCTCTGATACCCCCGAAATAACTTGTGGAACAAAAAAAGAAATTATTAAAGCGGAGGCGATTAAAGCAGTTCTCCAATACTTTAAGAATAAGTATCCAAATAGTATTAGTGGTATCGCGATTAAAGCGATTGTTTGAACTAGCATCCCAGCAACAAATGTTGCTATCAAAAGTAAATAGGTAACCTTATTCTTTTCCTTTTTAAAAAGATAATATACAAAGGTTGCAATTATTAAAACGCTTGCAGTATTCCCTCCACTTAAAAAACCCTTTGTCCCTATTGCTACTCCCCCCGACTCATATGACGGATAACCAATATCCAGTAATCCAGAGATAAGAATATTTAGAATAAGTACAATATTATTAAACTCGATAGCTCTTTTAAAAACCTCACTATCAAGGTAGTTTGAAGCAAAGTAAATGATGACAATTGCCAATAGGAAATTCCAGACATAGTTTGTTTCCTCAACAATACTAATGGAACCGTACAATAAAAAGAATAGGATAAGGGATAGATTAAAGTAAATTATAGAGAATCCTAGAAATTTTCGTATTACTATCCTATCAATATTCACTATTATCACACAAATACTGAAGATTATAAATATAGCTGCATAAACAATAGAAGGTGTTATTCCTAAGGGTTTAATGTTGTACTTCAACAACACACCTGTCAATAAGGAAATTAGAATGTTAGCATATACATATAATTTATAAAACCTATGTATCATCATTTAGATTTGCGTTTAATGAGTCCAAAGATACTAGTATCTATCTTAAATATTACTTTGCATTTATAATACATCCATACCTTCCACAAAAAACTACACGTCAAGCTAGTATAAGCTGCTCCAAATAATCCGTACTTCGGGATGAAGATATAGTTAAGAATGATATTCATTAGTGCCGCATAACCGAATATTTTTAGAGCAGTTCTTTCATAACCGGTCATACTTAATAAAATAGATACTGAACCAAACAAAACTCCAATAACCTGACTAAAAATAAGAATTATCATTGGTTGATAGCTTGCAGTATACTCTTCACCAAACAAAAATGAGATTACTTCCTCACCAAAAACTATGAGAAAAATCAATATCAAAATGCTAATACCACCGTTTATTATGACTGCAATTCTTGATATTTTTTGAAGGTTCTTATGATCCCCCTCGTTATAATACTTAGAGTAATATGGGGCTAACACAAAATTAAATGCTCCCAATGTAAACGCAGTTAAAGAAGCCGTTCGGAAAGCAATTTCATATATACCTACACTTTGTGAATCAAGCATAAAGCCAATAAATACAGTATCAATTTTAGCCAGGATAATTTGAATACCTCCAATTAATAAGAAAGGAAGCGATGTTCTTAGCCAAACAGTAATTTCGTAAACCTCTTTGGATTCTTTTACCCTTTTGGGTAAATAGAGTATCAACCAATATGCTCCTAGCAAATAACTAAGAATCCCTGCAATTATATTCAATCCAATTGCACTTCTCGAGTCAAACTGAACATTAGCAAAATTCGATATCAGTAAAATTCCGACTACGAATAGTGCATGCCTCAATATAGATTCCGGAAACAGACCGTGAAAAATTCGCCTAAACCCTCTTAGTGTTGCCCCTCTGATATTCCCTAATGCCAGTACAGGTAGTAAGAAAAGACCAATTACCAAAGTTTCCGTTTCTAAACTATTCAGGTTGAGCAATTCTTTTTTAGCAAAAAAATAAGTTGCCAATATTAGAATACTTGCAATTACTATCGCAGAAGTATTTGTAAACTTAATTAATCCTTTGATCTTTGCCCAACTTTCTGAAGCTTCATAGTTAGGAATATAACGGACCAAAAGTGTCGGTAATCCTAGTTCTGTAGGAATTGCAAGCATTTTAACCATAGCATAAACAAATGAGTAAACGCCAAATGCTTCTACACTAAGTGTTCTTGCCAAAAGAATACCTGCAAGAAATTGAAATAAATTATTTCCAACCTTTATAAAAACACTTACAACACTACTCCTGAGGAATTTATTTCCACTTAAATGCTCTTTGATAAAATCCTTAAAAACGATTGGAATTTTCTTTATGTCCAAAATTCAATACTTAATGGACTCTAACAGACTACTTACGATTTCATCCTGTCGATTTAAAAAGGGGTGCATTGGCAAACTCAGAACTTCTTTTGCGGCTCTTTCAGATTCTTCAAAATCACCATAACTATAACCAAGATATTTGAATGCCGGTTGCTCGTGAAAACACTTTGGATAATATATTCCAACAGGAATTCCTTTCTCCTTCATTCTCTCGGCGATCAAATCTCTTTTGTCGTCTGATACCCGAATAGTATACTGTGCATAAACATGGGTATTTCCTGAGGTAGTTTCTGGTATCCCCACAAATTCCTTCAGCAAATTGTTATACTGCTTACCAACCTTATCCCTTGCTTCCACTTCCTGTTCGAAATATGGCCATTTTGCCAATAATATAGCTGCTTGAATAGTATCAAACCTCCCGTTCAACCCGATATGAGTGTGATGATGTCTTTTAATACCTCCATGTGAACGAATTGCTTTCATACTATTAGCTAGTGCGTCATCATTAGTAAACAATGCACCACCATCTCCATAACAACCAAATGGTTTAGCAGGAAAGAAAGAAGTGCTGGCTATTTGAGATAAATTACAACTCTTTTTACCATTTCGGGAAGCTCCAAAGCTTTGTGCAGCATCCTCGATTACAGGGATTTTATACCTATTTGCAATCTCATTGATTCTTTCCATATTTGGAACTTGTCCGAAAAGGCTGACAGGCATAATTGCTTTTGTTTTCTCTGTTATTGCATTTTCAAGTAAATCAGGGTTCATATTGAAACTTTCATATTCAATATCTACAAAAACAGGAGTTGCCCCAACTGCCGCAATTACTTCAGCAGTACTAATCCATGAAAATGGAACCGTGATTACTTCATCCTCAGGACCAATTGATAAAGCCCGAAGTGCAATTTCAAGGCTATCTGTACCACTAGCTACTGTAATGCAATGTTTAACGCCTACATAGCGAGCCAATCGCTCCTCTAATTCCTGAATCTCGGGACCCATTATATACTTTCCGTGGTCTAAAACTGCATGAATACGAGCATCAATCTGTTCTTTATATTTTTCATACTGTGTCTTTAGATCTATGAATTCAATCTCCATACAAGCTTTCTTTTTATATTAGATGATAAAGTTAATATCAACTTTAGGATTCTAACCAGTAATATTCTTGAGTTACTACCACTAGTATTTATCTCTAAAGAAATAATTACTAGGCCTTAAAAAAATGTATCTCATTCTTTGGCTTGATGCCATTTAAAGCATTTCTAGTATCAACTATACATTCCGACCAATCAGCCAGTTCTGTATAATCAATATTTGAGTGATTAGTTGAAATAACTACTGCATCAAATTTTGAGATATTTTCATAGTTCCATACAATTGATTCAACACCTGTCCAATCGGCATGTTCTCTTGTAGGAATTACTTTAGGTATATATGGATCAAAAAATGAGATATTTGCCCCCATTTCTTTTAATAGATCGAATATTTTAAACGTTGGTGATTCTCGCATATCATCTACATCCGGCTTATATGCCAGGCCAATTACAAGAATATTGCTACCATTAAGTGATTTATGATGTTTATTCAACGCTATCATTGTCTGATTAACTACATAGGAAGGCATATTAGTATTTACTTCCCCAGCTAGTTCTATAAAACGGGTATGTCTTTCAAACTCACGAGCCTTCCATGTCAAATAAAAAGGATCTATCGGAATACAATGTCCGCCCAGACCAGGACCAGGTGTAAATTTCATAAAGCCAAAAGGCTTAGAACTTGCTGCTTCTAATACTTCATGGACATCAATGTCCATAGCGTGGAATACGACTTTAAGTTCATTAACTAAAGCAATATTTACTGAACGGAAAATATTTTCAGTTAGCTTAACTGCTTCTGCAGTTTTACAATTAGAAACTGGGATACATTTAACAATTGCTGTTTCATACATTTTAACAGCAAGCTCCAAATCTTCTGCCCCATAACCACCAACAACTTTTGGAATCATTGCAGTATTAAATTTAGGATTACCCGGATCCTCTCTTTCGGGACTATATGCGATATAAAAATCTTTTCCAGCTTTTAATCCCGAATTTTTCTCAAGAATAGGGATCATTAACTCTTCAGTGGTACCAGGCCAGGTAGTAGATTCCAGTATAACAAGATGTCCTTCTCTTAAATTCTTTGAAACTGTTTCAGTCGTTTTTACAATAAAACTCATATCCGGTTCTCGATGACGATCAAGTGGTGTTGGTACACACATCAAAATCGCGTCAGCCTCGGAAAGTCTTGAAAAATCTGTTGTTGCATCACAACGATTCGATTTAGCCAACTCCTGCATCATATTTTTTCCCAGATGCTTGATATATGATCTCCCTTCTTTTAGAGATTCAACTTTGGTTTTATCAATATCAAACCCAATAACTTGCATTCCCTCATTATGAAAAGTCCATAGGAGTGGCAGTCCGACATAACCAAGCCCTATGATTCCAATTCGATACTCTTTCTTTTCAATTTTTCTTAGTAGATGATTTAGCATTTTTATTGTGCTTAGTAAAATTAGGTTCTTATTTTTTGTATTTATAAACTTTAGGAATTTTTCTGGGTCGTGAAAAATTCACGAGAAAGAGTTAATCCTTCCATTAATCTCTCAAGAAATAGTTTACCCATCCCTATAATCCCCCCAAAAAACATTGACAGTAATACTATTTTAACTCCACTTTGTTCATCATTTATTGGCACTTGAACAGGCTGTAGTATTTTAAAAACAGGGGTAACTTCCTGAACCTTAAGTTTGCCTTCTTCATAGCGTTGTGTTAATGTGTTATATACATTAAAACTTATATCATAGCTTGATTGCAGCTTCTGTTTTTCAGTTTCAAATCTAGCAGTCAGATTCCCTTGATTACTGTCTAGAAAATCAGCACGTTCTAATTGGATAGTTCTAAACCGCTCTTCTGCTTTCAAGAGTTGACTCTCTATATATTCCAAGTCGCGTTTAACTTTTTCAGTCCTATACTCAGTCAAGTATTTAGTTAGTTCGTGAACTGTAAAGTTAGCTACTTCTGAAGCTAGAATACGCTCCGGCATTACTGAAAAGACAGATATGATACCAGTTTCTTCATCAAGACTTACCCAAATACGCTCCCTCAATTCCTGAATTACGGCAAACTCTTCGGGGGTAAATTTCAATGTTTGCACTTCACCGAAATTCTGAATTTGTTCAGAATCTTGATTTTTACTACCAATCAATGATTTGATCGCCTTCTTTATACCAGATAAGATATTGGAAAATAATCCAGGCGCTAATTCAGAATAATAAGTATATAAAGATACCATTGTATCTTCCTTCGCAAAATAAAATTTAGTTGAAGCAATTTTATCTTGAAAAGTAATGCTCTCAACAATTTTGGGGTAAATATCGATTCTTATGGCATTACTAGAACTATTGTATGTACCAGAATTAATACCTAACAACCCTCCATATTCTTTAAGCAAACCTGCAGCTCCTCCCTGCCCATCGGTATTATACTCTGGTAGTAAAGTCGCCGTACTTTTATATTCAGTTGGGATTACCAGAGCTATTATAATCCCTATACAAAAACCAATAGAAATCATGTAATAGATAAACTTTCTTCTGTCCCAAACTGACCAAAAAAAAAGTGCCAAATTGAAATTATCAAGCTCTCTATCTTTTGAACTTATCATTTAAGTGCCGACTTTTATTATTATTATCTATTTTCAATTGAATTCGAATAGAATATGTATTCATACCAAGGGGGGAAAAACTAAGGAAATTACATCCATTAAAAAAGCATCTCAAATTGATTCCTGATCGTATATAAAATATAGTTCAAAAATAGTACTAACGATCAATTTTAAATCATATTTTTGAAGTATTCTAACGTAATTTTCAATCCCTCATGTCTTGGATATTTGGGCTCCCAATTTAGAATTGATTTAGCCTTACTGATATCTGGCTTCCTGATCTTAGGATCATCTTTTGGAAGATCCTTAAAAATAATTTTACTGTCACTACCAGTTAGCTCAATGATCTCTTTTGCAAAATCCAGAATTGAGATCTCTTGTGGGTTTCCAATGTTAACAGGTTCAGCATGGTCTGACATTGCCAGTCTGTATATACCCTCAACCAAGTCATCAACATAGGTAAAAGAACGGGTTTGAGAGCCATCACCAAAAACGGTGATATCTTCCCCTCTGAGTGCCTGAGACATAAATGCGGGAAGTGCACGCCCATCATTGAGCCTCATTCTGCTTCCATAGGTATTAAATATTCGTACAATTCGGGTCTCTAATCCGTGATACCTGTGATAGCCCATTGTCATAGCTTCCGCAAAACGCTTAGCTTCATCATATACTCCACGAAAGCCAATTGGGTTTACATTCCCCCAATAGTCTTCAGTCTGAGGGTGAATCAATGGGTCCCCATAAACTTCACTTGTCGATGCAAGGAGGAACCTAGCACCTTTTGCTTTCGCAAGACCCAGTGCCTTATGTGTCCCAAGAGACCCAACCTTTAGCGTCTGAATAGGCATTTCCAAGTAATCTATTGGTGAAGCCGGAGATGCAAAATGTAAAACAAGATCAAGATCACCTTCTACATGAATAAAATCAGTTACATCATGCTGGATAAATTTAAAATCTGGATTACCAAAAAGATGACCAATATTATTGGGATTACCTGTGATAAGGTTATCCATAGCGATCACTTTCCAACCTTCATTAATGAAACGATCACATAAGTGCGATCCAAGAAATCCTGCCCCACCTGTAATTAGTACTTTTTTTGACATATCAATCCTTAATTAACTTTTGGACGACCTACACTAATATAAGTCCAGCCTGCTTTTTTAGTTTTTTCCAGATCATATAAATTTCTTCCATCAAAAATAATGGGTTTTTCCATATAGTTTTTGAAATGCTCAAGATCTGAAACTCTGAACTCACTCCATTCGGTACAAATTATCAATGCGTCAACGCCTTGCTTGGCCTTGGATGGACGATCAACATATTCTGTACTATCATTTACTAGTTCAGAAGCAGCTGCTTGAAACGTATGTAATGCTTCCGGGTCATAAGCTTTAAATTTAGCTCCTTTTTCTGCTAATTCATGCATCAAGTAAAGTGCTGGTGCTTCTCTGACATCATCCGTATCAGGTTTGAACGCCAATCCCCAAATTCCAAAGGTTTTTCCGTTCAAGTCTTCTCCAAACATTTCTGTTACTTTTGGAACCATTGAAACTTTCTGAGCATTATTCACTTTCATTACTGAGTCCAGGATCTGGAAATTATACCCCATTTCCTTTGAAGTATAATGTATTGCCTGAACATCTTTAGGAAAGCAACTTCCACCATAACCAATACCAGCGAATAAAAACCGTTTTCCAATTCTGGAATCAGTACCAATCCCCTTCCTTACATTATCAACATCCGCTCCCACTTTCTCGCAAATATTGGCAATTTCATTCATGAATGTGATCTTAGTAGCAAGCAATGCATTTGCTGCATATTTGGTCAGCTCCGAGCTACGTTCATCCATAATAATGATCGGATTTCCACTCCTTACGAACGGGCCATACAGATCTTTCATTATTTCTGCAGCTTTTTCACTTCTTGTCCCAACCACTACTCTTTCTGGTTTAAGAAAATCTTCTACCGCAGCACCTTCTCTTAAAAACTCTGGATTAGAAACTACATCGAAGTCAACCGTTGCATTCTTTGAAACCATTTCAGTAACCTTATCTGCCGTACCCACTGGCACAGTACTTTTGTTTATGATCACTTTATAGTCTTTGAGAATACTTCCTAACTGCTCAGCTACCTTAAGAACTGCTGATAAGTCCGCTTGTCCATCAGCTCCCGGAGGAGTTGGAAGACATAAAAAAATAACCTGGGCATCTGCAACAGCCGATTCAAGATCAGTAGTAAACTTTAGTCTTCCCTCTCTGATGGAGCGATCAAAAATTGGCTTAAGTCCCGGCTCGTAGATCGGTACTTCTCCATTTCTCATTCTTTCTACTTTAGCCACATCTATATCGACACAAATTACCTGATTACCGGTTTCTGCGAAACAGGTTCCCGTTACAAGCCCAACATACCCGGTTCCTACTACTGCTATATTCATATTCGATTATTTTTTTTACGCTTTATATATATGATTCAATTTCTTTAATGGGTCAACTTTGATTGCATTCCTAGTATCAATGATGCAATTACTCAAGGTTAGTAACTCTGAATAATCTATATCCTTATGATCTGTGATGATCAGCACGCAGTCAAAAGCTCCGATAGTTTTTTTATCCCAATTTACACTTTCTTTGCCAAACCAGTTCATATGTTCTCTGGATTTTGGGATCTTAGGTATCCAGGGGTCATAATACTCAACATTCGCCCCTAACTTAGCCAGTTTATCCATGATCGGAAATGAAGGGGATTCCCTCATGTCATCCACATTTGGCTTGTAGGCTATTCCCATAATTAATATGGAACTCCCTTTTACTGCTTTCCCTTGTTCATTGAGAGCCAGAATTGTTTTGTCTACCACAAACTGGGGCATTGCATTATTCACTTCTCCGGCCAGTTCAATGAAGCGGGTGTTCAACCCATATTCACGGGCTTTCCAACTTAAGTAAAATGGATCGATAGGAATACAATGTCCCCCGAGGCCAGGTCCTGGAGTAAACTTCATAAAACCAAACGGTTTTGTTGCCGCAGCGTCGATAACCTCATGCACATCAATGTCCATTACATCCATGATCACCTTCATTTCATTTACCAAAGCAATATTGACGGATCTGAATATATTCTCAAGCAACTTTGCTGACTCAGCTACTTTTGCAGAAGAAACCGGTACTACTTTATCTATCACCTTGCTATAAAGAGACACCGCGATTTGTTGCGAAACTTCATTTGATGCACCTACGATCTTTGGAATGGTTTGAGTATCAAAATCGGGGTTCCCAGGATCTTCTCTTTCCGGGCTATAGGCTATATGAAAATCTTCTCCGACCTTTAAACCAGATCTCCTCTCCAGAATAACAGTCATTAATTCATCTGTAGTTCCCGGCCAGGTAGTTGATTCAAGTACCACTAATTGCCCTTTTTGCAAATATTGCGATACTGTATTTGTTGTTTCGACCACAAACGACATATCCGGTTCTCTGAATCTATCCAATGGGGTAGGCACACAGATCAGGATAGCATCGACTGAACTTATTTTTTTAAAATCTGTTGTTACCATGCATTCATCAGAATCACTCAAAATCTGAATCTGCTCATGACTGAAATGTTTTATATAACTTTTTCCTGAATCAATTGAATTGATCTTAGATTCATCCACATCAAAACCAATAACATTGAATCCGTGTTTATGAAAGGTCCACAATAGTGGTAGACCAACATAACCTAACCCAATTATCCCTATCTTAAATTCCTTTTTTTCTATCCTTTCTAAAACTTCTGACATGATGATATTCATATAAACAAAAATGGCACGAAATGTATGAAATTCCGCGCCATTTAACTGGTAAAAATCGTTCAAATATTAATGTGCATTTGTTTTGAACATCAACATTTGTATAATTGTACTATAAATGATTTTAATGTCGAGACTAAATGACTTATTTTCCACATAAGACAGATCCTTATCCAATCTCTCTCTCATATGTTCCTCATCTAAATTCCCGCCTCTGAAACCACTTACCTGTGCCAGCCCCGTTATTCCTGGCTTTACTAGATATCGGTAGTAGAAGTCATCAAATACATTATTCCAATGTCTACATTCTTCTACAGGATAAGGTCTGGGACCGACTAAACTCATTTCACCTTTCAACACATTGATCAGTTGGGGCAATTCATCCAGATTAGTTTTACGAAGGAAACTGCCGAACCTAAATATTCTTTTATCCCCTTTTTTAGTAACCACTGGTTTCCCGACTTCAGATTTCAAGTCAACCAAATGCATAGTTCTGAACTTATAGCAACCAAACTCTACCCCATTCAATCCAGTTCTTTTTTGCTTAAAAAATACGGGCCCTGAGGAATTTATTTTTATTCCCAACCCAAAAAACGGAAATACGAGTCCTAAGCTAACTAGCCCAATTACACTTAGAACAATATCAACTATGCGAGAAGCCATAGTCCCATTATTCAAGTCTACATTTTCAAGTTTCTCTGATAAATTATTAATTTCTGCACTCCCCCTCTTCCCCAAAATCTTATCTTTAACTGTAGGAGGATTCTGTACTGCTGTTATTTCCATAGTCTACCTCATTAAGAGGTCAAATCTATAATATTTTTACTTTATACAAAAGCGTTTAATGTTAATAATACTTAATAATTCTAATCAAGTTTAATTTGATATCGGGTTACGTCTGAATATAGATTCATTAAATTGAACACTGAAAAGCCCCAATTAAATACTTCTGCTCTTTTTTTTCCCTTATCACTCAATTCCAGTTTTAAATCTTTATTCTCATATATCCTATTCATCGCAGATAATATTGACCCTGAATCTTCAGGATCAATAAGTATAGCTGATCCACCAGAAACTTCCGACATTGAAGCCCGGTCAGAGGTAATTACGGGAGTTCCTAAACTCATCGCTTCGATAATTGGTAATCCAAACCCTTCATAAAATGAAGGATAGACTAGCGCTAAAGCATTCTGATATAAACTAGTCAACACTGACTCTTCTACATTCTTCAAAATGATAATTTGTTCAGAAATACTTTTATCCATGCTTATCCAATACTTTTCCCCAACCATTATTAGCTTAACAGAGCTGTGTTTGTTCCTGAAATCCAAAAAAGCATTTATTAGGCTATTAACATTCTTATTTGGTCTACCCCCTCCAATATGAAGAAAATAATCTCCTAATATGTCATTTGAACTAAGAGCCTTTTCTACATCAAGAGTAACTCCGGGATAAATAGAACTTATTTTATCAACGGGGACATTTAGTTTTGCCATTATTTCATTCTTCGAAAAATCAGAAACTGTAAGCAAATGGTCGGCTTTATTGGCCGAGGAAATATTAGCAAATCTTCGAATAACCTGACGTAATTTGGAAAATCTCTGCGTGGTATGTTCTGCAAGATCATGAATGGTAACAATACATGGAATGGAAAATGTCCTCAGCATTGGAACGGGATTAAGCGTATGGTAAACATCTGCTCCTAGATTTTTAAGTAACCGATTCAACCAAAAATTATGCCATAAAAAAAAAAGAGGCCTCATTATCCATCTAGGATAATGAGGCAATCTTACTACTATCTTTTTGAATTTTGAATTCTTTTTAACAAATAAGTGTTCAGTATTTTTATTTACTAAAATAAAGTACTCATTCTTTGCATCATATTTCTGAAGGGCAATCAGTAAATACCTTATATAACTAGTAAGTCCATTGTTATTTCCAGAAGAAACTAAAGTTGAAATTACAATCTTCAATTCTTTTCAGTTTGGACAACTTAAATAAGGCATTTTTTAACCCTCACTATTGCTAAGATATTATTCATATCAGATTATTGAATTTCTTTCAGATCACTAATGACCATATCCTCAATCAATTCATCAAATGAATAACTTGGTTGCCAATTAAGCTTTTCTTTAGCTTTTGTGGGGTCACCCAATAAAAGATCCACCTCCGTTGGGCGGTAATACATACTATCTATTTCGATAACAACTTTACCTGTTTGCTTGTCATAGCCCTTTTCTGAAACTCCTTCTCCGTTCCATTCGAGTTGGATCCCACACAATTCAAAAGTTTTCTCACAAAAAGTTCTCACCGTATGAGTTTCTCCTGTAGCTAGCACAAAATCTTCCGGTATGTCTTGTTGCATTATCAGGTACATACCCTTTACATAATCTTTAGCATGACCCCAATCTCTTTTTGCATCCAAATTACCCAGGTAAAGTTTTTCCTGAAGACCTTTTGATATGCGAACTGCTGCTCTTGTAATTTTTCTGGTCACAAAAGTTTCACCACGTAAAGGAGACTCATGATTAAAAAGTATCCCATTTACTGCGTACATATTGTACGCCTCCCTGTAATTTACTGTAATCCAGTACGCATAAAGTTTAGCAACCGCATAAGGAGACCTTGGATAAAAAGGGGTACTCTCAGATTGTGGTACTTCATGAACTTTACCATAAAGCTCACTAGTAGATGCCTGATAAAATTTAGTCTTTTTTTCCAATCCCAGAATCCTGATAGCTTCTAAAATTCTAAGTGTTCCAAGAGCATCACTATTCGCAGTATATTCCGGGGTTTCGAACGACACCTTTACATGACTTTGAGCTGCAAGATTATAGATTTCATCTGGCTGTGTTTCCTGAATTATTCTAATCAGATTTGTAGCATCAGTTAGGTCTCCGTAATGCAGATAAAACGGTCTTCCTTTGAAGTGAGGATCATGATATATATGATCTATCCTGCCAGTATTAAAAGAAGACGATCTTCTTTTAATACCATGTACAATGTATCCTTTATCTAATAAAAATTCAGACAAATAGGCCCCATCCTGCCCGGTTACCCCGGTAATTAAAGCTACTTTACTCATTTATGCGTCAATTTAACTTCTTTAAAATTGTCAATATTATCTAAAAACCATTGATAAGTCTCTGATATACCTTCTTCAAGTTCGATTGAGTAACTCCAACCCTCTTTCGCAAGTCTGTTTACATCCATAAGTTTTCGTGGAGTTCCATCTGGCTTACTGGAATCCCAAATAACCTCGCCTGTATGTCCGACTATATTCTGAATCATCTCAGCTAGTTTCAAAATCGTAAGATCCTTCCCTGTACCAACATTATATAATGATTCTTGTAAGTCATTTTCTGATGCATATAAAACTGAGTCGGCTAAATCAGATACGTGAAGAAATTCCCTCATTGGCTTACCAGTTCCCCAAAGAGTTACCGGAGTGTTTCCGCTTTCCTTAGCATCATGGAATTTTCGAATCATTGCGGGTAAAACATGTGATGTCTCAAGATCAAAATTATCTCTTGTACCATATAAATTTGTGGGCATTAAAGAGATATAGTTTCGATTATACTCCTTCCTTAGAGCTTCGCAAAGTTTTATTCCTGCTATCTTTGCAATTGCATACCATTCATTAGTTGGTTCAAGAGATCCTGTCAATAAATACTCCTCTTTCAGAGGCTGAGAAGCAAGCTTTGGATAGATACATGAACTGCCCAGAAAAACAACTTTCGAAACATTGTTAATATGAGCAGCACTGATTAAGTTGTTTTGAATCTGGAGATTATCCAATAGGAACTTATATGGATATAAATTATTAGCCATAATCCCTCCTACTCTCGCCGCAGCTATTATAATCAAATCAGGGCTCTCACCAGAAATAAAATCCAAAGTCTTTTTTTGATCAGTTAAATCCAGTTCTTTACTTGTCTGATAAATCAGGTTTCTATATCCCTTTGATTCGAAAATTTCCAGAACAGCAGAACCTACCATTCCTCTATGTCCTGCAATATAAATTTTAGAATTCTTAGAAAGACTCATAATTAGGAATTTGAAAATCTGAAATTAGCTCTTTTGAGAATCATCCATAGGAAATTATATTCTCAGAGCCGTTTGGATATTCTAGTGGAAAGGTGGAGGGTGAAATTAACTGCCTTATAATTGAAAAAACATAGTAAGGATTTAAAACCAAGTATCTATGAGCTAACCTCCTTGGCTCTTTCAATAAACGAAAAAACCATTCCAACCCAACATCTTGCATCCATTTAGGAGCCTGATCTAAAATCCCTGCGTGAAAAGCAAATGCTGCACCTACTGCTATAACTGGCATACTTAGTTTTTCCTTATATTCGTACGTCCATACTTCTTGCCTTGGACATCCAAGCCCAACAAAAACAATATCTGCACCAGATTCCCTTATTCTTTTTATTACTTCTTTCTTCTCATTTAAATCTATCTTTCTGAACTTTGAAGGTTCTGACCCAGCGATTTTGAGATCTGGAAATTTATTCAGCATATTTTTTTTCAGTTTTTCTAAAATCTCGTTGGTAGCCCCATAAAAATATACCGATAGTCCTTGGCCTGCAGCTGCCTTAATTACTCGTAATGTCATCTCAGGGCCATAAACCCTATCTTTTAAATCTGCTTTGTGTATTAAATTAAGAGCCCATCTAACCGGTTGGCCATCCGGAGTTATCATATCCAGACCATTAAGACGTCTTTGGTGCTCTTTATCCATAAAACCCGTCATTATACCATGAACAGCTAATGCACTAACACCAAAAGGTTTTTTGTCTCTCGCTGCAGCAATAATTCTTTCAACTGCAGAATTGTAATCTACTATTGAAATCCCGATACCCAGTACCGGTTTTCTCACAGGTTCCTGCATTAACTACTCCACCTTTCCTGATTAAAATCAAACATCTCTTGTAAAATAATAGGGACTGTTTTTCTAATCGACCAATCTGGATAGTCTTTTTTGAATTTATCCAAATCAGAAATGTACCATATATGATCACCAATCCTATTCTGTTCTGTGTACGAATAATTCATTTTCTTCCCAGTAATATCCTCACAAAGTTCAATAGCTTCAATCATAGAGCAATTACTTTCCCTTCCACCTCCTATATTATAGACTTTTGCTGGCTTTGGGTTTTTATAATATTCATGAAAAGCAGCAATTAAATCCTCTGAATGGATGTTATCTCTTACCTGTTTTCCCTTGTACCCGAAAATTGTGTAATGAGTACCTGTCATTGCACATTTCATAAGATACGCAAGAAAACCATGTAATTGAGTACCAGAATGGTTTGGCCCGGTTAAACAACCTCCTCTGAACGAAACTGTCGGAAGATCGAAATATCGACCATATTCCTGAACTAATACATCGGCAGCAACTTTAGAAGCCCCGAATAAAGAATGGGTTGTTTGATCGATGCTCATATCTTCTGAAATTCCACCAAAATATTTGTGGTTTTCATCTATTTCCCATCTTTTTTCCTGCTCAATCAAAGGAAGCATATTTGGAGTATCTCCATATACTTTGTTAGTGGATGTAAATATGAAAGGGGCGTTTGACGCGTACTTTCGGTATGCTTCCAGCATATTTAAAGTTCCCATCGCGTTTACACCAAAATCTGAAAATGGTTCTTTTGCGGCCCAGTCGTGAGATGGTTGTGCGGCTGTATGAATAATCAACTCAATCTTACCTTCATACTTTTTAAACAATTTTTCTAATTCTTCATAATTCCTGATATCTATATCAGCATGGGTATATCTACCAAGGTTTTTTTCAAGTTGGTCTCTTTTCCACTTTGTAGAAGCCTCCTCACCAAAGAAATAGGATCTCATATCATTATCGATCCCTACAACATCCATTCCTAAGCTCTCAAAATAGACAGTTGCCTCTGATCCAATTAGCCCCGAAGATCCAGTAATAATTGCTATACTCATACTATAATATCTTTTAATAAATTTCCATTAGCCGTTTTTTAAGGCTGGTTAATGTATGCATTTATGAAAGTTTTTCATACTAAATTATGGTTTTCAATTGAAGTTGCAGAGCAAACCATTCCTTTTAAATTTTGAAATTTATTCAATCTTTGAACACAAAAGTTCACTGTATTTCTCTATCAGATTTTTATATCCGATTTCTTCTGTATAGTTATCTCTAAAATTTTCGAATGCTCTTTTCCCGATTCTTTTTCTCTCATCCTCATCTAATAACTTCTTCAAACAATTTCGGAGAGATTCTGGATTATCCTCATATACATAACCATTCACCCGGTCTTCTACAATACCATTTGTGGCAATATAATCTGAGACAACTGCTGGAACGGAATATCTAAACCCTTCTAGCATGGTAAAACCGAATGTTTCATAATAAATTGATGGAGAAATAACAGCCTGAGCTTGTTTTAGTAATAATTCTTTTTCTATACCATCAACAAAACTGTAATACTTTACCCATTTATTTTTTTTTGAGTACATAGTTATGTGGTTTTCTAACTCACCTGCCCCACAAATGACAATCTCGAAAGGAAATTCATCCTTAATCTGCTCATATAATTCCAGAAATCTTACTATTCCTTTTTCTTCAGTTAGTCTCCCAAGGAAAATTAAATACTTTTTAGCACTCTCATATACTTCATTTGATTCTTTATTTTTAAGATCTAATGTATTCAAACAATTATGTTGTATTTTTAATATTGAAGAATCGATACCAGATTGGGCGTGAAATTTTTTGACTACATTGCTTACACATAATAGCAATATTCCCTCTTTGTGCAACTTGATTAGCTTCCGGTAAATCCAATTATTCAAACATAGGCGGGCTGTTAGTAAATAGGAGTCTTTGAAATATTTACCAAAATAAAACACTTTCCCTTTTTTAAGATTCTTATCTAATAATTCACTTCTAAAATAAAGACTTGTACTTGGATGAATCATTCTATAGTTATGGAGAGTCATAACTAAGGGTTTTTTTAAAAGCCAAGACGCGAAGATTATTGACGGGCTTATCAGAAAATGGGTATTGTGTACATGTATGATATCAACTTTTTCTTTTCTCGAAATACTGATCACTTCAAAAAATGTTTTTATACTAAAATGAGAGAAGAAAAGGAATTTGATAAAAAGTGCTAATCGTGAATAGTCACCCTGTCTCTTGTCAAAAGGAATAACTTTATGACCATTTTCCTTTAATAATTTTCTTTCTGTCTCGGCTTGAACTTCCTCTCCCCCTTTATATAAATAATAATTATGGCAATGTAGAATTGTCAATTTATGCATTCAAATGCCTGATAATTTTAGCCGGTACGCCGGCAACTATTGACGCTGAAGGAAAAGACTTATTTACTAAAGATGATGCACCGATTATAACATTATTGCCAATTTTAATATCTCCAAAAATCATAGCTCCGGGATGAATAATCACGTTATCTCCTAACTTAGGATAAGCGATACAATTATCCTGTAAATCCGTCCCACAACCAATTGTTACTGCGTGTTTTATTGTGCAATTCTCCCCAATTTCAACATTTGGATTTATCACAATCCCGATACCATGATGTATCCTTAAACCTGCTCCTATTTTCGTTGTGTCCGGAATCTCAATTCCCATAAGCCATTCTACAATTATTCTGTACAAGATTCTCACTGGAAAGCCTATTAATTTCACAAATAAATTTGAATAGGCAATAAAATTGGAACAACGATAGAACAATACAAGAAAAACCGGTTTTGGATTCCTTAGATTGAAATTCTTTTTAAACTCTATTTTAATCGTTTCAATTCTAGTCAATTTATCACCTCTAACTTGAGGAATATTTTAATTTTATCTGAATGATCTTTAAGATAAAAAACGACGTTAAACATATTACTTTGGAAATAGTTCCTTTCGAAATCATTCCCGAAATACTCAGATCATAATCTTCTAGTTCTTCTATATAAAAGCCAAGCCTCTTTTTTTTAAACTTTATTTCCACATCACTTAATTGGTAATCATCATATCTATACCGCCTCCCCCTATCGCTATAATTTTCCCCAGAATCCATACCAGCATTATACACACATGGAAAAGTAGGTGTAAGACATTTATACCCATTCTTAATAGTAAAAACTGACCAATATATTGCCCAGGAAACCTTTCGCTTCAAAACATTCCTTAGTAGTTGCAAAGCTGCACTATGATTATTGTAACCAGAAGTAAGAACTTTGTAGTCATTCCATGATAAGCTGGTTAAATACCTATCGTGTAGTTCATTTATAAATTTAAACCAGTACTCTGACTGTACTACCCATCCCCAACAATGTGCGTGGTTACTGAGGTAAAAATCAATCTTATCTTCCCTTTTAAAAGACCAAAGAGATATGTGATTAATCAACCCATTCATTGCTTTATTAATCTTCTCATATCCGGGTATGATTTCATCAATCAATTTCTTAAGAAAACCTTCCGGAAGTTTAATATCATCCTCCAAAACAACAACTCTTCTACATTTGCTCGAAGCCTCACTTATTCCTTCCATAATGTTTTTCTTTAAACCGAAATTTTTTTCTCTTTTTATAATGTGAGGGTGTCGGTTTCCAGAAAAAAGTGACTCTATTTCATTTATCTCTTTTAAAATCTCATCACTTTTAGAAGGTTCATTATTCTTGAAATCAATAAAATAGAAGACTTCAATACTATCGAAGTTTCCTATTTCTGAGATTACCTGTTTATGGTTTTCATCAGGAATTCTGTCAAAAAGAAAAAAACAAACCCCTAAATCAGACATTAGCTTTTTTTTCCTGGTCAATAATTAGAAGTGCACATAAATAGGTGAAAAACATAATCTCAGCATAAATCAGATAATTATCTGTTAGAAGAAATATGTTAAAAAGCATAAGAAGATAAACTATCTTACCCTTTGCCTTCGCGTACAATGTGTATATAAGAATGCTAAATGCTATAACACCCAGCTCAACAAATAATCTTAAAATATCAGAATGTAATAGGTCCAGTCCAATATATTGGAGCTTCACCTGCATAAGATAGGGTGCGTATCCAATTCCATTACCGATATAGAGGGTTTTGAGTGGTGTTAATAAAAAAAGATATTTATAAATCTGACTTCTACCTGCTGTAAATGTCTGAGTAGGTAATTGAGTATACTCAAATATAATATCATCAAAATAACCCGCTCCAAGCCTGTACATAAACAGAATGATCAACCCATTTACGGCTAGCACAAAAAGAGCAAATACAATCCGGTATTTCTTTTTCTTAGTGAAGCCAAGTAGGTTAAAAAAGTAGAAAATAAGAACTACAAGATACGATAGCGTTACTATTCTTTTGGATGCGAGAATACAAAAGAATGATAATATCAAAAAAGGGATTCGTTTCTTGCAAATAACAGCTGTCAAACCTGCCAGTGCATAAAATGGAGCCGTTGGAGTCTCAAAGACCGATTTGGATGAAATTAATATTGAGACAAAATTGAAACTACCTAATGAACTAATCTTCTTTACAAAAATTAGTAATCCAAGAATAATTATTGACCAAAGAATAATATCAATCGTTTTTTTGTAGTCTCTTATAGCCTCTTTTAAAACCATAATAACTCCAATCGGCAACAACATAAAAAAAGCATCTCTTGCGAAAAAATATCCTTGTTCTAATCCATCCCCTACTATAAATATCTGAACCAAAAAAAGCGCCGATAAAAGAAAGAATGCAATTATATGATTTGGTTTTATCTTTATTGTATTCAGACTTATCAGAAATGAACCAACCAGGACTAAATAGATAGAATATCTATGCACGCCAATTACAAATACTCCAATGTATGAAGCTAAGATAAGAATGAGATACTGTACTTTAATATTCAATTTTATCCACTTTGTATTCGAGTAAATCCTTAAAGTTATCTTCCAGAAATTTCCTCAACTCATCATTTCTACCAAGAATATCAAAACGATAAAGTTTTTTTCGAATTCCAGCCCGGTTATCGAAAAAAACATTAAGTAATCTATTCAGCTTCGCATACAACGCGAGCGAGCCATTAGGTATTGATTGATTGATTTTCTTTTTGTTTGAAGGTATTTCTAATGATTCTGAAAAAATTCTTTCTAGCTGAGAAGCCAGGTAATTCTCCTCACTGAATTTTTCCAGAAACAGAACATGAACTTTTTTAAATCTTGTTTCATAGAGCTCAATCAATTTAGAGTAATTAAAATATTCAATCAGGATAGAATCGGAAACCGTATTTATTGGAAGTTTACTCGTGTCCCAATTTTCCTGATAATTCTTTTCATCAAAAAATTCTGTTTTATCAATTTTTTTAAAATACCGCTTGTAGTGGTTTGTTCCCCCAATCTTTACATACTGATTGTATAAGGAAATCAAAATATCGATTGGATTACGCAAGACGATTATTATTTCAGCATCGTTACATATACGCGACAAACGATCTGCAATCATAGATCTGTTAATATACCCATACTTTATTGCCTTCCCAGAAAAGGCTTCGTCTGAAAGAAACAGATTTTTACCTCCCGCTTTTTTCCTAAGCCCTGAGAAGTATTCGATAACATTTTCTTCTTTATACAGGGTATCATCCAGATACTGAAGCGATGCAAGTTCATAGTTAAACTGAGTAGTAGGTCTTGATACATAATAACAAGATTTCAGTCTAGGGAAGACCTCCGTTTGGAGATAAGTTGATGCAGTTTTATGTAATCCTACATGAATGAACGTTTTCATTTTAAATTCTCAAAATCGCCTGTTTTCACTTCCTATAGTTTCAATCTTCACTAATCTGAATTGCCCTGAAAGGTACAATTTAATCTCTCTTTTAGCTTGTTATATCCTTTATAAATATTTCGGGGTTATAGTATTTATTCAATAACTGTTTCGCGTTTGAACTAACCTGCTCGAGTTCATTTATCTCTGAATCAGTAATGGAAATCTCCTCATCAGTCTGATCAATAAGAATAGATTTTTCATACTCTTTTAAAATACGTCCTATTGTTCCGTTATCAGTTCCCATAATTACTTTATCAAATAAAAGAGACTGCCCTAAAATCCCACTTGATCCATCCCAATTTATATATGGAACAACAATACATTTGGCCTTCTGAATGAGATTAAACATAAGGTCTTCTTCCAGAAACTGATCTATAACGCGAACCTTGAAGCCAAAAGTAGAGGTATCTATTTCCTTTAGTCTTTCGTCATAAACTTTACCAGCAACTATTATTTCCAAATCTGTTTCTTTCAATCTTTTTAAAAAATCATATGTTCCTTTTCTTTTATCATGACTCCCAATCAGTAACAGATAGTTAATCCCTTGATAAGGAAATGATTTCATTTCTTCAACACTTACCTCCGTTATCGGGTCGGTAGTGACAACAAGGCCATAGTCATTGGTAATCTTAGATGACACCTCCGGAGTTATCACAAAGGATTTGATCCGAGATTTTCCACTGCAAAATTTGAAATATTGTCTGAAAATTACACTAGTACCCCTAGATCGTTCAAAGTGAGTTACATAATATAAAATTTGATTGTAATCACATCGAAACAGATTTAATAAAAAAAGAATCCAGGGTTTCTTCTTTAAAATTGATTCCGCACTCAACAGTATATGTTTGCGGTGTCTATTTTTATAAATCAGCCGGAGATATTGTACTATTCCAAGCTCATTTGTCTCAACTACCTCAAAGCTGATCCCATAAGCTTCGAGCACTTTAAGGTAGTATAAGTAATGCCCCATCTGTTTTGGTATATAAACATAAAATTTTTCTTTCATACCATACCCCCACCTACCCTAAAAGGAATAAGAAAACTTTTCAATGTCTTCCTGATATAACTTTTCAATTATCTCAATCATATCCTTTGTATCGTAATATTCCTGATATGGTTTTCTTGAGGTTGTATTACTTTCGGGAAGACTTATACTTTTACCCACAAGGGAACTTAAATAAGCGTTGACTTCATTCTTATTTTCGATTTTTAAAATATTTCCTGAAAAGAGCTTACCTTCTGAGTCTTTGAAAAAGGAGCTTTGGGTTCTGAATTCTGTAGTTCTCCAGGCTAAATACTCATCGAAAGACTGAAAAGATGCTGCAAGCTTGTGTTGAAAATGTTCCTTGTTCTGCACCATATATTCATACTTTGACACCTCCCAGTCCCAGGGGTTTCTAACAAACCCAAATAATTTAAATTCATTAAGGCTGGTACCAAAAACAGCTTCCACCTTCCGGTAGTCAGCATGTTTTGATAAGGTAAGTTTATGTTTGTCTCTTATATCTTTGATAGAAAACCAAAGTAGATTCGAAAGAAATCTATAACTCTCACTTTGGTAATCAGAAAGAATCTTGCGAACGCTTGTCCCCGCCACTTTATAGTTGTGAATAAAAATGAACTTTTTTTCTTTCGAAATAAGCAGTGTTTTAGATTTATATCTTTCAAACATCAGATTGGATTTCACCTTCTAAAAATTAGAGAGAAGTAATTCATTAAATACGGACAAATATATGCCCGATATATTTTCCTGAGAGTTGAATTTTTTACGGGCTTTCAGATTCTTTTTCAACTCTTCTCTCATCGGAAGATCCTTAGAAATCTTATCTATAAGATTGGCCATCGCTTCTGTATCGAAAGGAGATACCAGAAAACCTGTTTTTCCATGATCAATCATATCTTTCAGACCACCTACATTAAATGCTATTGTGGGAATAGAAAGACCATTCGCTTCAAGAACCGTATTTGGATAATTATCCATTCTTGAACAACAAATATGCAGATCTGATTCCTGATAATAACCTATGATCTCGTCTTCATTATTTGTGTTTTCATATTCAGTTACTTTGACCTTACCTATCTTGTAATCCTTTTTCTGCTTACACCCTAAAACAATAAGCTGAATATTTTCACTTTCAATTCTAGAAATAACGTTCTTTAGCAAATCAAAACCTTTTCGCATATCAGTATCAGAAGCCTTTGAAGAAAGAATTATTGTAAACAAACCCTCCTTTTCTTCAGAATTACTCTCCATAGAAGTCTCAGTGATCTTATTACTTAAAGTATTGGGAGTTATATGAATTCTGCTCTCCGGAATATCCCATCTTTTTAGTAGTTCATCTTTCATCCAATTACTTATACACCCGAAATGGATATTCTCGTTTCGAAAAATTTCACCCTTTTGTTTGATAGCCCAATTATCTAACAAGCGAAAAATACTCCCTCGTTTAATAGTTTCAAATTCGCCTCTATCATAATGCTGAATGCCTAACATTGGCCACATGTCATGAAGTGTCCAGAGTATCTTATAATCATTTGCCAGTTTTTTGATCAACCGAAGAGATATGAATCCATTATTAATCCAGTGAAGATTAATTATATCAGGATTAATTTTATCTATCTCTCTCTTTAAATCTCCTGTCAGGTCAAATAAATTTCCTAAATCAATATTTAATAGATCGTGCTTATCGGTACGAATCTGATTCAGTAATTCTCTTTCAGTTTTCTTGAACAGCTTATTAAGAAAGTCTGCCCAAGTCCTCACGTTTATTCCGTTTTTGGAATTCCTTGTACGTTTTGCTTTAAAATACACCTCATGGTCTGATTTAGCCGATAACGCTTCATATACCCTTAAAGCTGCAATTGCTGCGCCACCGCCGTAATCAGCTTCGTTTAAAATGAGAATTTTCATTGGCTCATTTTCTTAAAAGCTGCTCATATTTCAATTCTGAGGAATCAAGATAGCTATCTATAACTTCTTTTTTACCTTCAAGAATAATTGGTGCGTCCTTCATAAGCTTAGCAGCTTTTTTACTAGTAAACTCATTCACATCTATATACAGATCCATTAATCCGAGGTCGTTAAGTAGATTCTTAGTTTTTCCTCCATTAGTATAATCAATAGCGATAAATGGGGTTTTTGTTGCAAGAGCGAGACATACGGAGTGATAACGCATACAAACCGCTACCTTTGAATTATAAAAGTGCTTTATATATTCATTAACACTACCGTGACGAATATCCATATTTATTCCTTCGTTATTTTGTCTATCAAGATTTAGGAGCTTTGCATAAAAAAGCCTGTCATCATCTCCAATTGCTAATTTATTCATACAGAAAAGTTCAACTTCCGAGCCATCTTCACCTTTAATCTTCTGTATAAGATCCCGAACTTCATGCTCAAATTTTTTATTTATTTGGACTTTTAAGTTTTCATCCTTCTCGCTATGGTACTGTGAAAATGGTATTTCTCGAAGAGCAAAAGTAACCTTATTTAAACGTGATTTTTCTAAGTCTGACCTGTATTTATCTCTAAACCAAATCATTGCAGGATCACATGCATGTTCTACTTCAGTCATTGATGCATATCTTACGCTAAGACCTGCAGATTTAGCATCTCGGTTTACTATATGATCAGAGTTTTCGATTAAAGTAATCAGGTTTGGGAGATTATCATTTTCCACAACCGGACCTACCCCAGCACCATATATAATTGTCTTTGTTCCATTATGCTTGGCCAATCTAAAGAAATATGACATCTCATTAATCTTGCTAACGGTAGACATTATTGGCCCACCCCCAAAAATCAAATGAGAATACGCTTTTGCTGCAATCCTTTTTTCTGCTTCAGAAAGTGAAAGTATTTCGTCAACCTTACAATCCTCATTCTTTAAATCAGTATAGTTACTAACTGTTTTATCCAGGCTTGATAGATGTATGAGATGGTTTGGATAAAGCTTTCTGACATTCTGAACTAACTGAGCTAAAATTGCCTGGTCGCCCAGTGTTTCTGTGCCGTACCATCCACAAATCAGAATCTGATCCAGATTTTCGGCATTCTCTGCAGAAGTATAAATTTTCTTAGCTGCTACTCTTTTTGCACTATTTCTATTTCTAAATTTTTTAATGTATTTAATTGATTTACTAACAGGAGCATATCTTCGCATTGCTCCATCTACTAAATTAAGTACAAACTGTTTTTTTGTTAATAATCCCTGGTAGTCATGATTACAATTTGCACACTTTTCTTTTTGAATCTGTTTTAGATGATCTGCATTCCCCCAATAAAGTTCTTCTCCATCCTGTTCTAATAAATTCCCAAGAATATCACTTTCTACTGCACAGTACGCCAGCTCTCCTTTCGAGGTCACTGTTGCTCCCCTGTACTTCCAGCTACATCCTACATTTCTCGGGGCATTATACAATAATTGATTTTTAAGACTAGTATAAAACAATCGTCTAGAGTATGTTTTCTCATAGTATTTATTAATGACCTCTAAAAAATTTATCAGATGGAATCTTTCTTCGTCATTAAAACCAAACACATCAGCATCGTTTCCTTTGTATAGGCGTTGATGAGGAATACCAATTCTGAATCTGGCATACACCTTATTTTTGATAGCCCAAAAAAGGACTTCTTCTACATCAAACACATTCTCTTTTATAATAGTACAGCCCACTCTGAGGCTGCTTACCCCTTTTATTTTTTTTGCAGCATCAATAACTTTTTCCACGGATTCAAAGTTACCACTTCTTCCCCTTACTCTATCGTGCACATCACCCACACCATCCAAAGAACACATCACATCAAAGTGCAACCCGTTATCCAGACATATTTTTGCCATCTCTTCTATGTAAGCAATCACTCTTTTGTGAATAATACTATTGGTAATGAGTGAAATGTTTTTCAGACTAGGTAATGACTTTTTTAACCGCTCTACGATTTGAGGCAAATCTTTTCTAAGAGTGGGTTCTCCCCCATTTAGACCTACGGTTTCAACATTCTTAAAAAGGGGTTGAGAATACAGTTCCTCTATTTGGTCAAGACTTAGCTCAAATTCCTTTTTTTGTTTCCAAATGTTACACATCTGACATTTGCTGTTACAAATATCATTCACAGGAAATTGTATTACTTCTGGGTATACTGGGTCTGGAAAAGGGCTTGTTTGTAAGAATTTTTTACCGGCTAGGAAAAGGTCCATTACTTATTTTGATTTAAAAATCTGTTACAATTAATTTTTGAGTCTTTGCAGTGTCTTCTCATTCAAAAACATGCTCAGTCTGATCTTCGATAATGGTCTCTCTATAAGTAAATATGTTACTGATGAAAAAACCATGGTAACAAAGAGAAATAAATAAATTTTATAACCATCAGGAATAGAATCTGATTGATGAACAAACTCTAAAATCGGCAAATGAAAGAGATAAACACTGAAGCTTATTGTTCCAACAAATCGAAACATTTTAAGTTCAAGCAAGCTCTTTAATTTCCAATTTCCATGTTTAACTCCAAGTAAAACCAGCCCCCAACAGATCGAATATGGGATATAAAATATTGAGTCATTAGTATTAAAACTAAATCCGAAAACTGTTTTGAAATAGTATGGTATTGAAATTAAGATCAGGAATACGGCTATCCATCCAGACAGTTCAAAAAAGCTTTTTTTAAAGATCATCTTATTTTCTTTTGTACGATCAATAATTAATTCCCCTACGGACAATAAAGTACCGACAAGAAATATGGGTAGAAACCTGAATGTTGAGTTATTATCCAGATCAATTACTTTCACCAGAATTGCCGAGATAATTGAAATAGATATAATCCAGATGCTAATATTTTTAAGATTCCATTTTAAAAACCTGTTGATGATTAACATAAGAACAGGTGATATGAAATAATATTTGAATTCGACTGGGATTGACCAGAAAATGCTTTCCCCTTCTAATAGGAATATGTGCATTAGAACACCACCAATATCAGTAATTACTGTTGTAAATAAGAGCTTTGATATCGCCAAGTGCATTAAAAGAGCTAACACAAACAAGGGATATATCCTCAAAAACCGCCTTACTAAATAGTTCCCCCAATAATATTTTGAGGCCTTTTTATCAAGCAAGGCAAGTGCGATCTGACGGTCCAGAAGATATGCTGATAAAACAAAAAAGAGATAAACTCCAACCTTGCCAATCTTGGAAAAATTTATGAACTCATGGAAGTACATACCAAGATTACTTGAATGAGAAAGTAGCACAAAAAGTACTGCAATTCCTCTTAACCCATCCAAAGCCTTAAAATGATCTTCCTTTTTGTCATGGGGAAAGAAAAAACCGTTAAACAAATCACTCATATGCTTCAAAAGTAATTAACTGGAACTTCTTCATAATGAAAATTCCCAGTACTCTAGCTCCTCTCTCAAAATGTCATTAAGCTCTAGAATTGTTTCTGGTTTAAGTTCCTTCTTAAACTGGTTACTATTTCCCGAACGCTTGTGAGCAGAATCATTTATTTCTTTCTGAACAGGTTCAGCCAGATTAGCCAAGCTTTCCGCTAAAGTGTCATTAATTCCTAAGTCTAGATAAGCATTAATTCTTTCAATAAATTCTCTAGGGTCTTCTTTAAAAAGATCATACTTAAGATAAATCGAGTCGTTTACTGTGGATCTCATCAATCGATACTCAGCATAAATAGGTTTAACCCACTCCACAGCTTCTTTTAGGGTAAATTTATCAATACCCATTTCATTAATTTCTTTTCTTCTCTGCAAAAATGTTTCTTTCTTCTCTTTATTGATTGGAACAGGATGAGTTCTTCCAAAAGAATGAAATCCTGATACAAGGATATCACGGGGATCCCTTAAAAAAAATATGTGTCGGTATTCCTCAGAGCCAGGAAATATCACAGGTTTACGTAGAGGAGCATAAATCTCCCCATAGGGAACAAACAGATATTGATAATTTTCTTTCAGATATTTATGCGTATCAATTATTGAGGTTTTGTCCCCCAATCTTCTAATTGATTTTGTATAGTTTATATTATCGTAATCAGAACTGATTACGATTTTTTCAAGCAAAATATTTATAAATGAAGATGCACATTTATGGGTGGTAAAAAAAAGTACCGACTTTCTTTTTTTATCTAAAGATTGGAGAATCCTTCCCGAAGAGGTACGTTCACTGCCAAATCGGAGTTCAAATTCTCTTTTTGCTTTCTGATAAATAGTTTTGGTTTTCTTTAAAAACATATCCTAATTATATCCCGAATTTATTCCTGATCTGTAGGTAAAATTTAATCGAATTACTCTTGTTAACTTTTTTATTTGTTTGCCAATCAATACCCGAAAATTTCTTTTTTGCCAATTCGTATAATCTAATATCATACTTATTGTATTCAGCAATTATGTTTCTATTATAAGAAATATTTTTTGAAGACGGTTTAGCTGTATTACTTCTTTGATAATAGAGATATTTTGCATCCGCCATCTCTCCAAACCTAATAAGTGAATTATCAAAATCATCCATGAACCCTATATATGCAAACGAGAGTAACCTTTCTTTTGCTATTTCGAAGCTCTTCTCAAGATCATTAGGGTCAAAATCTTCTTCTCCACATATTCTTTTCATTATTCCGTTACATGCTTCTTCATGTAAATTTTGGCTAACAAATTCCTCTACAGATATT
The DNA here is from genome assembly GCA_030427885.1 of Rhodothermia bacterium. Lineage (GTDB taxonomy): Bacteria > Bacteroidota > Rhodothermia > Balneolales > Balneolaceae > JAUICM01. Next base: position 97,729 of record JAUICM010000005.1, on the reverse strand, counting down.
CCTTCTTCTTTTATCTGTTTACTGAGCTCCATATTTGTCTTCCTCATTATGTAATGATATAAAGAAACCACTCTGCTTACTGGTTCTCTCAAAAATGTAACATATCGATAATTTTCAACCAGATCATGCCAGCCATATTCCATATGACCGTATATGATCTTGTACTTTTTCTTTTTACTCTGAGGTAATTCTGAGAAGAATTGCTTTACCCGTTTTTGTCTCTCCTGAAAAGGAATAAGTACCACATTCTCGTCAAAAATCTGCCTGCTGGTTTTGGCGATTGAGAAAACTTTTCCCTTTCGAAAATTATAGTCCAGAAAAGTTAGTAATGAAGTCCCTCCTGTCTTAGGGATATGAATGAAGATTATAGTATCACCCATAAATTACCTGCTCAATTTCCTTTTCAAAAATGAATTCAATACGGGAAAGCTGATCGCTTTTTTTTAATATCTCTAATATTCTTTCTGCGAATTTATTCCGGAATTCGTCTTTACTGTCTTTTTCACGAATAAAATCACTATCGGTAAACCTTCTCATATCTGAATTGAAGTTTTTATCGTCATTGGCCATGTTAGTTTTACTCCCCTTCGTAACTATATCTTTAATATGAACCTCACTTAATGGAATCCCTATGATTGATAATATATATGAGATTGTTTTTTCAGTTTCCAGTACGAGATCTTCATACTTGATAAACTTTACTATTTGTCCCTGTCGAGGATTTTTTGACCACGATTCAATATGAGTTAACCAGGGTTCTATTCCATATCTGGAATTCAAAAAATCTGCATCAGAATATTTCTCGAAGTTTTTGTTATAGTAATAATAAGACTCAACTACATCTACGGGATTTCTTACAAGATATATTACTCTAAGATAGTGCGGGTTGTACTCAGCGTGACTCTTTATGATCCTCGGAAGTTCTGAAAAAGAACTAGTCAGAGGAAGTATGTTGTTTACATCAATATCAGGAATAAACTCCTGAAGATTAAACCAATTGACTTCCCTATTGCTTCCCAAATATTTAATGATACAATTAGAAAGTAAGTAACGTAACCAGGTATTACCAGATTTTGGATATGACACCAGATAAATATCTGAACTCAGAGGGGGCCAGGCTACTTTTTTAAACCTTTTGAACTTTGACAACATTTCTTACAATCATTTTTAAATCATTATTCAAATAAAGATAAATCCCAAGACTTATTAGTGATAAACCTATTGCTATTGCCAAATTTAGCAGGTTATTACCTGTCTTAATAAAAATCCCTATAAAAATCGGAGATATATATAAGAGCCTCTCAAAGTATATTTTTACAAACTCAAAAGACCTTATTCCACTGTATTTACCCAAATAATAGCCAAACACGAATATCTTATATATTGAGGTAAACAAATAGGCCACTGTTACAGTCACAAACTCATTTGTGAAATAGGCAAAAGCAAAAAATACAATAATCTTAGTAGAGGTCTCAACAATTTTTATCCTGAAAACAGCATTAACCTTATTAATTGACTTTAAGGTCTGAGCTGTTAATCCTGATATTACTTTCGAGATCGCAAAAATTGATAATATTTTCAAATAAAAACCTGCATCAGCCCATTTTTCCCCAAGGGCTACAGAAATCAGTTCCTCATTGTAGTTGAAGATCCCCATAAAAACCAACAGAGAGATATAGGAAAGGTGCTTTAGAATTCTAAGAAATGTTGCATTGATATCAGCCCTTTTTTTTGAGCTCAAAAGAGGATATGTATAACCCAAAATAATTCCGTTAAGAAGTTCAAATATCCTTTTTGTAAAATTCATTGCTACCGTATACAGTCCAAGGGCTTTGGGGCCGAAGAAATAGCCTATCACAAATTCATCGGTTTTTGAATCTAGTACTGAAACAATCTTGGCATTAAGAAAGGAGAATGAAACTTTAAGGACTCTCTTAAAGGTAGTATAGTTAATCGAGAAAGAAGGTTTCCAATCTGCCAAAAACCAGATAAGAACAACTGATAACACAGCAAAACTAATGCTTTGAAATACCAAGGAGTAAACACCAAAGTCTAAAAAGACAAGCACTACTGCGATAACACTACTAATGAGCTTCGCCACAGAAGTTCGGATAGCCAAAATTTTAAATTTCAACTTTTTCCTTAGAATTGACTCTTGGACAATATTGAAGGACTTAATGAAAACTGAGATTGAAATAAGTTTTACATATTTACCGGCTTCGGGGAGCCCATATAATTCACTCATCTTATCAGCAGTGGCAATCATCACGCCTGTAAGGATAATTGAAATGCCTACATTTGTAAAAAATGCTGAATTGAGCACATCTTTTTTTGCAGGAAGTTTAATTATGGCCTCACCAATCCCCAGATCCTGGAGAAGAATCGCAAATGAGGATGTAAGCATACAAAACGCATAAATACCAAACTCTTCTGGTGTCAATCTTGATGCAATTACCAGAAAAAGAATAAATGTGAGAAGCTGTTGACCAAATTTATCAATGGCAGCCCATTTTAATCCGTTTAATGCCTTAGACATTGCACCCCCTCAAATTCCTCCAATCCTTAATCATCTATTATTTATCTCCAGATTCATCGTTTCCGTATATAAGTAAATATGGCTCTTCTGAAACAAACTCGGATTTCTCTTTAAAAACGAGGTACCGAATTCTCCTTCCAATTCTTTGCTCTGCTTTTTGTACTAATTTTGCAAGAAACCGTACATCTATTGAATTCCCGATAATTGCAATATCCACAATTTGCGCATCTATTCCTCTGGCAAGATCTCCTGTAATATATACTGCATCAATTTTCCCCAGCTTACTAATAACGTGATCTATTAGCTTATCTATACCAAGATGTTTAAATGCTAACATTTGAAGTTCTTCGAAAATGGGATAACTAGTATTTGCCTTATAATACCTTTTATTGCCTTTTCGTACTGCATGAATCAATCCCGAACTTAAAAATCGATTTAACTCTACTCTAATTGCATTAGTACTTTCGCCAAATTCCTTCTCCAATCCTCGCAAATATGCGCTGGATTCTGGATTCAGGAAAAATCTCAGTAAAAGCTTGAGCCTCGTTTTACTTTGAATTAGAGTATCTAGCAAGATGAACTAACTTTGAGTAAAATAATTACTCAAAGTTAATAATTTTAAATCAAAAAACTACTTTCCTGCCAGCCTCTCCAATAAAATAACTGTAGAAGCTACAGCTGAAATAGTTGTAGCAAAAATTGTTAAATAGTCACGAAAAGAAGGCTTCCGTTTTACAAGTACAGTAACCGTTTGGTTATTTGTTACCAAGTATGACCACATTCCCGGAGGAAAATTTTCTTCAAATCTATATTTGAAAGAATCTACTTTATCAGAACTTTTCTCCGTGTCATGTTCATGGATATAAATTTCCACTCTCATTTTTGACCAATCTATCTGGGTTTGATTATCTCTTAGAGTTCTAGGACCCAAGCTGTATGAAAGCAATTTGGCGAGACTTGTCCCCTTAGGAACCAGATACAACCCCGAACTCCCGATATCTCCCCAAACACTCACTGAATCTACCAGTTCTCCGGGTTCGGCTATTCGGACGACTCTTTCAGCCAACCTGAATTGTTGAGAGACATTTAGCTGGCTTTGCTGAGCTCTTGTTTTAACAGATAATATTGAAATTATTAGTATCGCAAGTAATAGCTGTATAGTTTTCTGCATTTTTATGACGTATAAATTTTTAAAAGTATTCCCTTATACACTTTTCATAAGGGTATTTGCTTCATCTCTTGAAAATCCAAGGTTCTCTAAATTCGTAAGGACCGGCTCAACTTCAAATTCTATTCTAAAATTCTGATAGTTGTATGATTCTGTGTCAAGTAAACCACAAGAAGCCTTATAATTGCCGTCTCTTGGCTGACCAACACTCCCGGGATTGATAAAATACTTATATCCTTCTGTCATTTTAACAACTCCCAGCTTTTCTGAGGCAAGTACTGGTTTATGTGTGTGCCCAACTAAACAAAATTTCTGGTCAATTTTTGAAAGAATTTCTCTGACTGTAAATGCACTTTCAATATATTCCCATTTTTCGGGGTCATTGGGAGAGGCATGGGCGGCAATCCAGTCGGGATTCTCAATTGTTAATGGAAGTCCTTTTAACCAACTGATTTCCTCTTCTGACAGAATTTCTTTTGTCTGTTCTATCAATCTCCTATTCGGATTTCGGAAATGTTTTGTTGATAACAATCCTGCCACTCCTGCATCATGGTTCCCCAAAACACAAAACGCATTTTTCTCTCTAATCAATTTAATACACTCTTTAGGATTAGGTCCATATCCCACAATGTCACCTAAACAAACCCATATGTCCGGTTTTTCCTTTTCAAGTTTATCAAAGACCGCCTCTAAGGCACACAAATTTGCATGTACATCAGAAAATAATGCAATTTTTGGCATTCAGAATATTCTCTTTGGGGATTAATCATAACTTTATTGAGCAATGATAAAAAAAAATTTAATCATTTATTTTTTATCTTGAACCCATCTAAATTTTAAAAGTATTCAATCTGTAATATGCACCTGAACGGCTCCAATGGTATTTCTTCGTCAAACAATTCTTTTATTCAGAACGAGAATAATGCTGACAACTCTGCTTCAGAAATTGATTTAATCAAAATTCTGAATTTTTTACTTCTTAATAAGTGGATTATCATTATTTGTGTGCTCATAGCCGGGGTAGCATCAGTTGTATATTCTTTGTCACTTATACCGATTTATAAAAGCCGTGGAACTCTTATGATATCTCAACATCAGAACCGTTATTCCTATGCAGGATCAGATTTATCAAGCTTATTAACCACTACTTATGGAATCGGCGTTGGGAGTTCAATATCAAATGAACTTCAAATCCTGAATTCCGTTCAGCAAAGCTATGATCTTGCTAACAATATTAAGGACCTTGAATTTGATGACCAGGGAACTAAGTTCCCAATTTTATGGCGCTCTTATCCTGACGACTCCTCTACTGTAGGCATTGATACGGTGGCCAGTAGATATAGAAAGAATATTTCTTTTTCCAGGTTGGACCCAACTTCGGACGTTGTTGCAATTGATTTTGAAAGTCCTTCTCCGAGTGAGGCAGCATTAGTTGTTAACCTTACAATGGATTCGTATTCAAAGCTTTCAACAGACCAAAATCGAACAATGGCAAAGAACGCGCTAACCTTCCTTCAGGAAGAGAAGGGTAGAATTGAGAAAGAATTGCTTCAAACTGAAGATTCACTCAAATTTTTTATGAATGAGACTAATCTTGTTGCTGTTACTCCTCAATCAAATGAACTGATATCGAAACTTAGCAGTCTGGCTTCTCAGAAACAGACTATTGAAGTTAATCTCGTTGCTATTAATGCTTCAATAGAACAATATGAAAACCAACTCAATGAAATAAAGCCTGAGCTCTCTGAACAATTTTCTACTGCTTTATCTCAGATTATTGAACGGTCTCAGTTCATGTTGGCTGAAGCGGAAACAAATAAACTTAATCTAAAGGTTAAAAACCCAACTCTAACTGACGAGAGCCCTGAGATCAAAAAAATTAACGCTGAGATACAACTCATTAAAGATCAGATCCGGGAGTTAACAGGTAAGTTAGTTAGTAGTAATTCTGATTTCTTTCTCAGTTTTATGACTAACAGAGAGGAAACTGTAATTAGTAAAATTTCTCAAATTTCAAGTAAACTGGTTGATTTGAAAATTGAGAAGATCCAGTACGATACTCAATTGGAAATTGTAAATAATTATACAGATGAACTCAATAATGAGTTTGAAAATCTTCCTGATGAGATCATTCAATTAGCCAGATTAGAAAGAAATGTTAAGATCAACGAACAACTTTTCCTTCTTGTGGCAAACCAGCTTGCTGAAATGAGTCTTTGGGAGAAAACACAGTTTGGTATGGGTAGACCGTTAGACTACGCGATGATCCCGAACTTCCCTGTTAGTCCAAAGAAAAAGATTATTGTACTCATTGGAATTGCTCTTGGGCTTTTTATTAGCATCGGGCTTGTGTTTATTAAAGAATTTTTCAACGATAAGATTACTTCCTCCGAAGATCTCAAAGTGTTTACACTACCTAACCTTGGTAATATTCCAGATTTCAAAATCCTCAACGGACTTGATCCGGCTGGTCGACAGCACCTTGAAAACCGATCTGTTTCAAATCAATTAATAACTTTTCTAGATCATATTTCTCCCATTTCAGAGGCTTATCGTCGGTTAAGGATTAATGTCATATATGCTAATCCTGACAAAGATTATAAGGTTATTATGGTTACCAGTGCTACTAAGGGGGAAGGAAAAAGTACTGTAGCTGCAAATTTAGCAGTTACTTTTTCTGAAGCAGAAAAAAGTGTGCTGATTATTGACCTTGATCTCAGAAGACCTACTCAACATAAAATCTTTGGAGAAAACAAAGAGCCAGGCTTAACTGATTCTCTATTCGAGACCGTTAACATCAAAGACATTGTTAAAAACACAATAGCTCCTAATGTTGATTTACTAACTGTCGGTAAAAAAACTCCTGAACCTGCTACGGTTCTTGATAGTAAGAGACTTAAACAATTAATTGACAGTTTAGCTGAGCGCTATGACCATGTAATATTGGATACCGCTCCATATGGTATAATTTCTGATTCAGCATCATTATTAAGGCTTGTTGACGGTATGATTGTAGTTTCGCGGTTTAATGTAACTACAAAAAAAGAGCTAAGCTTTACTCTTGACGGTTTACACCACTTGAATGCTGATATCCTCGGGGTAGTTTTAAATGCTTTCGATCCAAAACGTAGCACAGATTATTATACTAACTACGCCTATTACAAGCGTACGTATAGTGACTATTATCAGGAGGAAAAAAGCTAAAGCTTTTCAGTTTTGAGTGCTTAGTGCTTAGTTTTGAGTGGGTGGTTTTCAGAATTCTTTCCCAAAAATCCATCTGCGGGCTTCCCGAAGCAGTCTCTGTAGTTCTTGCCCCCACATTCGAGATTGCTTCGTCATTTGCATTCACTCATTCCTCGCAAATAAAAGTCATCCAGAGCGAAGTGATGGATCCACACAGAAAAATTTTCCATCTCGGTTTTGTGCAGGCTCTTCGCTAAACTCAGAGTGACAGTTTAGTTTCCCTACCTTAACTCAACACTAAACACTCAAAACTTTTATAGAATTATCTCCTAAACACCACTTTTATACCTCAATTTCTCCTGCATTCTTTTTCTTATCCCGACTGGAGATGTACTGGACTTATACTGGAGTTGTACTGGAGGGGTAACGAAAAAATACGGACACTTCTGCGAGCTTTCCGAAGCAGTCTCAGGATATTAATCCCTTGCCATACACTTGAGATTGCTTCGTCTTTCGTGTTCACTCTCTCCTCGCAAAATACATCCCTCTGCGAGCAGCGCGAAGCAGTCTCTGAGTATTAGTCCGTTGCCTCACGTTCAGGATTGCGTCGTCAGTCGCATTCGCTCATTCCTCGCAAAGGGATCTATTTAGTATTGAGTTTTGAGTGGGTGGTATACACTATGCTTTGAGTGACACTTTTTACATCAACTCAACACTCAAAACTAAGCATTCAAAACTTCTATCACTTTTTGAACGGCATCTTCTAACGAAAGTTTATCCGTATTGATGACTAATGCATCGGCAGGTGCTTCATGATCTGCATCAAAACCCGTCAGGTTTGAGATTTCTCCTTTTTCAGCTTTTGCATAAAGTCCTTTAGGGTCTCTTTCTTTTGCTGTTTCAGGTGAACAGGTCACAAAGACCTCTTTAAAAGATCCTTCCGGGAAAAGTGATTTCACAAATTCACGGTCTTCAGCATAAGGGGATACGAAGGTGCAAAGAACAATATTTCCGTGTTCAAAGAATAATCTCGAAAGATGTCCTACTCTGCGAATATTCTCTTTTCTGTCTTTTGGACTAAATCCAAGATCGCCATTTAAGCCATGACGTACCTGATCACCGTCCAGCAGCATTGTTTGTTTGCCTTCAGACCATAATTTCTTTTCAAGTTCTTTTGCAATGGTGGATTTACCCGCACCTGAAATACCTGTAAACCATAAAACCTGTGCCTTATGGCCATTTTTTTCTTCCCTTGTTTCTCTAGGAATATTCCATGGTTCCCATGTTACATTCGGAGAAACCAACTTCTCAGTTACAGAATCATCAACTTTTTTAGATACTGTTGATCCTGCACGGATCATACCAGCACCAACTGTAACGTTCGTAGTTGGATCGATAATTATGAAACTACCCGTTCTTTGGTTGATCTGGTATGGATCGAAAAATATACTCTTGCTGGTCTTGAGTTTTACTCTTCCGATCTCATTCAACTTTAACTCGTATGTGTCTTCCCGACCGAGGGTATCCACATTGATCCGGTAGAAAATCTCATCAATAAATACCTGAACCTGATTTGAGGTGTGTTGCAGAATATATTGCTTGTTCAGATCCAGTGGTTTTTCATTCATCCAGCATAAAAATGACTCAAACTCATTTCTGATAGTTGGAACATTATCTTTACGAACAATCATGTCACCACGACTGATATCGATCTCGTCTTCTATGGTAATAGCTATGGAATCTCTGGGATATGCTACATCCAGATTTCCGTCCATGGTCACAATTTCTTTTACCTTCGAAGTCAAACCTGAAGGGAGTACTTTAATCTCATCACCGGGACGCACATGCCCTGATGCAACCTGTCCTGAGAATCCACGGAAATTCATTCCCGGGCGTATCACATATTGAACAGGAAAACGGAAATCCAGTACATTATCAGCAGCATCAACCTTTACATTTTCGAGATGATGAAGAAGTGTGGAACCTTTGTACCAATCCATTTTCTCCCCTTTATCAACAACATTATCTCCTTTTAATGCTGAAATAGGAATGAAAGTAATATCCGATACATCCAGTTTATGAGCGAACTCCTTGAAATCTGCAACGATCTCGTTAAAGGTAGCCTCGTCATAATCCACTAAATCCATCTTATTTACTGCTACCACCAAATGTGGAATACGAAGCAGCGACGAAATAAACGCATGACGCCGGGATTGAGTCAGGATACCTTTAGATGCATCCACCAAAATAATAGCCAGATCAGCTGTTGATGCGCCGGTCACCATATTTCTGGTATATTGAGTATGACCAGGTGTATCCGCTATAATGAATTTTCTTTTCGGAGTAGCAAAATACCGGTAAGCAACATCGATGGTGATCTTTTGTTCGCGCTCAGCTTTAAGTCCATCGGTTAGTAACGCCAGGTTTACTTCTTCTTCGCCGCTGCTTTTACTTGATTTCTCAATTGCTTCCATCTGGTCAGCAAAGATGGATTTTGAATCGTACAGAAGTCTACCAATGAGTGTACTTTTCCCATCATCTACGGATCCTGCCGTAGTAAAACGGAGCATGTCCATGTTTAAATATGCGTTGTCGGCTTCGCCAGTTTTTAGTGATGAGTTTTGAGTGTTGAGTTCGTTTTCGTTGCTCATTTTTTGATGCTTGCTTGAGTAGTCTTCACTATTGATGTAAGGATCTTAACCAGTTCAGTACATCGATCAATGTTATGATCTACGTCTATTTGAATTGTATTTGTTGCTTTTAATAGCCGAAGCCAGAACCATGATTCCCGGGCTTCTTTTAATGCAATTGACATTTTATTTCCGAAATCTTTCCGAGATACTGCAGCTCCTGCTTCATTGACATTTGCTCCAATACTCGTTCCGGCTCTTAGAATCTGACTTCCAATTTCAAACTCTTTCAAAAGCATTAAACTCTTTTGTAGTTCTAATGTCATTAGTGCAAATTCGAATGATTTTTCGTAAATCGGTCCATTATACTTCATATGAGTACTCCAATATTTTGATTTGTTTAGTAAGACTGATTACAAACCAATTCCTTACAACTCAAAACCGAGCACTCAAAACTTAGCCGCTTGTGCGGCTAGAAATAGCCTTGTTTCTTACGGTCTTCCATAGCGGTTTCGCTGCGTTTGTCATCGTGTCTGGTACCGCGTTCCGTTTCACGTGCTGACGCTACTTCCTGGATTATATCTTCCATCGTTGAAGCATCAGAAAGTACTGCTCCGGTACAGGTTGCATCCCCTATTGTTCTGAAGCGCACGACTTTCGTTACCACTTCTTCATCATCCATTTTATTGATGAATTCGGTATCAGCCAACCAAACCCCGCGACGGTTAAAAACTTTTCGTTCGTGAGCAAAATATATAGACGGAATCTCAATATTTTCCTGTGCGATGTACTGCCACACATCCATTTCTGTCCAGTTGCTTATCGGGAAAACCCTGAAATTCTCACCTGGTTTTTTTCTGCCATTGTAAAGATTCCATAATTCCGGACGCTGGTTTTTAGGATCCCACTGACCAAAAATATCACGGTGTGAAAAGAAACGTTCTTTTGCACGGGCTTTCTCCTCATCCCGGCGACCACCTCCCAATGCGGCATCAACCTGATGCTTCTTTAAAGTATCCAGCAAGGTCACCGTTTGTAAGGCATTACGACTCGCGTCAGGGCCCGTCTCTTCCTCAACTCTTCCTTCATCAATAGATTCCTGTACACTACCTACAATAAGCTCAACCCCGTACTTCTCTACCAGACCATCCCGAAATTCAATTGCTTCCGGAAAGTTATGTCCTGTATCTACATGCATTAATGGAAATGGGATTTTGCCCGGGTGGAATGCCTTTCGGGCCAGATGAAACATCACGATGGAATCTTTTCCTCCAGAGAAAAGAAGAACGGGCCGTTCGAACTGAGCGGCCACTTCTCTCATGATGTAAATTCCTTCGTCTTCGAGCTCTTTCAGGTGAGAATGTGATCTTAATGTAGTCATATTACAATGATTCAGCGTCTATATATTCGTTAATACCTATCACAAAATAAGGATTTAACAGATTTTCTTTATTGTAAGTCAAGGGTGAATATTTTTCACCTTCTTTAGTTGAATAGCGGTACACAGCATCTGCCGCTGCAGTATCCCATTCCATAGTCGGGCCAAGCCTTGGATAAATATCAGCTTTTCCTTCTGCTACCAGGCAGAATTTTAAAGAACTTCCTGATGGAACCTCTTCAGTTACTTCAATCCCGATATTCTCTAATTTCTTTTTTGTAGCATCATCTCCATGTGATCTGCTTACCACAATACGGGCTTTTCCTGGTTTTTTGAATTCCTGATTGATGAGCTGAGTTATTTTACTTTCTTCATCTTTCTTAAACGTACCAACACCTTGTTCGCCATAATACACAACTCCGGTAGCTGGAACATAAACAACACCCATTACAGGAACACTCTCTTCAATAAGAGCAATATTAACAGTAAACTCACCATTCTTCTTGATGAACTCCTTGGTACCATCAAGTGGATCAACCATCCAAAATTTGTTCCATTCTTTTCTTTCAGAATAATCCGGAACTCCCGACTCTTCTGAAATGATCGGTATCTCTGGTGTTAATTCTTTTAAACCAGCCACAATATGATGATGAGCAGCCAGATCGGCTTTAGTTAAGGGTGAGTCGTCTTTTTTAGTTGTGACTTCTACCTTTTCATCATAAAACTCAAGTATTTTTTCCCCGGCCTCTCTGGCCAACCTGATGATGTCTTTTACCATCTAATAAATATATTAAAAACTCCAAAGTTGAGGTACTAAAGATACAGTAATTAAACCTACTATGAAATTTAATGGAAGCCCTATTCTGATGTAATCAGAATACCTGTACCCACCGGGACCATAAATCATGAGATTTGTTTGATAGCCCAATGGAGTTGAAAAACTGGCAGATGCACCCATAATAATTACGATTGCAAATGGTATAAAATCTACACCTATAGATTGTGCAATTGAAAGTGCAATAGGGAATATCAATACTGCAGCTGCATTGTTTGTGATCAATTCTGTCAGGATCCAGGTAATAAGATAAGTGACAATTAATGCCAGAATAGGATCGGATTTTGCCACGCTCATGATGCTGGTTGCTAAATATTCTGCTACTCCGGTTGAGCTGAGAGCATGCCCGATACCAAGTGATGAAGCAATGGCTAATAAAACTCTCCAATCGATGGACTCAATACTAACATTATATCGAATTGCCCTGACCAGTATCATCGCACCGGCGGCAAGGAATGCTGCCTTCAGCATACTTAGAATTCCTGTACCCGCGAGGATGACCATAGCCAACAAGATCAACAATGTAATACCGGATTTCTCATAATTAGCCGGTGTTGCCCCCTCAATTGGACTGATCAGATAGTAATCATTGGAATTTCTGTATCTTCTTAAAAATCCCTTATGGGCTTCCAATAACAATGTATCGCCTGTTTTAAGTGAAATATCACCGATCTTCTCTTTTAATCGTTCTCCACTTCTTGATACCGCAAGTACCACAGCATTATAACGATCCCGGAACCCACCTTCTTTGATAGTTCTGCCTTTCAGTGGGTGCGAAGTCGAAACTACAGCCTCGATCAAAATTCGCTCGTTTCGGGGTGCATCGAGCTTGAAAACCTGATTTGTTGCCGGAATCAATCCCTGAGTGTTTTGGAGATCTACAATTGAATCAACGACACCTGCAAAAATAAGCCGGTCATTTTCCAATAAGTTTTGATCTGGAGCCACAGCTGGAATAACTTGTTCATTCCTGTAGATCTCCACCAGGAACAGACCAGGTAACTGACGAAGCCCGGCATCCTGAACTGATTTACCGGAAAGCGGACTTCCGGGAGGCACTACCATTTCTATGGTGTATTCACGGGGATCTTTAAAACTTTCAAACGCCTCGCCTCGTGAAGGCAACAGCTTATCCCCAAAAAGATATAAATAAATGAACCCTGCAATGGCGCTTGGTACTCCCACCCAGGCCGGTTCAAACAATCCCAGGGCTCTGGTGCTGCCCTCTTCGATGAGAAGCCCGTTCAGGATCAGGTTTGTACTGGTACCAATAAGGGTGCAGGTTCCACCCAGAATAGCTGCATAGCTTAGTGGAATCAATATCTTTGAGATCGGGATCCTGGTCTTACGGCTCCAATGTTCCAATGCCGGAATAAAGGACGCAACAATCGGAGTATTATTCATGAATGCACTCATAAACATAACCGGAGCCATTATTCTTGCCTGAGCAGTCCTGACCGTTTTTGTATCGCCCATTACCTTTTGAGTAATATACTGGATCGCCCCCGTTTCTTTCAAAGCTCCGGCTACAACATATAGTGCAGCAACAGTTAGCATACCCTCATTTGAAAATCCGGATAGAGCTTCGGTAGGAGTAATGATCCCGCTTATCAACAAAAAGGCCATTCCTGCCAGTAGGATCATGTCCACTGAGTAGTGAGTAGTGATCAGTAAACTAAGGCAAAGCAGAATAACGCCAACTACCGTCCAGCCTTCAAAGGTCATGTAAATGGATTTTTAAATTCTGCTGAATATACTGTTTTTAAATTCTGTTTTCGGAGTTTATTACCGCAAATATAACCGGGCCTGCATCCCAATAAAACTTCTTCTGTTTCCTGCAATTTCCCCGAGCCCACTACTGAGACTTCGTGCATCTTCATAGATACTTACAGAATATTTCAACCACAGGTGCAAATAATCTGTGGCTTCAAACTTAGCTACCAGATACGCGCGCTCTCCCCGATCACTTAACGCCACATTTGATAGCACATATAGAAGGTCATTTTCAAATTGATACACTCGTGTGTCAAAGCTATCGGTATCAAAAATGGTTACCCTGGTATCGACCTGCAGTTTAGGGCCTATTTGTAATCTGAGATCCTGAAAGATCAGGAATCCCGACTCCCAGTTTTCACCTGCATTTCTGTTCCTTACAACTTCCCCTCTCGATCTCAATCTTATGCTTCGGTTCAGTTGATATTCCGCCTGTAATCTTACGCTTGCCCTTTTCTGTTTTCCAAGTATCCTTTCTTCTCTACCGGATGAATTACTCACTACATATTCATCATCTTTGATCTCATTTCTTAACAGAATATAGGCATTGAAATCTGATGAAAACTCCGCTTCCAGTAATCCCAGCATATCAAAGCCCTGGGTTGCCTGTGTGGTTCCGGATCTGGGTGCGTTAAAATTATACTGATCAAAATACCCACTGACCAGATACTTACTGTTTAATGCATGTTTGAGCCCAATATAAAAGCCCTGCTCGTTCTGTGGATCACCGGATGACTCCCCGAATCCTGTACCCATGAATGACTGAAAATCTTTCTGATAGTTGCGATAAAGCAGGGCAATATCTGTATTAAAGCCAAGCGGGGCTTCCATACCCGCAACTCCGGCGATACCTCCGTTTTCGCTACGGGCCACTTCTCCGAATACCAGCGAAGTACCTATCAATCCCCGATAATCCAGCCCCAATACCGAGTTTTGATTCCCTGCAAATTCATACAGATCACTAAGGGAACTCCCTTTCCCTATGTAGGTACTGAATTCTGTGGTATAGCCCGAAACACCAATCAATCCAATGGGTGTATCTGCTTTCAACCTGCCACCGATCACCGTCTGGTCAATATTGTTTCTTCGTTCAAGTTCTGATTCTGTTCTGTGAAATCCGCTGGAAGAAGGAAACCTTGTGGTATCACCATTTATGACCGAAGCCGTTCTGGGCCGCTTAGAATAAAATGCTGTCAGTTCGATCTTATCTCCATACGTTGCTCCAACACCTCTGAAGAAATCTGTTTCCTGGGCTGAAGAATAAGGTCGTAGTCCTCTCTCATTTTTACTTACTGTTCCGGTAACCTCCCTTCCCTTTCCAAAGGCGCCACCTGTCCAAAGAACTAGTCCCTGTCCAAAACTCAAGCTGTAATCTCCGATCACCAATTTCTTCAGCTTACCATTGTTTGTTAGAGCCACATGCCACGAATTATAATCGAAATCCGCTGGACCTTTCAGCGTTTCACCAGCATCTTTTTCCTGGGTGAAGTTCATTGAAAGGTGGTCACTCTGGATCCTGAACCTTTGATAATATTTAGCAGCACTTCCTACATATCCACCAAGAGAATCCGGGCGTTTATACCCTTCCTGCTCTTCAAGTTCCTGCTGATATCTTGAAATCACTTCATATCGGTTGCCTGAAAGCCAGTATTCAGGACGGTTGTACATCGACCTTAACCTCTCTGCTGAGCCTCCAATGGTAACATAAGGCCTCATTCGCTGGTAGGTAGCTGAACCAATTCCTTTAACCTCTTTTAATTCCTCAACACTTTCGAATGGTTTGTTCCTCCTGTAATTCAGTACTGCCCTTGCGAGGATCAGGTTGAATCCCGGGATCTGCAGCAGGTCATCTCCGCTTGCTGAGTTTATGTTTACCGGATTCTGAGCCAGATCTGCCAGAAACTGAGTAAGTTGTTCCCCCGATTCACCCGATTCTTCCAGATCAAGCTCCTCGAATGCCTCCTCCAGCTGCCGTTCTACTTCTACCCTGGAGGTATCCTGCGCAAAACTGTTGCTAAAAGCTGATATACTTAGAAAAAGAACTATGCTCCAGCCACTCAGTTTCATAGGCTACAGAGATATTATGAGATCAAGACCGGGACTTAAACCCAGGATCTGATCTTTTTGAACCACCAGATCGACCTGCCAGAAATTTCTGCCATATCCGAACCCAAAAGAATACGTTACAGGTTCAGTGGTGATCCCAACCCTGGCCTTCAGATTTTCAATCACCGTTACTTCAACTCCGCCCCGGTATGAAACCGGAAATTTCACATCTTTATAAACATCAAACGTAAACAATGCCCTTTCTGCCAACATGTAGCTCAAACCTATACTTAGGTCTCTTATTAGGTCTTCATCATAGCTTTGAAAATCATACGATGGACGGTTCAGGTTTGTGGCTTTAGCTCCCAGCCAGAGATCGTCTGTTACTTTCGCAGCAAGCCCTACATCAAGCCCTAGAGCTCCTCCTGAGCCATAAGGCCCACCAAAAGAAATGTGATTGTAATTCAATACCATTCCAACATGCAGGCTTTTCCATACATTCTTGTATCCCATGCGAATCCTGGTTTCGTTGAACAGATCGCCCCCATATCTGTGGATACCGATCGCGCCGGTACCAAATTTAGTAGGGACGCTACCAAAGGCTGAGATATCCGTGATTTCTGAAAATCCATAATTTCTGATGCCATAAAATCCGATACGCGGCGAATCACTATTCAACAAAGCAGGATTGGAAAAAAGAGCCCAGTCGTAGGAACCGAGCGCTGTTGTTGCATGCCCCAGAGCGGCACCTCTGGCACCCATCGAGATCTGAGAAAATGCCTCTGTCTGAAATCCCACAAAAAACAGAAGCAGGAAAATTTTAAAAGGAATGTTTCGTATTCTTATCATTGATACTTGTTTACCCGGCAATATGATATAACCTAAAGGAATAAAGAAAGTGCTGAAACTAAAATTTCATTATTTATTAATACTTATAGTACTTCCTCAGTTAGCCGCTGCTCAGGAGTTCAACTGTACTGTTCAGGTAAATGATGAACAACTCGAAGGCACCTCTTTTGGATATGTGAAGCAAAATCTACCTATAGACATACAATCTTATATAAATGAGTTCCGCTGGACAGAAGCAGAGTTTCTTGAACATGAGCGTATTAACTGCCAGATAAGTATTATCCTTAAAACCGGATCGCAGAGCTCTGATTATTCGGCAGAGGCTATCATCCAGGCCCGACGCCCTATTTACAATACCACCACAGAAACCACCACAATCATTCTCAGTGAACCAACATGGCAGTTTAATTATCCTGAAGGAAAAAGCCTGATTCACGATGAGTTACAGTTTGATCCGCTAACAGGCTTGCTTGACTACTATTGCTATCTCATGCTTGGGTATGATTTTGACAGCTTTTCAGAGTTGGGTGGCACTCCTTATTTCCTTAAAGCACAGAATGTGGTTGATCTTGCACAGACTTCAAATGCTGTTGGGTGGGCCCGGAATAGCAACAACCGTAGAAACAAACTCACTTTGATCGAAGATTTGCTGAATAATAACTACCAGCCACTGCGGGTTGCTTACTACACCTATCACCGTAAAGGACTTGATACATTTACCCGGAGCCAGGTACAAGCCCGGAAACAAGTACTGGCAGCTCTTGAGGGCATTCAAAGTGCAAAACGCCGGACCACTAATAACTATCTTTATGACTTGTTTTTTGATACCAAGTCCAGAGAGATCTCCTCTATTTTTGCCGATTCTGAAAGTCAGATACAGCTACAAGCTTTCAATATTTTAAGGGATACAGATCCCGGACATTCTACTGAATATCAGAATCTTCAGAATTAGCGCTTAAGGTAGTTAATGCATGATATCAGAATACTAATACGGATTCAGATCGTCGTTATAGTTCTGTTCATTTTCTTCAAATGGATAAGGCGTTCAGTGGTTGAGTTTGGCGTTCCTGATTTTATCAGGATCACCTTGTATTCACTTCCCAACTTCTGGGAAGCTATTGCAGGAACCATCATTTTGACAGCAGTAGGACTTGTGGCCAACCAGAGGTTTCTATCCCCGGAAAAGAAACTCCGTGAACATACTATTTATCTTCTTTCCATTTTTTTCGGTGGCTTATTTGTGATCACTCAGGAACTTAAGATTCATAATCTGGGTGGTGACAATGTGTATGATCCTTATGACCTCGGGTTTTCCATTGCCGGGCTTTTATTAAGCTACTTTTTATTCCAAATACTGAAGCCAAAGTTTCGACCCTCTTAGAGTTTGGAAAAGACATCAACAAAGAATGCTTTCATCTCTGCGGCGTAGTACACCCCATATTTCTCAAAAGTAGCCTTTGTACGCTCATCTGGTTTCCAGTCGAAAAATGCATGTGCGGCACCACCCACCTGCACATATTGTACCCTGTGTCCTTTGCCTGCCAATTCATCCATATATGATTTCACCATTTCATCTCTGATCAGAAAATCGTTGGTCCCCCTTGTTAAATAGGTAGGAACTTCCCTTCCTGTAGCATCAGGAACATAATTGATAGGTGAAATCGCGGCTTTCCATGTGTCATCTGCAGCTGGATCTTCAGAATAGTGATTAATAAAATCCCCTCCGAACACCCCATAACTTGGAGCTGCTGCCTTGATTGATACCAGCATTTCGTCTCTTACCTGATCTACTGTCTTATTCTCTGGCATGTATGTGGGCATAAACTCAAATACACCAGGAGTTTTACCAAAACCACCATCCCCGATCATTCCGGTCATCACAGAACCAGCAGCAGAGAGATGTCCACCTGCACTGTCTCCCGTCAACCCAATTCTGCCCGGATCTCCACCGTACTCCTCAGCATGTTCCATGATATGGGCAATTGCTCCGAAAACATCTTCTATGATATCCATCATGGTATTATTCTCTGCGTCACCATCAAATTTCTCAGCCCATCGATAATCAATACTGAAAACCACAAATTCTCCCCCTTTGGTGAGCTCACGTGCCAGTCCTCTCATGATATCTTCTGTGTTTGTGGACCAGCCTCCTCCATGTATGATAATTATACAAGGAAGATCTTTCGCCCCTTTTGGTGAAAATACATCATATTTTAGCTCTTTAACCCCGGGTTTAGCATATACTACATTCTGGGTGACATTAATGTGTTCAACTGCTGAAGCCTCAATAAACGAAGCCCCTAAATGCTTATCCTTGTCAATAGTTACTTTAAAAGGACTTTCCATAGACTCAAAGTACATAGCTCCCCATCTTCCTGCTTCAGAATAATAGGCTGCATCTAATACATAGCCTTTTTCAGGTGTAGCGGTAATAGTAAGAACTGTACCTTTTGCCACTTTTCCATCTGCTGGCAATTTTGGACTTACCGAAAAACTACCGTTTACCGATTCATCTAATGTTACAGTGAATGTGTCCTGTGAATATGCTTCTGTTGTTAGCACATGAACTATTAAAAGTGTTATTAAGCTAAGTAATGATGACTTTTTCATGTTCGGAAAGGGGTTGGTTAGTATGTATTTGTCAGATTAGGAGATTCTGTTTAACTCTGCAAACTTCGGGAATATAATATAATGTGTTATAATGACACAATAAGAAAGTTACCGAACATAAATAGGATCTTATTCTTAGATTAGAAGTCACTCCCTGTGACCTATTTATAAGATCATGAACAGAAGATCCTTTTTAAAAACTGCATCACTTGCCCCATTTGCTGTTAAAGCATTCCTGAGCGGAAGCATCAACAGCTGGCCTTCCATTCCTTATGTGGACGGTTTGACACTTGACGCACTCGGAAATCTTGGTAAGCTTAACCCCGCAGGTCTGGCTGGGGCTGTTGTTGATGCATCTGTATACAAGGCAGTGGATCATGAAGATGGTACCAGGACCTGGATTCGTACTTTTACCGAGACCACAAATAAGCTTTCTCAATATATATCTGCAGCAAATGAACATTCAGAAGTGAATATTGGAAGAACCGGCAACGACATTCTCCGTTCATTTAGAAAAGAACAAACTACCTTAATCCTGCAGGTTCAGGGAGGTGGTGAGATTGTTGGAACAGAGCTTTCAAGACTATCAAAACTTGCTGATCATAAACTCAGGGTCTTCCAGTTAACCCATCACCACGATAATCCTCTTGCCGGAGGTGGAATTGAAGCTCAGCCAACCGGATTAACAGATCTTGGTTTTGATGCCATTCCGGAACTTAACCGGCTGAGTATAATTCCCGATGTATCTCATTCCTCCGATCAGACTGCACTGGATGTGGTCAAAGCCTCAAAAAAACCGGTTATTCTCTCCCACGGCGCTGCCCGTGCTATCGTCAATAATGCACGGTGCGCACCAGATAATGTGATCCGGGCAATTGCTGATTCAGGTGGTGTTATGGGCATATTCATGATGAGCTTCTGGCTGACCACTGATGATCCACCTACACCAGAACACTATGTTAAACAAATCCGTCATTGTGTGAATGTTGCTGGAATTGATGCAGTCGCCGTTTCCAATGATTTCCCGATCGACGGTCACCAGGGAATGAAGGAATCGAATAACAATCAGGAAGAACAGGTGAAAGTTTATCATGAATGGTGGCAAAGCATAAATGATAAGGGCGTACTCGGTTTTGATACTTTACCCGAACACGTAGCTATTCCTGAATTCAATGTCATTGATCGAATGAAAGTGATACACCAAACTCTGGATAAAAGCAATTTCACTTCTTCGGAAATAGAAAAGATCATGGGTGGAAACTGGATCAGGCTTTTCAACGAGGCTTAAATTATTTCACTACAATACTTTGTTTCTGTACATATTCTAATTATGATTAGATAACTTGTTTTATTGTTGTCCAATATGTTAAGAGTCTATTCTAGAATATTAACAGCTTTTTTTTGTGTAATTCTGTTATCAACCAGCAGTATCATTGCACAAGATGAGGGAAAGAATCCTCTCTATTCCGCGACAAAGAATTTGTCTTTCTTTATTGGTTTTGGAGGTGCAACTTTTGGAATTCCCTCTCTGCAAACAGGAATTCTATATAAATCAAAGCCGATAACTGTAACCGGAAGATTTTTATACAACCAGAGAGTCAGGGATGGAATAAAAACCAGTCCTGAAAGTATTTGGGAAGCAAGTCTGTTAGCTGGTAAAACTTTCGGTGTGGATGTACTGGAACTAACTATCTCCGGTGGAATTGGATACGTTCATCAAACACTCAGGGGAGACACTTTTTATCCCGGAATCCCAAAAGGTTGGTTCGGGGCTTCAGGTGGATATGAATTATTCAGGAGTTCTTCTCTTGGTTTTCCAATTGAATTGCTCACTAAAGCAGATATGTCAGGTTCTATTGCTTTGGGATTCAAACTCTTCGGAAACCTGAATAAAAACACCAGTTATGCCGGGGCATCAGTAACTCTGTTCCTTCACTAGATCGTTCGCATTCTCATGTGATTTACACTTTTTATTTATTCCAGTTTTTTGGGTAAACCAATTCACAAAGGAATATGAAAAGAAAGCTCGTTCTTATTCTTTTTATCCTGATTTCAGCTCTGTTTCATCAGAGTTGTTCCTACATTGCCTATGCACTGGAAATGGCTGGTGCTGATCCAAATGTTCCTTATCCTTACTCTGATCCTCCAACTATTCCTGAGGATCCTCCTGAAGCATACCCACAATCGATTCAGGTTGAAATTGACAAAGAATCCTTCCGGTATCGATATGAATATTCAGGAGTTTACATAAACGATGCTCACAAAGAGATCTATATTGTAAACTGTGAAAATGAACAAGACTCCCACCTGGAAAAGTGGAATGGAGAATATTGGGAGAAAGTATTTTTTGCAGACAATGATAGCAGACACGATCATTATTTTACCTACTCCAGGATTGAATTCATGGAAAAAATTGAACTTCAAATCCCTTCGGGTATAAGAAATTCTGAATTTAGAGGACCGTACAGATTCGCAATGATGTTAAGCCTGAATCCGGATGAATCGGAATGGTTCGTTGTTTATTCAAAGTCATTCACTATCTATTCTAAAGGTGGCTATAGTTTAGCTTCAAATACTGATGAAGATCTATAGCAAAAAAAACCAGTCTTAGCCAAAATTAATCTCCAGCTTTTGTATATTGAAGGCTTCAAAAAAGCGGTTCCACGAGAACAAACATCAAGACGAAAACACGGAGCGTATGAAATTTTACGTATGTATTAAAATGGTGCCGGACGTGACCGCACCATTACAGATCAAGGAAGGGGAACTTATTATGGATGCTGACAGGGTTGTGTTGAACGCCTATGATGCATCAGCTGTAGAAGAGGCGTTGGTCCTTACTGAAAAACATGGCGGTGAAGTTGAAGTGGTTTGTATTGGCCCAGCAAAGGCTTCCGAAACCATCCGCAAAGCTTTGGCAATGGGTGCCGATAAGGGAACTCATATTCAAACCACCGGTGATGAAGGCTATGATTCAACCAGTTATGCTACTATCCTTTCAGCTTTCTTTAAAGACAAAGAATATGATGTACTTTCATTAGGTAAACAATCTCAGGATACCGATTCTGGCCTGACTGGAAGCATGGTAGCCGAAAAACTGGATCTGCCTTATGCTACCAACGCCGTTGGCCTGGAGGTTGAAGATTCAAAACTGATCGTTAAACGCCAGGGCGATACCGGGCAGGAAATGATCGAATTACCAACTCCATGTGCAGTAACCTGCTCGAACGACATGAATGATCCACGTATTCCAAACCTTAAAGGAATCATGGCCTCTAAGAGAAAACCCATCGACTCTATTGACATTTCCTCACTTGGTTTAAGTGATGAAGAGCTGAGTCCGGCTACCAAAACTCTTTCCTATGCACCAAAACCAGCCAGGAAAGCAGGACAGAAATTTGAAGGCGAGGCAGATGAGATCGCTCGAAAAGTAGCTCAGTTATTAGATACTGAAGCAAACGTAATTTGAACAAGGTCATCCTGATCCGCCGGCTGGAGGAGAAGGATCTGGTCGTTTCACCGATAAGATTCTTCGCTCTCGCTCAGAATGAGATAGAAATTTAGAATTAGAAAATAAAAACGAATGAGTTCAATATTAACCTACATTGCTATTGCAGACGGCAAAGTAAAACGTTCATCACTGGAAGTACTTTCACATTCAAAGAAATTAGCCGATGCCGCCGGATTTACCACTGAAGCAGTTATCATCGATCCTAATGCATCCAACTACGTGGAAGATGTTCAGAAATATGGTGCTTCAAAGATCTATTTGGTTGAAGATGCATTATTCTCAGAACACCGAAACAGCCCTCTTCTCTCAGCACTTGCTAAAATTGTAGAAACGGTTGATCCAAAGGTGACGGCATTCGCTTCAACTGAAGGAACCAAGGATATTCTCGGTGCATTAGCTGCAAACCAAAAAGCTGCTGTGGTAGCCGATGTTTCTTCCTTTGAGCTGATCGATGGTGGCATTAAAGCAACACGCCCGGTAATGGCTGCTAAGATCCTGGCTAATGTAGAAGCCAAGGGTAATAAAGTGCTGGTATCCGTTCGGTCGGGCTCTTATGATTTGAATGAATCGCCTGCAACAGCCGAAGTTATTTCTGTAGATGCAGGTGTTAGTGAAGGTGACCTGAAGGCTAAACTCAGAGAGATCATCTCTTCAACCAGTGATACTATTGACCTGAACGAAGCCGAAAGCATTGTTGCTGCTGGCCGCGGAGTAAAAGATGATGAAGGAAAAGCCCTGATCTCTGAACTCGCTGGAGTACTGAATGCAGGAATTGGAGCTTCAAGAGCACTGACAGAGTCGGGAATGTATGACCCAAGCCTTCAGATTGGTCAGACCGGCAAAGTGGTTTCACCTCAACTGTATATTGCTGTTGGGATCTCAGGAGCTATTCAACATGTTGCCGGTATGGCAAACAGTAAAGTGATCGTTGCTATCAATAAGGATCCGGACGCTCCGATCTTTGAAGTAGCCGATTATGGTATCGTTGGCGACCTTTACAAAGTGCTGCCTCCTTTCATTGAGGAGCTGAAAAAGATTAAGACCTAATTAGTCATCCTGATCCGCCGACTGGCGGAGAAGGATCTTGCCGATTCAACGATTAGATCCTTCGCTTTCGCTCAGGATGACCATTCAGAATAAATAGGAAATAAAGTGGACGAAAAATTTGATTGTATAGTGATTGGCGGTGGTGTTGCAGGGTTATCAGCAGCACTTACTCTCGCCAGAAACAACATGAAGTTCCTGCTTATTGAACGCGGTGAGTTTGCCGGCTCTAAGAATGTTTCTGGTGGTGTTCTTTGGGGCAGCGACCTCAACAAACTTGTTCCCAACTATTGGGAGGAAGAAGACGGGGGCTGGGAACGGTTCATTAATCATCGCCGGCTTACTTTCATGGATGAGCAATCCACTTTTTCGCTGGATTTTAAATCCAAACATTTCAACGAAGCTCCCTATTCAGGGGTAGTGGTTCTTCGTTCTAAATTTGATAACTGGCTGTCGGCTAAAGTTCAGGAAGCCATTGATGCCAGTGATTTTGCCATGGATTCCTTCATCGCCACGAACATCAAAGTGGATGAAGTTCTGATGGAAAACGACAAAGCAGTTGGGATCA
This sequence comes from Rhodothermia bacterium, assembly GCA_030427885.1. Lineage (GTDB taxonomy): Bacteria > Bacteroidota > Rhodothermia > Balneolales > Balneolaceae > JAUICM01. The sequence continues at coordinate 73,598 of JAUICM010000005.1, read as the reverse complement.
GAACCGGAGAGGAAGAATTTCATGCTGATTCTGTGATCATAGCTGAAGGGGTTAATAATCTGCTAACACGACAGGTCGGACTTCAGGACAAATATGTACCGGCTGATCATATGCTTACCGGCATTAAAGAAGTGATTCGCTTCGACCAAAAAGTACTTGAAGACCGGTTCCAGCTTAACGGGCTAAGTGGCATGAGTAATGAATTTGTTGGCTGGGCAACCGATGGTGTTGAAGGCGGAGGATTCCTGTACACCAACCGGGACACTATCTCCCTGGGACTTGTACTTAGCATCAAAGATATGCGTGAGAAAAAACGCAGCCCTCATGATCTCCTGAACCATTTCAAAACTCATCCGACAATAGCTGACGCCATCAGAGGTGGTGAGATCGTAGAATATTCAGCGCACGTAGTTTCGTCGGGTGATTCCAGAGCGATGCCTAAAGAATTATACAAAGATGGGATCCTGATAGCAGGTGAGGCTGCTAATTTATTGATGAATGCCGGAAAAGCTATTCAGGGAATGGATTATGCCATGCGATCAGGAATACTGGCTGCCGAAACTATCGTTAAAGCAAAGGAGCAAAATGATTACAGTTCTGCTGTTCTCAGAGAATACCGAGCCGTACTGAATGATAGTTATGTGATGAAAGACATCAACAATTTCCAGGACGCTGTACATCTCCTGCACACTGAAACCATGCAAAGTAAAGTACCAAACCTGATCTGCGATTTTGGGCGACAGTTCTTCACCATCAAAAATGAACCAACCCCGAAATCGGAGAAGATGTTGTTGGGAGCAATCAAAAGACATTCATCCCTTTGGGAACTGATACAGTTAGGATTCAAAGCAAGAAAATCTCTATGAAAAACCTCAAATTATCTGAACGACTTGGACTTGTAAGCTATCGTAATCAGGCGAAGTCTGAGATCAAGCCGCATATTGTTGTTGATACCGGGATCTGTAATTCTGGATGTCCCCATAAATGTACTACCTGGGTGTGTCCGGCTAACTGCTATACCCTTGATGAATCAGATCAGGTGCATTTTCAGGTTGAGGATTGCATAGAATGTGGTACGTGCATGTATGCCTGTGACCAGGGCGCGGTCGACTGGAATTATCCCGATCCTGAGATAGGTCGTGGTGTTACCTGGAATTTTGGGTAAGAATCAGCCTTTCCATAGATCACAAACTCCTGAATTGATGATCTTTTGATCTTTGGTTGCAAGCGGAAATCCGGTATATAAGGCAGTGGCTGCAATCAAACGATCAGCTGGATCACTATGAAAAGAATCCGGTAAAAGACGCTGTTTAATAATTATCGGAACATCGAGTGGTACCAGCCTGATTATAGATGAATGAGTGGACTTCCTGATAAAATCTTCGAAATCTATTGTGAGTCTGATCTTTCCCTTTCGCTCCAGAATCTCCAGCTCCCAAAGCGAAATAATTGAAACAGCCAGCTTTCCTTTCTCTGACAGACTATCCAACAGCCTTTTCTCCCTGGCACTTAATCTATCTGATCCCCACAACCACCAAAGCCAGATATGGGTATCCAGCAGGATCACAACTTATTCTTTTTCGTAGATGAACCAGGCTCATTCACATGAAAGAAAAATTCACTTTCAGGCTCAAAATCTTCAAACCCAGAATCCTCCGGGCCTACATCCATAGAAATGATAGAGCCTCTCAGATCCTCTAACAATTCTTGATGAGATTTCTTCATTTCCGGCTTTTCGAGTTCGGAGGTAAGGCTTTTGACAAAAAGCTCTTTCAAGGTGATTCCCTCTTCAGCGGCCTTGATCTTGGCTTTTTTCATCAACTCGTTCGGTATGTCTATGGTAGTTCTCATAAAAGCATATTAGCATATTTATGCTTTTATTTCAAATATAAAATAAAAGGGAGCCTTAAAAAGGCTCCCTTCCCACTACTACTATCAATAATAAAAGTAAGATATTACTCTCGACCTTTATTCATCACTAGTCTCTTCCCGGTTCAAGGGTTACATTGATATTCCAATCCTGATCGTCTGTGTTTTTGATCACAGGTATTTCATAATCAAAATACCTGTCGTGTCTGAATTTCAGATTGTACACCTGGTCGGTTTCAAGACCTTCTATCTTAAACTTTCCCTCTTTATCAGACTTAGTGATGAGTTTAGTATCTACTACCTCAATAATAACTTCGGGTAGCTCTTTATGTGTTTCGGAATCTACAATTTTACCCTCCAGGGTTATTGCAACGGTTCCATTCTCGTTTTTGTTAATATCTTCAGTATCTGTAAATGCTACGGATGAAAATCCAAGAACAACTACCATTAATACTGCAAATAGCGTTTTCTTATTCAACATAGCTTAAAAGTTTATTGCTGTTTAACAGAATTTACTTCTGTATATATAGATGGTTCCTGCTTTCTAATGTTACATTAAAATTTGTGCTGCAAGTCATATTAAACTCTGCAAATGAATCAAATTTTATTACAAATAACTGTTATCTTTGGAAGCGGTTCCACATAATTAAAACAAGACTATTTACAAGAAGGATATGCCACTAAGTACAGAATTATCGTTCGACCTGAACGAAGATCAGAAAATGATACGCGACAGCGTTAAGGATTTCGTGGAGAGACATGTAGCTCCCACCATTATGGAGCGTGATAACAGCAAGAAGTTCCCGATGGATATTGTTAAACAGCTCGGTGAAATGGGCATGCTCGGCATTTATCATGAAGAACAATATGGTGGAGCCGGATTCGATACCATCAGTTTCTGTCTGGCGATAGAAGAAATTGCACGTTGGGATGCTTCGCTTGCTCTCACCGTAGCCTCACACACCTCTCTCGGAACGGGACATATCGCCATTGCAGGCAGTCATGAGCAAAAGCTGAAATATATGCCTGATCTCACCTCTGGTAAAAAACTTGGAGCATGGTGCCTCACTGAACCGGGTTCAGGAAGTGATGCTTCCGGAATGAAGACAACAGCCGTTAAAGATGGGGATCACTATATCCTCAATGGCTCTAAAATATTCATTACTCAGGGTTCTGTAGGAGATACGTATGTAGTACTTGCTAAAACAGATCCTGAAAAAGGAACTAAAGGAATCAGCGGTTTTATTGTTGAACACGAATGGGATGGCGTAAAACCAGGACCCGGAATGCATAAACTGGGAATGAACTCATCCGACACTACTGAAGTGGTATTCGAGAATGTGAGAGTCCCCGCTGAAAACCTGCTTGGAGAAGAAGGCATGGGTTTCATTGATACTATGAAAGTACTCGACGGTGGCAGGGTTGGTATTGCAGCTTTGTCAGTTGGAATAGCCCGTGGTGCACTGGAAGAATCACTGAAATACGCTATGGAACGCAAGCAGTTTGGTTCACCTATAGGAAATTTCCAATACATAGAAGGCAAACTGGTTGATATGGCTACTGAGATCGAGGCGGCGAGATTATTGGTCCTGAGAGCGGCTTGGCTGAAAGACCTGGGCAGAGCTTATACCACCGAAGCTTCCATGGCTAAACTATTTGCCTCTGAGCTATCTGTTCGAGCCTCTCTTGAAGCCGTTCAGATACACGGTGGATACGGGTACACCAATGAATACCATGTAGAGCGTTTCCTTCGGGACTCAAAACTCATGACCATTGGTGAAGGAACTTCAGAAGTACAAAGACTGATCATTGCCCGGGAGTTGAAGAAAACTATTCTTTAATTTTAGATTATGAACTCTAATCCTGTTTGTCATTTCGAAGGAGCTTTACGACTGAGAAATCTAACAAGCTCTTTTAAGGTCCTATAGATTTCTCGCTTCCGCTCAAAATGACAAAAGTTTCCTGAGGTATTAAAAGCTGACACTTTAAATAGTATCAGCTTTTTTTTATTGGGTTTAATTACACATATTTACGGCATTTTAACTCAACCTAATACGATCTGGAATGAACATATCTAAGAGAGTACTTTCCATCACTTTTCTTACTTCTTTCATTTTTCTTATTACATGCTCCCAAAAAGAGAAAACTCCTACCCTGGATGAAAATGGTATTGAGATCATCTCAAACCCCGAATATGGCGAATGGCAGGATCAGGAAGATCCTGTTAAATTTGAGATCATAGATTCCTATAACCTTGAAGAAACAACTGACCTACTGATATCAAATCTTTGGGGTATGAAAACCGATGCTGATGGAAATATCTATTTCTATGATTCTGAGAGCTCTCGCCTTGTTTCTTTAAACCCTGATGGCAGCCTTCGTTGGGTAACGGGCGAACAAGGCAAAGGTCCGGGAGATTTTGAGCAGGCAAGACCTCCTTTGGTTCTAAACGACCTGATCCTGATCTCTAATATACAGGGGTCCATATTGGACATATTCAGCACCGGTGGCAAATTTATTAAAACACTGAATTATCCCAGCTCTTTAAACTTCGTCTCTCTGGATGGTATTTCTGATTCGGGAAAACTCGTCGTTTCATCACCATATTGGGGAAATCTTGGAATGACCGTTTCAATACTTACGCTCGCAGATACTCTTTCAACAGATACTACTTTTTCTATTATACAATCTAAAGAATCGGAAATCATGGAGGGATTTAGCGGTAGCGCGGGTATAGTTGTACAAGGAGATCAGATTGTTTCAGGAAACCTGACAGATTATTCAATTGGAATTTATGATCTTAATGGATCGCTGCTAAAAAGAATAACCCGAGACTTTGATAAACTTGTACGCCCCGGATTTTACAAATCAGGTGGAAGCAGTATGATGAGGATGTTTGGATCTCTTCGCCCTTCTGTAGTTCTTAAAAACGGATCGTTCTTTTCCTCCGTCAGTTGGCCTTTAAATGTCGATGATCCGGATCAATTTGTTAAGCGTTCTGTCAATGGTGGCAACAAAGATGTAGAATCAAAACAAAGTCTTGATCTCTTCGATAAGTATGGCAAATTACTTTACTCCCTTCAAGACGATGCCTTTTTTGAAGAGTATGGTTCTATCTCCCATGTTGACAGTAACGGATTCGTTTATTTTGTGAAATACGATCCCAGTCCTACCATCATCAAAACCAAAATAAACATGCCCGAGTATGAAAGTTCGCTCTGACCTTCTCTGTCTGTTTGTTGGTGTTATACTATTCATTTCGTGCTCGGAGCAGGATAAACGAAGCCGGGAGGTTTCTAATGGTCCGCTAGTCATCTCCAACCCTGAATACGGAATCTTGCAGGATGAGGAAAATCCGGTAGAGTTTGAATTAGTCGATGAGTTTATTTTTCCAGAAGATGAAGATTTCATTGTCTCCAGTATTTGGTTTTTTGATCAGGACTCTGAAGGTAATTCTTATTTTGTTGACCTTCGCCAGACAAAGCTTTTTGCTTTAACTCCAGAAGGAAAAATTTCCTGGGTGATCGACAATAAAGGCAGGGGGCCGGGCGATTTGGAGAATGTGATGGGAATAGCCGTATATTACGGCGCATTATACGTGGCTAATATCAATGGCACACGAATTGATGTGTTTGACCTTTCAGGAAATTATCTAAAAAGCTATGACCTCGATGCGGGTTTAAGACTCTCCTCAGTATATGGGTTTTCCGACGACGGTTTTTTGGTTACCGGAGAACCCTATTGGGATGGTATTGGTGAGATCATCACAGTTTTAGGGATCGACTCTACAGAAGTCAGAAAGATAAGTTCTTTTACCGTTGATCAATCTGATGGGGTTGAACTTCCTGAAGGCGCCGGAAGTATTGCCACACCTGTAACTTTGCATGACAATCAAATTGTATCCGGAGTTCTGGGTAAATACGAGGTAAACTTCTTCAACCTTAAAGGGAAAATCGAACAAACTATAACCAGGGATTTCTCCAGGTTTATGCATGTTGGCGTTTCAACTACAGGCATGTCAATGCCAATGGGTGGTATACTGAATCCCTTATTCCTGTCTGATGATTCTTTTATTATTCGTGCTAACTGGGTAACGAATATTTCTGACCCTGATGCTTATGTACGTCAATATGAGCAGGGTAACAGAACTCAACGTGAATACCGGAACACATTTGATTTGTTTAACCCGGATGGAACTCTGCTCTATTCCGTTGAAAGTGATGGATTTCAAATTCCTTACGGGAAACTGATCTATATCGATAAAGACGGATTCCTCTATTTCTCCCAGACTTCTGACTTTCTATCCATCAGCAAATACAAATTTCATTTTAATATCGAGGACTGAGCTTTATCTCTCCCCTGCTTTTAGTAAACTGATGACCAGGTCGTCAAAAGAATCAGTCATCGAATTAATAGGAGTATAATTCACGAATACAGGATCGGTGGATATTTGTTCTATCGCATTCTTAAGTTCTTCTCTAGAAGTTCTCTTGTTTTCGCCTGAAAGTCTGACAACCGAACTATCTGCAGAACTTGAGAAGAAAAACATAAATGCTTCTACTAATATTTTTTCATCGGATTGTATTAATGATTACCATTGAATTCCTCACTAATACACACTCATTGTTCATTACCCCTAATCTGAATTTTAGATTTTTTATTGTATGTCCAAGAACCTGTTCAACATTGATGACGCACTACTTTTTGAATCGGAACTGAATGAGGAAGACCGCCTGATCATGGAAACGGCCCGGGATTACGCCCAGGCAAATCTCGAGCCACGAGCCTTGAAGGGGAACACGGAAGAATACTTTGATCAGAGTATCGCCAAAGAAATGGGTGAAATGGGACTTCTGGGCATCAACATTCCTGAGGAATATGGCGGCGCCGGAGCCAGTTACACCGCTTACGGACTGGTTGCTCGTGAAGTAGAACGTGTGGACTCGGGCTATCGCTCTTTTATGAGTGTACAATCTTCACTGGTGATGTACCCGATATCCATTTTCGGTACTGAAGAACAAAAACATCGTTTTTTACCACGATTGGCTTCCGGTGAGATCATCGGCTGTTTTGGACTGACCGAACCCGACCACGGTTCCGATCCCGGTTCTATGGTCACTACAGCCGTTAAGACCGAAGGCGGCTGGAAACTGAATGGTGCAAAGATGTGGATCACCAACTCCCCTATTTCGGATGTTGCCGTTGTTTGGGCCAAAGCCAAAGAATCAAAGGATGACGAAGGAGTGATTCGTGGATTCCTGGTTGAAAAAGGAATGAAAGGCTTTACTGCTCCGCATACCAAATACAAGATGAGTCTTCGTGCTTCGGAGACTGGAGAATTGGTTTTTGATGACGTGTTCATTCCCGACGAGAATGTATTCCCCGATATAAAAGGACTAAAAGGGCCATTCATGTGCCTGAACAGCGCCCGTTACGGAATCGCATGGGGAACCATTGGAGCTGCTGAATTTTGTTACCAGAAATCAAGACAATATGTACTGGACCGCAAGCAATTCGGAAAACCACTGGCCGCCAATCAGCTGATTCAGACCAAACTTGCTAATATGCTCACGGACATCACAGCTATGCAAATGCTGGTGTTAAGATTGGGACAACTCAAAGACGCCGGACGGGACCACCCTTCCATGACCTCCCTGGCTAAAAGAAACAATTGTGGCAAAGCATTGGAAATCGCCCGTATCGCCCGCGATATGCACGGCGGAAATGGTATCACCGGAGATTACCGGATCATCCACCATATGATGAACCTGGAATCGGTAAATACTTACGAAGGCACGTATGACATTCACGGCCTGATCCTTGGTAGGGAGATCACGGGGATACAAGCTTTTACGCCTTTGGGGAATGGGTAGGTTTTTGAGCTGGTTCAAACCCACCCCTTAATCCCCTCCAAGGAGGGGAACTCATTGATTTAGATTTGAATTAAACAATGAGTCTTACTTCCGCAAATTGACTATGTGATTTCTACTTAATGTATCAGATTGGCATTATTATCCAACTCCAAACATGAGCAAGCAAGGGACTTCAGTCCCGCACGCAAGGCCCTTCCCCGGGAGTTTTACCAATCCACATCCCGGGTCAAGCCCGGGATGACTGATTCTCTGTTTCAAAAAGTAAAATCATCGGTGAAACAAGCTTTTACGTTGCTGACAAATGACTTAAAGCATTCATTCTTATATATTCGGTTAACAACTAACTCATCTGTATCATCATGGCAAAGAAGATCGTTCTCGCACTAATCGCTGTTTTTATCATCCTTCAATTTTTCCGAATTGATAAAGAAAATCCGGCAGCAGACCCTGCAATGGATTTCATGACAATCACTAACCCTCCTGCTGAGGTAGCGTCGATCCTGAAGAGCTCTTGTTATGACTGCCATTCCAATCAAACCAAATATCCGTGGTACACGAATGTACAACCGGTAGCCTGGTGGATCAAAGATCATATTGATGAAGGCAGAGATGAATTGAATTTCTCAGAATGGGGAACCTACTCATATCGCCGTGCAGACCACAAACTTGAAGAAGGCGTGGAAATGGTTGATGAAGAAGAAATGCCACTTCCCTCCTATACCTGGGGACATTCTGAAGCCAGACTGAGCACTGAGCAAAGAGAATTGCTTACGGGATGGTTCACTGAATTACGTGCATCCATGAAAGCCGCTCAGGATACTACCGCTGCCGCACCTGCTGAAGAAGAGCATGCCGACGATCATGAACACTGATCTTTTTGGAGAAGCTTCTTACTGAAATACAAAGCTGCACGGTCTGTTCAGATGATCTTCCTTTTGGACCGAGGCCTGTTGTCTCCGCTTCTGAATCCAGTAAGATCGTAATTATAGGTCAGGCGCCTGGTTCAAAAGTTCATGAATCGGGTATACCCTGGGATGACCCCAGTGGCGAGCGCCTCAGAGATTGGCTGGGAATTGACACTTCTTCATTTTACGATCCTTCAAAAATAGCTCTGATACCGATGGGCTTTTGTTATCCTGGAAAAGGAAAATCCGGAGATCTACCTCCCCGGCCAGAATGCGCACCGCTGTGGCACGAATTATTGATCCGGAATATGGGAGAGATCAAACTAACCCTGCTGGTTGGTAATTATGCCCAATCCTATTACCTGAAAGACCGTACCTACCGAACTCTCACCGATACCGTTAAGCACTACGAAGAGTATCTGCCCGAATATCTGCCACTGCCCCACCCTTCTCCAAGGAATAATATCTGGCTTAAGAAAAATCCCTGGTTCCAAAGTGAGCTCCTTCCTGCTTTAAAAGATATTATTTCCAGTTCACTATAATTTTTTATCTCCGCTTAGGGGTAGTTCCTGATTGGCGTGTACTAATACCAAATGGTTATAACATGAGGTATTTATATGATGCGAACATATGGTTTTATCACGCTTTTAATTCTCTTGATGCTTGGCTGCTCAGAGGCACAGCTTCAGAATGAGACAAATGACCTTGAAGGGGCGGCGGTTCTGGATCAGTATCTAAACAGACCCGACCAAGCATACAACTACGCTGATCCGGAGCTGCCCGCTTTCTTCTCTTTACCACCAAATGCTGAGCTGGATAACACCCCGGATGAAAATCCCGTGACTGATGCCGGAGCAAGCCTCGGACGAGTCTTGTTTTATGACAAAAATTTATCGGCCAATGGTTCCGTTTCCTGTGCATCCTGTCATATTCAGGAAGCTGCTTTTTCAGATAATGTTGATTTGAGTACCGGTTTTGAAGGTGGACTCACCGGCAGAAACTCAATGGGCCTATCGAATTCACGGTTCTATGAAAATGGACATTTCTTTTGGGATGAGAGAGCGGCTTCCTTAGAAGATCAGGTTTTAATGCCTATTCAGGATGCCACTGAAATGGGTATGACGCTGGACGAACTCGAAACAAAACTGGCTAATCAACCCTACTATCCGATCCTTTTTGAAGAAGTGTATGGAGATCCTGAAATAAGCTCTGAAAAGATAGCTGATGCCCTTTCTCAGTTTGTTCGTTCTATGGTTTCCTATCAATCAAAGTATGATGAAGGTCGTGCTCAGGTAAACCGGCCTGAAGATGATTTCCCAAATTTCACTGACATAGAGAATCTGGGAAAACGAGTATTCTTCTCCCCTGCTACAAATTGTTCCCGTTGCCATACATCAGATGTGTTCGTGGGGGATGCAGCCAGAAACAACGGCCTTGATGCTGTGATATCCGACCTCGGATTAGGAGCGACTACCGGACGTGATCGAGACAATGGGAAGTTTAAATCCGGCTCGCTTCGCAATATCGAACTTACTGCTCCTTACATGCACGATGGCCGCTTTGAAACACTGGAGGAAGTAATTGAGCATTATAATTCTGGTGTTCAAAACAGCCCAACACTTGATAACAGACTGGAGAGGAATGGCCGTGCTGTGCGAATGAATCTTTCAGAGGCGGAGAAAGACGCACTTGTAGCATTCCTTAAAACCCTGACTGACAACGAATTCATAACCGATGATAAATACTCGAATCCCTTCAGGGACGAGTAGCCAACAGAGACAAAACCCCGAGGGCTGTGTACTTGAATGTTCACGGCCTTTTTTATGTCTGTTAATTTTGAATAATTTTTACGGAATTTCGTGAGGTATTGAATTCAAATTACTATACTAGCGGGGAAGGCGTGATTGGCAGATTAATAAATAATTTTGGGGCACAATCGTAATACGGTTGTTGTAGGATAAAACAGATCAAATGATTTCTCAGTTAAAAACTTTCTTAGCGTTCATAGGATTACTTATTATATGTTCTATATCGTTAAATCAGCTTGGGTATGCTCAGGGGGTAACAAGGACCAACATCACTTTTGATAGCGGAAGATTCACTTTACACGGGGAACTAATCCTCCAGGATACTGCTCGAAAAGCTCCGGTTATCATTTTTCTGGTTGGATCAGGTGAAAATTCTTCCTACCAGACACTCTATAAAGACTTTGTAAAAAAGAATCTTGAAGAACCCTTTCTCAAAAAAGGGATCGCTCTTCTCTATTTTGATAAACGCGGCATCGGTAAATCAGAAGGTGCCTGGCAGCGGTCTGATCTCTATGAAAGAGCTGAAGATGCTAAAGCCGCCATTGATTTCCTGAAAACCCAGGGACGTATTGATTCCACCCGTATCGGTATTGTGGGGCATAGTCAAGGTGGGTTGGTTGCACAGATCATGGGAGATCTCTACAAAGATGACATCAGTTTTATTGCTTCGCTTGGGGCGGCCACTTACGATATGGAGCTCCAGCTTACGAATACCTATTACAGCATGTATCTCTGTGAGGGCGATCCCGATAATGTTGCTTTTGACAAAGCCAGTAAAAAAGCTATTTCGGATATCAACTGGGTTTCCTGGTTTCCTCTCACCAAAGCATGGCGACAGCTTTCAGAAATCTCCGATTTTGATCCCGCCCCCCATTTAAAGAATATTGAAATACCCGCTTTCTTTTCCTTCGCTGAAAATGACTACTATGTATATCCAGGTTGGGCTATTGGCACATTGAATGATACTTTCGATCATAATATTCCGAACAATTTCAACCTCCAGATCATCCCCGCAGCAAACCATGATTTCAGGCTCGCTGAAAAATGCACTCCTGAGCTTGATGCTGCAGACAAACCCTTCTCAGAATATTTTCAACAGGTATTCCAAAACTGGATCCTGGACCATATCTGATCTAAAGTTCTCTGATCCAGATATTCCGGAAGCTTACTTTTGAATTGTGATCCTGAAGCATGATCGGGCCGTCACCATGAGCTGTGTACTTCGGTAAACCGATGTATGGAGTATCTCCTTTTAATTCGAAGTTATTCTGAACCACAACTCCGTTCCAGATAACGGTTACGTAGGCAGGCTTTTTCAGAGAACCATCCTCATTAAACTTCGGAGCCGAAAATGAAATGTTATATGAGTTCCACCCTCCAGGTGCAATAGAAACATTGGCCAGTGGGGGATTTTGCTTATAAACACTTCCCGCCATTCCATTCACATAGGTTTTGTTATTCCACACGTCCAGTACCTGTACCTCATAGATACCTTGCAGGAATACCCCACTATTTCCCCTGTTTTGACCAGTATGCTCCATATTATTGGGAGATTTCCATTCCAGATAGAGCTGAAAATCGCCAAATGTTTCTTTTGTTCTGATCGCGCCTGTTCCTTCAACAACCGTTACCTGTCCATCTTTCACATCCCACTTTACAGCTCCACCATTCACAGATTCCCACTGGCTCATATTCTTCCCGTCGAATAATACGGTAGCATCTGATGGTGGAGCCAGGAACCTGTTTTCAACCGGAGTTACTTTCGGAGGTACTGGCTCGTAATATTCTGTATCCTCAGGTTTCCATTCTTTTTCTTCCTGCTGGGCAGCAGCAGTAGCTGTAAATCCTAAACTTAATAACAATGCTATTGATAAAATTCTGGACATGATAGTTAGATCTGTTTTGTGATTTAGTTTCAATTGTTTTGTCAGATAACCGGCAGTTTCCATGGACTTCGGTACTCAGGGGTTATGAACTCTGAAAATTTACCGGCATCGATCAGATTACCAGACTCATTCCATTTTAACGTACTTCCGGAACGATACGCAATATTACCAATATTGCTGTAGAATGCTGCCATATTTCCTGCTTCAACCGGGCAATTGAGTGTTTCCCCTTCTCTGATCGCATTAATAAAATTAGCGACATGGTCGAAATGGCCTTCATCACCACTCTCCCAAACAAATTTTTCGGGCTCAATTTTCGGGGTATCCCCATCATACTCAGGATAGATCTGCCAGCCTTGACGGTTTACAACGGCTGTGCCATTATTACCTACAAAAGCTACTCCATAGTTACGATCATATGGACCAACACCCAGGCCACCAGCATGATCCCAAGTCATATTGAAATCTTCAAACTCATATATCACCGTTTGAGTATCAGCCATATCCAGGTCTCGGTTTTCCCCGGAAAAAATTCCTCCCACAGTACTTACTGATTTTGGGGGACCATCGATGCCCATGGCCCAAAGCGGAATATCCAGTAAATGAGCACCCCAATCAGTTAGTAAGCCTCCACCATAATCCCAGAAGAATCTCCATGATCCATGAAAACGGCTTGGATTGAATGGCCTTTCCGGTGATGGCCCCAGCCACATATTATAGTCCACTCCTTCTGGTACACTTGCGTCAGGACGTTTTTCAGGTCCCAGGCCGTAGCCAAAATTCCCCCAGGTTTTTATAGTGCGGATCTTACCAAATTTCCCATCCTGTACCATTTTTACAATTTCACCCCAATGAGCCCGGCTGCGCTGCTGTTGTCCTACCTGAACTTTTTTGCCGTACTTATGCGATGCTTTTACCATGATCTCACATTCGGCTACCGTCTTTGCCATGGGTTTTTCAACATAAACATGCTTTCCCGCGGCCATAGCGTCAACCGCTATCAAACAGTGCCAGTGATCCGGTGTTCCAATGATCACCGCGTCTATATCTTTTTCTTCAAGTAATTTCCTGTAGTCAGAAAATAGTCTGGGTTTTTGCCCAAAATTTTTCTCAATCTCGCCTGCTCTTCTTTCCAGCACATTCTGATCCACATCACACAGTGCAGCACAAACTACATCAGGCTGGTTGAGGGCGTGATTCAATATCCAGAAACCCATACTTCTGCATCCGACCAAGGCAATATTAAGCGTATTGGCAGTACCTAAAGCTCCTTTTGAAAAAACCACTCCCGGAACTAATGCTGTAGCAGCAAGTACTCCACCTGATTTTCGGATAAACTTCTTGCGATCATATTTTTCCATAGTACAGACGTTGGTTAGACGCCCTAATATATAACTTTCAACCAGATTTTCAGGGTCAATTTGCTTTTGCAATGAGATGTTCTGAAAACAGAAATTCCAACCCTTGGGGGTTGTTAATTTTTAATTTTTAGAGAATTAGAAATAATTATCTAAAATTGGCAGAAACAAATACAGGGTATGATCTCGATCTATAATTTAAAGCCTAAATTTCAACAGCTGCTCCGGCCTGTTTTGAATCTGCTGCACCGGATCGGGTTTACTGCAAACCATATTACAATCTCCTCAATAATCCTGTCTCTTGTGATCGGTATTTGTTTTTGGTTTGCTGATCTTTATACGATTTTTTTCCTGTTGCTTCCGGCCGGACTGCTCATCAGGATGGCTTTAAATGCCCTGGATGGAATGATGGCACGAACTTTTGATCAGCAAAGTAAACTTGGGGAAATCCTGAATGAGATCGGTGATATAATCTCAGACCTGTTTATCTACTTTCCCCTCTTGAAATTTTTTATCAGTGACCTGTATCTGGTGGTCGGTTTTTTATGCCTATCCGTGGTTAACGAATTCAGCGGACTGCTGGCTAAATCAGTTAGTGGGGTCAGAAGGTATGACGGCCCAATGGGTAAAAGTGACCGGGCCTTTTTCATAAGCATACTCGGAATACTTTTGTTTTTTGAGATCCCCATTCACGATTATTCAAATATCATTTTTATTGTTCTTAATGTGCTAATGATATTAAGCACCTATAAACGACTTTCAGGAGCATTGAAACATGTTTGATAAAATTTTCAGGCTAGACTACTTCCAGAATCAGGAACTGCTTCAGGTCATTATTTTGATCTTTGGGATCCTGATCTTTGCTTCAACTTTATTTTTTGTTGTTGGCAAGATCAAACCCAACGCAAACCTTGGTGAGTTAAAATCACGTACCCGCTCCTGGTGGGTAATGGCCATCGTATTTCTAGTTGCAACCATGTTCAGTAACAAGATCTCGTTCATAGCGCTTGGCTTCTTGTCCTTTGTTGCATTCCGTGAATTGTATTCCATCCTCGATTTCAGAAATGATGACCGTTATGCAGTATTCTGGGCCTATTTAGCTATTCCAATTCAGTACTACCTTGCCTACATCGGCTGGTATGGAGCTTATATCATATTTATTCCTGTGATCATGTTCTTAATACTTCCGCTTCGTTTGGTATTAAGAGGAGAAACTAAAGGCATTATTAAATCGATGGCCTCTCTACACTGGATCATTATGTTATCCGTTTTTGGGATCAGTCACCTTGCCTATTTGTTATCACTACCTGAGTTACCAGGTTTCGATGCCGGGGGAAGAGGGCTGCTTTTATTCCTGGTTTTCTTAACTGAGATCAATGATGTACTTCAGTTCATCTTCGGGAAACTATTTGGTAAGCATAAGATCATTCCGGCTATCAGCCCGAATAAAACTTGGGAAGGATTTCTGGGCGGAATTATATTTACAACTGTGATCGGATATTTCCTGCGTTTCCTGATTCCACTTCCAGTATTTGAAGCTGTATTTGTAAGTTTTCTGATCGCCTTCTCAGGTTTCTCCGGCGATATAGTGATGTCGAGCATCAAGCGGGATATCGGCGTTAAAGATACATCGAATGCCATTCCGGGCCACGGCGGAGTACTAGACCGAATTGACTCGCTTTCCTACACCGCACCGGTATTCTTCCATATGGTCTATTTCCTGGCTTACTGATTTTGAAGAAATATACACTCAGGTTCATCTACAGCTTTGTACTCCGGTGGTTTCTGAAATTGATCGTTGGAGTTCGCTTTGCCAAGACAGATTTCATGAAGGAACTGGATCAATTTATTATTGTCGCAAATCATAACAGTCATCTGGACACCATTACTCTTCTGGCTTCCCTGCCTGCTGATATTCTGCATAAAGTAAAACCCATTGCAGCAGGTGACTACTTCGGCAAAAATTGGCTTACCAGAAACCTGAGTTCTTTTTTTATCAACGCTGTTCTTATTGACCGGAAAGGGATGAAAGAGAATCCTGAGAGTGCACCTATACCGAGGATGATCTCAGAACTGGAAATGGGAAATTCGCTGATCTTATTTCCGGAAGGAACCCGTGGTGAACCCGAAGAGTTAAAACCCTTTAAAAGAGGGATCGCCCTTGTTCTCTCCAAGAAATCAGATGTCCCGTATATCCCTGCCTTTCTATCCGGTATGGGCAAAAATCTACCTAAGGGAGGGGTCATTCCTGTTCCTTTTAATTCTTATATCCGGTTCGGCAACCCTACCTGGGTTGCCAGTGAAGACACCCGGTCTATTATTTCAAAAATACAGGATGATATCCTTCAGTTGCGTACTGAGTAGATCTTCTTACTTATCCCAATACATGTACTCAACCAGATCGCCCTGCACGATCCGGTCCACTACATCCATTCCCTCAAACACTTCCCCGATGATAGTATAACGTCCATTCAGGTGAGGCATCCAGGAATGCATAATAAAGTATTGGCTGCCTTCGGTGTCTCTGCCCGCACTGGCAATTCCAACAACACCCCTTTTGTATTGCTCAGTACTTGCCTCGGTAGGAACCACATAATCTGGTCCACCATATCCGTTCTTAGTCTCAATATCTCCGCCCTGGATCACAAAATTTGGAACCACCCGATGAAATGGAACTCCGTTGTACTCACCTTTTTCTATCAGGCTTTGCATACCCGAGATCATAGCCGGTGCGACGGTCACGTCCAACCACATTTTGATATCTCCTTTTTTGGTCTGAAGTACGAGAACAGGATATCGACCTAAACTGGCAAGCTTTTCCCAATCCGGCGTTCTGAATTCGGTTGGGTAATAATCTCCCTGAAGAATATCCCATCCCTGATCCAGAAGTGTTCGGTTCAGGGCAGCATTGCCTTCCATAGCCAATGAATCGATCAGAGATATCGCCTCTTCCTCAAACCGTGACTTCAAAACCCTGGTTACCGATTGGTATACTTCCACGTCAAAAGGCAGGCTAAACCTTGCCAGCATTTCTTCAAATAGCGGATAGCTGTCTTCCCTCAACAGTCCCTCATCCATAAACAGCGATCCCATCTCATATATCATCGAGCGGTCTGCCGTTTTCATATTACGCTCAACTAAAGCCCTGACGGTTCCGGTGTGCTCAGCCGTTTTAAATTCATCATCCATATTGGCCCACCAACTTGCCAGTTCCTGAATAGCGTAAAAACGGATCAACTGCTCATCAGATTTGAGATCGTTCTGCAGCATATTCAAAAACTCCTCCGGAGAAAGTATTTTATTCAGAATATCATATTTGAGTGATTGTAAATACGGATCATCTCCGGCTATCTGGTAGATTTCATCCTTATATTCCGAAGGATTAGTGATTGTGTTCATGGCTTCCAGCCGGACCAAGGGCTCTTCTTGTACATTCAGTCCGCTTTTGTTCATGATGGAAACAAATAAGCGGTCCGCGAGTCCTTCTTTGCCTTTTATTGCTCTCAATGCCTGAATCCTAACCACTGGATTTCGGTGAGACAGAAAAGAATTCAGAATCACATCAGAATGTCTGGTTCCTTCAGCTCTTGCAATTCCCTGGATCAACTCGACTGCCAGCTGAACATTCATGAACGGAAATTTCCCAAGATCAAAATGAAACAATACATCGTCCATATTGTTCTTCATCAATATTCGGGAAACGTACTGGTCGGCGCCCGGGCCATCCGGGTAATAATTGGCCCAAGCTTCTTTTAACTTCAACTCATTCTCAGGATCAAGATCTTTTCTGAACCGGTAGATACCATATAAATACGCCATCGCAAGATCCGAGTCCTTCTCTGATAATGTCTTCTCAATGATCCTCCATTCCTGATCTTTGGTGAGCTCGAGCCTTCCAGATAACTTCCCTATTGCCAGTGCGATCTCATATTCTTCATCCTCATTCGAAGGTTCACTATCCAGCAGCATCTGCAAACTGGTGTTATTCCCTTTTTCTCCGAGTATACTTGCAAGGCCGGTTCTCATATCAGGATTTTCATCCCACAGACCATTAAGTCTTTCAACATCCTCTTCTGTTAATTCCTTTAACCATAATGCTGCCCAGGCTTCCGGTGTATTAGCAACAGTCACTTTATTGATCAGCTCCTTCGTATTCTCAAAAGGAGTATTGATCATAGCCCGCCATGCCTGAACTCTAACCATTGAATCCACACTGGTTGTAAAATCCAGCACCGCCTCTCCATCACGCTGAAAGACTGCTTCATAAAGCGACGGATACTCACTTGTCAACAAATTGACAAACTCCGGATCCGGGCGATCACAGGAAACACTGATCATTAAAACAATACCCAATAAAAGCTTATACATACTTTGTACACATTTTTTATTGACCTTCATTGAAAAACTCCTTTTCTTACACATATTTTACACATTAAGCTATCATACTATGGATAATGCGCATTTAACCCGAAAACAGCAGGAATTTTTTTCATATATCGTTGATTACAAAAAAGAATACGATGTATGGCCAACCTACCGGGAAATAGCCGATCATTTCGGATACAGATCACCCAACAGTGTTACACAAAATATTCAGGCTTTACTTAAAAAGGGATACCTCGTTAAAAGAAATGATGAGGAATATGATCTCCCATCCGATAAACGAAGCATGCTGGGTAACGAAACTGAAGAAGACGGAATTCCAATTCGTGGACTTATAGCCGCAGGATATCTCCAGGAAGCAGTAGAAGCAGACCTGGGTTCGATAACCTTATCCACTCTGTTCCCCAATCTTGATAAGCTTTTCGCACTTCGGGTTTCTGGTTTCAGCATGAAAGACGCTAATATTTATGATGGTGACTTCGTACTGCTTATGGATACAGAATTAAAGAATGGAGAAATTGGTGCCGTTCTTTATAATAGAGAAACTACTCTGAAAAAGATCTTCTGGGATGATAATGGCCTGAGGCTGGAAGCCGCCAATGAAGATTATGATGATATCTTTGTCTCACCGGATGTGTTTGAAGAAGTGCGCATCATTGGTAAATACATTGGCCATGTGAACCGTCAGGGCTTTCAGCGAGCACCAGCTAAAGTAGCCTGAGGCTTTGATATTTCGAACAACCCGTAGAGACAGAAAATCTTGTGTCTCTACGGGTTGTTTTATTTGCGGCGGTAGTGGCCATCAAAAATGGTTGTCCATGTTTCTCCTCCATCAGATGATTGTTCCCAATGCTGTCGTACATGATCATCTGATAAGTGATGAAAGGTGAGTTTGTATTCTACTTCCACTCCTCCCTGTGCAATTCCCTTCCCGGTATATTTCATTGCTTTTGCTTCAGAATCATAATTACCAGAAAAATCTATCGGAATACCACCACTGCCAATCCAGTGCTGATGCCATTTCTGATCAAAGAAACTGTAGTAGTTGAGGCTTTTGCCTGAATAACCGCCACCACCGGTCCAGTTTTCAAGGATCACACAATCTCCTACAGTAAGTTCAATCTTACTGGCTCCAACCACCTGGTCATTGGGATTCTTGACTTCCCACTCACCAATCCAGAAATCAAATTGCCGATACTGTGGTTGAGTTTTACAGCGGCTTTGTTGCTGCTGTTGAGCCATTGCGATGACCGGAACTATCAAAAAAAGAATCATAACTGAGATAATGCGCATGAGAATAGGATTGGTTTTAGTTGAGCAACTGCATCATACCTACAATCTTTTTCCAGTAAAAATTAAAGCTGTAAAGATTAATCGGAGTTAACAGCTTTGATGCTCATTCGCCTATATTCTGAAGGGGTTTGTCCAGTGAATTTTTTAAAAACATTATTAAAGGTAGTCCTGTTATTGAACCCGGCCTCTGTAGCTATTCCATTCATACTCAAATTCAGCTCTTCAGAACGCAACAACTTTTTGGCTTCCTCCACCCTGTACTCATTTACAAAATCAGAGAAACTCTTTTGAGCCTGTTCATTTAATACCTGTGACAGATGATGTTTCGGAGTACCAACTTTAGAAGAAAGCTCATCAAGGCTCAGGGTTCTCTCCAGAAATACTTTTTGGGAAGTCATCACTTCATTCAGATCATGAATGATCTGTTTTGACTCACTATCAGTGAGCGTGGAGTTCCGGTATTTTTTCCCATTTCCATTCGCTGCCAAAAGACCATTATATCCCAAATAACCTATGTAATAGATGAAAATACTCATGGCCACAGAAATGACATAGTCGCCGGTCAGATCATATCTGAAGAAAGTCACCATCAGGTAGTAGCTGAGAAATGAAACCACAAAACCGGTGAAAGCGATCAGAATATTTCTGATCACAGATCTGTGAGCTCTGTTTTGTTCACCCGAGCTGGAATACTCCCTGTAACTTACAATAGTATATGAAGCAAGTGATAAAACCTGGAGCCACGGAATGAATCTGATAAAGACCAGCTGAACTTCTGATAACTGAACCTGACCAGTAGCATACATTAGCTTAGCTTCTGTTTCCAGGAAGTAATATGGAAGGTAGTAGATCAGAAAAAGTACAAAGGGCACAAAATGATACCAGTACCCTGCTATCCGTTTTTGTCTTCCCAATTGAGCTTGTATGAATAACAGCAATAACGGACCATACAGAAAAAATAAAGGCATGCTGATATTATTCAGATGTGGAAAGCTGAATCGAAAACCGCTCCAAAAGAACACATACTCAACCAGAGTTATTGAAAACATCAGCACCATTAAAGCTAAAACGGAAGCTTTAGTCTCCTTCCTCAAAAACAGGATCACAGACAAGAATACCCCTTGAGCAGATGCAAAAAGAAAGAGCGAGGTCCATGTATCAAAATTAGCTTCGGCCACTGAATTGATCGGTTGTAATTGAAGGTTCATTATCAGGACTGTAACAGCTTCAATTTAATGATGAGGAATTAATTATCGAGATGAAATTTTCTTTTTTTTGAACGCATATTCCCTTATCTTTGCAAGCTCTGATAAAATCGCAAAAGAAATTAAACTAAAGATTATGTACGCGATCGTAGAAATTGGCGGTCATCAATACAAAGTAGCCGAAAAGGATGTATTGTTTGTAGATAAGCAAACTGCTGATAACAGTAAGCTTACTTTTGACAAGGTACTTCTTGTAAAAGATGATAAAGGTGTAAAGATTGGAACTCCCGTAGTTGAAGGTGCAGAAGTTTCTGCAACTCTGCTCGAAGATGTTAAAGCAGACAAAGTTCTTGTTTTCAAAAAGAAGCGCCGTAAAGGATATCAAAAATTAAATGGTCACCGACAGGTAATGTCTCAGATTCAGATCGAGGGAATTACTCTTGGTGGTAGTACTAAGAAAAAAGCAGCACCTAAAGCTGCCGAAGAAACCAAAGAAGCTGCACCTAAAGCGGAGGCTTCTGATTTGAGCTCTAATACTGTTGCCGAACTTAAAGAAATGGCAAAAGACAAAGGGATCACAGGCTACTCAAGCATGAAGAAAGCTGAACTGATCGAAGCTCTAAGTTAATTTTTAAAGTAAAGATAAAGGCACAAACAAATGGCACATAAGAAAGGTCAGGGTTCTACCAAAAACGGTCGCGATTCAGAAAGTAAACGACTTGGCGTTAAAAGATTTGGCGGTGAGTTTGTTCGAGCTGGTGGTATCATTGTTCGTCAAAGAGGAACAAAATTCCACCCGGGTCAAAATGTAAAACGTGGTGGCGATGATACACTATTTGCTATTGCTGATGGTCACGTTTCATTTTCTACAACTTCTGGTCGTAAGTTTGTTAATGTAGATCCTGCAAGCTAAGTAAAAGTTATTAGTTTCAAAGCCATCCCTCAGCAGACGGATGGCTTTTTTTATATCTTGAAACTATGGCACATTTTATCATTCCGGGCCTTGATCTCCCAGCCCACTCAATTTTCTGTATCGGAAGAAATTATGCTGAACACGCAAAGGAAATGGGACATCTTCCTCCCTCCGAACCAATAGTGTTTTTAAAACCACTATCAGCACTTTGCACAGATGGAAGCCTGATAAATTTACCCCCCCAAAGTACTGATATTCACCACGAGGTGGAACTTGTGCTGGCCATTGGTAAATCTGGAAAAAATATATCTGAAAGTGATGCCTGGGATCACATAGCTGGATTTGGGATTGGAATTGACTTCACCGCCAGAGATCTGCAGAAACAAGCCAAGGATAAAGGACAACCCTGGAGTATCGCCAAGGGTTTTGATCATTTTGCACCGGTAAGCAATTTCATTAAACTAAACGCTGGCGAATCTATTGAGAGCCTTGAGCTTAAAATACTTGTAGACGGAGAGCTTCGTCAGCATGGCAATACCGACCACATGATATTCAGTATTCCTGAATTGGTAAGCTTTCTTTCCACTATTTTCACCCTTACTGAAGGAGATCTGATTTTTACGGGAACACCGGAAGGGGTATCAGCGGTACAAGCAGGAAATAACATCGAAGCCATTCTGGGTAATGACCTGGCTACATTAACTGTAAGTATTTCAAAGTGATCCGATCCGCGATACTATTCTCTGTTTATCTACTCTTTGCTCAATCAGGATATGCTCAATCTTCAGGTTATTTGTGGCCTACCAATGCCAGTAATCATCTTACTTCTACTTTTGGCGAAACACGGGCTGCTCACTTT
Organism: Rhodothermia bacterium; assembly: GCA_030427885.1. Classification (GTDB taxonomy): domain Bacteria; phylum Bacteroidota; class Rhodothermia; order Balneolales; family Balneolaceae; genus JAUICM01. The sequence goes on along the minus strand of JAUICM010000005.1, from coordinate 51,246 downwards.
CATTCCGGACTGGATATAAAAACCTGGGGTCGCGAAGGCTATAAAGTATATGCAGCTAAAGATGGATATGTGTATCGCTTAGCGATCTCGGTAAAGGGCTATGGTAAGGTGATCTATCTGCGGCATCCTGACAGTACTTTTACTGTATATGCTCATCTTCAGCGCTTCAATGATAAACTTCAATCTTACATAGATTCAGTCAGGATGACTGACTATTCTTTTGAAATTGATCAAACTATTGATTCTCTTCAAATTCAGGTAAAGCAGGGTGATGTGATCGGCTTTACAGGTTCCACCGGAGTAGGCCCTCCCCACTTGCACTTTGAGACCCGTTATCCAGATGAGACTCCATTTAATGCTTTGAGAACCAACCTGAGTATTGAGGACAACATTGCTCCGTTAATCAGCTCTGTCATGGCTGTTCCCTTATCTCAGAAAACACTTATTGAGGGTTCCTATTTCCCAAAAGTATTTTACCCCGGAAATGTTAAAAACGGAATTTCCGAGTTCGGGCCAATTCAGGCTTCAGGTCCGGTTGGACTTTCAGTGAATGTGTATGACGGTGCCGATGAAGTCTCCAATAAATATGCCGTGTATGAATTACTTCTGCTTTCGAAAACGGATACTCTGTTCCATGAGCGGCTGAATGAGTTTTCTTTTGATGAAGACGACCTGATGCTGAATGACCGACTCACAGCTTTTGGAGATCACCGGAGAACTTTTCAGACCTTATTCAAAAAAGACGGTCCTGATAATCCATTTTATCTGAAAGTTGATCCCAAGACTATAATTAATCCTAGTGATTCTGTTATAAATCTGACTATAGTAGCCAGAGACTATTTCGGTAATGAAACAGCAGCTTCAGTTCAGATTGATGAATATTCAGAAAACAAAAATGCGACCCATAGCGACCACTTCCCATACTCTCCTATTCGTGAATGGTATTGGTCGAATAATTGGGCATCAACAAAAGATGAGCTAACCATTGATCTTCGTAATTATTCTTTTGGCAGAACCTGGTCTGAATCGCTGAATCAAAAGGTTCAATTTGCCGGAGACACTACTTATTTCATAGCTCGTTTTACTCCAGATAAGCCGTATAAATTCACTACCCCTGACCAAAAACTAACGGTTCGGTTTCCTGAAAAGGCTTTTTTTGATACGCTTACAACTATATCCTACCATTCCTTTCATGATGATTCGCCATATATAAATATTCAGCCCGGTATGATTCCTGCCAGGAAGGATATTATGATCAGCTATTATCTTGGCGACCATTTTAAAAAAGGTCATCATTACCGGATGTACAGGCTCGACCGGCTCAGGAATCGCATCAGATATGTGGATTCAATACTACGAGGAAGAACCGTTTATGGTTTTCCATCAGATCTTGGAGAATTCCTGATACTTGATGATGTTGACGCTCCTGAAGTTGACGAACCCAGAATCGTTCAAACCAGTTATGGAAAAACCCTGATCTATATTTATGCTTTTGACTCCTTATCCGGAATCGACTATAAAAGTGCCGAGATTATTGTAAATGGCAAGAAGGGAATCGTTGAGTTTGACAACGAAGAAGACCTTTTGATCTACTATAACCCCGAGTTTAAACCCGCCAAAACAAATACCATTGAGATAACCGTATTTGACAGGGCGGGTAACAAAACTCAGAAAACCTACACAAAGTAGATCAGATATAAGCAATACAGCTTATTTCTACGAGTACGCTTTTAGGAAGAGTCTCGACTGCTACCGTTTCCCGTGCCGGAGGCTCTGACTGGAAATAACTCCCGTACACCTCATTCACTTCTCCGAAGTCACCCATATCATCCAGAAAAATTGAACATTTCAATACTTTTGAGAAGTCAGTTCCCGCCTCAGCGAGCACCGCTCCTAAATTTTTCATTACCTGCTTAGCCTGAGAAGCCGCATCATCTCCAACAATTTGCATGGTCTCCGGATCCAGTGCTATCTGTCCGGAACAATACACGAGTCCATTATGAATAGTTGCCTGACTATATGGGCCAATAGCAGCCGGGGCTTTTGGTGTTGATACTATTTTTTTCATAAATGCTTTTAATGTTATTTCTGACAAGAACTTGGTCTTGTCTTTTATTGCAGAAAGTTCATTATATGGTTACTTTCTTAGACTTGAAATAAACGAATTTTAATCCTACACATTCAATCGAATAAACATGAAAAAGCAAGTTTACACTCTTTTCTCCGTACTACTTGTTGCGCTTGTACTAACTAACTGCGCTACTGAAGATCCGCTGATAGCCCCAATCAAGAAGGGCATAAGCAGCCAAAACTATGACGCCGCAATAAACGCTGCCGATTCAGCAATTGCTACTCAACCTGATAATCCCAACGGATACTATTACAAAGGACTTACTCAGAGCATTATTGCTGAAAATACAGAAGACGTTTCGTCACGAAAGCCTTATTACGCTGATATGTATAAGAATCTGGTAAAGGCTCGTGAATTGTATGCACTAGAGGAGAAACCAGCTGATGAAGCCGGTCAGATCAATAATATTATTATGGGTGCCTGGAGTAATGAGCATAATGCTTCTATTCCATATATCAATAATGATAGCGTTATGGCAAGTGTTGAAAATCCATTTGAGATCGCTGAATCTCACTTATTGAACGCTATTACTGCTAACCCTGACAGCTCTATATCTTACGAGATTCTGGGACGTGTGTATTACCGGGATGGAAAATATGCTGAAGCTATCAAGGTGCTTCATAAATCTATCGAAATCGATGATCCCGGAAGTGCTCCTCAATATGATCTCATCTCTACCTCCTACCTTCAGTTGAAAGACTATGAAGGAGCTGTTAAAGTTTTGGAAGAAGGACTTGAGTTATATCCTGATACTGTTTATCTGGTACAAAAAATTGCTGATGCTTACTTCCAGACTGGTCGTACAGAGCAAGCAATGGATGTGATGAACAAGCTGGTTCAGTCTGACCCTGACAATGCTCAGTATCGCCTTGTTATTGGATCTCAGATCTACCAGCAAGTACTAAATCTTAACGATTCTCTGGCAATTGGTGTTGATTCACTATATCAACTATTAGGGAAATCTTCCAAAAAAGCTGAATTTGAAAAGATCGAGAAGAGTCTTAAGCCTTTGGAAAATGAAATCGAACGACTGAGTAATCTTGCTATCACCGAGCTTGTTAAATCGGCTGAACTAAATGATGACAATGTCAGTACTTTCAACCTTCTTGGCGTGATCTATCAGAATAAAGCAGCAGCACTTTTTGATAAGCGTAACCTGACTCTGGATAACGATAAAGCGGATGAATTTGACGCTCAAGCAAAAGAGATCCTGAAAAAGGCAATGGTCAACTACGAGAGAGCAGCAGAGCTTGATCCTGAGAATACCAAGTACTGGGAAACATTATCCCGTGTTTACACTTTACTTGACATGCAGGATAAAGCACAAGAAGCTTTTGACAAAGCAGGACTGTAATCACGACCCGATGTACTTAACAAACTGATATGAGATTTTCAATTAGTACCCGAATTGCAAGCCTCGTGCTTGCTTTCGGGTTTTTTTTCGCTTGTTCAACAAGTAAACCTTCAGTGGATTCACTGATAGAAACCAATCAATATGACCTGGCTTTAGCACAGATCACGGAAGATCTCAGTGTAAATCCCGATCAACCCAGCCTTCTTATTAAGCGAGGAGAGATCAATGCCGTGCTTGCAAAAGAAACTCCTCCTGCCGACAGAGGTGAGTATTACAATACCACCCGGAACTCGTTCGACGAAGCCATAGCTGCTGGCGCTGATTCTACTGAAATGATTCAAATCCATACTCTGATTGATAAGTACTGGTCTTCTGAACATAATGCGGGAACAGCCGCTTATGAATCTTCGGATGATACCGATCAATCTGATGCGATCACTTATTTTGATAATGCAATCATCCTCAAGCCATCAGAAGTAAGCAGTTATCTATCTAAGGCTACTGCTCAATACGATTCGGATGATATCGATGGCGCTATAGCAACACTCGACAGAGCAAAAAATGCTGTTGATCCAATACCGGTAGAGCTTTATGAAAATCTCGGGTTTCTCTATCTCCAGAATGGAGATCCGGATCAGTCTGTATTCTATTATGAATTAGCTAATAAAGACATCGTAAATAGCAAGAATATCGCATTCGGGCTTGTAAACGCTTATATATCAAACTCTGATACTGAAAGTGCCATAGATCTGTTAAGTTCACTGGCTGACAATTATCCTAATGATGCATCCATTAAAAATGTATATGGCACACAGTTATATCTGATCACTGAGATGATCATGGATGACCTGGCAAATGCCTATGCTTCAAATGATACAGCTCTTGTTTCTCAGATTCGTTTTGAGGCAGAAGGTGTTGGGGAACAGGCTGAAGAGCAATTAGTAGCAGCTTTCCAACGGGACACCACAAACACTGATTATATTGAAAGCCTCGCGGTGTTTTACAATAACCTCACCGGAAAATATCTTGCCGTGATTGAAGTTGCCTTTGATACCGACAAAAAGACTCTCTCAAAAAAAGCAGCAACCCTTCTTGATTTTGCGATCGAGTACTATGGAAGGCTTGCAAAGATTTCTCCACAGCACGATGAAATACAATCAACGCTTAAGAGTTTAAACACTCTCAAAGAAAATCGTTTCAGTTCCTGACCAATAATGAAATTCAATACTAAAGCCATTCATGCGGGGCAAAAACCGGAAGAAACCTCCGGTGCCGTTATGCCCCCTATTTTCCAGACCTCAACCTATGCACAGGAAGCTCCCAATGTGCATAAGGGATATGATTATGCCCGGGTTGGAAACCCTACCCGTACTGCTCTTGAGAAGATGATCGCAGGACTTGAGGGTGCGGATGAATGTGCTTGTTTTGCAAGTGGTGTTGCCGCAATGGATGCACTTTTGAAAATGTTCAGACCAGGAGATCATATCCTATCGTCCAATGATCTTTATGGCGGATCCTATCGCCTTTTTACTTCGGTATTTGAGCCATATGGAATCAAATTCAGTTTTATCGATATGACGGATCTGGAGCTGGTTAAAGCATCTATCACCCCTTCTACTAAGATGATGTGGATCGAAACTCCCACAAATCCTTTACTTCGAATTGTAGATATCAAGGCTTTAGTGGATATCGCAAAAGAACAGAATATCCTGACCATTGTTGACAACACTTTTGCCTCTCCTTATCTCCAGCGTCCACTCGAATTTGGCGCAGATGCGGTACTTCATTCAGCAACAAAATACTTAGCCGGTCACTCTGATGTGGTACACGGGGCCGTGGCAAGCTCACATCCTGCAATCATGGAAAATCTGAGGTTTCAGGTTAAATCAACTGGTGCCGTCCCCGGCCCGATGGATTGCTATTTAACACTCAGAGGCATTAAAACTCTTGCAGTCCGTGTTGAGCGGTCAGTACAGAATGCAAAAGCCATTGCCGAATATTTGGATAAACATCCTAAAGTAAGCCAGGTAAATTATCCGGGGTTAAAAGCACACCCTCAGCATGAACTGGCCTCCAGACAAATGGATGACTTTGGTGCTATGCTTTCGTTCACTCTTAAAGATGATTCCATTGATGCCGCTGTGAAATTCATGAGCAGCACAAAATTCTTTACTCTTGCTGAAAGCCTTGGAGGCGTAGAATCTCTGATCTCAAATCCTGCGTCCATGACCCACGGCTCAATTCCTAAAGAAATTCGTGAGAAGGGTGGATTGAAAGATTCTCTCATTCGAATATCTGTAGGTATTGAAGATGTAGAAGATCTGATAGCTGATCTGGATCAGGCATTTTAATATTTTTTAGCGCATTTCATTTCGTATCTTCAAAGTGCTGAAAAAGCGCTTACAATACTAATCTGAAAAACTATTCAAAGACATGCGCAACGTTGTAATTGTTGAAGCCAAGAGAACTCCAATAGGAGCATTTGGGGGAAACCTGTCCTCATTCACAGCTCCTGAACTGGGAGCCAGTGCGATCATTGAGGTTGTACGTTCAGCGGGTATCTCACAGGATAAGGTCCAGGAAGTTGTAATGGGTAATGTGCTAAGCGCCGGCATTGGTCAGGCACCTGCCCGCCAGGCTGCCCTTAAAGCAGGACTTTCGCAATTAACTCCGGCTACTTCGGTCAATAAAGTATGTGCTTCAGGTATGAAAGCAATCATGATTGCTTTCGACCAGATCCGTTTGGGTGATGCTGATATTATTGTTGCAGGTGGAATGGAAAGCATGAGTAATGTACCCTACTATCTTCCCAAACAACGTTTTGGTTCCAAATATGGTCATGTACAAACAGAAGATGGTATCCTTAAAGACGGACTCTGGGACGTGTATAATAATTTTGCAATGGGGAATGCCGCGGAGATCTGTGCCAAAGAATGTAATATCAGTAGAGACCAGCAGGATGAGTACGCCATTCTATCTTACAAAAGGGCTATGGAAGCGCATGAAAATGGCTACTTCAGAGATGAGCTTATCAAAATAAATGTTAAAGACCGAAAAGGTAATGTAACAGAGGTGATCCGAGATGAAGAGCTTGACAGGGTTAACTTTGATAAAATCCCTTCCCTTCGCCCTGTATTTGATAAAGAAGGAACTGTTACAGCTGCAAATGCTTCCAGTATTAATGATGGAGCGGCAGCAGTATTACTAATGAGTGAGGATAAAGCCAATGAACTTGGGTTAACACCTCTTGCACGAATCATAAGTCACGCCAGTGCTGCTAAAGCACCCGAATGGTTCACCACAGCACCTGCCGATGCTATTCCAATTGCTCTTAAAAAAGCAGGTGTTACTAAAGATGACATTGACCTCTATGAGATCAATGAAGCATTTTCGGTGGTGGCATTAGCTAATAACCAGATCCTTGAACTTGATCCTGAAAAAGTAAATATCAGAGGTGGCGCTGTAAGTATCGGACACCCAATAGGTTGTTCGGGAGCACGTATTGTGGTAACTCTTGTACATGCCCTTAAACAAACCAGTGGAAAACTTGGATGCGCCGGTATCTGTAATGGTGGTGGTGGAGCTTCTGCACTGGTAATTGAAAGACTATAAAAATTCCTTATACTTGTTGACATTATAGTGCCTCACAACTATTATTAGGTGTAATCTTTAACAAAACCCGTTTAACCATACATAACAGCTACTAGTTTCTCTATAAAAACAAGGACAAAACGTACTGTATGGACTGTATCGCTATTCTAAACGTTAAAGAAAAATCTTAACACGGGTTTACTCTATTCTTTAATCAGCTACTATCATTAATCAGCTTCTGGCTGTGATTCTTTTATAAATCTGTTGAATGATCAAAAGACTGATCCATATTAGTTTACTATTTGTGGTATGTATTGCTGTTCCAGTTGAGGCACAACAACTGGTTACACTTACAGACACAGATTCCTACACGGATTACCTGATATCCAATCCCGAAGAAGGTGTATATCCGGCATATGAATTTAATGCTCCGTATTTAAATGGACGTGCCGGATACCAGATCCTTGATCAGGATGTAGTACAACGATCTTTTAATATACTTAGTGAGAAAAGAACTGCACTGAACCTGTCTGATACCAATCAGGGGCTGATAGAAACAAGTTACCGGGGGTTTTACAGAGGGAAAGAGATCGTTTCTCTAAAAGTAAACCTTGCCCGTGCCTCTGACAACTCAACTCAGATCACTAAAAAGATCAAGTTCCGTATCTTCAAGGATAACAGCAGGATTTCAGCAAACCGGCAGAACCGGGCAAAAATAAGTTTTTATGACCATCCACTTTCCAGCGGTAATTGGTACAAGATCCCGATCACAAAAAATGGAATTTACCAGCTTAACAGCAGTTATCTTTCAGAGCTGGGTATCGACATTGAAACTATAGACCCACGTAAGATACAGATTTGGGGTACAGACGGACATATGTTACCCGAGCAAAATGATCTGGCACGTCCTGAATTTTCACAATTCCCAATTCTTGTTAATGGTGAAAGTGATGGAAGCTTTGATTCAGATGACCGGGTAATATTTTATGGCACAAGTCCACATCAGGAATTCAGAAGTGCCTCAGGCCTCGAACACGAATTACATCCATATAGCGATTCAAGCTATGTATTTCTTACGATTGGAAGTTCGAATGGCGACCGGCTTAGTGCAGTGAACAGCGGACTAAGCCCCACCTCTACTATTACTACCTTCGAAGATTATATCTGGAAAGAGGAAGAGCTCACAAAAACTGAAACCCAGCAGAAAACCGGTCGACTATGGCTGGGACAAAGTATCCCGGCAACTGCTCAAAACCAGAACATCAGTGTTTTTAAAGACACGATTCCAGGTATTTCTGGTAATGTGACATTAAGAGCTTCAGGCATCATCTATTCCAGAGCTAAAAGAACGACCAATTTTGAAATCAGGCTGAATGAGACGTTGGTTTCTCAGTTTGGAATCAGAGCAATCCCCGGTTCATATAATGGTCATGAAGAGGCATCTGCAATAAGAAGTGTATTCAGAAATGTACCTGTTAATACATCCGTTAATAATGGCTTTGTTGAATACACATTAAAGATGTCGAATGGAGACAATGGAGCTACCGGTTTTGTTGATTACCTGGCTTTAACGGTTGAAAGACCTTTGATCCCCAAAAATGGTCAGCTTCTTATTTACCCTCCTGAAGGTGGAACCAGCTCTGATATTGCCACCTATAAATTACAAGGGTTTGGAAGCACCCCCATGGCTTTAGATATCACTGATCCTATGCAGCCTAAATTATTAAATGTAACCGGCTCTGGATCATCTTATGACATGGTTTATCATACTAATGAATCCTCCAGGCTCTTTGTTCAATCCGGATATAAAACTCCGGTAATGGGACGAAGCGTGCCAAATCAAAACCTGCACGGTATCAATACCTATCCCGAATACATTGTAATTACTTCCGAATATCTGCTTGAACAGGCTCAGGAACTTGCCAACTACCGGGCTCAACAGGGACTAAATACTATTTTGGTAACACAGAATCAGATCCTGAATGAATTTTCAGGAGGAGTTACAGACCCCACTGCTATAAGAGATTTTGTAAAATTTCTCTGGGACAACGCACTTGCCAATGGGCAGCCTTTACCAGAAAACCTGTTGTTGTTTGGGGATACCACGTACGATACCAAGAAAGTCATTGAGGCATCATTTACCAATCATGTATTAACCTATGAGAGTGCCGAATCAATTCACCGAATCAGTTCATATGGTACTGACGATTACTTTGGTCTGCTTGATGATGGTGAAGGCCTGTTCAGATTTTCAGAACGCGTGGATATTGGTATAGGGAGAATACCAGCTCAAACCAGAGCAGAAGCAGCTGTTGCTGTGGATAAGATCTACCGGTATGAAAATCCAACAAATAACGGTGACTGGCAAAACCTTTTTACTTTTGCCGGAGATGATGATTTTCCAGATCGAACCAGAAACAAAGACCTGCATGTGCTTAATGCTGACGGTACTGCTACCCGAATGGATCTAAATGAACCAGGTGCCCGTTTAAAAAAGATCTATCTTTTTGCTTATCAGGAGGAGATCACTGGCGCTGGCCGTCAGCTACCTGGTGCAACCCGAGATTTCATGAATGCCTTCAATAATGGCTCGTTGGTTGTTAATTATTCTGGTCATGGTAATGAACAGAATCTTACAGACGAAGAAATGTTCTCAACCGATTACCTGCCCGATCTTACCAACAAAAACCGTCTGGCTTTATTAGTAACCGCTACCTGCCAGTTTGGTCGGTATGATGATATAAATGCACAGTCGGGAGCTGAGAAACTTGTTTTTGCAGATAACGGAGGTGCAATTGCCAGTTTCACAACCACACGAGTTGTGTATACAAGTTCTGATACTTCATCCAGAAACTTTGGCTTGAATATCAACCTTTCCCAAAAAATGTTAGAAAGAAATGAAGATGGCTCTCCATTGACCCTGGGAGAGATATTCCGAAGAACAAAGAATACGAGTTCGGGTAGCGAACTGAACACCCGGAAATTCATTCTACTCGGTGATCCGGCTATCAGATTTGCACTCCCAAACCGAAAAGCCCATATCCAATCTATAAATAATATGGATGTATCAACTATTGATACACTTACCATAAAAGCCCTGGACACCGTTACACTCACCGGATCTGTAACCGCACAGGACGGCACACCTCTGCCTGACTTCAACGGAGAGGCTATCATTACCATTTTTGATGCTAAACGCCGGATAACACTTCCCCAGGATTTGCCCTGGATCGATACTTTTGGATGTCTTCTTAATGAAAACACTGAATTCGAATGTACATATGAAGTAGAAAACGACGTGCTTTTTAAGGGAAAAGCAGCTGTTCAAAACGGACAATTTTCCAGCACTTTTATTATCCCTAAAGATATCAGTTTTTCTGATCAGACCGGAAGAGTGGTGGTATTCGCTAAAAGTGATCGGGAAACAGCCGGAGGATCATACACGGATGTGATATTCAACGGAGTGAATTCTACGGCAGTTAATGATGGCAAAGGTCCGGGGATGGATGTTTATCTGAACGACGAAACTTTTATAAACGGCAGTCTGTCCACAGATTCGCCAAAACTAATCGTGGAACTGAGTGACAGTTCCGGAATCAACACTACAGGAACAGGAGTAGGACATGAAATAATTGCTACAATCGATACAAAACCTCAACAAACATATGTCCTCAATAATTTTTATGAGGGGGCTCTAAACGATTACACTAAGGGGCGTATCGAGTACCCGCTGGATCAGATCCAGCAGGGTAGTTATTCCCTAAAAGTTCGAGCGTGGGATGTGCATAACAACCCCGCAGAAAAGACCATCTTTTTTGATGTGGCTTCACAGGAAGATCTGGTTTTAGATAATATCTATAATTACCCGAATCCTATGAATAACTATACAAATTTTACGTTCGAGCATAATCAGCAAGGTAACCCTATGGATGTGGATATCCGTATCTATACCCTGAGCGGGAAGCCTGTGCAACTTATTAAAGAGTCGATACTAAATAATAGCAGTTATGCCAGTATTTCATGGAATGGCCGTGACAGGGATAATGATCGCCTGGGTAACGGTACTTATATTTATGTGCTTCGGGTTACAACAGATACCCCCGAAGGAAGAACATCAACCGAAAAAATCGAAAAACTCGTGATAATCCGATAATAAACAGATCATATTGTTATCTTTTTATCCGTTATCTTTCTAGCGTTTTAAAACTATTTATCATCTATGAAAAAAGTATTGTTGTTAGCAATAGCTTTTGTGCTATTTGTATTTCCAGCTGTATCAAGTGCACAGGTTGCGATCACTGCAGTCCCATTTTTACAGATCGAACCCGATTCCAGAGGCGCCGCCATGGGTAACACAGGTGTAGCTATTGCCGATAATGCAGCAGCCATGTTCTGGAATCCAGCCGGATTAGCTTTCCAAAGAGGAAATCAGGTGAGTATCACCCACTCGAACTGGCTGGCAAACTTTAACGTTAGCGATCTGTTCTATGATTACCTTGTCGGTAAGTATTATATAGAAGGGATCGGTACAGTAGGTGCTCACCTGACTTACCTGAACCTGGGTGAACAAGTTCAAACCGGTGAAGACAGTCCTGATGTGATCTCCAGATTTTCCAGTTATGAACTGGCCCTTGGACTTTCCTATGGCTTTGAGGTAAACAAAAATCTCGCCTTGGGAACCAGCCTCAGGGTCATTTACTCCAGTTTGGCAAGTGGAACTACGGTAAGTCAGCAAAAAGTAAATCCGGGTAGTAGCGTAGGGGTTGACCTAGCTATGCTTTACAAAACTGACCCGTTCAGTATTGGTGGAAATGAAGCAAAATTCAGTACTGGTTTTAACCTCTCCAATATCGGACCGGGAATGCAGTACACTGATAACGCCCAAAAAGATCCGCTGCCTACCCTTCTGAGATTTGGCTTTGCTTTTGATTATGATCTTGATCCTGAAGGATTCAACTCGCTTACTATTGCCGCTGATGTAACCAAGATCATGGCCCGCAAAAAAGAAGAAATTACTGATCAGGGCGGCGGAGTTATGGATACTTCATATGTTGCGGCGGGTCCTATTGAAGCACTATTCACTTCCTGGGATACATTCGAGCGCTTTGATGGCCAGAAGTATGTAGATGTTGGGTTAATGCAGCAATTCATGGTAGGTGGTGGCTTAGAGTACTGGTATGGCGCTCCCCGTCTTTTCGCACTCCGCGGTGGTTTCTATTATGAAGATCCAAACAATGGTGACCGGAAATACATCACTTTTGGTGCAGGTTTACGATATAATGCGTTTGGTGTCGACTTTAGCTACATCAAGACTCTGGAATCGGATCACCCTTTGGCAAATACACTCAGATTTAGCGTGCTCCTGAACTTTTAACCGGAATGAGATTTACCCCTCCTTTTATAAAGAGCATGTTAACCCTAAGCATGCTCTTTTTCTTTGGCTCTCTTTCGCTTTTTGCTCAAACGCATAAGCCAAAAAGAAGCCATGCTATTTCTACGTCCACAGTCCTGCAAAGCGATGTGCCCACAACGGGAACCTTAAATGTGATCGCTATCATGGTTGAATTTCAACCTGACGACAACCGGCTAACATCGGGAACAGGGATCTTCGGCCCTGGTGGACTTCCTTACCTTGAAAATGAAGAAGTAACCTACATCGACCCACTGCCCCACGATCAAACTTACTTTGAAACTCATCTCGAATTTGCAAAGAATTATTTTGAACAGGCTTCAGATAACAAGCTGACCATCAATTACCGGGTTCTTCCTGACATCTATCGTGTAGATAAAAAAATGGAAGAATACTCCCCGATCGGAGAAACATTTACCCTCGAAAAAGTGGCTATGCTCCTCGAGGATGCCTGGTCTGAGGTAGAAGAAAATGGCGGTATCCCTTTTGATCTGAGCAGCTATGATCCTGAAACCACCGCTTTTGTGATCTTTCATGCCGGTGTAGGTCGGGATGTGGAACTCACAGGAACCAGCCTCGATATAACCCCATATGACATCCCTTCTATTTATTTAAGAGAATCGGATCTTAAAGATCTCCTTGATGATGCTTCTTTTAATGGCTTCCCGATCAACGGAGGAAGTTTCAGGGTTACTAACTCTTTGGTCATTCCAAGAACTGAATCACGTCGGGGTGAGGATATTCAGGAAAAAGAGATCGTCTTCCCCCTTTCAATAAACGGTTTGTTGTGCGCTTCAATTGGCAGCCACCTTGGGTTACCGGATCTCTTTAACACAGAAACCGGCGAACCGGCCATCGGTAGGTTTGGTTTAATGGATGGCGCAGGTTTCTTTGCATTTAACGGTCTGTTACCTCCTCAGCCTTCTGCCTGGGAGAAGATATATCTGGGTTGGGAAACGCCCTTCGTAATCAATGGGATGACAGGCCAGATCGATCTACCCGCAGGCTCACAAAACGCCCCTAAAAGTATTGCGAAGTATGAACTTTCATCATCTGAGTATTTTCTTATCGAGAACAGATATCGGGAATATGACCTGAGTTCTGCCGGAAAAGCTGATGTAACCTTCTCAATACGAAGAGCTTCTGATGGACAAATTGTTCAGCAACAATTTAATAATGATGATTTAGAATTTATTTTCCAGGAAACAGGTTTTGATACCCTGCTGATACCCGGTACTCTGGTTGATGTAAACAATTTTGACTGGAGCCTTCCCGGTGGCCTGGATGTCGGAGAGGACGAAGAAGAAGGAACTGCCGACGACCGTTACCTTAATGGTGGTATTCTTATCTGGCATATTGATGAAGCACTCATCGACAAACAACTTTCATCCGGTCGGGTTAATGCTGATTTTTACCGGAGAGGAATTGACCTTGAAGAAGCCGATGGTGCTCAGGATATTGGTCGTGACCCCGGTTTACTGGATAATAGCCCAAGTTTTGGTACCGCCTTCGATTTCTGGTGGGCAGATAATGATTATCGGGTTATCACCGAAAATGGCTCCATAGATCTTAATCCGGATAATAGCTTTGGCCCTGATACCTATCCCAACAACAATAGTAACTCAGGTGCAAAAAGCTTTTTTGAGTTGTATGATTTTTCAGATCAGGGTATGACCGCTTCTTTCAAGATCAGAGAGGTCAATCTTGACCTTGGGTTTGAGCAGCTCTTTTCTATTACTCAGCCAAAGGGTAGCTACATCAGTATTAATGAAGACTACCCGACTGGGATAACTATACATGAAAACAGTGTTGACACAACTGTTGTTATTGCCGGTGACTGGAACATCTTCTTTTTCGACCACTTGAATCCTTCACCAGATTCAGGTTTCTATCCGATTGGTAATGTAAATTTTCAACAGCCCTTACACCTTGATGAAATAATCGCGGGAACTATCCCGGATAACTCAGGGTCGTTAAACCTTACAAGTTTAGATCCAATCAACAATACTGAATCATGGACTACTAATATCCAGGCTAATACAGGATTTATAAGTTCACAGGATGGCACAACGATCGATCTGGACTTCACCACCAATTCAGTTGATCCGGCCGATGGAAGCATTATTCCAAATAACTCCGGATATGAATTCCGATCTGAGATCGTGAATGGTAAATTTGTTGGTATCAATGGGCAAACAGTACACTTTGTTGGAGAAAACATACCTGATCACCTTTCTACTGCCACTAAACGTCTGTTTGGGGGAACTATCAAAACAAATGGTGATAACCTCTATTACCTGTTTGAAGATGGAGCGTTCAGTATAATTGATCCATCGAAAGAAGAACCAACAACTCAGATCTTTGACGAAGAAAAAGCCGAATGGCCTGCCATTGTTGGTGCTGGTGAGATCTACTGGATCAGTAAAGCTGAGAATGCGATCATTGGGTTCAATCTTAACGGAGCACAATTAAATAACACTCCTGTATTTGCTCCAGATAGTGTGACTTTCATAGGAACTCCGCTTGTTGCAGATATCACCGGAGATGATGAGCAAGATTTGCTGGTAATTGGCCAGGATGATTACTCTATGAATATTTATGCCTTTGAAATGAATGGTAATCCAATTGAAGGGTTTCCGCTTTATGTTGGGGGAGCAACATCTACATTAACCCAACCTATTCATCCGGGTTTTTACAATAACATTTTATACGCGTTGAGTCATGATGGTGACTTCAAGGCATGGAAGTTTGATGATTTTACTTCTTCCGAATGGCCTACACGGTATGGAAAGAACCCATATAACAAAGTATCTGCCGAGATCAATCTGAATAATGGCACTTCCAGTTCTTTTTCTGTGCTGAATTCCAAAGAAACGTATAACTGGCCAAATCCTGCTGAAGATTTCACGCATCTCCGGTTTGAGCTTGAACCTCCCGGAGGCACGGTCGATATCACTATTATTGATTTCTCGGGGCACAAAGTATATGAACAAACGGTTAGTTCAGGCGGAGGTTCTCCTCAGGAAATAAGGATATCAACCGCAGAATGGGCAAGCGGACCTTACTTTGCTATGTTCAAAGCAACTGTGAATGGCAGAAGTGAATCGAAATTGGTTAAAATAGCGGTGACTCACTGATGCGAAACCGATTATTATACATAGCATTTTTTGTATTGTTGTTCTTACCAACTCTTGTTTTGGCCCAAACGGATCCACAGTTCTACGAGTATCCCCAAAACCATCTTAAATGGTATTCTATTGAAAGTGAGCATTTCATCATACACTTTCAGGAAGGAAATGACCGTTCCGGTAAAGTTGTATCAAGGATCGCTGAAGAGATCTATGATCCAATAACCCAATTATACCAACACGAACCGGAAGGTAAAGTCAGTATTGTTCTGAAAGACCGTGAGGATTACTCTAACGGTGCTGCTTATTTCTTTGACAACAAGATTGATATCTGGGTGCCATCACTGGACACCCCTTTGCGTGGCTCTCATAACTGGATGCGTAATGTGATCTCCCATGAGTTCACGCATATTGTCCAGATCCAGCTAGCTATGAAAAGAAGCAGGAGTATTCCAGCTATATATTTTCAATGGCTGAATTACGAGAAAGTTCGCCGGCCTGATGTTTTATACGGATTCCCTAATGGGATCATTTCCCTTCCTTTTGCTTCCATTAACGTCCCCGCCTGGCTTGCTGAAGGAACTGCACAATACCAGCGGGCAGGAATGGTATATGATACCTGGGACAGCCACCGGGATATGATTCTTCGTACCAGAATTTTATCTGATACCTGGTTCTCACTTTCTGAAATGGGCAGTTTCACATCCAAGACAAGTCTTGAACGTGAAACCGTATACAATCAGGGGTATGCATTTGTGATCTATCTTGTGGATCGCTTTGGTGAAGATGTACTGAGAAGAATCTCTGAATCACTCGGAAAAAAAGGGGTTTATACAGTTGAAGAGGCAATTGAACTTGCAACAGATATTCCCGGTAACCAGGTTTTTGATGACTGGATCGAAAGCCGGAAGATCTATTACACTCAGGCTATTGCGGAACTGGATACCACTCAGTCCGACTATGTTGAAAAGGATGGTTTCTTCAATTTCTTCCCAACTCTCTCAAATGATGGCAAGAGTCTGGCCTATACATCAAATAAAGGACGTGATTACTCCCTTCTTTCTCTTTACATAAAACATGATGATGAAGAAAAAGAAGTAGCCCTTTTGGACCAGCTCGATTATGAAACCCCAAAGAATCATGCAGATGCAGTAAAACCACTAATTCCGTTCATCAATACTGCCTTCGATTTCTCCCCGGATGGTAAAAAGATCGTTTACTCGGTTAATAAAAAGAATAAATATGGTGAAGATTACCGGGACCTGTTCGTACTCACTATTGATGATTCAAAAGTTGACCGGCTTACCCATAGTGCCAGGATCGAATCGCCGAGCTGGAGTCCAGATGGATCCCGGATCGTTGCAATTCAGTATAACAGAGGCACTCAAAATCTGGTTTTAATTAATCCGGAAGTTCCGGATTCTCTTGAGCAGATTACCCAATTCAATGATGCAGAAACAATGTTCACCCCTGCGTGGAGTCCAGACGGGAAATCCGTCTATTTTGCTTTTGCTGATTACTGGGGCCGTGAGATCCATAAGATCGATCTCGATACTAAAGTAATCACCCCTGTTATTGAAGATAAATACATTGACCACAGAGACCCTGTTATCAGTCCGGATGGGGAATTCATTTATTTCTCAGCCGACTATGATGGCATTTTCAATATTTACCGCAAAGCTCTCGCTGGCGGGGAGGTTGAGAAGATAACCAGTGTTCAGGGTGGAGCATTTATGCCTGATGTAAACGAGAATGAGCTCTACTTTGCCGAATATGAAAAAGACGGTTACAAGATCAAAAAAGCCTCACTTTCCGAATTGATAAGCAATTCAAACCCGGGTTATTACAATCCTCCGGTTCCTGAGTTTACTTTTGATCCTGATTCTATTCCTGATGTGAGCTTTCTGAATACATTCGATGATAAAGACCTCGATCCCTTCGGTGAGGTAGCACACGCTTCTGCCGATACCGGGAGTTATGCTTTTGAGATTCCAACCCGGAATGAGCCAGATATACGGGAATACCGTCCTTATGAAGATACATTCATCGATTTCACTTTCTATCCCGTTATCCGTTTTGATAATTATTCAGCCAAAAATGGACGTAACGGTGCGCTCATAAAGAACGGACAGATCGGAAAATTAGGAGATAACCTCCTCAGGGACATGAAGCCCGGTATTTATTTTGCCTCCCGTGATGTACTGGATAAACTGAGTATCTTCGGCGGAATGATGTTAGGGCTCGCTTCTCGTCCTGCAGAAAGCATCGGCAGTTTCTTTAAACCCGATCGCCTGCTTAATCTTGAACGCGATATTTTCTTCACAGCGGAATACCGTGGACTTCCTTTTATTAAACGGAGCTGGTCCCCTACCGTTGCTATTGAACTATATAACCTCCATCGTAATGTGGAAGACGGATTATCCATCGAGGAATTCCCTTGTACATCCTGTTCTCCTGATACCGTTAATGTCGATATTGGATATGAGGTATGGGAAGCTGATCTCTTCCTGCGAAGTAAACTGAGCCGCCGTAGCCTGCTGGAACTGGGTATTGGCTATACTCCTTATAAAGTAACAACCGACAATTTCTACTCCCGTGAGTTAAAAGCTCTTATCAGCGGGTCTTCGTCAGAATATTATAAAGGCACTACATTATCAGCTGCTTACACTTTTGACTATTATGATTACACCACCGATGGTGACATTGCCCCTATTGGGCTAAAAGGCTATCTGAGATACCAGTTCCAACCCTCTAAGCTTCTGGAAGAATATGAGATCAAGGAAGGATCTTTAGTTCCGATCTTCAAAGATGTACAAAATCATTCAACCGAATTGCACGTCCGTTATGGATTCAGAACTTTTGGACGGCAGGCATTTCAGGCCAGGGTTCGGGGATTCACTTATTTCAATGATCCCAAAAACACTTTCTACACTGATTATGTAGGCGGGTTCTTAGGAATGAGAAGCTATCCATACTTTGCGATCGGTGGTACTACTACTGCTTTTGCCAGCCTCAGTTGGTTTACTCCTATCTTTAAGAACATCAACAAACAGATCGGACCATATACCTTTGACAAAATGTACGCCCGTTTCTTCTTCGAGACCGGTGGCGGCTGGAATCCAGGAGGTTCCGGTACAGGTACCCAGGAACGAGACGGACTACATAGTGGCAACAACCTGAAAAGTGGTATCGGAGCAGAACTTCGCTTATCAACAAATGGATATTATCTGTTTCCTCTTCGGTTCTTTGTAAGCGCCTCCTATGGGTTTGATAAATTTACTCTGACTCTGCCAGATGACTTCGTTACCGGATCTCAGAGTAATAAGGTCACATACGGCAAAGAGATACTCTTTCACTTCGGGTTAACTTTTGACTTTGAATTGCTATGAGAAAACTGATCTTGATAGTCTTTTCCTTTTTTGTGAGTCTACCTGTACTCGGCCAGCCGGTACGCAATGCCCTCACTGGAAGTATAGTTCTGGAAGAAAATCATCCCGCCTCTGAAGTTCACTTATCCGATTTCAGATATATCCGCGGAGAAGATCTTAATTCCGGAATGATCAGATCAGCCCGTACAAATCCCGGACTAGCCTTCCTTTACTCAGGTATCATACCCGGTTCAGGACAAGCTATCAATGGAAAATGGGGCCGAGCAGCGATCTATTTCCTTGTTGATGCTGCAAGTGCGGTTTATTACTTCAACAGAAACAGCACTGCCAGAGATAATGAAGCTTCATACGAGCGATATGCTAATGAAAACTGGAGCTCAATTGCCTACGCACAATGGCTGGTTGAATATTCCAGGGCCAATAACATCCCAAATGGGTATCAGGATCTGGAAACCCATCTGATCGGAAAATCCCCGAATTTTGGAAATACCACTACAGAATGGATGATTCTTGATATCAATATAGTGCGAGAGGTTGAATCTCAGACCACGTATTATTATTCCAATGGGAATATCAAAAGTAACTTTTCTCACGAATTGCAGGACTATGGCTCTCAGCAGTACTACGAGTTGATGAGTAAATACTATCAGTTTCAGCCCGGATGGCAGGATTTTTATGATATATGGACCAACGATCCGGGTCACGATTTTCGCTATACCTGGAATGCCGGGATGATAACCCCTAATTTCATAGAAGGAAGGGATCGGGCTGAGGAGTTCAATAATAACTACCGCCAGGCCGGGAACATATTAAAGCTGATACTGGTAAACCACGTTGTGTCAGCATTCGACGCCTTTTTTACTGTCAAGTTGAAGAACAGCCGGATCGAGACGCAGGCTAACCTGCTTCGCCCGGATTCATTTTCTGTGATCTTCCACTTTTAAGATCCTTAATCATCCCGTATTTTTGGTTATGATAAAGCTAATTCTAACATCCAGGTACACTTATTACACTCTCGGTATTTTGATAGTGGTTGGAGCACTCTCTCTTGCCTTAGTCGACAAGGTATTGATGCCGGTTTATACCAATTATAATGAAGGTGTTACTGTACCTGATGTAACCCGTATTTCTCTGGCAGAAGCAGAGGAACTGCTTACAAGCTATGGATTACGCTTTGAAGTTGCTGACCGGCGAGCGAATACGGCTTATCCCGCTAATTATGTTATTGATCAATCACCTACGGCTGAGATCATTGTAAAGCCAAACCGAAAAGTATATCTGACAGTAAATTCGGAATTCAAACCTCAGGTTGAAGTTCCTGAAGTGGTAAACCTCTCTCTCAGAAATGCACAGATTCAACTCCAGAATTATGGACTAGAAGTTGGCTCCATAAGTTATGAGTCATCCCGTTTCAAGAATGCGGTTCTCCGTCAATCCATTCCAGAAGGTACTATCGTTGAAAAAGGAGCAACTATCGATCTGGTTGTTAGTGATGGATTAGGTGATCAGATCGTTAAAGTGCCTGAGATCATCGGACTACGGCTCCCTGATGCTCAGCTCAAACTACGTGAAGCAGGATTACGGGTTGGTGAGATTAGATTCCAGCCATCAAAAGATGTTGTCGCAAATACTGTGCTTGATTACAGCCCAAAAGTAAGCGAAATTGTTGAAGGGGAAACACTGGCACTTATTATTTCTGAACGGTTTGAAGTAACCGAGGAAATTGAAAGCGGTGCAGTGATCGTCGACTCTACCGGAGTTAATAACACCCCTGAGATCGACAATAAATAATTGGTAAACACTATCAAAATAACTGCTTAATGAATTTCAATCTGCCGATCCTTGCTCCTTCTATTCTGGCTGCCGATTTCACCAACCTTGAAAGTGACATCAAAAAAGCTATAAAAGGTGGTGCTAACTGGATCCACTGTGATATCATGGACGGTCATTTTGTGCCAAATATCAGTTTTGGCCCCGGAGTAGTTAAGCAAGTGAGTAAGATATCCGGAGATGCCTTTATTGATGTTCACCTGATGATTGAAAACCCGGATGATTACATCGATAACTTTGTTGAGGCCGGGGCTGATATGATCACTGTTCATTATGAGACCACTCCTCATTTACACCGCTCTGTTCAGAAGATCAAAAGTCATGGTATCATGGCTGGTGTAGTAGTTAATCCTGCCACCTCGCTTTTCAATATTGAGCCTATTCTGGAGTATGTGGATATGGTGCTTATTATGACTGTTAATCCCGGTTATGGCGGACAAAGCTTCATCGAAAGCAGCTATCACAAGATCAAAGAGCTGGTTGATATCAGAGAAACCGGTGAGTATGGATTTCTTATTCAGATCGACGGAGGAGTTAACCTGAAAAATATCCAGAAGATCGCTAAAGCGGGTGCTGATGTTCTGGTTGCTGGTAATAGCGTATTCAGTGCAAAAGATATTCCTGCACGAGTAAAAGAATTGATGGATAAAATTTCCTGATTAATATCTCCCTTCCCTATTCCTCTTCAGACTCACAATTCTTCTGCTAAATTCTTACCTTTAGGTTTATTCTAACCCTAAGTTATATCGCTATTATAGACGACGCACGCACATTATTAGAACAAGTTGTTGAGCTAAAACACACTGATCCTATCAGCCTGTTTGGGCTTCACGACCATAACATCAGAATCCTTGATGAAGCTTTTCCTGAAACCAGGATCAATGCTCGTGGTGAACGCGTAAAGATCACAGGTCCCAGCGAGGAGGTTGCTCTTGTAAAAGAGGTGATCGAGGGAATGATCGAAGTCGCTTCCCGTAAGAATAAAGTGGACGAGGACGATGTTAAAACACTGATTGCTCTTAAGAAAGGTGAAAAGATCTCGCGTACCACTCCTGCTGATATTGGTGACGGTGAACTCATCCTCTACACACACAAAGGACAGGCAGTAGTGGCAAAGACTCCGGGACAGAAACGTATCCTCAAGTCTTCTGCTCAGCATGATATTGTTTTCTCGATCGGCCCAGCCGGAACCGGTAAAACGTATACATCCGTTGCACTGGCAGTTAAAGCCCTCAAAGAACGAAGGGTTCAAAAGATCATACTTGCCCGTCCAGCAGTAGAAGCCGGTGAAAATCTTGGATTCCTGCCCGGTGATCTAAAGGAAAAGATCGATCCATACCTGAGACCTTTGTATGATGCCCTGGAGGATATGATCGATCAGGATAAACTGAACCTGCATCTCCAGAAGAATGTCATTGAGATCGCACCACTAGCTTATATGCGCGGAAGGACACTCAATAATGCTTTCGTGATCCTTGATGAGGCCCAGAATGCTACCAACACGCAAATGAAGATGTTTCTGACCAGGATCGGGTTCAATAGCCGGGCCATCATAACTGGTGATATAACGCAGACAGACCTCCCAAGAAAACAACATTCGGGTCTGATCTCTATTCAAAAGATCCTGAAAGACATTGAAGGAATCGACTTTGTTTATCTCGGCGATGAAGATGTAGTTCGCCACCGTTTGGTGAAGGATATTATTAATGCATATGAACGCTACGATAATAGCGAAGAGACAAATTCCAATTAACAAATTCCAAACATGACAAAGATCCTGAAATTTGGAAGTCTGGCTTTTGGAATTTCGATGCGGCAAATATCTAATTCTTATACAAAATGAAAACTTACTGCGCCGCATTGTATGAAGGCACATTTTCTGTTGGTCTGGACAGGAAATTCAACCGGATCCCAAGAGATGGTAAACCTGCTAAAGGCGCTCTTAAAATTTCTCTCAATCCATTTTTGATCTCTACCAACGATAAGAACATCCTTATCGATTGCGGGATCGGTGAGTTTGGCGAGGAAACCGGCCCTGATATCATCCGTGAGAATCTTAGTGATCACGGGCTTCAGGATTATGACATCACAGATGTTTTTATCAGTCATCTCCATTACGACCATTTAGGAGGTCTGGCTCATAAACAAAATGGCTACTGGGAACTTACCTTTCCGGATGCTAAAGTTTGGGCTTCTAGAGCAGGTTGGGAAAAAGCTACAGCTAAAGAAGTATTCTATGACGAAGAGAAAACTGAATTTCTGGCTTTTCTCGATGCCAAAGCTGAACTCCATTTTATGGATGATACCGACCAGCCTTACCCTGAGATCAAAGTAGAAACTATCGGTGGGCATACCGAACATCATCTGGTTATTCTCTTTGATGATGGCAATGAGAAATATATGATGGCCGGAGATGTGATAGCGACCAAAGGGCAGGTTAACCGTAAGTTTGCCGCCAAATACGATTTTGATCCTGAAACCAGCCAGAAGCAGCGTGAACGACTTGCAAAGATCGCTTTTGAGGAAGGATATACAATTCTTGGTTATCATGATGATCAAACTCCCATTTTCCGGTTAACCGGTCATGACGACAAAACCGGATATATCACTGAAGTTCTGGAATCATATGTCCCTTCCTGAGAATATCCACGGTATCAGAAATTACCTTTTAGACCACGGTGCTCCGGATTCAGTAGACGCCGCGATCATTCTTGGATCGGGGCTCGGAGGATTTGGGAGTGAGATAGAAAACGCTCTTTCTCTTCCCTATTCAGAAATTCCCGGAATGCCTCAATCAACTGTTGAAGGACATACCGGCTCCCTTATCTTTGGAGAAATACATGGTAAAACGGTTCTGGCTTTCTCAGGGCGATTCCATTATTACGAAGGATATGGATTCGATAAAACGATCGTTCCCGTTCAGATAGCTCATGCTTTTCAGGCCGAAAAACTTATCATTTCCAATGCTGCCGGCGGAATAAATCTGGACTTCCGTGTGGGTGACCTTATGATCATCGACAATATCATCCGTCAGAGTAAAATGCTCTCCCCTCCCGATCCCAATAGATTGATCTACGATCAATATGAGCTAACTAATAAAGCATATAAACTTGCTCAGGAATCCGGAATCGAGGTCAAACGTGGGACCTACCTTTTCGTAACTGGACCAAATTATGAGACCAAAGCAGAGATACATGCCTTCCGATATCTTGGTGGCGATGCCGTTGGAATGAGCACTGCTCCCGAACTTATGGAAGCTTCCCGTCTGGGATTGAAAGCCGTAGCGATCTCTCTCATCACCAATGCCGCAGCTGGTGTTACTGATCAAAAACTCGACCACGCAGAAGTGAAAGAAGCTGCCGAGTTCAAAAAAGATGAGTTTGCCAACTTGGTAAAATTGTTTATCTCGGATTTGGAATGACTATCAAAGAAGAACTTGAAGAGATAAAAAGTTTTTTCAAATGGATTACTAGTAAAATCTTCGGCAAGGTATACGACGAAATTGCTCTGTATGTCATGAGCATGTCTTTTATTATGATACTTTTTTTTGATGATAATCTAATTTCTGATTTAGAATATTTATCACGTACAGACTCAAGGTTTTACTTTATCTACGCGGGAATTCTTATAGGTATTTTATTTTCAATCTACCACGCCTTTTCCAAGAAAAAGAAAACTGTTTTTGCCAAAGGATTCATGCTGCATTTTGCTCTTTCTTTACAACTTATTGTGGCAATGATCGCATTATTCTATGCCATAAATGATGATGAAGTCTCCTTATTATTTCCGCTTCTAAATTATCTATACATAATCATCATGTATAAGCTTGATGACTATGATTCTTTAGAACTTTACTCAGTAAGTGACAGGAATGCTGAATATTTCGAGATATTGATAGCCACAACTTTAGTGGGCATTGTTGTTTTACTCTCAATCTTTTTATTTCGATTTCAATGGATTGAAACCCTCTCTATTTCAATTCTTCTTGGCAATCAATTGAGTGCTGCTACCCATAAATTAGGATTCTACTTTCTTACCCCATTTAATAAATGAAGATTCTTAGCTACCCTTTTAATGATTTAAACTCCGGCCTTTGATTGGTGGAGGAGTAGCATTTAATCATTTCTTGAATTCGAAGCGAAAAACCTGTCCCACTTGTGGAACATTTGGTTTTGCGTAGAATTCGGAAGATTAAATGCCCGGAAGCAATCATAGCCGGGAGTTTTGGTTCTTTTGGCGGCCCAAAAGAACAAATGGTTTGATTGGGTACAGAATTTCAAAAATGAATAGATAAAAAAACCGCGATACTGGGCAGTACCGCGGTTGTTGGCTTTCTCTCCTGACTTATGTGTCTTAGGGTACTATAACACTTAGTTCATGCTTAACACTCTGGAAGCATTCAAATCGATATCAGCATATTGCCATGCTTTCTCAAAGCGTACTCTCACTGATTCTGCTTCCGTATGCTTTCCTTGTTTTTCAAGAGCCTGATGCAGGCCATAAAGCGACCAACCGTTTTCCGGGAAAGTCAGCAGATCTTCTTTGTATACCTGTTCTGCTTTATCGAATTCTCCTGCTTCGAGATAGATCGCGCCAAGCGATTGCCTGATCGGATAGTGCCAATCGGATGGTTCGTTATAATTCAGATTGTCTTCCAGCTCTATGGCAGAATTGAACACTTTTACCGACCTGGCATAATTACCTGATTTTCCTTCCAACTCTCCTTCAAGGGCCAGACTGGCTATTTTAACAACGCTGTGAGCATCGTTGATCTCCCAAACGGTAATATTTTTAAGTTCGTCATCTTCTGAGATCCTCTTCAGTGCAGCCAGTTCAGCTTTAGCTTTCTCCAATTCTCCCATTCCGGTGAAAGCCACTCCGCGTGCATAATGCCATATGGCGAGAGGATATTTCAGGTCGGAATCAGGTTTTGGGAGGTTCATGATCTCATTCCATTTACCAAAACGCACATATGCATAAATCGGGGTCACCCAGTAATGCTGAAGTGTCCCGTAACCCGGCTCTCTCATTAGTTGTTGATCAATATGATCAGCCATATGATTGGCCGCCATGATCGCTTTTTTACTATTTCCCTGCATGGTTGCCATCGCCCACAGGAAATGACGGTTATGAGGTACATAGGCTACCGGATAGATCCCTTGCTGGCGACACTGAGTGATATACTCACTATCAACTATGATCGCCTTCTCATTTGCTTCCACTCCATCCTGATATCGGCCGGTTCGGATATAAATATGTGACGGCATGTGTACCAGATGTCCGGCACCTGGTACCAGATCACGCAGAATATCAGCACTACCCAACGCTCTGTCTGGACGTTTTGAAGCTTCTACAGCATGAATGTAATAATGGATCAGCCCCGTATGTCTTGGGTGGTCCTCGAGTCCTTTTTCCAACACGTTAAGGATCTCCGGAGTCCATTCTTTCGGACGTCCGTCTCCGTGCCAATAATCCCATGAATGAATTACCATCAATGCTTCTGCGAGCATTGTACGTGCATGTGGGTCATCCGGATATTTTGCCACTACTTCCCGCATGGCTTCCGCATAAGCATGATCCAGTTCCACACGATCTTGCTGTGTCTCATCCTCAGAGTATCGTTTTGCTAAGGCATTGATCATATCCTGCTCTTTAGCAGAAGCAAATCTTTTCAAGCTTATAGCTTTTTGGATAGCATCATAAGCTGGTTTCACTGACGAAGCTTCCATTGGTGCATTGATATTCGGACCAAGTACCAACGCCTGACCCCAATAGGCCATTGCAGATGTACTATCGAGTAGCGCTACCTGCTTGTATGACCGTTCTGCTTCCAGATGATTGAAGCCATATGTGAGGGCGATCGCCTGATTGAAAAATATATAGGCCAGATCATTTTCGGTACTTATTTCGAAATCGTGTAAGCCCATTCCCTCTAGTAATGGTGCCAGCTGACCTTCGAATAGTTTATCTCCCTTAAAAGGCTGACCTAATGCTATGGTTGATACCGATAAGAATATCAGCATCCCGGTTATTTGTTTTCTCATTGTTTTATTCCGTATTTCTACTTTTTGTTTTTATGGTTCTCGGATTTTCGGTGTCACCCAATTTTCAGATGATCAAAATTACGGGGTTAGACCACCGTGGATGCAGTTCCTTACGTAAACAACAGGTATACACTTCCCTGAAAAAAAGGTGAACATCAGGTGAGCAGGCTAAAAAAGATGTGCTAAAATGCTGCTTTTGTTTTTATTTATCAGACTTCAAGAGACTCTTTTTCGAGCTTGATCATGAACTCTGTAAGGTTCACTTCCGTATTTATATCGAGCTTTTTGCGTAATCGATGGCGGGCCGTTTTCACACTATCTGGAGAGATTCCAAGAATTGCAGCCATTTCCTTGATATTGAGATTCAGCTTCACCAAAGCAGAAAGTTTCATCTCGTTTGGAGTAAGTTCCGGAAAGCGGTCCCGAAGTATATGATAGAACCCTGAGTGAACTTCTTCAAAATGCATTCTGAATTGTTTCCAGTCTTCATCGAGGCTAAAACTGTAGTCAACCAGATTTGAGATATTATTTAGCTCCTTGGCATTTCCATCCTGTTTTAGGTCACCGATTTTATCCTTCAGCTCAGCCATCAGTTCATTCTTTTGAACGATATTGAGACTTTGTGTGGTAAGTTGTTTGTTCTTGAACTCCAGATCTTGTTCCAGTTCTTTTCTTTTTAACCTCGAAACTTCCAGTTCAGCTTTACCTGTTTTGATCTTCAGTCTCTGGCTGCGATATACCAGCAATCCAATGATCAACAATAGAACTAATCCACAAATAAGAGTACCCTGTACGATCGCTTTTTTATCATTCTCGGTTTTAAGGAGTTCTATCTCTTTTTCTTTTTCCTCTACTCTGAATTTGGCCTCCAGCTCGTAAATGGTTTTTGCCTGTTCTTCATTTATGATAGAATCACGAACTGCGAGTAAAGCCTTCTGATGTTCAACCACACTGCTCAAATTGTTTGAGGATATCTCACTTTCGATCAACAGTTCAAGTGCATCCTCCGCAGAAACCCAATCTTTCGAAATTATCGCCAGGTCATAAGCCTCCTGAGCAGCCTTAACTGCTTCTTTGTTTCTCCCTAAAGTCATGTAGCTTTTTGAAAGCTTATTAAGAAGGGGAAATTTCCTGGATTGCATTCCTGACTCATCTGCTTTTTCCAAAGCATTGTTCAGAGCTTCAATCGCTTTTCCGTCTTCACCCATTTCATGATAGATTCCCGCTATTCTTCCCAGGCCATCTATCACCAAATACTGATAATCCAGTGATTCAGACAACTCAAGAGCTTCCTGAGCAATTGTAAGTGCGTCGTTGAGCTTTTGCTCGTCTTTGTAGAGCCGGGCGATATCAAACTGGAGCGAAGGAATTGCGTGCTTCACCCCCTTTTCTTCAAAAATATCAATTGCTTTCTGGAAGTACTCGACCGCCTTATCAATGCTTCCTAACTGTTCTTCAAGATAGCCTGCTTCCGCCAGCGCTATGGTTTCATTACCCCAATCGTCTGTTTCTCTCGCCAGATGTATGGCATCATGCAAAAAGCGTTGTGAGATCCTGTATTTACTCAAAAATTTCTGGATCACTCCTAAACGGGTCAATGCAAAGACTTCCGCTTCTTTATCCTGAAGTTCGCGACTATTCTCCAGGGCCTGAAAGTATAACTCAGATGCTTCTTCATACTGTCCGTTATCTGTATATACTGCTCCCAGTGTCAGCATCACATCCGTTTCGTATCTCTTTAACCCCAACTCCTGAAATGCGTGACGAGCTTCGATCAGGTTGTCAATGGCTTCAATTTTCTTCCCCTCGACTATGTCAATACTTGCAATACGGTACATGCTCTGAGCAACCAGACTATCGTTCTGAAGCGCAACCGACAGATCATAGGCTTCATCAATATAATTCCGGGCAATAGTGATGTCCCGATACCTCTGGAGTTCAGATAACCTGTGCAGTACCTGTACTTTTTCTATCCCTGAAGTGCTTTGTAACTGGGATTGAAGTTCTTCAATGGTAGGACGAGACGTACCCTGAGCATACACTAAACTAAGTGAATTACATACTGTGACCGCAAACCAAATAACCCAAATCTTTTTCCGCATGCCTAATCATTTATGGCTTTAAATATAAACGAGTGGCTTTTAGCGAACAAATCAGGTTAATGTTTCGCCGGATCTTCCGGAATGATGATCAGCTCTGTTTGTCGGCCGTCTATATACCACACACCAGATTCATCAAAAAAGGCATCTTCTTCCAACATGATCCTGATCTCTTTATCCCACTCTTCGATATAAGTAGCTGCATTAAGCTCGATGGAATACGCTGTATTCAGATGCAATGGATAATCACCTGTTACTGGCACCCCTTCCTGGGAATCCCACATTCCTAAGGTAGTACCTGCCGCATGGCCATGATACCCGATCGGATGGGTATAAATGGATGGTTTGATCCCTTCTGCTATGGCCTGCTCTCTGGACATCTTCAGAACTTCGTTGCCTGTTCGTCCTTCTTTGAAATTTCCGGTGAAGATATCCTGTAATCTGTTCGCGTTCTTCAGAGCTTTTTTCAAATATTCAGGTGCATCCGTTTCTCCCGGTTTAAGAACATATGCATGTTGCTGAGTATCCGTATTAAGTCTCAGATAAGTGATCCCGAAATCAACATGCAACAGGTCACCGGGCATGATCACATTTCCTTCCGGTCTGGTATCAAATGTCCGGAGATGATCGAACGACTCCGGATCCTGACGCTGGATGGAAACACTGGGATGAAACCAGGTTACAAGTTTAAGCTCACTAATTCGCTCGCGGTACCACCATACCAGATCATCGGTAGTTGTTATTCCCGGCTGTATGGCTCGGTCTGAAAATCCATCTTTAATGATCTCATGAGCAATACGTACGATCTGTGGATAGATCGCCATTTCTTTCGGTGTACGGGTTTCCAGCCAGCCTATCGCTACTTGTTCAGCAGAAACTATACGTTGAGAATATTTTCTTCCTATTGCTGCTTTGAGCTGTTCCAGATCTGTGGCAACAATCCCATCCGCAAGGCCAAAATAATCAGATTTATTGACTGCGATCTTTTTGGGATCCCGTTCTTCAATGATCTCCTTCAGTCTTTTCCATTGATCCGGTTCCTGTTCTTTGTCCCATGCTTTTTTAAAGGTAGTACCAACATCGTACCGTGCCACAGCCAGGGTTTCCAGGTCTTTACCTTCTCCCTTGTCGAAGACAACTAATATGGTGCGCCGGCGGGCTGCAAGCCAGGTTGCCGGTAACAGCGTTTTGATCACCGGATCTTCATTATACTCCCTGGAGATGATCAACCACATATCAACCCCCTCCCTTCGCATGATCTCAGGGAGTATGGTTTTAACCCTGTCAGCCAGTATATCATCAATAACTGTCGCACGGTCTTTCATAGACAGGATGTAGGGATGATCCTGACTATTTGCCGAAAGCGGCAAGAAATAAATAAGAAGCAAAAAGAGAAGTTTTTTCATGAATCTTCTGATTAGTGGATCATTTACCTGTTACCCAGGCGTTTCTTTTGTCCCGCATATTCCTGTTTTCGCGGTTACTGATCTCAGTTTTATATCTGTTATTATTAGTTAAAGTAGCACGGGTTCTTTTCTCTTCTCCCCATCTGGAAAATACGATCTCAACAGATTGTCCGGGACGTCGTCGTTCCAGTATCTCATCCACACTTTCCACATCACTCAGGCGAACACCTCCAATGGAAATGATCTCGTCTTCCGATTCAATTCCGGCTTCATATAGAGGACTACCTATTAGGGCATTTGATGTAAGCTTCCAGACTCCATCTCTTTCTCTGATTGTTCCTCCCAATGAGGCTTCGTCTGGTTTTTCCAGACCGAAGTCGACACCAAACTGAAAGAGAAGCTGCTGGTAGTCAGGTAATTCACTTTTATAGATGTAATTATCAAAGAATTCACCAGCAAAATACTCACCGGCATATTCTGCTAAAGTGGCTTCAATATCTCTCACTGAATAAGGAACCTCTGTTTTACCGAACTTCTGCCACATAAGTCTCATAAAACCATCCAGTGAGAGGCCTCTGTCCATATTTCTAAGTGAAAGATCTAATCCCAATCCCAGCACACTTCCATAGGTGTAATAGGAAATGAAAATATTTGAATTATTGGTTGGATCGATCGAGGTGGCTGCATCTACAAAAGGAGCACGGTAACTCATCTCCATCGGATTGAAGAATTTTCTACCCGGAGAGTTGATCACATAATTTAATCCCCCATCCAGTCCTTCAATATATTCCTGGGGAGTATTGATCCCGGCCCTGGCCAGCGTAAGCCCGGTATAGTAGCTGGTAAAACCTTCAGCAAACCAAAGTTCACCACTCATATTGGCATCTTCAAAATCGAAAGGTTCCAGTGCACGTGGGCGAATTCGTTCTACATTCCAAGAATGAAAAAATTCATGTGCTATGGTACTGATACTTGTTTCTCCGAGAGGACGGTCAAGAGGTTTAGAGCTTACCACATATGTTGAATTTCTGTGCTCCATACCGTCACCACTGGCATTGGGCATATAGCAGGATAAAAACGTGTATTCTCCATAATCGAAGCTTGGGAGCTCTCCATATACATCTCTTTCCGCTTTCACTATAGCCATTACTTTAGCAAAATACTCATTCACTTCCCGGTCTGATGCAGGTGTGTGAAGTGCAAGCCTTATCAGCTGGCCATCCACCATTTCTTCCCTAAGGTGATAATCGGCTATCTCTGTTGGACTGTCCATGAAGTAGTAAGTGTCCGGTGCGTAATAGGTATTTTCGCCCACCTGCTTCAACTGTGTAGCCACTCTCCAGTTCAGGTCATTACGTACATTGAATGTGATCTCGATCGGGCGATGCTGGTAATCTCTGGCGAAGACAAACGTAGCTGGCATGTTCAGATGTGCGTGAGTCTCATCAACCTGTGAATAAGTTCCACCCCCGCGATTGGCATACAAGGTATATTCAAAACGAACGGTTCCGTCGTGGCCCGTTACATCCCATTGCTGAGGATTAGGACGGGTCACTTCCAATTCAATGCCATTACTGTCATATGCTCTTACTCCATACACATTCTTTGCAAAATCATGAATCGCATATCTACCCGGTGATGAACGGCTTATTCTCACTTCCAGTGGATTCAGATCCAGATTGGTAAATGTTGCAGTTATATGAGCTTCGTGATGTACTGCATTATTGAAAGAGATCTCGTAAACATTGTGAGTTTGAGCACTTAATGAGCTAAACAGAAGTATGCCGGACAGTAAGGTGAATAGTTGTTTCATGAATTGGGTCCTTTTTTGAATTAGAAAATGAATATGATGAGCTTTGACCTTTGGCGCAAGGCATTTAGCAACTCTTCACATATATAGATTTATTCCGTTTTCCCTGATTTTGAACTATATTTTAAGGTATGAAGATCAAACTTGTCGGAATCGCAATTATTATCTGTTTCAGCATTAACGGGTATGCACAGCAAAGTGATACCCTGTTACACTCCGAAATCACAGAACCGTTACAATTCATCCCTTCTGTATTGAATTCAGATCATTTTGCTATTACCCTGAAAACAACTGGTGTAAAATCTAATGCATTCCTGAACTTTACCGGCTGGTTTCTTCAGGGGCTGAAGTTCCGTTCTCCAATGGACCAGTTTCAATCTTATAGTCCATTTGATATCCGGGGTTATGAAACAAAAACAGTTCAGGAATACGAGTTTTTATTACATAGTAATCAGTTCCTCTCCATCCGAAAAAACAATTTATGAGCGGCTCAGTAAGTGCAGAAATTCAAAAAGGGATCGCTACTATTGAATTCTTTCATCCCAAAGGCAATTCTCTGCCCTCTCATTTGCTTGACGAAATTGCTGAGCAAATAAGCTCCACCGGAAAGGATGATTCTGTAAAAGTCATTGTTCTTAAGAGTGCCGGAGAAGGTGCTTTCTGTGCCGGTGCTTCTTTTGATGAATTGATCGACATCAATAATTACGAGGTGGGTAAAAAATTCTTCATGGGTTTTGGTAAAGTGATCCTGGCCATGAAAAACTGCCCGAAGCTGATCATCACACGTGTTCATGGAAAAGCAGTAGGTGGCGGCTTAGGTATCATTGCTGCATCTGATTATGCGATCGCCTCAAACAGTGCCTTTGTTAAATTGAGTGAACTAAGCCTTGGAATTGGGCCTTTTGTGATCGCCCCTGTTGTTACCAGGAAAATCGGACTTTCAGCTTTTTCTACACTTAGTATTGATGCCAGGAAATGGCAATCAGCTGAATGGGCTTTTAAAAAAGGTTTATTTAATACACTTACCACCTCAGTATCTGAACTCGATAATGAGGTAAACAGGCTGGCTGAGGACCTGGCCGGATCAAGTCCTGATGCTATGCAGGAGATCAAGCTTCTTACCTGGATCAGAACAGATGATTTAGATGAACTCCTTGAACTAAGAGCTGAGATCAGTGGAAGATTAGTATTGTCTGATTTCACCAAAAACTTCATCAGTGAATTCAAAAAAGGAAATTAGCTTATAATTTCTTCCAGATATTCAGTTCGAATCTGGCTCCGTTTTTCCCGTCAAAAATTATTTCAGCATTGATTTGCGATACGAGTGATTTTATCAGGTTCATGCCAAGTGAGCCTTTGGCCATCTCCATAATATTTTGATCACTGCCAACCCCATTATCTTCCACAACAAGTCGGTAACGGTCTTCTTTCTCTTCAAAAATTATTGTGATCGTGCCTTCTCCCTTTTCATCAAAGGCATGTTTGTAAGCATTACTAACTAATTCATTCGTGATAAGCCCCACAGGAATACCAATATTAACATCCAGCAGTATCTCATCCACATATTGTAAAACAGTGATATCCTGCCCTGTTTTGCGCATGGTAACCGATACACTTTTGATCAGTTCTTCCAGAAACTTCTTAAAATTAACGCGTGCCAGATCATCATTCTGATAAAGATTCTCGTGGATCTTGGACATTGCCAACACCCTCAAACGACTTTCCTGCATTGCATCTTTAGCGTGGCCTTCAGGCATACTCCAGCTTTGCAATTCCAGTAATCCGGAAACTACAGCCAGGTTGTTTTTTACCCGGTGATGGATTTCTTTAATAAGAACTTCTTTCTCATTAAGTGCATTCTGCAGCGTTTTCGTTTTCTCATCAACCTGCTTTTTAAGATTCTTTTTCTCTAACTGATTCACTCGGATATTAACATAAGTTATTATCACCCCAACAATGCTCAAAGCAATTATTGCAAAGAACCAGTAAGAAGTCCAGAACGGTTTTCTCACCTTAATTGTGATCAAACTTTCAGGCTGGCTCCAATCTGATTTTATGGATTTTGCTGAAACTTTAAACTGGTAGGTTCCTGGTTCCAGACTTGTATAACGAACATTCTTAAGATCCGATCCCTGCTCCCACTCTTTGTCAAATCCCTCCAGCTTATAACGGTATCTTACTCTGCTTGGGTCTTTGAAATCAATTCCACTGAAAATCATCTCCAGATTGTTCTGTTCGTATTCAAGTTCCAGAGGTTTAGTATCTGAAATTCTACTACCCGAAGACTGGGAGAATACTACTTCATTATTCGCCAGAATTTCTCTGAGAAATACACTTGGTGGTCGGCTTCTTCTTATTTCTCCATTTTCATTGTCAAAATGAAAAGTCACTATTCCATCCGACGCCGTTCCAAACCATATCTCTCCTTCATCAGTTATCAGGCTGGCAGAGCCATTCATTTCTACTCCATTTCCATGTTCCTGGAGCGGAAAGAATAACTGATTGATCTCACCTTCAGCATTTTCATTTCTCAGATCATAATAATTTACTCCTGCATTGGTACCATGCCATAAGCCCCCATAGTTATCAAATTGGATGAACATGGTTTCATTCAAATATACTTCTCCAAGATCGAAGCTGTGCATATCAGCTGGACGCCCCGATTCATTCAATCCTGACACAATTGTGATCCCTTTATTGGTTCCCAACCATACATTTCCTTTTTGATCTTCGGTGATCTGGTAGATACTTTTACCCAGTTCTTTATTACTTGTCTCAAAGAACTTGAAATCCATTCCGTCAAATATGGCTGCTCCGCCTTCAGTTCCCACCCAAAGATCACCTCTGGAATCTCGGAATAAGGTATTTAGTGAAGTTCTCCAGTAATTGTCGTCAGGAGGATCAAACTTTGTAAGCTTCCCATTGCTGTACTTCAGTAAGGCATCAAATGCAGCAAACCAGATATCACCATTCGGATCAGCAATAATATCACTCACATAGTATTCATATAAGTCATCATAAAATGAGGGTTTAAAAAATTTTGCCCCATCAAATTCAATGATCTCATAATTATAGGTTAATAGCAGTAGATGACCATTTGAAAGTTCTTCTATATCCCATATCTCATTTTCATTAAAAAACTCTTTTGGGATGGTATAATTTTGAAATTTTCCATTCTTATAACTGCTCAGGCCGTTCTCAGTACCTAACCAAACAGTTCCATCTTTTGCCCTAAGCATTCCTGATACAAAGTCTGCACCCAGATCGGAACGACTGTCGTAAAAAATAAACTGCTTATCTTTGAAGATACTCACCCCATTGCCATCTGTAGCTACCCAGATGGTTCCATCATCTGCTTTTATGAGTCGGTAAATAAAGTTACTGCTCAATCCATTCTGCCGGGTAATATGAGTATACACTCCTCCGTCGCACCAAAATAGTCCGTTGCTTTCTGTTCCTATCCATACAGTTCCGTCATCATCCTGAGAAACGCTATAGACATAACCCAGTCGGTCACCATTAAGCTCTGTGAGGGTATGAATGCTACCGTCAACATCAATGACAGAAACCCCTTCGTTTGTCGCTATCCACTTTTTACCTTTTGTTGTCTCATATACCTGATAGGTATTCTCACCACTGAGCTTATCCTTCTCTTTGGTATAAGTTTGAAATACTCCCTTTTCAGAAGTATAGAGCGCTACTCCGTACATGGTTGAGATCCAGGCTACTCCCTTTGAATCGAACATGACGTCCCAGATCTGGTTGCTTGGTAACCCATCCTGTTCATTGACCTTTTCAAACGTATGTGCCTTTTTATCCCAGAGAATCAACCCGACTTTATCTGTTCCAAACCAGAGTTCTCCATTGGGAGCATTGATCATGAAATTCACTACAATGGTATCCATCCATGCCAGCTCGGAGATATAGATCAAGGTGTCTTCTTCGAATTTGGCAACTCCTCCAATTTCTGTGGAAACCCAAAAATCCTTATCACCGTCTTTATAAATATCGTAAATAAGAGCATCTCTTAGCCCATGATCCGTATCAAAAAGCTCATATTCATGACCATCATATTTAACGAGCCCCATAGTTGTTCCAAACCATACTAAACCCATCTCATCGATATGAACATCATATACCTGACTTGATGGAAGGCCATCATTTACAGAATACGTTTTGATGTTATATCTCTGTGCCAATCCATGGGAATACCCTAACCCCAATAATAATAAGAGACTGAAAAGCTGCTTTAAATTCACTCCGATACCTGAAACTAAAACCTAAATATCTATAATTAAAAACATAGATACCCATAATTATAGATATTCTAACTCATTAAAAAAAAATGATCCTTCCCCACTCATATTTACTCGTCAAACGTTATACTATTTCACAAAATAAATTCAGTTAAATACATATGAGATCAATTCTTACAATAATACTATCACTTGTAATACTTCAATTTTCAGTAGCACAGGATAAATGGGATGTCACCGATCCCGATCTGGGTAAAACAACCTCATTAACTTTCACCACCGATGAGGGAACCTGGATGAACCTCGATGTAAGCCACGATGGAAAACAAATCGTGTTTGACCTGCTTGGTGATATTTACATCATGCCGGTAGAAGGAGGAAAAGCAACACTACTCAGAGGTGGGCATGCTTTTGAAGTACAGCCCCGTTTTAGTCCTGATGACCAATCTATTTCTTTTACCAGTGATGCCGGAGGTGGCGATAATATTTGGGTAATGAATACAGATGGATCAAATGCCCGGCAAGTGACCGAAGAAAATTTCCGGCTTTTAAATAATGCGGTGTGGGCTCCTGATGGAGAGTATATCATTGCTAAAAAACATTTTTCTTCCACCCGTTCGTTAGGTGCCGGAGAGATCTGGATGTTCCACAGATCAGGTGGTTCCGGTATTCAATTGGTAGAAAAGAAAAACGAACAACAGGATATCGGAGAACCTTCCGTTTCTCCGGATGGCCGCTATGTATACTATAGTGAAGACAATTATCCGGGAGGAGCTTTTCAGTATAACAAAGATCCTAACAGCCAGATCTACGTGATCAGGAGATATGATACAAAAAAGGGCCGCATTGAAACTGTAACCGGAGGGAATGGTGGAGCAGCCCGGCCTCAGATCTCCCCCGACGGTAAGACATTAGCCTTTGTCCGCCGGGTACGAACGAAGACGGTACTTTATCTCCGGGATCTGGATTCGGGACTCGAATGGCCGATCTTCGAAAATCTGAGTAAGGATCAGCAGGAAGCATGGGCTATTTTCGGAGTGTATACTAATTTCAACTGGACCCCGGATGGTACCTCCATCATTGTTTGGGCAAACGGTAAGATCAATAAGATAGATGTTGAATCTGGTGATTCTTCGGTCATTCCATTCGAGCTTGAATCAAAGCATAATATAGTCGAAGCTGTTCGCTTTAAACAGGATGTTGCACCGGAAACATTCACAACCAAAGCTATACGAAATGCCGTCACTTCACCTGATGGTAAAACCGTTGTTTACAGTGCAGCAGGGTATCTATGGTCAAAAACACTTCCTGATTCTAAACCAAAAAGACTTACCTCCGGAACTGACCTGGAATTCGAGCCTTCGTTTTCTCCCGATGGTAAATATCTCACTTATGTGAGCTGGAATGATCTGGATATGGGGGCTGTAAATGTGCTCGACCTTAGAAAAAGAGCTGCTTACTATACACCTCGAAAGATCACTTCCGATAAAGGGATTTACCGTGAACCGTCTTTCTCTCCGGATGGTCAGAAGATTGTATTCAGGCGGGAATCAGGTAATGGCCAGCAGGGCTTTGCATACACTCAGAAACCGGGTATTTATACAATCTCAGCCCGTGGAGGAAACCCCAAAAAAGTTACCGGCAATGGCGTCTTCCCAAGATTCAATGAAACCGGAAATAAGATCTATTACCAGGGAGGCGGATATCTTTTTGGCTCTATTGAGAAATCATATCACGTGATTGATCTGGATGGTGAAAATGACAAGACTTTGTTTACCTCAAAATACGGACATGAGTTTGTACCCAGCCCGGACGGAAAATGGATGGCATTCTCAAATTTATATAAAGTGTATATCGCGCCCATGCCCAAAACCGGCAAGACTATCGAGCTTTCACCAACTACAAAAGCTATTCCGGTTTCGTTGGTTGCTTCAGAAGGCGGGTATCATATGCAATGGTCATCTGATAGTAAAAAACTCCACTGGACGCTAGGTCAGGAATACTTCACCGTTGATCTTAAAGACAGTTTCAGTTTTGTAGATGGTGCTCCTGAAGAACTTCCGGAACCACCTAAAACAGGAATCGATATTGGAGTTGAGTTAAAAACCTATGTCCCTGAAGGTAGTATTGCATTTACCAATGCCCGCATTATCACAATGAACGGAGATCAGGTCTTAGAAAATGGAACTATTGTTATTGAAGGCAACAAGATCACTGCCTTGGGAACTGATGTAAGCATCCCCACCGGTGCTAAAGTAATTGATGCCTCCGGAAAAACTATCATGCCGGGATTTGTAGATGTACACGCACATTTAGGGAATTTCAGATTAGGTGTGGCTCCTCAGCAACAGTGGGAATACTTCGCTAATCTCGCCTATGGAGTCACAACTTCACACGATCCGTCTTCAAACAGTGAAATGGTGTTCTCAAATTCTGAAGCCATCAAAGCAGGAAATATGATTGGCCCAAGATTGTACTCAACAGGTGTTATTCTTTACGGTGCTGATGGTGATTTTAAGGCTGTGATCAATAGCTATGAAGACGCACTTTTTGCTCTGAAACGAACGAAAGCATTTGGTGCATTTTCCGTAAAAAGCTATAATCAACCCCGCCGGGAACAACGTCAGCAGGTGATCAAAGCCGCTAAAGAACTTGAGATGATGGTTGTTCCGGAAGGAGGATCTTTCTTCTTCCACAACATGAGTATGATCCTGGATGGCCACACCGGAATCGAACACAATATTCCAGTTGTTCCGCTTTACAAGGACGTTCAGGAACTTTGGTCTGCCAGTGAAACAGGATACACCCCTACTCACATTGTGAACTATGGAAGTATGAGCGGAGAGTATTATTTCTATCAGAAGTACAATGTCTGGGAAAATGAAAAACTACTTACGTTCACCCCAAGAAGCGTAATCGATCCAAGATCACGACACCGCACTATGATCCCGGATGAAGAATATGAAAATGGTCATATCCTTACTTCTCAGTCTTCAAAACTACTAACTGATGCAGGAGTTAAAGTTAATCTCGGCGCCCATGGACAGCTACAGGGATTAGGGGCACACTGGGAGTTGTGGATGCTGCATCAAGGTGGAATGACCAATATGGAAGCTCTTCGTGCTGCAACTATGAACGGAGCCCATTATCTGGGCCTCGATGATGACATCGGGTCACTGGAAGTTGGAAAACTTGCTGATCTCATCGTCCTGGATAAAAACCCGCTTGAGGATATCTATAATACCAATTCTTTGGTTTATACTATGGTTAACGGCCGTTTATTCGACTCTGCCACCATGAATGAAGTAGGCAATCAACCGAAAGAACGACTTCCATTCTGGTGGGAGCGTGAAGGATTTAACAACAAATTCGACTGGCAATCAGTCTCAATTGGTGCTGCAGGACTTCATTGTTCCTGCTTTTTAGAAGATTAAAATGACATCGCATCCCGGAATTATCCGGGGTGTGATTTCTTAAGCTGCATTTATTGGCTTATTAATTCTGATATTATTTCTTCTAAATCCGGTCCTCGTTGATCCTTACTCACAATCCTTCCATTTCTATTTAATACAAAAATCCGTGGGCCATATTTTATATTGTAGAGCTTCGCCACTTCATTCTCACTGCCACCCTCTAACCAGAATTGGGGCGATTTCAATGAGAACTCTTTCAGGTTCTCAACAAATTTTTCTCCATCCTTTTCTATAGAAAGCCAAACTACCTCAAAGTCATTCTCTGAATACCTTGATTCCAACTCTTTAATAAATGGAACATCTCTTCCCAATATACCTGAATGAGTGATCCAAAAATATAGCAGGACCACTTTCCCCTCCAGATCACCAATAGAAAGAGAATCTCCACCGATAGACCTCAATGTAAATTCAGGAGCAGCTTCACCCAACTGCAGATGCTCATACTCATATAATTCTTTACTTGCGAAATCCTTGTAGAACCATTTAGTATCCAATTGTATCATTTCCCTGTAAAGTGCCATCTCTGATTCTCTATCACCCTCACTTCTGTAAACGGTTGCCAGATTTGAAAGGACTACGGTTTTGCTATCCGGATCGGTGAGTTTATCTCTCAGATTCTTTAAGTGAGCAATATATTTCTCGGGATAGGTATTCCGGTAATAGTTACTATGCGACAGCAATACTATCAGTTCGTTCCAGATATCTGAAGTGTAGTCAATTCCACTTAAAGCAGCCTCGAATTTTTCATACTCTTTAATATTCATCCACATTATTATGGCGTCCAGTAAGGCATCTTTTGCCAGGTCTGAATCAGGATTCTCTACATAGAACTCATAGAACGCATTTGCATATTTTCGCTGGAGAGGATCATAGTATTTGCTTTGTTCGAGATGAGTATTTGCACATTCCCAAAAAACTGGAAATCCTTCTTCAGTTAATTCACATTCGGTCTGAGCAATAATATCTGACGACAAAACCACACCACCAATTACGATACCGAATATGATCTTTAATGCGAACTTCATTTCTCCCTTTGCTTAATACTATCTAGATAATATTACATTAATTTCTATATACCAAAGCATATCAGTGTTATAGATTCAGTGTCATAAATAACAATACTCATCTATTTAGTTTGGTATGGAAATAAACAATTTCAAGTTGTGCTAAACTCTGTATTTTTGAGTCCCTTCTGTATGGAGGGTTTTCTATATCAACATGAAATCAGACGCTTCTCAAAACACAATCCTTGGAGTGATTATCACCGCTACCGGTGTTGTCATGTTCTCCTCAAAAGCAGTTATCATCAAACTGGCCTACCAGTATGATATTGATGCC
Source organism: Rhodothermia bacterium (assembly GCA_030427885.1). Taxonomy (GTDB): domain Bacteria; phylum Bacteroidota; class Rhodothermia; order Balneolales; family Balneolaceae; genus JAUICM01. Next base: position 9,987 of record JAUICM010000005.1, on the reverse strand, counting down.
GTTTCCCTGCTCCTGCTCCGTATGTTATTCTCACTTCCTTTCTATGCTCTTATCTGGGTATTCAAACGAAAGCAATGGAAACAAAATCCACTTAGTTCAAAGCACCTGATCTCTATCTTATTGTTAGGCTTTCTGGGTTATTATCTGGCCAGTTTCCTGGATTTCAAAGGACTTACCTACATAACGGCAAGTCTGGAACGGCTTATCCTTTTTTCATACCCAACGGTGGTTCTAATTCTGAGCGCTCTGTTCCTGAAGAAGAAGATCAATGGGAAACAGATCTTATCCATTCTGATCACCTATTTGGGAATTGCCATTATCTTTTTTGACTCCGGAGGTATAACGGTGGGCAGCAGATCTGATGTGATCACAGGCTCTTTATTCATCGCCCTGAGTGCCATTGCTTATGCTTCCTATCTGGTGGGTACAAATTCAATTATAGGGAAAGTTGGTACTGTACGAATTACTACATTTTCTATGATGGTATCCTGCCTGGTAGTGATAATTCATTATATGGCCACAACCGACTCAGAACTGCTGAATTATCCGATCGAAGTTTACTTTCTAAGTCTATTAATGGCGGTGGTTGCAACTGTTGTACCTTCCTTCCTGATCAATGCCGGGATTCGCAGACTGGGAGCTCCTAATGTATCCATCATAGGGAGTTTGGGTCCGGTTTCCACGATCACACTCTCCATGATTTTTCTGGACGAATCACTTACTTTCATTCAGGTTATCGGAGCATTGGTTATTATCTCTGGTGTGATCATAATTAGCAGGTCAAAGACTAGATAAGATTACTAATGAGTTTTGAACAGGTATATTCAGAATTGCTCGCACTTGCTGACCCCGATAAATCTCAACATTATCTGGGGTATTTCAAATCCGGGCCAGGCGATTATGGTGAAGGGGATAAATTTCTCGGCATTTCCGTTCCCAACCAGAGAACGGTGGCGAAAAAATACAAGGATATGCCTTTGGACGAGGTTCAGAAACTTATTCAACATGAAATTCATGAGTGCAGGCTAACCGCTGTACTTCTCCTGGTGTATCGGATTGAAAGAACAGGCTCTGAAGTATTAGAAGAAGTGGTAAACTTCTATCTTAAAAACCTCGAATATGTAAATAACTGGGATATCGTAGACAGTTCATGTCGTCAGATCCTGGGGCCTTTTCTGGAAAATAAAGAACGGGATCTTCTGTATGATCTCGCCCGGTCAGAAGATCTGTGGAAAAAGAGGATCTCCATTGTAACCTGCTATCACTTTATCAGAAATCACGACTTTGGTGATACACTGCTGCTCGCAGATATTCTTCTTGAAGATGAACAGGATCTTATTCAGAAAGCTGTTGGATGGATGCTTAAAGAAGTCGGTAAAAGAGATCAGGAAACTGAGGAGTTATTTTTGCAGGAAGCAGATCGCTACAAAAGAATGCCAAGGACTATGCTTCGCTATGCTATTGAAAAATTTGAAGAGCCATTACGCCGGAAATACCTGGACGATGAGATCTGATCATTTTTACGCTATAGTATTGAACCGAACGGTGGTTCTGCTTCCGACCCCATTATTTAATGTCTCAAATTCGATTGTTCCTTTGAGCTGATGCGTGAGTGTATTTATCAGGGTGATTCCTAAACCCTGTTCCTTTGATTCAGCCCCTGATTTGTAACCTACACCATTATCTTCAATCACTAACGCTATTTCATTTCTTTCTTCTTTCATCTTCACGACGATCTCTCCCTCGTCCTGACCTTCAAAAGCATGTTTATAGGCGTTCACAACAATCTCATTCAATAACAGCGAGCAAGGGATCGCATGATTCAGATCCAATGATATCTTATCTATTTCTGATCGTATCTGGATATTCTTTCCCGAACTTAAATGCATACTGCTTATAGCCTGGAGAAGGTCGTTCACGTAATTATTGTACTCTATATAGGCTAAGGAATCACTATGATAGAGCATTTCATGAACAAGCGAGATCGACTGTATCCTTGACTGACTTTCTTTCAGTGCTTTATTTACTTCCTCATTCTGTGTCTCAAAAATCTGTAACTGTAACAAACCTGAGATAACTGCAAGATTATTTTTAACCCGGTGATGGATCTCGGAAAGCAAAACCTCTTTCTCCCGAAGAGAATCTCGTAACTGTTTATCCGCTTTTTTTCTTTGTGTGATATCGGTTGCAACAGCAACTTTTCCTACTTCCTCGCCCAGGGAATTTATCAATCGGGATTCTGAGAACAGAACCGGCACTTTATTTCCCCTTTTTGTGATCAGGCTGAATTCAAAGACTTTATCTTTTCCTGCATGTTCTTCATACTCATTTCCAAGATCATCCAGGTTATAATACTGTTTAACCGGCACCCCCATAACTTCATCTTTTGTATAGTGCAGCATTTTTAGGGCTGCTTTGTTCGAGCCAACGATAATACCTTCTTCATCAGTAACAATAAGAGCCTCCTGTATCGACTCTATGATATTATCGAGATAATCCCTTGCCATGGTCCTTTTTTTAAGATTGGACGCCATTTCATTAAAAGAACTCGCCAACTGGCCGATCTCATCCTTATTATCAATATGAATACGCTCATCCAGATTACCTTTACCAAGCAAAGTGGCACTCCTGTTCAGCCTGAGAAGTGGATCAGCTATAGATCGATATACAAATACCGCAATACCTAACGAAAGAAGAACAAAGATCAGAGTCACGATCTTTACAACCACATTCGCCTGCTCCAAATTTTGATTAAGTGATTCCCGCTCCACATTCTGCAGATCAACAGTATGTTGGCGCAAATGGGAAATCACCGGAATGATCCTGTTCCGGAAATATGGGCTGATCGTAGTGTTAAAGATTAGCTTGGCTTGATCAGAACCTTCCGCCTTCATTACCAGCCAATCTTTTGAAAGTCGCTCATAAAGCTGAAAACGATCCCTTAACCGGTCAATATCAGAGATCTGTTCTGTACTGTCCTTGATCTCAGCCATGATAAGAAACTGACTTACTTTTTGAAGTGCTTGTGATACCCTTCCCATTTCTTCCTCAAATTCACTTTTCATTAAATCTACAGTAGGTTCATCTATGGTTATACCGTTTTCAAGTTCTTGCTGAAGATCAGACTCTTTGATCGCATTCAGAAAAATCAGACTCTGATACAGTGCTCTCTCCATCTCAGCGGTATATTCTACCACCCGTGTTGTTTCCTTATTATTTGTGGAAAGCTGCTCCTGAATTGAACTTGTATACCAGTTAGAAATCAGACCTATCGCAGCTATAAGAAAACTTATACAGAAAAAGCTCAGTATTATTTTTATGCCCAGTCTCAATTATTAGCCTCGTATTTTCGTATAAGTTATTGATTACGCTAGGTAATAACCATTAAGCAGAATTAGAAAAAAATCATGTAACATTTCGTCAGATGCCAAACTTTAAGCAGGTGACATATCCATACTGACTAATTTTCAACATTCGCTCTCTCAAAAAACCGACTTTATCAGTCCCGGGTATTAATCTTTTAACAGTCCTCACTCATTCCTGAGAGCGACTTTATGCTGGACTTATGTATTTATCACTTCAAGGAATGACTGTTCAAAATGATCCAGCTCATGACTAAGTCCGATCGTAATTCTAATGCAATTCGGCAAACCAAAGGCATTGATTCGACGCAGTATCACTCCTTTCTCCAGCATTTTCTGAGTGATGTAGATCGCCTCTTCTTCTGTATCCAGACATATCATCACAAAGTTTGCGGCTGAACGGATATATTTAATATTCTGCTCATCAAAGAACTTATACAACCTCTCTTTTCCCGATCTCACTACATTTCTGCTTTCATTTAGAAATGCCTCATCATCGAATGATGCAATTGCAGCAGCCTGGGCAAGGGCCCCGGGTTCAAAGGTGAGTTTAGTTTTAAGCATGTATTGAATGATCTCTTCCCTTGCAATCGCATAGCCTATTCTGAAACCTGCCAGTCCATATGCTTTCGAAAATGTTCTCAATACGATCACATTTTTATGATCATAACTAAGAACATCGGGATAGTCAGATACGGTATCAGTGAATTCAAAATAAGCTTCATCCATGATCACCAATACATCTTCCGGAACCTGCTCCATCATCCATTCATATTCTTCTTTTGTGATGTACGTTCCGGTGGGATTATTCGGATTTGCGATATAGATCATTTTTGTGTGCTCATCGATGGCATTAACCATCGCTTTCACATCAAAACGGTAATCTTTGGTAACAGGGATCTGTTTCATATGCACTCCCCTGATCTTTGCCTGTACAAACATTCCAATGAAGGTGGCATCAGCAGTGATCAGGTTCTCTTTATTCTGAAAGAATGTTCTGCATAATATGGCCAACAGACTCTCCGAACCAGACGCCACCATAATTCTGTTTGATCCGATTCCGGTCTTTTCAGAGATGGAAGCCTTCAATTTATTTGCAACCGGATCAGGGTAATCGCTTACTGTTTTTAAGGCTTCATTAACCGCTTCATCCACTTTTGAACTGTGGCCCAATCGGTTTTCATTTGATGCCAGTTTTGAAATCTTTGCCGGATGATAGGCCTCAACTACTTCCGCAATAGTTTTGCCCGGTACATATGGTTTCAGCTCATCAATATTTGCTGGCACCAACTTTCTTCCCTTGTTTGAACTCATGTGATCTGCTTTAAATTTATGCTTTAGAAATTACGAATAAATAGCTCGTTAATCAGTTTCGATAATCCAGTTTTAGGTTTTTTGATATACTCATCTTTACTACTTTTGGTCATTATGAAAAACATTGTTATAACGGGAGCCAGCAGAGGTATCGGGTATGAAACAGCAAAGTATTGTTCACAATTGGGCCATACTGTTTTTGCAATAGCCCGCTCGGCAGACAAACTTTCCAAATTAGATAAAGAATCTTCGGGTAATATCATCACCATAAAGGCAGACCTTACAACAGCGGAAGGACTGACCCGGGTATCAAACAGTCTTCAGCATATATCCCGAGTTGATGTGCTTATTAATAATGCAGGTACCCTGATCAATAAACCGTTTCTCGAAACAACTAACGAAGAGTGGCAGCATCATATTGATGTAAATCTCCTTTCTGTGGTGAAGTTGATCAAAACTTTATACGCTAAATTTGAGGCTGGCTCACACATCGTGAATATCGGAAGCATGGGGGGATTTCAGGGAAGTGTAAAATTCCCAGGACTTTCAGCATACAGTACAAGCAAAGGTGCTCTCGCTATACTTACTGAAGCCCTGAGTACAGAATTTGCAGGAGCCGGAATTGCCGTAAATTGCCTATGCCTGGGTGCTGTACAAACAGAAATGCTGAACGACGCTTTCCCTGGTTATTCTGCCCCTGTACAACCGGATGAAATGGCTAAGTTCATTTCAGAATTTGGACTAAATTCTCATAAATACATGAATGGCAAGATTTTACCCGTTGCTTTAAATAATCCTGAATAGAGTGTGTAAACCCAATTGAATTTCTTTAACTTCACCAAAACCATAATCAGCTACAGTTTGATGAAAAAAATAATACTCGGCTTACTCATAGTTTTCGGATGTACATCGATCTTTTCTAATGATCTCAAAGCCCAGACTATCAATATATTAGCAGGAAACACCTTAAATGGTGCAATGCAGGGTGTGATACTTGGTGGTGCCTATATGGGACTGAATAATTCCACAGAATACAAAACTCCAATGCGCATTGGTCTCGGACTTGGAACACTTTATGGTATTGGGGTTGCAGGGTATGATCTGGTTAATTCTAAAGGAAGTGAATTTGTAGTATCCGGCTTATTTAATGATGGCGCCAACAGCTCAATCATTGTGTTACTGGATACCTTCTATGGAGCGGCAACTGGTTCCGTCATAACCCTTGCAGTCATGATGGTTGCAAACGAACCCATTTTAGATGGCTTGCAGTACGGGGCTTCCATCGGGGCATATATTGGCTTCGGCTTTGGAGTTTTTGATACTTTTGTTCTTGCTAAAAGAACCTATGAACCTTCTCCAATCTCATTTGCCCCTGCCCAGGAAGCAAGCGGACTCATTGGAATGAAAATGGATAATGGAACTTCTTTAGGTTTTGTGAATCCGACTTTGATTCAAACCCTGGATGTAAGTGCCAATACTCTGACTCAGAATCTTAACCCAGCTGTGGAATTAGTTAATTTCCGGGTTAATTTTTAAACCAGATTCTACTCAGATTCGAAAAGAATCTTCCTCTGATCACGGATCAGAAAAGGATAGAAAAAGAGTACATAGGAAATGATCAGGTTAACGAACATGGTTAACATACTTACAGTATCTAATACTGTATGATCTTCTATCAACTGCTCTACTCCTATATATATTAAGAACCCAATCGCAGCCATACTTATATAGTGAGTAGAAATCCATCTCATTTTTGGAGTGAACTTTGCAAATCCCAGCAAACTATAGAGAAGGAATAATCCCAGAAAGAGAAGGAAGGCTGGTCCACCAGGCCAGAAAATAACAGAGCTTAATAAAGCTTTATGAAATGGTATAGAGGAAATTCCAGAGTTAACTAACCATATAAATAAAGGCATATTAATCAACTCAAGAGCCAGAATAAGTACCAACAAGCGTTTATAAATATGTGAGTTAAGCCAATTATTCATAAGCCTAACTTACAAAAGGATATTTAATAAATCTGAATTAAACTTCAGCCTGAGCCAACATCTTCAGTACAGATCGAACGGTATTGATATGCCCGCTTAGAGAAGGATGTAGTCCATCTCCGATATAATTCCAGGCATCCGGTCCTTCTCCCATTCTGGCACCCTGAGGATCTACCATCACCCCTCTTTTTCCTGACACTACTTCTCTGACGGGACCCAGATCTTCTTCAGAAATGGTAAAATCGTAAATAGGGTTAGATTCCAGTAGTTCAGAAATAACCGGAGGAGGGGTGATCCATACGATCGGGTTCTCAACATTCTCCTCCAGAATTTCCTGAATGGTATTCAGGTTTTCCCATGTTTCTGAAAGAGGCATAAGGGTTCTGTTCTGAGCTACATTAAGGCGTTGAGCATCAAAAGTACCCAATGCTACAAAAACCCAATCCGGTTTACTCATCAATATATCGCGGTCAATACGACGAAGAGCATCAGCTGAAGTATTATAGGAAACCCCAGCATTAATAAAAGTGAAAGAGGCCTTATCAACAGAGATCTCAAGCAGATGCTTTAAGATCGAGAACCAGCCCTGGGCATCTTCAGTAAGAGAATCTCCCAGTACTGCAATAGTTTCTTCACCGTCAAAAGGAATCTGGTCGATCAGGTCAACGATATCATCCTCTTTTAGAAGTTCGAGCGCGGCCTGTTTTGCATTTTCCTCCAGGTTCTTTCGAAACAATGTCAGCTCTTCCTTACTTATACCAAGTAATGCTGGTTCCACCTCTGCACTGTTCTTCCCAGGAAAAAGCGGAAATCGCTTTCCAATATGAAAGAATGGAATCATAAATTGTTCCAGTACACTTTTCTCTTCTTCACTTAATTTTTTAGACATCACTTTGTGCTTTTTTAATCAATTTTTCTACTAATGGAGGAACACCATTTTTTGCTGTTTCCTGAATATGCTCCCAACCTTCATAATCGTACAGATCAGGATTTCCTGGATCAACAATATATTTCTTAATCCCTGATTTAGCATAGTTCGTTAAGCCAGCAGCCGGGTAAACCGCCAGAGAAGTACCAATAACGATCAATATATCTGAAGTAACAATCTCAATGGCTGCGGTCTCGATCATTGGAACCATTTCACCAAACCAAACTATTGCGGGTCTTAATTGTGTTCCGTCTTTTGATCTTTCACCCAGGTCAATTTTTCGATATCCTATATCAATTACTTCGTCAGCATTTCTTTCGCTTCGGGCTTTTGTTAATTCACCATGCAAATGAATGACGGAAGTTGAACCTGCCTTTTCATGAAGATCATCCACATTCTGGGTGATCACTACAACATCATAGTATTTCTCGAGCTCCTTTAAAGCTCTATGAGCTTCATTGGGTTCAGCTGATTCAAGCTGAGCTCTTCTTAGATTATAGAAATTTAGTACCCTTTGTGGATTTGCATTCCAGCCATGAATACTGGCAACTTCATTGATATCGTGCCCTTCCCACAGTCCACCATGGTCGCGGAAAGTTTTTAATCCGCTATCAGCGCTAATACCAGCACCTGTAAGTACCGCAATTTTATCAGCGGGCATCTACCGTTACAAGGTTAAACCAGGAACTTTCCATTTGGTAGTCACTTACAACATCCGGAGCTAATGAAGAACGATATGACTTCATGATCAACTGAATTTCTTCCTGAAGATTTTTGACAGCATTCTGGATCAACTCAGTGTTAAATCCCTGATCTCCAAGATTAAGGGTGAATTCCATTGATATCATTCTACCCAGAGCCTTACCTAATTCCACTAATTTTCTTTGGGGCATTTTAACATCGAGTTCGAAGTTAAGCACGTCTTTAAAATATTCAGAAGAACGCTCCGTAAGATTATAATCCTTCAGAAATTCATACAGATTTGAATGCTTGAATTTTCTCATCATTTTGATCACAGATTCTGAGATCTGTTGATACAAAATATCATTGGAGCCTTCGAAGATCTGAAACGGACGGCTGTCAACTGTAGATCGACCTGCAATATGATCCAGTCTGTACCCTTTTGCTCCGGTAAGCTGAAGCAGAGATTGTGAAGCGCGTTGCATATAATCTGTGATCACAGATTTGATCGCATTAGCCTCCACATCCATTTTAGCTGTGTTTCTTTCGAGAGGTACATTGGTACTTGTGAAATTACACATAGCAGAACACACTGTGAAGTAAGACTGCAATCTGGAAACCCGTGCTTTAACCTGGTCATAGTCGATGAGGTTTTGGCCACCCACAAAACGTTGTTTGCAATGGGTAACAGCTTCTTCCATCATTCTCTTAAGAAAGCCCATACCCATACCCGGGAACTGGAGCCTGCTTCTGTGCAGAAGGTCCAGCATTAAAGTAATACCTGTGCCTTTTGGCTCTAGCTTATGATCTGCAGGGACTTCAATATTAACCCGGTTCTTACCATAAGGAAGCATGTACAAGCCCAGGTTATTGTAGTATTCTTCTACTTCGATTCCACCGTTTCTTGTGTCGTGGATGAAAAATGAAATATCACGTCCCAGCTCACCTCTTGAATTCTTTTCACGAGCTGTCATCAACCAGTAATCAGCCATTCCTGTCAATCCGGCCCAATGCTTCAATCCTTCGATCTTATAAATACCTGTATCAGGATCCTGAGAAAAAGATGTTTGCATCTTTAATGCCTCAGAACCAAAATCTGGTTCTGTGATCATTAATCCTCCCATCTTGTTCGCATTAATCACGCGGTCGTATATACTTCTCTTCACATCTTCATCTGCATAATTTGCAATTGGCTGAAGGAAAAGAGCACCGTTTATACCCATCATCAAGGATAAAGGAAGTGATTCATATGAACTGGCTTCAAGCATTGCTAATGCTTCTGCGGTATTGCCACCAAACCCACCATAACGAGACGGAATGAATGCTGCCAGAGGATTAGTATTTAAAATTTCTGAAAGAGAGTTATCTGCAATACCCCTTTTAAGACTTTCTTTGTTGGTTTCATTTTCACCAGCAAAAATTTTAGAGAGTCTTTCTTTGTATTCTTTTAAGAATGATTCGAAATCAATCATTGGCCTATTTTTAATATTCTTTGAAGTAGTAATATAAGGTTTTTACTTCCTAAAAGTGAGTAAATGGTGTAAATAAAAAAACCCTCTACGGGAGACCGAAGAGGGTTTATGGGGAAAAAAATTGGAGGCGGCGACCTACTCTACCACATTGCAGTACCATCGGCGCTGCAAGGCTTAACGACCGTGTTCGGGATGGGAACGGGTGGGACCCTTGCGCAATGGCCACCTCACAATATATTCGT
>JAUICM010000010.1 GCA_030427885.1 Rhodothermia bacterium | reverse complement strand
TTAGATTTTAGGTCTTGGAACGATTGGCTCAGGATCGCTGGCACCGTTGAATACGGCATCATCGCCAGGAGCAGTGATTTCGGTTCCGTCCACATCAGGAGCGTCAGAGATAGAGGCATCGGTTACAGAAGCACAAGCGAAGGTAACAGATACAAGAGCGAGCATAGCGAATAGAGACTTCAGAGATTTCATGAGATATATATATGTTAGATTAAAGGTTATATTAGTAGTCCAGATAAAGAGTTTTTTCTATTAAATTTGTTACGAAAAAATATATCCTTAACTATAATTTTCAGTGTATTTTTTAGCTTAAGAATAAGAGTCTTTATCTCTTTTTTTGTTACATATTTAACCTACTCCAAAAAGAATGAATGCTGCAAATTAATATTAAGATTTATTAATTTTATTTTGTAAACCTGCTATAATAGCCTCATAAATAAGTTTTTATGTACAGTACATAATTTTATATTCAGCGCGACCCTGCTCTTTTATTTAAGTACATTCGGAGTAGTTCTTAACATAAATATTGATCGTTTCTTTTGACTAAAACCAGAGTTGATTATTCGGAGTTAGTAGACGCTCTTCAGGAAGGTGATGACGCCAAAGCAGGAGAGTTGATAAATGAGATCTTACCTAGACTGGAAGACTATCTTGTAGTTGTAATGAATGCAGAAAGGTATGCAGCCGAGGAGTGTGTCCAGCAGGCATTTCTGGATGTATTCGAGCAGATCAGAAAAGATAAGATCAAAGAGAGTAAATATATATTCAGCTACCTGATTAAGTCATGCAGGCACGAGTACTTAAGGTATGCAAAGAGAGAGCATAAATTTAAGTATGAGGAAAATGCTCTGAATGTACTTTATGAGCCTGAAGAACAATTACAGAACCTCCTGGATAATGAACGCCAGAGAATACTGGAAGAATGTCTGGAAGAACTTCAGTCTAAATCGAAGCGGTTCATTGAATACTTTATAGATAAGCCGGATGCAACTACAGAGGAGGCTACTGAACATTTCGGATTGACCAGTGCGAATGTAAGGACACGGAAATCCAGGATACTGAGCCGCTTACACCATTGCTATAAGCGTAAATCAAACGAATGATCAAAAACTGATGCGAAAGCCATTGGGCAGAAGTGCTATCTTATCATTTAAACTTAGCATCCCTTCAGAGTATTGACGATTTAACAGATATAGCACAGTATCAAAGATCAGAAGAAATCCACCTTGTATAACCAACGACTTGCCATAACCTGACTTTCGATTGCTGGTGTTATTCAAACCATTCTTCCAAAGCCAGACCCCCGCGCTTATATACAGCAGATCAAGCCCCGCATTAATAAGCAGGATCTTGTTAAGCTTACTCACTTCCATCATCATGTTAGCGGTAGATATATTCATGTCACTATTAGACGCACCATAATAACCAAAAGCTGCAATTCCAAGGTTTACAATATTCCAGGCGGCATTCATCTGGTGGAAATATTTGCGCTCATCCTGGAGTTTGAAAGTCCCCAATGTTCCGGTAGCAATATTGATCAATGCCCACGAACCTAGTACAAGCATCCCCTTTTTTTGGAGTGAAAGTGATTGCTTGAAGTAGTAATCAGCCGAAAAATCGTTCATTTGTGCGTGTAACATTTCAGAGCTTACACATAAAGTGATAAGAATTATGAGTACAAAATTTAATCTTTTCTGAGTGTAACAGATTTCAGGAATTTTCATGATATCACAATTATTTCATTTCAAAGCACACAGCTGCAAGATGGTTAACAGCACATTTTATGGAAGGAGTTCCCATTAGCAATCCAATTATAATATTGTATAAGTGCATTTTTTTCGGGGTTAATTTTTTTACAGGATGATGGGATTGTTTACTTGATTCTACGCTCAAAAAAACACAACATTAGAGCCTTTATCTAACCTAACCAATTTTGCAAAATGTGGCTGAATATTAAATCGTTTAATGAGTATCAGGAAACCTTTAAAGATAGTGAAAAAGACCGGTTAGCTTTTTGGGAACATGAAGCGGGTACCTTTTACTGGAGAAAACGATGGGATAAAGTTCAAAGCGGTGGGTTTGAAACTGCAGATATTAAATGGTTTGAGGGAGGTAAACTGAATATCACCGAGAATGCGCTGGACCGGCATTTGAACACAATCGGTAATAAGACTGCATTTATATTCGAACCAAATCACCCGGATTCATTTCGCAGGACCATCACTTTTAAGCAGTTACACGAAGATGTATGTCGATTCAGTAATGTGTTGGAGAGTAAAGGAATTAAGAAAGGCGACCGGGTTTGTATCTATATGGCAATGACCCCTGAACTGGTAATTGCCGCTCTTGCCTGCGCCCGGATAGGAGCTGTTCATTCTATAGTATTTGCAGGATTTTCAGCGCAATCGTTAAGCGACAGGATCAATGATTGTGATGCAAAGATGTTGATCACCAATGATGGTTTGAGAAGAGGGGATAAGCATGTTCCGTTGAAGGATATTTCTGATGAGGCGCTTAAAACAAGTCCTTCTGTTAAGAGTGTGATTGTTTGCCAACGCACAAACAGGGATATCAAATGGGTGGAAGGCCGGGACGAATGGTGGCATAATCTGATCAGAAATGCTCCAAAAGAACATGAAGCTGTTGAGATGGATGCAGAAGATCCGTTGTTCATATTATATACTTCAGGTTCAACTGGTAAGCCTAAAGGAGTTGTTCATACCTGTGGTGGGTATATGGTATACACCAGTTACTCATTCCGGAATGTATTTCAGGTTGGCGCCGATGACGTATATTGGTGTACCGCTGATGCAGGCTGGATCACTGGTCACAGTTATATTATTTATGGTCCATTGTTCACCGGAACAACGGGGATCATTTTTGAAGGAACCCCAACCTATCCGGACGCAGGTCGTTTCTGGGAGGTGGTTGAGAAGTATAAAGTGACTCACTTCTACACAGCTCCAACAGCAATTCGTGCGTTGATGTCGTTTGATCTGGATTTTGTAAAGAAATATGATCTGAGCTCATTGAAAGTGCTTGGTTCGGTAGGAGAACCGATCAACGAGGAGGCATGGCACTGGTATCATACTCACATCGGAAACAATAAATGTGCGCTCGTGGATACCTGGTGGCAAACAGAAACAGGAGGGATCATGATATCGCCACTGGCGGGAATCACCCCAACGAAACCGGGTTTTGCAACACTGCCACTGCCAGGAATATTTCCGGTATTGATGGATGAGAATGGAAAAGAAATTGAAGGAAATGCAGTAGAAGGAAATCTCTGTATCAAACATCCATGGCCATCTATAGCAAGAACAGTGTATGGAGATCATGAACGGTATAAGCAGACTTACCTTTCAACATACAAAGGCTATTATTTCACCGGTGATGGCTGCAGACGTGATGAAGATGGATACTATCGAATTACGGGTCGTGTGGACGATGTATTGAATGTTTCAGGACACCGTTTAGGAACTGCAGAGATCGAAAATGCTCTGGATGAGCATAATCGCGTTGTTGAAACAGCAGTGGTTGGTTATCCTCATGATATCAAGGGACAGGGAGTGTATGCTTTCATGATCTGTGATGGAGAGATCAAAGATACCGATGTGTTTAAAAAAGAATTACTGGATCTGGTAACCAAGATCATCGGACCTATTGCCAAACCCGATAAGATCCAGATCGTTCCCGGACTCCCCAAAACACGTTCCGGTAAGATCATGCGCCGAATCCTGAGAAAAGTGGCGGCTAATGACCTGGAAAATGTTGGTGATACATCTACATTACTGGATCCAAGTGTTGTTGAGGCAATTAAGAACGGAAAGGCGATTTAGAGTTCAAAAGGAAGAAAAAACTGATCCAGATCTTCAGTCAGGGGCTCAATTTCAATAAAATTGGAATTTTTAAAAATGCCTTTAATCCTGTCCAAAAATTTGTTGGCATCAGGGGATTGGAAATAAATTTGTTTTAAATGTCCCATGCTGTTCAAGAGTTGTTTGTCAACTTTCCTATTAAAAAATGGGAAAGAATAGCCGATTATCACAAGTACTTCGGTATCATGAGTGGCTCTAATAGCCTCATCTAGGACGGAATATTTTTTTTCGGTTAAATCTGGTTCCCAAGAAAATGAGAGTGCGGGCTTAAATCTGCCCGAAATTGCCAGTGCGTAGCTTTCAACTATTTTTTCAATTGTTTTTTTTCCTAACTCAAACTTAGGTTCTTCAATTAGTCGAAGTAATTGTTGTCCATAGTCTTCTTTCTCAAAACATATTGCAGTCCCATTCAACTTAAATATTCCGAATTCATTTTCTGATTCACTATGAATTTTTTTTGATTTAACTCCTAACCAAGATTCGCTAGCAGATATTTCTTTATCATCTAAAAATTCAGAAAAAGCTATTTCAAATTGACTGTCATAATTCCAACTTAAAATTCGAATATTCTCAGGTAAACTGTGAATGGAATCTAAAATAGAAGCAAAAAAAGCATCATATCTTGGGTCTGGCTTACCGTATGATTGTTTAAAAGAAAAGAAAACAGATGTTAATACTTTAAGTTTTAAAAGGTTGAGGGAGTCATTTTTGATGCTTAGTTTTTTAGCAAAAGTATCAATACTTGCATGGCTTTCGCATTGTTCGATAAGCCAGTTGAAATCATCTATTAATTGTATTTGATATTGATATTGTGTTTTAAAATTATTGCTAGACAACCTATTAAAATATTCATCGGATAATCGATACTCATCGTTCCTAAGTATTTTGATAAGAAATCTAATTTGTTCAGGTATTTTTTTGACCACTGGAAGAGCATTTGCACTTGCTCCTGCACCAATTAGATAGGTGATTTTTTTCATTTCTTTGGATGAAATTTATTTCATCCAAAGAAAATATTATTCATAATCAATGCAAGTCAAACTATGGTTTTTTAAGAACTCAGTTTTCTTCATGTTCCAGTAACCAGCGTTTTCGTTCGAGTCCTCCCGCATAGCCTAAATAGCAGGACTGAAGTCCATGCTTGCTTATGTCCTTACTAATATTCTATTTGAAGCTTATAGATTCCAATAGAGTAGAAAATAAGCAAGCATGGGTTTTAACCCTGCGATAAACTATGGCAAAACACTTATCTATTATTTGGCTACATGCTGTCTGGAGTACCAAGGACCGGAAACGCATCTTAATGAAAGGATTTCGTTTTAAGCTGTTTAATCACATACATAAGTATGCTGCAGAGAACCATATCCAATTGGATATTATCAACGGTGTTGAAGATCATGTTCATTGTTTGTTTAGATTAAGGACAACTCAGAATCCTGCCGAAATAGTGAAGTTGATAAAAGGAGAATCATCTCACTGGATCAATAGTAATGTGATTTTGGATGATCGGTTTACTTGGCAAGATGGATATGGGATCTTTTCAATTAGTGAAAAGGATGTATTTAAAGTACGAAAGTACATTTATGAGCAGGAAAATCATCAAAAAAGTGTTTCTTATAAGGAAGAATTGAAAAACCTGATTCCTAATAGAAATGAAGTCTAAGTAAATACTTAACTTTTATTTCCACTCTGGATTTCTGAATTGTGAGTTCAAAAGTAATTAAAGGTTTTCAACCCCATGAGAGTATTTTTGAGTCTTTCCTCTCATGCTCCAATAACCAGCGTTTTCGTTCGAGGCCACCGGCATATCCGGTGAGGTTTCCGTCTTTACCAATCACACGATGGCAGGGAATAACAATGGCGATTCTGTTCATTCCATTAGCCCGGGCGACGGCTCGAACCGCTTTCGGATTTCCAATCTCATCAGCTTGCTGTTGGTAAGAGCGTGTTTCACCTGAAGGAATTTCCTTAAGTGCATTCCATACTTTCTTCTGGAATTCTGATCCGGGTGTTTCTAAGGGCACATAAAACTTCGTTCGATTCCCTTTAAAATATTCGTCTAGTTCCTCTTTCAGTTGTCGAGTATGTTCATTTTCGCCTGCTAGGATAACAGCGTCCAATCTTTTCTGGAGATCGGCGAATTCGGTTTCCAGCATCCTTCTGTCTGTGAATTCAAGCAGGCAGATCCCGGTTTCAGTGGCACAGACAAACATGGGCCCGAGAGGTGTGGTTAGTCTGGAAATCAGGATTACATTCTTTTCTTTGCTTTCACCAGGCGAAGCACCCACCAGATTTTTAAAGGTGTATCCGAATCCGCTTAACGAATCATACCCTGATTCAAAAGCCGAATGAATTATACTGTTTCCACTTTTCAATTCCCTGAAGGCGGTATTAATACGGATCATACGCTGGTATGCCTGGAAGGTCATTCCATGGTGTTTTTTGAACCATCTACGTATAGTTTCAGGAACCAGGCCTGCATCCCTAAGGTCCTGATCCCGGACTTTTGTGAGCGAGTCATCTTTGAGTAAATCCAGCGCCTTGAGTACATCTTCCGGTGGTTCATATGCCTGTTTCGTTGGTTTACAGATCTTACAGGGACGATAACCATGTTGCAGGAGCTCTTTTGAAGTGGTAAAAAACTCAACATTTTCAGGCTTTGGTTTTCTCGCCCGACAAGTGGATACACAGAATATTCCGGTGGTCTTCACCCCAACATAAAAGGAGCCAAGGAATTGAGGGTCCCGCTCAACAAGTGCGTTATAATACCGGTTGAAATCTTTTTGGTCTGATATAAACATGATCAATAAAATAAGTTTGATCAAAGAACCTGGTATTTCAAAAAAGCCTCAACCGAAAAACGGACAAGTATTTTTATTTTTCCGGATTTCCAAGCCAAAGCAAAGCATTGATCAACATCTGGTTTTGCTCCGGACTACTAAAAGTAGATGAGAGAGTCGCATTTGTTCCGCCTTCATAGTCCATATCGTTGTGTCCCATATTTATGTACACCATTCGATAGTTTCGGTTGGCCCAAATAACCGGGTAATATCCTTTGTGCCAAATCTCCCATTCCTTTGGTCCGGTTCCCAAAGGGAAACTTGAAGTGTCGATGGAAGCAATGATCTCAATATCAGGATTTTGAGTGAGATCACTTTGCCAGCTATACCACTCGTTAGGAGCTGTTTGGATGATATCAGGAAGATCTTTTGTAACCGGGTGCTGATGCGTTTCAATTTTCAGGTTTGCTGAAGTGGGTCTCCAGGTATTACCTCGGTATTCCCCGGAACCAAGAAATTTATTGTGATACCAATCCCAGTCATCATCATATGCTGATTGATCAAGTGAGAAGCCAGCGAAGTGAAATCCGATCCAGGCGCCTCCATTATTCATATAGTCTTCGAAGGATCTACGCTGATCCGGATCTTCGGGACGGGTATCCAGAAATATGACAAGGTCGTATTGGTTAAGGAAATCCTGATTAAGATCCGACCAGTTTCTTGTTGAGTCATATTCAAAATTATATTCACCACCCATTTCATTGAACCAGTCATGAGCCTCATTTACAAAACTAATATGAGCCAGGTCATTTTCACCGGTATAGAAGGCGATCACTTTTAAAGGGGATTGCTTCTCATTGTTCTTACAAGAACTGATCAAAAAGAAAAGAATAAGGAGAAGGTATCTTCCCATCAGATTCCTAATAAATAACCAACGGGTAGAAAAAGAAGACTGATAATGAGAAGAACAAGCCGGAATCGTGTTTTGACAAATGTTTGAGAAAAGAAAAGTCCGTACGTATAAGGATGATCATTCAGCCAATGATAATAATGGTCACGGTGAACACTGCCTAAAGCCATAGTTACATGTCCGTGAACTATGGTGATCATAAATGGTAAGGCAAACAAAAGTGCCCCCAGATATCGGAAGGTTTCCTGCATCCCCAACAATTTGGCAGCATAGTAATAAGGCCATGAAAAAAGTACCACGACAGGGATGCTCAACACCCAATTAATGATATTGATCCTGATGTAGTTCGAATCGGAAAGCTCAGACATTAAATTGCTTAGATTTGTGATGCGATCAACATTTCTATTTCACGGTAAGGAATCCCAAACATCTCACTCAATGATTTTTTTGTGATATGTTTTTTATAGGAATACGTGCCATTCCGCAAAGCTACGTTATCCCAGAGACATTCTTTTATGCCTCCGGCATCTCCGATAGCTAAAACGTAAGGGACCAGAACATTATTGAGTGCATAAGTGGCCGTTCTTGCCACATTTGCCGGGATATTAGGTACACAATAGTGAGTCACATCATGAACCTTGAAAATCGGATTAGAATGAGTAGTGGCTTTGCTTGTTGCTACGCAACCGCCCTGATCAATAACGGTATCCACGATCACACTGCCTGATTTCATACTGGCTACCATCTCTTCGGTCACCCAACATGGAGAACGGTCACCTTCAGACATCGCTGCTCCGATGATAAGATCAGCAAACTTTAATGCATTACTTAAATATTGCTGATTTGCTACTGCAGTAATGATCCTTCGATCAAGCGCATTTTCGAGCCTTCGAAGGGCAGTAAGGTCATTATCCATTACAAAAACCTGTGCTCCGTAACCAAGTGCTGTTCTGGCAGCATATTCGCCCGTGATGCCTGCGCCCAGTATAACCACTGTTGCTGGTGGTACGCCTGATATACCTCCCAGCATTATTCCCTGTCCGCCACTGCGGCTTTCCATATAGTGAGCTGCTATCTGTACAGCAATGGAGCCTGTGATCTCATGCATCATTCGAACGATCGGGAACTCTTTATCAGCTCCCCGGATAAATTCATATCCGATCCCGGTTACAGATTTTCTGGACAGTTCTTCAAAATATTCTTTAGTCTGGCTTCCAAAATGCAGTGCAGAAATGATGGCTTGATTAGGCTCAAGCAGGTCAAATTCATCAGAAGTAAGAGGAGCTACTTTAAGGATCAGCTCAGACTTTTTGAAAACGTCATCTGCACCCAAAGCTATGGTGGCACCTGCTTCAGCATAGTCACGATCTGTAAACTTGGCATCCTCACCGGCACCTTTTTCGATAAAGATCTCATGGCCGTTCGCTCTTAAAACAGAAACTCCACCGGGAGTAAGAGATACCCTTTTTTCGTCAATAGAGTTCTCTTTTGGGATTCCGATACGTAACGAGACCTCACTCTTGGTTCTAATAAGATGCTTTTCAAGCGTTTTTAAGCCAATCTGTTCTGTATCAAGTGGATTAATATCCATGCCGTTAGTTTGTAAGCGGTTTTCTGAAGATAGGGAAATGCAATCAATTAAGAATAGTTCAATTAAGATTTAAGAATTTTGCAATTCTTAGGTAATCATGGAAAGAAAGGTAGCTTCATCCAGGATCTTGATTCCGAGGTCTTTTGCTTTGGTAAGTTTACTGCCTGCCGATTCTCCTGCCAGAACATAATCTGTTTTTTTACTCACAGAAGAGGAGGTCTTTCCCCCGTGTTTCTCGATGAGTTCGGAAGCTTCTTTTCTGGATAATGTTGGGAGAGTACCCGTAAGAACAATTGTTTTGCCATCAAAAGTACTGGAAGCCTGTTCCTGTTCTCCTATCTCAAATTGCAGTCCGTAGCTTATCAGTCGCTCAACGATCTCTTTATAGATCTTATTACTGAAAAATTCCAATACTGATTCTGCAATTCGTGGCCCGATGGAATCAATAGCAAGTAAGTCTTCTTCAGTAGCTGACTGAAGGGCATTGATATTCTTAAATGCCTTAGCAAGGTCTTTTGCAACGGTTTTACCCACAAACCGGATTCCTAATGCATATAATACTTTCTCAAAAGGCTGTTCCTTACTCTTGGCTATGGCATCGATCAGATTTTGGGCACTCTTTTCTGCCATTCGTTCCAAAGGTATGATCTGGTCAATACTCAACTCATACAGATCGGCATAAGTACTAATTAGACCTTCGGTAACTAACTGGTCTACAACAGATTCTCCCAATCCTTCAATATCCAGGGCATCCCGGGATGCAAAGTGTTCTATTTTAATTCGAACCTGGGGAGGACAGGTTGGATTGATACATCTCCAGGCAACTTCACCATCATATTTGATCAAATCTGCATTACAGGAAGGACATTCTTTTGGGAAAACGAATTCCTCACTTCGCCCTTCCCGGTCAGGATTTACCACACTGATAACCTGCGGGATGATTTCACCGGCTTTTTCAACCAGCACAGTGTCTCCAATACGGATATCTTTCCGGTGAATCTCTTCTTCGTTATGTAGAGAAGCACGTTTTACGGTCGTTCCTGCCAATAGTACCGGTTCAAGTTCAGCAACCGGGGTAATGGTGCCTAAACGACCAACCTGTAGAGTAATGTCGTTTATAACGGTGGCAGCTTGCTCCGCTTCAAATTTATAGGCGATGGCCCATCGAGGGAATTTAGAAGTACTGCCCAGCTGGTCACGAAGTCTGGCCTGATTCACTTTTATGACTACCCCATCTGTTTCGTAAGGGAGAGTGTGTCTCAGTTCATCAAATTCTGAAATGGTTTGATGAACTTCTTCAATGTTATTACAAACCCGTGGATATTCGTTAGCTGGAAGGCCGAACTCGCTGAGCAGATCAACTTTTTTAGATTGTGTGATCTCAGGATCTTCATCATCAAAAAGCAGATCGAAAGCGAAAAATCGTATCGGGCGGGTGGCCACAGAACGAGGATCCTGTTGTTTTAGTGAACCTGCAGTGGAGTTTCTGGGATTAGCAAATACGCTTAGGCCTTCTTCTTCACGCTTTTGATTCATCCGTGCAAAAGCCTCTTTTTCCATGTACGCTTCCCCACGGACTTCAACTACGGACGGAAAATTACCCTTAAGTTGAAGAGGGATATCCCGGACTGTTTTGATATTCCGGGTGATGTCATCTCCTTTCTCGCCATCACCCCGGGTGGCTCCCAGAACCAATTCTCCATTTTCGTATCTAAGGCGGATTGAAGCTCCGTCAAACTTCAACTCAACCATATAATCATAATCGGTATGGCCCAGGATCTTCTGAACCCTGCCATCAAAATCGTTCAATTCCTGTTCGTTGTAGGTATTATCAAGGCTAAGTAATGGAACAGGATGCTGTACGGTTTCAAAATCGGATGAGATCTCTCCACCAACACGTTGAGTGGGCGAATCAGGTGTGGAAAGATCGAATTCTGTTTCCAGGGCTTCGAGCTCTTTTAGCTTCTCATCAAATTCCTGGTCACTTAAAAATGGCTGGGCATCCTGATAATAAGCATCATTAGCTTTTTTCAGGATATCCTTCAATTCAGCGACTTTCTTACGGGCCAGGTCGATGTTCATAGCTTACCCGGAAGATTTTAATAGTTGATCCTGTATACGGTGCTATCGGGAGCACCAACGCTGTATGGAAATTCCTCTGGTGCAGCTCCCATATATTCAGGTGAGTCGAAAATATTACGGGTAAGCATTACAGAATTAAATTCAGAGCTGTAATAATTTTGTCTTGGAGCTTCAATTACATGTCCGTTAAACAATAACAACATTCTTGAGTACTGTCCTCTGACCAATAATGTATCTTTGAAATCAAAGTTATAAGCTTCTCCCTGCTCCATCCAGAAAGGATTTGTTCTCCAGTTCAGGTCGCTAGTCACACGTACGGGTTCAAGTCGTTCAAAAGCAGCATAGAGTACAACAGTTAGAGTATCTCCAAGTTGGTCGAGTACGGTAGCGCTTACTTCTTCAGGTTGATTTGTTGGTGGTTCAGGTATCAGAGCTAATCCTGTGTCACCTGCATCAGGATCATCAGCAGAACTGGTATCTTCAATAAGTGGTGAGTTTGAGCTATCGATCGAAGAGTCTTCGGTTGTGGGAGTATCTGAACCTGCAAAAAGTTCTCCGATCTCATCCATAAAGTAAATTCCGGTTCCACCCAGTCCGATCACAAACACAACTATTGCCAGGATCACCCATACTTTAGAATTGGTTTGATTGAGCGTAAACTTATGCCCCATATCTGCCCAATTAACATTTTCAACGGTAGGCTGTGGTTTCTTGGGAGTTTCTTCGATAGCGGGAGGGGTAACTTCGGAAAGATCAAAAGATTCCTCTGTTTCCTCATCCTCAGCAGTTTCATCCACGGGTGCATCAGGGATATCTTCCCCAAAAAGTTGTCCGTTGTATTCACCCTTTTCATTGGCATCAAGGGCGGCGACCACAAGATCATCGTTGAGTTTCAGAGCTTTGGCATAGCTTCGAACAAAACTACGGATATAGGTAGTGTTATGCTCCTCAGAATCGAAAATGGAGCCATTCTCAATACTTTTGAGCGTATGCGTTGGAATTTTAATAGCACTCTGAATCTCTTCTAATGAGAGTCCAAGTTCCCTACGAATTGATGCAAGGTCGTTCCCAAGAGACATGAGTAAAAACTTAGATTTAATCTTTGAATTTGTGACAGCAAACTAAGTAATTAAAGTGGACTGCAAAAGCAAGCTTTTCCAAAATTCTGGTCGAAAATGTTAATTGGTATAAAATCGATACAAAAAGGGCTGATAGAGGTGGTATTCCCACATACCTGTCTGGTATGTTCAGCAAAGCTGCCCGATTCTGAGTATTTCGTATGCCGGAACTGTTTGCAGAACAAGTTTGAAATAGCAAATCCGGATGGGAAGCAGTTTTCGGCGGATATGATCATGCCTGAGGGGGTTATCCTGCAGCACGCTCTGTGGAATTTCGATAAAGGAGGATATCTGCAGGATCTGCTTCATAAGCTTAAATATCACCGTCTGGCTGGTGTCGGGGAAGATATCGGTCGGGCATTAGGCCAGAATTTGATAAAGAACCCCTTTTTCAGGAATGACACAGAAATGCTATTAGTGCCGGTTCCGCTGCATAAAAGAAAGAAAAGGATCAGGGGCTATAATCAGGCTTATTACATATCAAAGGGAGTCCAGTCAGTTATCGATATACCAAGGATAAGTCAGAAAGCATTACTAAGGGTGAAAAATACCAAAACCCAAACAGGATTTACTCTCGAGAAACGAAGAAAGAACATTGAAAAGGCTTTTTTGGTAAAAGATCCAAAAGCAGTAGAAGGGAAAACCTGCATCATTGTTGATGATGTGTTTACAACAGGTGCTACCACTTTTGAATTGGCAGCAAGTTTATTACATGCAGGAGCTTTTAAAATTATGATAACAACGGTGGCACAAGCCTGACAAATTCTTTTAATAAGCTTATCTTACAGAATGAGTTCAAGAAAAGCAGGGAGCTTCGAGTGGCAGATGTTAGAATTGAGTGATGGTATCACTACTTCTAATGGAAACTGGTACCACATCACTCAGGCTCAAATAAATACGTACGCTCCGGGATTACTGAAACGATACCCGATCGAAAGGATCATTAAAGAGGCAGATGCCTGGGTTAAAAGTTCAGATGGGCTCTCACTTTTCCTGTATTTCCTGCTAGCCTATCTGGGAGTTAATCCGTGGTTCTCTGCAGCGATCGCACTCTCTTTTTTCTTTTTCTGGTTCTTCAATACAAGTGCTTTTGTTAATCTTGCATCCTCGTCTATTGTAAAGACGCTAAATATGGATGGATTTGTTTATGTGCTTTCGGCGATACTGTTGTTAGGCATTGTATTCAATTCGGCAATACAGTCGCTTGGGTTATCAATAGGTATGGATGCACTCTTGCCCGGAATTATACTTTTTTTTCTGTTCAAGGTTGGGTTATTGAGGCTTTCCATAAAGTTCATTCAAAGTAAAAGAGGTCAAAAACAGCTTGAGATGCAGGATCGCATCCTTAATATGCTTCTGATCCGTTATGGAATGAAAGCTGGTATTTTGACAGGTGAGGTTTCAAAAATGCAGGATCGGTTAATAGAAATGGCTAACTATCACACATCAAGAAAAAAGGATAAGAAGGGTAAGTGAAACATATTTATATCATTCGTCACGGAGAGACAGATAATAACAGGGTTCACAGGTTTCAGGGAAGAGGTATTAATGCCTCCATTAATGAAACGGGGCGTCAACAGGCAGAAGCAATTGCCCTTGCACTTAAAGATGTACCTATCCAAAAAGTAGTTACAAGCAGTCTGATACGAACTATGGAAACGGCAGCTCCACTGATCGAGCAATCAAAGGCGTTGGTAGAAAGCTTTCCGGAACTGGATGAAATGAGTTTCGGGAAATATGAGGGATCTTATATTGATGAGATCATGGATGCCATAAAGGAACTTCAAAAAAAATGGTCTTCAGGGGAAACGGATTACTGTATCGAAGGAGGGGGAGAATCACCTCAGCAAGTGTATGACAGGGCGGCTACAAAGCTTCTGGAAGTCATAGAGAACTCAGAGGAAAAGTATATCGCATTTATGCTTCATGGCCGGTTGATACGAATTCTGCTATCAGGTCTGCTGGGGCTTGGATTGAGCAATATGCAGCAGATTAAGCACACTAATGGATCTATAAACCACCTGGTGTGGAATGGAAAAGAGCTTGAAGTTGTAGAGCTGAATAAAATAGATCACCTTAAAGGGGTAGCCATAAGTTAGGTTCAAATAATCCCTGTCAAACTTCGGTGGAAATCGTATCTTTGGGGTCTTAAAAAAGAACCTTTTGGGCGGAATCAGGGTTTCAGTCCCAAAGCATATCAAGGCATATAAAATGAGTGAAAAAGTACGTTCCATGTTCGCAGACATCGCCGATGATTATGATCGTGTGAATACGGTTTTGTCATTTGGAGTTCACCATGCATGGCGTTCAAGAGCTATAAAGGAAAGTGGTGCTTCGAAGGGTGATCATGTACTTGACTGTGCTACCGGAACCGGCGATCTGGCTATTGAGTTTAAAAAAGCGGTTGGGGATGAAGGTTATGTTATGGGAACCGACTTTTGTGCCCCAATGATTGAACCAGCTCCTGCAAAAGCAGAAAAGAATGGGCTGAAAATTGATTTTGAGGTGGCCGATGCTATGAATCTTCCCTACGAAGATAACCGCTTTGATATTTCCAGCATTGCATTTGGTATTCGTAATGTGGATGATCCGGTGATCGCTCTGAAAGAGATGGCCAGAGTAGTTAAGCCTGGTGGCAGAGTTGTAGTACTCGAATTTGGCCAGCCCAAAGGTTTGCTTAAGTTTCCGTACAATTTGTATAGCCAGCATATTATGCCAGCAATAGGTGGCTGGTTAAGTGGAAACAGAGAAGCTTATACTTATCTGCCAAGAACCAGTGCCACTTTCCCCGCCGGAAAGAATTTTATACAACTCATGGACCAATCAGGAGTGTTCAGCGATAAGCGACAGATCAAGCTAACAGGTGGTATAGCATACGTTTATGTTGGAGTAGTTCAATAATCGTATATTCAAAGACTATCAAAATAAATTAAGATTATGCACATAGAAGAAATTAAAAAAGTGATCCCACACCGCTACCCATTCTTATTGGTAGACCGCGTTCTGGAAATGGGCGAAGAATCCATTACAGCAATTAAAAATGTAACTGCCAACGAAGAGTTTTTTAATGGTCACTTTCCGGGGCAGCCAATCATGCCTGGTGTACTTCAGGTTGAAGCTCTGGCTCAGGCTGGTGCAATCATGCTGATGACCAAAAAAGCAGACCCTGAGACTCAGCTGATGGTCTTTACCGGGATCAATAAATGCAAATTCCGAAGACAGGTGGTTCCGGGCGATCAGCTTAAACTTGAAGTTGAACTGGGAACTATGAGACGAAATTTCGTAACCATGATCGGAAAGGCAACTGTTGATGGCGAAGTGGCTTGTGAACTGGAAGCTTCAGCAGCGATCGTTCCAAGAGAGAAATAATATTATGAGTACACAAACAGGATCAAACCGGCCAGCCAAGATCACCACCCAAACGGTGGTGGAAATGAAGCAGAAAGGAGAGAAGATCTCCATGCTCACCGCCTATGATTTCACCATGGGTAAGATCATTGATGAAGCTGGAATTGATGTGATCCTGGTGGGTGATTCTGCAAGTAATGTTATGGCCGGGTATGAGACCACCGTTCCTATGACACTGGATCATATGGTATATCATGCATCCTGCGTTGTGAGAGCAGTAGACCGGGCACTTGTGATCGGAGATCTGCCTTTCATGAGTTATCAGGTAACCCCGAAAGAAGCTCTGATCAGTGCCGGAAGGATGATGAAAGAGGCTGGCGTTCATGCAGTAAAGCTGGAGGGGGGAAAGCCGATCATTGATACCGTTAAAAAGATCGTGGATGCAGGAATCCCTGTAATGGGACATCTTGGACTTACCCCGCAAAGCATCTATAAATTTGGAACCTACAAGGTAAGAGCCCAGGAAGACGAGGAAGCTGAAGGCCTCATCAGAGATGCTAAATTGCTCGAAGAAGCGGGGTGTTTCAGCATTGTTCTGGAGAAGATCCCGGCTAAGCTCGCTGCAAAAGTCACAGAAGAATTAAGTATCCCTACAATAGGGATTGGTGCCGGGTCTGAATGTGACGGACAGGTACTTGTGATCCATGATATGTTGGGAATGAACAAAGACTTCAGCCCTCGTTTTTTACGTAGATATGCTGATATCCATGGTGTGATGACGGAAGCGGTTCAACACTATATCAAAGATGTTAAGAGTAAAGATTTTCCTAATAAAGACGAGCAATACGGCGGATAAATGACCGATTCAAAAAAGCCTTATATCCTGATCAGTAACGACGATGGGATCTATTCAAACGGGATAAAAGCACTTGCTAAAGTAGCTGCAGAATTCGGCGATGTTGTGATTGTAGCACCCGATCGGCAACAAAGTGCAGTAGGACATGCCATTACTATAGAAACCCCGTTAAGGTATCAGAAATTAGTGATTGATGGGAAATACGAAGCTATGGCTATCAACGGAACTCCTGCTGATTGTGTGAAACTGGCTCATGATCAATTGCTGGAAAGAAAACCCGATCTGGTATTGAGTGGAGTTAATCATGGAAGTAATGCCGGGATTAATATCCTGTACTCAGGAACGGTAAGTGCCGCTACCGAAGGTACAGTGTTGGGTTATCCAAGCATCGCTGTTAGTTGCACAGACTATGATAATGACGCAGATCTGACCGCATGTAAAGAAGCTGCACGTAAAGTAATCGCATTTGTCCTGGATAAAGGACTACCAAAAGGGGTAACCTTGAATGTGAACGCTCCTTCAGGAGAGTTTAAAGATATCAAGTGGGCACGAATGGCAGACAGCCGTTATGTGGAAGAATATGAAGCCAGAAAAGATCCCCATGAACGTCCATACTACTGGTTAACGGGGAAGTTTGAATTACTTGATGACAGTACGGATGCCGATATTCATTTGCTTAATGAAGGCTTCGCTACTGTGACTCCGATCCAATACGATTTAACAGATTACGAACTGATCAGAAAGCTGGGTGATCAGGATCTTTGATCAACGACGACCGACATCTTTGCGAGGAGTCTGGAAGAATTAGACTGATGATGAGTGAACCCGACGAAGCAATCTCAAAGAATGTTTCTGGTCTGTTAGGGTAGAAACGTTGATCTGACGGGTACTTTCTGAAGAGAATCTGCTTTACAGATACTGAATCAAGCCCGCCTGTCGGCATACAGGTTCAGCTTGACAAGCCTTCCTAAAAAGATCAATACCCCATCTCTCCGAGTTTCCTGACTAACCCAATCCAAAAAGCATCATAACGCGGACGTGCATCTTTGCTTACCTGAACATTGATCTGATGCATATGAGAGATGTTGACCGTTCCTAAAAACTCTCCCCACTTAGCGCTTTCAACAGATACAAAGGAATCATTGATCCCTTCCTGTTCAAAGATCTGAGAGTTCTGGAATTTGAAGATTGGATTCAGAGAAAAATTAGTGCCTTTCCCAACCGCTGCGGCATATGAAAAGATCGGGATATTCTCTGGATCGGGGGTTTCAGGATTGAAAACATTCTGCACATAATCTCTGGTTAGTTGCTCCACAGAGCTAACCGAATCACTTTTCTCTTTTGGATATACATTATTGCCCAGCCAGTCAGCTACTTCTCCAATGCGCTCAGTAAGTATCTCAGGGGTTTTAAGAACCAGATCAGCCAGATAGGTGCCCCGGTGCGGAGTTGCAACAGTAGTCAAAGAAACAACACGATCAGCGATATCAAGGTGGGTTAGGGCAAAACGCATATCGAGGCCACCCATACTGTGAGCTACCACGTTTAATTTTTCGATCTCATATTGCTCACATACCTGATTTATCAGCCTTTCCCAATTTCTTGCGCGGGTTTCAATAGCCGCATACGGCACAATATTTGGCGCGAAGGAAATGATCCCACGTTCTCTCATCATCATGCAAGGATCATGCAGCGGTGATGGTTTTACAAGAGAGCCGATGGCACCAAAGCCATGACAAAAGAAAACCGGGTTTTTTGTTTTTAAAAGATCAGGCTGTGGAAATTCCACCAGTTTGAAACGTGCTAACAGAGTGTTTTTTTCAGCCATATTAATCGCCGTTGGATTCTTCTGGAATTGGAATATCTGATGTTAGTAATCGAATGGTTCTCACTACGGTGCCTTCATAAGTAAGAAAGATGTTCATATCCCGGTCAGGAAAAACCACGCGGGAAGGGGTGTCAAAGCCCGCAGCTGTCATCCGGCGGTGAAGGTTGATATGAAAGTCCGTTTTGGAGAAATAGGGTGGAACCTGAACCCGGTATACTTTTCGGTTGAAAATTGTATCAATAGGGATGTTGTAGGTTCTTATCTGATTATTGAGAAAGTTAGCATCACCGAATGAGAGGTAAATCAGAGAATCGAGTTCGGCTGAACTCTTAACAGTAGAAGATTGATAGGGAGGAGTGGCAGCAAGTATGATTCCGCTTAAAACACATGCTATAAGCAGCAGAAAAGTAATGAGTCCCCTTTTATTCTTGAAAATCAAAAGCTGTCGTATAAAGATGATTTTGAATGAAACTTACAAATAAAGATGAATATATCTGATTCTAATTACTATTGGTATGTAAATCCTTTATTTTTAGTTGTTTTTTAGAAATATATACATCAGTAATAGTGCTGTATACGTTGGAATATTAAAAGTCTGGAAGGAAGGTTGAATAATGGAAGAAGAAGAGAAGTCTCTTCTAACTCAATCTATTAAATCACAGTTAGTAGTAGAGGTAGAATCAAATAAGATTCAATTATGTACGGATAACGTACAATCTGTTTTTGGATATTCTGAAGATGAGCTAAAACTTCTGGAGTTATCTGATCTTGTTCCTTGTCAGGACAAAAAGTTGATCAATGCTGAATTAATACGGACGAGAAAAAGATTAGTCAGGAGATTTGAAACCAAAAGCGGATGCCAGTTTCTGGGGGTCATTAAATTAGCAGAGCAAAATAACTCTGATTCAAAGTCCATTACATTTTCCGTAGAGACAAAGTCCCTGGATAATTACAATTCAGAACTCAATCTGGGAGGTCTCATCTATGATCATATCAGCAAATCAAAGTTGGGGTTCATAATCTGGGATGGCAAACTACAGGTCATTCAATGGTCGGTGGAAGCTGAACGAATCACAGGTTTTAAGCTGGATGAGGTGCATGGAACCTCTGTTTTTGATCTTGAACTACTACCCGAAAAAGGCAGAAAAGCTTTTAAGGAAAGATTATTTCTGGCACTGGAGAATGGCCGGGATAATTTTAAGATCAAGACAAATATAATTTCAAAGAACGGAGCAGAGCGATTTGTCCGGCTTCACTTTTCAATTTTGTGGGATAGTTCAGGGATGATACATTCGATGATGTGTACATTTGAGGATATCACGGAAGGATTCCTGAAAGACCAACAGCTTAAGGAAAGTGAACAACGATACCGGTTCCTGTTCGAGAAATCTACCGAAGGGGTATTTATTTATAAAAATGGAACCTTCTTTGATTGTAATAAAAGAAGTGAAGAGCTTTTTGGAACTACCAGAGAAGGGATTATTGGGAAAGGTCCAAGTCATTTTTCTCCGGAATTTCAACCTGGAGGAGGCTCCTCCGTAGAACTGGCTGAAAAGCACATTCAAAAGGCCCTGAAGAATGACCATCATTTCTTTGAATGGCAGCATAAGAAAGAGAGTGGTGAATTGATCGATACCATTGTAAGTCTTACCTCGGTTAAGGTGAGTGGGGAGCATTATATTCAGGCCATTATTAAGGATATCACAGAAAGAAAAAAGTATGAGCGGAAGCTTCGGGAAAGCGAAAATATGTTCCGAAATCTGTTTATCAATTCTCCCACAGCTATTGTTATGGTAAATGCTGATAACATTGTGGAAATGGTTAACGACAGTTTTGTTAACCTGTTCAAATATGAACGGGAAGAACTGTTGGGTCAGGAACTCGACCCGTTGATAGTAGCATCTAAAGAAATGCAATCCGCACCAAGGATGCCGGCAATTGGGCTTAATAAGGAGGAGTTGACCCAAGAGACCATCCGCTATGATAAAGATGGAAACGAGCTATCAATGATAGTGTCCGGAATACCTGTATATCTGGATGGAAATCCATTTAAAGGTTTCGGTATGTATGTAAACATCACCGATCTGAAAGAGAAGGAGAAGTCCCTTGAAAAATCATTATCTGAGAAAAGAATATTACTCGCTGAAATTCATCACAGAGTGAAGAATAACCTGGCTCTCATTAGTAGTCTTCTTCAACTTCAGATATACAGTATTCCAGATATGAACACCAGGGAATTGTTGAAGGAGAGTGAGTCGAGGATTCGTTCAATAGCTGCAATTCATGAAATATTATATCAGAACGAAGATTTCTCAAAGATTCCATCCACTCAATTTATACATGGTATTATAGGTCAGGTGTTAAGCAATTTGCCGAGAGAAATACATATCAGTATTAATTCAGGGCAGTTTGATCTTAACATTAATCAGGCAATTCCGCTGGGGATGTTGATTAACGAATTATTTATTGAATACGGCAATCGGGGAAAACAGGAAAAGGGGGATGTTGAGCTGAAATTTTCAAAATATGACCAAAAAATTCAGGTTGAGATCACAAATAAAAAGCCAATTTACAGGGATGAAGAAGAGGAGAAAGGATCAGAAAACCTGTCGGGTATTCTCATAGAAACCTTATTAAAACAACTTGAAGCACGTATAACCAAAGAAAGTGGAGAGGTTAATATTTATACCATTTCTTTTGAAGCTAAGGATATAAAAGGATCGGCTTCATCGATCAGGTTGGAAGAGTAATCTTTTAACCGAAAATATATTTCAACAGCCTTTCTGCGATCTCTGCTTTAGTACCTTCAAATTCCTGTTCGGTCTCTTCACCCAAAAGATGAACATGGTTGGTATCTGATTCAAATCCGGCGTCTTTCTTTGTAAGCGAATTGCCTATGATCCAGTCTGCATTTTTCCTGATGAGTTTAGTACGCGCATTTTCAATCAGATTTTCTGTTTCCATGGCAAAGCCGATGATCGTTTGTCCTGCTTTTTTATTTTTTCCTAACCAGGACAGGATATCTGTTGTGGCTTTTAATTGCATATCATCCACTCCGTGATCTTTTTTCACTTTATGCTCGAATGTCTGTGCTGGAGTGAAATCTGAAACTGCAGCTGCCATGATCACGATATCAGCATCAGCTTTTTGCTGAACAGATTCATAGAGATCCTGAGCACTTATAATGGATGTTGCAACAACACCTTCGGGTGTTTCAAGTGAAACCGGGCCATGAATGAGTGTGACTTCAGCACCAAGACGCTGTGCCGCCGCTGCCATCGCAAATCCCATTTTACCAGAACTTGGATTGGATATAAAACGAACCGGATCGATGAATTCCCGGGTAGGGCCTGCAGTGACCAATACCTTTTTTCCTTCGAGCGGGCCTTTGATCGAGCCGATGATCTCAGATGCCTTATCAAGAATGGATCCTATTTCCGGTAAGCGCCCCTTTCCTTCAAGTCCGCTGGCGAGGAAACCGGATTCGGGTTCCAGTATATGATATCCGAAATCAGCAACCTTCTTAAGATTCTGAGTTACTGATGGAGATTCATACATCTCGCCGTCCATAGTAGGGCAGATTAGAATAGGGGATCGTGCCGCCAGGACGGTAGCTGTTAACATATTGTCAGAGATGCCATTTGCGATTTTGGCAAGGGTATTCCCCGTACAGGGAGCAATCACAAAAAGATCAGCCCATTCACCCCAGTTGATATGCCGGGTCCATTCTGTAGCTTCCTCTTCCTCAGGAAAGATATCAATGGCCACATCGTGACCGGAAAGGGAAGCAAAGGTCTCAGAACCAACAAAGTGGGTTGCAGAAGGAGTCATAGTGACTCTGACTTCGGCACCCGCTTTTTGAAATTCTCGTAGTAAAAAAACAGCTTTATAAGCTGCAATTCCTCCGGTTACACCCAGGATGATGCGTTTACCGGAGAGCATAGATTAGTCGAGTTCTGGTCTACGATAGTAGATCTCGTCGTTTTCCATTTCTGACACTGCACGGCGTGTAGCGTGAGGTAGCTTTTCAAAAGCTTTTGAGATCTGCTCTTGCTCTTCGTTGAATGAAAACTCATCATCGTCATCAAATCCTTCGAAATACTGAAGTTTTTCGTCGAGTTCGAGTTTCTCCTGAGCTGCAATCTGGCGTGCTCTTTTAGACATGATCACAAGTAGTTCATACTTGTTGCCGGTAACATGTTTCAGCTTTTCGATATCAAGTGTACGAATTGGCATAGTGCTCAATTAAGATTCATGAATTCGAGAACAGCGTCTTTAACCTGTGCGTAGGCTGTCTCTAAATCATCGTTAATAATAACCCGATCAAATCGATCGGCATATGTAAGTTCTTCTTCAGCGCGCTCCAGACGTAATGCCAGGGTTTCTTCGTTTTCGGTACCCCGGGCCTGTAAACGCTCTTTCAAGACCTGAAGTGAGGGTGGTTTTATGAACAAGCTAAGGCACTCATCGCCATAGATTCGTTTCACATTTTCAGCACCTTTTACCTCAATGTCGAGCAGAATAAAATACCCTGAATTTAGCTTTTTATCAACTTCTGATCGTAAGGTCCCATACCTCGTTCCACCATAGAATTCTTCCCATTCCAGGAAGTCACCAGAGTCGATCTTTTTCTGAAAATCCTCTGGGCTGATATAGTGGTAATGAACCCCATCCTGCTCACCTTCACGTGGTGTACGGGTAGTAGCAGATACAGAGAATTTCAGGTTTTCAAAATCGGCAAAAAGTCGCTTTGCAATAGTCGATTTCCCCCCACCGCTCGGAGATACCAGTATGATTACTTTTCCTGTTCTCATAGTTTTGAGTGTTGAGTTTTAAGTTTTTAGTGAAAAGTCAAAGCAACTCAAAACTCAACACTTAAAACTCAAAACTAAATTATTCCACGTTTTGTACTTGTTCCCGTATCTGTTCCAGCATTTCTTTGGCCTTCACAATATGGTGGGCTATGCCCGAATCATTAGCTTTAGAACCGATGGTATTAAGTTCCCTGTTGATCTCCTGTGTCAGGAAATTGAGACGTCTACCGGCTGGTTCAGGCTGATCGATGGCCTCGATGAAGAACTTGAGGTGCGCTCTTAAACGAACGGTTTCTTCGGTAATATCCATTTTATCGGCCATGATAACTACTTCCATCTCCAGGCGATCCTCGTCCAGATTCTCATCTCCGATCAATTGTTTGATACGCTCGTGAAGCTTCTTTCTTACTTCTTCACCTCTTCCATTGGTGATTTCTATAACATCATCCAGGGTAGTATCAATGGAGGTGATACGCTCTTTAAGATCTTTTTCAAGTTGTCCGCCTT
Organism: Rhodothermia bacterium; assembly: GCA_030427885.1. Classification (GTDB taxonomy): domain Bacteria; phylum Bacteroidota; class Rhodothermia; order Balneolales; family Balneolaceae; genus JAUICM01. The sequence continues at coordinate 81,012 of JAUICM010000010.1, read as the reverse complement.
CCTGAGTTCTCATTTCCATGAGGTTCTTTACAGCATTTTCGGTGGCAGATTTAACCAGATTCCATTTAGTATTAAGAATTTTTTCGTCGTCTTCCTGGGTGATAAATACATCACCAAAACTCATAATATTCTTTATAGACAAGGGCTCATCGATCCCGGCAGTTTCTTTTAGCTCTCTGAGTAATTTGGCGTAAGCTTTTACTTTGGTTTCATCCACAACGATAGGTGGTTCGCCGCTTTCACGCTCGGAAATATTAACGCTTACATTGAATTTTCCCCGGTTTACACTTTTTTGTAAAAGTTCTTTGAGCTCCAGCTCTTTGTGTTGAAGTCGCTGTGGGAGGCGAATACTGATATCAAGATACCGACTGTTTAATGATTTTATTTCGACTGTGGCGTTGAGACCGTTGTCAGCAGCCTCCCCTCGCCCAAAGCCCGTCATGGAGATTATCATCGATCTGTTGTAGATGTATGGTGAGTATAAATTATATGCAAATGTACGAAAGTGTGGGGTGCTATAAAAACAAAGTGATTGGCAATCGTTGATGTTTTAGTATCTTCAGAGCCATTGGAAAAAGACATGAAAATTTTAGGAATATCTGCATTTTATCACGATTCGGCGGCTTGTTTGGTAGTTGATGGCGAGGTTGTAGCCGCAGCCCAGGAAGAGCGCTTCACACGGAAGAAGCACGATGAAGGCTTTCCGGTGAATGCAGCCACTTATTGTCTTGAAGAAGCTGGTTTAAGTATCGATGAACTGGATGCGATCGCATTTTATGACAAACCTTTCCTGAAATTCGAACGCCTGCTTGAAACCTACCTCTCGTTCGCCCCTAAAGGAGTTCGTTCCTTCATAACGGCAATGCCGGTTTGGCTTAAAGAAAAGATGTTCATGAAAAAGCTCATGTATGATGAGCTGAAGAAAGTTGGGGAATACGATAAGAGTAAAGTGAAACTGCTGTTTCCTGAACACCATCTGAGTCATGCTGCGAGTGCATATTATCCTTCAGAATTTGAAGATGCAGCAATTCTTACCATTGATGGTGTTGGAGAATGGGCTACTGCCTCCATTTGCAAAGGCAAAGGAAAGGATATTACTATACTCAGAGAGTTGAAATTTCCGCATTCGCTGGGATTACTATACTCAGCATTTACTTACTATCTGGGATTTAAAGTGAATTCGGGGGAATACAAGCTAATGGGACTGGCACCTTATGGTGATCCAAATTCCAAACTTCTGGACGAATACATTAACAAGATCAAAACAGAGCTTGTTGAGATTAATGACGATGGTTCGATCTGGTTGAATCAAACCTATTTTGATTATGCCACCGGCTTAAGGATGGTAAAAGAGAAGAAGTGGGAAGAGTTGTTTGGATTTCCTAGAAGAGAGGAGGAATCTGATCTTCAGCAGTTTGAAGCAGATCTGGCACTGGCCATTCAGAAAGTCACGGAAGAGATTGTTTTGAAGATGGCTGCAAATGCCAAAGAGCTCACAGGTTCTGAAGCTATTTGTATGGCAGGCGGTGTTGCGCTCAATTGTGTAGCTAACGGAAAACTCCAGAATGAAGGGATATTCAAAGATATATACATACAGCCGGCCGCAGGAGATGCCGGTGGTGCAGTTGGGGCTGCTTTAGCCGCGTATCACATTTATTTTGAGAAGGAGAGAAAACCAGAATCTCCGGATTCAATGAAAGGAGCATATCTTGGTCCGGAGTATTTACCCATAGATGTGGAACGAGCTCTCAGGAAATTTAAACCCGTTTATGATCGGTATTCAGGAAATGAGTTGTTCAGCAAGACTGCGGAAGTTCTTGATAAAGGTAATGTGGTAGGCTGGTTTCAGGGAAGAATGGAGTTTGGTCCCCGGGCACTTGGGGCAAGAAGCATCATTGCCGATCCCAGAAGGACGGATATGCAGAAGAAGCTAAACCTGAAGATCAAATACAGGGAATCGTTTCGCCCGTTTGCTCCATCAGTATTGGCTGAAGAAGCCTCGAATTATTTTGAAATTGAAGGAGACTCACCGTACATGTTGATGGTCCAACCGGTAAAAGAAGAGATCAGAGAATCTTTACCGGATGGTTACAATACAATGCCACTTCGTGAAAAACTTGCAGTGAAACGATCGTCACTTCCTGCAATAACTCATATTGATTTTTCTGCGAGGATACAGACCGTGCATAAAGAAACAAACCCGGTTTACTGGACTATGATCAATGCTTTTAAAGAGCGGACAGGTTGTGGAATGGTGGTGAATACCAGTTTTAATGTAAGAGGGGAACCGATCGTTTGCACCCCGGAAGATGCTTACCGGTGTTTTATGAATACAGAGATGGATTATCTGGTAATAGGTGAGTATGTTTTTGCAAAAGAAGACCAGCCTGAGTGGAAGGAAAAAATCGAGTTTAAGAAGGATTAGATGTTGAGAAACAACCTTATGAAGGCATGAAATTTCTCAAATAAATTAAATAATAACACAAAATCGTCATCCTGAGCGAAGGCGAAGGAACCAGCCGATGCGTCGGCAAGATTCTTCGGAAGTATCCTCAGAATGACTTGAATGCTTATGGATTTACTAAAAGACCTCTGGGGTTTTATGAAAGAGCGCAAGAAATTCTGGCTCGCCCCTGTAATTGTGATCTTATTGTTGTTGGGACTCCTCATAGTGATTGGTGGAGGTTCTTCGATAGCTCCGTTTATTTACACTTTGTTCTGATATATGCTCCCAAAGCGCGACATAGCATTTGTGAAAGCTGATCCGGAAACTCCTAAGACACAATTGATCATTGTGGTGGGATTACTGGCAATCGCAGCTTTCCTGGAGGACGAGAATATTGCCTATGTTTCCTTGCTGATCGGTCTGATATGTTTGATCATTCCACCATTGGGTAACTGGCTGGTTTGGGGATGGTATAAACTGGCTGAGATCATGAGCAGGATCATGAATCCTCTGGTTCTGGGATTGATGTTCTATATCTTCATCTCACCAATTGCTTTGCTATTTCGTTTATTCGGAAACGATCCGATGCGCTTCAAAGACAAGAGAGGAAGCCTGTACGAGTACAGGGAACATACCTACGAAAAGAAAGACTTAGAGAATCCCTGGTAGTTAATCCGAATGCCTGTGGAATTAAGGATTATGAATTTTGAATTATAGTCACTCAGAGCGAAGCGATGAGTCTGCAATAAGCTCGAAGTAACTTATGATATTGTGGATCCTTCGCTTCACTATGGATGGCATTTATATTATTCAAAATTCAGAATCCAATAATTTATAATTAAAGATCAATCATCCTTCGGTGGTAGTTGATCTGGCCGAGATGATAAGTCATGTGGGCAAGCAAATGGATAAAGAAGAATTCCGTGGTCATTGGGTAGCCTAATAGCTCAAGCGGATAATCTTTTTTGAGTTCCTCATCGGTCATGCCATTCAGTGTATTCATCACTGACTCATAAGCTGCATCCAGTCTTTTTATAAGTTCATTACGGCTGACCTTGCCTCCGAACTCAAATTCACGGTCACGCTTGTAATCAGAACTACCGATCACCGCACCAAAGAAATGTGAGAGGTTGCCGGCAATATGTAAAGCAAGATTACCACCACTGTTTTTGGTTCCTTCTCCTACTTCCCAAATAGTTTCTTCTGAGCTGTAAGCTTCGATCTCAGCTTTTACTCTGGGTAGATCTTTTTTGTACAGTTCAGCAAGTGTTTTTGATAGCATGGGTTTTTGATTGAGAGATTAAAATATCAATGTCATCCTGAGCGAGAGCGAAGGACCTTGTCGTCTAAACGATTAGGTTCTTCGGCAGTAGCCTCAGTATGACGGTTTAGTTGTGGGTTTGATCGACAACCTTTTTCAGGCTAACAGCGTTGGTACAGTAGCGCAGTCCGCTTGGGGCAGGGCCATCAGGAAAAACATGCCCCAAATGAGCATCACAGGTGTTGCACAGGATCTCGACCCTGGTCATGCCATGTGAGAAGTCGGCTTCATACGAAACAGCATTTTCTTTTACCGGTTGGGTAAAGGATGGCCAACCGGAGTGACTTTCAAATTTCTCACCTGCATCAAACAGCAGAGTATCACAACACACACATGAATACAAACCGGGATCAAACCGGCTGCACATTTCACTGGAATAAGGACGTTCGGTTCCTTTCAGCCGGGTTACAGCATATTCCTCATCAGTTAACTGAGCTTTCCACTCATCCGCGGTTTTCTCAACTCTGGTATCTGGTTCAGGATTACCGTTCTTAGCAAATTCGAGTACGTCTTTCCATTTAAGCATAATAATCAACGTTAAATCTGATGTCATGCTGAACTTGTTTCAGCATCTGTAGGGCGTTGAACTAAGCTCGAGGTAAATTACAAATCAACGCTTCACAGACCCTGAATCAAGTTCAGGGTGACAATATTGGGTTAATAAGGGTTTTTAAACAATTAGTCATTTCAACAGATGATAGATCTTTTTGGCAAAAGAGGCAGCAGCTTCCGGAGATTTTCCTTCAGAGTAAATACGAACGATCGGTTCTGTATTGGACTTCCGCAGGTGAACCCAGCCTTCCTCAAAATCCACTTTAACTCCGTCAACAGTGCTGGGATTCAAAGAGGAATAACGATCTCTGACCATTTCCAGGACTTCATCTGCATTCTTGCCAAGATCGTCCAGCTGGATCTTGTTTTTGCTCATATAATAATTCGTAAATGAAGCTCTCAGTTCCGATGAGGACATTTTTTTCTCAGCAAGATGCTGAATCACGCAGGCAATCCCGATCAGGGCATCCCGACCATAATGAAGATCAGGTACGATGACACCACCGCTTCCTTCGCCTCCGACAACGGCTTTCACTTCCTGCATCTTTTTAACCACATTGATCTCACCAACCGCGGAACGGTGACATTTTTCGCCATACTTTTCTGCCACCTCATCAGCTATTCTGGAAGAAGAGAGGTTAGTAGTGGCTGGCCCGGCATGTTTACCAAGTATGAAATCAAATACAGTTGCCTGAGTGTATTCTTCTCCGAAAAGTTTGCCGGTATCATCTACTAAAGCCAGCCGGTCGGCATCCGGATCTGTTACCACTCCAAGGTCTGCACCAGATTCTTTTACAAGATCACAGATCTCAGTAAGGTGTTCAGGTAGCGGTTCCGGGTTATGGGGGAATAATCCGTTCGGAGTGCAGTGTATTTTATGTACTGTTTTTATCCCCAGTTTTTCAAGCAGTGCGGGCACCGCAATCGAGCCGGCACCATTTACTGCATCAACAGCTATGGAAAGTCCGGCTTTAGCGATCACATCCGGTTTTATATAGGGAAGTTCCAGGATCTCATTGATATGATGATCAAGCAGATCGTCATCAACTCGTAGAATTCCCACTTTATCATAAGCCTGGTAGGTGAAATTTCCTTTTTCTGATATCGAAATGAGTTCTTTACCCTGATCGGCATCCATGAACTCACTGGTTGAATTCAAAAGTTTTAAAGCATTCCACTCGGCTGGATTATGGCTCGCTGAGATGATGATCCCACCTGCGGCTTTGTATTTCAGCACGCCCATGGCTACCGTTGGAGTAGGAACAATTCCCACTTTGATGACATCACAACCTACACTCATGAGAGTTGCAGCTACAATATCTTCACAGATCTGTCCGGTGGTGCGCGAATCTCTGCCCAATACCACCCGGCCACCTTTAACCCAGGTTCCAAACGCAGCGGTAAAACGGGGCAGGTTTTCAGGCGTCAGGTCAGTTCCAAAAATTCCGCGGATCCCGGAGACAGAGATCATTAAAGCCATATCAATTTCCTGTTCGTTGTAAAATTGTAGTTAATTGCTGCTTCCAGTTAACGAGACCGGGATAGTTGGGAGAGATCTTTTCCAGTTCATTGGCGATCTCAAGGGCCTTTTTAAACTGCTGATCAGTTCCATAAGCTCCCGATAGGTTGTACAGCATTTGTGGATCACGAGCATTCAAACTTCTGGATTGTTCCAGTAGCTCAATTGCGCGTTTCGAATTTCCTTCCTGAACCTGTATCGCTCCAAGCATTTTGGTGATGAAAGCATCATGCGAATTAATTTTATAAGCATCCTCCAGCAGAGGCCCGGCTTTATCATACTGGTTAAGTGAAATATACACTTTCGCAGCATACACATAGGGCGACTCATTCCAGGGCTGGTTTCGTTTAAGTCCCATATATTCTTTTAAGGCCATATCGAAGCGTTGCTCTTTGATATAGTGATCGGCCAGTTCCACCTTAGATCGATCCCAGTTTATATTCCGGTGCACGATGTTGAAGGCCAGGCTGTCAAGTATCCCATCCGGTTGATAGGTTAATTGATAGGGAGATGGTTTCTCTCCCATAATGAATGGAAAGCCCTGTTTTAAGGTTCGAACGCGGTGGTAGGCGATCCTTCGATCCAGATCGCTCATGTACATCTTATCATAATATTCAATCTTCTCCCGGTCGGTTAACTCTGCATCCATGTAGGTTTCAGCGAATGTCTTCCCCATAAGGAAATACCCCATTTGATTGGGATGAAGATGTTCAAGCATCAGCTCAAACCCGGTAATCCCATCAGATTCATATTCACGGAAAGATTCAGAGACAGGGACATATTCCAGATTTTCGAATTCTTGTGTTGCCTCTCTGATTATCTCATTAATTTCTGAGGGAGCCCGGAATTTGAGGCCATCGAGATCTTTAGCCATAATGAATTTATTGAGAGCAGTGTGCATTTCACCAGCGTCATATGCCAACTTTGCTTCATCGAACATTTTCTGAGCAGGAATTGTATCACCATCTGTAATATTCACAAAAGGAGGATGATCTTTCAGATTACTTTCCACACTCCCGATGTACACCGGGATTCCTTTATCCCGGAATTTCTTTACGATCGCTGTCAGGTTGCTTCGGAACTGATGCATTGCCAGTTCATAGGTTGGACTGCCTAATTCGATGGATCGGGAATCAACGATACGTTCCATAAGAGTGGCATTTCTTTCGGGATCTTCTCCTGATGCAGAGCCAGCGAACCACTTTCCTGTATCAACAATGATGGTACGAAGAAACATGAATGTCTTTAAGCGCTGCAGCTTCAGATAAAAACGAACAAAGCCGGGAAAGCCACCCAGTTTTTCATTTGATCCAACACCGAGGGCTCCATAGAATTCATTATGACCGGCATAGATCATAATGGCATCCGGTGATTGTTCCAGTATCTCATCAACCTGATCAAAAAGAGTATAGGAGTTCACTGCTGAGACTCCAACGTTGATCACTTCCACTTCTTTGTCGGGAATCTTATCAGTCAGGATATCTTTAACCACGCGGGAATAAGTGCCGTTGTATCCATATGGATAACCCGCTGCTGAAGACCCACCCAATGCAAAAATACGAAGTCCGTTTTCAGGCTTTTCTTTGAGAAAGAGATCCTGAGATGGATTGGGAATGGTTCGGGTATAGAAGAAGTAGCGGGCGGCAAAATTGGGGTTGGGCATCAGATATTCCACATCACCAGGAATCTCCGGATCAATAAAAAGGTCGGTGTTTCCCATGTAGTCTGCCGAACGTAAAACTATCTCAATGATCACGAAGAACAGAATGGGAATAGAAAGGGTGATGGAATAAAAAAGGATCTTCTTTTTAAGAGGAAGGGGCTGCTTTTCAGATTCTTTGGTCTTCTTCTTGTTGGATCTCTTATTACTCATAGTCAGCTTTTAGGAATCCATGGAGTTTCTTCTGTTCCGGAATTGTGATTTTCATACCGTGCCAGAACAAACAGAAAATCGGATAATCGGTTCAGGTATTGAATAGTTAAAGGAGAAATTTCTTCGATAGTACTGCATTCAACGGTAATTCGTTCCGCCCGGCGGCAAACAGTTCGGGCATAATGTATGGTTGCTCCGGCTTTACTTCCACCCGGAAGGATGAAGTTTCTGAGTGGAGGAAGGTACACTTCAAGTTCATCGATAGCATCTTCAAGGAATTGTACCTCATCGGAAGTGATACGGTCAATTCGAACTTTGTTGGATTGTGGAGTGGCAAGATCGGCCCCAAGCACAAATAACTGAGTTTGAACAGTTGTGAGCAGCTCCCCTGTTTTTTCGGTATGTACTTCTGCCAGCGCCATTCCCAAAATTGAGTTCAACTCATCAACAGTACCATAGGAACTGATCCTGATGGAACTCTTTGGAACTTTCTGTCCGCCAAAAAGTGATGTTTCTCCGCTGTCGCCTTTTTTAGTATAGATCTTCATTTCTGATTTTTGTCCAAAATAGGTTTTTGTATCGATATAATCTCTTCAATAAGCAGGATTAACAGCAAAACTGCGAACCATATTTACATCATTTTTAAAGCAATCGTTTATTGAAGTGCGTACTATTCCTTCAAATTATAAAACTTGCCTCTATGAAGTCCTTTCTGATCTTTGTTGCCCTTTTTCTTGTCACACTGTCGTCACCGAAAACAACGGTAGCTCAAAGCGATATTTCATCCGGATATGATGTGATAAAAGCTATGTATGAAAAGTATGAAGGGAGATGGTATCAAACGCTGGAGTTCAAACAGAACACGACATTTTATGGGCAGGATGGGAAGGTTCAGAGAACACAGATCTGGTACGAAGCGATGGATATGCCCGGCAAACTAGCCATCAAGTTTGATGATAAGGAGAGTAATAACGGGATCCTGTTCAATGATGGAGTGCAGTACGGATACGCCAATGGCAAGATGATACAGGAGCTTGAACGTGTTCATGAACTATTGGTGCTGGGATTTGATGTGTATCATCAATCTCCTGATGTAACCGCCACCCAACTTGCAGGTACCGGATTTGATATGGAAAAAGTGTATGAAGATGTATGGCAGGGCAGGCCTGTTTATGTGGTCGGGGTTGATGCACCTGATTCAACTGTACGCCAGTTCTGGATCGACAAAGAGAGGCTTTATTTTGTTCGAAATATCACGATTGGAAGAAATAATACCATTCAGGAAGTTCAGTTCAACAAATATGAGCAACTGGGTGAAGGATGGATCGCACCCGAAGTGGTTTTCTATGCGAATGGCTTTAAAGGATTGTTGGAAGAGTATTCACAGATCGTGATCCCGGACTCCGTTAATGAAGCCATATTTGCACCTGAGACTTTTGTAACTGCGGAGTGGTTATAGCTCAGGCTGAACAGCTGGCACCGCCAAGTACACAAAACTGAGCACAGTAGGGGTGGTTCAGATACACTCGCTGAAAAGATTCTTTTAGTGTTTCACCTAATTCAAATTGCTCATCATAAGCAATGAGAGTACAGGGCAAAACAACTGGATGTTCACTTCCTTTTCTTTTTACTACCATTCGCTCTGAAGAACACATTTGCTGATCCGGATGCACATTAAGAATATCCCAGCAGGCAGTGGTAATTTCAGGTACGTCTTTTGAAGATGACATTTCCGGAAAGATCACAATGTTTTCGCCATTGGATACATTCAGGTCAATATTAAAATCACTAAGTAGATCCTGATAACCTGTTAGAGCTTGAAATCGTGACTCATTAGCCAGAGAACGCCCTGCAATGCTTACATTGATTCCAAGTTTCAGTAGTTTTTTTATGGTAAGAAGGGTTCGTTCGAAGGTTCCTGCTCCTCGTTCCTCTTCGTGAATTTCTGAGGTATAGTGATCTAGAGAAACCCTGAGATGTAATTTTCCTGGATATCTTTGATTCAGTTCATTGAGCTCCTCAAAGTAACGGTCGATGGCTCTATACGCATTTGTAAGTATGAGTACCCTAAAGTTCCGCTCCAGACACAATTGCAGGATGGGAAGCATTTCTTTATTGATAAAAGGCTCACCTCCGGTAAATGAAATATTTTTTGTTCCAAGTTCGAGATCCTCTATTTCATCAAGGTAAACCTCCACATCATTCCGGGTTAAAAATAGCAATGCGTCATTAGCAGGGGAGGATTCGATGTAGCAATTCTCGCATTGTAGGTTGCAACGGGTACCTGTGTTGAACCACAAGGTGTCCAGCTTCATCAGATCAACATAAGCACGTGACTCACCTTTACCTGTGACCTTTAGCTCTTTGAATTTCCCTTGTTCGTGGAAATTCTTTTTGATCTCATTTTCTCGTACTAATACTGGTGCTGACTGATCGATCACTTTGTTTGGAATAGAAGTTTAATAATTTCTGATCAAATTAGACTGCGATATAGCTTTTAGCAAGTTCTTCGAGCCCAATACCACGATGTTTTACTGTTTTGTGATACTTTTTGAGTGAATCAGCCTTTTCAGTCGGACATGCTACGGTCTTTTCTACGATATCAGTATACTCAGCAGACTGTTCTTTTAATTCAAAATCCGAACTGATCTTATTGAACAGAAGTTCCTCGGAATACGGATAAGAGAATTGGAATAATTGCACGGGAATGATCTTCATGAGAGAAGCTGTATTAAGGCAGTCCTTTGCAGTATCGCCATAGGCCTGAATGAGGCCGGGTTTTCCAAGTTTTGTTCCGCCAAAGTAACGCACAACCACTATACCGGCGTTGATCAGGTTAAAAGATTTAAGCTGATTCAGAATAGGTAATCCAGCGGTACCGGAAGGTTCTCCGTCATCGCTGCTGAATTCTGTTATTCTGTTTGGGTTGATACGATAGGCATAACAATGATGATTAGCATCCGGAAATTTAGATTTCAGAGCGTTGAGTTCATCGCTGAATACCTCTTCATTCGCGCAGGGAAATAAGTATCCCAGAAACTTAGAACCGCGTTCTCTGATACTGGCTTCAGTACGTTTAATAATTGCGTTCAAACGATGAAAATCGATTAAAAATTTAGGCTAATGTACGGTTCTTATTTTCATTAATCAGCTCAATCAATTTAGAGTAGTTCTACCTTGCCATTAAAAAAGGAAAAAACGATTTTCCGTACCGAAATCGAGCTAAGTTACTGGTTAAGTAAATTATTCATCATCGGAACAACGAAAAAGGGACATTCATTGTTCAACGTTTAAACTAACAAACCACATGCCTTCACTAATAAAAGCGTTAAAATCGCAAGTTGGACGGAAGCTTATGACCGGGATAACCGGGATCGGATTAATGCTCTTCCTGATCGGGCACCTACTGGGAAACCTTACTGTATTTGGTTCTCCTGATGCCTTCAATCTCTACACAAAAAAACTGGAAAGCCTTGGACCCCTGCTCTATGTGATAGAAGCAGGCTTAGCGTTTTTCTTTTTGTATCACACTGTACTGGGTGTTTCCATTTGGTTGAAACGAAGAAAAGCCAGACCAGAGGGATATGATACCTATAAGACCAAAGGCGGACCTAGTCATCAGAGTCTGGCTTCCAGAAGTATGATCATCACCGGAAGTGTTATCTTTATATTCCTGTTCATTCATATTGCCAGTTTCAAATTTGGAGCTACCGATACTGTTATGATTGATGGGGAGCCGGCACGCGATCTGAGAGCCCTGATCATTGAGAAATTTACCACTCCTGCATACGCATTCGGATACGCGTTTGTAATGTTGTTAGCCATCCTGCATTTATCGCATGGATTCTGGAGTGCATTTACCTCACTGGGGATGAAACACGGTGAAGGTTCAAAGAAAGTTCAGGCATTTGCCTATGGATTTGGGATCGTGTTGATGCTTGGATTCATCTTTATACCACTATATATCTATTTTACAGGTGGCGAAGGGTCACTGATATCATACTAAGGGAGTAATGGAAATGAAATTAGAATCACACGAACCACAAGGACCACTTGAACAAAAGTGGAGTAAGCATAAGAAGGATATGAAGTTGGTTGCCCCAAACAACCGGCGTAAGTACGAAGTTATTATTGTAGGTACCGGATTGGCCGGTGGTGCAGCAGCCGCAAGTCTGGCAGAGATGGGATACAAAGTAAAAAGTTTTTGTATTCAGGATTCGGCACGACGGGCACACTCCATTGCAGCTCAGGGTGGTATAAATGCGGCTAAGAATTACCCGAACGACGGCGATAGTATCTGGAGATTATTTTACGATACGATCAAGGGGGGCGATTATAGAGCCCGTGAGTCGAATGTATACCGTTTGGCTGAAGTATCTAATAACATCATTGACCAGGCCGTGGCACAAGGTGTTCCATTTGCCCGTGAATATTCAGGTCTGCTGGCAAACCGCTCTTTTGGTGGTGCCCAGGTATCCAGAACGTTTTATGCACGAGGCCAGACAGGTCAGCAATTATTGATCGGAGCCTACCAGGCTATGATGCGCCAGGTTCAGGAAGGGGGGATCGAATATTATCCGCGCCACGAAATGCTGGAAGTGGTTATCATTGACGGACAGGCGCGTGGAATTATTACACGTGATCTGGTTTCCGGTGAGATAAAGCGCTGGGAAGCAGATGCAGTTGTTTTGGCAACAGGTGGATATGGAAACGTATTCTATCTTTCTACTAATGCAAAGAATTCAAACGTAACAGCTGCCTGGAGGGCTCACAAAAAAGGTGCCCTGATGGCCAATCCATGCTATGTTCAGGTTCATCCAACCTGTATTCCGGTATCAGGTGACTATCAGTCTAAACTGACACTTATGAGTGAGAGTTTGAGAAACGACGGACGAGTGTGGGTGCCTCGCGAGAAAGGCGACAAACGTCATCCTAATGACATTCCTGATGCAGAACGTTTTTATTATCTCGAAGAGAAATATCCAAGCTTCGGAAACCTGGTTCCACGTGATGTGGCTTCCAGAAATGCCAAGATCGTGTGTGATGAAGGTCTGGGAGTTGGGGATACCGGTCTGGCAGTTTACCTCGATTTCCGTGATGCAATAAAACGTGATGGTGAAGACACGGTACGTGCCAAATATGGAAACCTTTTTGATATGTATGAAAATATCATGGGCGAAAATCCATATAAGCAGCCAATGAAGATCTATCCGGCCGTTCACTATACTATGGGTGGCCTTTGGGTTGATTACAACCTGATGACCAATGTACCAGGATTGTTCGCAGCTGGTGAGGCAAACTTCTCTGATCATGGTGCCAACCGACTCGGAGCAAGTGCACTTATGCAGGGACTATCTGACGGATATTTCGTATTACCGGCAACTATCGGTAATTACCTTGCAGATGTGAAGCCGGGTACCCGATATGGAACGGATCATGCAGAGTTTGAAAAAGCTGCCACTGATGCTCAGGCTCAAATTGATAAGCTGCTGAACATTAAAGGAAAGCGTACTATCATCGATTTCCATAGAAGTCTTGGAAAGATTGTTTGGGATAAGATCGGTATTGCCAGAAATAAAGAAGACCTGGAAGCTGCAATTAAGGAGATCCGGGAACTTCGTGAAGAGTTCTGGAAAGATGTGTACGTACCAGGCGAGAAGAACAACTACAACAAATATCTGGAGTTTGCAGGTCGTGTTGCAGATTTCTTCGAGTTAGCTGAGTTGATGGCGATGGACGCTCTTCAGCGTGAAGAATCATGTGGATGTCACCTTCGTGAAGAGTATCAGTCTGCTGAAGGCGAGGCGATCCGGAATGATGAAGATTTTTCCTATGTGGCAGCCTGGGAGTTCAAGGGACTCAATGGTTCGCTTGAGGAAGTAATGCATAAAGAAAATCTTGAATTTGAATTCGTTGAGCTGAAACAACGCAGCTACAAATAAGGAAGAGACTATGAGTGATAACATGAAAATTCATTTAAAGTACTGGAAACAGGACGGACCTACCGCCAAAGGCTTCTTTGAAGAAAGAACGCTGGATTCGGTAAATGAGCATATGTCGTTTCTGGAGATGCTTGATGTACTCAACGAAGAGCTGCAGCTGGAAGGCAAGGATCCGGTTGAGTTTGACTATGACTGCCGGGAGGGAATCTGCGGATCCTGTAACCTGGTGATCAACGGTCAGGCCCACGGACCTAAAGCCGAGACAGCCTGTTGCCAGTTACATATGCGTAATTATAAAAGCGGAGATCACATCACTATTGAGCCACCAAGAGCGGCTGCTTTTCCGGTGATCAAAGATCTTGTAGTCGATCGTTCTGCTTTCGATCGTATCATTGAAGCAGGCGGATATATTTCCGTTAAAACCGGATCTGCCACCGAAGCAAATTCGATTCCTGTAGAAAAAGAGCAGTCAGATGTAGCATTCGACTATGCAACCTGTATCGGATGCGGAGCTTGTGTAGCGGCTTGTCCTAATGCTTCTGCTTCGTTATTCACCGGCGCCAAAATTGCTCACCTCAACAAATTCCCTCAGGGAGAAGTTGAGCGTTATAATCGCGTTACAGCTATGGTTGATCAGATGGAAGCTGAAGGTTTCGGTGACTGTTCCAACTTCGGAGAATGCGAAGCCGTTTGCCCGAAAGGTATTTCTATTTCAGCGATAGCTGAAATGAGAAAGGATTATGTGAAGGCTCTTTGGTAATAATAGTAGTCATTCCTGCGAAGGTTGACTCTAATGATCTTAAAGCCACCTCAGTTTGGGGTGGCTTTTTTTATTTCATTAATAATGAGACCGAAAAGGGAACGTTTTATGGAGGTGGAGGTTAAAAGCGGATAACATATAAAAAAGCTTTTTCAATCATGAATCCAATTATCAAAAAATTGCTTTTCGCGGGAATTCCCATTGGTCTGATCCTTTTGTTTTTTTTGACAAGATATACCTTTGTTCCCGTTCAGCTCACGGTAGGATCCTGTATGAAGGATTATACCAGTCCGCTTTCGTACCAATCGCGCCCCAGCCCACTTAAAAGTCATAAATTCAATGTAGATGGAGACCCGATCCTTGTCTGTTATGGCAGCCCGGGAGCCAAAGGCAGAAAAGTATTTGGTGAATTAGTTCCCTATGGCGAGTTATGGAGAATAGGAGCGAATGAACCCACTCGTTTTTATACTACTGCCGATCTGGTTGTAGGAGAAGTAGTGGTTCCAAAAGGAAGATATTCAATGTACGTAGTGCCACGACTGGATAACTGGGAAGTGTATTTCAGTGAATCTCTCCTTCACTGGGGGAATGATATCAATGGAAGTGTGCGTAGCAAGGAGATCGGTAGTTTCGTAGTTGATACCGAGATCAATAGTTCGTTCGTGGAAAATCTGACTGTTAGCTCTGAAGACAATGAGATGATCATTGAATGGGAAAACACAAGGGTGACCATTCCGATCGTGAACTTCGAGGAGTGAGGGGGATCAATTTAGGACTTTGCTGATTCTGCGATAAGGTCCTTCGCTTTCGCCTGTCTGCCGACAGGCAGGCTCAGGATGACTATTTGTAGGTTGATAAAAACACTATGAAGTCATCCTAAGGAGACCTCCGAAGGAACTAATAGTTGTGAGGAAGTGGGCGTTGATTAAAAGTCAGGGAGGCATTAGAAATCCAGGCAAGTACACCACAAGGTCCTTCGCTCTCGCTCAGGATGATTAGATTTTGGTAGGTAGTAAGACCAAAGTCATCCTGAGGATACTTCCGAAGGAACTAATCGTTGTGAGGAAGTGGGCGTTGATTAAAATTCTCGGAGGCATTAGAAATCCAGGTAAGTACACCGACAAGATCCTTAGCTCTCGCTCAGGATGACTAGATTTTGGTAAGTAATAAAACCAAAGTCATCCTGAGGAGACCTCCGAAGGAACTAATAATTGTGAGGAAGTGGGCGTTGATTAAAAGTCCGGGAGGCATTAGAAACCCAGGTAAGTACACCGATGAGGTCCTTCGCTCTCGCTCAGGATGACTAGATTTTGGTAGGTAGTAAGACCAAAGTCATCCTGAGGATACTTCCGAAGGAACTAATCGATGTGAGGAAGTGGGCGTTGATTAAAATTCTCAGAGGCATTAGAAACCCAGGCAAGTACACCGATAAGGTCCTTCGCTTTCACTCAGGATGACTTTTTAATATTATGAAATTCCTAGCTAGTCATCCTGAGGATACTTCCGAAGGAACTAATCGTTGTGAGGAAGTGGGCGTTGATTAAAATTCTCGGAGGCATTAGAAATCCAGGCAAGTACACCGACAAGTTCCTTAGCTCTCGCTCAGGATGACATTAAGGGTGGGTTTAACTCAACCCACCAGCACCTCCACCAGTTTCTCCATATCGGCAGCATCGTTGTAGACGTTAGGTGAGACCCGAATCGAATCACCACGATAGGAGACAAAGATATTCGCTTCCTGAAGCCGCGCTTTGATACTGTCCATACTCATTCCATCTCCCAGCCGAATTCCGAAAAGGTTTGAAGCACGGTAGTCCAGTTCTTCAATTATATACCCGGTATCCTTGAGTTGACTAACATACACATCAACGAGGTTGTTGCAGTATTCTTTCACATTTTTGACTCCCCAGCTGCTTAATACCAGAACGGCTTCCAGCATCATTGGAACCAGGATAAAATTGCTGTGTTCCCCCACTTCATAACGTAAAGCTCCGGGTTGATACGAGTCATTATAATTAACCAGATTGGCAAAATTCTCACTCTCAAAACGGTTGATCCAGTTTTCCTCTACAGGAACCCCGTCGTCCAGGGCCGGGCCATAATAAGCGAGACCAATACTATAGGGACCCATCAACGACTTATATCCTGCAGCGATCAAGGCATCCGGCTGGATCTCATCAATATCGAAAGGAACGGCACCGATGGATTGCGTCCCGTCGATCACCATCCAGGCACCAACTTCATGGGTTTTTGCACGGATAGCTTTCATATCAAACAAGGTTCCATCTGCCCAGTGAATGTTTCCTGTAGCCACTAATCTGGTTTTTGAATTGATAGTTTCCAATATCTGCTCATTCCAGCGTTTTCCACGTCCGGTTGTTACTTTAGGTCCCGGAACCGTTACGATCTTAGCACCAGAATCCTGAACGAGTCTTCTCCACGGATACACATTACTCGGAAACTGTTCTCCTACCACAACGATCTCATCACCTGGGTTAAGCTTCAGGTTCTTAGCCACATTGGCGAAACCATAGGAGACAGAAGGAATCACCACGATCCGGTTTGGATCAGGGCAATTCACTAGTTTTGCATATTCTTTTCTGAGTTCATTGGTCTCTGAGAAGAAATCCTCCCCTGAAACACGTTCTGGTTTTTGCTTTCTCAGAACACCATCAATACCGGCCTGCTCCACCGTTTTCATTAATGGGGACATATACGCGCAGTTCAGATAGGTTAGTTCGGGGTCAAGGTTAAATAGGTGTTTCTGGCAGTTCATTCAAAAAATAATTGGAGTTAATTTTATTACTTCATTTTCAAATTTAAAATTATAGACAAGATCAGGAACATCAAATGGTTCAAGTTTGCAATTATATGTTGAGACTTGTTTATCGTAAAACTCATGTAGTTGTTTAAACTCGTTATTCAACAAACCTGAGTCATATTTGATTTGAGCATAATATCTGGGTTCATGAATAAGGCAATTTCCCCTGAACAAAAACTCATTAGTATTAATGTGAACACGCTCGCCAGGTATACCATAAAATTTATTTAATATTGGAATTTGAAATAGATGTTTTATCTCACGAAAAGTGTCTATTGAAGTAACACTTGAGTCTTCCGCAATAGTAAGCTGCAATGTATTCATTGACTCACATCCCCAACAATCGTGAAAGTACCCAAACTCCGAATACCAGATTCCAACTGGTAAGTTTTTGCTCCAGGGGCTTGTGGATAAAATTTCTGGTTCAAGGATTATAGGTGAGCTATAAACCTTCAGATCTATATCCTCAAAAATGATAAAGAAACCAGAGAGAGCGAGAGAAAAAAGAATTAATATTGAAATGGAAATCGTCTTCTTCATTCAGGAATATACAAGAAGAAATGAGAAAGTCTGGTTAAGGAATGCACTCAAAACCAACCCGGGTTATCCCGGACTTCGATCCGGGATCTTTCGGGGTTTGGTAACACAATCAGGTGGTAGGAAAATTGATCAGAGGCCGGATCGTAAGATCCTGAAACGAGTTCAGGATGACGGCTTTGATTTAATCCGAGGGGTGTCCGGTACGAAATGTCGACACCCTCCGTCTTTTCGGCAAGCCGAAAATGCCACCTCCCTCAAGGGAGGACTAATCAAATCCTTAAGAAAGGATCAAGTCAAAAACCGGAATAACCGTGGTTGATCGTTTACATATTCGAAGCTGAGGTTCTTGGCTTTCATTCGTTCCATGAGAGGTTCCAGATCTTCTTTGTGTTTGATCTCGAGGCCGATCAAAGCAGGACCCAGTTCGCGGTTGGTTTTTTTGGAGTACTCGAAATAGGTGATGTCGTCATCGGGGCCAAGTACCTCGCTCAGGAATTCCATGAGAGCACCGGAGCGTTGCGGGAAGTCGACGATGAAGTAGTGTTTAAGTCCCTCGTACATCAGAGAACGCTCTTTTATCTCAGCAGTGCGGGTGATGTCGTTGTTGCTTCCACTCACAATAGAAACCACGGTTTTGCCTTTGAGCTCATCTTTAAGCAGATCAAGGGCAGAAATTGACAAAGCACCTGCGGGTTCCACAACAATAGCCTGTTCGTTGTACATTTTCAGGATAGTGCCACAGATCTTGCCCTCAGGCACAGTGATAACCCGGTCGAGGACTTCGCTACATATCTCGAGAGTCAAACTACCAACACGCTGAACAGCAGCTCCGTCCACAAATTTATCAATGTGTTCCAGGGTAACCAGTTTTCCTTGTGCGATGGATTCCTTCATGGCAGGAGCACCAGCAGGTTCCACACCAATGATCTTCGTTTCGGGGGAGATCGCTTTGAAATAGGAACCGACACCGGCTGAAAGTCCGCCACCACCTACAGGTACGATCAGGTAGTCGATGGGTTTGTTGATGTCATCCAGGATCTCTTTACCAACGGTACCCTGACCAGCTATGATCTTGGGATCATTGAAAGGAGGGATGAAGGCTGCTCCCTGGTCATCGCAAAAGGCTTTGGCTTTGGCAAAAGAATCATCAAATGTATCTCCCTCAAGCACCACTTTTACAAATTCTTTTCCGAACATCTTCACCTGCTTCACTTTCTGTTCGGGAGTGGTCACCGGCATGAAAATGGTTCCTTTTATCTGCTTCTTAAAACAGGCAAGTGCTACTCCCTGGGCATGATTACCGGCGCTGGCGCATACCACTCCGTTTTTTAGCTCTTCTTCGGGTGTATTCTCGATCTTATTATAAGCACCACGAATTTTGTAGGATCGAACCACCTGCAGATCCTCCCGCTTCAACCAAATATCAGCTCCGTATTCCTCTGAAAGCTGAGGGTTTTGAGCAGTAGGAGTATGAGTGGCAATATTCTTCAGGGTTTCTGCTGCCTGACCGATCTCTTCAACAGAAATGAGTTTAGTATCTACTGATTGCGCCATGTGACTTCGTATCCGATCTAATATTCGATGATGTTGTGAGTGCCTGAATATAGTGTTATGAAGTAACGGATGTCTATAATTTTTAGCAGACATAATTAAATCCCTTTGTTGTCATCCTGAACTTGTTTCAGGATCTTAAGTGAGGTTTTTAAATGTCTTTTAGAGACCTTACAAAGATCCCGGATCGGAGTCCGGGATGACCTTTAATTAACTGATAAGCATTGAACATAAGACCAGCCAGACATAGCGATCTTCCAGCCATCAGAGAACTCAATGAAGCAGTACTTCCTCATGTGAATAGCATTTCGATCGCAGATTTTGAGTATTTCCTGAAGATCAGTTCTTATTTTGTGGTTGCTGAAGAAGCGGGCGGAACCATTTCTGGTTTCCTGATCGTACTGGGGCCTGGACAAAAGTATGACAGTGAAAATTACCGCTACTTTTCAGAACACTATTCCAGTTTCGATTACGTGGATAGAATTGTAATACAGGAAGACCACCGGGGGAGAGGCTATGGAAGTGAGTTTTATCACTATTTATCAGAACATTCTTCAGAAGAAAGAATTACCTGCGAAGTGAATCTGAAACCAGCTAATCCCAGATCAATTGAATTCCATCAGAAAATCGGGTTCAGAGAAGTGGGACAGCAGTTTTCTGAAGGTGGAAAGAAACGGGTTTCGCTGATGGTTAAAGAGCTGGATTAATCTTTAGCCTTATCATGTAAAGTATACTGAAGTGCTCCTGAAGGGCATTTTCGTATCTGAGATGCTACTTCTTCCGGTGTAGCATGTTCAGGTTGTATCCAGCGCTTGCGTTTCACATCGAATACCATTGGAAGTCCTCTTACACAATTTCCAGAATGGATACATACCTCGGGGTCAAAAGTAACAGTGATTCCCGGGGCTTCGTAAGTTTGAATTCGTTTTGCCATAGATTCTCCTTTTTAAGTCAGAACTTTTTCATGCAGTTTCCAGTTCCCGGTTGATCTCCATTACATCGTGCATTTTCCAGGTTCCACCGGTAAAGTCTGGAAATGGAAGAGAGATGCTCTTACTTGCCACAGATAATTCCGACATTGGAGTTACAGCACTCCACATCACACTGTCGTACACATTGATATCCAATGGAACCCCCAGATTCAGACAGGTGATCAGTCGGTAGATCATTACGAAATCCATGCCACCGTGTCCTTGTTTAAAACTCTCACTGGTTGTTTTCAGTTTTCTTATGATCGGATGCATATACTCCTGCCGGTACTTGTCATATTCTTCCTGTTTCAGCCAGTTATGTCCTGAAAAAGCGATCTCATCTTTGTCGATGTACAGTCGGCTTGGGTAGCCATCATGAACTGCTTTCGTTCCAACTACTTTATTGATGCGTGAATAAGGCCGGCCGGTATGCACATCAAATTGGAGCATGATGGTTTTACCTTTCTCAGTTTTGATGAGTGTGGTATTCATATCCCCGCATTTGAATTCGGTATAGGGAGCGCCCGTCTTTTTTGCAGCGGTACTTAGATTCAATTCCCGTGAGCTCATAGAAGTTAAATGAGAATAGGTGTCGCCCCTACCAATATGCAGGTAATGACTTACCGGCCCAAGACCATGGGTTGTATAAAAATTTCCGTCTCTGGATACATGCTGCTTCAATCTCCACCAGTCGTGGTAATAATCTTTGGTAAGCATAAAGGCCCGGAGGTCATGGAGGTAAGCACCTTCAGCGTGTGTAATATCTCCAAAAACACCATTCTCAATCATATTCAGCACAAACATTTCTTCTTCATTATAACAGCAGTTCTCGATCATGATGCAATGCCGTTTTGTTTGTTCCGCGGTCTCAACCAGTTCCCAGCATTCTTCAAGGGTATAAGAAATAGGTACTTCTGATGCCACATGTTTTCCATTTCTCATCCCATAAAGGGCCATAGGTGTGTGCAATCTCCATGGAGTGCAGATCAAAACCAGATCCACATCATCCTGCTTTACCAGGTTTTTCCAGTCATCTTCATTCTTAGAATAGGTTTTTGGCTTTTTCTTTTGCCACTGGGCCAGTTTCTCAACCGATCTATCCACCTTTGCCTGCTCCACATCCGAAAACGCCACGACCTCTGCGCGGTCGTTCTCAATAAGCCACTGGAACATTTCAAGCAAGGTAGAACCGCGGTTTCCCAATCCAATGATCCCAACTTTAACTTTATCGATGGCATCCACACTAAAGCCAACCATTTCACCGGTTACAGCTTTTTTCGTATTTCGGATGATCTCAGGGAGAGCATATTCATCGTTCAGATCTCTGGATCCCGGGATCGCCAACAAGGCTGAACTTCCAATGAGTGACTGTAAAAATTTCTTTCTTTCCATCATTTGCTTTTGGTTGGTTTCGAAGGACAAAGTCAGGAAATCAAGGTATAGTTGAAAGAAAAAATGTATGAAAAGTTCAGAGTCTTTTATGGTTGGCATTGAGAGACAGTAATCGCATATTCTTCCACCAATGCGGAAATCAAATACATTCGAAATTTTATGATCTTATCAAATCTGGACTGG
This sequence comes from Rhodothermia bacterium, assembly GCA_030427885.1. Lineage (GTDB taxonomy): Bacteria > Bacteroidota > Rhodothermia > Balneolales > Balneolaceae > JAUICM01. The sequence continues at coordinate 59,141 of JAUICM010000010.1, read as the reverse complement.
GGTATCATCCTACTCTTTTTTGTTCTGGTGATCGTGATCGGTCTGATGGCATCACGCAAAGCTGGTAAAAGCACCACTGAGTTTTTCCTCGCAGGACGATCTATGCCGTGGTGGCTGTTGGGGATCTCAATGGTAGCAACCACCTTTTCAGCCGACACTCCGAATCTGGTTACCGGTTTTGTGAGGGAAAGCGGAGTATCAAAGAACTGGGCCTGGTGGGCATTTCTGATCACAGGGATGGTAACCGTATTTTTGTATGCCAAGCTGTGGCGAAGATCTGCTGTGGAAACCGATCTGGGATTATATGAATTGCGTTATGGTGGGAAAGCCGCATCCTTTCTGAGAGGTTTCAGAGCTTTATATCTGGGGATATTTTTCAACTGTCTGATCATGGGTTCAGTAACATTAGCATCAATAAAGATCGGCACGATCATGTTCGATATGAAGCCAATGAGCATTGTCCTGATCGTTTCAACAGTGGTAGTGATCTACTCTTCTTTAGGTGGGATAAGAGGAGTAATATGGACGGATTTCTTTCAATTCATGATAGCCATGCTTGGTGCATTTTATGCTGCATATGTTGCGATTCAACAACCGGAAATTGGCAGCCTGAGTGCATTATTCAGTAATCCGGCTCTGGAAGGCAAGCTCAATATCTTTCCGGATATGACCAATGCTTCCGTATTGGTTACCATGTTTATTATTCCTATTGCCGTTCAGTGGTGGGCAGTCTGGTATCCGGGTGCTGAGCCCGGAGGTGGAGGGTACATAGCTCAACGAATGTTGGCAGCCAAAGATGAGAAAAATGCCATTGGAGCTACTTTATTATTCAATTTTGCCCATTATGCTTTACGTCCATGGCCGTGGATCATCGTGGCACTGGCATCAATTATTCTCTACCCCGATCTTGAATCGATCAGAGCTGAATTCCCTGGCATAAGTGATCAGTATCTGGGACATGATATCGCTTACCCGGTGATGCTTACCAAGCTTGGAGCAGGATGGCTGGGACTGGTGGTTGCATCTTTGATAGCAGCAGTACTTTCAACCCTAAGTACTCATCTGAATTGGGGAGCCTCATACATCGTTCAGGATTTCTACAAACGATTTGTTCGCACAGAAGCTTCAGAAAGGGAACTGGTGGTCACTGGTCAGATATCAACTGCATTATTAATGGTTCTTTCTGCATTTATGGCGCTCAAGGTCATGGAGAATGCATCACAAGCTTTTGATATTCTCTTGTTATCGGGGGCAGGTTCAGGAGCGATCTATTTGCTTAGATGGTTCTGGTGGAGAATCAACGCATGGACGGAAATCGTAGCAATGACTTCGGCTACTATTGTTGCTTTTATCCTGGTATTCTGGGTGCCGAACGAGGCTTTAGCTACCGATCTGTTGGATGGTGCTTCTGTTAAACTAATGATTGCGGTTGCAATAACATCAGTTGTTTGGATCGTAACTACATTTTTAACCAAACCGGAGCCTATGGATGTACTGATAAAGTTTTATCAGAAAACAACACCTGGCGGACCGGGATGGAATAAAGTGGCTGAAGCTGCGAAGGAACGGGGGATCGAATTGAATGCCGACAACGAGAAATGGGATCTGCCGCAGAGTTTACTTAGTGTGTTTCTCGGATGCATAGGGATCTATAGTTCGTTATTTTCAATCGGTAATTTCCTGTATGGAAACATCGTGACCGGATTTGTGTTAGCAATTGTTGTTGGAATATCAATCTACTTATTGATGAGATCCTGGTCGAAATTAACTATCAAATCATAAACTATATCTTAACGTAATAATGAGACCTACTTTAGTAATTCTGGCGGCAGGAATGGGAAGCCGCTACGGGGGAAATAAACAAACAGATTCATTTGGGCCGTCAGGCGAGACCATCATGGAATACACGATCTATGATGCGATCAAAGCCGGATATGGCAAGATCGTTTTTGTGATCAAACGTTCGATGAAAGAGACTTTTGAGCCTATCATAAAAGAGAAAGTTGGAAACCGTATCGAACTGGCGTTTGTGTATCAGGAACTGGATGTGTTGCCTGAGGGACTGAAGGTACCGGAAGGTCGTGAAAAACCCTGGGGAACAGGACATGCACTTTGGGTTTCTAAACCGGAAGTGACTGAAGCTTTCGCAATGGCTAACGCAGATGATTTCTATGGCTATGACGGTCTGAAAACAATGGCGGATACACTAACATCTATGAATAACTCAGAGCTTGGAGCCTGCATTGTCGGATACAGGCTCAGTAACACTTTATCTGATCATGGTTCTGTGAACAGAGGAGTATGCCAGACAGAAAACGGATATTTAACCGAGATCGATGAGATCCTTAACATCACTAAAACTGATGGGAAGATCATATACGAAAAGGATGGGGAAGAACATGAGCTTACAGGCGATGAACCGGTATCAATGAACCTGATGGGATATACTGTACCGGTATATGAAGTAATGGAAAAAGGATTCATCGAGTTCTGGAATGAACATGGTCAGGAAGCCAATAAAAAAGAATATCTGACACCAACTGTATTTCAGGTATTAATGGATAAAGGAGTTAAGATTCCTGTGCCGGAGACTGATTCACCCTGGTTTGGGGTTACTTATCAGGAAGACAAACCACTTGTTCAGCAGAAACTTAAAAAACTCATCGATAAGGGTATATATCCCGACAATCTCTGGGGATAAAATGGATCCGCTATCCATTATCAGTCATTTCAGATTAGAAGGGAAGCCAATAATGGCAATTCCCTTCGGAAATGGCCATATCAATGATTCATACCGTGTAAAAGTGGATGCCCCGGGTAATCCGGGGTACCTCTTGCAGAGGGTGAATCACGAAGTATTCAAAGACGTACCTGGCTTAATGGAAAACATCCGAAAGGTAACGGAGCACCTGAGATCGAGATCATTGGGAACGGAAGTACTCACCATCATCCCTACAAAAAAGGGAGAACTGTTTATCGAAAAAGAGGATCAATACTGGAGGGTATTTGAATTCATAGAAGGAGCCCGGTCATTAGATAAGGCAGAAAATGCGGGACAGTCGTATGAGGCTGGACGAGCATTTGGTATGTTCCTGGAGAACCTGGAAGACTTACCCGTAGAGGAGCTTAAAGTCACTATTCCAGATTTCCATAACATGAGCAGAAGATTGGAGCAGTTCAGAGAATCCATGGAAAAGGCCATTTCATCCAGGATCGGTCCTGCTTCGGATGAGATCAGTTTTGTAAATGGATATGCGGAAGAGATGGAGCAAATTTACCTGAAGGCAAAAGAACTCCCACTCAGAATCACCCACAATGATACCAAATTCAATAACCTGTTACTGGATCGCCATGGCAATGTACGCGCAGTAATCGATTTGGATACCGTTATGCCGGGCTATGTGTTCTATGATGTCGGCGATAGCATCAGAACGGGAGCTATAGCTGCAGATGAAGATGAACAGGATTTGAATTTGGTCAAGATCGACGATGGAATCTATGAAGCATTTTTCAATGGATATCTGGATGCTGCCGGGATGAAGCTTACGCACGAAGAACTGTTATCCTTACCCAAAGCGGGAGCTTATATGGCGTTCATTATGGGTGTTCGCTTTCTTACTGATTACATGAGCGAAGATGTATATTACAAGACCAAATATCCTGAACACAACCTGGTGAGGGCCCGGTGTCAGCTTTATGTGTGTAAGCTTTTGCTGGAAAAAGCGAAAGAGCATGGATCAGGGTTTTAGTTCCCAAAGCCAGGCATCTCCAATCTCATGATCCTGAACCACTTCTTTGAATTTAAACCCATTCTTTTCAAGAATTCGGGTGGAGGCATTGTTCTCCGGAGCAGTTTTAGCTGTGACCTGAACCGTTGGATCAGCATCCCTCGCTATGGAAACCAGCTCTTTGCACGCGAATGAAGCGATGCCCTGTCCTTCAAATTTTTCGAAGGTCCAGTATGCTAATTCAACCTGACCTTGTTTTGGGGCTCCTGTAAATCCACAGGATCCAACTACTTTATTTTTATGTATGATCATGTAGCCAACCCATGGAAGTTCAAAGCCGATCACCGGATAATAATCCTTATAGATATCCAGAAGTTGACGGGCATCTTCACTTTGAAATATCGGGTCAGTAAGATCTTCATCTTGTTGAATGACACGCAGTTTTAGCATAGATATCATGTCTGCTTTGGATTTAAACATCAGATTAAAATTTATTCTTAAAATTGAATTTAAGCTGAAACTGTTATTGTTCAAAAACGAAGAAGCACGGAACTTTTAATTAAATCAAAAGAGAAAAAAATGAAAGTAAAATCAATATTGGTATTTCTGATTTTGGGCATGGTACTAACAGGTTGCAGCAAAAGCGGAATGTTTTTAGCCAGCAATCAGACACAGGTTACTTTGGATAATGGGGATTATAAGATAGTTGCAAAAAATGTTACGGGTAGTGCAGAATCTTCATATCTGATAGGAGCCAGTTATTCATGGGGGGCTGCAACTCAGTCGTTCGGATTATTGAAACTGGATGGAACCACAACGTTATACAAAGATGCTCGTGAAGATTTTTGGAATAACTATGAGGAAAAATATGGCAGTGTTGAGGGTAAAAAGCTGGCTTTAGTAAATGTCCAGTTCGATGCAAATACACAGAATTTTGTGATTTATACCTATGCCAGGGTATTAATGACAGCGGATGTGATCGAATTTGAATAAATGAGTACCAAAAAAGAAAAGCCCTGATCAGAAATGGTCAGGGCTTTTTATTCTTCCTTAATGATTAGGCAAGGAATCAAACTCCTGCATTTTTCTTTTCATCCATTCCTGCATGGCTTCAGGATCCTGCATTAATTCCCGCATCTCCTGCATAGCCTGAAGATGAGCATCATCTCCCTGTTCAAACATCTCCTTGCCATGCTGTTGACTCTGGCGGGCAATCTCTTCAAAAGTCTCTGAATGAAATTCCTTGTCACAGGCACCGCCTAACTGTCTGCAGGTCATTGTTTTCATAGCAGATAAATATTTTAGTGGAAGGTATATACAGCCAGAATAACAATAGTAATGGAAATAATAAGTGTGAATGGTCCCATCTTTTTGATGGCCAACAACTGCGACATATCTCCATTTTTGGCTTTCTTAAGTTTTGATGTCATGATACCCAGCATTCCCCCCAGTACTAGGAAAAGGGTGAGTTTACCAACCAGCGTTGGAAGCGCACTTAGCTGACTCCAGTATGGTGTCATCAGGTATCCACCGGATAAAAATAACAGTGTGATCCCGATGTGACCCATTTTGGTAACAAATGAAGCATTGATCATGAATTTGCCCCTTTCCTCCGGCTCCATCTTCGAAGCAGCAATTCCCAAAAACATCATTGCAAAGCTGGTCCCAAGTCCCATTGCCAGTCCAATGAAATGTGTAATTAACATTACATCACGCATAATATATATCCTCCATTAACAGATTGTGTAGTTCAAAACCGAACGAAGTTACTAAAACAGTTTAAATATCTAACAAATAATTCTGGGATCTTGGGACATATCCTGAAGTGACAGGGAGAAGAATTCAGGTCATATTCCTCATGGAAACACTCCGGTTTATGGAAATGATCCTGAATCTGAGGTTATCATAGACGAGACCGCAAAGAAGGATAACAGAACATAATACGAGAGAAGTATATCCTATTTTTGAATAGATGAAACCCCCAATTAAACCACCCAGGAAGAAAAAACCGATTATGTAGATCCGGAGTTTAATCAGAGAAACCAATGCATGTTTGTCAGAAAATTTTTTTGGGAAGAATAAGTGTGAGAGCTCAATTCCCAAATCGGTGAAAAGTCCGGTTAAATGTGTGGTTCGTACAACAGCATCGGATATTTTAGTGACAAATGAATTTTGAACTCCCATAGCAAAGAGAAGCAAACAAGCGATGAGATCCGGAGACGAAATGACAGAGAATTCAGCTCCCAGAGCTACAAGCAACAGCAGAGCACTTTCCAGAATGGTAGGAAAAACATATTTATTAACCTTTTTCTTAACCGAGATAACTTCGATTAGAAAACTGGAAGTGAAAGAACCAGCTAAAAATGAAAATATATACAGAAAGTAGACGGTGCCTTTCCAAACTTCTATGTGCGCTACATCATTAATAAAAAGTGCGAAATGGCCAGTAACATTTGTAGTTAATTGACCAATCGCCAGGAAACCTGTGACATTTACTATCCCGGCAACAAATGAGAGGATTGTAGCAATTTGAAGATTATGTTTTGGAGTGCGGTTCTTACCCTGATGTCGGAACATGTTTGTAAATGAAAATCAAAATTACGAAACAAATTCAGAATAAATAGAGTGCTCAGGAATTATTGTTAAGCTTACACATCCCGGTATTTAACCTGAAGACCGGTAAGGAAATTACGAAGGTACTGATCGTTGCATTCCCGGTATTTGCTTGATTCCGGGCTTCGGAAGAAGGAACTGAGTTCATGGGGACTAATACCTTTATCGATCTGATCATAGATTTCCAGCATATCGTCGCTTTGGAGATCAAAAGCGATCTTGAGTTTTTTCAGAACAAGATTGTTATTCATCTCCGTTTCCGGAACAGGCTGAGGGCCTTCCCGTTTACCACGTTTCATTATGATCAGGCCGTTAAGAAAAGTAGCCATCATAACATCCGGCATTAGTACAAAACCTGACTGGTCATCTTTTTTAAGCCAGTTCTTAACATCAGATATGGCAACCTCCTGATCGGCAAGGGCAAATACTTCCTGCATCCTGGAATTATTGAAGTTCAAAGTGAAGCGAAGACGGCGCAGAATATCATTATTCTCCATACAGGAAGTGGGCTTGATTAGAATGAATACCATAATACTTATAAAAGGAGAGAAGTGTGGAAACTTTTCATGCCGTGCACCGTAACTGACCGTTAATTCAACAAATTATAAACAGGAGGAAGAAATGGAAAAGGGAGCAGGTATGGCAATCGGTATTGGAATAGGAGTGGCTATTGGTGCAGCTACAGGTAGTATGGGTGTTTGGATCGCACTTGGTGTGGTATTAGGGGTGCTGATCGAGAATGGAGAATTGGATGATGTTCTGTGTAAGTTTGGGTTGAAAGAAGAAAAGGACTAGACCTAATTCCAATTATACAAGAACGGCATCTATTCAAGTCGAAAGCTGATCTTACTTGTTTCATCAAAACAATCAGGTGCGGGTTGGTCCCAGGGATTATTGAAAAATGCATTAGCCGATTCCATTGCACATTGATCTCCCCAATTCGTAGTTGGTGTATGTCCCCATCCCTTAAAGATCATATGATAACTGTTACTGAGGTTGAAATATAATTTCTCGCCCCATTTTGGGGGGGTATTGTTATCCAGTTCTCCATTTATGATGAGCACTGGTATATCACTTCTGATGGGCTCATCTTCTATCTCAGAAACAGGCGTTACATCCCATAGGTCACATAGTTCAGGTTCAAACACAGCGGGTGAAAGTCCTGCGATCTCAGGGTATCTGTTTTTCTGTTGCTCAATCATGTCGCGCGAAGCGAACGGTGTTTCCTCCGCACACCAGACCGATAACCGCATGCCCATTCCGGAACCAGATTCCGGTTCCCCAAATCTTTCTGATAACACATATTGTATACTACTCAGGTCATTATTAAGCACTTTATGGATCTCAAAGGGAACATCGGAGGGAGGAGCAGAGAGAAGCATGGTAAAGACATCTTTTCCCCGCAAGAGAAAAGAACGTTCCACTCCCGTATTGGGATCATCTACTGAAACTTCCAGGGGCTCTGATGTAATTTTTCTCAAAAACCCGAAGAATTGTTCTTTGATATCAGGATATGTTGATGCACAAGCCGAATCGTTCTCACACTGACTCAATATAGTATTCACTAATTCCATTAGATTTTGGACACTTTCTTCATCATAACTTACTTCCAGAGGAAGAGGGGAATCCATTACCACACTTCTGATCCCATCCGGGTGATCTCGTAATAATACCTGGGCGATCTTGGTGCTGTAGGATATCGTAAGCAGGTTGTAATGTTGGAAACCCAGTGCCTTTCTAAGATCTTCAATATCAGCCGCTATTTCGTTGGTATTGTATCCATTCAGGTCGATATGCTTTTCTGTGAGTCGTTGCCGGCAATCAGTGGCAGCCTTTGATAATAATTCCTTTTTTTCGCTTTCATCCACATGAGGCTGACCAGCCTGATGCTGGGCCAGTGCCCATTCGGGACAGTCAAGATGAGGTTTGGCGTATTGTGTTCCCCGCTGTTCAATAAGAATGAAATCTCTGTCATCGAGATACTGATAGTAACGCATATACTGGGCTGAGGGCATGGTTGAGGAACCCGGTCCTCCCACTGTATAGATAATTGGGTCAGGTTTTGGATTGGGATTACGGCTTTTGAAGATAAATACCGGTAGCTGAATTGTATTGGAATTCGGATCGCTACGATTTTCCGGAACAGACAAGTATCCAAAACGATATTCCTGGTCAGCACGAATGCTGAATAAATTTTGTTCCGTTTCTGTAAAAACAGCCTGATAGGATGGTTCTGAGCAGCCGGCAATAAGTAATAAAAGAAGAGTTAAAACTGGGAAAAGTCGATACATAATCGAAAGAGTATAACAACGATTGATAATAATATTCGTTGATGGCACTCAACAAAAAAACAAAAGTTACTGTTCCTCCTGTTTCAGTAACCTCTGTTCTCGCTAAATCTACTTCAACCGCTCCAGCTTACCTTTGCGTTTCACGATGTTCTTGTAATCCCACTGGATCTCCCTTGATTTAGAAAGCCAGCGATGGAGGTCCTTGGTATTGATCTCATCCGCTTTAGTGTAAAAAATGGAAGCATCTTTGAATTTCTCTCCGCGCACATTCAATCCGTCTTCCTCAAAATCGGCTCCGCTCCAGAACATGAGTCGAATGCCTTTCTTTTGCTTGCTATAGCCCGTTATTGGATTTCCCTCCAGAAACCAGACCGGATGACCGTGCCATATCTTGTTCTCGGCTTCAGGAAGTCCTTTGTCGATCTCACTTGCCAGCAAGTCGCAGATGTCCTGGTCTGCTTCGGATTGGGATTTGTTATAGTCTTTGATGTCCTGGTTCATGAAGATTTAACTTTTTGATTGGATACACTACATTAAAAAAAACTATTTAAAAGAGGAAGACATGAAAAAAGGAAGTGGTATTGGTTTAGGGATAGCATTAGGCGTTGCCATTGGAGTTGCAACGGATAATATAGGATTATGGATCGCACTTGGAGTTGTATTTGGGAGCGCGTATGAAACTCGTATTCTGGCTAAGAAAAAAGATGACGAAGAGGTTCAGGAATGAAGGTTAGTCAAAAGTATCATGAAAACAATCCCCATTTTCTCTAACTTCAAAGCATTCAATAATCGGTATCAATAAAAGAAGAATAGAATGGAATGGTCGTTGGTAGTTTTCTTGATTGCGGGAATGGTGAGCCTGGTGTTGCTTATGGGTATCATTATCTTTGGCGTAAAGAAGTCATCTGAATACAAAGAACTTCAAAAATTATTCGGGGAAAAGGATAAAGATCTGAATTCAACGGTCAGTGAACTCCGGAAAGCATTAAAGGAAAGCAAAGGGGAAAATGCTCAGATTCTGGAGCGTCTCAAAAATCTGGAAGCCATCGTTACCAGCGAAGCCTGGGATTCCATCCAGTCAGGTGAAGATGCCGAAACCACCCGCCTGCATATTGAAGTGGAAGAACAAGAAGAGCTGAATGATTCCGATAAGGCAGCAAGAATAGCGAAGAGGGTGCGGTGATAAAACTCTCAACACCCCTCACAACATCGTTTGAACAACGATGTTGATCTCTACTGAAACGAGTTCAGCACAGGCTCCTCAAGGGGAGACTTACTGTGGCTCTAATTTCTAATACGGAATGATATTAATGCTTCCAAATAAAGACCGGAAGAAATGCGGTAGGAAATAAGATGAAGGGGAAAAAACAAAATAACCAGCAGGTCATCCCGAACCCGATTCGGGATCTTTATGAAGTCTCATAGTGAGGGCTGGGTAGATAAGAGATCAAAGCCTCGTCGTAAGATCCTGAATCAAGTTCAGGATGACGATGATTGTGAAAGTACCAGAAGAAAGAAACCTCAAAACCCATCTAACTCCGCCTGAACCAGCGCTATCAGTTCATCCGTGGCTTCAAGTAGTTCATCACATTTAAGAATGATACTCTCAGAATTGCTCTCCCGCATTGCCAGCTGACGAATGAGAGTGAATTGCTGTTCCGGATCGAGGCGGTAGTTCTCATCGATCTCTCCACGGGTGTTCAACCGGAATCCGATTCTGTTATTGGCTACAAATTCCCCGAAGATACTGTCGATCACGAAAAGGTTGTTATTGTTGACCACCGAGGTCACATAATCCAGTAATTGATAATACCGGACGATGCTGTTCTTCAGTTCCTCATTCTCAATGAGCACGATATTACCTGTAGCTCCCAGGTTAGTAAAAGTGGCTTTATTGGCCACAAAGGTAAAGCGGCCGGTCAGTAACTGAAGTAAGTTTGTTAACTCTTCGTTGCCGATCTTCGCCTCCAGATACCACCGGCTGGAATCGACCCGGGCGAGCATGATCTCTTCATAGTCAAGATGTTCGATGATGATCTCCCGCTGTATGACCAGATCTTCCATCAGATTCTCAAGAGAAGAATGTTCCAAGGCACGGTTTTGCCTTTCCTGGTTCCAGTTGTTGATCTGCAGAGCGATGAGGATACCAACCACCACCAACAGGATCTCACCCGTGGCATAGAGCAGATATTTGGTTACGGCGCTTCCCGGTATCAAACGCTCCCGTAGTTTTCTAAGAAATGTGATCATGTGCTTTTTCTAATCCCCGAATTATTCAATGGCACAAATAATCAATTAAAAAGGTGAGTTACAAGCCAAGGCTTCGTGCTCAATTGTAAAACCGGGTAGAAGGATCAGCTTTTAGTTCATCCATGACCATATTCTGCAGCAACTCCACTTCTTTTTTGTAGTCGGGTTGACCTTCATCCTGATGTTCTATTTCGGAGACAAGTTCGAATGCGAAGTCTTCACTGCTGAATTCCTTCCAGTCTTTCTGAAGCTCTTTATTGGGATGGAGTCCCATCTTAAGCTGAGCAAGATGACGGTTCTGTTTCGCAGCTATATCGATACTGCTGTCAATAAATACCGTATCGGTTTTGATATTCCTGATCCGGAATACCCCCATCTGAGGCTTCCGCTGTTTATACTCTTCCTTGAGTTCTTTCCGTGTTTTCATAATTGAAATTACTCATTTGAAAATGAGGAAACCAGAGAAATGAATCACTCCGACATAGATTTCAAGTTTGCAGTAGAGGAATGCATTCCGGTTACTCGCGAAGGCCTTGCCAGAGGCACTCCTTCAGGAAAAACCCTTCGCGTTAAGGAATTAAATGTGCAAGGGAACAGGAAGCTGGAGCTTCCTATTTGCATTCCGCAGCGGAGCTACGGAACGAGGTTAAGGGTATCGGCCGGCTGAACAGAGGAATTGACGACTCAAAAGTAAAAGCTGTCTTTGCGAGGAGGCCATATATTCATTCAAGTTGAAAGCCTTATCGACGAAGCAATCTCGTAGTTATGGGCACGTACCCTGAGATTGCTTCACTTCGTTCACAAATGGAGGCGTTGTTTAGGAGATTGCTTCGCTCCGCTCGCAATGACTGGAGGTGTAAATAATAAAAAAGTCATCCTGATCAGTCAAAAGGCAGAGAAGAATCTTGCCGATGAGACGATAAGGTACTTCGCTTTTGCTCAGGATGACTTTAGAAACAGTCACCCCGGACTTGATCCGGGGTTTCCATTAATTTGGCTGTGAGTTAAATCAGGGAGATCGCGGGTCTAAGCCCGCGATGACCAATATTCCGCCGGGATGACGAGCGTTGTTTAATTATTCTCCGGTCGTAATTTCCGAACCGTTGCTCCGGCCTGCCACATCTCGCTTTCGCGGAGTTCCTTGAGTTCTTCCTCAAGTCCTGCGCGGTAATCTTCTTTTGAGTTGGCATCAATGCTCTTCTGGGCTTCGTTGCCTGCAGCCACTTCTTTATAGAGTTTTTCGAATACCGGTTTAGTGGCATCGCGGAATGGCTTCCACCAGTCCAGGGCACCACGTTGTGCAGTGGTGGAACAGTTGGCATACATCCAGTCCATGCCATTTTCTGCAACCAGTGGCATCAGTGACTGTGTAAGTTCTTCCACGGTTTCGTTAAAGGCCTCAGAAGGGGAGTGACCATTAGAACGCAGTACTTCGTATTGCGCAGCAAAGATCCCCTGGATAGCGCCCATCAGTGTTCCACGTTCACCGGTAAGGTCAGAGAATACTTCTTTACGGAAATCAGTTTTGAACAGGTAGCCTGATCCCACACCGATCCCCAAAGCAACCACACGGTCAAATGCTTTTCCTGTGGCATCCTGGAAAATGGCAAAACTGGAGTTCAATCCACGACCTTCCAGGAACATACGTCGCAGGGAGGTTCCCGATCCCTTAGGAGCCACGAGGATCACATCCACATCGTCCGGGGGAATGATACCGGTACGTTCTTTATAGGTGATACCGAATCCGTGAGAGAAATAAAGGGCTTTGCCTGGAGTGAGATGTTTCTTCACAGTCGGCCATACAGAGATCTGTCCCGCATCAGAAAGCAGGTACTGAAGGATGGTTCCTTTTTCACAAGCTTCCTCGATCTCGAAGAGCGTTTCGCCGGGAACCCAGCCATCTGCTACAGCTTTGTCCCATGTTTTGGAGCCTTTACGCTGACCAACGATCACGTTGAAACCGTTGTCTTTCAGGTTAAGTGCCTGTCCGGGCCCCTGCACACCATATCCGATGATCGCTATGGTTTCATCTTTAAGGGTTTCACGAGCTTTTTCAAGAGGGAATTCCTCCCGTGTTACTACTTCTTCTTCGACTCCGCCAAAATTTAAAAGTGCCATTCTTTTTAGTGTTGAGTTTTGAGTGATTAGTTTTTAGTTATAAAATCGTTGTTGGGAAACACAATTCTTGTTCTTCTCTCATGAGAAAAGAGCTTCCCCTCTTGAGAAAGGATTGAGGGGTGTGTTTAATTAGTTGCATCAAACCACCTCTGTTGCAAGCAGTTCAGCGACCTGACGACCGAGGCCATATTGTTCCCGGCTAACCGCAATTCGGCCGGATCGTACAAATTCTATGATGTCATAGGTTTTAAGTTCGTCGAAGAGGGCTTTGGTTTCACGTTTGTAACCCGCTTTTTCAATCACCACAAATTCCTTCTCGATGGTTAGAAAACGGGCGCCATGTTCACGCACGATACGCTCCACTTCCAGTCCGTTGGTCAGGGAATCTGTGCGGAGCTTGTACAGGGCTAGTTCCTGCTGAACCACTTCCTTCTTTTTGTAGTAGCCGGCTTTGAGTACTTCAACCTGCTTTTCAATCTGTTTCACCACTTTCTGAACTGTTTCTTCTGTCTCAGTTACTGCAATAGTGAACCGGTGAATACCTTCGGTCTCACTTTCAGAGGTAGTCAGGCTTTCGATGTTGATCTTACGCTTGGTGAAAATGATGGTGATCCGGTGAAGGAGCCCTACATGATTTTCGGTATAAGCGGTGATGGTAAATTCCTGTTGTTCCATGATTTTTAAATTAATTTCTGATGATCATCATTATGACACACCTTTCAATTCCTTGTCAAGAGTGAAGGCTCCTTGGTAAGGTTTTATTCCTTATTAAAATTAAAGAGTCCTTACACTTAGATAAAGGTAAGACAGAAGGAGTCTGAATGTGTATGGCCATAATGATCATTCCAATCTGATTTCTGCTACTCCCGAGCCGCTTGGCACCATCGGGAATACGTTATTCTCTTTGCCTACCATCACTTCCAGGAAATATGCACTGTCCGATTCGACAAATTCTTTGATGGCTTCTTCCAGGTTTCTTCGTTCTGTTACTTTGTTTGTTGGGATATAAAACCCTTTAGCAATAGTCTGGAAGTCGGGGTTTATCAACTCGGTAGAAGAGTATCGTTTCTCGAAGAACAACTGCTGCCACTGTCGAACCATGCCAAGGAACTCGTTATTAAGCAGTAATACTTTCACTTTCGCCTGGGTCTGATATATGGTAGCCAGTTCCTGAAGAGTCATCTGGAAACCACCATCGCCTACCACGCAGATCACTTTTCGGTCGGGTTCACCAAGTGCGGCTCCCAAAGCAGCCGGTAGCCCGAAGCCCATAGTGCCCAATCCACCAGAAGTGATATTACTTTTGGATTTATTGAATTTGGTATAGCGGCATGCAACCATCTGGTGTTGTCCCACATCGGTAACCAGAATGGCATCACCATTAGTGTATTTGTTGATGAGCTTTATCACCTCACCCATACTCAGAATATCTGAGGTCGGGTTGAGTTCTTCCTGGATCACCTTCTCGTGCTCGAGCTTATCACAATCACGGAATTTTTGCAGCCATTCATCGTGGCTGTTTGGTTTTACATGTTTGATCAACTCAGTCAGTGATTCTTTAGCATCACCGAGTACAGCAACTTCAGTTTTCACATTTTTGTCGATCTCAGCAGGGTCGATCTCCAGATGGATTACTTTAGCCTGCTTTGCATATTTCGATAAGTTGCCGGTTACACGGTCATCGAAGCGCATCCCAATAGCAATCAGGACATCACACTCGTTGGTAAGCAAATTCGGCCCATAATTTCCGTGCATTCCAAGCATTCCCACATTCAGGGGATGATCGGTATCAAGAGCGGATAATCCCATGATGGTCCAAGCGGAAGGGATACCAGTTTTTTCGATGAACTGTTTGAATTCATCTTCAGCATTGGCCAGTATCACCCCCTGACCAAACAACACATACGGCCGTTTTGCATTGTTGATGAGTTCAGCTGCTTCCTTAACTTTTGAATGATCCAGCTTTGGTACAGGTACATAACTGCGAAGATGCGTGCATTTATCATATCTGAAATCGAGCTGATCAAACTGAGCATCTTTAGTTATGTCGACCAGCACAGGACCAGGACGACCAGAACGAGCGATATAAAAAGCTTTGGCAAGTGCCTCGGGTATTTCTTCAGCACGCGTAACCTGATAATTCCATTTTGTAACCGGCATGGAGATCCCGATCACATCACATTCCTGGAAGGCATCACTGCCCAGAAGGGAAGAGGCTACCTGTCCGGTTATGCAGACCAGAGGAGTCGAATCGATCTGAGCATCGGCGATACCGGTGATCAGATTGGTTGCTCCGGGACCGGATGTTGCCAGACATACGCCCACTTTTCCGGATGCACGGGCATAACCTTGTGCAGCATGGATGGCACCTTGTTCGTGCCGGGCCAGTACGTGCTGTATCTCATCCTGATGATCATACAAAGCATCGTACACCGGCATGATCGCTCCACCCGGATATCCGAAAGCGATCTCGACACCTTCTTCGGCCAGAATTCGTGCCACAGCTTCTGATCCTGATATCCGCTCGGTCTTGGTTGAATTGTCTGATTTCTTTTTAGTGGGTGCTTCTACAGTTCCCATAGTGAGTGAGGTTGTGTTAAATATTAAAACTCGTCGGTCACGCAGCCTTGTGAGGCTGATGAAACGGTTTTGGCGTATTTATATAAAGTTCCTTTGTTTTCCTTCAATGGAGGTTCGCTCCATCGGGCTTTTCGAGCAGCGAGTTCATCATCGCTTACAGCTACATGAATTTCATTCTTTTCAGCATCAATGAGGATCTTGTCACCGTCTTTGACCAGGGCGATGTTACCGCCGGTCTGGGCTTCAGGAGTTACGTGGCCTACCACGAATCCATGTGATCCGCCAGAGAAACGTCCGTCGGTGATCAGAGCCACCTCTTTTCCTAAACCAGCCCCCATGATAGCGGAAGTTGGCTTCAGCATCTCAGGCATACCAGGTCCTCCTTTCGGACCTACATAACGAATAACGATCACATCCCCTTTCCGGACTTTTCCATCACTGATGCCATCATTGGCTTCTTCTTCGCTGTCAAATACACGGGCAGTGCCGCTGAAAGCAAGTCCTTCTTTTCCCGTGATCTTAGCCACCGCACCTTCTGTAGCCAGGTTGCCATACAATATCTGAATATGTCCGTTTTTCTTGATCGGGTTGTCCAGTCCGTGTATCACATCCTGCTCTACTGAAAGAGCTTTGACATCAGCCAGATTCTCGGCGATGGTCTTACCAGTTACAGTCATGCAATCACCATGGATCATGTCATTTTCTAGCATGAATTTCATTACAGCTGGAATACCACCCACTTTGTGAAGGTCTTCCATTACATATTTACCACTTGGTTTGAGGTCTCCGAGGAATGGAGTAGTGTCGCTGATATGCTGGAAATCTTCTAAAGTGAATTCGATCTCAGCAGTTTTGGCAATTGCCAGCATGTGCAGCACTGCGTTTGTTGAACCGCCTAAAACAGTAACAAGTCTGAATGCATTTTCAAGAGATTTTTTGGTGAGAATGTCACGTGGTTTAAGGTCTTGCTCAAGAAGGGAGTAGAGGTATTTTCCAACTTCTTCACATTCGATCACTTTCTCACTTCCATTAGCAGGGTTAGACGCATTATACGGTAACGCCATTCCCATTGCTTCGATCGCAGAAGCCATAGTATTAGCAGTGTACATTCCGCCACAGGCTCCCGGTCCTGGACAAGCGTTCATTACAATATCTTTGAATTCAGTATCGTCGATTGAGCCCGATACTTTTTGCCCCCATGCTTCAAATGCTGAAACCACATCCAGCTTCTGGCCATTGTGATATCCCGGTGCAATAGTTCCACCATAAACAAGAATAGATGGCCTGTTCACGCGAAGCATAGCCATCAGTGCTCCCGGCATATTTTTATCACAACCCACAATAGCAGCAAAACCATCGTACAACATGCCTTTCACAACCGATTCCATAGAATCAGCGATCAGGTCGCGCGAGGGGAGTGAGTATCGCATTCCGGGAGTTCCCATCGAGATGCCATCACTTATTCCAATCGTATTAAAAATGAGTCCGGTGAGATCGGAAGCCTGTACACCCCTTTTCACATGAACGGCCAGATCATTGAGATGCATATTACAAGGGTTGCCTTCATATCCGGTGCTGGCCACACCAATAAGAGGTCGCGAGAGATCTTCATCACTTAAACCAAGGGCATGCAGCATTGCCTGGGCTGCTGGCTGTGAACCATCCTGAGTGATCTGTTTACTGTACTTATTTAATTCCGCCATGTAGATCTTCAAAAATTATTAGTCAAAAAAAAAGCCTTCCGGTGCGGGAAGGCTTTTTTGAAAGTAATTCATGTTACTTACTGCATAGTCTTCCCGGTCGGTATTGAATACCAATGACTCGAATAATGACCAAAGAAATGACAGTTGATAGCATGATTAAATTTTTAGCTGGTTGCAAATAAATGGCTTATATCGAACTATAGCAACATAGTAACCGAAAAAAGATCGGCAATAATGGGATGGCCAACAAAGATCTAATGTCCATTTCGAGGCTTGAATTTGCTATTAATGACCTCCTGAATAGGTTTTTGGTTGATCTTTGATTCCAGCCAGGATATGATGTCTAAGTATAAAAAAGCTCTTCTTTGATAGGGTTGTTCCTGAATATCGATCAGCTTTTCACGTAGAGATATGAATTGACGGCGTAGATTTTTCGGGTCGGTTGAGCTTAGGTTTCTCAGAAATTTAAGGATCTCTTCCTGAACCGAATTCAGGTCATTCATTTTACGAATAAAGCGATAGGTGGAACGTACCTGGTAGTCGAGAAGGGTTTCATTGCCCAGTTCGAAGTGAGCGATCAGATTCAGTATGCGAGCAAAGCAATGAATATCTTCGCGAAGTCGGGGATCGGGGTAATTAATGATCTTATTAAGGTATTCAATGGCCTTTTCGATCTTCCCGGCCCCGAAATACATACACGCGATCTTATAATAGAATACGAGTATCCGGTGTGGATCGATATGATCTGAATACTTCTCAATCTCTTTAATAAGCTCGGGAATGATTGAAAGTCCCTCCGTGAAAGTCCCGGCCAGAAAGTGGGAATTGATAAGAGATGTATAGTAATACTGGAAGCCAAGCGTTTCCAGATTCTCATTAGAACGGGTAGGAGGGTCACTAAGGAATTCCTTCAGTCTTTGAACTTCTTCCTGATGCTTTTCATAGTGTCCCAGAATAAATAATGCTTCCAGCAACACATGCACTCCCTTTAAGTACCAGATTGGTTCCAGGGCAAGCATATCAGGGTTTTTGCGGAAATGATCCACCCACTTTTGCGCGTAGCGGTACTGCATAAGAAAGTCCTGAACAATAAGGCTGTACCAGGCATAGGAAACATTCAGGTAATGCTTTTCAAAAAAACCGATATCCCTCGTATCGATCTGTTTGAGTGCGTTTTCAAAGAACTTCTCGGTGATATCAAAATCCCTTTCACTACGCACATGTCCAGCTTTGATATAAATACCATAGAGTCTCAAAGACAGATTTGAAAGAGCATGGTATCGTTCAACAGATCTGACGGATTCCTCGGTTTCCTCGATCAGCTGATCGGCGCGGTTTCGAAGGCTTCGGGTTATATACTGAGATTCAATTAGCTTCTCGAAGCCCAGGATCTCAGTTGTGAGCGTGATACGGTGATTTTCGTAAGACAGTGCCTTGGCTTTTTCAAGGATCTTCAGGCTTTGCTTGTACAGGCCTTTGTCGTACAGAATGCGTGCATAGTCGATCTGTTCCCTCAACTGAATATCAATATTATGATTGACGTAGTTAAGTCTCAGGGAGGTAAGTATTTGTTTGTACAAGTGAGCTTTCAGATTTGAAAGCTGTGTTTTCTTAAGCCCTTTGATCTTTTTAATGATCACATCTTCATCATAGTCCTTCGCTTTATCTACTGCATCAAAGAGCTGGATGAACTTCGCATCATCAGAGCTGTTGCGGGTGGCGTAGATCTTAAACCCTCTTTTTTCGGCTTTGGACAGCGATTTTATAAGCTGGTAAAGATGATCATTTGGTTGGTTGGCCATTGTAAGAAATAGGGTTTTAGGTGATATCTAAATACCTGTAAATAATGTGCTTAATATATTATTAGTGGTTAGTTAGCCGCGTTGGATGTTGTAATAAAGAACTAATTCGGTTTTATAAGTATAAGCACTACAACTACTTTCGCGGATCAATTACTTGAATTCTGACCAAATTGAAGTAAAAGAGATACAGTTGATAAGTTAGAAATCATTAGTATAATGCCAAACAAGCGAATCCAGATTTTTGACACTACCTTACGAGATGGAGAACAGGTGCCGGGCTGCCAGCTCAACACCGCGGAAAAGATAGAGGTGGCCAGGGCACTGGAAAGTCTGGGAGTTGATGTAATGGAAGTAGGTTTTCCAATATCAAGTCCCGGAGATTTTCATTCTGTCCAGAAAATTGCCGGAATCATAACGGAATCCACCGTTTGTGCGCTTTCGCGTGCCGTTGAACGAGATATTGAGGTTGCTGCTCAGGCAATCGAAAAGGCAAAGCATCCACGAATCCATACTGGAATAGGAACTTCAGAAAGTCATATCTACGATAAGCTCAAATCAACCCCTGAGAAAGTAATCGAAAGAGGGGTGGCTGCTGTCAAGTATGCCAAGAGTTTTGTGGAAGATGTGGAATTCTATGCGGAAGATGCCGGTAGAACTGATAACGTATTTTTGGCAAAGGTAATTGAAGCCGTAGTTGCGGCTGGTGCTACTGTGGTAAATATTCCGGACACTACCGGATACTGCCTTCCATGGCAATACGGTGAAAAGATCAAATTCCTGAAAGAGAATGTAAAAGGAATTGATAACGTGACTATCTCCACGCACTGTCATAACGATCTGGGTCTGGCTACTGCTAATTCTGTAGCTGGTGTTGTGAACGGAGCAACTCAGATCGAGTGCACCATTAACGGAATTGGTGAACGTGCCGGTAATGCCTCGCTGGAAGAAGTGGTCATGATCCTTCGTCAGCACAAAGATCTTCATTACGATACAGGGGTAAATACCCGTCTTCTGAAATCAATGAGCGAATTGGTTTCTTCAAAAATGAGAATGCCGGTTCAGCCAAATAAAGCTATTGTTGGAGCAAATGCCTTTGCGCATTCTTCAGGGATCCACCAGGATGGTGTGATCAAAAGCCGGGAAACTTATGAGATCATTGATCCTCTTGAAGTAGGTGTGGATGAATCATCAATTGTACTTACCGCCCGAAGCGGACGTGCAGCATTGAATTTCAGAGCAAAACGACTTGGCTTCGATGTATCCCGGGAAGACATGGAATATTATTACGAGGAGTTTCTGAACATCGCAGATGAAAAGAAAGTTGTTCAGGATCAGGATCTGATCGTACTTTTCTCAAAAACAGCTGTTAAATCAGCATAGATCATATTTATGGGTAAGACATTATTCGAGAAAGTCTGGGATCGGCATGTCGTCGACTCAGTGGAAGGCGGACAGGAAATTTTATATATCGACCGCCACTTTATACACGAGGTAACAAGTCCGCAGGCCTTTGATGGCATCAGAAACCGCGGTATTGATATTTTTCGAAAGGAAAGGATCGTAGCGACAGCCGATCATAACGTTCCAACCAAAGATCAGCATCTGCCTATCAAAGATGTTTTATCAAAGTTTCAGGTGGATACTCTCACCAGAAACTGTGAG
This sequence comes from Rhodothermia bacterium, assembly GCA_030427885.1. Lineage (GTDB taxonomy): Bacteria > Bacteroidota > Rhodothermia > Balneolales > Balneolaceae > JAUICM01. Next base: position 38,394 of record JAUICM010000010.1, on the reverse strand, counting down.
GAGTTCGGGATCGATCTCTATGGTCTGGGGCATAAATATCAGGGAATTGTTCATGTGATCGGTCCAGAGCTTGGAGTGACCAAGCCGGGCATGACCATTGTTTGTGGAGACAGCCACACTTCAACCCATGGAGCATTTGGTACCATTGCTTTTGGAATTGGAACCTCACAGGTAGAGCAGGTGATGGCAACACAATGCCTGCTTTTGCAGCGCCCTAAAACCATGCGCATCAATATTGAAGGGGAACTCGGGAAAGGGATCTATTCCAAGGATATTATCCTGTATATCATTTCTAAACTGACCACAGCCGGGGGAACCGGGCATTTTGTGGAATATGCAGGTTCAGCAATCCGGTCACTTTCGATGGAAGCCCGCATGACCATCTGTAATATGAGTATTGAGATGGGAGCACGGGGCGGAATGATTGCTCCTGATGAGACAACCTTCGAATATGTAAAAGGCAAACAGTATGCTCCACAGGGAGAGGAGTTTGATAAAGCAGTTGAATACTGGAAGACCTTGTATTCTGATGAAGATGCGGTATTTGATGCTGAGTATACTTTCAAAGCAAAAGATATTGAACCGATGATCACCTACGGTACCAATCCGGGCATGGGAATCGGGGTCACTCAGAACATCCCAACCAAAGAGGAAGTTAAAAGTCCGGATTCTCTGATGAAATCGCTGGATTACATGGGACTTCAACCCGGTGAGAACCTGCTGGGCAAAAAGATCGATCATGTATTTATTGGTAGCTGTACCAATAGCAGGATCGAAGATCTGCGGATCGTAGCAGACTATGTTAAAGGAAAGACCAAGGCACCTCATGTTCAGGCAATGATCGTTCCGGGTTCGAAGCAGGTGGAAGAACAAGCCAGAGCAGAAGGTATTCATGATGTACTGGCTGCTGCAGGATTTGAACTCAGAGAACCAGGTTGTTCAGCGTGTTTGGGAATGAATGAAGATAAGATCCCAAAAGGAGAATATTGTGTGTCTACTTCTAACAGGAATTTTGAAGGCCGACAGGGGCCCGGAGCCAGAACAATGCTGGTGAGTCCTCTCACCGCAGCAGTGATTGCAGTAGAAGGCCGCATCGTTGATGCAAGAGAATATATTGGAGAAGGAGTACCAGCGTAATGGATAAATTCAAAAAACTAACCACAACCGTAGTGCCACTACCTGTTCAGGATATCGATACAGATCAGATCATTCCTGCACGCTTTTTGAAAGCAACTTCCCGAGATGGATTTGGAGACAACCTGTTCAGAGACTGGCGTTATAATGATGGTGATCAGCCCAAGCAGGATTTTGTACTTAACGATGATACCTATACAGGTAAAGTGCTTGTAGCTGGTGAAAACTTCGGATGTGGCTCCAGTCGTGAACACGCAGCATGGGCATTGTATGACTATGGGTTCAAGGCAGTAGTATCCAGTTATTTTGCTGATATTTTCAAGGGAAATGCTCTCAATAATGGATTGCTGCCGGTACAGGTAAGTCAGGAGTTTCTTGAGAAGATCTTTGCTCAGGTAAAATTGGATCCATCCACAGAGATCGTAATCGAACTTGAGGTGCAGGAGATATCTATACCATCAGCCGGGCTCTTGGAAAAATTTGATATCAATCCTTACAAAAAAATGTGTTTAATTAACGGGTACGATGATATCGATTTCTTATTAAGTAAAAAGGAACAAATAGAGGTGTTCGAAAAACAGCACGTCGAGTTTTAAATTTCAGCATGGAAAAACGCATTGCAGTATTAGCGGGGGACGGCATCGGCCCGGAAGTAGTTAAACAAGCCATCAAGGTGTTGAATGCGGTAGCTCACCGTTTCGACCACACTTTTACCTATGATATTGCTCTGGTGGGAGCAGTGGCCATCGATGAAACAGGAGATCCTCTGCCTGATGAGACCATAGAGGCCTGTCGCTTAGCAGACGCCGTTTTATTTGGTGCGATCGGTGATCCGAAATATGACAATGACCCAAATGCAAAAGTTCGACCTGAACAAGGACTGTTGAAGCTCAGAAAGAGTCTCGGCCTGTTTGCTAACATTCGTCCGGTTGAATTGTTCGATTCACTCATTTCGCGTTCACCACTTAAGGAAGATCGTATTGCCGGAACTGATCTTGTGGTATACCGTGAGCTGACTGGTGGAATCTATTTCGGAGACAAAGGCAGGAGTAAAGATCGTAAATCGGCATATGACCACTGCAATTATAATACAGAAGAGATTCTTAGAATAGCTAAAATGGCCTTTGAGGCTGCTGGTCGACGCAAAAAGAAACTCACCCTCGTTGACAAAGCCAATGTACTGGAAACTTCACGTCTCTGGCGAGAAACCATACAGGATCTGGCCAAACACTATCCTGATATCGAAGTGGAATATCTGTTTGTGGACAACGCTGCCATGCAGGTAATTCAACGACCAAACCAATTTGATGTGATCCTGACGGAGAATATGTTCGGGGATATCATTTCAGATGAGACCTCGGTAATAACAGGGTCTATCGGTTTACTTCCTTCTGCATCTGTTGGAGAACAAACTTCACTTTTTGAACCCATTCATGGAAGTTATCCTCAGGCGGCTGGCAAAGACATTGCCAATCCTGTAGCAACTATCCTTTCTGCTGCCATGCTGCTCGATAGTCTTGAAATGTTCAAAGAGGCAGAAGAGATCAGATCAGTAGTGAGAAAAGTGATCGAAAAAGGATTGGTAACTCCGGATCTGAATCCGGACAGCCATGTTTCCTGCTCCAAAGTAGGTGATGTGATCAGCCTGCTTATCGAATCTGATATCTCTGACGAGACTTCTTTTGAAAATCTATTCGAAGGAAGTTTACCACTGATTTAACGGTATAATATTTAGGGTTATTTATCAGTTTTTCATAGGTTAAGTGTAACCAATCATTTTTTCTTCAGATCTATGAAAATCAAAACTCTGGACAATTACTCTTTATTCGGGATTCTTATCCTTAGCTTTGTATCCATTCAGCCAGTCAATGCTCAGGATTCAACCTTGGTTGGATATTATCCATTTAATGGGAATGCATACGATACAAGTGGATTTGATAATCATGGAGTTGTTTACGGTGCCGAGCTGACTTCTGATCGATTTGGTAGGGTGGATAGTGCCTATTATTTCACTGGAGACAGCAGCTATATTGAGGTAGATTACGATTCAAGCTTCAGCTTTCGATCAGGATTTACATTTTCGGTGTGGGCTAAGGGTACTTCATCAACTTTTGACCTGGCAGGATTGATCGCTGTGGGCAGAGGGTATCCTTTTTTTCTGGGTATTGACGAAGGAGATCGGTTATTTCTAAGAGCCGCCGCAAGTGATACCACCAAAGCAGAAATTACAGTTCACACCTCGACAGACCCATTGGAATGGAATCATTATGTTGGGGTATATAAGCCAAGTGAATACATAAGGTTGTACAAAAATGGTGTTTTAGAAGGAGAGGAAACAGTTGATGTGCCTGATTCACTGGAAAGTTATAACGAACCAATAGAGATTGGAAGGAGAGTTGATTCCGGTAATAGCTCCAAATTCTATTATTTCCATGGAGAGCTTGATGATATAAGAATCTATAATTATGCCTTTAGTGATTCAGTTATCCATGAGTTGTATAAAGAAGGGGGATGGCCACTTTCTGAGGACTCAACAGAGATATTTCCGGACACACTAGTAGCTTGGTATCCTTTTAGTGGTAGTGCAATAGATTCCAGTAGTTTTGATAATCATGGAGTTGTTGAAGGTGCTACTCTTACACATGACCGGTTTGGTAACCCCGAATCAGCCTACTACTTTGATGGAATTGATGATTATATAGAAATTCCAAATGCTGATCAGTATGAAACAGATGCTATGACCATTAATTTTTGGTTCAGGAAGGAAGGGTATCAGTTAGATTATTATGAAGGTGTATATGTTGAAGGACTTCTCTGGAAGGCATTTGATACAAGTATAGAAAGAGATTTCAGCTTTTCAATTGGCGATGAATTTGCTCCGTTTGATGTTTATAACACTATTGGAAATAATACCGGAAGTTTACTACCTAATAGAATTGATCAGGTTATTCAGCCGAATAAATGGTATCACATTGCAGGAGTTATAGATTCAACAAGGTCTTCGTTATATCTGAATGGCGAGCTAATGCAAACCGTGTTGAATGATAGCGTGATAATACATACTGAAGCCCCGATTTCTGTTGGCAAGGCTTCATCCAGTTCAGTGTACACGCGTTATTTTCAGGGAATAATTGATGATATAAAAATCTATAACTATGCATTGAGCGATTCAGCGGTCCAGGAGTTATATAAAGAAGGTGGATGGCCTGATGCAGAATACATCCACGAAATGATGCCCGACACACTACTTGCCTATTATCCCTTAAATGGAAACGCAATCGATGCAACTGGAAGTGGCAATGATGGAATTCTTGAAGGTGTAAATTCTGTATTTGACCGGTTTGGTAATCCTAATGGTGCATTTGAGTTTGATGGAGAGTTTAGCAGAATTACTGTTCCGGATTCGGTGATTTCCGGAGCACTGGATTCTTTATACAGAGGACTTACAATCAGTGCATGGGCATATATTCATCCGGAACAACCAAGTCCGTACTCATTCATTGTGGAAAGATCGGACGATCCGCTGGGAAAGGCCCGCATTGCTTTTGGTTTGGTAAATGAGTTAGAAACTTCTCAATTAAATCTGAATGCAAATGGAACCAGATATGGAGATCCAATTCCAAGAAATACCTGGGTTCATTTGGTTGCAACCTGGGATGGAGAATATATCCGCTCATTTGTAAATCAGAAATTACAGGATTCACTGCACTATGATGGTGAGATCGATATCACATTCTCAAATATGCATATTGGTGGAAATGAAAAAAGGGGCCGTCAGTTCAGAGGGAAACTGGATGATATCAGAATCTATAATTATGCAGTAAGTGATTCAACGTTAGATGTTTTATACCATGAAGGTGGGTGGCCGGCTTCAGCTGACACCACCAAACCTCCAAGTGATGTTTTAGCCGCTCATTACCCCTTTAACGGTGATTCACTGGATCACAGCGGGCATGATAACCATCCAACCGTGCATGGAGCTACTCCGTCCGAAGATCGCTTTGGGTGGGCAGACAGTGCCTATGCCTTTGATGGTGTAGATGACTATATGATCATACCCAGTCCCGACTCTTTACACACTCAAAAAAACCTGTCATTTTCGTTCTGGGCAAAGGGAGAAGCGAATGAAGATTCATTTACGGGGTTTGTATCAAAGCCAAATATGTCGCCTTTTGCCGTTGGAATGGATGACCAGAACAGACTCATATTCAGTATTACCAGTGGGAACGTCCCTCTGAATCTCGTAGTGGAAGAAAATGTGCCAGATCTTAGTAAATGGCATCACTACCTGGCAGTGTTCAGGGCAGGAGAGTATCTCAGACTATATGTGGATGGTGAAGAGGCCGGATCTTTATACGGTACTATTCCAAATTATATAAATACAGACAATGCAGATATCTGGATCGGGGCAACTACGTTTGATTCAACCATAACAGATACGGTGTTTTTCAAAGGTAGTATTGATGAGATCCGGTTCTATAACTATGACCTTGATGATGAGGAAGTACTGGATATTTATGTAACTGAGTCGATGGTTCCAACCAGTAATGAAGCAATTGAACTTATTCCCGATTCATATGAACTGTATCAGAATTACCCGAATCCATTTAATCCAAGTACGACCATCAAATTTGATCTGCCTGTAGCCGGAGAGATTAGCCTGAAAGTGTATGATATCACCGGGCGTTTGGTTAGTACATTAATAGAAGGACACAGGTCTGCAGGCTCGCATCGCGTTATAATGAATGCTTCAGGACTTTCTACCGGTGTGTATATTTACCAGATCAGAACATCTCAATATTCAGCAGTTCGAAAGTTTACTTTGATCAAATAAGTTTCTTAATTACGGTGTCATCCCGGACCCAATCCCGGTACTTTTAGAACTTCCTTTCTTGAGGTCTGATTGGATTTCTCCCTAAAGTTCTGTTATTTAGAAATGCTTCAGGGTTTGTACGCCAAATAAAGACAGAGAGGTCATCTATGTGTAAGAAGCTACGTTTTGTTGTAGCCCTCATTCTTGGGGCTATCCTTTTATCATTTCCAACAACTCCAACCTTACAGGCACAAACATTTTCAGAGTGGGAGGAGATTGGACCGACAGGAGTTCCATATAATTCAATTGTTGTCCAGAATCCTAAAGATCCTGAATGGGTATACTTTCTAGGAGATGACAAACTTTACTACAGGACAAACTCTGGAGAAGAATGGATTCATTTAAGATCAGGTCTATCATCATCAGGTAAATTTTTATTCAATTTGAAAGATGAAAATGAAATCTATTTGTTGGAGGGTAATACAGTTCTTAAATCTTCGAATAAAGGAGTGTCTTGGGAAACTTTTTATACCAATGAGGAAATGGATATCAAATATCTTGATATTGAAAATCCAGAATCTATGCTTGCAGGAAGCAGAAAGCTTTATAAAACTGATGATAAAGGTGAAACCTGGCAGAGTATAGTTGGAGGTCTTGATTATTGGGAACCTGGATACGATTATCGTAATGCTGTCGGAGATGGATATGAGTTTTTTCAGAATCCTTACTTTCCAGAAGTTATAATTGCTCAAAGAACCAGAAATACTGGTGATTTATCTTATGCCTTAGGCTCTTACGGAACTTTTGACATGGGAGAACACTGGGATAGTTTAAGTAATGAAGTAGATTGGGAATCGCTGTCACCTGAATTCTTTATTGATAAAGTTTTATTTCACCCTGAGGATAGTTCCATTTTTTATGTTGAAGATCCGGGTTATAGAACTTCAAAATGGAGAAGAACTAAAGATGCGGGCAAGACGTGGGTTATTATCTCTGATGAACTTGAGGGGACTTTGGATCAAACAGAAGAACGTTTCAGGAAGAGGTTACATTCTCTAATGATTGACGAAAATAATCCAGATATACTTTATGCAAAGATCAACAGATCAGATAGCCTGGGAGAAGTTTATCGAAGTTTAGATGAAGGAGCTAATTGGTCTTTATACAAAACATTTGATCGAAATGGACTCAATACATCTTACTCTTCGATACTTCAGAAAGAAGAGATTCAATATCAGGTGCAATTCCCAATTGGTATTTTATATTCAAATGATAGTGGACAAAACTGGGTTGTTGAAAATGAAGGTATCAACCTTAGTGAGGTATATTATGTTTTGACTGGAGTCGAAAACGAATTATATGCGGGGGTAAGTTCAAGAGGTATTTTTTCTCTTAACAGTGAAGAGCAGGGATGGGTTAATGTATTTAGTTCGCTCGATTCAAGGCCAAATCTCATTAGGATTTCTCAAAGTGAACCAGGTACGATTTTCGGAAGGTTTTGCTTAGGATATAATGATTGTGCATTTGCTAAGAGTTCTAATTTTGGGAATGACTGGGATTTTAATAAATCTGATACTTTGGATTATTACTATGAGTTTGATATCGGCTCAGATGGTAAAACGATTTTTGCCAAAACCAGAATTGGAACAACCGATAATGGATCAATTGTCTCTGGGTTAGGTAAAAGCACCGACTTTGGTAAAACTTGGGAAGTGAGTAGTTTAACCGGATTCGAATTCGAAAATAGCTATGTGAACTATATTGAAAACATAAATATAGATCCGGTTAATGAGGATAGAGTTTATGCAATTGTTTCGATAAGAGGTGAAATTCAAAGAAACATGATAGCGAGAACCGATAATAGCGGAGAAACCTGGAAGATAATTTCGGATAGAGAAAAATCGGGGTATGAATTCTACTTTCTGAATCCATATGAATCCAATACTATTTATGTAATGGATGGGAATATGTTCTATAAGTCATCTGATAATGGAGACAATTGGGTTTTTATTGATTCAGTAGGTACGATGAGTAGTGGAAGAGTTAGTATTTACGATTTGGAGATAGCTTCCAATAATCCCAAAGTTTTGTATGCCCTTTCGGTAAATGAAGGGTTAATTATGAGTCTGGATGAAGGGATGAACTGGTCTGTAGTTTTTGAAAATAGTGAGAAGTGGATCCGCGACATTTCAGTTAAAGCAACAGATGAAACAACTACTGCTCTTTATGCAGCAACTAACGGACAGGGTGTCAAAAGAATGATCATCTCCGGTATACCAACTTCCAATGAAACCGAAGAAGCATCACCAAAGACCTTTAGTCTCAGTCAGAACTACCCGAACCCATTTAATCCATCTACTAGAATTAGTTACACCTTAGAACAGGCTGGGAAAGTAAATCTGAGTGTCTTTAATACGATCGGGCAGAAGGTGTATACTGCCGTTGATGAAGTCCGGAATGCAGGGAGCTACTCAACGACTATCGATCTCCGGAGTCTGAGCTCCGGGGTCTATTTCTATACGCTGACTTCCGGAGCATTCACTGAAACCAGAAAGATGGTGTTATTGAAGTGATGTTTTGTATGGTACTTTTGAACGACCAAAAGTACCCAAAAGTTGCCGTAAGAAATGAAGATTACTTTCTATCCAGTCTCTGTTCGTTTTTCTTTGACTGGATACTTTCTCACACCAACTACTCTTCTACCGCATTTCTTCCGGTTTTTATTTGGGGTGCATTTATAAAAATCCGGTATTGGATAGGTCTTCACTAACCGACCTCTGAAAGATTCGCGGAGCAAGTAAATCCGATTAAGCGTGTCCCGAAAAATTTCGGGACAAATAAATCCATTCAGGCTCAGGTTTTTATCTAATTGCCGGTACGAAAGAAGACCTTTGGATTTATTTAACGAATGAGGATGAACGCGTGAATATTTCAGTGTCTTGACCTTTTGTTACTTTTGGGTCAAGCCAAAAGTAAGGGAGATCTCAGTGGACAGAGAATTTCATCATAAAGAAATAGCGGACATTCTCGAGGTCAAATGTCAGATAACAATATAAATCAGCCATCACTTGCCTTTCACTCAATTCTTTTGTTTTGTTAATAACAGTGCCTTTAAAACAAAGGATCACTGTGATACAGGAATAAACACATTGGAGGCACTATGGTAATCAGTTATCAGGGGGCACAGGTTAAGCCACCCAAATTCATTTCTCAGGCTGTTCAGGTCAAAGATTTCATGACCCGTAAACTCATCACCTTTCATCCCAATGATTCCATGCATTCTGTGATAACTATGTTGGTAGAAAAAAATATCTCGGGTGCTCCGGTAGTTGACGATCTGGGTAATCTGATCGGAGTAATTTCAGAAGGGGATTGCCTCAAGCAGGTAGTTCGCGGTAAATACACCAATTCTCCTGAGATCATGGGAAGTGTTGGCGACTATATGACCCCCGATCCGGTAGTCATTGGTCCTAATGAAAATGTGATGGAAGTGGCTAAACTATTTTTGAAGTTACGACTTCGCCGGTTCCCAGTGCTTGAAAATGGGAAACTGGTTGGCCAGATCAGCCAACGGGATGTAATGAAGGCCATTCAGGATCTGAAACACGAGACCTGGTAATGAATCAAGAATGACGTTCGTCATCGATCAGTCGTCATTCACTGAAATACTACAGTTCTAAAGTGAGTTCTATCTGGTGAAAGTTTAAGAATGGCGGTTTTCTCTTTGTGAGGTCTCAGGGTTTCGATACCTTCCTTCAAAAAACAGAAGATCTTGCAGCAACTCTTTCAACAAGCAACAGATAACCTGTCCCGATACTGGGGGTACGATTCTTTCCGACCCGGACAGGATGAAGTGGTTCAGTCTGTTTTTGAGGGAAAAGACACGCTTGTTTTATTTCCGACTGGAGGAGGTAAATCCCTGTGTTATCAGGTTCCGGCTACTGTTTTTGAAGGAATCACCCTGGTGATATCACCTCTTGTAGCACTTATGCAGGATCAGGTGCAGCAGCTGAAATCGAAAGGGATTTCGGCAACTTTCATTAATAGTACGATTCCGAATTACGAGGTAGAACAGCGCCTGGTGAATGCCAGGAATGGAATGTACAAACTGTTGTATTGTGCTCCGGAGCGCTTAAAGACCTCATTATTCCAGGCGGAACTTGAGAACCTGAATATTGCTCTGGTGGCCATTGATGAAGCTCATTGTATTTCTGAGTGGGGACATGATTTCAGGCCCTCTTATCGGGAGATCAGGGAATCTCTGGAACCGATTGCTGACCGAACACGATGGCTGGCACTTACAGCGACTGCTACACCTGAGGTGAAGAATGATATTCTGAAGACACTACAGTTCAAAGAGCCGAATGTTATAACGCGTGGATTCAGCCGCCCAAACCTGACATGGTGGGTTATTCACACGGAGAACAAATCACAGAAAATACTGGAATCTGTAAAACGGGCTTCGAAACAGGGGGACGGACTCATTTATGGAGGGACACGCAGGAATTGTGAGACCTGGGCCGATCGCCTTAGTAAGAAGGGAATTAAAACGGAAGCTTATCACGCTGGTATTGAATCTGAACTAAGAAAAGAGATCCAGACTCGCTGGATCAGCGGGGAAACACCTTTAGTGGTGGCCACTAATGCATTTGGCATGGGGATCGACAAATCAAATTGTCGTTATGTGATCCATGAAGAAATGCCGTACTCACTGGAAGCCTATTACCAGGAAGCGGGTCGGGCAGGAAGGGATGGAGAAGAGGGATTTCCGATCCTGTTTTATCGCGGGTCGGATTATATAAAAGCGAGAAAAAGATTACAGGAAAACTACCCAACCAGAGACGAACTTCAGAGAGTATATACGGCTCTCTGTGATGCACTGAATCAGGCAATAGGTTCGGAAATGGAAGAACTGGCGGGGTTTGAGTTGAGCCAGGTTCAAAAACGATGTTCTTTGGCGCTCAAGATATGCAGCTCGGCTATTCGATTAATGGAGCAGTTTGGGGTGATCGCACTGAAGCAGGATGTGGCTCCCATGCTGAGCCTGCAGTTTACGTTGAGTCCCGAAATGATGACCAAGTTCCGGGAACGATGTCAGAATCCTGAGAAAGCAGAATTTGTAGACCGCTTAGAGCGCATCTTCGGTCATTTTGCCTATGCTGATATGGTGGATATGGAGCTGGAGTTTGTGTTATCAAAACTGGAGATATCGAGAAATGCTTTAGTGAAGGGCTTGAATGTGTTGATGCAAAATGATCAGGTTCTGGTTTTTACTGTATATCCGGAAAGAAGTCTTGTGAAGTTGCTGGATGCCCGTTCAAAGAATATTCCCTTAAACGGAAACGATATTGAGGATTATCGTGAAAATCTGATCCGAAAAATTGATCAGATGAATGGATACGCGAATACGAAAGAATGCAGGGAAGTCTACCTGAGGAACTATTTTGGAGATACAGAAGCAAAATCATGCGGACATTGTGACAACTGCCTGAAGATGGAAAAGGAAGAGCCGGAAATAACCACAGATGAAATAAGGGTCGGATTCAATAAACTGATAGAAGAAGGGACCAGTCAGACTGAGTTAAGGCGGCAGACCGGGTGGAGTAAAGCGAAAGTGATAAAAGTGATTCAGTATCTGATCAATGAGAAGATGATAGAACCTGACCAGAAAAAGCAAGGCCACTATTTGTTATTGGAATCGGGGGCCTGATATAGTTTTTTTTGTTCCTCAGCAAGTGCATTCAAAGCTGAGTCTAATCTGGTATTATGCTCCCTGATGTTACTCTGATAGTAATAATGAGATCGCAGGAAGGTTTCTTCATTCGTACTGTACTGCTCAAACAAGGCATGTCTCAATGAGTCTGTATTGGCAAGAGAATCACTGGTATACACCAAGGCATCAAATAGCTGAACATCCACCATCAATTTGATATATGTATCTTCGGGAATAAGATCATCAGGTTTTGGGAAAGGGTCCTCTTCACACGATAATGTATAAGAGCCAAGGAGCAGGATCCCAAAAATCAAAAGAACACGGGACATCAGTGTTTAATCCTTTGGAGGTTTTGGATTCAGTGGTCGCATCACTATCTCATTGATGAGGAAATTATCTGGTGTTTCCAGAACATATTTCAGTGTTTTAGCGATATCAACAGCCTGCATCATATTTGGGTGGAGGTCAATTGCATCTACCGAATTGAAGAAATTGGTTGAGATGGAACCCGGAAGAAAGCAGGTTACTTTGATGCCGTCATAACGGAGTTCTTTAAACAACGCTTCACTCATTCCCCGAACGCCGAACTTGGTAGCGTTATATGCCGACATTTGCGGGTTCCCCAACATCCCGGCAATGGATGCAATATTCACAATATGGCAGATATTTTCGTTTTCTTTCATCAGTGGGACGATCAATCTTGTGAGATAGAATATGCCGCTCAGGTTTACATTGAGCATGTTTTGCCACTGATCCAGAGATAATTCATCTACATCGGCAAAATAACCCAGCCCAGCGTTGTTAACCAGGATATCAGGTTGGTTACTCTCATCGAAGGTTTTGTCTACCCATTTTTCCAGATCACGGGCTTTTGTGATGTCCATTTTTACCGGAATAAATGAATCACCCAAAGAGTCTTTAATAGATTTGAGTTTATCAATGCTTCGGGCAATACCGTATACAGTAGCCCCGTTTTCGACTAAAATTTTACTGAATTCTGCACCTATGCCGCTGCTGGCTCCGGTTACTATGGCAATTTTTGATTGAAGGTTCATACTGATTCTTGGATTTCGTATTCTTTTCTCGTTCTAAATGTACTACAAAAAGATGAGCAATATCGATTCACTATATACCGAATCCACACTTTTTGTTGATGTGGGTAATTCATCAATTAAAACCGGATACCTGAGCAAAGGAAAATGGTCGGTAGCCACGCATCATACTGTTAACTCAGCTGCATATCTGATAAACAACCATGCATATCCACTGAAGAGGATCATTGTATCCAGTGTGAGAGAGAATCTTAAAGATGCACTTTACAAAGAGATCGAAACACATTTGGTGCAGGAATTGAAAGTATCTCAGATCAGGGCAGACCGGCTGGATTATGAAACCCCTGAAACTCTGGGAATAGACCGGTTTCTGGCATGCCTGGGAGCAAAGCAGTATTCAGAAGGGGCAGTGCTGGTGATAGATGCCGGAACGGCTTGCACAATCGATTTTATGGATAAGAACCGGGTTTACAAAGGGGGAGTGATCGTGCCGGGATTGGGTTCGGTGATGAAGATATTTAAGGAACATGCACCGGCCTTGCCTGAAGTTCCTGTGGAGATACCTGATGTGTTCCCGGGGAAAAGCACAAAAGAGTCATTGCAATGGGGACAAGTGGTTTTTTTTACAGATGGTGTTAAATCGATTCTGAAACGCTATCTGGATATCTTTGTAGAGTACGAGTTATTTATAACCGGGGGAGATGCAGTTACTTTAAATCAATTACTGGGTGAAGCCGGGTCAGTAAAGAAGCCCCTCGTATTTGATGGGATGGCGATGTTTGTAGCTGAACAAAAAGATTGATCAGGATTTAAGTTTTCGGTCAATAAGCGATATCATCATTTCACGGGCGATCTTATTTTTTCCGCCACGGGGTATGATCACATCAGCATACCGTTTACTGGGATCCACGAATTCCAAGTACATAGGCCGAACAAAGGTCTCGTACTGATGAAGCACCCCTTCAACCGAACGGCCTCTTTCGACGATATCTCTGCGTAAACGTCTGATGAGCCGAACATCGTCATCAGTATCCACAAATATCTTTACGTCCATAAGTTCGAGCAGCTCAGGCTCACTGAAGATCAGGATACCATCCACCACGATCACTTTTGTAGGAACGATTGTTTTAGTCTCTTCTTTTCTGATGTGATTTCCGAAATCATACATGGGTACTTCAACCGGGTAGCCATCTGACAAAGCTTTTATATGTCGGATCAGTAGTTCAGTTTCCAGAGAGGAGGGATGGTCGAAATTCTGAGTGATTCGGTCTTCAAATTTAAGATGCTTCAGATCCCGGTAGTATGCATCGTGTTCCAGCCGGACGATATTCTCGTCTCCAAAATGATCGCATATAAAATTAACGACCGTTGTTTTACCAGAACCACTTCCTCCCGCAATACCAATGATAAGTGGATTCATATGCGAGAGATTTACCGGTTTGTTGCTGTATCGTCGAATACCTGGGTATTCTCGTATTCAACCTTGTAATCACGGATAGCACGGAAAAGAGCAGAAGCAATGATAGACTGTCCATAATCGCTGGAAAGGAATCGTTGTTCAGATGGATTAGTAAGAAAACCAACCTCGACCAGCATTGCCGGCATAGCCGCTCCGTAGAGAACCACAAAACCAGCCTGTTTAACTCCGCGGGATTTTCTGCCGGCACGATTCGTGAACTGGTGATCTATCATAGTGGAAATTCGTTCGCTGGTTGCAATGTACCCGGCATGAGCTAACTCATAGATCATCAGATCTTCCTCAGTGAGTTCTACATAATCGTGTCCGGATGTGTTGAAGACCTGATTCTCATGCTTCATGATCTCGAAGGAGGTTTGGTTACGGTGCATCCCTAAAAAGAATACCTCGGTTCCTCGCACACTCGTTTTTTCGAAGGCATTTGCATGGATGGAAACGAAGAGATCGCCTTCATGTTTATTTCCAATAGGCCCGCGTTCTTCCAGATCAATAAAGGTATCGTCATCGCGGGTATAGATCACTTTTACATCAGGCAGATATTCATTGATATAACCTCCCAGCTTCTTGGATATAGCCAAAACCACATCTTTCTCCTTGGCGCCCCGGTACCCGATATTACCAGGGTCATGTCCACCGTGACCAGGATCGATCACAATGGTGTCAAACTTTAATTTATCGCGAACCTGATTGTAGGAGTTATCTGGTTGAGGAACAGGGATTTCTACAGGTGCCAGTTCAAGTGCATCTTCTGGATTTATATCCTTATACCAGTTACGGGCAAGAAATTGTTGGGTGAATACTTTAACATCATATTCATCGGCTTTGGTGAGTGCCAACAAAATATCAGAACCATTTTTATCGATGTAGGCTTTGGATGTCACCCAAACATCGGAATCGAGATAGATATCGACCCCGTAACTTTCTTCGAGTTTATAAAGCCGGACTTCCTGGATCTTTCCTTCCTCGGTTGGGAGCTGAATACCAGTTGTATCAATCCCGGAACCAAATAGCTCCATCTGAACCAGATCGGGAGCAGGTTGCAGTACTTTGAAGGAATCGACCGGACTACTTAAATGATATCGGACTACGTAACCCAGACCATCACTTCTTTCAGCTTTGGAAACACGTTCCAGATGGGTTTGTGCTGAGACTGTCCCTGCAAAAAACAGGGATAAAAAAACCATACCGGAACATAACCGGATCAGAGAATACAAAGAGGGCATTCTTCCAGGGGTTTTAAATTCGTAAGTCATAGCATTGTAGATGATTTAGAAGATAATGTTTTACACCTAGTGATGAAAGCTGGTTTTAATAGAGTAGAATATTTTTAAATTAGGTTTATTACTCAGAAAATCGTCTTTTATTGTAGAATATAGGGTAATAATACGGAAGACATTTACAGGATGAATTTCGGGGATAATTTTTAAAAACCAGGTGGTTTAAACATATATGAATTCTGCTTTTAGCAAAGAAAAGCTGCTTAATGATTTTAAAGAGCAAAGTGCTCCGGTTTTTGATCAGGCGATCAGGTATATCCTTGATACCCAACAGAAGGATATTGATACACTCCTTTCTTCAGTAGTACCTAGCGGGGATGGATTCCCTGATGAGGAGATCCGAAAGCTTGTGGCCATCTCTGAGGCACAACACACCCGGTTTGTGGAAGTATGGATCGATGCCATTGAAGAAGCTACTTCGGGTTTACCGGAAATGATCAGTCTTGCACAGGAAGAGATCCACTATACTACTCAGGATGGGGATTCAGTGGATGTTCAACTGGTTAAGCTGCTTAAGAGAATCAGAAGGGGACTGTTAAAAGCAGGAATAGCTGCTCAAAACGGAGTGCTGAGAGCCTTCAAAAAACCCGAAAAAAAATTCAAGGTTGCTTCCAGGGAAGTTCCGTTCAGGAGTTTGGTAAAGCAATTGATGCTGGAAATGAGACCAAGGATCACAAGCTGGCATCGGGAGGAATACAGGTTTATTGCCCGGGTGTTCCATGAAGTACAGGACTGGTCACTTAGATCTATTTCAAATGGAACAGAGGAAGAATTACCAGAATTCGCAAAACTGGTTGAACGTTGGAATGAACACTCCGAAAAGAACTATAAAGAACAAATAGAAGGCTTGATCCAGTCTCATCAGGATCTGGAGAGTTTAGTTCAAAGGGCTCTCGAAGTGGTTGGCACTTATGGCCACAAAGCTGATCGCTATAACAATGGGAAGGTTGAAGCCTTAAAAATAAAG
Source organism: Rhodothermia bacterium (assembly GCA_030427885.1). Lineage (GTDB taxonomy): Bacteria > Bacteroidota > Rhodothermia > Balneolales > Balneolaceae > JAUICM01. The sequence goes on along the minus strand of JAUICM010000010.1, from coordinate 21,961 downwards.
TTTAATGAAGGGCTTCAGAAACTGGCTGATGAATGGGCTGAACTGATCAAGGCCCTGAAGGAACGTACCTTCATTTCCCTGGAGTTGATGGATCTTAAAGAAGAGATGCAGGAATCCGGTTCCAAAGTGATAAGCCAGATAGATATGTTTCTGGAAGAGAAGGTGTATTCGCATCACCTGGATCTTAGAAGTAATATCGAGAAGTCAATTAAAACACTGGAGGAAAAGGATTTAAAAAACTTTAGTGAATTGGAGAATTTCTGTGATGATATTCAGGTACACACTCGGGTATGCATTACGGAGGAAATTGATCAGGCTATTTCACAGGGGCTCGAAGAAAATTATCTGAGTTCATTATTCGAACAGTATACTGAGCAGCTGGGTTCTTTTTCAGTGATCAGGAAGGAGAAGGTGAAGCTCATAGAGGATCTGGATCTGGAGAGTGAGAAACCCGATTTCGATATAAAAGAAGTAGATTGGGTGAATCTGATCAAACGCATGACTACCGAATATATGGTCGCGGAATTGATTCCTGAAAAGGTAGAACCGGAAGCAATGCTGTTGGAATTGGGTGAGCAGTATAATGAGATCCTTCAGATCATAGAGACGAACCTGGATATAGTGGATGAAGCCACAGATTCCGAAGAGGAAGCCCCCGAGAAGGTTGCTTTGGAAGGGCTAAAACGTACTTTGATGAAAATAGACGAGGTTCAGGAGCTACTTGGTACAAGGCGAAATGAACTGAAAAGTAAGGTATTCGATCAAACCAATGAGTTTTTATCTAAAGTAACGGAGATCCTGATAAAGCAGGATCATAGTGAGATGCGATGGGTTAGCACCCAGTTGAAAGTAAAGGAATCGGCCGGAGACTGGAAAACCAAAGGGACCGTATTCTGGGCTAAATTCATCGACCGTTTTGATCTGTTTTATCGGTTCACCATTCGAAAGTATAAACACTATCTGGAACAGGTTCAGAAGTTTCTCGGGCTCCAGAAAACAGTATCCATTGCTACCAGAAAGACGAATCTGGCTACCTTTCTGTATGACACAGATCAGCAGTTCGAGAAGCTTCCTTTCATATACCGGCGCCTGTTTGATTTTCATCGGGATATAGAACCTGCTTTTTTTATAAAAGACTCAGCAAATTTTGAAACATGTCGTAAAGCATTTGAATTATGGGAAAACAGCTTTCCTTCAGCGCTGGCAATACTTGGAGAAAAGGGAAGTGGTAAAAGTACACTGGTCCGTTTCTTGCACGATGAGATATTTAAGGAAACTCCAGGAGAATCGATCTCTTTTACACATACCCGCCAAAAGAAAGAAGATCTTATTGAGAGCCTGAGTGAGAAACTGGGATTCAAAAAAATGAGTACCAGTGATGAGTTAGTGGAGGCGCTTAAGAAGCATAAAAAGGGAAGTGCTATTTCGATTGAGAATATCCAGAACTGTTATCTGCGCAATATTCATGGGTATGAAGCAATCAAATCTCTTATCAATATCATCTCTGAGACTAGAAATGAGATCTTCTGGGTTGTATCATGCAGCCGTTATGCGTGGAATTTCCTGAATGTTGTGTTCAAGGTCAGCGAGTATTTTTCACATTCCATACTTACAGATGATCTCAATGAAAAGGATATTGAGAACCTGATCATGAAGAGGCAGAAGGCAAGTGGATATCAGCTTTGGTTTCAGGCTGATAACAGTACCCTGAAGAGCAGGTCGTACCGTAAGCTTCTGGATAATGATGAAGCAGCCCAGGCTTATTTGAGGGAACATTATTTTGAGAAACTATCGAGGATGGCCGAAGGTAATGCAACTGTGGCAATGATATTCTGGATCCGTTCCATCGGTGAATTTGATGACAACTATTTCAGTATCCAGCCATTTGATTTTGGAGAAACGGAATACCTGGATGGTCTTGACTCAGTATCCACATTTGCTCTTTCAGCATTCATTCTGCATGATGCACTTACTTCCGAAGAGCTCGCTCAGGTTTTAAATATTTCGGTAGAAGAATCTGCTATGGTGATACTGAGATTGAAAGCGCGCGGACTATTGGTGCCAATGGGTAAATACCATACCCTGAATGATCTCATCTATCGTCAGGTCGTTCGATTATTGAAAACAAAGAACATCCTGCACTAATACAGCTATGAAAAAAGCATTATTCATATTTATTGTTTTCTTGGGATTTGTGATGATTCCCGACGCACTGTTATTCGGGCAGGATTCATTATCTACGGCCCCTGCTGATACCAGTACAGCAGTCGGTATGGGGGAGAACATTGTTCCGTTTAAAGAGTTCTTCTCGGTATCGAAGATCATTTCTATTATCATCGTATTGGTCTTTACTTATTTTCTCAACAGGGTTTTAGTATTCCTGCTTGGTGCTTTCGCCGAAAAACAATCGTCCTACAGGTTACTTCTGAAGAGGATGGTGCCTTTTCTGAATGTGATACTCTGGTCGCTGGCTATCTTTATTGTAATAGCCGGTATCATCGATCCTCCCATAGAAACCGTATTAACCGTTGGAGCTTCTATTGGGATTGCCGTTGGTTTTGCTGCACAGGATATTCTTAAAAATATATTCGGTGGGTTCATCATCATTCTGGACCGGCCATTTCAGGTAGGGGATAAAATTGATGTTGATGATCACTATGGTGAAGTTGTAGAGATCGGTTTACGTTCTACCCGGATTGTGACCCCGGATGACTCACTGGTGACGATCCCGAATGCGGATATCGTAAGTAATGCCGTTTCTAATTCGAACTCTGGCGAACTGGATTGTCAGGTAGTTACCTCTATTTTTCTTCCGGCTTCCACGGATGTAGACAGGGTGAAAGAAATAGCGTACAAAGCTGCAGTTTCATCCAGATATGTATATTTAAAAAAGCCTGTGGTTATAGTTACAGATAACAAAGTATTTGAAAAGAATTTTGTGATAGAACTGAAAGTAAAAGCCTATGTACTTGATATCCGCTATGAATTTCAGTTGAAAAGTGAGATCACCGAGTTGATCTTAACGGAGTTAAAACGCTTACAAATGATAGCGGAATAAATTTACTAATTAACTTACAAGAGGATGAACCATGAGACGTATTATAGTGGCAGTGATCGGAATGATCCTGGTAGCAACAGCATGTTCAGGTGAAAAGGAAGAAAACCCTATGGATAAGCTATTGAGTAAATATACCAGTTTTACATTAACAACGGATGTAAGTCAGTTGTCAGAAGCTGAGAAGAAAATGATCCCTCTGCTTATTGAAGCTGCTAAGGAAATGAATAAAGTATTTCAAAAGCAAGCCTTTGACGATCCATCAATGGTATCGGAGCTGGATCCCGAAACCGCTCGTTTTTTTGAGATCAACTATGGTCCCTGGGATCGCCTGAATGGAAATGCACCATTTGTTAAAGAAGTGGGAGAGAAACCAGCCGGCGCTAATTTATATCCCCAGGATATGACCAGGGAAGAATTTGAGTCCTGGGATGATCCAGACAAATCGAGCCTGTATACCCTGATAAGGAGGAACGATGAGGGTGATCTGATGTCGATTCCATATAATGAAGCTTTTGCAGAGCATCATCAAAAAGCAGCAGCCAAATTGAAGGAAGCCGCAGAATTTGCCGAAGATCCCGGACTGAAAAAGTATCTTGAGTTAAGAGCAGAAGCACTACTCACTAACAAGTATCAGCAAAGTGATCTGGCCTGGATGGATATGAAAGATAACGGTATTGATATAGTGATCGGCCCCATCGAGAACTATGAGGATCAGCTGTTTGGGTATAAGGCGGCTCATGAGTCCTTTGTACTGGTTAAAGACCGACAATGGAGTGACCGTCTTTCAAAGTACATCGCATTACTTCCAAGATTACAACGAGGTTTGCCAGTTCCGGCAGCTTATAAGCAGGAAAACCCGGGTAGTGACTCAGACCTGAATGCCTACGATGTGATCTATTACGCTGGTGATTGTAATGCCGGTTCTAAGACCATTGCTATAAATCTCCCGAACGATGAGGAAGTGCAGTTGCAGAAAGGAACCCGACGCTTACAGCTTAAGAACTCAATGAAAGCTAAATATGATAAGATCCTCACTCCGATCTCAAAGGTGTTGATAGCTGAAGATCAACGCCAGTATATCACCTTTGATGCATTCTTCGGAAATACAATGTTTCACGAAGTGGCACATGGGCTTGGAATCAAGAATACGATCAACGGAAGTGGAACCGTTCGCACGGCTTTACAGAATCACTACTCTGCACTGGAAGAAGGGAAGGCAGATGTGCTTGGATTATATATGGTTCAGTCGCTTCGTGAGTTGGATATGATCGAAGAGGGCGCCATGGAAGATAATTATGTGACTTTTCTTGCCAGTATCTTCCGCTCGATTCGTTTTGGTTCATCCAGTGCACATGGCAGGGCTAACCTGATCCGGTTTAATTTCTTCCAGGAAATGGGGGCGTTCAGTTTTGATGAGACCACAGAAACCTATTCTATCAACTTTGAAAAAGTAGGAGACGCGGTTCAGGCTCTCTCTGAGAAGATCCTGACGCTGCAAGGTAATGGCGATTACGATGCTGTAGATGCATTCGTGAATAAATACGCCGTTCGTACTCCTCAACTTGAAGCATCACTGGCTAAGCTGGCAGCCCAGGATATTCCGGTTGATATCACCTTCGAGCAGGGTGTTGAAGTCCTGGGATTGTAATTTAAAACAGTGAGTTACAAAGGTACCTGGGAGCGAAGTTTACCTGGTACCTTTGTAACTATGTGGCTCTGCTACTTCTTTACATTTTTAAATATAATATTCCCAAAAGTGAATGGTTTTCAGTGTGCAAATTGATGCAGGTTTGAAGTCAGAATTTTAGTTTGACAGATTCATTCAAAATTCATTTTCAAATGGCATTCTAATTTGACATTGTTGCTCTTGGCAATTACAATGCGAGAGCTAATCTTGTTCATTTAAAACACTGTAGGAGGAATACTATGAGTGAAGAAATATTTCTTGACGCCGCTGAAAATGGCGACCTCGAGACAGTAAACGAACTCCTTAATAACGGAGTTAATGTAGACGCCAAAGACGTACATGACCGAACCGCTCTTCTAAAAGCTTCAAAGCATGGTCACATCGATATCGTTAAGGCGCTAATTTCAAACGGAGCGGAGATCGATCACAGGGATAACAGAGGAACTACGGCACTATATTGGGCTTCGACGAACGGGTTCCAGAAAATTGTAGAATTATTGATAGAACATAAGAGCGATGTGGATGTTCACGACGACCGGGGTTGGTCGGCATTGGATCAGGCCGTTGCTCAGAATCATGAATCTGTAGCGAGCATGTTAAGTGCTGCTGGAGCACACTGATCACAATCTAACTAGAAACATTATTAAAGATCACTGATCCCGCTTCCAATGAAGCGGGATTTTTTTTGTTATGAAAATTACTGTGCGAAGTTTTAAAAGTAACAAACAGCTATCGGGCTACTTAACATGCTTTCCTACGAGTGCAGACACCTGGATGGCAGCCAATCCCCATTGGGCGGAATCGTTAGTACCAACCCATGGTGCTTCATCAACAGGGTTTAGCACTTCGGGGCCCTCAAGATGAGTGGTCGACAGAAGTTTTTCCATTTTAGGTGCATTGCCATGGACACCCCATTCATCATCGAGCAATTCAGGAACTGCCCGTTCCGCAAGTTTTTCATCCTTTGTGATAGCAGCCGCATAGGCAGTGATCCTGGAATGTGATTGTACAAATCCGGGGTCTCTGTATCTATTTCCAAGTGCGGCTTCCTGTACTTCCTGAGGGGCATTATACAAGCGGCAATAGTTCAGCCATGCTTCTTTGAATTCAGCAATGTCGATGAGTTCAATCAATTCAGCACAAAGCTCCGGTAAACCGAACATTGTATTCAAATGTGAAGCACGTGGTTGGGGATCTTCAGGTTCGGTCATTTTTTTGGAGTCGATGTCAAATGCAAAAGCTCCGGTAAAAAAGCCCCACTTTGAATTTCCGATAGACCGCATGGCCTCCTCGATCCATCCTTTGACTTTCGGATCACCAGTGCGTTCCCATTCGGTAAGCCAGTTAGCAGCTGCGGCTCCGAAATCAGTACCTACTCCGATCCGGCAATCCTCAACTTTAAAAGGTTGTCCCGGAATTTTTCGAACCGGATTGATATTGGCCAGTTGACGATCTGCCTCGAGTACCTCACGAAGTACATCTCCTGTCCGTTCATCGGTGGTCAGGAAATAGTGGAAGCGGCGGTTCATGCTTGTGCTGATGCGCAATTGTTTAGCGCTGCAACCCCAATGTTGTACGTTATGTCGGGTTCCTAATCCGGCGAACCGGCCTTTGTGGTAGATGTCCACATCACGGTTATGTCGGTTCATGGCTTCTGCCATGCGGTAAGCGTTTACATCACCCGATCGCAGAAATGAATACCACAACCACATATCCGTGGACAGCTCGGAATTATCCCAGGCATAGCCACCAATATCATAGCGCCAAACGTGGCGATCGGTATCATATGTATGCATAAAATCACCATAATCCCAGAAGCCATACCAATGCCGTTGATCAATCTGGTCATTGTAATATTGGATGGACCAATCGAGTCGGTCCTCAAGCTCACTCAGTTTTTTTGTAGAGCGATCCGGGAGCCCCCACATATTACTGAACACACCTGCATTGAGGAAATCATTAGGCTGAACGGTCAATTGTGGTGGTTGCTCTACTGACGTAGCAAAATCGCCGAGGAAGGTTTTGGAAGGAGTTCCTTCACAAATCACAAAAAACAGATCAGTAGAACGGGCTACACCATATGGTGTTCCGAATCCGGGTTCATAATCTTCGTATGTAATGTTGAGTGCATCCAGTTGTTTCGCGTATGCCGTTTCGGGAATACTGGGTTCCACACCATCCACAGCCTCAACGTCAGGAAGCGGACCGTTGATCTCCTGTCCCATTCCGTCATGATAGAAGCGGATATCCATGGGTTGTGCTTCGGGTGACCATAACCACATGGTGACTTCAGCTTTATCGCTGGCAGCATTTCTGATATCGATCTGAGTTGGGTGCAGTTTCCAGAAATCGCGCATACCAAAGGCAACGCCCCCGGAAGCCCCTCCAATATATGCGGTGCCGGAGGAACGAGGACCCTGATCCGCAGGGATCCATGAGTGTCCCGGTTTTGTTCGTTTTTCTATTTTAAATCCATTTGCTGAAAGTTGGGATAGTTTGTAGTCGCCCCATCTCGGGATCCAGTGTATGCGGGAACTGACGCGTTTGTCCCAGGTATGAGCCGGTGGAACTGCCTTACCATCAATCTGGGCTTTACGAACTTCAGCGCCCGGATCTCGACGCAGACCAGTGAGACCCTGAACGGCTTCAGCCCAGATCCCTTTTCCCTGACCGGATAAACGAACATGTCGATTGAAGAGCTCATCATGCATTGGAACTTCAAATTTTACTCCAAGACTGGAAATGAAGTCCTCATGCTCATCTCCATCGAATACAAACGTGTGAACCATCCTTATCGCGTCACTGTTGGCATGAAAATACAAACGAACTGAAAACGGGAGCCACTTGGTACCGTCCGAATTTTTATGGGTACCATCAATTTTGATGACTGTACGGATAGGGCCATTCTGTTCTACTTTAATAGCAGAGATGTCCGAAGTGAAAGGAACCCGAGGTGATCCCGTTTCTGGTGAACTTTGCTTTGAGCCCGTCAGGCAACCGTTTTCAAAGATCTTCCTGCCATTACGTTCAATCGATGGAATGAGGTATTCACCTTTGCCGGAAATCACACATTTCATCTTCCCGGTATCCACATATACCCCATCATTGGTTTCCTTAACCTGAACAGTAACAGAGGGAAGACTTGGTTTTCCGGGCAATACCTGATAGTGATCACTTACAGTATCCGCTCCAGAAATCGCATGTCCCGTCCATTTGATGGATCCATCAGGCCAGGTTGCAGTGATCCATGTCTGAGCAGGAACATTTTTTCCTTGTGCATTTATTAGTCGAAATTCCGTTCCTTTTGGATGCTTCCCTTTTGGCCATGGCACACCAAAAGCGGTCCCGTATTGCAGAGCCGGTTTGCTTCCATCCACCCAGGTAAGTGTATTGGGTTCAGTGGCTATGAATTTAGGCTTGGAAAGCTTGTTTTGTTTGGCTTCTGCAATGCTGCTGCTTAATAATGGTAAACCTGCTGCAGCCATGGCAGTGTTTTTTACGAAATCGCGACGGGATATATTCTTGTTCATAATGAAATTTTCTTTATCAGGTGGTCTAAAAAAATATATGTCAGGCAATGATTTTCAAACTCAGAAAGCTATGTAAATACAGCTGTCAAACTGTTAAGGAAAACAGGCTGATTTTATTATCAATGCTTCTCATGTAATAAAGACAGGGTCGATCCCGATTTCTACTTCATTAGCTAAGTTTGTGCGATCGGTATTTACTTTTAATTACATCGTATTAATTGCATGCACTCAACAACTAAAAAGCTGGCGGGGCTTTGGTCATGAGAGTTCGTTTCTAAATCGTATATTTTGATCATGAGCGATTCAAAAAAAGATATTTTCGAAAGATTTAGATCGGGTGAATCTGTTCCTATGGATGACCCGGGATATTCTGACATCAGGAAGCGGACTAAAAGAACATTCAGGTTATCCAGCCAGATGAATGCTTCGGGTGATATAAACAAAGTGAGAAACCTGCTTTCAGAAATTATAGGTCAGCCCATTGATACCAGTACAGTTATTTTTCCACCCTTTTATACCAATTATGGTGGAGGGATAAGTCTGGGGCGCAATGTGTTTATCAATCACGGCTGTTCTTTTCTGGATCTTGGTGGTATCACAATTGAAGATGACGTAATGATCGGTCCAAGGGTAAATATCACTTCCGAAGATCATCCGGTTGAAGTGGATACAAGGAAGACCCTGGTGCCTTCAAAAGTGGTTATTAAGAAGAACGCCTGGATCGGGGCAGGGGTAACAATACTACCTGGGGTTACAGTTGGTGAAAACTCAGTTGTAGGAGCTGGAGCTGTAGTCACTAAAGATGTTCCGGATAACTGCGTGGTTGCAGGCATACCTGCTAAAGTTATTAAGGCTTTGTGATCGATATCCTGTTAGTCTATTGTTTTTTGAACAGATTTCTTTGGGTAAGGGTGAAACCGACCGGAGGATTTGTTATTATTTTTGAACATCCTAACTAACAGAAGTTCTGATATGAAACTGAATTCTATTTTAATAATTGCCATAGTATTGTTGTTGAGTCCGGTCCTTCAGGCTCAGGATTCAAATGCAGATTATCCCAATCCCTGGATCTATCAACGTGCTGATCCATGGGTATATCTGCACAACGATGGCTATTATTATTTTACCGGTACTGTTCCCGAATACGACCGGCTAATTCTTCGGCGGGCACAGACCCTCAATGAACTGGAAACCACCGAAGAAAAAGTGATATGGAAAAAGCATGAGACCGGGATCATGGGCTCGCATATCTGGGCACCGGAATTGCATTACATCAACAACAAATGGTATATCTACTTTGCGGCTGGTGGGGCGGAGGATGTCTGGGCGATACGGATGTATGTACTGGAGAATTCATCTCCGAACCCAATGGAAGGTGATTGGGTCGAAAAAGGGCAGATCACTACGAAATACCCCATCTTTTCACTGGATGCCACCACCTTTGAGCACAAAGGAAAAAGATATCTGGCCTGGGCCGAACGTCCTGACCGGCCTGAAGCAGGGACTTCCATCTTTATAGCTGAAATGGAAAATCCCTGGACCATAAAACAACCTCAGGCTGAATTAACGATCCCGGAACTGGACTGGGAAATTCAAATGTACAAAGTGAATGAAGGAGCGGCCGTGATCAAACGAAATGGGAAGATCTTCATGACCTATTCTGCCAGTGCTACCAATGACACCTATGCCATGGGATTGCTGACCGCTGATGAGAATGCAGATCTGCTAGACCCTGATTCATGGACAAAATCGCTAGAACCAGTATTTAAGTCCTCGGAGGAAAACGGGATCTATGGTCCGGGACACAACAGCTTCACCACTACCAAAGACGGTAAGACGGATCTTCTGATCTATCACGCCCGCAGTTACAAAGAACTGGAAGTACATCCATTGAATGATCCAAACCGACATGCCCGCATTCAGGTATTAGAATGGGATAAGGATGGAAACCCGGTTTTCGGAGAACCCAGACCAGATACCCGTTCTTTTGAGGACTAGCTTATACTGATTATAAGTGTCAGAGCAGCTTTTTTATTAAGAAGATAAGTTCGTTCTTGGTGGAAATATTCGGAGCAGGAATTATGAGAAAGAAGCAAAGTTGGATGTTATTGTTGGTTCTGGTGGGACTAAGTATGTGTTGTCCTGTCGAAGCAAGGCAAAATGAAGATGCTGTTTTTGATGGGGCAAAGCCTGCATACTGGCTGTTTCCGCCAGGGGTACCCGGTAATGAGTATGGTGTATTTCATTTTAGAAAAACATTTGATCTGGATTCGATACCTGAAGAATTTATTGTCCATATATCTGCTGATAACCGCTATCGGTTGTTTCTGAATGGCGAAATGATCTCCAGTGGTCCGCAAAGATCAGATCTGATGCACTGGCGGTATGAAACCATTGATCTGGCTCCATATCTCAAAAAAGAAAATGTACTTGCGGCGGTGGTCTGGAATTGGGGAGAGCATAAACCCGTTGCCCAGTTCAGTTACCGAACGGCGTTTCTGTTGCAGGGAAACAGCCGTGTTGAAGCAGAATTGATTAATTCCGATAAAAGCTGGAAAGTACTTCGAAATGAAGCGTATGAAGCACTTCCTGTCGGCTGGGGACAGGTAGATGGATATTATGTGTCTCCACCAGGTGAGCGCGTTGATGGGTCATTGTATCCATGGGGATGGAAAACCCTGAGTTATTCTGATGTTGAATGGCTTACTCCTGAGACTAATGAAGGCTGGGGGGCTGACATCACCCGCATGAGGGGAGGGATGCCAACCGGAGAGGGAAACAAATGGCAATTAGTACCCAGAACTATCCCTCAGATGGAAGAGTCGGAAACCCGGTTTTTAACGGTGCGTCGGACAGAAGGTATCGAGGCAACAGACAGTTTTTTGAAAGGAGATGGAGATCTGGTAATACCATCCAATTCATCAGTTTCATTACTGATCGACCAGGCTCACCTGACCAATGCCTATCCGGTGCTGGAGCTCAGCAAGGGTTTAGGGAGTTCTATCAGATTAACGTATGCGGAGGCACTCAAAGATTCCAGTGGGTTCAAAGGAAACCGTAATGAAATTGAAGGTAAAACCATCAATGGGCTGCAGGATCTTTTTCTTCCCGGAGGAGGTTCGAATGAGATTTATCAGACCCTGTGGTTCCGAACCTATCGATATGTGAAAATGGATATACAAACGGGTGAAGAAGAACTTCGTATCCACGACCTGCATGGCATTTTCACCGGATACCCATTTGAATTAAAAGCTACATTCGGTAGCAACATGGACTGGCTCAGTGATATGTGGGAGATCAACTGGAGAGTAGCCCGCCTTTGCGCCTGGGAAACCTATTTTGATACCCCATACTACGAGCAGCTGCAATATATAGGGGATACCCGGATTCAGGCACTCATCACGATGTACATGAGTGATGATGACCGGCTGGTTCGCCAGGCTATCTCTCATTTTGATGTATCAAGAATTCCGGAGGGAATAACAGCAAGCAGGTATCCGTCTGAGCTTGCGCAATACATTCCGACTTTTTCATTGATCTGGGTAGCCATGATACACGATTACTGGATGCACCGCGATGATCAGGAATTTGTGGCTTCTATGTTACCGGGAATCCGGGCTGTCTTAGGCTGGTTTGAAAAACAGTTAGACGAAACAGGTTTGACAGGTTCCATTCCATTCTGGCCCTACATAGACTGGGCACAGGGCTGGGAGCTTGGAAGGCCACCCGGAGCCAAAAGTGGTCATTCTGTGATGATCTCTCTTCAGTTCGCCTATGCCTTACAGCGGGCAGCCGAACTTGAAGGGCAATTAGGGAATACAATAAATGCCGGTCACTATATGAAACTGTCGGAATCGATTATCAAACAAGTCCGGGCGAAAGCATGGGATGAAAAAAGACAATTATTCAGAGATGCTTTGGAACTGGATGAATTCAGTCAGCAGACCAATACCATGGCATTACTTGTGGGAGCGGTGGATGAGGCAGATCAGGAAACGTTCATGCAGCGGGTATTTACGGATTCAGGTCTGACGCAGGCAACTTACTATTACAGTTACTATGTATTTGAAGCACTACTGAAAGCGGGATTGGGTGATGAATACCTGGATCATCTGGATCTCTGGAAGGAAATGCTTGCAATGGGACTAACCACTACTCCGGAAGAACCTGAACCCACCCGTTCCGATTCTCATGCATGGAGTGCTCACCCTAATTATGGATTATTAGCAACAGTATTAGGTATCCGGCCGGCTGAACCGGGTTTCCGGTCTGTGATCATTAAACCTCAACTGGGAAATCTGGAATTTGCAAAAGGAGCCGTGCCTCATGAAAAAGGGCTGATTGAAGTATCTTTTAAGCGAAATAATGAAAAGGAGCTGGAAGCTGAAATAACTTTACCAGATGGCCTGAAGGGATATTTAATATGGGAAGGGTATAGAAAAGAATTGGTTTCCGGATATCAGAAATTAGAAATCTGATCAAGGTTTTGTTTGATAAAATTACGTAATATAAAATCTGTTTCTACTGTGAAGTGCAGGTAATAAATATAATAATGACCTCAAAACTTCTCATACCTTTTGCACTAATCATTTCCCTGAATATTCTTCTGGTTGTTTTTTTAAACAGCGTCTCTGAAAGATTTAATGAAGCACACTCCCGTATTTTTGAATCAAGTGAAGTAGTGAGTTTAATTCACACCACTACAAAACAACTTAAAGACAATTTAATTTCAGACCAGCAAACTGACAATACAAAATTTGAGTCAGATCTGGCACTTCTTCAGGATAAATTTGAACATTTACCGGATCTGTATACTGATAATATCCTGAATAGAGCTGAATTGGGAAAAAATATAGATATCTATCTTACAGCTCTGGATAACCTTATGCTGCAAAGTGAGAAGCCTGTTCAGATTGGCGATGAAAGCCTGTTACTGTTTAATAGTAAGTTGGATGATGCGATCTTTAGCATCGAACAACAACTGAAAACAGCTAACCGTGATTTGTTAAATGAGATACAGCTTAATGTAAATCACAGCAGACAATATGGAATAATAATAGTGATTCTTGTGATTCTGTTTTCATTCATTGCACTAATATTAAGTACCATCTTGATTATACAACCGCTCAGAAGACTTAAAACAGAAATTGCAAAACTGTCTGATGGTAACAGAACACTGATAAAAGAAGAAAGAAAAGATGAGATCGGTGATTTAATAATCGCTTATAATAATGCTATAGAAACACTCATTAAATCAGAAAATAATCTAATTCTTTCAAATCAAAAGCTGAATGAAGCAAATAAAGAATTGGAATCATTTGCATACTCAGTGTCTCATGATCTGCGTTCACCGCTACGCAGCCTTTCTGGCTTCAGTGAAGCATTAGTAAGGAATCACAGCGACCAGTTAAATGATGAAGCAAAAGATTATCTGGGCAGAGTGCACCGGGCCGCTGAAAAAATGGGTGAACTGATCGATGAGATCCTCAAACTTTCAAGATTGTCAAAAAAAGAAGTTGTAAGATCGAATGTAGACCTGAGTAAATTAAGTATAGAAACTTTAAACCTTATTTTAGCAGAACCAGAAGAGACTTTAGAATTGAAGATCACTGAAAGTCTAACTACAACTTGTGATGAGGGACTGGCAAAAATCGTTTTATTGAATCTGATATCAAATGCTGTGAAATTTTCTTCATTAAATGAGGTTCAGAAAATTGAAATCGGGACCATATCCAGGGGTGGAAATAATTACTTTTTTGTGAGAGATAACGGGGTTGGATTCAATATGAAATATGTTGATAAAATAACAGGAGCATTCCAGCGATTGCACTCTAAATCAGAATTTGAAGGAACGGGTATCGGGCTTGCTACTGTCTCCCGAATTATCAATAAACACAGAGGCACTTTGTTTTTTGAAAGCGAGGAAGGAAAAGGAACAACCGTATATTTTAATTTTGGATAGTTATGGATAAGTCAAATAATTACATACTTCTTATTGAAGACAATGAAGATGACATAGAGTTGACACAACTTGCCTTCAAAGAGAATAAATTTGCAAACCGGATTAAAGTCATCATGGATGGTGAAAATGCTCTAAATTTCCTGCTTCGGAAAGAGGGGAATAGAGAAATGGATTCGATTGGCAGACCAACCTTTATTCTTCTGGATATAAATCTTCCCAAAGTAGACGGGCTTGAAATCCTTGAGCATATCAAAAAAGATCCGCATATAAAGCATATCCCGGTAGTAATGTTAACGACTTCAAAGCAGGATGAGGATATTTTGAAAAGTTACGAGTTGGGTGCAAACAGTTTTGTAAGAAAACCAGTTAATTATCAGGACTTTGTGAAAGTGATCAATAATCTTGGAATTTATTGGCTTGCAATAAATCAGTCTCCCGGGGATAGCCTCTAACTGGAACCCTCATCATTTGGTTCAAGTTTCACCGGATTTCCAAAAGCTCCACGTTCTTTAGGGGTGAAGTAGGCCTGCAGTCGGAAAGTTTTATCAGTTACTAATTCGTAATCAGCATGTAAATTAGAAAGAAGAGTTTTTATTAATTCCAGTCCGAGGGTAGATTTTTTGAGTTTTTCAGGATCAATTCCTGACCCTGAATCGGAATAATAAAACTGATGAGAATTCTCCAGTTCATCTTTATTTGTAAGTTTTATTGAAATATTTCCCCCGTTTGGAATGCCATGTTTCAGTGAATTCGTAACCAACTCATTAATAAGTAACCCAAGTGGCACAGCTTCGTTAACATTTATATTCCCGGATAATACTTCAGTTTCTATGTGTATATTTTCAATGGAATACGTTTTTTTTATGTGCTTCAGGTAAGAATTCAGGTATTCTTTAAAATCCACATCAATCATTGTCTCGGTCTGGTACAGCAATTCATGAACAAATCCAATTGATCTAATTCGACTAATCGCATCGGAGAGTACCGGATT
This sequence comes from Rhodothermia bacterium, assembly GCA_030427885.1. GTDB lineage: Bacteria > Bacteroidota > Rhodothermia > Balneolales > Balneolaceae > JAUICM01. The sequence continues at coordinate 6,733 of JAUICM010000010.1, read as the reverse complement.
TTCACCTTTGGTAAAAATGTCCAGTTCAAGTAAACCCGCCAGGATAGCTAGGTTATTTTTAACCCGGTGATGTATTTCTTTGATAAGCAGTTCTTTTTCTGAAAGACTCCTTTGTAATCTTCTTTGAGTTGAAACCAGCTCTGTTATGTCCAGATGAGTACCGATCATTCTGGTCACAAAACCATCTTCATCAAACTCGAGTGCCGTACCTTTATCCAGAATGGTAATGTATTCACCTGACTTATGTTTGACCCTGACTACCTCTTCAAATGATTCTTTTTTCCCTTGTTCTATGGCCTTTATTTCATCCATTATTTTTTTACCATCTTCTGGATGAACTCTGGAGAAAAAGAATGTAAAAGAGTCTTCTTTTACTTCTTCAGGGGAATACCCAAGCATTTCATACCAACGCTCATTTGCAATATTAGTCTGATCCCTGATATTTGAATCCCATATACCCAGTTTTGCTCCCTCAACTGCCATTCGAAGTCTGAACTGGCTCTCCTTGAGTTTATTTTCAAGCTGTACTTGTTCCGTAATATCAAGTACAGTGCCTATTAAATGTGTCGCCTTGCCATTATCATCGAACTCAAGAGCTTGACCTTTATCCAGAATAGTGAAATAATCTCCTGACTTATTTTTAACCCGGAGAATGAGTTCAAAGCTTTGCTTCTCACCTTCTTTAATTGAATCTAATGCCTCGACAATTTTAGGTTTGTCTTCCGGGTGAATATTTTCGATAAACAACGCAAATAATGCTTCAGGACCTGGGACCTCTTCTGGTTCATACCCCAGCATCTCATACCAGCGGTTATTAGCTATGGTAGTTTCATCTAAAAGATTTGAATCCCAAATACCAAGGTTTGCCCCCGTAATAGCAGCATCCAGTCGCTTTTCACTTTCAATGATATTTTCCTGTAGTTTATAATGCTCGGTAACGTCAAGCAGGAGAGAGTTCCAGATAATCTCTCCATTTTCACCTTCAAAGGGTCTCCCCATACCATTAATATGTCGTATTTCGTTATTATTATCTCTGACACGCCATACGAAATCCAAATCTTCTTTAAACTGAGCAGCTTTCAGAACAGAAGCTCTCATATTTTTGATGTCTTCATCCAGAATACGGTTCCATAATAAAGAATCATCCCTTAAAGCTTCATCTTTGGAGATTCCAAAAATATCTTCTACCGCGTCAGTTATAAATAACAATTTACCGGTACCGTCCGGGAAAAGTGCGTAACGAAGTAAAACTCCATTTATATTATCTGCTATTACGCCAATAGTTTTATTTTTTTCAGATAATTCGACTTCCATCTCTCTTTGAGTGCTGACGTCCTGAATAATTCCATGTAATCCGGTAACTACTCCATCCTTATCCATCTCGGGAGTACCAATATGATGAACACACTTTATTCCTTTTTGTGTAGTTACAAAAAGATCTAAATCATATGATTCCGCTTTATTTATAGCCTTATTTACTAACTGTTGGAGTTTATATCCTTCATCCGCCTGATAATATTGCCCGATCATTTCATCAAAGGAGGGAGGACCTTCAGAAACTCTCCTGTCATAAATATGAAACAGTTCAGTACTCCATGTTATTTCACCGGTTTTGACATCGAATGCCCAGTCCCCGAGTTTTGCGACTTTTTGAGCTCTTCTGAGTCTGTAATTTTGTTCTCTTAATCTCTTCTGAGTTTCATCGAGTTCTCTGTTGGTTTCAGATGATTTAATTTCACGGGTAATAGCATCGTAAAGGCGTTTCAGATTGTCCTTAAGAATAAAATCACTTATCCCTAATTCTGTAACCAATCGCACTGCCTGCTCATGTTCAATGACTCCCGATACAATTACAAAAGGAATATAGTGGTCAATTTTCCGGGCTTCAGTAAATGCTTCTTCAACATCATACCCAGGAATATTGTAATCTGATAAGATCAGGTCGAAGTGTTCACTCCGGAGAAGGTGAAGATAGGATTTTTTATCCGGAGCATGTGAATACTCGAAATCAAGCGGGGTGTTCTTCAGGTAATTAATGAGGAGTAGCTTATCATCAGTATTATCTTCAAGAATTAAGATATTCATTTGAACCCCGACTTTTTTTTTTGGATCCCTTCTTAAAACTGAAATCCTGAATTAAATGAAAATTCTATAAATAGCTTTATAGATATCGTAACTCTACCTGACAAAAGCAATCATCTAACAGATATATATTAAATGTTTATTTTTCTTAAATATTTATAAAAAATAGTATTTACACATATTGATAAGGTCAGACTTTTGCGTAAAAACATAAATTAAATTAAAAAAGAGTTAGAGATACTCGCCTGAGAAGGTAAAACCTGAAGTTTTCAAAATATGTTGCGCAGCTATTTAAGAAGCAGCATTCTGTTTGAAAGGATCTTCCCGTTAAATTCGAGCTGATAAAAATAAATACCACTCGATAATTCCGAAGCATTAAAAGTATAGGAATGTTTTCCCTGATTAAGCATTTGATCCACAAGAACGTTCACTGTTTGTCCCAGTACATTAAATACCTTCAATCTTACCATCCCCGATTTCGGGATTGAAAATCCTATCTGAGTAGAGGGGTTGAATGGATTTGGATAATTCTGATCAAGTGCAATTTCAGAGGGAATATCCGGATCGATTTCATTGGGAACAATCAATGCAGCTGAATCAGGAACCAGATCATAGGAATGAATCGCATTGGGTTCTGCTCCAAGCCCATACCACCGTAACGAGATACCGGCATCTCCGGTATTATGAATGTATTCCACTTTCAATTTTCTTGGTTCACCGGCTGTGAATGAAATTGCTTTGGAATCGCTGTTACTGGTGAGGATCACCTCATCATCCAGCCAGACCGTAGCAGATCCGTTCAATGCTTCAAATGTAAGATACTTCCGGCCTCCAACGCGTGGTACGATCTTTCCTTCCCAGCGAACACTGAAACTGTTTTCAGATACGCCATCCACGGGTGCTTTATTATCCCACCGCCAGGCGATCATCGGGTCTTTACGAACCACCGGAGTTCCACTGAAATCTGTATTATCATAATAAGAGGCAGCTAACCCCCTGAGAGAATCGGCATCTTCACGGGCTATCCCTTTTCCATGAAATTCAATCCAGTTTACATTTCCGATCCCGCCGGTGTTTACGGTGTTTTTGAATACGAAATAGACATCATGGGTGCCTCCCGGATTATCAATGGTGCTTGTGAAATAATCATACTGCTGCCAGTCTCCGGTTACAGCGGTGTATACCGTACCAATTAACGGACCGTCAACCTCATCCAGTCGTATTTCCACATCCGCCGGATTATTCAAAGATGCATACCGGAGCGTTATAAATTCTATTCCTTCGAAATTCATAGGAGAGAACATCAGGGCGGAGTTATTGTTGATATATCCGATATTCTGCCCGCCACCAAGAGCGTCTCCGGTTTCCTCGGCTTGTACGTCAATGAACTCCTGAGCATGTTCGGCTTGTTTTATTTTTCGTTGCAGCACTACCGATCCTTTACCAATCAGAGGGGCATCAATTCCGCCGCCATCGTCGGTGAACTGAGCATTAAATACATAGAATACATTATCGGGTCCATCCCCGTGTGATTCGGTTTCAAAACTGCCTTCACATCCAAACAACTGGCCGGTTCCGTGCGCATGGTCGTCATGACCAATGGAAGGTTCAGCAACGATCTCGGAACAATCAATTCCCTCACCGATTGTACCTTGTTCGGGGTCGGAAACAGATACTTTGTAGTCAATGGTATCAAAATCTTCGTAAAAACCACCATTCAGGGGCTCAACAATAGTTACGACAGGCGCTGTATTACCCACCGCTATTTCGACCTGAGCAACCGCCGAATCGCCTTCTGCATCAAAAACAGTGAGCTTGGAAACATACAAACCATCGGTGTTGAAGGTGAAGCTTCCGTTAACGGTATTTGCATCCTCCGTTCCATCATTATCAAAATCCCAGGAGTAGGTAAGCGGGTCATCATCCGGATCATTTGAACGATCGCCAAAGAATTCCACCTCGAGAGGTGCCAGTCCGCTGGTAACATTCGCATAGGCGATAGCATTGGGAGGTCTGTTTTCCAGGTTTTCCGTGAACTCAATTTTCAGGATCCTGGCATCGGCGTTCCCGCCACCAAATCCCGTTCCCCATTCGATGACATAGAGCGCTCCGTCAGGACCAAAATGCAAATCGATCGGTCGGTTTAGTTGCAGGCTTTCCAGAAATGGATTGATCTGGAAAAGGTTGCCGGAAGAATCGAACCGTACTTCCTTGATCCAGTTTCGCGTCCATTCTGCAATGAATAGGGTACCATCAAAGTATTCCGGGAAACTTCCGGTTTCTGATTTGGTTGAATCGAAGTAGAAATAATCCCCTCCGATGGCTGTACGGGCATCGACATTTCCAAATTCCGGACGCTGGGCAGAATAGCCATACGGATAATACAACCACGCAGGTTGTGCGGGCGGCAGCGACAATGAACCCGTGTTATTAGGAGAATCGTTCTCAGGATCGCTGCAATCAAAAACAGAGCCTGAGGTCTGAGTCTGAAAGTTGTAGTCGGTATAGGGGATATTATTAGCTATACAATAAGGCCAGCCAAAATTTCCCGGGGTACTGGTTCTGTTAAATTCATCGTATCCCACCGGTCCGCGGCTGGCGCTTTGTGTTCTTGAATCGGGGCCGACATCTCCCCAAACCAGTTCATTGGTTACTTTACTAACCGCCATTCGGAATGGATTCCGGGTTCCCATCACAAATATCTCAGGCAAACCGGCAGTTGAATCCGCAAACAGGTTGCCATCAGGAATAGAATAACTTCCATCGTCTTCCGGATGAATCCGAAGGATCTTTCCACGGAGGTCGTTGGTATTGCCCGAAGTTCGCTGGGCATCCCATGGCTCAAAACCCGCCCGCTCATCGATAGGATTGTACCCGTCTGACTGAAAGGGATTTGTATTATCACCCACGGTAATAAAAAGGTTTCCGTCGCCATCAAATTCAAGGTCCCCGCCTGAGTGACAACATTCATCGCGTTGCACCGGTATCTTGAGCAGTATTTCTTCCGAAGAAAGGTCAAACTGGCCATTGGTATACACAAATCTTGAGACCCGCTGCTCCACTGCAGATAAGGGAGAGTAGAAGAGGTAGATCCACGAATTAGTTTCAAAATCAGGATCAAGAACGATCCCAAGCAGACCATCCTCACGTCCGCTTTCCACGGATATCGATCCGGCACTTGAAATGAGTCCGGTAGCATGATCTCGTAGCTTTATCGCACCACCCCGCTCAACATACAAGACATCCAGATTCGGGAGAACGGCCAGGTTCATGGGGTCATTGGGGTTATTATCCAGAACGGTGACCTGATATTTATCATCGGCTGTTCCCTCGTAGATCCCGCGGACATCTCCGCTGGCATAAAAGATCCCACCCAGGATATGCTCCAGAAATTCAGCTTCTGAGAAACTCTCTGAAGTATGTCCGCCGCCGGTATACCAGGAGCGTCCGCCATCATAAGTATGAAGCCAGGCTATCGGATGATCATATCCCATGTTTCCACCACTATAACTGCTTTCGTTGAGGGTCATAAGTACATGCACATCGCCCCGAGGATTAGATCCGTAGTTATACCATTCATCGGTGCGCTCCCAGTAATCAGGCAGGAAACGGGTAGAGGGGTGCACCTTATCCGCCACTTTGATGGTTGCAGTCGGGGTTCCGGGGGGGTGGCTATCAAAATAGGCTCCCACTAAACCGCCGTACCATGCCCAGTTATATTCAGTATCTGCTGCCGAATGAATGCCAACAAATCCGCCCCCGCTCTGAATGTATTGCTCAAAAGCGGCCTGTTGTTCTGTATTCAGAATATCACCGGTTGTACTTAAGAAGATGACGGCATCATACTGGATCAGATTTTCATAGGTGAACACGGAAGCATCCTCGGTTGCGTCGACGATAAAACCGTTATTGGATCCGAGCAACTGAATAGCTGTTATCCCATCAGGTATGGATGCATGACGGAATCCGGCGGTTTTTGAAAATACAAGGACCTTGAATTCATGAGCGATACTCAGGGAACTGATACACAATGACAGGAAAAGAACGAGGCTTAGCTTTTTCAAAACAAAGAGTGATTGAGTTAAATAATACTGTGAAAGGATAATCCAGTTCAATATATGATAAAGACCCGGAAAACCGCTTCCAAATAACCCGTCTTATATCACCATTAATATTAAAAATGTCAATTCCAGTTGTATTATGAAAATAACAAGGATGACCATTGAACATTCAACATTGAAAGTTGAGTGTTGAGTGTTGAACATCGTCCTTCGTCCTTCTATCTACTTCCCGTACAGGATAAAATAGCGGGGCGTTTGCGCATTATTTTCTATGCATTTAACAAATAAATAAGTACTCTGGATTTACAGATGCTTAGAAATAAGTAAAAGCGGAGTTAAATGATTTATTGGAATAAAAAGAGAGAGATGGTCAAAATGAATACGGTTGCTGTAGCCTGTCTGATTGTTGTAACGAGCATCATCAGCTGTTCTATTTTAGGAGGCGGGGATGATGCTGAGCCCTTAAAGCCCGGCCCGCGGAATTATACATGGCAGGTGGATACAGTAGCCAACGGTCCCTCGGGTTGGTTATATGATATCTGGGGTTCCTCACCGGAAGATGTTTGGGCCGTAGCCTCCAGTGGACTTCA
>JAUICM010000004.1 GCA_030427885.1 Rhodothermia bacterium | reverse complement strand
CCCCTCCCTATCCCTCCCCTAAGTTTAGGGGAGGGGACTTTGATATTCAGCTCCAAAACTTTTAAAAAACGTCTCCCTCCCTGATTGCAGGGAGGGAACAAGGGAGGGTCTGTTTAATAAAGGGCTGGGAAATTGATTCAAAAGATCCCGGATCAAGGTCCGGGATGACGGCGTTGGTTTAGGGTTGTTGAAGGAAACTCAGCTCAAGCCATTAATCCGATAAGGTCCTTCGCTTTCACTCAGGATGACCAGGTATGAGAAGTATTTTAAGAGTCCTCTCCCCTGATCACAGGGGAGAGACAGAGAGGGGGCTGAATTTTATAGCCTGATTATAAACCAACCCGGCCTATGATCTCAAAGTGGTGCTCCAGCCTTTCACCGGATTCATCTACCAGGGTCAGAATATGTTTTCCGGGCCCGGGAGATATCGACATTTGGTGAATATGTGTGGTTTCACCTATAAACTGATCGTCGATATGCCAGAATATCCGGGCGGATGAATTTCGGTGCGCAGCTTCGAACACAGCTTTACCGGTCTCCCCATCCAATTCAACCGGTACATAGATGCTGGAGGACGGAAAAGGATAAATAAGCTTCATAGCAGCTATATCTTCATCACCACAATTAGCTGCCATGGGTGGCAATGACTTGTATTCCGGGTGATCCCTCCGATAGTATAATTCCTGATCCGGTGGAAGCACGAACCAGTTTATTTTTTTCATATCTGATATGGCAGCACAGGAACTGTTAACCCGCCTGGTCTGAGCTTCATTAGTGTGGATCTGGCGGTGATACGGACATATGGTCGTTTCCAAACCGGTGACCGGAACAGAAATGGTATCCGTCAGATCGCAGTATTCACCTGCCCGGTGTCCGCTCAAACGACACACTTTTATTTTCTTCATCTCGTACAGTGGCTCATTGAACCAGCTTGTCTCCGGCAGGGTATTGAACACATCAAACAAGATCGGGCCCGCCGTTTTGATACCCGTTAAATCAGGTCTCCCTTCGCCATCTGCATTCCCAACCCAAACGCCCACCACATATTCAGGCGTCACCCCAACAGCCCAGCCATCTCTGAATCCATAACTGGTACCTGTCTTCCAGGCCACCTTTCGGGCGCCATCAAATCGCTGCCAGAATGCTTCCCCTTCCGGTCGATTCACTTCCAGCATTGCTTTAAAAGTACTCCAGATCGCCCCTGAGTTCAGTTCAAAACCTTCACTTATTTCTCCATTTTCAAAACCGATCTTCTGGTATTGGTTTTTGTCATCTTTACGGGGATCATATTCATTCAGCTCGTTTGCCAACGAAGCATAAGTGGAAGTGATATCCCAAAGCGTGCCCTCAGCTCCACCCAGGATCAGGGTAAGTCCGTAGTGTTCCGGAGAGTTTGTGATAGTTGAAAGACCCATTTCTTTGAGATAATGATGGAATTTAGGAACTCCAAATTCCTGCAACATATGAACCGCAGACACATTGAGCGACCGAGCCAGTGCATCAGAGGCATATACAGCACCGGAGTAGCTTCGGGTGAAATTTTCAGGGGAATAATCAGAAAAACGGGATGGAACATCCGGTACTAAGGTCCCGGGCAGAATCTCCCCTTCATTCAGCTTCAGGGCATAAAGCAGTGGCTTCAGAATACTTCCCGTACTCCTTGGCGCATCAATAATATCGACCTGCTCACCATGACGATACCCCGATCTCGTATTCCCCACATATGCGGCGATCTGCTTACGCTTCACATCCAAAACCAACACCGCGGCATTATTTATCCCATTCGCCGAAAGCTGCTCGTGATGGTAGTTCAGTATTTCATTCACTTTCTGCTGAAGATTCTGATCGATCGTGCTCTTTATTTTCGTTTGCGATCGTTCTCCCAGAAACATTTTAGCCAGATAGTGGGGAGCATCCATTGGAAGAGCATGCGGCTTTTCCGGTAATTTTTCGAGCAGTGCCAGGTCATAAGTAAGGGAATCAATAGTCCCATTCTCCAGCAATCTTCTCAACAGGCGATCCCGCTTTGCTTTTAGTTCGTTCCGGTTTCTGCCGGGATGTATCAGCGCGGGACTATTGGGGAGCACAGCGAGCATCGCCGATTCTGCCCAGGATAGTTTGTCCGGTTTTCTTCCGAAATAACGCCAGGAAGCAGCTTCCAGACCCACCACATTACCTCCAAATGGAGCGTGAGCCGCATACATGGCCATGATCTCCTCTTTGGAATAGCGAAGTTCCAGCCGGGTAGCCTGAATCATTTCTTTCAGCTTCTCCCAAACGGTTCTGTCCGGATTGTTTTTGGCGAGACGAATCACCTGCATGCTCAGGGTGCTGGCCCCGCTTACGATCTCCCCGGCTTTGTAATTTTGTATCAGGGCCCGGCCCACAGCCATTGGATCCACCCCCCAGTGTGAATCGAAACTCCGGTCCTCAAATTCTATGATGGCCAGCCTGAATGTTTCCGGAACCTCATCTGATACCGGGAAGCGCCATTGACCATCATCGGCTATCTTCGCTCCCAGTAACTTCCCATCACGATCTTCAAGCACCGTTGAGTAACCGGGATCAAACAGGGGATCCGGCAAACAAAACCAGTACATACCCAGCAATACCACTGTCATTAAAGCAACGATACCCGAAAATGCCTTTTTGAACCCGATAGTATGTCCCTTAATTATCTTCAATAGCTGGTTTTAGTTTGGAGCTACAACTTTCACCCATTTACCTGGTGTACGGGCACTGATGGTTTCATCGTACATCGCTTCTGTTTTAACTGCAGGCAGATAGAACTCACCCAGATAACTCGCATTGAGCTGAACCCGGTAGGTTCTGGAACTGTTGGCATTCAGATCGAAATAAGTATAGATCCGGTCGTCCCTGATATCCTGATATTCGTAAGATGAAGTTGGTTCTTTGAAGGACTCCCCATCCATTCTGCTATTCCTGATCTCCCATCCCGAAGGAAAGATCTGGGTGAGAGCCATTTCTTCGTAATTACCTCGCAGTCCCGGATTAGACAAACTAACTTCAGCCACGAAATCTGTTCCCTGCTCTATTTCAGCCGGGTCGATCTCATTACCATCCAGGGTAGTGAACTTCACTTTCTGGACCAGACTATTGGACGAGGAAATATTATCACCGATCAGTGGTGTTCCCGTGAGTATCACTCTGGCAAACAAAGTACCCTGGGCTTCATTTTTGAGTACTAATCTGTTTTCATCATACTCATCCATGTTCAGGGGCATCTGAACCACAAAAGCGCCTGTGTTCAGCGATCCTTCCTGTGAGCCATTCAATACAAAGCTTGCCTCAAGATTCCCCGAAACGTTATTCTCTTCCAGAAATTTCGAGATCGCTATGAGGGAATAAGCTGTTGTCTGCGTATTGAGCCAGCGCTGACTGCTGAGCTCTTCGGATATGTCACGTGCAACCAGGGCTGCATCTTCCTGTCTGCCAAGCAGTGCCAGTGTTTCCAGAATCATAGCCCGGTCTCGCAGCGATGATCCATAGCTTCCTGATAGCTCTCTGTAATCCGGAACACTGGTTGAAACCCCTTGAAGGATGTCATTGGCAGCTTCGGGCTGACCGATAAGGGCATAGGCTGAAGCGATCCTCCATTTAGCCTGTGCCGAGAGATCGGTTCGTTCCCGGAACCGGTTCATTGCCCCCAGCTCCGGTGTTTGAGCAAGGGCCAGTGTATACAAACGATAGGCCTGGATCAGGTCGGATCGCCGGTACTTACTTTTTGACCAGTTGCGCGCATAATTCTTTTGATAAGTGTTGATCTTATTCAGCAGATCCGAAGGTACATAGTAGCCCTGTTTCTGAGCTTCCAGCAGAAAATGGTAGGCATAGGAAGTACCCCATGAGTTGGGATCTTCATATCCGGGCCAGTATCCAAGCCCTCCCGATGGAGTCATAAACTTCGCGATCCTCGCAATACCGCCCTCAACATTATCCTGGATCTTTTCTTTTCGTTCGTCGCTGATATCCATCACTTTATCTATAAACAGCTGCGGAAATACCGAGGAAGTGGTCTGTTCGATGCAGCCATGAGGATAACGCAACAGGTAGGCAAGGCGACGCCCAAAATCTATGGGTGGAATCCGTGACACTTCCAATACCGCAGTGTTAGTACCGGTCATACCCTGTGGATCAAAACTAAGATCCCACTCTTCCCCTTCTTCAAGGATATCAGATCTTACATCCACAAATGGAGTATTGGGATTCCTTACCGCGATCTCGATCTCATGATAGGCGGTCTCATTTCCGCTGCTTACTTCAACCCGCACTTTACCAACTCCTATCTCAGATTTCGTTTTCAGACTGAAACTGACCAGCTGGTCACCAGGCTCATCGAAGCGGACCGTTGTGGATGGATCTCCATGTATCTCAAAAATATCGCTGGCTTCCACCCTCACCTGCACATTACGAACGTTTTCCTTCATCGCAAATACATTCACCGGAAGACTTACTGTTTCCCCTGGACCCAGTACTCTTGGCAGTGTAGCCAGAACCATCACAGGTTTGCGAACAGGAGTTGTTTTCTGAGTCTGGCCATAAGCACCATCCTCACCCGCAATCACCATGGTTCTAACCGAACCCACATAATTAGGAACCGAAATACTATGTTGATTCACTTTTCCGGGCTCCAGATGGAAAGGCCCCTCAAACCTCACCATTGGCTCAAAACGGTTAGCTTCATTCAGCGGATCTACCTCTCTTTCTGATCCATCCCCACCCACCGAAAGAATCCTGGAGATATTACCTGAGAACCCGCTGGTCACATATTCAAACATATCCCAGGTTTTAATACCGAGTGCTTCACGGGCGTAAAAAAGATCGTGAGGAGTGGGTGTCCTGAAATTGGTCAGATCCAGCAAACCTTCATCCACCATGGCTATGGTATAGGTCATTTCTCTGCCGGATTCCTCGCTTATATTGATCTGTACTTCGGTTTCTGGTCGAAGCTCCTGAGCCATCTCGATCTGAGGTCTGAGGATGGTATGAGGATCCTGCACTTCTATCGGTATCACACCGTACATACGAATTGGCAGATCGTTCTCATCCTGTCCATGAGGCTGGATGTGCATCACATGTGCATAGATAGTTGGGCTCATCTCCCCATCCGCAAAAAAACGATATTCCGTTTCGCCGTCTTTGGCATCGATCCATGCCGTCTTCAGGATCTTAGAACCCGTTTCCAGACTTACCAGAATCTTACTGCCCGCACTGCTCGGGATCTTCAGGGTGACTTCCTCATCCACATTATATTTTTCTTTATCTGAAGTGAAGGTAAGCTGCGCCGGACTTACTGCTGAGTTGCGGCCTCGTCCCCAGCGATAATACACAATAGTACTGCTGGAATGTCGCCCAACAGGATCTTTCACTCTCAGCAGATACCGTCCCCCATCAGCACCTTCGGGAAGTTTGATCTGAATTTTGTTCGTTCCATCGGAACCAGTGGTTACTTTACCACTGAGTATTTTTGTGGAATTCCGGCGTTCAAAGAAATTACTCAGGTTCTCACGACTTCGCTCCCACCACCATCTCCACCGGATGTTATAGAGCTCATATTCCAATTGTTTGAATGCAACCGGTTCTCCTTTTTCATCAGTTGTAACTACTTCATATGCATAGGTCTCATTACGGGATAACCAGTTTTGATAGTTCCAGTTATCTACGGCTGGTGCTTTAACACCGACCAGGGTTTTGAACGGATAGTAGAAAGTACCTGCCCGGCCAACACTGAAGCTTCCCGATGGCTCGAATACTCTCAGGTTCAAATTCACCATGAGTCTTCCGGGGCCTTCATCCAGTGCTGCAAAGCGATGGTCAAATTCTGCTTCACCATTTCCATCCAGCTTGCCTTCAAATATCTTTTCCGGAGACGATGAAAATGAAACGGTTTCGTCATTAAAACTGAAATCCCGGAAGTTCTCAAATTCTGGCTCTGAGGGCGTCAGACTCATTTCCACATCAGCCTTAAGGTCACGTGCTGTAGCCCCGTGCAGCCAGCGTGAGCTTAGCGTGGCTTCCATTAAACGTGTTCTTGCATTGATCTCATCGTTTGCCAGGTCAAGTTCAACCTTCAGTCTGTTTGGTTTTACGCTTTCTATTTTCAGGACCTTTGTGAAACTCTGGCCTCCCACCCGTGCTGTTAACCTCCAGTTCCCTGTTTTAGCCTGTCGTTCTGTTTTGCCTTTGTATACATAGAATCCGTTCAATGAAGAGGTAAAGGTCTGGCGGTCGCTTAGCTGTCCCGATGGATCTCTTAATTCAAAAGAGACCGGATGATCATCGGGCAGAACCTCATTTTTATCTTCAAGGATCAGTGTCACAAATAAGCTATCGCCCGGTCTCCAGACTCCCCGTTCACCATACAGAAATCCCTTCAGTCCGTTTTCTATTCTGGCACCTGAAACATCAAACTCACTCAGAGACAGCGATGACCCATCCTCCATTTTGAGGTATCCTTTTTGATCTCCACGACTGGCCACCAGATAAAACGGATCTCTTTCTACATCAAATACAGCTTTACCTGAAGCATCGGTGCTTGTGGCAACCATCTCCTGCTGTTGAAAGTCATATGCCGTAATGGTGACTCCCGGTCTTGGTTCCGCAACTTTCAAATCGGTAACAAATACCTGTACTTCACCGGTTTCCCCTCGTTTTGCAATGATCCCGAGATCTGAGGCAAGCACATTACGGGATCTTCTTTTATCGCTCATGTAATAGGAAAGTGTGCAAGGATCATCCCGATCTCTCCAATTATATCCAGATGGATAATAATAGTCATCGTACCTGTTCCAGTATCCGGCTTCTTCATCCGCACTCAGCATCCAGTTTCTTGAACTGAGATTGGTATTACTGATAATGCTGTTATCTCCACAGGGATACACCGCGTGTTGCTGACGGAAACCGATCTCCACTTTATAGATAGCACCCGGTTGCGGTTCTATGATTTCAGAAAGATCGAGCGCGAAATTATTCCACTCGCCCGGATCTACATTTCCCAGAGCGGAGAGCGGAATGGTTCCATTGTACACTGCACGCCCTACCCTGCGAATATTCCAGGACTGTGTTCCATCCAGATTCTGATCCTGCAAAAACTGCCCGATGTTATTTTCGAATATCCGTACCACCTGAACATCGACTGCTCCCAGGCTTACCGCTTTAAATGGCAGGTATAAATTGTTTGACCGGGGTATGATCATTCCTTTACCCAGTAATTCAACCTGTGGAGCCGGCTGCGAAAATCGTATTTCCCGCTGATATTCTACTCCAAGGCGTTTGCCTTTGCTATTTCTAACGGCTTCATCAATGATGAGATTTTCGGGCCTGTTCCTGGTATTCCCCGGGTTAATGATTAATTTATTTTCATTGACGATGAAATTTAGTGACCCACCACTTTCCAGGCGCACCAGACCAGCCAGGTTTTGGGATGCGTCCAATGGATCAGAAAAAATAAGCTCAATCCTCGGATTCTGATCTCTGAATATTTTTGTACCTATAAGTTCAAAATTTCCAATTGCAGGTATTTCTATTTCCTGTTCACCTTCGGCATCTGAGCCAATGGGCGAACCATCCCAGCTTATTTCAACACTCGAGGAATTCTGCATTCGTGTGATACCTGAGATCTGGAAATCGTGACGTGTTTGTGGGTTATTCTGAATCCAGCTGATGTTCAGATTCTCATCCTCATGGACAGCTTTCATTATTCGTTTGATATCAGCTTCTGATACTTTATCAGCTGTAAAAACAGTTCCTGTAATACGCTGCAACCCCTGATTCACCTGAACCAGTTCCAGCCCATTAATTTCAACTTCCATATCCTGCCTTATGGTTGAAAATCTGAAAGAAAATTTCTTTTTCTCATCAGGAACATCCATCACCTTACTTAAAGTAAACTCTGCAATATACTCCTGTCCGTTTTTCAGCTTTTGCGCTGGGTAAAACACTACCGTGCGCTCGTTTACCCATTCGGCTTCGCCTGTTATTCCCGGATTGAAACGGAATAAATTCTGTGTTAGCTGACTTTCAGTTTCTATGTCATTAGAAAATGAAACCGCGATCTCACTTCCTGAACTGATCTCTCCTGAGGTAAATCCCGTTATATATTCCTCATACCCCTGCGTTGAAGAAACACTGATCGTTTCCTGTTTGGTACATGCTGCGAAGAGAAGAAGAATAGAAAAGACGGGAAGGAGAATGTTTTTAGTCATGGAGCTATTGTTAAGGATTGGAATTCAATGGTCTTAAAATTCCTAACCTCATTTTCTTAAAAAAGTTCTCCCAAGGCAAATTTAACTGCGTCTTTCTTTATTTCCCTCAGATCTATTCGGCAGGAGCTTAATTCATAAGATCCCGGATCGGGTACGGGATTAGGACGGTGTTTGGGTTTTGTGGTATTGCGCCGATAAGGTCCTTCGCTTTCACTCAGGATGACTATTGTTATACCGACTGACGGGTGAAAAGCGATGTCGGATCATCGGGAGGAAAATTAAGGGCTGGTAAATTGATTAAATCCCTCAGCCTTTAAAAGACCCCTCCCTATCCCTCCCCTAAGTTTAGGGGAGGGGACTTTGATACTAAGCTCCAAAACTTTTGAAAACGTCTCCCTCCCTGATTGCAGGGAGGGAACAAGGGAGGGTCTTTTCATTAGTGCTTTTAGCTGGATTCTTAAGATCCCGGATCAGGGTACGGGATGACGGCGTTGGTTTGGGGTTATTGAAGGAAACTCAGCTCAAGCCATTTATCCGATTAGGTCCTTCTCCGCCAGTTGGCGGATCAGGATGACTTGGAATGAGAAGTATTTTAAGAGTTCTCTCCCCTGATCACAAGGGAGAGACTGAGAGGGGGCTTGAAGGTCAGGATACCTATAAAAAAACTAAAAACTATGTCAGTGTAGTTCCTCTGAATCCAAAAGAAGTGATCTCAATGGGATGGTCAGGTTCTCAATCCTGGCGGTTCTGGGTAGTTTACGGCTGAATGGATCTGCATTCACCTGCATTGCAATTGCTGCTTTTATCTCAGGTAGATATTGTACTACGGTCATATATCCCGGCATAAAACCAGAATGACCATACCATATTTCTCCATCCTGATTACCCCATATCTCGGTACCAAATCCATATCCTGTTTTGGATGGTTCTCCACTGGTACGGTCTACTGCATTCAGCATTTGAGAAATGGATTCCTCACTGAGAGGTGATCTTTCCGGGTTATAAAGAATTGATCCCCAGATGGCCAGGTCTTCGGCCGTATTTACCAGTCCTCCTCCCGTCCATTCGAACTGTGGACTCACTGCATACTCTTCATTATCGGCTACTTTATCGGGCAAACCCTGAAACAAAGGAAATGGTCCTGTATAACCGCTTACCAAAGCTCTAAGTTTCGCGGTTACTGTAGGAGTTGTATTCCTAAGATCAAAAGGGTCCAGAATATGAGTCTGAAGTTCCTCGTAATAGGTTCGTCCTGATATCTTCTCAATGATCATACCCAGAACGATATAATTGGTATCAGCGTAACTCCAGCCATTCCCGGGGGGAAAATGTGATTCCATACCCTTAAGGAGTTCCATACGATCATCTCCGGTCCACTTTTTATCAGGATCATCCTCGCCCATGAGTGTTTTCCAAAGCGTTTCAGAATACACATATTCTGCAATCCCGCTAGTGTGATTCAACAAATGATGGATGGTGATATCTTCTGCATACTGCAGGTCATCAAACCAGCTCCGGTCTCCCAGGTATTTCGATATGGGGTCACTAAGATCAAGTTTTCCTTCTTCGGCGTACATCATTATGATCGGAGCAACATACATCTTACCCACACTTCCCGAAAACATCCTGTCACCGACCTTCATAGGTGTTTCATCTTCCAGATCAGACAATCCGGAAACAAACTCCCAGGTTTCACCATCTGCAAAAGCTACCGCGAATGTAATCCCCGGAATATTATTCTCTTTAAGGATCTTGTCCAGCTCCTGCTGGATATCCTTTTTAAGGTCGTTTGGTGCTGGTTTTTGTTGATCTGCAACCGGACTGCTCAACAGACTGATTGCCAGTATAAATCCTATAATTTTCATAGTTCTGGTATTTTATTTATGACCAAACTTACCCCGATGATTGTGAAAGAGGTTAACTAATATCCGTACATGGATTTGTTAAGTTTTGTATCCGGGAACAGCTTATATCTGTCCGAGCTGGTAGTAGATTCTGATCACAATACGCCTGTTAAGGGCTCTGTTCTCAATAATATCTCTCCCCTGCTCATCCTGATGCGGAACGATGGGTTTTGTATCGGCATAGCCTGAGGCCTTTAATCTCTCTCCTTCTATTCCTTCCTGTATAAAATATTTCACCACTCCCGAAGCTCTTGCCACCGATAACTCCCAATTTGAAGGGAAAATGGGTGTATTTATTGGAACATTATCAGTATGTCCCTCCACATCCACATTGAACTTATAGAAGTCCAGGGCATTCATTGCCTGTGTTACCTTATCTATGATTCTTTCTCCCGTTGGCAGGAGCCTGGCCTCCCCTGAATCGAAAAAATAACTACTGTTGAAGTAGAGCTTGATCCCGTCTTTATCCAGAAGAATATTTACCAGTCCCTGTTCTTTCTCAACTACCAATAAGGAATCCAGATCCTGTTTAACCTCAGCCAGCGGGGTCTTTACATTTTCCTCTTTACTGATATCAGATCTAAGACCTTGTTTCATCTGCTCCCAAAGATTCAGATCCACATAAGAGACAGCGATCAGCATCGCAAAGAAAGCCAGTAGCAAGGTAATCATATCACTATAGGTCAGGAGCCATTCCTGGTCTTCTTCATGCTCCTCATCCGCATGCTGATGCCCTATGTTTTTTCTTGATAGCACTATTATTCTGCGTCTTTAGACTTCTTAAAATCTCTTTGCAGATAGGTAGTGAGTTTATCCTGAATATAAAATGATGACTTCTTGTCATTGATCATCAATATTCCTTCCAGGATAAAATATTCGCGAAATTTATTAAGCTGAGCTACATTCTTGATCTTTTCTGCGACCGGATAAAAAATGAAGCGGGCCAGTGAAATACCATACAGTGTGGTGATCAAAGCGGCTGCAAGTCCGGGACCCATTCCGGATGGATTTTCCAATTCACCCAGCATCACTATAAGCCCGAACAGTGTACCGAACATCCCAAATGAAGGAGCGGCACCCCCCATCGCCCTGAGCACATCTACCGTAACGATCTTTCTGAAATAATCTTCTTCAATATGATTAGAGCCAAAACTCTGGATATCTTCTGAAGAATAATTGGTACTCATCAATGAGAAAAGATACCCGGAAACATCCGCCGCATACTCATCTTCCAGTTTTGTGAGTGCATTCACCCGGTCTTTTTTTACCTCATCACTCCACTCAAGTATATTTTCCAGATCAGTGTAAAGTGTTTTGTGTGATGCCTTAGCCTGGCTGAAAAGTAAGAAAATACTTCCAAATGCTTTACCTACATATCTGGGTTGATAGGTAATAAATACCGCATTCAGAACCCCGCCGAGAACAATAAATAAGCTGGGCAGATTCAAAAACCGGTAATCGGAAAGTGCCGGGATATTATTCAAAACATCAGTTGCACCGGTAATCTCGGTAACCCCAAAGATCAGCATACCCAAACTGAAAATTACCCCTAATAAATTCGTGATCGATAACCTCATTAGTTCTCTTCCCCCCGAATCTCATCAATTAAAGTTTCTAATTCCGGAATACTTGGCACCGGCATATTGGGATCCATTTGAACAGCTTTTGTCCAATTGGCTCTTGCAGCAGTCACATTTTCCAGCATAAAAAAGATTGTTCCCTTTAAAGCATATGCGTCAGCTGTTTCCTGAATTTGTATTGTTTTATCTACTTCAGCCAATGCCTGACGATATTCACCAAGGTAGAACAGGTCCTGTGCTTTTCGGTAGCCTGCCAACAGCTTTTGAATATCCGTTGACCTGTTCTTCAGCATGGTAGAATCCACTACCACTACGGAATCTTTCTCTTCGGGAGCAAGTCCCCGTAGATCCAGATAAAACTGATCTTCATTTGGATCAAGGTCGATCTTGATGCTTGAACTTTTATTCTTATAGTTAACAGTCACGGTGCCTGACCCAGATTGTGAAGGTGCTGGTTGCTGAACTTGTGTACTGCGCACCGGTTGCTGAGTGTTAACCTGTTCGGGAGCACTATTTGCAGCCTCTGCTTCTTGCTGCAATTGCTCAGCGGACTTACATCCTGAAAACAGCATAAATGCTGCTAAAACTATAGCCGATATTTTCCTAGAATCGTATAACACCACGAACACCATAGCCTATTTTGTTAAAAGTCAGATCATCTCCATTGCTCTGTCGCAAGGTTTCACCAGCAAAAATCACATTCCCATATAATGAAAGCCCCAGGTTGTTACTCAAATTAAACATGATCTCCGGAGTTGCTACAAATAGTTCCCCCTTCCTTTTAGATCCAAGTGGGAACATCACTTCACCACCAAACACAAACATCACCCGGTAATCATTTATATCCTCATTCTTCGCCGTGATTGCCTGGTAGTAGTTTACCCCAAACTTCACCAAAGTCATTGAAAATTCTTCAGCATCGCTGCTCTTCAGGATATGCGCCCCGGCACTGAAACCAACATACGCACTATTCTTCTTGTTCAGCGGTTGTCTGAACGTGTAACTTAAGTGCAGATCAAGTACCGTTTTATTGATTGTACTATCTGTCCCAACTCCTGATGAATCATATTGAGTAATGCTTTCTGCCTTTAACGCTCCGGCACCCAAAATAACGACTGAAGTCCGGCCTTTATCTACAATTTCTTTGGGTTCTTTTGGATTAGAAACAAAGCTCTTGGTCCACACGATCTCACGGGAATTCGGATTCATCATACGGATTAATAAAACCAGGCCCTCAGGAAAACGTCTTTGCACTGTTAATTCTACTAATCCCTGAACTCCGTATTTATCAGTTATCGTTGTCAGGAACTCTGGTGATACATCTGCAAGTGAACGACCCCGGACATTCAATATTTGGAGTGTACTGTCGCTCCCCATGATCTTCATCTTATCATTGGGTTCCAATTCTGGTGGCGATAGTACGGTAAGCCCTGCATACTGCCTTAAAGCGTATTCAACCTCTCCCCTTATATAATCCACTTCTTCCGGGCTAAACCGCATCGCACTGTAATTGATCTTATAAACTGCGCTACGGCGGACGTTCACGGGAATGTCATTAAATTCCTCGCTCATCCTCTCAGTGATCTGATCCATCAAATAGGCTACCCCGTTCTCATGCCTTTGAGGCTGAGTTTGTGCAATCACTGCTGAGCTCCCCAGTGTTTCTATGCACAGGAGGGTGATTATTAGGATAAATAGCCTGCTCATTTATCAGCCCTCTGTTTTCATTTTCCTTCTAACCGCATACAGAACTACTTTCTGTGCATCTTCAACTTCAGCTTTTGAGGCCTCAGATGGGTTATCGATCTCAGAAAGAATTAACTGTTGCTCCCTTTTTGGGCGAACCCTCAGAATTTTTTCTCGAACTGCAGCAGGTGCTGTTCTCAATGCAAGAATGATCGTCTCTGTCTGTACCTCCTCGAGTGCGCTTTGTACAAACTCATCCTTAACTTTAGGAAGATCATCAAAGCCAATAAAGAATTTCCTGATCTTTTTGGCCAGCTCCAGATCCTGCTCGGCAATTGAACGGACGTACGTATCCTGCTCGGCAAGAGGCAGTGTTTCAATAGTGGTTAGAATTGAATCGATTCCATCTGCCGCAACATATTTCATATCAGACACAGACAGTGCTTTATTAGAGAAATGAGCAGCTACCTTTTTATATACTGAGATCGGAATGTTATTGATCTTACCCATTTTCAGCAGGATCGATATCCTTTTCTCGTCGTCCATCTTCTGAAGAATTCCTCCAGCTCTTTCACCGGCAATCTGAGCTAATAATATCGCAACCATCTCATCTGATTCCTCTTTCATCAAATGTTGCAGCTGCTGGTCGGTAAGCTGATATACAAAATCAAACAGATTCGATCCTGAATCAGCCGTATTTGTTGCGGTCTTCATTTGCTGGATACTTCTTCTGAAGGCCCTTGCCTCTTCTATCTTTTCCTCAAGAGGAATCGGCTCAGTATTGGCCAGCCCAAAGCGGATAGTTTCGTACGTTTCTACACCAATATGTGGTTCCAGTACACTTATCAATTTCTCATCCACACTGGCAAAATTCCTTACCGCACGAATAACTCCCTGTTCTTCATCACTGGCGATCCATTGATCGATCAGATTGGCAACCATTTTTGGATGACTGATACAGGTATTCGTCAGGTAGGTCTTATCCTCTTCAAACTGGGCAAGTGTTTTGGCATCAGGTCCTGTAGCCTCTTTCTTTTCAACTTCTTTAGCAGGTGGGGCCATTCCTTCAAACACAGGATATGGATATGGCGGGTCTTCTGATTTTTTCGATGGCTTTTTAAGCAGAGCATATAGCAATGCCACTAAAAACAAGACCCCTAGAATCGCGATCACATAGGTTAACTGACGAGGGTCATTCCAATCAACTCCGAGAAAATTATTTTCCTCAGCTGCTGCCTTGTCATTTGTCTGGCCGATTCGTTCAACCTGAGGATTTGCAGACTTCGGCTTTGTATTCTTAGCCTGTTCATCCTGCTCAATTGCCCGGGCACTTCGGGGAAATACTTTCTTTTCAACGCTAACTATGTCTCCCCTGAAACGATCTGCATTTGCAATCAAAGTAGCTGCTTCTTCCACAAACTCCAGGTCTTCATCACTGTATGATGTATCTACCAACACCTTAATATTGAGCTGGGTTAATCTAAAGCGTGCATCAAATCCTGATGCCTTCAAACTGTCGCGCCCTTGCTGAGTAGATGCTCTTAAATTTGGCGGTATATATGGGAGCCCTGGAAGATTTTCTAAAACAACTGGTTCTTCAGCTTCTACAACTTCATATCCCTTAGCTACCAATACTCTGTCAAGTGAGGCCTTTACATCAACAATGAAAGTCCCCTTTTTGTAATATTCAGATAATGCGTTATCGAGCACTACTTCATAATAGCGCTCATATTTTCCGGCTTCTTCCTGCACGTCTGGAGACACAGATTGACCTGGTAATGTCTGTGCGAATACCCAAACTCCCTGCATTGAAAACCATAATGCAAATAGCCATTTTATACGGGACCGTAACATTTTCCTTCCCCTGTAAGTTAGATTATAGCCGTTAAGTTAGATGATTTATTATACCACAAGAGCATAAGTATGCGGAAAAAATCAGAGTTTTCCACATTTTTTACCTGTTTTTGTAAAAATTTGATAACTATAAAACAGCCTTCTTTTTGCCATAAATACATTCTGAAGCTCATAAAGGGCTATTTACACATAAATGTTAAATTTTTATCCACAATAGAAATATCCCTGCTAACCACCCAAAATCAGTTTATTTCATAGAAGAATTCTATCAAAAGCTATAGATAAATAATTGGGCATGGAATGCCTCCGCTATTGAATTAATCTTTAAACAAGTATGTATCTTTAATCAATGACCTGAGGCCGCTGGCTCTCAGACATGGGTTACGGTTTCGCCAAAACGGGCGATAGAACATAACCACAACAACGTATTCGTACGGAGCACTACAATGGCTAACAAATTTAAACAGCCTGCTCAAACCCAATCAAAACCTGTAGCTAAAAATGCTGTAGCTCAGAAAAAAGTTGGTCAAGCAAATAAATCTGGTAAGAAATAATCCCGCTTCTTGTACTTAAAGAGTAAGAATTTCTGCAAGCCACTCCTTAAAACGGTGTGGCTTTTTTATTACTTAAATATTCCTTTTTATGAAATAGTATAGAAACGGCGTTCCATTCACCTCAGGAGTAATACCTATATGTTTGAATATCCGGAAGTAATAAGCCTGATCCTTTGCTCGAGTTTATATGTGTTCCTGCTTAATCTGACAAAACGGTACAAATTTAAATTACCGCGCTTCTGGCTTACGTGTATTTCTGCCCTGGTAGTGAGTGAAGTTTTTACTGTACTGGAAGGAGTTCTATTGTACGAACTTATGAACGTACTAGAACATCTCTCATTTACTGTCGCATGTATTTTTTTCTTTTTAGGCGTTCTCAATTACAGGGGTGAGAATGGATAAACTGGTTCCCCTGATAAATTTTATCGGCTGCCTCTTTGCACTTGGCGGGGTTATACTCCTTCTGATCCGTCGTAATAAAACCGGAGTCTTAAATAGCTCATTTCTGATCATCGGAGGTCTGGTACTTTTTCTGATAGGGGGATTCAACTTACTTGAACACCTTGAGATCACTACTTTTTTCGATTCAGCCGAAGACTTTCTTGTCCTGATCTTCTACCCCATCCTGATCTTTGCATTTTATACCTCAATGAACAATCGCGAATTCAGATTGAGAAAGGAAAGCGAAGAGGAAGTGAAGCAAACCAATCTTTTACTCACGGCAATATTTGATTCCATTCCTGTTCTTTTACTTCAGTATGATAAAGAATCCGGTACCATTAAGATAAATAAGGAATATGAACGTAAGCTGGGGTGGACCAATGAAGAAATACAATCCGTGAATGTACTCGAAACATTCATTAAGGATAATGAGGAATTAATGCGGGCCCAAAAAGCTGTACGTAAATTCGACGGATCCTGGGATGAATACATGGTTACTTCGAAAGATGGGAGAATACTACATCAACGGTGGAGTCGGATCGCACTGGATGAAAACATAAGTATAGGTATTGGTCTGGATGTTAGCGATCAGCGGATTACCGAAGAGGCACTAATTAAAGAACAGCGCCGATTCGAATATATCTCAAAGTCTACCAACGACGTACTCTATGAATGGGATCTGGTAAATGATAAAGCCTGGTGGAGCCGTGGGTGGCAAACACATTTTGGGTTCGATGCAGATCATATTGGTAATAATTTTACCTGGATCAAGTCAGTGATCCATCCCGATGATTTTGAAGAACTGGATGATCATTTCGAAGAGATCAGAAATTCAGATCAAACCCACTGGTTTCATGAGTACCGGCTCATTAACCCGGCTGGAGATGTTATTCATGTATGGGACAAAGGATATTTTATTCGGGATGTACACAAAAAAGCTATTGGTCTGGTTGGTGCGATGGTTAATATCACCGAAGAAAAAAAGGCAGATACTCTGCTTCGGGAATCTGAAGAAAAGTATAAACTTCTTTTTACGAAAAGCCCCCTTCCAAAATGTATTTATGATCCTGCAACTTACGAGATCATTGAAATGAATGAAGCAGCCATGGACTTATATGGATACTCAAAAGATGAAATCCAGGGACTATCCCTTCTTAATTTATTTGTTGAAGAAGATCACGACAGAGTGATTGAAACCATTCAAAAATATAAGGACACCGCATCCCCCCTTCTTGAGTGGAAACATATCACAAAAGACGGAACCTTGTTAACTGTGGAAATAAGTGGGAAGCAAATGAAATACCTCGAAAATGATTATCGTATGATCGTTTTCAAAGATATAACTGCTCAAAGAGAAGCCGAGGAAAAAGCTCTCTCTTCTTTCATCGAGGGAGAAACCAGAGAACGACGCAGGCTGGCTCATGACCTCCACGATGGGTTGGGACAGCTTCTTGCGGCTTCAAATATGAATCTTGATGCCATTAAGGATAAGATCCGTTCTCTGGATAGTAAAAGCCAGGAGCTGTTCGATAACGGGATAAACTATCTGAAACAGGCAATGTCAGAAACAAGGAATATATCTCATAATCTCATGCCGAGAGTGGTTGAGGACAATGGCCTCAAGACCAGTATTCAGAATCTGGTAGACAGTTTTGGTAAAAGCACTGATCTTATCTTCAATTTTTATGACAATATTGGCGACGAACGATTTTCTCAGAAAATTGAGTTGAACATTTACCGTATTGTACAGGAATGTTTTAATAATATTGTTAAACATGCTGAAGCCACAAAAGTAAGCATTCAGCTGATCCGCGATCGAACGGATCTGATACTTACCATTGAGGATAACGGAAAAGGATTTGATGTGAGCAGGCCTGACTATAACCCAGGGATCGGTCTTACAGGTATTAAAACCAGAACTTTTATTATGGGTGGAATATTGGACCTGGAAACAAATGTTGAACGGGGCACAATGATGACTATTTGTGTGCCTGTCTCCGGAACTCAAACCAAGGAGGACAATGGATAATATTGAGATCATTATAACCGACGATCATAAGATCGTTCGGGATGGGATTCGGTCTTTGATCGAAACTGAACCCGGATTCCATATTATCGGGGAAGCCTCAAATGGAAAAGAAACGATTCAGCAGGTATCTGAAAAGAACCCGGGATTTATCATAATGGACATCAATATGCCAGTGATGAATGGCATTGAAGCAACCATGAAGATCAAAAAAGAGCACCCGGAAATCAAGATACTAGCCCTGACCATGTCTGATGAAGACCAACACATAAGAAGCATGATCCATGCCGGTGCTTCAGGATATATCCTTAAAAGTTCCAGCAGGGAAGAACTTATCGATGCAATCAGAAAGATCCATAGCGGGAGTCATTATTTTGGTGAAGAAGCCACAAAATCAATCCTGGAAGAGTTGGTGCAACCCGAGCTAAAACGAAAGGCATCTGATCCCTTCATTCAGATCACTGATCGTGAAAAAGATGTACTTCAACTTATCGTTGATGAGTACACTAATCAGGAAATTGCTGATAAACTATTTATAAGTGTACGAACAGTTGATGCTCACCGTAGAAATCTGTTGCAAAAGATCGGAGCCAAAAATACTGCCGGATTGGTTAAATATGCTATTGAAAACAATATCTTTGAGTAGGAAATTAAAGTTTTCTTAACCCATCTAGGTGTTTTTACCTATTTCGGAAATTAGGTTTTTCACGTCATTCATACACTTGTTCTTCTGGTTAAGTTTGGTACGATCCAAATAACCGGAACATGCTGCAACAACAATCAAATATTTACACCTCTTTAGATCTCGGCAAGATAAACAGCCAGATCCTGAGTGCACTTCCCTATCAGGTTGCTATCCTGAATGATGAGGGAACTGTTGTGGCTCACAATAAACTCTGGTTAGATCATACTATTCTGGATCATGGCTATTCTTCTTTCCCAAAACTCGGCGAAAATATTCTCCAGAAATTACAAAACCCTTTAGTGAACCGGAATGAGTTCGCTCTTCAGATCATAGTAGCTTGCAAAGCGGTCCTTTCAGGCGAAAATGATACCAGAGAAGTGGTCTATCAGCAAGTATCTTCCAACGATCAATGGTTTCGTTTGAAGATCACTTCAATGGAAGGTAAAAAGCACTTTCTTTTAACCAACGAGGAAATCACAAGAGAGATCCTCTCCAAAAAAGCAGCCACTGAACATCAGAAAAAATACCAAAAACAATTTCAGAATAAATTCTACGGTATTCTCATCGCTGATACTGACCATAATGTGATAGACCTCAATGAAACAGCTTGTAAGCAATTAGGATATTCAAAATCAGAAGCATTGGATCTTAAGCTGTGTGACCTGCTTGATCTAAAAGTTCTCATTGATGAGGATAACCCAGGAAACTCTTTCAGTGAGATTTATTTTGGTGAAGCAGAGTTTACCAAAGATGATGATACCAAAATGCCTGCTGAGATCAGTATTACTCAGCAATCCAATCACATGGGAGAGACTTTCATCCACTGTACGTTCAGAGATCTGAGCGAACGTATTCAGGTAAATAAAAAATTAACTGAGATCATTGCTGAAAAAGATCGCACTGAACTTTTCTATCGCCAGTTATTCGACTCTACCGCTAATGGAGTAGTAGTGCTCGATAAAGAAGGCAACATCATCGATCTGAATTCAAGTTTCGAAAAGATATTCGGCTATTCAAAAACAGAGCTAGTGGGTAATCCGCTTTTTAAATATCTCTCTCCGGAAGATGACTATGAGGCGCACCAACTATTCCTTCAGCAGGTTCTTGCCGGCTCAGAGATCAATATTGAAACTACACGACGCGCCAAGGACAAGAGAGCTATACCGGTGCTTCTGAGTAAGTTTCCGATCAAGATCGAAGGAGAAGTCGTTGCTGCATTTTGTGTGTATGTAGATATGACGGAACACGTTTTGAATCGGAATATCATCACAAAACAACTAAAAGAGAAAGAAGTACTGATACAGGAAGTGCACCACCGGGTTAAGAACAACCTTGCCATCATCTCCGGACTGATAAGTCTCGAGAATATGTATAACAAGAATGAAGAATTGAAAAAGCATCTCTCACTCACTCAGTCGAGGATTCATTCTATAGCTAAGATCCATGAGTTACTTTATAGTCACTCTGATTTCTCCAGTGTGGACTTCATGGATTATGTGGATGATATGGCAAAATCTCTGACTACCACTTCAGGATTTAACTTCACTACTGTTCCCGGAAATCATATTTCCATGAATGTTAATCAGGCTGTCCCCTGTGGAATGCTACTGAATGAGATCTCCACTACTGCTGCCAAAAAAGCTGCTGAACAAGGCCTCAGGACTTTAGATATCCAGTTAAGTATCTCTGTAGAAAATGAAGAGTTTTGTATGATGATCTGTGATATGAATAAAACTTCAGTCTTTGACTTTATAAATACTCAGGAAGATCAGCTCACCTCAGAACTAATTGGAGTACTGGTAAGACAATTGAACGGGAAACTGAAATTGATTGAACAAAATGAATACAACTGTATCTCAATAACATTTCGTAAGAAAGAAAAGAAAGGAGCACATAGTGCTTATCTCTTAAACTAGATGACAAAGCCTGAACAGCTTTGAAATCAAGGTTGGTTGTTATGTTTATGGTTAAGGCCGCTTTTGTGACAGGAAGCGGCCTTTTTTATTAATTCCTGCTGAAGTTTTTTTTATCGCACTCCATCACTTTCCTGGTCAGAAATACTTTATCTGAATCCTTTTTAGCCTGATCGAGTGCAACCTGATAATATGACCGTGAAACCTCATAATTTCTCAGTTGCATATTCATTTCGGCTATTGCTGCAAATAGTAATGAGTTATTCTCTTTCGGAATCTGGTCTCCGAGCGCTTTCAACTCTGTTAAACCAGCTTCAGGGCCTTTCAACTTGCTTACAGCAATAGCATGATTTATGGCTATCAGATACGATTTATCCATCTCCATGAGCTTTTCATAACAAAAAACGATGGTTCTCCAGTCGGTCTTTTCGTAACTCTCGGCTGCGCAATGAACTCCGGCTATTGTAGCTTCCAGATGATACTTGGATAATTGAGTGCTTTCTCTGGACCGTTGTAACAAGTGAACTCCTGCATCTATCAGATCCTTATTCCATTTTGTACGATCCTGATCTTCGATGCCGATCATCTCTCCTAGTTCATTTACTCTGGATGGAAACCGGGCCAGACTCAAATACATTAAGGATAACAATGCATATACTTTTCCAGATTCTACGCCTTTCATTTCCACTAATAAAAAAGCCAGCCTGATCGCCTCATAACACAGGTCTTCGTTGATCACTGCCTTTCCGGAGGTGGTCTTATATCCTTCATTGAAGATCAGATATACCACCATCAGTACCGTTTCAAAGCGCTCAGATACTTCACTTAGAAATGGAATGCCAATACTATCCTGATATCTTTGCAATTGTTTGCGTGCCCTATAAATTGCTTTTTTCACTGCTTCCGGGGTCATCAGTAAAGCACTTGCGATCTCCCTGTCTCCAAAACCAGATAGTACTTTTAAGGTGAGCATGATCTGTGTTTTCTGAATTAGCTCCGGGTGACAACATCCAAACAAAACCCTGAGCTGGCTATCTTTGATCTCATGATCCAGAAAAAGCTCTTCTATTTTTTCTTCTGCTTCCTGATAATGGATCATTTCACGCTTTTCCGACTGTCTCTTTTTCCTGTTAAGCTCATTGATGATCTTATTCTTGGCAACCAGCATGAGCCAGGCTTCCGGGTTTTCGGGCTCTCCTTTCATAGCCCACACTTTCATGGCTGAAAGAAAGGTCTCCTGAATAATATCCTCCACAAGATCAGAATTATTAAATCCAAAGATACGGATAAGAATAGCGGACATCTTCCCCGACTGCTGTCGGAAAAGATGCTCAACTATTACCGAAGTGCTATTTTTTTGTGTTGAATTCAACTTACATTTTCATGATCTCACGAACTTCAACACTTCCCCCGAGCCTGAGGATAGGACACCCTTTGGATAGCTCTGTCGCCTCATCCAGGCTGGATGCATTTAGAATATAAAAACCACTTACCAGTTCTTTTGCCTCTACAAAAGGACCGTCGGTTACCAGTTTTTCCCTGCCTCTAACTGATTTCGCCAGCTGTTCCAAAGGCTCTCCACTCACATAATGTTCTCCTAATTCCTGGATCCATTTTCCATGGGCTTCAAATTCAGCCTGGTAATCCTCCGGAGACATATTTTTGTACGCATCTTCGTGTTCAAAAAGTATTAACATATATTTGTTCATAATTGCACCTTTATTATAGATTGAGATTCACCTTTATAACAACCATACAACCCGGAACGGGACAAAAAATACATGGAATTAAATAAACTAAACTTCATCTCTAAAGAAAACCCTACCGATGAAGAAGTAACAGAGCTCAGAATGAGCCTTCGATCATATAACAGTCACTTTTCGGGGATTTATGAAAGAACCCATATCATGCATCAGGTGCGTGATGAAGATGAAAAACTCATGGGTGGTATCTACGGATATTTATCATGGAGCTGGCTTTACATTGATCTTTTATGGGTTGATAAATCATTAAGAGGTAATGGTATTGGAACCAAACTTATATCTGCTATTGAGCGAAAAGCTAATAAAATGGGAGTTTATCGTTACTATCTTGGAACTACCACTTTCCAGGCACTCGATTTCTATCGTAAACACGGCTATGAGATATGTGGTGAGATCGAAGACCTGCCACCCGGTTATACCAACTATTTTTTAAAGAAAACGGAACTCTGATATGTATACTCCCTCTTCTTTTAAAGAAACTGATCCCAATATACTTTTCGATCTGATCGAGCAGTATAATTTTGGGATCATATTCAGTCAACATGGAGAACAACCCGAAGCTACACATCTTCCTTTTCTCTTAGACCGTGACCGGGGAGAGAATGGTTTTCTAATCGCCCATTTTGCTAAGGCTAATAAACATTGGCGAAGAATTGAATCTAACAGGGAAGTACTGGTCGTATTTCAGGGACCTCATAGCTACATTTCACCCTCCTGGTATAAAAACCGGAATACAGTGCCTACCTGGAATTATGCTACCGTACATGTTTATGGCAAAGTTCAGATCACTGAAGATCCTCAACGACTTGCTGAAATGGTAACTCGCCTGACCCATTACCATGAAGATCAGATCAAAACAGATTGGGACCTCAGCGAAGGCCACTCTGTTTTTGAAAGAGAATTAAAAGGCATTGTCGGGTTCGAACTGGAGATCAGCTCGATACAAGGAAAGTTTAAGTTCAATCAAAACCGATCTGAAGAAGACCAACGAAGTGTCGTTGATCACCTTGACGATCATTCCGCACCTGGTGTTAAGGATATCATGAAAAGGAACCTGAAAGGAGAATAACAGGCTTACTTCTTTACCTGATCTGCTATCTTTTGCTGAAGCTCCGCGGGGTTGAAAGGCTTGGTCACAAAATCATTCATACCGGCAGCAAAAACCTTCTCCTTCACTTCTTTAAGTGCAGCTGCTGTGAGTGCAATTATAGGAATCTGCCGTTTAGAAGGATCGTCTAAGGCTCTGATCTTTTCCGTTGCTTCATACCCGTCCATTTCGGGCATTTGGAGATCCATAAGTATCACATCATAGGTCGACTTCTTAACTTCTTCCACTGCTCTGGCTCCATTCTCAACAATGGTCATATTCACTTCCCAGCGTTCCAAAAAGCGATTCATAACTTTTTGATTCACCAGATTATCTTCAGCCAAAAGAATTTTAATACCTCGGAGTATTCCCTCATCACCATCACCGACAATAGTTGCCGGATCAGAAGCTTTGAGCTCCCCTTTTAGGAATGACATCTCAACAGTAAATGTACTTCCTTTGCCTTCTTCACTATCCACACTCAGTTTACCACCCTGCAGCTCTGTTAGCTGTTTACTTATGGTAAGCCCTAAACCTGTTCCCCCATAAAGCCTTTTTGTGCTACCACTAGCCTGGGTAAAGCTTTCAAAAATAGTATCTACCCGGTCTTTTGGAATTCCAATACCAGTATCTGAAACACTAAACTGCAGCTGTATTTTCTTTTCCCAATCGTTCAGCACCTTAACATTCAAATACACTCCCCCTTCTTCAGTAAATTTAAGTGCATTACTGATAAGGTTATTCAGGATCTGCGTAAGTCGGGCCGGATCTCCAATAAGTACAGTATTGATATCGCCAATAATTTCACTCTTCAACTCAATGCCTTTGTTGCTAGCCATCACCCTGAAACTTTCGATAATGGTTGAGACGAGTTTATTCACTTCAAACTCTGTACTCTCAAACTCCAGTCTTCCTGCCTCGATCTTGGAGAAATCGAGAACATCATCGATTAGTGCAAGCAAGGTCTTTCCTGAAAAATCCAGAATGCTGAGCGGCTCCATCTGGTCATTTCTGGGGCCTTCTTTCTGGAGCAGATGAGTCATCCCCATTATAGCATTCATCGGGGTCCTGATCTCATGACTCATGGTTGCAAGGAACTCAGATTTCGCTTTTGTGCTTTTTTCAAGATCGATACGTGCCTGTTC
Source organism: Rhodothermia bacterium (assembly GCA_030427885.1). Classification (GTDB taxonomy): domain Bacteria; phylum Bacteroidota; class Rhodothermia; order Balneolales; family Balneolaceae; genus JAUICM01. The sequence continues at coordinate 527,015 of JAUICM010000004.1, read as the reverse complement.
CAGCTCTGAAATATTAGATTCCAGCTTCTTCTGGTTGATACTCAACTCCCTGTTGAGTTCGATCTCTTTTTTAAGCAACTCATTCGTTTTACTCTCGGCGCTTTCCTTAAAATCAGAGAAAGTATTAAAGATAAGCCAGGTGGTAATGAAAGCAGCGGTTAGTACACTCCATCGTATTAATGAGAAACGCCCCTCCGTGAAATAGATCTGATCATATATTATATAATCCAACACAAAATAGGCTACCACAGAAAAGAAGATGGAGATATTTCTTAGCTGGATATTCTTAGTGTCAAATAAAAGAATAGACAATCCCATCGTTGGGATAAAAAAGGCCTGTATCATCGCTTCATGGCCGAAAACAGAACTGAGGATCACGATCCCGATATCAATATATGCAATATGCAAAAGCTTGGCAGTATTGATAAATCCCTGCCTTGCCAATACCGGAATAAGCATAAATGCAACGGCTTCAGACAGGAAGAACCAGGTAAGAGATACCGATTGATTAAAATAAAAAGGTATTAAAAACAGGACACAGACCAGCAATAGAAATAAAGACACCCTGTTCAGGATCTTAATCCCGGGTTCCTGATTTTCATCAAAAGGTTCTGTAAAGAGTGTGGTTCTCTTTTTAAAGTCCCCGATTCCAGTAAGTGAAAACTTATTATCCATCACAAAAATAATAGTTCACAGTAATAAGGAATTATCCGCTATTTGACAACTATGTTGCCAATTTAGCTTTAAAAGCCATTGCGTATATTTTCATCTGTTTTACCATTGAAGCCAGCCCGTTTGCTCTTGTAGGAGACAGGTGCTGTGCCATCCCGATCTTATTTATAAACTCAGGATTTGTACCAATTATAGTATCAGGAGACTGCCCGGAGTAAAACGTTACCATTAATGCTACCAAACCTTTTGTTATGGCTGCATCACTGTCTGCTTTAAAGATGACTTTATCCCCTTCTAAATCTGCTGTTAACCATACCTGACTCTGGCAACCTTTTACCAGGTTTGATTCCGTATGGTCTTCTTCGGGCAGAGTATCGAGTTTACTTCCCAGCTTTATAATATGCTTGTATTTTTCAGTCCAGTCTTCAAAGAGTCCGAACTCTCTGATTATGCGGTCTTGTACTTCCTGTATATCCATAATTCAATTTTCACCAAATATACAATTATCCGGTAAGGGATATAAAAAAAGCCCAATAATTTGGGCTTTCTAATTTTCCTTAATATGGTGTGAACTAAATTTCTTTCAGTTCCAGCTTCGCAACGGATTTAACAGATTCCACCTGTTTTCCATCTTCATCAAAAACAGGCTTAAAGGACTGAAGCACGGAGATGAAATCACCTGACGATGAGCGGTACCGGAAAGTTTCTGTAACAGTCTTTCCATTAAAAGCTTTTTCCAGTGCAGATTCCACCAGTGTCAAATCTTCTGTGTGAACGGCATTATCAATCCCTTTATCTAATATCACTGATTTCTCAAGTCCCGTAATCTCTTCAAACGCCTCATTTAGATATTTACAGCTATAGCTTTTGGACCCTTCCTCTCTTATAAATTTTAACTTAAACTCCTCTTTGCGCTTCAGGAGCTCATCAAAATCAGTATTGAATAAGGCCTTAGCTGAGTCTCTTTTTTCAGTTACATCTCTCTGATAAGAAACCCAGTGTGTCACCTCTCCCTTCTCGTTCATCAAAGGATGAATGTCCCACTGATTGATAAACTCGGAACCATCTTTTCGATAGTTGATGGTATGTCCAAAGAACGCTTGTCCTTCAATAAGTCTTCTTTTCAGGCGATCCAGAACAGCCCGGTCTGTTTTAGGACCTTGAAGAATTCTTGGGGTTTTCCCCAGAACCTCATCTTTTGTATATCCTGTCATTCTGGTAAACCCTTCGTTCACATAAACGATGATCGGGCCGGGCTTCTCAAGATCCAGCTCAGTTATGAGTATCGAATCGTAGTCATGGCGTATTGCCGATTCCAATAACTCCAGCTGGTTCTGCAGATTAGTAACCTTTGATGACAAGTCCCCTATAAGGCCTTCAAGCTTATTAAGGGCTTCATCATCTTTCGCTAATGATCTGACGGCTTCTAAAATATTTTGATCTCTTGTACTCATATCTTCTATACAATTTTTCAAACTCCCGAATACTACACACGCTTCTAACTGAATGTTTTACTGCATCATTCCATTTTCTTTAAAATAATCGTATTCTAGTACTATTAAATTAGTACTTAATAATGCGTATTCAGAAAATTCTGCTAATTATACCCATTTTAACTTTACTTTCCTGCTCTTTTTTTAACAGAGCTCCTAAAACCTATCGCCCCGAAATGGTTTTTATAGAAGGAGGTAGTTTTGAGGTTGGCGATGTATTTGAGCAATCAAACTCCGACGCACTCCCAACGCATCAGGTTCAGGTCGATCCGTTCTTTCTCAGTAAATATGAGATCACCTATAAACAGTATGATGATTATGCCTTAAAAAATAGTAAACCATTACCAGACGATAACAATTACGGCCGCGAAAAACGGGCTGTTGTTAATATTACCTGGGATGAGGCTAATGCTTTCTGTAAAAAACTTGGAATGCGCCTGCCATCCGAACTAGAATGGGAATACGCAGCCCGGTCAGGAGGTAAGCATCAGATGTTTGCCGGAACCAGCGATCCTGATTCCCTCAGAGATTACGCTATCGTCAGAAGTATGAATATTAACTTCTCATTCACTGTTGGCACCAGGAAGCCCAACGATCTTGGTTTATATGATATGAGTGGGAATGTATTTGAATGGATAGATGAGTTTTATCAGATCTACAGTTTTCCGGGACTCTTGCATAATCATAAGAAGGACGGCATACGGTTGATCAGGGGAGGAAGCTTTGCTGAAGAGACTGTTGCTACCAGAACCTACTGGAGAGTGGGCACTTTACATGATGTACGCGCTACTGATATAGGTTTTCGGTGCGCTAAATCTAAATGACTGAATGAGTTCCTGAAATAAAAAAGGGGGACCGAAGCCCCCCTTTCCTCACTCACTCATCGAAGTAGCAACTTCGCAATAGTGCTCAGCTGCATGTTCGTTGTACCCTCGTAGATCTTACCGATCTTTGCATCACGGTAAAACTTCTCGACGGGATATTCTTTAACATATCCATAGCCACCAAACAGGTCTACAGCCATAGATGTAACTCTTTCGGCAACTTCTGAAGAATAATATTTCGCCATAGCTGCTTCTTTCAAAAATTCCTGGCCGGCTTCTTTCATTCTTCCGGCGTTGTATACCAACAATCGTGCAGTTTCAATATCTGTGGCCATTCTTGCCAGTTGAAACTGAACGCCCTGGAAATCAGCAATCGCTCTGCCAAATTGTTTTCGCTCCTGCACATATGCACAAGCAGCATTGAACGCTCCCTGAGCTATACCAACCATCTGAGCACCAATTCCAATACGACCTTCATTCAAGGTTTCAATCGCAACTTTATACCCGCGGCCGTATTCACCTAATATATTTTCTTTGGGTATTTTAACATCCTCGAAAAGGATCTCACAGGTTGAACTGGCTCTGATACCAAGCTTGTTTTCCTTTTTAGAAACCGAAAATCCTTCCATTCCACGTTCAACAACAAATGCTGTGATTCCCTTATAACCCAGCTCCGGGTTCGCATTTGCAAGAACTATAAAAATATCCGCTTCATTTGCATTAGTGATCCACAATTTCGAGCCATTCAGCAGAAAATGATCATCCATTTCTTTTGCTGAAGTCTTCAATGCAAAGGCATCACTTCCTGAACCTGCTTCTGACAAACAGTAAGCCCCAACTTTTCCGGTCGCTAACTGTGGCAGGTACCTTTGTTTAATTTCGTCACTTCCATACCGGATGAATGCATTATTCACCAGAGTATTCTGAACATCCATGAATACACCAACCGAGGCATCTACTTTAGATATCTCCTCGATCGCAACGATAGACATCATGAAGGTACCACCTGCTCCAGAATATTCTTCCGGAACTTCAATACCCATCAATCCCATTTCGAACATTTCTGAGATCAGGCCTTTATCGAGCTTGGCATTCTCATCCATCTCATGAACCAATGGCGCAATGGAACTCTTCGCAAAGTCTGAGGTAGCCTCTTTGAGCATCTGCTCGTCTTCCGTAAGCTGTGTTAAAGGGCCGATATTTCGCTCAACCTCGTTCATGTTGCTGTATTCTCTACGATGTATCTCTTAATAATGAAGCGCAAATATACAATTGTAAGCGCTTTTTTACTACTATAATCTAAACTTTTTCAAAAATTCTGCTTAGCCCCCAACAACAATTGAATATAGCCAGCAAAAGATTGCGATTCAGCCACAATCTGAGCTATTTACCATTATTATCATTCACTTTTGCAGCCATCATTGCCGCTGCGGCAGAAGGACTGATCTCATTTTTTCTGATCTTGTTCATCAGATCATGGGCCAGATTCTTTTGCTCCGCCTCATTCCAGAGTCTCTCAATAAGTGCATCTTCAGTAAGCCTCTTAAACCAATTTATATCCTGTTCATCCCTGAGTTTATTGAAGAGGGTCTTCTCTTTCAAAATATTAACGAATGATTCCACTGCATCCCAGGTTTCTGATATTCCACGGCCCTCAAGAGCACTGGTTGTCTGAAATGCCACCTCTACTCCTTCAATCTTTGGTGATAACAGATGAAAGGCATTTTGATATTCAGATCTGGCTTGTTCAGCCAGTTTTTTTTGATCACCATCTGCCTTGTTCACCACCAGAATATCTGTGATCTCTAAAATCCCTCTCTTTATTCCCTGTAATGAATCACCACCTCCCGGCAGCATCATAACCAGAAAGCAATCAACCATGGATGCTACCTCAAATTCACTTTGTCCCACTCCTACGGTCTCAACTAAAATCACGTCGTAGCCTGCCGCCTCACACAGCATCATGGCTTCTCTGGTTTTTTTGGCAACTCCACCTAACGTTCCTGAAGTTGGAGAGGGACGTATAAAAGCTTCCTTCTTTGAAGAAAGTGTTTCCATCCTGGTCTTATCGCCGAGAATACTACCTCCGGTTGTGGGGCTGCTGGGATCCACGGCAAGAACTGCAACCTTATGTCCTTTTCCGATCAGCAGATTTCCAAGAGATTCAATAAAGGTGCTTTTGCCCACCCCGGGAACTCCGGAAATACCTACACGAATAGTATCTCTTGAGGCCTGAAGCAGGGATAGTAATTTATTTGCTTTGCTTTTGTCAGCGGATTTGGTGCTTTCCACCAGGGTGATCGCCTTGGCCAGAGCCCGCCTGTTTCCTGATGTTAATTCTTTAGCAAGCTCTTCTACTGTCATGCTTTTTTAGATCTGATCTCATCAATTACAGATGACGCGGCCTTCGGAATATTTGTTCCGGGGCCAAATACTGCAGATACACCGGCTTCATACAGGAATTCATAATCCTGAACTGGAATAACACCACCGGCCACAATTACAATATCATTAGCCTTTTCTTCTTTCAATATGCGGATCAATTCGGGGATCAGAGTTTTATGGCCTGCCGCCAAAGTAGAAACCCCGATCACATGAACATCATTTTCGATGGCTTGTTTTGCAGCTTCCTCAGGAGTTGAAAATAACGGCCCCACATCTACATCAAAGCCCATATCTGCAAATGCTGTCGCTACTACTTTAGCACCTCTATCGTGTCCATCCTGACCCATTTTAACCACAAGTATCCTCGGTCTTCTGCCTTCTTCTTTTGCAAAAACCTCGATCTTTGATTTGATCTCCTGATAATGTTCGTCAGATTTATACACGCTTTCGTACACCCCTTTTATGGTTTGATTGTCGGCTTTATGCCTGCCCCATACTTGTTCAAGTGCTGATGATATTTCCCCCACGGTCGCTCTTCTTCTGGTTGCCTCCACTGCCAGTTCAAGTATATTCCCTTCTCCGCTTTTTGCAGCCTCAGTAATAGCCATTAAAGCATCACGGGTAGCTTCATTATCTCGTTTCGATTTGATGGAATCAAGTCTTTCGACCTGCATTTTACGCACATTGGTATTATCAATATCCAGGATCTCGATCGGGTCTTCTTTTTCATTCACATATTTATTAACCCCAACGATTGTGATATCACCTTTATCAATTCCGGCTTGCTTGATGGCTGAGGCTTCTTCGATCTTTCTTTTGGGATATCCTAGTTCGATCGCCTTGGCCATTCCTCCCATTTCCATTACTTCATTGATGATAGATCTTGCCTTTTCTTTCAGATCATGTGTAATGGATTCGACAGCATATGAGCCCGCAAACGGATCTACTGTATGTGTAATGTCCGTTTCTTCCTGAATTATGGTCTGGGTATTTCTGGCAATTCTTGATGAGATTTCGGTAGGAAGGGAAATAGCCTCATCATAACTATTAGTGTGGAGAGACTGTGTTCCTCCAAGCACTGCGGCCATTGCCTCAATGGTAGTTCGAACTACATTATTTAACGGGTCCTGCGCAGTTAGTGACCACCCTGAAGTCTGGCAATGGGTTCTGAGCATCATGGACTTTGGATTCTTCGGTTCGAAATGCTCTTTCATCAATTCTGCCCAAAGTGTTCTGGCAGCCCGAAGTTTACTCACCTCCATCAGAAAATTCATGCCAATGGCAAAGAAGAACGAAAGTCTTGGAGCAAAGGCATCCACATCCAACCCACGATTGACTGCTGCTTTCACATACTCAATTCCATCTGCCAAAGTAAACGCAAGCTCCAGAGCTGAATCAGCACCCGCTTCCTGCATGTGATATCCGGATATGGAGATCGAATTAAACCGTGGCATGTGCTCACTGGTATAACCAATGATATCTGAAACCAGCCTCATGGACTGATGTGGTGGATAGATATAGGTGTTCCGAACCATGAACTCTTTCAGGATATCATTCTGAATAGTTCCGCTTAGCTGCTCCGTTGAAACTCCCTGTTCCTCCGCTGCTACGATATATGCGGCCATGATCGGAATCACGGCGCCATTCATAGTCATGGAAACCGACATCTTATCCAGCGGGATCCCATCAAACAGGATCTTCATGTCTTCCACTGAGTCGATAGCAACTCCGGCCTTCCCCACATCTCCAATTACTCTTGGATGATCAGAGTCATAACCACGATGGGTAGCCAGATCGAAAGCCACGCTTAGTCCTTTTTGGCCTTTCTCCAGTGCCTGACGATAGAATTTATTTGATTCTTCCGCCGTTGAGAAACCTGCATATTGGCGGATGGTCCAGGGTCGCTGGGTGTACATAGTTGGATAGGGACCCCGAGTGAAAGGAAATTCACCGGGCTTACCGGGATCAATATTTCTTTCTGAGATATCCCCGGAATCATACAGGGCTTGAATATTAATTCCCTCAGGACTCATTCTATCCAGATCTGATTTCTTCTGCTCAGGCATAGATCTTACTCAATTCTTTCATGGAAACGGTTTTCTGATATGTAAGGTACGATTTCAATTAAGAATGTGACAATGAAGAATTAAGAATTGGTGAAAAAGCACAATTCTTAATTCTTCATTCTTAATTGATAATTCTCACTTCAAATTCATTTCGGGCTGGGGAGAGCTGAAGCCCATTTCCTCATCAAACTTCTCAACGCCAAATACCTCTTCCATTTCGGCTCGGAGTTTTTGTATGGTGAGTCCGCTGGTCAAAGATCCATTTCTGGATACTGAGATACGACCGGTTTCTTCGGATACGATCAATACAAAAACATTATTGGTTTCACTGATCCCAACCGCCGCACGGTGACGGGTTCCAAAAGACTGAGATATATTAGGATTTTGAGAGATCGGCAAATAACAACTGGCTGCCACTATTCTGTTATTACGAATGATAACTGCACCATCATGAAGTGGGGTTTCTTTTCTGAAGATGGTAACCAATAACTCAGATTTGATCTTGGCATCAATACTAACACCGGCATCGATCATATCCTGAAGGGAAGAAGTACGTGCAAATACGATAAGCGCTCCTATCTTATTTTTGGAAAGTATCTTAGTGGCCTCGATGATCTCATCCACCATCTCATCCGAACTTGAACGGGTAAAAAAACGATCTAAACTTGTATTGGTTCCAAGACGGTACAGCAGCTTTCTGATCTCAGGCTGGAATATGATAAACACTGCCAGGATACCCACATTCATTATCGCACTTAAAATGAAATCGATGGTAGTGAATCCAAGAACGCGGATCACCAGGTTAACAATGACCAAAAGAATGATCCCTATACCTGCCTGAATAGCGAACGTTCCCCTGATCCATTGGTACAGATATACCAGAATCCCTGCAATGAGCAGGGTCTCGATGAAATCCATTACTCCAAAATCGAGGAACCCAATGGGGATCAAGCTAATCTCCGTCTAAGATTGTGATTGAATTGCGTTGAATATACGAATTGAATCCGAGGCTTCCTTAACATCATGTACGCGAAGAATCTTCGCGCCGTTAATAAGTGCATGATAGTGAACGGCGATAGTTCCGGTGAGCCTTTCATCTGCAGGTATGCCGTCCAGAATATGCCCGATCATTGATTTTCGGGAAGCTCCAATTAATAAAGGGAAACCAATTTTCACGAATTTATCAAGTCCCGCTATGATTTTAAGATTGTGTTGCAAGGTTTTACCGAATCCTATTCCGGGATCCAGAATAATATCTTTCACTCTTTTACTTTGAAGTATTCCAACCTTTGACCTGAAGAATGCACTTATCTCAGCTATCACATCCTCGTACACAGGATTTTTCTGCATGGTCTTTGGCTCTCCTTTTGAATGCATCAACACATAGGATGCATCAAACTCTGCACACAGATCAGCAAATCGTGGTTCTTTCTGTAGTCCACTAACATCATTTACAATTTGGACTCCCAGTTCCAGTGCCTGTTTCGCTACTTCATATTTTGTAGTATCAATGGAGAAGTGGACTCCACTAAAGATTGGAACTGCTTTTTCCAGGATCGGTATCACGCGTTCCAGCTCTTCTTGTTCTGAAACAGGATCAGCGTTAGGTCGGGTTGATTCTCCTCCAATGTCAATGATATCGGCACCTTCTTCAACCATAATATGAATACGATCAAGAGCAGATTCTACGGCATTGAATTTGCCACCATCACTAAAAGAATCAGGTGTGGCGTTCAGGATTCCCATAATTTTGGGAACGGAATAAAATTCGGGAGAGAAGCTTTGTTGAGACAAAGGTGAATTGTTAAGTGCTAAATGTTAAATGAAAACTACATTTAACACTTAACATTCAAAAATTTAGAATTAGAGACTACCAGCTTTCTTTGAGTTCGCCAAGTTTGTCTTCTTTTTCGGCCCACTCATCCGCATCTGGAAGTGCGTCTTTGGTTTCGTTGATGATATGTTCATCCCAGGCTTCAGAAAGTCTCTCATTCAGCTCAATATAATTTTCCCATTTTTCAGGAACCTCATCATCTGGATAGATAGCTTCAACAGGGCACTCAGAAACGCATGCATCACAATCGATACATTCATTTGGTTCGATAACCAAAAAATTTGGTCCTTCCCGAAAAGCGTCAACCGGGCAAACAGCCGCACAATTAGTGTATTTACATTGAATACAAGGCTCGGTAACTACGTATGGCATATTATTAGCGTGTGTTTAATGATGAGTGATTTGTGAAGGCGGAATATCTATTCCAATTAAATTAGATGCAATCCAAATTATTTAAGCATCACTTTTACGGAGTCAATGTTTCCATCAGTACCCGGAGATGGGATACCCAGTAAATTCGCAATGAGTTCAAACACATGAATATTCTCAAAAGGCTTAACCTTTAATCCCTCCTTGAAATCGGGACCATAAGCTACAAAAATGGCATACATTTCTTTATCCCGGTTATCAAACCCATGGGTTGCTCCGGTTGGTCTGTCCGGAAATCGATCGAAATAATCTTTCGTATTAATAAAATACCCCAGGTCCGCAACCATGATCAGGTCGGTAACCCGTTTATGGTTCTTAAGATGATACCTCTCGGGAATATCTTCTTTCTTATATACTCTATAGTTCTCTTCACCAGTTTTCAGCGCCTGATATACATTTTCCAATTTGTCGGGGGCAACGTTCATTCCCAGTACGGGACTTGAAGAAACCACGGTGATATCATCGGGATTGATATAATCATCCAAAACAATGATCCGGTCTTGCGAAAGATCATACATCCCATGATCCGATACGATGATGATATCCGTTTTACCCCAAAGATCATTAGATTTCATTTCTGAGATCAGATATCCCACCAACTTATCTGCTTCCTTTATTGATTCTACCACTTCCTGAGATTCCGGGCCATATCTGTGGCCATCACTATCAGTAAAACTGAAATAGAGGGTAGCAAAGTCAACCTGATCCGGGGAGTCTATGGTCATCCAGTTTATCACAGTATCGATTCGGGCTTCATTGGGAACCCGTCCATCATACACTTTCCAGAAAGTAGGTCTCATATTCTGTACCGGAGCTTCCGAGCCTACCCAAAACATGGTTCCGGCTTTTAATCCATTTTTCTCTACGGTATTCCATATCGGCTCGCCTTGATACCACACCGGATTTTCTACCTGTTCACGATCACCTATCCGATACATAAGATCGAGATCAGGATCATACATCGTATTACCTACTAATCCATTATTCTCGGGATAAAGACCTGTTGCAATTGCATAATGATTCGGAAATGTTTTGGACGGAAATACCGGAATCATACCCTCTGAGGTGACACCACCTTCAACCAAAACATCAAAATTAGGTGTTTCGGTCTTTGACAAATAATCGGCCCGAAACCCATCGAATGATATAAGCAGTATTTTATTATGTGTCTGCTTTGTCTGGCTTGTACAGGAAATCCCGGTAAGGACAAATACTATTAATAAAACTGATATTCTTTTACGATCCATAAATCTCCATAATAAAAAACCCAGCACATAAGGTATGCGCTGGGTTTTATTTTTCAACTGATACGGTTAATTAAAAATTAACCCGAACTCCAAAATTGTATGTTCTTGGCAAACCAAGATACACTTCAGCATCATCAGCGCTATGGTTGGTACCATTTCCGCTAAATCCGTTAAATGCACTGTTATCAACTGCATCCTGAATGTAAACTGTATCAAACATATTGAAGAGGTTTCCAAAGAATTCAATACCTACGTTCTGGTATACATTTGAAAATGTATAATTGAAGTGCAGGTCAAAAATAGTATAGTTAGGTGCTTTCCAGCTTTGAGCCCTATCATTTGGATCGTCTCTGTCTAGTGGATTGAAATCAGCGTAATGGTTGAAGAAACTTTTTCCGATAACCTGTAGATAAAGTCCTTTAACCGGAAATACACTAACACCATAGGAAGTCTGTGCCTGAGGAGCGTTACCCACTTTCAATCCATCGATGTACAGATCGCCATTAACTGTTGAAGATGCATCGCCACGGATTGCCTGATAGCTATAGCTTACATCGTCGGTATATTCCCACTTACCTACTGAAACAGCACCATCTAAACGAACCATTTCAAGGGGCTGGTAAGCAATTTCCATTTCTACACCCATATGCTGTTGCTCCACACCACTGATACTTATAAGACCTTCTTCACCAGTTGTCTGGTCAGTGTATCCACGTGTGAATGCCCGGTCTTTCCAGGTTGTGAAATATCCGTTCAAAGTAAGGGCCATCAGGCCGTTAAGTAACGAGATATTAGTACCTGCTTCGTATGCAATGAATTTTTCATTTTCAGGACTATCATTAAGTGCTCCGCTGCCGTCATCGATCACATTGTCAAAGATCGGCACTTTAGCAGCATAGCCAACATTTGCGAAAACATCGAGGTTGTCGGTCAATCTGTAAAGACCACCACCTTTGATCTGTGAGCCCCAGATGTTGTCTGATTCTGTGGTTCCGGCTGATCCGAATTTGTCTTCGAATCGATATTTGATAGCAGAGATACCATACATACCATATGCTGTGAAACCGTCTGTTTGATATTCTCCATCCACAAAGAAACCTAACCAGTCAACATTATTGGTGTTGTGATAAGCAACTTTATCACCAAGACCTTTCTGAGTTCCGTTTTCAATGTAATAATCTGCTCCGAGGAGATCACGAATCTCACGGAAGTGATCGATCTCAGCAGTTCTCCAGTCAACACCACCTGTCACTTTAAAGTTTTCATTCACATCAACAGTAAGTTTTGAGATCGCACCAAAAGTGGACTGATTGTTCACACTATTACGGAGAACTCCTCTTGCGCCAGTGCTTGAAGTGTCGTTGTAAGCAATGGTTTCATCATAATCTACCACCCTGGATGGGCCACTATAATCCCAGATCATACTACCTAAGGTTCCGGATCCACCACCTTTACCACCAGACCAGTATGCAACGGTAGACCAGAACATTTTTTCTGAGAGTTGATTGTACCAGTTCAGACTTAGAACCGGTTTATCAAAATAGTTTTCCCGTTCGTTGATGAAGTCTGAGTCATAGCGATCATGTTCTTCACCATTCCAATATTGTTTTCCATTGTATGAAGAACTAACCGGGCTTACGTTCTCATTCCATGTTCTACCAGCTCCAGATTTATTAAAAGCATCGATAGCGGCCTGGCTGAAACCAAGTTCATCACGCGCATAATCAGCATCATATGCTGCTGCATTCTGGAGATACAGGTTTTGTCCGTGTCTCTGAGGAGCACTCAACGCAGTGAAAGTGAATGTATTCTTGTCATTGGCCTGGAAAGTGGCTCCAACATAGTAGGCCCATGCATCCGTCCAGGTTCCGTCTACAAAACCATCACCAGTTTTACGGACACCAACGGCTGAAAGGTAGAGTTTGTCGTTGGCAAGACCACCGGAATTCAGAACAATAGTAGACTTAAGAAATCCATCATTTCCTACTTCCTGCTTCAGGTTTCCACCCATTGCATTGTCTGCCGGGTTGGTGATAATATTGAAAGTACCTCCAATAGAAGGAGTAGCAAGGTTTACGGCGCTGAGTCCTCGTTGCAACTGAAGTGATTCTGTTACATCACCTACACCGTCCCAGTTCGACCAGTATACCCATCCGTTTTCCATATCATTCATTGGAATACCATTGATAAGCACAGCAACATTGCGTTGATCGAATCCGCGAACGTTTACACGGGCATCACCGGCTCCACCACCACCTGCAGTAGCATACACAGAAGGAGCTGTATTAAGAATGAGCGGGATATCGCGTGAAGCCAGAGTTCTCTGGATCTCTTCTTCGTCGTAGTCAGTAAATGCTACTGGCGTTTCTCTATCTTTTGCCCTGGATGCAAAAACCTCAACGGCTTCCAAAGCTGCACTGCTCATGTCAAGCTCGAAGTTAATTTCCATATTTGTTCCGCTGACACTGATTGTCCGGATGATAGTTTCATATCCGATACTGGATACACGAATCGAGTACGTGCCCTTTGCGACATTTGCGATAGTATAGTTTCCATCGATGTCAGTGGCATCGCCTTTTGTAGTGCCTTGCAGTAGTATGCTGGCACCAATAATTGGCTCACCTGTTGTAGCTTCAGTAACAGAACCACTGATAGTAGTTTGCGCCGAAACAATAATGGGAGCAATAGCTATAAGTAAGATAGATAGTAATCTTCTCATGATGTTTTTTGAGTATTAGTGTTAGTTAGAAAAACAGATTAAATAGTATAAACCAAACATACAGGCTCTACATAAAGAAAATGTTAAGAGACTGTTTCTATTCGAAGTCCGAAGTTAACTTAAACCTCGATATCCTGTTATTTCCTGTATCGGCTACGTATACTACCTTATTGAAATACGCTACTCCGGAAGGATTTCTGAATTGTTTTGGTCCGGCTCCATTCTCTCCAAATGAAACCAGTATCTGTCTTGACTGATCTTCTGCCCCTGCAGGAGGCGGAACACCTTCCTGGCCATTTAATTGAAACTGAAAAAGTTTATTCAGTGCCTGATCTATTACAAAAATATAGGAATCATCATCTCCCCCAAATGCTACATCAGTGGGATTTTGAAATTTGTTTGCCTCATATAAAAACCCATCTGCCTGGGTAGTATCCTGCTGCAAGAGATTTGAATTCTGTTGAAATACCAGTCCATCAACAGTTTCTACTGCATTGATCCATAATACTCTGAATGGAATATCCTTGGATTGATCTGACTGTGTGATCATGAAGCTTCTGTTATCCGTTAGTGCGTCTCTCTGCGGAGGACTGACAAATGTTGTTATGGAGCTCATTCCGATACCACTTCTAAGTGAAGGAATGGTCGGATTCAGGGATCTGATCTGACGAACATTGACCATCTTATTTGTTTTAGTACCGTTCACTTCAATTCTCTGAAACTCAAGAACGGTATTATCGGGAGCCGCAATAGAAGAACTCTCCGTGAATGGCCCTCTTCTGGTAACGTACAAAGTATTATCCGCCAGAATTGACAGACCTGTTATTTCAACCTGCTCGTAGTTGATGGATGAGTTTCGATTCAAACGTGCGTTTTGTGCTGCAGAGGTACTCAAACTGGCATCATCGAATGGAAAAATGAGGGTATCCACAAATGTGATCGGGCCCGCCCCATTCATATTTTTGATCTTAAATACAGCTGGCAGATCCCAGGTAATACCCGGGTTAATTGATTGAATGACCGTGTCGATTCGTCCCGCTACATAGATATTCAATAACCTGTCCTGAGTTACCGCTACCGCATCTCTGATGGGTAGACTTACTCTAGGTGAGAGATCCGCACGGTCGAGCAGGTGAACTCCATTATTGTCGGTTACATATACAAATTCATCGAAACCCACATGAACATCCGTTGGTGCATCAAAATCACCCCAGAATGGCAGAACCGGCGCATAACCATCTACATTTTCTAGGGTTGGATCAATATTACCTTCCGAAAAGATCTCGTCGGTCTCATCGTTTTGCTTTGAATTAAAGATCGCTTCACATCCGGATAACAGAAGTATCGCGAGCCCAACAAATAGAATGCTATTTAATTTATTTTTGATCATAGTGAAAAACTGATCGCTATTCTGTGAATATCTCCTAAACGTTCATACAGCGTATATCCATAATCTGCTTTTATTGAGCGGCTGCCCAGCGGAAATTCAAAACCAACTCCCAAACTCGGGATCTTGCGTTCCACATGCCCAAATTCATAGCCTGTGCGGAAAAAGAATTTTTCCATAAACACATATTCAGCTCCAATATTGAATTGCTCAGCATTGTCACTTGGATTAGTAACCTGACCGGTAACAACCACTTTGGAATTTTCACTTTCGAACAGATCGTAAGCTGCACCAATATGGAATCGGGTCAATGAAGAAGTTCCTTTTTCTGGTTCTATCTCTTCAATCCCGTCTAGATCTTCCCGGGTTGTAGTGCCATCAGGAGTGGCATCGGTACCAAAGTTATTTATACCTACGGCAAAGCGCAGGCCAGTGTCTCCAACCAGATATGAAAATCCGAAATCAATCGCGCCGGACGAATAACTTATCTCTTCGATCTTTTCAAGCAGATACTTTACTGTGATCCCATAGCTAAATAATTCGGTTACTTTGTGAGATGCGGAAAGTCCTGCTGACAAATGGTGAGTACTGAACATCCTTCCCGTTCCAAATGGCTGAAATTCAGTGGTCTCTTTGATCTCGCCCGAGTTCAGATATTGTATAGAACCTCCAAAAGCAAAACTCTTGAACCTGTGAATGTAGCTGAAGTAATCCTGGTTTATCCCTGCAAAGTAGCTGGTATGGCTAAGCATTATTGTTGGGCCATCAACACGGGCCGATAAAGCCGGATTCCAGTATAAACTGGAGCCATCAGTCGCATCCGCCATATTTGAATTTCCCATTGCAGCACTCCGCGGGTCCACAGCGATCTTGGTGAACTGGAACCCAACAGTTCCTCCCCTTTCTTCTCCAAAACTTTGTGCATGCAGTTTTACCGTTCCGGTTAGTACCAGAATCAACATCAATGATATATTTGTCAGAATCTTCTTCATTTAAAAACGCACAGATATTCCAACCATAATATGACGCTGCTCGATATAATTAGCAGGGTTGTCATAGCTTGGGAGATTGTTATCAGTAGGATCCAGATATCGCGGATCTCTTACATTACTTGGCACATCATAACTTCGGTCATTTCTAAGATTCACCAGCGAAGTCTGATCAGCCGGATATTGCTTGTATCCCTCTCCGGTTACCGGATTAATAATTACTGAACTTTTGTTATTAAGCAGATTAGTGATCTCAAGGAAAGCAGACAGTTTTGTTCCACCTACCTCAAACCACTTCTGCAGGTTGAAATCCATGTAGAACCATGCGGGCCCGATCTCGCTGTATCTCAAAGCCGGATCGTCAACGGTCTCATAAATTGGTCTCCAGTCCTGGTCACCTGTAACCGGGTTACGCTGATATCCTACCAGCTCAACCGGCGTATATCGAGTTCCGCTTCTCCAAACTGCGGATAAAAACATCTGGAATTGGTTAAGCACACCCAGCCCGAACAGAGGATCCTGGCGATCATAGGTGAAGGTCACATTTCCTTTTATATCAAATGGGCGGTCCCATGCAAGCGGTGTTTCCACGTTACTTCCGATATTCTGGCTGGCGTTGATGTTATTCAGGTTTTCATCATTGGTAGAACTAAGTCCTTCTGCCCTGGAATAAGTAAATGAAACCTGGCCCCGCAACAAATCTTTGTATCGTTTGATATACGAAAGCTCGACTCCTCTTGCGCGGGCATAGTCACCATTTATACGGAAGGCTTTAGTTACATCCCGACCATCAATATCCTGTACTCTGATCCTTTGGGTAGTCACAAAATCATATTTATCTCTCCAGAACGCTGAGATATTAAAGGCATCATTCGCTGTGATCTGATTCCGGATACCGATCTCATAGGAGATATCCACTTCCGGATCCAGATTTGGATTCCCAAGGTCTGGCAGATCTGATTGATCCTGATAGAACGGGTCTAATCCAGCATATATATAACTTGGATGAGGTATTCTGGTTGAGTGCCCGTAGTTAAAGAAAAGCACCTGGTTCTCCTTAACCGGGAATGAAACATTGATCTTTGGCAGGAACCGGAATTTATACCTCAGGCCAAAAAGTGCTGTGGTTTTATCCATATACTGTTCTGCAATGAAGTCCGGAATTGTAGAACTGGCGTTTTCGTCCAGTGCATTTTTTACGGCATCATCCACATACTTACCTGGTGCCCAATATTCTACACGTGCTCCGATATTAGCAATAAGTCCGTTATATCGTACTTTATCGGTAATAAAGAATGCTCCCCTTTTTGGCTTTACTCTCCAGGCATCGAATGTCTCCCCAACTCGAAAAGTCTCTGAGATCGTGTTATCATCGATCCTGATGGGAGCACCAATCCATGGGCGGGTTATATCGATCCATTGGTAGTCATTGAATTTAAACTCAAAACCGGCAACAATCTGATTTTTACGATCAGCAAAGAACTTAGTGAGTGATGTCTTAACAGTTAGTTCCTCAGCAAAGTGATCATGCCAAAGGGTTGCGATACCACCATTATTGTAATACCCGGGACCAGCCAGTACATACGTAAAATCATCCGTTCCCTGAAATTCTTCTGCTGGTGTAGTCACAATACTTTCCGGATCGAATTCACTATCCACGCTGTCAGGGCGCCACTTTCTGCCATTGGCATCAGCACGAAGTCTGGTAAATAACCTGCTCACCTGTACTTCATAAAATGCAGATTGTGATAGCGTCTGGGTTAATTTCAAATAAGAAAGGTTACTATCGTGAGTATAAGTATTTGCGTTATCCAGGAAGCCGTTTGAGAATATAAACTGGAAACCGGGTCTAATCTGTGTATCAGCGCCGGTAATCTGAAGCATTCTGGTATTCTGATTAATCGTGAGTGATCTTTGATACGCACCCTGAAGCCTCAGACCGGGTTTAATGTTGTAAGTAAGCTTAAACATTCCATTCCAGCGATTCCCCTGACGAGGAGAAAAGAAATCATTATCCGAGATCGAAGAATGGATCTGGTTTGCTGAAAGCTTGGTATATCCATCAGTAAGCCCAACCTGACCTGTTGCAAAAAAAGTGATTTTACCAGGAAGGTTGAGTCCTAATGCCGGTAATAGTTTTTCGGCAATTATTCCCGGCCCTCCCAAACTGAATTCATAGATATCAGTAAAAAAATTCGCCTGGTTCGACATCACATTGGAACCGAGGTTATCACGTTTATGCGTGAAGCTACCTTCGTACTTCTCCCCGCCATTTTGAGTCTGTACGGCAACCACACCCGAAGTCACATCACCGTATTCTGCACCGACTCCACCAGTTATTACTTCAACATTACTGAATGAATTAGATCCAAGATCAAGGCCGAAACCTGTTCCTGCTAAAGGATCCTGGGCGGAAACTCCGTCAACCACATAGCCGGTCTCATATGCTCTTCCCCCTTTGATGTAGAGTCCGGTAGGATCTTTAACCACACCTGACTGCATCGAAACAGCATCTTCCACTTTCGAAACGGGGGCTGCTTCAATATCCGCACGGGAGATAGTAGTTGAGGTCGTTGATTTCTCAACATCAAAAATCGGCTTTTCTCCCACTACCACCACTTCTTCACCAGATTCAAAGATCTCTTCTTCAAGATCCTGATTTACTTCGGTGGATTCTCCTGCTTCCACATCAATACCTGTAACCTGAACCACCTTGAACCCAATGAATGATATCTCAATTGTATATTCACCCGGACGAATATTTCTGATCGTATAGTTTCCTTCACCATCAGTTGCAGCACCAAAATTGGTTCCTACGATCCTTATGTTCACACCCGGAAGTGGCTCATCGGTTCCCTTCTCCGTTATCTTACCAGTGATACTCCCTGTAGATTGGGCAAATATCGCAGCCGGAAAAAGCAAAGTTACTAAAACAATAAAAAGGATCTGGATCTTTCTCATGGCGTATCCTTTGTAAAATTCAATCTGCCGATCAATAATTCATCGATCATATCAGCCAGGTTTCCATTTCCATCCACATTGGGTAACTCCAAACTGAAGTAGATCACATTCTTTTCTGCGTTTTCTATCCCAACAGCCTGATCTTTTGTGTAATCCAGGGTTGTACCAAGTACCGTTCGTACTTTAAAGTCTGTTTCATACAATAGTGTAGCACCTGAAGCAGGTTTTAAAGGATATAAGCTGGTCATTCTACGACTGGTTTTTAATACCACTGCTGATGTATCTGTAGAATTCACCTTGAACTGAGGGAGTACATCAGTCTGTCCGTTCAACTGAAAATCAGCCTGACCCGATTTAAGTACCCCAATAGAATCAACCGGAAGGAAATTAAATATCTCATCACCCTGAGATATACTCTTCATTGGGATATTCACAAACATCTTTCCATCATTGCTGAAAAATCTGTTTCCGATTTCAAGTACATAGGTAATATTCCGATCAATATCATTTGATATCCAGTAAATATTATCCCAGTCATCCAAGGTTCTTGTCAGGGTAGGATCCAATGTTTTTGGGAAGGCTTCAGAGATTGATACCTTACCTTGAGTTACATCACCATCATTGATTATCCAAACATCCGGGTTTATTCCATTCTGCTGTAAAAGATTCAAATGGAAGCTTTGTGAGGGCAGTGAATTATTTCCCGAATAATCGTTCAGAAATAATGTATTTGAGGTTCTTTGCTTGATGAACCACGAAACCGAGTCCATTTCGCTAACTGCACCAGCAGCATCCGTAGTTCTCACATAAAAGGTATTTAAGGCTCCTACTTCCAGACCGGAAACTGCAATATCAACTGATGTCGAGTAACTTCGACCAAGAAAAACTTCGGCGGTCTTAATACCTGTTGTACTGTTATCAACTTCCAGATTTATAAAAACCCTGTCATCGCCTGATGGAATTGGGATCGGTACCCATCCATTTATAGTATCATTAACTGCCACTTCTGTAGACTGGATATTCCCAAGTCCATCGGGATCACTAATCGTCCAGCCAAAACTTGCTACCGAAAATAATGTGTCTGGCGGTGTCTCATTCAGATTTAAAGATACGGTTGGGTCGCTATTTACTATTGGATAGATCAACCTCGCTCCAACCGGATCTTTGGCATTGTCATTGTCTACTGCCCTGATCTTAAAGAGTACGTCATCCTGTGAATTACCTGGTGTAATAGGCAGAATAAAAGTGCTGTCTGTTTTTGTAGTGAATTTCCATGCTCCTTCTGAAGTATCATTGATCGCGTACTCATAGCCAATGATATATCCGTCGCTATCGTTACCCCACCAACTAATGTTGATCTGGCTTGATAAACGGAATTCTCCTTCACGGTTTATTTTTTCAACAGTAAGGAAGGTTTTTGGTGCCTGATTTTCCACATAGCTACCAGTGTAAGTATCCTTACATGAAGAAATAAGCGTCGCAAAAACGACAAATAGTATGATATGGATTCTGGAATTCAACTAAAGAGATCTAAAAATTAAAACCCGGTGCCACAACAGGTGGCACCGGATCTAATATTCAAACTTATTTTATAAGCATCATTTTACGGGTGCTCACAAATGTACCTGCTTCGATCCTGTAGATATACATACCGCTCGCAAGAGCTGATGCATTGAATTTTACAGAATGTTTAGCTGCCTGCATTTGCTTTCCATCAATTAATGTTGCCACTTTACGACCAAGCATATCGAATACAGTAAGTGTTACTTTGCTTGATTGTGGTAAACTGAAATTGATATTTGTTGTAGGGTTGAATGGATTCGGATAGTTTTGCTTAAGCTCAAACTCAAGTGGTCCTCCCAGCTCCTCATTCGAAACCTCCAGTGAATTGGTGATCATGATAGTTCTGAATAATGGCATGAAGTCATCGCCAAAGTTGCCATATGCTCCATGAACCTGCAGGGTATCAGAACCATCGGTAACCATTACGGTCCAGAGGAATTCTCCAGTATCACCATCAGCAATCCCTTCAGCAACCAGGAAGCTATCTACTTCAACCGCTGTGAAAGTCACTGAAGTCCCTTCAATTGCATCAGTCATCGAAAGCAGAGAAGTATCTGCCGCTGAATAAATCGCAAACATGTAGCTCACGTCATCGCCGTCGAAATCTTCTGTTGCAGTCCAGGCAAACTCAACATTATCCAGAATTGATACTTCCGCGCTATCAACGGGTGCTGTAAGTGGGAAATCAAGTACCGGAGTAAATGCATTACCATCCTCAGCAACGAAATCTGTAGCGTTTCTAGGGTGGAATTTAGGAGCACCGAATGACGCCGCTACTACTGCATATGCATCCATAGTAACGCCCATTCTGATCGCGTGATTGAAGTCATAACTTACATTAACATCACCGATGGTTCCGCTTGCCCGGATATCTTCATTAAAGATAGCACCCGATGTAGAGTCAGCACCAATGTTTCTAAGGGTGTACTCCCCATAATTTCCACGATCAATTACTTCCACTTTATCGAACTTAACAACCATTCCTTCATAGTTTTCGAGCTCTCCATTTTGGGTTAGTACGATAACTGTATCAGTGGTAATAGTAGGTATTACAGACTCAATATCATTCCCGGAACTGTTTTTTGTGAAAGTGATATTAGTCATCTGGCTTAAAGTCAGAGAGTTACTTGCCACTGCAGCTTCAACTATTTCTGCAGCTGTAACAGTGATCTCATCACCTCTTAGTAAGGCATCAGTTTCTGTAGTATGCTCAAGGAAAATACCACTCCATGCTGCAGCTGTATCCTGAAGTATAATCACTCCATCAGTAGCATTATCAGCTACAATCATTCCCGTAAGATCATACTCGAGTACACCTGCTCCTGCAACCGGACTTGCACCAGGACCGCCATCAGGGGTAGTCTGGATCAGAGAAATTGTATTGATCGCTCCATCCTGAACAAAGTATCCGTAGTTACCTGCAATTGGATCTCGACCAACCAATCCATCACTATCAGTAGCAATAAAGTAGAATGACACGGCAGTAAAATTAGGCTGTGCTGGAATAACAGCACTATATACATCTCCTGCGGCTGTCATTGAAAGAGTATCAGTAGTATCCGAAGTCATATACACCATATCCACACTGGTTACAGTCTTAGCATTTGCTCCTACTACATTCACACTTACAGTAATATCGTCGGAAGAACCGGCAGTTGAGTCAGAAAGCATCGCTTCTGAGAATACCGGTGGAAGACCTACGATCTCAAGATCACTTGGCCAGTCAAGAACGCCGACACCGGGAATAGTTTCTCCATCTTCAAATCGCTCACCACCTGTCCACAGCACACCATCCTCAAATGGATTGATACTGAATGCTTGCTTATCAGGAGCTACGTTTCCATCTGGATCATCTCCCACAAGATTTACGAAACCACTCAAATTCACTACTGCACCAGGTACTGGTGGTACAAATTCAGGGTCGTCTCCATGGCGATAGTTATAAGAAGGAAGATAAGCAACCCGGTCATTTCTGAATCTCAGCGAAGTATCATACACGTAAACTCTAGATCCGTTATTATTAACAGCCCAGTCAGGACGGTCACCAGTAGATACATTACTTACAGTAGCATTAGTAAGCTTTACATATGCCCCATTATATTTACTGTAATTGGCAATATTGATCTCATGAGTCCCATCAGCATTCAGTGTATTGAGTTCATCAGCTGTTATTTCCCAAGGATCTAAAAGACCAGCATAATCTGGATATTCTGCATTTACGTTACCCAAAACATCTACAGTTTCCACAGTCATTTGAGAAGTGGCATTGAAAAAACTCAGTGCACCAGTAAAAGTGACCACATCTCCTCTAACCAGCCCCTCAAGTAAGGTATAATCTGATTCTACGAGTTGAATAGACATACCTGCGCGACCTTCTGTTACCGCCGCTGTATCCGTTACGAATACGTGGATACGACTGATTCGGTCAATTACGCCATCACCATTGTCGTCAGTTGGTGTTGCAAGTCCAGAACTTTGTGGGTAGGACACTACCACTGCAGTAAACTGAACATTAGTTCCAACTAAGGGATGTGAAGACATAACAGAGGCATCAAACTCTGTTAAATCATCATACGCATTCAGTTCACTGATGCTAACAACCTGCTGAGCCATAACCTGGGAAGACCCAAGCATAAAACCAGCAAGTAAAAAAGTAAATTGTATCAATCTTTTCATAGTTAAGTATTTATTTTATGATTACGATTTTACCTGTTTGTATCTCTCCTGAGGATAAATCTTTCACGGTGTACAGGTATAGACCCGTGCTTAAGATCTGATTGGCTTTCGATTGAAGGTCCCAGGCATGTTCACCGCCAGGCATTACCCGGGGATCATCGCTGAAACTTGAAAACCAGCCTATATCTCCATTATATGTATCCGAATCATGAGTAAACTCTGCTATGATTTCTCCTGCAACACTGTATATCCTTACTTCCGATCTTGCGGGTAGATTATAAAAATAAAGCTTCCGTTCTGACTCTAGCGTTCCATCCCATGCTGCGTTCACACGATATGGGTTTGGATAAACACCCACCTGATATTGTTCTTCATCACTACCGAAGTTCTCGTTAGCAGGTGTACCAGGAAATACTCTAACTGCATTTACATTCGGGCTTGATTCCAGGGTAGAAACCTCAAATACTTCACTTCCTCTGTCAAAAGCGGTAACGGACAGCTCATACTGCCAGCCACTCAGCATATCATTTAGCTCGTAGGCATAGTAATAAGTAGTGGTGTCTTCATCTGCAAAGATCTTTGGCTGGGATAATAGAATCGCATCAAATCCAGTGTTGTACCCTATCTGGTTACTATCTGTATCGAATTCACGGATCATTCTGGTATTTGGGTTCAGGTCCTCGCCTATTTCTGAACGATATATTCGATACCCCTCAAAATCCATTTCACCAGAAACACGGTCTATCGATCTCTCTGCAGTTTTATCCCAGTATAACGTTACTTTACCGGCATTAAGTTCTACCCTCATTTTTGGGCTATCAGGTGGTGTAGGGAATAGGTACCGAGTCAATACTCCGTCTCCGTTCGTGTCTTCACCCGGATCAAGTACACCATTGTTATTCCTGTCTTCTCCCCTGTAAACCCGGTTTATCGAATTAATGGTCTGGAGTAGTTCTTCCCTGGATTCCTCAGTGTCAACTTTTTTCCCGGTTGGCCCCTGATATTGTTCCGGTTTGAGTGCAGCTGAAAAAGCAAAGTAAATACTTATGGTTTCTCCCGGGGCCACAGATGGAATTGGTCCAATTGATAACATTGAAATGTAATTCCCCGCACCTGTTTGTCCGTCTTCCCGAAGTTGCTCTCTGATAGTTTCAGAACCATTTAAAGAATCCAGAGGAAATTTCGTTGCCATTCGCTCATATCTCTGCAGATCTGAATTTGGCCTTACATAAGGTCCCGTTCCAGAACTGAACAACCAGTAGCTTGGATCCACAAACGGAGCATTATAGCCTTTCGATTGCAATCTTTCGGTATTGGACGGGTGGAAATATTCTCCCCGGTACTCTGCTCCTATAATGGACATCGCCCCATAGGTATTAATCGATGGGTTATCCGGGGAACCCGCATCAAAAACATAAGCAGTGTATAGCGAGTCGAGATACCCAAGTCCATTCTTATTGAAAAATTCTCCGCCGGTTTCTGTTGCTGTATTAACATTCCGAACTACCAGATCGGCATACATACCAATAAACACACTATCCCAGGTAGCACCTGCAGCATACTGATCACTATTATTGGTGATATCATATCTGAGGATGGTAAAGTTTTCAGTGAATGGGAAACTCCAGTTGTAGCTCTCTAACCGTACATCTGCATACAGCGGATTATTATGATCGTTTATAGGAGTTCCATTAATATCTCTTCGCCGATCGGTAAATTCTGCGATAATATCCTGCTCACCTACAGAAAATGGAGAATAAAATTCGTCATTCGGGTTGGTACTTCTGCGAGTGATCGGAGCATCAGCGGTAAACTCAAATCCTGCAGCACCTCGTGCATATCCACCGCTTGTTGTTACAGATGCCGTAGAAACTCTTAGCTGAGAGTTATTATACAATGCACCTATCCAAATCCCTGCTTCAAACAAGTGTTCTGTACCTGTGCTGTTCGGATACCTCATACTTGAACCACCCTCCGGGTTATTCCGCACATCCGGTTTACCGAGGGTACCAAAATTCGTTATTGAGAGTCCAAAAACACCTGCATCCGTCTCTGCACGTTCAAAAGTTGCCTGTGCATAAAGGTCAGTACTGCATAAGACGGCGATAAGGAGAAACAAATAATACTTCAAATGTATCGCTAACTTTAATTGAGTTCTAAGATAGACATCTTAGCAATCAACCTCATAATCTATGAGGTGATTTTACACTTACATAATATTGGTTACCTGAGTTTCGACTTATAGTACTCTATAAGCCCTTCCTGAGATACTCCAAAGTAGTACAAGAATACAATCACTATAAAAATAAATTGTAACCGAACAACGCCATTTTTATGATATTTGCGCGCAGAGGTTACTATATCTGCATTAATAATCTTGAAAACTGAGCATCTCTTCACCCGCCTGACCATATGCTGATCTTCCATGACCAGGTGGCGCACATCATAACCATCAATATTATTAAAAAGTTCTGCTGTAATAAACAAGCCCTGGTCGCCGAACCTGAAATAGTCTATATCGAATTTTGTAAACCAGCTGTAGAAGTTCAATACCGGGTGCTTTGAATCAAATGTCAATCTGAAACACCCGGCCCCGAATCCACTTTTAACTGCGTCATTGATCAATGTTATGAAATTTGTGGGCGGTTTTGTGTCTGAATGCAGGAAAAAAAGAATCTCCCCGAACGCATTTTTTGCACCATAATTCATTTGTCTTGCCCTTCCTCTTTCCGGACTGATACACACCTTTAACCCTTCATCTTCTATTTTTTCAATTGTAGTATCGGAACTTCCTCCATCCACGAATATGATCTCCTGATCATGAATATCATCACATGAAAACAAATGTTCGATAAGGTCTTTTACCTCATCTTCTTCATTAAGTACTGGAATGATAATGCTGATCATGATCTCTCCAACTCTGACCTTACTCTTTCCCAGTCTTCTAACTCGTCCACATCTCTCAATAATTCGAGGGTCTTGTAGCTTGCTCCATATTTATTGATTCTCTGAATGGTCTGATCAAATACCCTGGAAGTACTCCAGTTGATCTTATCAAATACCTCTGGGAAGAATTTTCTCATTCCTATGAGGTAGTATCCGCCATCTACTGCAGGACCAATAACCACATCCTTATTGTTCAGTATGTCAAAGGCCTCTTCTAGAATCGTGTCTGTTAGTTCTGCACAATCACTTCCTATAAGTACTACTTTACCGAAACCCTCTAGAGTTAGTCCTGTTCTGAAGGCATTTTTCATTCGTTCACCCAGATCCTGTCCCTTTTGTATAGATTTAGTAAATGACGATCCCGCCCACTCATCCTCAGGTTCTACTTTCTCTGAATAGGAGACCTCTTTATCTGCATTGACATTCAGAACATGATTTTTAGTATGCCTTAACAACATTCTGTAAATATTCAGCGCCTCATTATCCCCTACTGCTTTTGCCAGCCGTGTCTTTACTTTTCCTGCTATAGGATTCCTTACAAATACGATTAACTTGCTACTGCTCAATGACTTTCTAATTTCCTCAGTTTTATAGAAAATGGAACAATTTGGTTATAAAAAAGATTCAACTTGAAAATAATAACTAACACAAGGAAAAATGAACTCAGTTAAATATTTATTAACAGCAGTATTTTTTGGGCTACTACTAACACTTAATACTCAGGATGTACAAGCACAAACTTCAACCGATAAAGGACAAGTGGGACTGGGTATAATGGTCGGTGAACCTACTGGTTTATCTTTCAAATACTGGATGGGATCTAAAACCGCGATTGATGCAGGCTTAACCTGGTCATTATCTGGTAATGACGCTATTGGCGTTCATACGGACTATGTATGGCATAAATGGCTAAATGTTGAGAAAGGACAGCTGGCACTTTATTACGGTGTTGGTGCATCTCTATGGTTGGCAGATAATAATACCGGACTAGGTGCACGCATCCCTGTTGGCCTCAATTATCTTTTCCAGGAAGCACCACTCGATCTGTTTATCGAAGTGGTTCCGGGACTGGGAGTAGTTCCTGATACTGACTTTGATGTAGACGGCGGTATTGGTGTGAGATATTACTTCTGATAAGTAATGTTATTAAAGGGGCAGGGTTATTTCCTGCCCTTCTTTCGCCAGCCCGATATCACCATGGCCGGCTGAAAATTCACTCTGAATAAAGCTTTCCAATTCAGATAAATGAGCGTCCGTACTATCCGGATCATGATGCGTCAGCCTAAGTATCCCTATTCCAAGATCTTTCGTCAATTCCATCAAGCTTTCCCAACAAGAGTGGCCCCATCCCTGTCGTTGCAAATGTTGCTTTCTGTTGAATTGTGCATCATGAATGAGAACATCTACCCCCCTAACAAATTCCTGGAATTCTTTTATATACTTTAATGATTCCTCCGAATCATCAAGGGGAAGTTCATTGTCAGGGGCAAATACAATCGTTTTTCCTTCAAATTTAAACTTAAACATTGCCGTGGGAATGGTGTGCTTCGCCCACATATAATTAACTGAATATCCTTCGAAATTTATTTTCTCCGGCAAGAATGTTTCACAATCCATATCTGCGTTCAGCATATCTATGGTGACCGGGAAAAAAGTATTAGACATATGTCCCTGGAGGATCTCCTTACAACCTACGTTTTCCTGAGGAGGCAAATATACCCGAAACATGTTCTTCTCCTCATAGAATGGCTTAAAGAATGGGAACCCCTGAAGATGATCCCAATGGGGATGAGTAATAAAAATGCGTCCCCTCAGATCATGTTCGTGGTCGGTAAGCTGATTACCCAGATTCCTGAAGCCTGTTCCACAATCAGCGATCAGCAGCTCCTCAGAACGGCTATCTATGATTTGAATGCAGGTGGTATTTCCACCAAACTCCATATTCTCAGAATTAGCGCAAGGAGTAGACCCCCTCACTCCCCAAAACTTTATTTTAATAGTATCAGCCAATAAAATCCTTTTATAACAATATCACTGATTGGTTAAGCTATATTAAACATATGAGATACCGTGCAAATGAAAAAATTATGTATGATTAATCTTTGCCCGAACTCCTAAAAGTTACAGAACCGTACAAATGTAAAAAATTTTAAACTGAAAGCTTTAACTATTCCTCTTCATCAGATGTTTCTTCCTCTTCCGAAGTTTTCAGATCCCTGATCTTTCTTTTCAGATCAGACATTCTTTCCTTTTTGGATCCAATTGAAGATTCAGCTTTATCTATTTTTTCCTGAAGCTCGTCTCGTAGTTTATTCCCTTTATTCGTTGGTTTGAAATATGTCTTCGCTTCCTGATACTGGATCATTTCCGCTTCCAGTTTAGAAACTTCTTTTTTCAGCGAACCCAATTCCTTCTGATATTTAATGATCTCTTTTCTGGACTCAGGATCCACTCCTTCTGAAGCCAACTTCCGTTCCATTCCAAGATCTGATCCGGATGAACGATAACGGCCATAAATCTCATCACATACTTCCCGATACTGTTTCCAGATCTTGTTCTTTAATTTAAGTGGCACATGCCCAGCTTTCTTGAACTCTTCCTGAAGCTTTTTAGCTTCTTCTACAGCCAATGCCGGGTCTTCATGTTTTGCAAGCTCAGCTAGTTTCTCAAGCAGCTCATTTTTACGTTTCAGGTTCTCTTTATGATCCTTGCGTACATCCTTGAAATGCTCCCTGCGCTGATCATAAAATACGTCCATCGCCCCTTTGAACTTCTTCCATATTTTTGAAGATTTCTTTCTTGGAACGGGCCCGATTTTTTTCCACTGATCCATCAGTTTTTGCATTTCCTGATGGCCCTGCTCAAAATCTTCCGTTTCCTGAATGGCAACGGCTTTATCAATGAGCTTCATCTTTTCATCGAGATTCTCCTGCTCCTGATCCCGCAGCACTTCTATATTATCTGACTTTCTTTCGTTGAAGGCATCGGTTGCAGCCTTGAACTTCTCCCATAGTTCGTTCTCTTCTTTCTGTGGAAGATTGCCTGTTTTTTTCCAAACTTTATGCAACTTGTTCACCCGGCGTGCTGCCTGAGCAATGTCCTCATTATCAATAAGAGCTTCTGCCTCTTTTATGAGTTTCTGCTTTTTCTCAAGCGCCTTCTCAATGGTCTTTCTGTATTCTTTATCGTGCTTAAAGCGCAACTCACTGAATTCATCCTGGGCTTTGTTGTAGTGATCCCAGACCTGTTGATTCTTTTCAGCAGGAACCCGGCCTACTTTTCGCCATTGTACCAGCAGATCATTGAACTCTGTATTGAGTTCTTCGAAATCGGCTTTGTCGGTCACCTTTTTATTCAGAGCGTCCATCTTTTCCAGAAGAACCAGTTTCAGAGTAAGGTTCTCTTCTTCTTTTTGAAGTTTTTTAACCAACCTGTCTACTTTATGATCTTCAAACTCCTTCATCAGCGCTTCAAAACGCTCATTCAGATTATCGATCTCACTGTGTGGCAGTAGTTTTATAGATTCCCATTTGCCTCTGATCTGGCCAACTTCGCGGGTAGCAGTCCATTTTTCCTCGTTAACTATGTCAGAAAATTCCTTGAGGAGTTCTTTTTTAACTGCGAGGTTTTCTTGCTTCTTCTTATTAAGCTCTTCGTAGTGTGCTTTCTTCTTTGTCTCAAACTCATCTCTGAGCGCATTGAATTTGGCAATAGCAGACTTGGACTCATCACTTGATGCATCCGGGCCATCCCCTACATGCAAAGCAAGATTTGCCAGTTCATTCGACACAAATGCCCAGTCTTCCTGTGCTACCAGCTCCTCAGCTTTGGCTGCTATATCTTTATAGAAGGTATCCGGATCAGCTTCTTCATCTTCTTCTGCAGCTTCAGTGTCAGCTTCGTCTTCTTCTATATCTCTCGCGGTTTCTTCAACAGACTCTTTCTGTTTATCAGATGCAGCTTCTTCCGTAACATCTGCCTCAGATTCATCTTCAGGAACCACCTCTTCATCTACTTTTTCAGTTTCTGAAACGTTTTCTTCGGTCGCTGATTCTTCTGAAACAGGTTCAGTTTCTTCTAGTTCTGGTTTTTCAGTGTTTTCTTCTTGCTCCAGGTTAGTCACAACTACCTTCCTTTCCACTTGGTTCATTAGTTAAACGGCTTGTGCCTTCATAATAGACCGCCAAGATAATATAACTATGACAGTTTAAGCAACTCTGGTTGGCTGCCACTGAAACCCGTAGCCGAACTGAATAAACGCCCTGTCACTCCGGTTAATTTACCTGATGTACGTGAATATCTCTTTGTGGAAATGGAATGTTAAGTCCTTCTTTATCAAATGTTTTATATACCTTTTCATTCATACGGAAATAAACTTCCCAGTAATCAGGTGTATTAACCCAAACTCTTACAACGATATTTACTGAACTGTCCGCCAGTTCTTTCAAAGCCATGAAAGGCTCCGGATCAGAGAGAATCTTTTCATCCTCAGCAATCATTTTACCCAGTACCTCATACGCTTTATCCACATCATCCCCGTAACCTATTCCGAAAACCATATCAACCCGGCGTGTAGGTTGTGTTGAAAAATTTGTGAGTGAACCCGTTGCTAAAGGACCATTAGGTATGATCACCGTTTTATTATCGGGGGTAGTGAGTATTGTAACAAAGATCTGAATCTCTTTAACAACTCCTGAAAATCCCTGAGCCTCCACAAAATCTCCTACTTTATATGGTTTAAAGAGCAGTATCATCACTCCCCCTGCAAAGTTTTGCAAGGTGCCTGACAAGGCCAGACCCACCGCCAATCCTGCTGATGCGAGTATGGCTACAAACGAAGTCATTTCCACCCCTAGCATTCCCAGTGCCGTAATATAGACCATGATCTTCAGGGTGATGGAAACCATGCTTCTAAGAAATCCCCGCAACGATGGATCAACATTGCTTTTACTGAGCACATTCTTAATGAGCCCAGTAATAAGTTTAACGGCCCAAAGTCCAAATACCAGTACCAGTACCGCTTTGATCACGTTAGGACCATAGGTTGTCAGAAAGTTGATCAAAGTGTCTGTGTTAAATTCAAAATTTTCCATAAGGCCCCTTGTTTACTTAATAATTATGGTGGTAAAGTAATATTTACAGATAAAAAAAAACCGCCTTTTCAGACGGTTTCAATAGCGTCAGCTATTATAAATTATTTATTTCATCGATTAGTTCCTGCTTGGCTTTGCCTAACTTCTTTTGAAGCCTGCCAAGCAATTCATCTTCTTTACCTTCGGTAAAAGTGAGGTCATTATCAGTAAGGTTGGAATACTTTTGTTTTAATTGACCTTTCATTTCATTCCAATTGCCTTTTATTTGTAGATCGTTCATAACAAAAAATGTGGTTTAGTTAACCTTTATTCACCCTTTTGAATAGGAACTGTCCACAATTGTTCCGATCTCTAATCCCGATTATCGATTACTTTTATTGTTTCGCTTACCACTGAATCACCTATACTGATATTCCTGAACAGTATATCATTGGCATATTGTATTGTCTTATAAGACAAAGATGAATCTACTCTTATATCTCTGAATGAGATTCTTTCAATGAATTGATCTTCAACACCAACGATTCGGAATACATCACTATTTACTTTTTTCACTTTCAGATCGCTCACATAAAAATCGTTGAACTTTGTGGGATAATGGTTGCCACGATACCCATGGTAATCCATTCTGAAAATAAACATTTCCTCGCTGGTTGATTCCACCGTATTATTTTTAATATAGATATCCTGAACCTGTCCCCCTCTGTCCAGGTTACATTTGAAGTTCAATGCGTGTGCTCCGTTAGCAATATAATTCCCATAGGCAAAGATCCATTGAACACCCCCTGACATCTCTGACCCAATACAGATGGCATTCACACCACTTTCCAGTCTGTTATTTCGGATAATTATATTTTTACTTCCTGCTCTTTCCCAGGCATCCTGATCTCTTCCTGCTTTTATTGAGATCGCGTCATCTTCTGTTTTAATGGTATTATCCTCGATCAAAACATCTTCGCAGGAGTCCGGGTCGATCCCATCATCATTGAGAAATCCGCCATAAATAGTAAGTGCTCGTATAGTAACATTCTTGCAAAATACAGGGTGTACGGTCCAGAATGGAGATTTTTCCAGAGTTAGCCCTTCAATCAGGATATTCTCTGAATCATAGAATTCGATCATTGTGGGACGCAGAAAATGCTGCTTACCATCTCCATAGCCGTCATCTTTTCCATCACCGTCCAGATCAAGAAATCCATTCCCAAATACACGCTGCTCTTCAGGCACGGTATCATTACCCATTTTTCTCAGACGATCCTTGTCTGGATTTTGAACGGCTCTCCAGTCGGACCAGAATGACAGAGACTGCCCATTAATTCTTCCTTTCCCGGTCAATGCGATATTCTTTTGACCGTTCGCATAGATCAATGGCGAATAATTGTATGCTACCGTGCCTTCCCAACGCACCTTTACCAATGGAGTATAATCCTCCGAGTCTGTTCCAAATTTAAGATATGCTCCTTCTTCAAAATGAAGGTTAACACCGCTCAGCAAATGAACAGGCCCATTGCTCAGGTAATTACCCTTAGGAAGCACCACTTTTCCTCCGCCATTTTCATGTGCTTCAGTAATTGCATTATTAATCGCAGTATTACTATCCCTGAGACTATCATTAATTGCACCGAAATCTGTGATCACAAAATCCTGATCTCTGAAAACAGGAACTTTTATCCGGTCTAAGATCTGATCAACTTTTTTCCAACCTTCTGTTTCTTTGTCCCGGGCATACTTTTCGGTGAATCCGGAGTCTGTTTTACAACCGGGTAAACTTCCAATAACTATAATTAGCAGGATTATTCTATTCATTTTATAACTCCATTCATACCTATAAAAAAAGCCCGCTTTCACGGGCTTTAAAAAAATCTTATCGATCACGCTCAGGCTTCGATATCGTATACCTCTTTGAGGATAGCTTTAGCGTTGGCGTCCTTGCCTTGCATCACCCGATGCTGAAGATTTGTAATAATTTCCGGCTGAGCTTTTTCAAACGCTTCTTCTTTGGCATGTTTTTCATTTGAAGTTCTCACCAACTCATAAATATCGTCTGCCCGAACAACACTGTAGATATTATCCTTATTGAATGCATGTGATCGTAATTCTTCAAATTCCTGGAATACTCTTGGAAAATCCTCGCTGTTGTCAGCCTTGGTAATAATCTCAACATCGTTAGGACCTTCAGCGCTTAATGGGGTTTTGCAGAGAAAGAAAAAATTTTGTGTGTAGTTCATGAACTGTGTTTTTATCTGTAAGAGTTAGTTCTCATCTTAGAATATCTTAAATATAAAGAATCCGAGAATACTTTTAAGTATCATCTTTCATGCGTTCAAAATATTTACTCTTGTTTATTAGCCTTGTGTTAGGGGCCTGTTCCTCAGGCATAAAAATCACCTCAGCAGACAACCCTGTTTACTCAAAGGGAATGCCTTTGGTATACGATGGAACTGAACTGCCGGAACCCAATTCAAAACTGGGAGTGATGAGAATAATGAAAGGAAATTCATTTGTAAGTACTGGTGCATTTATATCATCAGAGGGTCTTCTTGTTACAAACTACTCAGCTGCAATCGACCTGATCACTTCTGATCCTAATGGGATATCATCCATATTTGAAAACGGCTTCCTTGCAGAATCTGAAGAACAGGAAGTGCCACTAATGGGTATTACCTTATTGGTCGTTATTGAGCAGGTTGACGTTACCGATATCATTCAAAAAGATATTGTTGAGAGTGAGTTGACTAACTATCAGATCACTCAGACCATTGAGAGAAATAAAACTGAGCTGATCGAAAGACGGACAGGTAATGATCCCAATATACTTGTCGAGATTAATGACATATACTCTGGTAACCAACAAGTTATGAACGTTTACCGTGTTATCAGAGATGTACGGTTAGTCTTCAGCCCACCCATTTCGATAGCTGAAAACAATACCATTGATAGCCGGGCCATTTATAAAGAGATCGCTGACAAATTTGTTCTGCTCAGGGCTTATGTTAGAAACGATGAATCTACTTCTTCTGGAAAAACCTCTTACTCACCGGACTATTTTTTTAGTTTTACCGAAGATCAGCCGGCAGAAACAGATACACTTACTGCTCTGGGCGCCCCTGCCCAAACCTATCGCCTCGAGTCTGCACGCGCAATCGACCTGTATCACAATCACACGAACTCTTATACTCTTGGAATGCTAAAGATTCTTCTCGATCGGGAAGAACAAAGAGCCTCCCAAAATCCAGAACTACGCCAAACCTCACTGGCCGGCAGAGTTAATCTTGCCCAAAACGTACTTCTTTTTGATAAAATAACTGAGGTCATTAATAGAAATGACCTGATTGATAAAAAGAAATCAGATGATCTGGAATTAATATCCTGGATAAAACGAGATACAAGCAGAATTCTGAAATACAATAATATCTATTATTACCTAAATGAGGCTTATGATCTGGCATTACAAACCGCAGATATTTTTTATGCTTCATCTTATTTCCTGAACATCAGTTCCCTGGATGATCTGGCTCAACCGGTTAGAACTTTCATAAATGATAATAATGGCCCGATAGATTTAAACTCCCTTGTAGCTAATCATAGAAAAATATTATCCTCAATTGATATTGAGAATGAGTTAGAAGTATTTGTGAAGTCCTTGAAACTGATGCAGTCAATGCCCGAAAATCAAAAACCACTTACTTTATACCTGGTGTTTGATTCTGATTCATCAAAAACGATACCTGATGAAATTCTCACGGACTTTCGAAACTCGGCTTTGTTTAGTTCCGACAGCCTTGCATCTCTGATCACTAACGGTGACCCTAATTCTGATCTGTTGTTCTCTATTCTGGATGAGATTCTTTTTTCTCAGGAAATGGCTCTGCAAAATTTTTCGAGATTTTCTCAATATGAAAGACCTGCCCAGCAAATATATACCCGCTTACAATTAGAAGCAGATTCTATCGGCACTATCCAACCAGATGGCAACATTACACTTCGCTACAACAAAGGAAGTCTGATCGAGGTTGATTCCACTATTATCAAAACAAGTAATGATTTTTCCGGAAGGGCTCAGGGAAGTTTAATTCTAAATTCAGATGGTGATATCGTAGGTCTTGTTGGAGACGAGATCAATACATCCATTTATGGAAATTATTATTACACCAAAGAACATTCCTTTGTTAATGCCGTGAGGCCTTCTGCATTTTTTGATGCACTAAAAAAGTACCCAAATCACCAATCACTTTTGAATGAGATCCAATCCATACAGATCAGTCAATGATCTCTTTTAATACTTTGGGGATCATCATCCATTTTACCTGACAGGTTCCCGGTGCGATCTGGTCCCAGCGATCAGCATAACTCTCAAGACATACCAAACCCGCTGTGGGAATTCTGAACGCTGTTCTTTCCTTACCACCACTCAGGGCTGTTGCCGTGGCTTCCATTAATGGATTATGCCCCACAACCATCACTGTTTCGGCTTTTTCAGGGGCATTCCGGATCGCTTTCACATACTTCATGGCAGATTCGAAATAAAGATCACTATCCCACTTGATTACTGATTCGTCCATTTTCATGGCCTCCACAGCCAACAAACTGGTTTGCCTAGCTCTTTCCGCAGGTGAAGAAACTATATAATCTGGTTTATACCCTGCCTTTCTGAGATACTTCCCCATTCTGGGTGCATCTTTCAGCCCGCGACCGGCTAAAGGTCGGTCGAAGTCATCAAGTCCGGGATCACTCCAGCTTGATTTAGCATGTCGAAGTAATAAAATGTACTTCATGTTTTTCTGATGGCTTGTAGTAAAGATTTATTGAATATTTGCCTTGGCGCCCATAAAGAAAGGGTGAGCCCGCGAACTACCATAAATGCTGTCATGGATAACCATAACGCATGTACTCCAACAATTGGTTGCGAAATAAAATACACCGGAATAAAGAATAATACCGTAGCAATAAGCATAGAGTTTCTCATTGCAGGTGTTGCTGTTGCCCCGATATAAACCCCATCCCATATAAAACACACACTATTGATCAGGGGTGCAAGAATGGTCCAGACCAACACTCCAAGACCCATCTCTATCACGAGCGTTTTATTAGTGAATACATACATGATCTGTTCCCCGAAGATGGAATACACCAAGGTACCCAGAGCTCCCAAACCGATTCCCCAGAACATGGTGTACTTTACCGCCTGACCAAGTTTTTCCTGATCCCTTGCTCCTTTATATCTGCCTACCAGACTCTCGGCTGCAAAAGCAAATCCGTCAACTCCATAAGAACTGATGTACCACAATTGCAGAAGAATGGTATTGGCTGCAAGAATGGTATCCCCCATCTCCGCTGATTTTGCTGTGAAAAAGGCATATGAAAAGATCAGGCATAAAGTCCGGATGAGAATATCTCTGTTCACTGTCACAAACTTTTTAAGCTCAACCGGATCCAGGATCTCTTTCAGATCCATTTCAAGTTTAACTCCCCCGTATTTTCTTTTATACAAGATCACAGCAAGTACTAACGCAATATAGCTGGCGATAAGACTTCCCCACGCCACCCCATCCACATTCATATCAAACCCAAGCACAAATATCAGGTTGAATATGATATTCAGAATATTGAGCAGAATAGTGATCATCATGGGATACTTTGAGTTCTGCATCCCCAGAAACCAGCCGTTTATGCTGAACAATGTTAATGTAGCCGGAGTCGCAAATATTCTGATCTGATAGTACAAAGTGGTGTACTCTTCCACCTCGGGAGAAGCATTTACAACAATTAACGATAGCTTGATCAGGGGGTATTGAAGCAACAGAATGAGCAGACTTCCTGTCCAGGCAACTGCCAGTACCCGCATTAATATCACTCTCGTTTCACGCTTATTTCTCGCACCATATGCCTGTGCTACAAGGCCGGTAGTACCCATCCTCAAAAACCCGAATCCCCAGAAAATAAAGTCGAATATGATGCTTCCGACGGCGATTGCTCCCAAATAGTACACATGATCAAGATGCCCTACCACGGCCGTATCAATCGCACCCAGCAGCGGTACTGAGAGGTTACTTATGATGTTAGGTATCGCCAGTCTGAGTATGCGCCGGTTCAAAAGAAGAATTAATTTTAAGCTGTGATATACTACAAAAGATAGAAAGGAGGTTAAATTATTGTAGTGTTATTTTTTTCAGCACTTCAACAGGTTGCATATAAATAGGTGTGCATGTATTTTCTGCTCTCTGTTTTAAAGCTGAATTTCACTTTTTTTAACTAATTGATTAACTGATCTGCTTTTCAAATGAATATTGATACCCGAAACAAAATTTTAAGCGTCGTTCTAGGCATTATAATTATCGCTCTTTCATGGCTTTTATACGATTCAATCGTAACACCTTATCAAGTGGTCAAGGAGAGAGAAGCAGAAACTGAGCGTGTTCGCACCAGGATGCTTACTCTAAAAGATGCATTGGTACAGTACGAGTCGGTATATGGTCATTTCCCTCCAACCGAGGGCGGGCTTGATTCCGTCGTTACTTTCCTGCAAACTGATTCTATGATGGTAGCTATGGGTGATACCCTTTTCAGACAAGCTCCTCCTCTGGAATATTCTCCTGAGACCATGATTGTTACTCCAAGAGAATCCGGAGCTCGTTTCATTTATACTCATATCGACACTACACGTCCTCCATTGTATCTGCTTGAAGATCCTGATACCGATGACGCGGTAGGTAGTTTGTCAAGAACTACGATGCGTAACGCTCCCAACTGGAATTAATGGATGATACGTCAGCAAATTTAGGTGTTTGTTTCTTTTCGGATCGCTTATTCTATTCGATCAATGATCCGGAAAACGACAAACACCTTTTGCGTATCGGCTCTTTCGACTTCAATTTTGATGTAACGGAAGCCATCACCACAAGGCACCCGGATCACTTTCCGCATGTAAATTCCATCTTCAGGAAACTGCGGGATGAATATGATATAAAATCTGTTCGTGCACTTACCTATCCGGCTAATGAATGCTGGACCGCTCTTCCAAAAGTAGTATATGATAATTCAGATGAACGCGAAGATCATCTGGCTATTATCATGAAGGGAGTGGAACGTGAGGATATTGAACCGACCTGGCATACGGTAAGCAAAAGCCAGTATAAGTTCCTCAGTATCCGACGCCGGAATATCATGGGGGGCTTTGATGCCCTTACTGAGGACCTGCCCACAACTGAATTTCTCAGCGATTTCGAATTAGCCCAGAAATGGTCTTCTTTCAATAAACCCGGCGGTTCTTTTCTGATGATCGGTTGCCACAAAAACGTACTTTCGCTCAGCTCTTTTCTGTTGGGCAAATTCAGAGCTGCCACTTATATCAAATTCGACCAGACTGAAGATCTTCCATACCATTGGCTTCAGCATGCCAATCATTCTCCCTGGATAAAGGGATTGCATGAAAATATCTATCTTTTTGGTTTTGAGACTCATGAAGTGGAAACATCCCTGCAGGGATTCTGGGATAAATCCTCAAAGATCGTAAATCTGAACTCCCTTGACGAGATGGGGGTTGTAGCTGATGAACTAACCTACGGGTTCGACCTTGCAGCTGCCTTCCCGGCTATTTTAACTTCTCTCGATTTTTAGAAATTTCAGACCCTGATTCGTCATTTCGAGTGAAACGAGAAATCTAACAAGAGTTATTCCAAAGATTTGTAGATTTCTCACATTCGTTCGAAATGACAAGCATATAATCTCTCTTTAACATACAACTCCGCATGCGGATCATCACTGGAAAACTTAAAGGCCGACGTATCAACATCCCCAAAGGGCTGGATGTGCGTCCAACCACTGATCGTACCAAAGAAAGTATCTTCAATAAGATCGAGGTGTATAAGTTCATTGAAGGCTCCACTGTACTGGATCTTTTTGGAGGATCAGGAAATCTGGGATTTGAAGCCATTTCCCGTGGTGCTAAGAACGTCACATATGTTGAACTGGATCCTAAAAATGTGCGGCTGATAGAGAAAACAGCTGAAGGCTTCGGGGTTGAAGGCCAGATTCGCACCAATGTCGCGGATGTTCAGAGTTACCTGGCAGGCATGGCTATTCCTTACGATTTCATCTTTTGCGACCCTCCTTACAACTATGAATGGATGGATGAGATGATCGCGCTCATTCTGGAGAACAACTGGCTGAGTGAAGAAGGCTGGTTCATCCTGGAGCACGACAAATATCACAACTACGACGATCACCCAAACTGCTTCTTCAGCAAAGCCTACGGCAGAACCACCGTTAGTATTTTTGAGAAGCATCCGGTATAATTACAATTAACAATTGTTCAATGATCAATTAAGAATAGATACTACTTTATTCTTAATTGACCCATTGTTAATTGAACATTGAAACAGCCTATGAACACCATTGCCCTATATCCCGGATCTTTTGATCCCATCACGTACGGACACCTCGACATCCTCGAGCGTGCTACAAAACTGTTTGAGAAAGTGATCGTGACCGTTGCAGTGAATAAGGAAAAAAGCAGCGTATTCAGTGGTGAAGAGCGTATTGATCTGATCAATGAATGCCTGAGAGGTAAAACCTGGGCCAGGAATGTGGAGGTAAATAAATTCAAAGGGCTTCTGGTCAATCACGCTACAAAAATGAAAGCCAAGACCCTTATCCGGGGCGTTCGCCAGATCTCAGATTTCGAGTATGAATTCAGAATGGCACTCACCAACAAACGCCTTCAACCGAGTGTGGATACCATCTTCCTTATGCCTGATGAAGAGTTCACATTTATTTCAGCTTCGCTTGTTAAGGAAATAGCTTATTGGGGAGGAGACCTTTCTTCTTTCGTTCCTCCTAATGTAGCTGAAGCACTCAAAGCCAAATACTCTGGTAATCAATAGATCTAAGTCTCCCCTTGAGGGGAGATAAAAGTCCAAAAAGTTCTTTGGACTTTTCGAGGGGTGTTACCATACAGACTGTCTTGCAACACCCTCCGTCTTTTTGGTAAACCAAAAATGATACCTCCCTCAAGGGAGGACTTTAATCTGTTAAAATAGACCTTACACTTACTGGCTTTTTCTCTATTTTCCCACTCACTCCTTAATCACTCAATACTAACCAGATCATGATCTCACAACGCGCGCAGAATCTGCAACCATCAGCAACCCTGAAAGTAACCGGACGTGCCAAAGAACTTAAACGAGAAGGCAAATCCATTGTATCGCTAAGCGCCGGCGAACCGGATTTCAAGACCCCAAAATATATTTGTGATGCAGCCATTGAAGCTATCAATGGTGGTCAGCATGGATACACTATGAATCCTGGTACACCGGAACTGCGTGAGGCTATTTGCGCCAAGCTGAAACGTGATAACGGCCTGGATTATGATCCTTCGCAGATCATCTGCTCTAACGGGGCAAAGCAATCGGTTGGCTTTGCATTACTTGCTTTGGTCAATCCTGGTGATGAGGTGATCATTCCGGCACCTTACTGGGTTTCTTATCCTGAAATGACCCGACTGGCTGAAGGTACTTCTGTTACGATCCGGACTTCCTTTGAAAATGACTTCAAACTAACTCCTGCAGAACTTGAAGAAGCTATTACCGATAAAACCCGTGTCCTGATCCTTTGTTCTCCTTCGAACCCGACCGGTTCATGCTACAGCGCAAAAGACCTGGAAGGGCTCGCTGAAGTACTTCGCAAATATCCCGATGTGATGGTGATCTCAGATGAGATCTACGAATACATAGTATTTGATGGGGATCATGTAAGTATCCTTAATGTAGCCCCTGACCTAAAAGACCGTGTGGTTGTGGTGAACGGATTTTCTAAAGGATTTGCCATGACCGGCTGGAGACTCGGTTATCTTGCCGCTGAAGAATCTATCGTGAAAGCAGTTTCCAAAATTCAGAGCCAGGAAACTTCCGCACCTTCAACCATTTCTCAGGCTGCCGGAACTGCTGCTTACAACCATGACCTGAGTGAAGTTCATGCTATGCGCGAGGAATTTAAAAAACGCCGTGACTTCATGGTGGACTCACTCAATTCTATTGAAGGAGTTAGCTGCTTCACACCAGGCGGAGCGTTCTATGTATTCCCTGATATCTCTTCTTATCTGGGATCTAAAAAAGCAGACGGTTCAGTGATTGAAACTTCTACTGATCTGTGTCTTTATCTGTTGGATGAATTTGGACTAGCCGTTGTCC
This sequence comes from Rhodothermia bacterium, assembly GCA_030427885.1. Taxonomy (GTDB): domain Bacteria; phylum Bacteroidota; class Rhodothermia; order Balneolales; family Balneolaceae; genus JAUICM01. The sequence continues at coordinate 485,544 of JAUICM010000004.1, read as the reverse complement.
CCGGTGATGCTTTTGGCGAACCCAACGGACTTCGAATGAGCTATGCCGCTTCGATAGCTGACCTTGAGGAAGCTATGAATAGGTTTAAAAAGGGATTGGCTTCTATTTCCTGATAGTATGTTTTGATGTAGCCTTCGGTTTTCACATATTATTTTAGATCAAAAAATTAAAAACCATGGCCGTTCAAGAGAAAAAACAAGCAATTTTAGATTGGTTAAGTAATACTCCAAACGATGAGTACATCGAAGCCATTTACGATCTTATCAACAGTCTTAAAGAAGATGGTGATATTCTAGATAGCCTTTCAGCCGATGAAAGAAAAAAGATTAATGAAGGATTAAAGGACATTCAAAACGGGCGCGTAACTTCTCATGAAGAAGTAAAGGCTCGATATGGATTATGACTATAAGATCACATGGTCAGATCATTCCTTAGAAGATCTTTCTTCTATACTGGACTACTTATCACGAGAATGGACCCCCCGAGAGGTTAATCGATTTCAGGAAAAATTATTCAACCGAATAGAAATGATCGGGAAATACCCCAAATTGTTTCGAGCGTCAAAGATAAAACCAGAACTCAGACGTTCAGTACTATCAAAACAAACTTCCATTTTCTATTTCGTAAGAACGGAAGAAAAAATGATCAGCATAGTCAGGTTATTTGATAATCGAATGGATACAACCAAATTTTGATAAAAAATTATCTTCAGGAGCTGTATTCAGCTCTTGAGTGTTCTATTCGCTCGAAATTCTTTGCAGCCCAGTCAGCAACCGCTTTGATATGTGGTACTAAGCTCTCTCCCATTTCCGTCAGCTTATATTCTACCCTTGGGGGAACTTCTGCATACACCTTTCTGAATACCAGTCCGTCTGATTCTAAACTTCTGAGTGTGGTAGTAAGCATTTTCTGAGAGATATCCGGAATAGCTTTGCTGAGTTCATTGAAACGCAGTACAGGTTCATCTGCAAGGATCAATAAAACCAGTGTCGACCACTTATCCCCAAAGCGATCCATAACTCTTCTCACAGGACAATTACTGGCATCTGAATATTTTTCGAAATAATTATTTTCCATAAGTCACTAATATCATTACATGGGTTACCTTAAAGTAAGTATGGAACACCGCGGTACCTTCTTGATGAAGTATTTCAATCAACGTATCTTTAGTTACTAAAAGTAAGTAACTATACATTATTAACCAATATCATTCATCATATGAGCAATTTACTAGTAACCGGAGCAACGGGACCCTTTGGACAAAAAGCCATAGAAACACTGCTTTCCAAAAATACAGGAGATACTATTTATGCAATGGCACGTAATCCTGAAAAAGCTGAACCTCTGAAAGAAAAAGGTGTTGAAGTACGAATTGGCGATTATAATGATCCTGAATCCCTTGTCACCGCTTTCGAGGGAATTGATAAAATTTTGTTCGTATCCGGAAGTGATCTTTCAAACCGTTCTGAGCAACATAAGAATGTAGTGGATGCCGCAAAAAAGACGGGAATAAAACATGTGGTTTACACCAGCTTCCAGAGAAAAAATGAAACCGAGAGTTCACCAATCTATATGGTGGCTGAGTCGCATATGAATACGGAGAAGTGGCTGGCAGAAAGCGGGATGGATTATACCATCCTGCTCAATAATGTGTACATGGATTTCATCCCGATGTTCATTGGCGATCAGGTGCTGGAAACAGGAACGATCTACCTGCCGGTTGAAGATGGAAAAGGAGCATTTGCACTTCGTGCTGACATGGCAGAAGCAGCGGCTAATGTTCTGGCTGGTAAAGGTCACGAGAATAAAACCTATGATTTCGGAAATATTGAAGCATATTCCTTTCAGGATGCAGCTGATATTCTATCTGAGATCTCGGGTAAGGAGATCAACTATGTTTCTCCTTCGGTGGCAGAATTCATGAAAACCATGAAAGAAGCAGGTGTCCCTGATGCTGCAGCTGGGATGTCGGCAGGATTCTCGTCCGCCATTGCACAGGGTGAGTTCATCACAGCCAATGACGATATGAAAAATTTACTCGGTCGTGAACCGGTTTCTTTGAAGGAATTTTTAACACAGGTTTATAGTTCCTGAAAATACTCCGTTAGTTTTTAAGCCTCGCATATGAATAGTATGCGGGGCTTTTTTATTTTCAGTCATCTAAACTCACTCATTTGCTGGAACTCAAAACAGAACGTCTTAAACTTGTACCTCTTACCCTTGAGGATGCTCCCTTCGTATTGGAACTGGTGAACTCTCAGGGATGGCTGCAATATATCGGTGACCGGAATATTCGTACGATCGAAGCGGCTGAAGATTATATCAAAACGGGGCCATGGAAAAGCTTTGATCAGTTTGGCTTTGGCCTGATGAAGTCAGTGTTACCAGACTCAGGTATTCCAATCGGAATGTGTGGCCTGTTACAACGTGACTTCCTGGATCATCCCGATATTGGCTTTGCCTTTCTTCCTGAGTTTGAGGGAAAAGGATATGCCTATGAAGCGACTAAAGCCATCCTGGATCATTTTACTGCTGTTCTGAATCTTCCTACTATCCTGGCAATGACCCATCCCGGAAACGAGCGTTCCCAAAATTTACTAAGTCGTCTCGGATTTACATTCTCCAAACAATTCGCAGTTAATAACGGAAGTCTTTCGAACCTTTATACTTTGTCAACCACCAGTTTGTAGGTTGGGTCTTCCATCACATTCACGTCAATGATCTCATCGGCATTGGCGAGCAACTTGCGGCAATCTGCACTCAGGTGCTTCAGATGAACGTGTTTTCCAACTTTCCGGTAGCGCTCGGTGATCTTATTCAAAGCCTCAATGGCGGACATATCCACTACCCGGCTTTCGGCAAAGTCGATGATTACTTCATCGGGGTCATTCAGCACATCGAATTTCTCATTGAAAACAGTAACTGAACCAAAGAAAAGTGGCCCATAGATCTCGTAATGCTTGGCACCGTTCTCATCAAAATGCTTCCGGGCACGGATCCGCTTGGCATTATCCCAGGCAAAGACCAGTGCGGCAATAATCACCCCTACAATAACAGCCAAAGCAAGATTATGAAGAACGGCTGTCACAATAGTAACCAGCAGCATCACAAAAATATCTGAGACCGGCATTTTGTTGAAGGTATTCAGGCTGGCCCACTCAAACGTACCGATGGATACCATGATCATCAGTCCGGTCAGAGCAGCCATAGGCATGCGTTCGATCAGGCTGGCCCCAAACATAATGAATACCAGCAGCATCACTGCAGCAACAATACCTGACAACCGGGCTCTCGCTCCTGCGGATACGTTGATCAGGCTCTGACCGATCATAGCACATCCACCCATTCCTGAGAACAATCCTGACAGAATATTAGCCACACCCTGAGCCGCAGCTTCTTTGTTTCCCCGTCCACGGGTTTCAGTGATCTCATCAATAATGTTCAGGGTCAACAGACTTTCGATCAGTCCTACTCCTGCCATGATTGCGGCATATGGAAAAATAATAGACAGCATCTCCAGGTTGAATGGAACCTGAGGTATATGAAACGGAGGGAATCCACCGGAAATAGAAGCAACATCTCCTACCGTCTTGGTGTCGATACCAAAAGCTACAACAATCCCGAATACAGAAAGAATAGCAACCAGTGAAGCAGGAAGAGCTTTACTGATCTTAGGAAGTCCCCAGATGATAAGCATGGTTAATGCAACCAGTCCGAGCATATAATACATTTCAGCACCAGTCAGCCAGTTCCCCTCCGGACCTTTGAATTGTACCAGCTGCGACATAAAAATGATAATGGCCAATCCATTCACAAACCCGAATATCACCGGATGAGGTACCAATCTCATTAATTTACCAAGCTTTAAAGCACCCGCTGAAACCTGGAGTATCCCAGCCAGGATAACGGTAGCAAAAATATATTCTACTCCATGTGACTTTGCGAGAGCCACCAATACGACCGCTACAGCTCCCGTTGCTCCGGATATCATTCCGGGTCGACCCCCAAGTATCGACGTAACCAGCCCCATCATGAATGCGGCATACAAACCTGTCAAAGGTGACAAACCTGCGATCAGTGCAAAAGCTACAGCCTCCGGGATCAATGCCATGGCTACGGTCAGTCCTGACAGGATCTCAGTCTTATAATTTATCTTTTCAGTGGAGAAGTCGAAGAAGTTGAGGATCTGTTGCATTCCGGTTTTTTGAACGTTCTCTTGCCGGGCGGGGTTAAATCCGTCGGCAAAAGAACTAATACTATTATTGAAAGCCTCTGCTAAGAGGTGGCAATACTATCTTGATGAATAAGCAGGGCCGTTATTCCCGATTGGGAATGTTTAAAAATACGGATTTAGATGCTCAAAAGTGGTTTTCCGGATACCCGGAATAACCTTACTGATGTAAGCGGTTTTCTGAAACTCAAACACAAAATGAGTTCATATTATTCTTAGAGCAAGCAATCTTTCCTCAGAAAAAGTTCGGTAAATCAGTATGAATTTGTGCGGGAACTGTCAGATATCTCCAAATGAAATACCCACCCCTCTGGCTGTATTAACCAGGTAGGATTCCGGATCCACATTCTTGTTTTCCCGTGTTGCTTCCTTAAGCGAAACCACTTCGATACCGTTATTCCGGGACACCACCATGTTTCCAAAATTTCCATCCAGCACCATTTCCATGGCTTTCACACCAAATTGAGTTGCCAGTACCCTGTCGAATGGATTCGGGGTTCCACCGCGCTGTAAATGTCCCAGCACCATCTCGCGGATATCATGGGTAAAACCTGCATCTTTTAACTGGGATGAGAGCTGATAAGCCACTCCTCCCAAACGAACATTCTTGTACCCTACTTCTTCGCTTTTTCGGGAAGTAATACTTCCGTCAATGGGATGAGCGCCTTCCGCGATCACTACATTGGCAAATCCCTTCCCATCTTTATAGCGGGCTTCCAGTCTTTTCTTAACGATCTCAATATCGTAAGGAATTTCAGGGATCAAACAGACTTCCGCTCCTCCTGCTATTGCAGAATGCAGGGCGATCCATCCGGCATTTCGTCCCATCACTTCCAGGATCATTAACCGGTGATGACTTTCGGCAGTAGTAACCAGTTTATCCACGGCATCGGTTGCAGCTTCAACCGCGGTCTGAAATCCAAATGTAAAATCTGTTGCTGCAAGATCGTTATCTATGGTTTTCGGAACTCCAACGATATTCAACCCTTTCTCAAATAACTGCTGACTGATACGTTGTGAACCGTCTCCTCCAATACTAATCACCGCTTCGAAACCGAGCTTACTCAGTTCTTCTATCATCCAGCCGGATCGGTCTTCGCTTCCCCAGCTACCGTCCTCGTTTTGAATCGGCCAGTTGAAAGGTCCTCCTTTTGTGGTGGTCTTTATGATGGTGCCCCCTTTGGCATGGATGCCTGAAACCACTTCTTCCGTAAGATGTATGATCTCGTGTGGTTCTCTCAATATCCCATTGTAAGCCTCCAGGCTGCCATGCACTTCCCATTCCCCGGTTAGATCTGCTCTTTTCACAATTGCCCGTATAACTGCGTTAAGTCCGGGACAATCTCCACCGCCGGTTAATACCAATAATTTTTTCATCATGTCTTTTCAGTTCTTGATCTTTACCCATTCGAGATGGCACACTTTTTGATAACTGAATATCACTATATTCGAACTCCCAAAAAAATTGAAGAACATGCCTACATACGAGTATAAAAGAGAAGACGGTTCAACTTTTGAAGTCATGCAAAAAATGAGCGATGCTCCTTTGACAACCTGTCCTACAACTGGTCAGGAGGTAAAACGTGTTATCTCCGGAGGCGGCGGGGTTGTGTATAAAGGAGAAGGCTGGTACGTGACCGACTACAAGAACGGTGCAAAGAGCAATGGGGCTGATTCGAAGACAGAATCTAAAGCCGAGACATCACCCTCGTCAGGTACTGAAACTAAATCTTCAGAATAAATAAGTTTGTTTTAAAGTCATCCTGAGCGATAGCGAAGGACCTTATTGGCTATACGGCCAGATCTATCTCCGCCAGCTGGCGGATCAGGATAACTTTCTATTTCAATTTGTAATTTTAATTGCCCTTGTTCACCAATCATTATTCCCGTTTCTTTAACCATGGAACACAACCCGGCATATAATCAGGCACTTGATCAATTTGTCCAGCTTTGGGGAGATATGGCTTCTGCCTGGGGGATCAACAAGACCATGTCGCAGATCCATGCTCTTCTCTACGCTGAATCCCACCCACTCGATACCGACTCCATCATGGATAAACTGGATATCAGCCGTGGCAACGCGAATATGAATCTGCACCGACTGTTGGAATGGGAGTTGATCCACAAAGTGCAGTTTAAAGGTGATCGAAAAGATTATTACTCTGCGGAAACCGATGTCTGGAAGATCGTCTCGACCATCATCAAAGAACGGCAACAACGGGAAATAGCCCCGATTCGGGCAGAGCTGGTTGAGTGTATCAAAACACTGGAATCAGGTGGATTGAATGATGAAGAGAGCCGAGAGTTCAAAAAACGAATCGAGAACTATAACGAGTTCCTCGAGATGTTCGAGCGTTTCACCGACGCCCTACTTCCTTATATCAGTAAAAAGAATCTGGGATTCCTGAAACAATTGGTGAAACTGGTTGAAGTGAAAGAATCACTCAAAGGAAACAAAAAGAAAGGTGGGTAAATCACACCGACAGATCGGTAATGAGGCCGAAGATCTGGCTTGTGAATTCCTGATCCGGAAGGGTTGGGAGATCCTGGACCGGAACTACTACTACAGCCATTCCGAGATCGATATCATTGCCAGAGACGGAGAGATTCTGGTTTTCCTCGAAGTTAAGATGCGCTCCAGTACTCAGTTTGGGCAACCTATTGAATATGTTACCGAATCGAAGGTGGAACATGTATTCCGTGCCGCAGAAGCCTGGGCTCTGGAACACGGTGAGCAGGAATCGCCTATGCGCTTTGATGTGATCGGGATCCTCAATTCAAAAGACAAAGCTCCAAAGATCGATCATATCACCGACGCCTACCGGTGAATCTGAAATTTCTGAATTGAAGATTGGCTTTTGACTTCACGATTCATGAATTTTAAAAAATGTCGGAGCCACTAACTTTTATTGAATACACGCGCAGCGTTCTCGGGATCCTGCTTTTCGTTATCCTTTTTTTGATCGCTATCCCGGTCATCTTCCTGCTTATTGTTCTCACGCTTGGGAAAGCCACTAATTTTATTATGAAATATGTTGCACCAGCGATAGCACGGCCCGTGCTTGCTGTGATCGGCATCAAATTCAGAAAAGTATATCATGGTGAGCCAACCGATGAACCCGCAGTGTATATCATCAATCACAGCTCCACCCTGGATATTCCCACGATGATGTCGGTCGGAATTCCGAATATCCGCTTTGTGGCCAAATGGGAGATACAGTATTTCCCCTTTTTCTTCATTGCCGGGCGACTTACCGGACAGGTATTCATTCAGCGGCAAAACAGTGAGAAAGCTGTCCAAACCCTTACCAATACCTATAACCGACTCAGAAAGCATAAACTTTCCATCATGCTGGCTCCTGAAGGATCGCGTAAACACGAGGGTGTTATCGGACCATTTAAGAAAGGTGCTTTTCACATAGCCATGGATCTGGGCTATCCCATCATCCCGATCTACTTTGAAGGGAATGACAAACTGAGTTTAGGTGGTTCTATGTTTGCCAAATCCGGAGATGTAACTGCCCACATCCATCCTCCTATTGATACTTCTGACTGGAAAGGCGAAACCATTGATGACCATATTGCTTCTGTCCGGAATAAATACCTGGAATGGGCCGGGGTGACTGAATAAAAAACCCTTGATCTGGTCAAGATCAAGGGTCTGTTTTTCTGTGAGAAGTGTCTATCTATTCACACTAATGTTCTATTTGATCAGGGTCATTTTTCTGATCAGTACTTCGCTTCCGATCTTGATGCGGTACAGATACAATCCACTGGCCAGACTGCGCGCATCGAAGCGAACAGAATGTCGACCCGCGGTTTTGCGGCCTTCCACCAGTGTTCCTACCAATCGACCGGTGATGTCATATACCTGAAGTTTTACTTCTGCATCTTTCGGAACCGCAAACTCGATCTGCGTGGTCGGGTTGAACGGATTCGGATAGTTCTGCATCAGCTCTACTTCTGCAGGTATTTCAGCAATTTCTTCATTGCTTATGATACTGGTTGTAACAGTAAACTCACCCTCATTAGTAAACTTTGAGGCGAGGAATCCGTTGTCCACTGCCTGTACCTGCCAGTAGTAGGTTCCATTAGCCAGTCCCTGAAGTTTAAGACTGGTATCATAGCCGGTATTACCATCGGCCTGGATCTTGAGTTTACCTGTGGTCAGATCAGCGTTGGCAGAAAGCACATCAGAAGCTCCTTTCGCGCTACCGATCCGCACATTGTAGGTCAGGGAGAGGAACGGAGTTTGTTCATCTGTGGAATGATCCCAGCTCAGTTTAACGGTATCAGCTACAACCTCTGAAACCGGATTCATTGGAACAGTTGGCGGAGTATTCTTGAACGAGGTGTTATTTGAGAACACTTTCGATTTTGAACTACCGTCTTCGGCTGTTCCGGTCGCTACGATATCGAGGTCACCATCGCCATCATAATCCGCCCAAACCACGGTTCCGTCTACACCCACGTCCAGCTTCTCCTCGGCTACCTGTCCTTTATTGTTTTTAAGGATCGAAGCCACACCTTTGGCACTAACCAGGGCATCGGGATCACCATCGTTGTCGTAATCACCTACGGTAACCCGACCTTTAAGCACTCCTGAAACGGTAGTTTTAACTTTTTGTCGCAATGCTGCATCTGGAATGTTCTCAGTGTTATGCTTATCAGCGATCTCACCTTCATCTGCTATCGACAGAGGAGCATCTGCCATCTCTTTAGCAGCGCCTAACGGAATGGTTGTTGTATAGAATGCTACCATTCCGGAAGTGGTATTAGTGTAGATCCCAATGAAGAGTTCGTTCAGGGCCGTACTTGTATATCCGACAAGGATCAGATCCTGGCGCCGGTCCAGATTGAAATCCAACCATGAAACCGCTCCATACACTACACCAGGAAGAATGGTTGATTGTTCACTAAAATTATCAGATCCCTTATTGATATAGAGTTTTGAGACTACATCACCATTCTCGTCTTCACCAGTCAGGAACAGATCCTTTCGGCCATCGGCGTTGTAATCGCCCCACGAAGCTGCTGCATTCTTCACTCCAATGAACGGAGTATCAACAGGCTCGAGACCAGCGGATTTATTGTTCTTAATAAGAATGGTTTGCAGTCCGGCACCGGAATCACCTGCGATCAGGAAGTCGAGGTCACCGTCGCTGTCGTAATCGGCCGGAGATATGAATCCATCACCCAGACCCGGAAGTGTGAACCCGGCATCTGTAAATGAACCTTCTTCGTTCAGATATACTTTTGTGATGGAGCCAGAGATACTTTCACCGGTTATAACAATATCCGTATATCCATTCTGATCCACATCATACCAGTACACCGTACTGTTTACCACTCCAATGATCTCCTCCCCTGAGTCGCTGAAGTCGCCACTTCCATCATTGATCAGAAGATAAGCCTCCGGATCAGAGCTGATGTCTTTCTGACCTGTTATCAGCAGATCCAGGTCGCGATCATTATCTACATCAGCAAAGGTGAACGTACCGTTTATAAGCACCGGGATAGTGAATTCTTCTTCCTCATATGCTGATACCGGAGTTGCCGTTACTTTATCAGGCCAGTCCGATTCTTTACCAAAGTCGTTCACTGCCAGCACATAGAACTGATAGGTTTCATCATTGGTAAGTCCATCTATTTGTATGGAAGTATTATTCGCACCCCACAAAGTATCCTTCGGTGTGATCTCGTTTCCATCCAGACCTGAATAGATCAGATAGTAATCGAAATAGGCAGTGTCGTTTGCAGTCCAGCTTAGTTGAACAGCACCGTCACCAGCCAGTGCTGTTACATTCTGAGGTTGTTCTGGCCTTGGCTTAACAAGAGCAGAAAGTGCATTTGAAAGCTCGCTTTCCTGCAAATCCTCATTCACTACCGAGACTTTGAAGTAGTACTCTTCCAGAGGAGTCAGGCTTGAGATAGATCGTGCTGTATCAACTGCAAATCCATCTCTGCGGGTTGAATCAATCAGGCTGTAGTTCTCTCCATCAATACTCATATACACCCTATATCGCAGGAAGGTCTCGCTTTTACTCATCGTCCAGAGTGGAGACAGCGTACTATCCTGGAATCCATCTCTGATCTCAACCATAGTAACTGCATCCGGTGGAGGAAGCTGTTCAGAAGTGGCTGTAAAGCTTACGGTATCCACTCCTTCAACCAAAGCATTCACCAGATAATCTCCTTCGAGGTCACCTAATGTGAGCGATACAGACGCATACCCTGAATCAGAACTTATCACCGATGCAGCACTTATTGCCGCCCCTGTTGATCCGTCCGGAGTACTTGTGATCTCAAAATGGATGGTTACACCTTTCATAGCCATACCAGAACTGTCGAAGAGCTGAACTTTAAGTGGTGTTGCTAGTGTAGAACCGGGAACCCCTTTTTGTTGATCACCTGACACTATCGCAAGTGAATCCGGTACGGGTTCTTCGCCCACTTCTCCTTCGAAGATTGGACTTCCCCCTTCCTGGTATTTGAAGCGGAAAGAAAGTGAATCGCCGAACGCCTCAGGAACGTCCGTAATTTCCATGACGGCATAGTTTCCTTCGCGGGTGTACACTCCCCAAAGCTGACCTACTGCTACCGGCTGACCACTGGTTCCGTTGGGCCAGTCCCAGGTCACATTGATCCATGGAGCTTCGTTAGTCCATTCCGGTATGCTTTTAACATCTTCGAGTTTTCCTGTTTCGAGGTAGATCACTCTGCGACCTTCGATCTGTGTGGCTTTTTCGTTTCCAAAATTCACACCCTCATTCGAAGTACCTCTGATATCAGCCAGATAATCGCCGCTATCGGCTACCGTTGAGGCATATCCTTTAGAGAAGTCGAAGTAATCCCAGTCTTTTGAAAATCCACTCCCACTTCGTGCTACGATCGTTGCTTCACCCGGAGTTGGCTCGGGAATCTCCGTCGGGATCGCATCAACCGGACCAGCCGAAAACTCCCCTTCGTTTCCAAAAGCATCTACGGATTTGATCCAGTAATAATACACTGTATCAATACCAACCTGACTGTCGGTATAGTTGTGACTTGCCACATTGCTAAGCAACGATGCTGTGGCTGGATTGTCATCCCCCTGAGAGCGGTACAGATTATAACTCGCCGCACCCTGAACAGAATCCCAGCTCAGTTTCACAGAAGCCGGAGCCCCTGTTGCCACAAAATTTCGAGGAGCGGGTAGTTTATTTGCTTTCGCACTGAATATGACTGAATCTACTTCTGCATAATCTGCGAGGTACGCTTTAACTGTGTAATCACCTGGTTTATCCCCCAATCTATACTTCATTTTGGCAATACCATCTGTGCCTGAATGAACATTAGGTATGGTAATTCCATCCATACTAAACAATCCGTCGTTATTCGCATTCTCAGGTTTAACGATCACTTCAAAAACCACCTCGATATTTTCGAGTCCGTTGCCGGCATCATCGAGTACCTTAACTTCAAATTGATTTAAAGTATCACCTGGTAGTGCTGATTGGTTATTCCCGCTGATCACTATCAGTGAATTCGGAAGTTTTGGCTCTACCGTAAGGGTAAAGAATACTTTCTTAGTGGTATCCGAAACAAGGCTGGCTTTCAGCACATAGTCGCCGGGTTTGTCACCTACTTTCGCCGTAGTCTTTGCCAATCCATCAGCACCAGTCAGAAGTGCTCCTTCCAATCCGCCATAGCCTGAGGCTCCATCCGGAACGGTCACAAATTCAAACAGAACACTTTGCCCACTTACCGCATTACTTGAATCGTCTGTCACTTTCGCGACCATCAATTCCGGAGTGATACCACTCTTATCAACGGTCTGGTTGTTGCCACTTACGATAGAAAGACTGTATTCAGGTTCTGGCTCCGGTTCTTCTACTTCAGTCGCATCAAAATTTCTCGTACCGTTTGGCTGATATTTGTATTTGAATGAAAATGAGCTGCCGAACCCTCCGCCTGGCAGATCTGTGATCTCCATCACTGCATAATGCCCTTCACGGGTGTATACCGCCCAAAGTTGTCCAACCGAGATCGGCAGTCCGTTTGTACCGGTTCCATGATAAGAAGTATGGATCCATGGAGTAGCATCTGACCTTTCCGGAACAGAAGAAACCGAGTCCACTTTTCCGGTACCTAGCAGCAGGAATCGTCTTCCGGTCTCTGTGATACTATTGCTTCCCTCATTTCCAAAGTTCACTCCTTCATTGTTGACGAAGGCGAAGTCCAGCATGTATCCGGTTTCGTCTTCATTGTCACCCAGCGAACCGGTTGAGAAATCAAACCCTTCGCCATTGCTTATGGTTATAGTACCTTCACTTTGTTCAGCCGGTTCTGTAGCATTGATCGTAAATGTAACCGACTTAGTTGTGTCTGATACCAATGAGGCTTTCAACACATAGGTTCCGGGTCTGTCACCCACTTTTGCATTGATACCAGCAGTACCGTTCGTGTTTGTAATAATACCTGTGACCACATCTCCAAAACCAGTAGCGCTGTCTGGCACGGTTACGAACTCAAACTTCAGTTCCTGCCCTGATATAGGGTTACCGAACTGATCCGTTACTTTAGCCTGGAGTAAGTCGATAGTGGTTGTATTTACTTCTACACTTTGGTTGTTACCGTTATAGATCGCCAGTGAATACACCGTATCCACTTCTACAGTGAGCGTGAAAAACACTTTCTTGGTGGTATCTGACACCAGGCTGGCTTTCAACACATAATCGCCTGGTTTGTTACCCACTTTCGCCGTAGTCTTTGCCAATCCATCAGCACCTGTTAGCAAGGCTCCTTCCAGTCCACCATACCCGGTTGCACTATCAGGAACGCTAACAAATTCGAACAGTACATTCTGTCCACTAACTGCGTTGCTTGAATCGTCGGTTACTTTCGCAACCATCAACTCAGGAGATACACTTCCCTCATTTACAATCTGGTTGTTTCCACTTACAATTGAGAGAGAGTACACAGGCTCAGGTTCTTCTGATTCTGTTTCTTCGAAGAAGCGGGATCCGCTTGGCTGATATTTATATTTGAAAGTGAATTCATTTGAACCACTGTTCACATGTGTGATCTCCATCACCCCGTAGTGACCTTCTCTGGTAAACACTCCCCAAAGCTGACCTACAGATATAGGAGCTCCTTGTGTCCCATCCGGCCAGTCCCAGGTGACCGTGATCCATGGTGAAGCATCCGTTCGTTGCGGAACAGAAGTCACAGTATCGATGGAACCTTCACCCAGCAGTTTAAATCGTCTTCCGGTTGAGTTCAGCGAAGTACTTCCCTCATTCCCAAAATTGGTTCCTTCATTGGTTACATAAACCAGATCCACTATGTATCCAGGGGCGTCTTCTTTTCCGCCTACCGAATCGGTGGAAAATTCAAATCCTTCATTTAGTCCGATAGTTGCCTCACCAAGGATCTGAGCTGGCGGGTCGGTTGGTGTTCCGGTTAAAGGACCATAGGATGTCTCACTCTCATTACCATCAGCATCAACAGACTTCAGCCAGTAGAAATAGGTTTGTCCGCTTGTTACATCATAATCGGAGTAGGTAAGTGATGTGGTTGAATCCAGGAAGGTGGATGAGGCTGGATTATCATCCCCAACCGAACGATATATATTATAAGACACCGCGCTGTCCGCAGCAATGAGGTATAATTTATTGAACCCTGCACCTGCTGACAATTGTGCTGCCGGTGGTTTCAGCGTGAACCCATTAATAGTGAAGAATACTTTTTTAGTGGTGTCTGAGACCAGACTCGCTTTCACGATATACTCTCCTTTAACATCTCCGACTTTTACGGAAGTACCAACTTCACCATTTACATTAGTAGTTTGTCCGTTGGTGATACCGCCGTAATTCATAGCCCCGGAAGGCACCTGAGTAAATTCAAATTGAACTTCTTCCCCTGTAACGGCGAGGTCGTCCTGATCCACCAGCTTTACAAACAATGACTCTGGTGTGATCTTTTCCAGACCTACCGTCTGGTTATTCCCTGAAAGTACAGATAAGGTATATACCGGATCCGGTTCTTCCTCCTCAACTTCTGTACCATCGAAGAAGCGGGTTCCATTCGGTTGATACTTATACTTGAAAGTAAACGAACTCCCAAAATTTCCACCCGGAAGGTCTGTGATTTCCATTACTGCATAATCACCTTCCCGGGTATACACTGCCCAAAGCTGACCTACTGAAATCGGCTGGTAGCCGGTAGCATCGTATGAAACCACTTTCCATGGCTCTGCGTCTGTGCGTTCAGGAACGGAGGTAACCGAATCGACTTTACCAGTTCCCATCAAATAGAACCTTCTTCCTGTTGATGATAAAGAGCTGCTACTTTCATTACCGAAATTGACACCCTCATTGCTTACAAATGCAAAGTCGAGCTCATACCCTGTTTCGTCTTCATTATCTCCTAATGAACCTGTAGAAAAATCGAAGCCTGCTCCATTACTTATGGTGATGGTACCTTCACTTTGCTCTTGTGGCTCATTTTCAATGCTTATACTAATGGTATTTGAAGATACTGGCGTTGGTAATTCTTCAGCAGAAATACGTACATAATAAGTACCAGCTGGTAATTCCGAAGTATCAAAAGTGTAAGAACCCAATCCGCTGCTTTTGGAATCCAGCTCTGTCCAGTTAAACTCATCAAGGCTGTATTCAATGGTAAGCGACTCATTGATAAGGTTACTCACTGTCCAGTTGATCGAAACAGAATCTCCTACAAAAATAGTTGAGTCCACGGAAGGTCCCTCCAGTGTAATGGAAGCCACTTCATAGAGCTCAGTTACTGATACCGGGATTTCAACAGTGTCTCCGTTAGTTGTGCTGTGAACGATCTTACCTTCGTACGTTCTGCCGTTGTTAGCCGGTACAATTGCTCTCACTGTTACCTGTTTATCAGATGCATCACTCTGAGAGATAGTTACATCACCTGAAAAAACGGTCCCATTCAGAGAGAGATCAAACCCGGGATATGTTCCTTCAAGAGCAATTGCTTCGAGTTCAATATCCCCTTCCAGATTGAGTCCCGTAACGGTATATGTTGCGGTTGCCGCTGTTTTAGAAGATGCATTCACATTTGTGAAAGTAAAGCCTTCTTCCACTACCACCCCGCTTGTCTGAATTTCTGGACTTGAAGGTTCTTCCGTTTCTGTTGCATCAAAACTGTTAGTTCCGTTTGGCTGATATTTATAATCGAAACTAAAACTGCTTCCGAAGTCTCCTCCGGGAAGGTCTGTTATCTCCATAACTGCATAATGACCTTCACGGGTATACACCGCCCAAAGCTGACCTACTGAAATCGGCTGATAACCGGTAGCATCATATGACACCACTTTCCAGGGATCTGAATCTGTTCTTTCAGGTACTGTTGAAACCGTATCAATATTTCCGGTTCCAAGAAGTAAGAATCTTCTTCCGGTGGCCGATAAAGAACTACTTCCCTCATTTCCGAAATTGACTCCCTCATTACTTACAAAAGCAAAATCCAACTGATAATCACCCGCATCCGCGTTATCACCAACTTCTTCTCTCGAAAAATCAAATCCGGTTCCGGATGATACCGTAGTTGAGCCTGTAACCTGATCTGCAACAGTACCAGCGTTTGGGAAGCTTGTTCCTCCTTCACTCATGTATTTGTACTTGAAAACCAGGCTGTTTCCGAAGTTACCGTCTGGCAGAGAAACGATCTCTATCACTACATACAATCCTTCCCTTGTGTAGACCACCCAAAGCTCACCCGGTGTGATCGGTTGATAATTGGTGGTTTCCCAACTGGTGCTTACCCACGGCGAAGAACCGGTATAGCTTGGAACGGAACTAACCGTATCTATATCCCCCGATTCACTCAGCCGCATAATACGATCATCCAATACTGCAGCAGAGAATTCTTTCCCGAAATTCACTCCTTCGTTACTGCTGCCCCGAATATCTGCATCGTATGTTGCTGTATCTGAAATTGAAAAAGCTGTTCCAGCGGTGAAGTCGTAAAACTCCCACTGGTAATCAATTCTGTGTAATGTATCCTGGCCGGTTACTTCCTGCGCCTGTACATTGATACCTGTTATGATCAAAACAAAAAGGACCCCGAAAAAAGCCCGTACTGCGTTTTTCATTGTATACCCCGATAAATTAATAGACTACTTCTGCACCTTTTGACGGATGCGTACTAATAAAACGGGTTATTTACCGGACTTTCGATACCCTGATCAGGGTAATTTATTGCTCTATTGGGGCTTTGGACTCAGATATTGGAGGCTGAAATATTTTTTTGGATCGGTCCACACCTTTCTGACACCAAACCATGGAGACACCAAATCACTGAAATCAGAGAGTGAGTATTTATAGGAATTTTCAGTGTGAATGCTTTCACTCTCCTCAATAGTGAAACTCTCTCCTTCTACAGTTATCGTATGAGATCGGTTGGCGATCAGGTGCATTTCGATCCTGCCTTTATCTTCATTCCATATCGCTGAGTGATCAAAATAACCGGGCTCGAAATCAGACCCGATCTCACGGTTTATATGAGTGAGCATATTTTTATTAAATGCTGCCGTGATCCCTTTTGAATCATTATATGCATTCAGCAGAATATTAAGATCCTTTTTCAGGTCCACACCGATCAGCAAACCACCCCCATTCCCTGTCAGACCCCGGATCACCTTAAAAAACCTCATTGCAGTATCCGGTTCAAAATTTCCAATGGTTGATCCCGGAAAAAAAACGATCTTTCTGGCTGAGTTATGAATTTTGGGTAATTCTATTGCATGGGTATAATCTGCAACAACAGGTTCGATAGTGATTTCAGGATAATCACGCCTTAATTGTACAGCTACTTTCTGTAAATACTCCCCGGAAATATCGATCGGCATATAACAGCAAATAGAACTCAATTCATCCAGCAGTATCCTTGTCTTCTCACTACTCCCGCTTCCCGGTTCAATAAGCATTATTTTCTCCCCAAGATGATCTGAGATATCCTCCAGATTGGATTCCAGGATCGAGCGCTCTGTTCGCGTAGGATAATATTCATCGAGACGGGTTATCTCATCAAAAAGCCTGGAACCTTCTTTATCATAGAAATACTTGCTGGGTAGAAATTTTTGCCGCGAGCGTAATCCCTCTAACACTTCTGTGAGCATCGCTCTCTTTTTATCTGTATTCAGGTCGGTCAATGATTAATATTTATCTGGCTAATCTTAATCCACTAAACTGCCAACGTGCATTAGAGGGAAAGAAGTTCCGGTAAGTTCTTCTTATATGCGAATTTGATGTAGCACAGGAACCTCCCCTTAATACATACTGATTAGCCATGAATTTACCATTGTACTCCCCCAATGCCCCGGGAAGTGGCTTATAACCGGGATATGGCGCATAGCTGCTCATGGTCCACTCCCATACATCTCCAAACATCTGTTTGATACCCGCTTCTTTTTCTTTCAAAGGCACCGGATGAAAAGCCTGATCCTCCACAAAATTCCCTTTGATCTCCAGATTCTGAGATGCAAATTCCCATTCCTGTTCTGTTGGCAACCGAACCCCTTTCCATCGCGCAAAAGCATCAGCCTCAAAATAACTGATATGGGTAACCGGCTCGGCTGGATTTACCTGTCTTGCACCGGATAAGGTATAATTGAACCAACTTCCTTCCCGCTCAAACCAGTACAAAGGTGCTTTCCATTCTTCTTTCTTAACCGTTGACCATCCTTCATCCAGCCAGTATTCCGATCGTTCATATCCACCGGCTTTCATGAATTCAAGATATTCGGCATTGGTAATAAGGCGATCTGATAGTTCGAAATCCTGTACAAAAGTTCGGTGATGGGGGTGCTCATTATCATAGGTAAATTCATCTCCTTTGCTTCCCACTTCTACCAATCCTTGTTCAAATGCCACCCAATTCAGATCTGCTATCTTTTCAGAGTATTCAACTTCTACATTCAGGTATTCCGGTAATAAGGGATTCTGAGCAAACAGATATTTCAGGTCGGTCAGGATCAGTTCCTGATGTTGTTGCTCATGATGGTTTCCAATCTCCACCACAGAAGCAGCTTCCTTCCAGGTATGCTCATCTGTGTTTTGAATGAACGCCTCCATTTGCTCGTTCACATAAGCGCGATATTCAAACACTTCTTTTACCGTTGGGCGCGAAAGCAATCCCCTCTTAGCCCGGGTAAAAGGAACTCCTGTCTGCAAATAATAGGAATTGAAAAAATACGCATACTGAGGATGCAGGCTTTCAAAATCCGGCAGAAACTTGCCAAGTACAAAAGTCTCGAAGAACCAGCTGGTATGCGCCAGATGCCACTTTGCCGGACTGGCATTTTCCATGGGCTGAATCACAAAATCCTCTACCTCCAGGGGATCTGTAATCTGATGAGTAAAAGACCGGATCTTCCTGAATTGTTCAAGCAGGTGAGCTTTTGACAAACGATCGGATTCGACAATATTTTGTGAGGAATTCATAGCCGCAATTATGAGCTTTAAAAATAACTCCTCTAATGTACCGAACCCCTTTTAGGAATAAAACTAAACGGATAAAACTTATTTATCCCGGTAGAAAAAGATCTTTTTATTCTCGCTGTCTCTTCGGCTTTTAACCGAAAAATCCTTCTGACGGCAGAACTGATACACCGCCGTTCTCATGGAATTAATACTTTTTTCGCTTGTATATGAAACCTCTATAGCCTGACCACCTGGTTTTAGCTTTTCGATAGCTTCAAGCAGTGGCCTGAACTTTGATGACCTTTTTTTGGATGCCTTCACGGTGGAACGCTTTACGAACTTAATATCCATAACTAGTACTTACTTTTTAATAATAATCTAAAGAAATAATGAATAGAATATTTATAAATGGGATTAGAATATTTTTATATAAACTAACCAAATAATTAATTAAAATTTTTAAATAATTATAAATGTCGTTTCTGATAAGCATTATTAGAATAGAAATATGATCTAATAATCGAATAGTAAGGGTGGTAATCAAAGTGACAGGTACAAACAAAAAAAGCCACCCGTATGGATGGCTTTGAAAAGTGGGCGATGAGGGACTCGAACCCCCGACCCCCTCGGTGTAAACGAGGTGCTCTGAACCAACTGAGCTAATCGCCCGCTCTGTTGAAGGGCGACAAATATACGAGGTTTTATTATCCAGAAAAAGAAAAATCGCAACAAATATTGATTTATTGGTTAACACTGTTAACTTAGAGTGCGGTCACAAATCAATATTTATGGAAAAAGAGTCAAAATACCCCTTCAATGCCGTTTTAGTGGACGGTTGCCGAATTCCTTTTTTACGCTCTGGAACTGAGTACAATAACCTTATGGCATACGACCTGGGGCGCATGGCGATCCAGGGACTGGTCGCCAGAAACAATGTTGATCCTGAAACTATTGACCGCGTGATCATGGGTACGGTGATCCAGGAGGTCAAGACCAGTAATGTAGCCCGCGAAAGTGCCCTGGGAGCTGGCATTCCCAATACAGTACCGGCGTTCACAACGACCATGGCATGTATCTCTTCCAATCAGGCGATCGCCAGCGGCGTAGATCTGATCCGTTCTGGTCAGGCTAAGATCATACTGGCCGGAGGAACTGAAACCATGTCGGATATTCCGGTGCGGTTCAAAAAGAAATTCCGGCAAAAAGTACTGGCTGCCAGAAAATATAAATCGCCCCTCGATTTTCTGAAATTCCTGAAAGGGCTTGGATTCAAAGACCTTCTTCCGGAGTTGCCGGCCATTGCAGAGTTTTCTACCGGTGAGACCATGGGACAAAGTGCTGACCGGATGGCTGCCCGATTCGGAGTTTCTCGCGAAGATCAGGATGAATATGCTATGCGTTCTCACCACCTTGCTGCCAAAGCAACCAGGGAAGGACTACTGGATCAGGAATTGATTCCCGCTAAAGTTCCTCCGAAGTTCGAGGTGGTAGAACATGACAACGGCTTTCGCGAGGATACCTCTCTGGAAAAGCTTGCCAGGCTGCGACCGGCCTTCATCAAACCTCACGGAACTATTACTGCAGGGAATGCTTCTTTTCTGACGGATGGTGCTTCGGCTTCTTTTATCATGGAAGAGCAAACCGCGCTTAATCTTGGACTCAAACCTAAAGCATATCTTCAGGAATATAATTTTGTATCTCAGGATCCGGGGGATGAACTATTGCTAGGTCCGGCTTACGCCACTCCTAAAGTATTGGATGCCATGGGACTTTCACTTTCAGATATCGATGTTTTTGAGTTACACGAAGCCTTTGCCGGACAGGTTCTTTCTGTTCTGAATGCACTGGATTCTAACGACTTTGCAAAGAACTCGCTGAATCGGGATACCAAAGTCGGCTTGATACCAATGGATAAACTGAACACCCTGGGAGGATCGCTTTCGCTTGGTCACCCCTTCGGAGCAACCGGTGTAAGACTAGTAACCACTGCTGCTAACCGACTGATCCGTGAAGATGGAAAATATGCTTTGGTCACCGCTTGTGCAGCCGGAGGGCAGGGACATGCCATCATCCTCGAAAAATATTGAGACCAAATTCAATGCTCAAACTCCAAATTACAACCAGCATGGATCTATCAAAAGCTTTTACTAGTCCTCCCTTGAGGGAGGTACGGATTTCCGCTTGCGGAAAAAGCGGAGGGTATCCATTTCTCATTCCGATATCAAAACCGACATCCCTCATAAATTCCCCTGAACGGTGATTTTGATCTCCCCTCAAAGGGAGACGAGTCGCTAATTAATTTATTTCATAATGAGCTACTTAAACCTGACCACCGAAGATTCGGTTGCTATCATCACTCTCGATAAACCGGGCGATAAGGTAAATACCCTTACCGAAAACATGATGGAGCAATTCACAGAATTTCTGGACCGCATCGAAACAGATCCCGGTACTGAAGGAATTTTACTCATCAGCGGGAAGCCTGATAATTTTATTGCCGGTGCAGATATTGAGATGTTCAAAGCACGGGATACCGCAGATGAGCTTGAACAATTAAGTCGCGATGGTCATGCAATTATGGACAGGATCGAAGCATATCCCAAGCCAATAGTTGTTGCCATTCATGGAAGTTGTATGGGTGGAGGGCTGGAATTATCTCTGGCAGCTCACTATCGCATTGCTTCCAATCATTCCAAAACAGTAATGGCGTTGCCTGAAGTTAAACTGGGGGTTATTCCGGGAACCGGCGGGACCCAACGGTTACCGCGTCTGATCGGAATTCAGAAAGCTTTAGGATATATGTTACCCGGTAGTAATATCTATGCCTATAAAGCAAAAAAGATCGGGTTGGTAGATGAGCTCATCCATAAAGACGCTCTGAAGGAAGCCGGTATTAAAGCGGTGCATAAACTTTCAGAATCCGGCTACCAAAGAAAAGATCGCCGGTCTATGGTTGAAAAAATTCTCGAAGGCAATCCCATTGGCCGAAGTATCATCTTTTCACAGGCCCGCAAAAAAACTATGGGCCAGACAAAAGGTAATTATCCTGCCCCACTTATGATCATTGATGCCGTTGAATACGGGTTCAAAAAAGGAAAGAGAAAAGGACTGAATAACGAATGTGTATTGTTTGGAAAAGCCGGAGCAACTACGGAATCACGGGCACTGGTTAATCTCTTTTTTGGAATGACCGGAGCGAAAAAGAATCCCCAAAAAGAACTGGTTAAAACTGTAAATAATATTGGTGTTTTGGGTGCCGGGCTGATGGGCTCTGGTATTGCGGATGTGAGCATTAATAAGGGCAAGTATTCTGTTTTATTGAAGGATATGAATACCGAAGCGGCTGCTAAAGGGGAAAAAGTGATCTGGGATGCGCTGAATGAAAAGGCAAATAAACGTATCATAACTAAATTTGAACGGGATCAGATCGCAAGCAGGGTTTCGGGTACTGATTCTTATGATGCCTTTGATAAAGTGGACCTGGTTATTGAAGCGGTGTTTGAGGATCTGGACCTGAAGAAGAAGATCATTCAGCAAGTGGAGTCCGTGACAGGAGACAACTGCATTTTTGCTTCTAACACGTCATCGCTCCCCATCTCAAAAATAGCCGAAGCGGCCAGCCGGCCGGAAAATGTGATCGGAATGCATTACTTCTCACCGGTTCAGAAAATGCCACTACTTGAGATCATCGTTACCCCTCAAACCGCTGAGTGGGTTACAGCAACCGCTTATGAAGTGGGAGTAAAACAAGGCAAAACGGTGATCGTGGTTAATGATGGTCCTGGATTCTATACTACCCGCATCCTGGCACCTTATATCAACGAGGCTTTACTTCTGCTCGAAGAAGGTGCTTCAATCGAATTCCTGGATAAGATCATGAAACAGTTTGGTTTTCCAGTGGGACCAATGGCACTGCTTGACGAAGTTGGAATGGACGTGGGTGCTCATGTAGCTGAAACTATGGCTCCGATCTTTAATGCCCGGGGTGGTAAATCCTCCGAGAAAGGGCAAGAGCTTGTTGATGCAGGCTATCTGGGTCGCAAAAACAAAAAGGGACTATACACTTACGATGACAAGAAGAAGCAGGTAAATGTTGATATCTATGATCATTTTGGTGGTATCAGCCGATCCAACCCTGATACAGAGACCGCACAACAACGAATGGCACTCATGATGATAAATGAAGCTGCTTATAGTCTGCAGGAAAACATCCTCCACTCACCTAATGACGGTGATCTTGGAGCAATTCTCGGACTTGGGTTCCCTCCTTTCACGGGTGGTCCTTTCCGTTATATTGACCAGCGCGGCGCCGGTGCCATTTGTGATCTGCTAAATGAATACTCAGAGAAATTCGGTCCCAGGTTTAAACCGGCAGATATTTTGTCTGAGTATGCAAAAGAAGGAAAGAAGTTTTATTAATAAGAAGTCCCTCTTGAGACCTGCCTGCCGGACAGGCTGGGGGATTCAGGGGTGTGTTGAATATTGGCTCAACGATATCATATCCTGGAACAGACACCCCTCCGGCTTCGCCGCACTCCCCTCAAGGGGAGACTTTTCCTTCAGATTCTGCAGGATTGACACAAATCCTTAATCCTTCTTGTTGAGCTCATCCGGAACTACGATACCTAATCTTTTAGCACGGTCTTTCCATTTTTGGCGGGCAAGCTTCTGCATATCCTCGATCGCGTCGATCTCATCAACAATCTCCATACCGAGTAAGGTTTCCACTACATCCTCCATGGTAGCCACTCCAGCTAAACCACCATACTCATCCACAACTACAGCGATATGTTCCTGGTTTTCGAGCAGGCGTTCCATCAAAATCTTAAGAGAAACACTTTCAGGAATGATCAATACATCTCTCTTGATATCTTTCAGTTTCAATTCACCATTGCCCTCCGACATATTCAGGTACAGGTCATTCTTTAAAATATAGCCTGTTATATCTTCCTCATTCTTTCCGTATACCGGGATTCGTGAAACCCGAAGCGGTTCATCACTTTCCAGTGCCTGTGCGATATTCATCTCCTCCTGATGTTTGATCACAACTATTCTCGGGGTCATGATGTCTTTTACACTAAGATGATTGAACCGGATGAGATTTTTAAAAATATTAGACTCCCCTTCTTCAAACACACCTTCCTGAAATCCAAGCTCAGCCATAGCACTGAACTCCTCCCTGCTTATTGATGGCTTTTTTTCATCATCCGATAGCATCTTTGTTATTCCCTTTGAAAGCAAAACAAGAGGATAAGTAAGTATGATCAGAAAGTTAGTAACGCGGGAAGCTGGTACCGCAAGGGTTTTCCAGTGAGTGGCCCCGAGAGTCTTGGGAATGATCTCAGATAAAACCAGGATCAACAAGGTAAGTACACCTGATGTAATGCTGACATATGCATTGCCAAATACAACCTGAGCCTGGGCACCAACTCCTGCGGCTCCAACCGTATGCGCAATAGTGTTCAGGCTTAAAATTGCTGATAGCGGGCGGTCAATATCCTCTTTTAATGACCGTACTAATTTACCAGAACCTGAACTTTTTCGCTCAAGTACTGCTACATACGACGGAGTGATCGATAATAATACCGCCTCCAGAATCGAACATAAGAATGACACTCCAATGGCAAGAAATAAATAAAACAGTAATAATCCCATGCTTTAACATAGCAACTATTGGGATGTGTATTTATAAAAAGTTTGTGGCAACTCCTCTGGCAGGAACAGATTAATCACCGGCTCTGCCAGATCAGAATATAAACTGAGATCTAAGGCAATTACTTCACCCTCATCCCAAACAATGAATTCGCAGTTGTAATAAAGAGTGTATTACCATCTTTGCCCCCAAATGTAATGGACAGAGGCCTTTCAGTCAGATTTATGCGATCGATCTCCTTCATGTTGGTATCATATACAAAGATCTGCCCGTCTGTGACATAAAGATTTCCGGATTTATCTACGGCAGTGCTGTATTGTCCGCGAGGCAGTATTTCTCTCAGGTTGCTAAGCTTACCTTTTTCCCCAACATCCATTTTTACAGTTCGCATGTTTATTTCATCCATCGCGTAAATGGATCCTCCCGGTACGGCTTCATTCAGATCCGCAGTTCTGCCGATGTCATATACTTCCTGGATATACGTTTTTCCATCAGGGGCTACAAAAGCTGAATCCGGATAGTAAACCGCGGCTTCATCAAAGGTATAATGCCAGCGGCCTGAGGGATAGTAGGTTTTACTGAATTCTTTGATATCCTTCGTTGCTACTCTTGGCATCACGTTAAAAGTATTGTCCGGGTCATCGGGATCGATGGAGTAAGCATAAGACGCCCATCCGCTATTCCCCCAGCTGCTGTATGCTTCATTGTCATCCGGGAGCCTCTTTACCCGTTCCTGTTCTCCGTTCACCAGATACCCGGGCTGAGGATCATATCTTGCAACAACTAACAAATTGTCTTCTGAATCTGTGGCAAGTGCAAAGGGCTGAAATGGGAAATCAGCCAATAAAGCTACTGTATTCGTTTCTGAAGACCATTTGTAAATCCTTCTCTTTTTAGTTTCACAGAAGTAGATATTGCCCTTGCTGTCGGAGGTAAGACCCAGAGCAAAATCGAAGCCTGAGGCAAGTCGGGTTACTTCTCCTTTTCTAAATGTTCTATCCAAACTTGGTTTCTCCTGTCCGGTAAGATTGAGTTTGGCAAAATGCCACGGGTAGGCTGCCAGCTCCTTGTTTACGTCCCAAACCGGAAATTCATTCACCCAAAGTTTCTGGGTATAGTTCCGAAGATTTCTGATCTCAATATTCTTCGTATTCCATAACCGGATACCAAAGCGTTTCGGTGTTTCAACCCTGATGGTCCGGTACAGCCACAAATTCGCAAAGAAGAGGTCTTTTGAATTTGAGATCTCGATTGAAATGGCATCTATTCCTTCTTTGTATTCTTCCTCAAACTGAAACGCATACATTTTCCAGTTTGAGACATTGTCAAAGCGTGCCTCGTTTCTAAGATGATGCTCAAGCGACATTGCTAAGATCCTTCCCGGAGTTGAGGTATTACTCACCAACATCCCGCTGGCCGCATAACTATTTGCAGTCCAGATATCCTTGATGGTACCTCCTCCGTTATTGGTTACCCACAAACTCCAATATTGATTGTCCCAGGCTTCATCCATTCCACGTTCATAAACAGGATTTGAAGGAGAGCTCACCTGACGTTCCCATCTTCTGTAATTTCCTTGTCCTGAAGAAGGCGACCGCATGGTTCCGTGACCCCCTGCAAATTTCACGTCATTCATCAATGATTTTTCACCAGCCATCCATTTCAAACCAACTGCCCGATAATTATAACCACCTGTTGAGATCCCGATACCGTTGAATATATCATCTCCTCCTTCTGAAGATTCGATCATGGGCACCGGACCACCAAATCCGCTGAATGCTGGTTCACTCTCCTCGATAATGAATTGTGTGGCCCATGGATGTAACCCGATCAGCTTGGTACCGGGCCTCATTTTTATTGTTTGAGTGATATGGTACCAGCCCTGTGGAACGTAGATAACATCATATTTGGCAATGGCATCCTGAAAAGCTTTGGTATCGTCCGTTTCACCATCCCCGACGGCTCCAAGCTCTTTGATATTTACCCATTTTTCCATGGAAGGAAGTACAGGAATGGTTCGTTCCAGTTTCCCTGGTACTTTATTTGAAGAAACGATATCGGTCATGGTTTCGAACCTGGAATCGGCATTCAGGTCGTTGATCACCAAACCATGAGTAAAGTCCCTGACCAGATAGGTATTTCCTTTCCCTTTGATCTCAACTCCAGTATCCCGGAACTTTGCAAACACTGGAACATTTCGTACCTCTACATTCAGGATATTGATCTGGTTGGTACTGTTTTCCGTTCCGTTAAGTACCAAGCCTGCCTCACTTATATTCTCAAATAAGCAATCTTCCAGAAAGATCCTGTCGGTGGTATTCTCTTCCATCTCCAGGCCAACCGGCACATTTCTGACGTGCATATTCACAATAGCGAATCCAGAATTATTGGTTCTGATAGCAGCAATACGCTGACCTTCGAAATAGGTATCCACCATCATCATTGGCCAGCTTGGTGAAGTTGCTCCTGTGTTTATTCCGTAATCCCCGCCAATAAACCGGACGTTCTCGATCTCATTTCCTACCTGGGAAATACCTGCCTTTCCTAAACCAATATTTATTTCTGAATGACTTACAAAACCATGTTGGGCATAATGAGTTCGAAGAGCTACGGCATTTGGGTTTCCGTCTTCAATCCTCAGATCTATATTTGAAATGGCACTGTAGAATGTTCCGGGATGAGCATCTCTTGGTTCGTCATCACTACCAACCATATTGCTGGTAAACCAGATCATATAATTCTCTTGCTCCGATATATTCTGATATCCGGGACTATTCTCCATGAGGATGATTTCTGGTCTCGTTTCCCCGTATCCTATTAAACGAACTGCCGGTGGAACATAAATGGTTTTACTGATCCTGTATTTCCCCTGAGGAATAAATAGGATGCCATAATTTTTCTCTGACTTTACCTGATTTATAGCTCTCTGAAGTTCATCCGAGACATCCATCACTCCATCCATCATGATATTATAATTCTCCGGGGTGAAGTAGTACGCTTCCTGATCATTCGGCTTTTGTGTATAAACTGATTCTGTTGATGTCGCACTTACACTGGTAGGATTTAGTATCCCGGCGATGATCAGTAGTATTGTAGAAAACATGTTTTAAGGCTTTGGTTCCGCTTTTCATCCAACTTTGGAGCAATATAACAGACAGGATTTAACCAGAAAACTGAGAAGAATTCCCATATAGCCATGATTTAAACTGAGAAGCCGAATCCTTCATAATTGAGTTCAGAATCCCTTATCTTTCCACGCTAAAATTAAATCGCATACTTAGTAAACCGACATGACTAACTTTACTTTTTTATTGATGGGTGCCCCTGAAGGCGGAGATCCTAATGGTGGAATGATCAACCTGCTCTTTCTGGGAGCTATTTTCGTGGTATTCTACTTCTTTATCATTCGCCCGCAAAGCAAACGCCAGAAAGAAATTCAGAAGAAAGTATCTGAAATGAAGAAAGGCGACAAAGTGGTTACCTCATCAGGTATCATTGGTATCCTGAACTCTATCGAAGATGATTCTGTTCTTGTTGAAGTGGGGAGTAATGTTAAGATTCGCTTTCTTACCTCTTCCATCACAGATGTGAACCCTAACAAGCCTGAAAAGAAAGACAAGTAATCTTGGATAACATTCGCTTCAATACCATCCCGGAAGCCATTGAGGACATTAAGAATGGCAAAATGATCATTGTGGTTGATGATGAAGACCGCGAGAATGAGGGTGATTTCCTCATGGCTGGAGAGATGGTAAGTACCGAGGCGATCAATTTCATGGCAATACATGGCCGGGGCCTTATTTGTGCTCCGGTATCCAAAGACCTGGCTGAGCGGTTCAACCTGAATAACATGGTTATTGAGGGCGCTGATCCGGACGAAGCCAATTTTACCATTTCTATTGACCATAAGCGGAAGACCACGACTGGTATTTCTGCCGCAGACCGGGCTAATACTATTAAAGAGCTGACCAATGAGGATTCAAAACCCGGCGATTTCAGACGGCCCGGACATGTATTCCCACTGATCGGCGTTCAGGGTGGTGTTCTCAGAAGAGCAGGGCATACGGAAGCTGCCCTTGATCTTGCCCGCCTGGCTGGGCTAAAACCCGTGGGTATTATTTGTGAGATCATGCTCGACAATGGCGAAATGGCTCGTGTGCCGGACCTTGCAAAGATGGCTGAGAAATTCGATATGAAGTTCGTCACTATCAAAGATCTCATTGCCTACCGAAATGAAAATGAGTCGCTCGTTAAGAAAGTGATGGAAGTTAAAATGCCAACTATGTATGGTGATTTTATGCTCCATGCTTTTGAGGAGAGTATGACCGGTGATATTCACCTTGCTCTTACCAAAGGCAGCTGGACTAAAGAAGATGCGGTTCTTACCCGCGTTCATTCTTCAGATTTGATCGGCGATATCTTTGGTGCCCGTAATGCTGACACCAGCGAACTGCTGCATCAGGCCATGCTGCAGGTTGAACGCAGTGGAACGGGTGTTGTACTGTATATGAACCGTAATCAGCGTGGATCAGTACTCGTGAATCAGCTCAAAACGCTTAAATTCATGCAGGAAGGTAAAGCCAGCCACAATGAGATCGAGATCAATAACAATCCCAAGAAAAGTGACTCCCGTGATTATGGAGTTGGAGCCCAGATCCTGCGCGCTTTAGGCATCCGTAAACTTCGCCTGCTTACCAATAATCCGGTTAAAAGAATTGGTATTAAAAGTTTTGGGTTGGAGATCGTGGATCAGGTGGAATTTGAGGACGAGCTTAGCGTCCTTTCTCCCAAGCAAAATAAAGCGCTGGAAGAATAATCAGGCTTCTGGTTTTACCTCACCTTCCCCTTCTTCCGTGAGTTCTGGCTTTGCCAGTGTTGAAGTAAAATCGTTTACTTCTGTCCCTTCAAATATCTCTTCAGAATCTGCCGGTTTTTCATCATGAGGAAAGAGTTTCTTACTGAACAAGAGCAGAGTTACAATTGAAACAGAGATAGCGATATCAGCAAAATTGAAGATGTAAGGGAAAACGGGAGTGCCTTTGATCTCCAGATTGAAATGTATAAAATCAACAACATGGCCGTGCAGAACGCCGCCATATCCTTCAATCAACCCCATAAAGAGCCGGTCGGATATATTCCCCAATGCCCCGCCAATAATAAGGCCCATAAAAATTAAATACCCGATACCTGCCTTGTCCATTGAATAGATCAGGTAGATAATAATACCTATCGTTGCCAGAATAGAGATCGAACTGATCACAGGTGTGGAAAGCAGATCGATCCCCATCGCCATGCCGGAATTCTGTGTATAGTAAAACGACAACCAGCCATCAATGATATCGAGGCGGTGTGTTTCCGGTGAGGTCCTGATGATCCACTTGGTTAGTTGATCGATAGCGACAACAATCGCAGCAGGAACGAACAGAGCCAGCAGTTTTTGTTTGGTCAAACCGTAAGTATTAACGTCGTTTTAGTTTGGCCTCGATACTAAGCTGAGTATGAGGAACGGCTTCTAACCGGCCTTTTGAGATCTTATTTCCGGTAACTTTACACACCCCATATGTCTTATTGTCGATCCTCTTGATAGCATCATCGAGATACTTCACAAACTTTCGGGTTCGGTTGTAAAGCATATAGGTTTTCTCGCGTTCCTGTGCATCGGTACCCGCATCAGCCATATGGAAGGAATAAGCAGATTCATCTGACGAATTTTCCATGCTTTCACGCAGGGTACGCTGTAGCGTTTCTAACTCTTCTTCTGCGTCATCACGCTTTTTAAGGATGATTTCTCTAAAGTACTCTAGTTCTTCATCGTTGTAAGGAGAAACTCTGTTCTCGTTTTCTGTAGCTTTATTAGCCATCTCTTTCCTTCGTTATGAATTAATGGTTCCTTCTGATGGAAATCGAGCACTCACCGTCTCCAATTTCCCAGGTTTTCACAAAATCTGAAACATCAAGTGCTTCAAGCTGAATCTCTTCCGCCAGTGTTTCCTGTTTGATGTATTCACTCATCGAAACAACTGCTTCTTTTAGTTGTTCATCGCCTGTTACACCAATCTGAATGCGATCAACAACTTCAAAATCTGCTTCTTTTCTCATATTCTGAACGCGATTAATGAATTCCCTTGCAAGGCCCTCTTCAACCAGCTCCTTACTAAGCTCGGTATCTACTGCAACGCTTAATCCACGTTCGGTTTCAACCTGCCAGCCTTCGAGGCCGGTTCTTATGATCTCGAGCTCATCAGAATCAAGACGAATTGTTTCGCCATTATCGAGTGTAATATCAATTACTCCATCGCGCTCAAAGTTAGTAATAGATTCTGTATCAAGCTTGCCAACTTTCGCAGAAACTTCTTTCATCTTTGGACCAAGCCGCTTACCCAGCAACGGGAAGTTTGGTTTGGCCGATTTATGAACGATGCCTGAGTCATCATCCACAAACTGAATATCTTTAACGTTTACTTCCTCTAATATTATATCCCGAACCGATTGAACCGCCTGACGTTCAACTTCGTCTTTGATCGGAAGTATGATCCTGGCCAATGGCTGACGGACATTGATCTCAATCTGATTACGGATACGCAGCACGATATAAGAGATAAGGCGGGCCATCTCCATTTTGTGTTCCAGATTCTTGAAGATCGCCGTTTCCTCCACAGTAGGGAAGAATGAAAGGTGAACCGATTCCTCATCAAGTTCTGATACCTCGTTCAGCTTCTGATACAACCACTCGCCCATAAATGGCGCGACCGGACTTATCATCTGGCTGATGCTCTTCAGGCATTCGTACAGTGTTTGATATGCAGCCGTTTTATCTAAAGTAGTTCCTGATTTCCAGAAACGACGGCGATTACGACGTACGTACCAGTTACTCAATTCCTCAACAAAATTTTCCATTTCACGGGCAGCCTTGGTAGGCTCATAAGCTTCAAAATATTCTTCCATCAGCTTAATGGTGGTATTCAATCTTGAAATAACCCACTGATCGATCTCCGGGCGATCACCCACAGGGATCTGAGGTCCGGAATAGGTGAAGCCATCAATATTGGCGTACATGGCAAAGAAAGAGTAGGTGTTCACAATGGTGTTGAAGAACTTACGCTGAACTTCCTTCAACCCGTCCATGCTGAACTTCAGATTCTCCCATGGAGCTGAATTACTCATCATATACCAGCGAACGGTATCAGCACCGAACTTACCTATCACATCAAAAGGATCAACAGTATTGCCTTTCGACTTACTCATTTTCTCGCCCTTCTCATCCAGAACGAGCCCATTCGATACAACATTCTTAAAGGCTACTTCATCAAACAACATGGTTCCCAATGCATGAAGTGTATAGAACCATCCACGGGTTTGATCAACCCCTTCTGCTATGAAATCTGCAGGGAAGTTATAGCTAAACTCATGGTCGTTCTCGAACGGGTAATGCCATTGCGCAAATGGCATTGAACCGGAATCGAACCACACATCCAAAAGATCCGGAATACGTCTCATTGTAGCTCCGTCCGGTCCTTCCCAGGTAAATTCATCAATAAACGGGCGGTGCAGATCCAGTTCCTGGTCTTCAGGAATTCCGGCTTTTTCACGAAGTTCAGCCATACTTCCTATCACTTCCACATACTCCGGATCTTTATCACTTTGCCAGATCGGGATCGGAGTACCCCAATAACGTTGACGTGAGATAGCCCAGTCTACATTATTCTCGAGCCAGGTTCCAAAACGGCCGGAACCTGTGCTTTCAGGTTTCCAGTTTATAGTCTTGTTCAGATCCACCATACGCTGTTTCACATCCGTGGTCTTGATGAACCATGACTCAACCGGGTAACTCATTAACGGAGTTCCTTTTCTCCAGTCGAATGGATAGTTGTGAACATAAGTCTCATGTCGGAACATGAGTCCTTTTTCCTTGATCGCGCGTGCAATTTCTTTGTCCGCATCTTTAAACCACTGCCCCTTGAAATCAGGAACCTGATCCGTGAAACATCCATCCCTGTCGATCGGGTTAAACATCGGGATGTCTGCTTTCTGGCAGGAATCATAGTCATCCGCACCATATGCAGGAGCGGTATGAACCACACCTGTTCCATCCTCAGTAGTCACATAATCAGCAGGAATTACTTTCCATGCATTCTCTGGTGAAAATTCTTTTTGAGCATAATCGAAAATCGGCTCGTAGGTTCTGCCCAGAAGATTAAATCCTTTGTACTCGGCTACTATTTCAAAATCTTCCCCGAATACATTTGCTGCACAATCTTTAGCAACTATATAATTTTCCCCTTCAAAAGCTACTTTCGCATAATCCAGGTTAGGATTGATGGTAAGTGCCATGTTAGAAATAGTGGTCCATGGAGTAGTGGTCCATGCCAGGAAGTACGTATTTTCCTCGCCAGATGCCGGAAATTTCACATAGATTGACGGGTCCTGGGTTTCCTTATACCCAAGACTCACCTCATGGGAAGAGAGGACTGTACCACTACCGGGAGAATACCACTGGATCTTATACCCTTTATAGAGAAAATTCTTCTCATTTAATTTCTTCAGTGCCCACCAGACCGACTCGATGTATTCATTTTCAAAAGTCACATATGGGTGATCCTGATCAACCCAGTATCCCATTCTACTGGTCAGGTCATCCCAGAGGTCCTTGTATTTGAGAACACTCTCACGACACTGTGCATTGTATTCGGCAACACCATATTCCTCAACCTGAGAGCGGCCTTCAAGACCTAACGCCTTCTCTACTTCTATCTCAACCGGTAAACCGTGGGTATCCCAGCCAGCTTTTCTTTCAACCTTAAATCCTTTGAGAGTCTTGTACCGGCAAAACAGATCCTTAACTGTTCTGGCCATCACATGGTGAATCCCGGGCTTACCATTTGCAGTAGGCGGCCCTTCAAAAAAAGTATACGGGATACCATCTTCACGGCTCTGGAGGCTTTTACGGAAGATCTTGTTTTCCTTCCACCAATTCAGGATCTCGACTTCAGCCTTTGGATAATTAAGTTGTTTTACTTCTTCGAACTTTTTTGCCATACAAACTTTTTATTCTGGCGAATCATTTATAAGCCTCAAATATAAGCATTCTTTAAGAAAAGCTTGATTTCTAATTCCCAAAAAAACTATTCCAATAAAATTTTAACACTTCTTATCCTCCAGCCTGTTTTAATAAGCATATCCTTATACTTTATTCTAAAACTGATCTCATGAGTGATTACTTACGCCCCATTACTAAAGAAAATCCCTACAAACTTTGTTTTGTGTGTCTCGGAAATATCTGCAGGAGCCCAACAGCGGAAGGCATCTTCATTCACAAAGTAAAAGAAGCGGGACTTGAACTATACTTCTATATCGATTCCTCAGGAACCGGGGCTTATCATATTGGTGAACGTGCTAACAGCAAAAGCCAGTCCACCGCCAATGCACATGGTGTTCACCTTCCTTCCATCGCCCGTCGGTTCGAGTATCAGGATCTCGAGGAATTTGACCTGATCCTGGCCATGGACTCTTCTAATTATAGAAACATCCTGCACATGGACAAAGCTGAAAAGTATTCCTCTAAAGTAAAACTTATGAGAGAATTTGATCCTGAACCGGGAGACAAAGAAGTCCCGGATCCATACTACGGAGGCTTGCAAGGTTTTGAAAATGTATTCCAGGTGCTTGACCGCAGCTGCACTAATCTGTTGAACATCCTGAAAGAGCACATCAAATAAATCTTGATTACTTACCTATTGATAAGTACCTTTGCTTACCATTCAATAAGTAATTATGCCATCCACAAAAGACAAGATCGTTCAGCTTGCTGATGAACACATCCGTAAAAACGGCTACAATGCCTTCAGTTACTCGGACATTGCAAAGACTCTGAAGATCAAGAATGCAGCTGTGCACTACCACTTCCCCGCTAAAACCGATCTTGCTGAAGCGGTAATTCACTGGCATATCGAGAATTTTGAAAACTTTAAGGAGCGCCTGCGCGAAAAGGATGAGCTCCTGCAGGTAAAAACTTTTCTCAATTTTTATAACTCTATACAACTTTCAGGAAAGATCTGTGCAGTTGGTGCATTTGCAACCGACTGGAATTCCATGCCGCAATCAGCTCAGGACCAGGTTCGTATCTTTTCTGAACTGATCATCGATTGGCTTACGGAA
The DNA here is from genome assembly GCA_030427885.1 of Rhodothermia bacterium. GTDB lineage: Bacteria > Bacteroidota > Rhodothermia > Balneolales > Balneolaceae > JAUICM01. The sequence goes on along the minus strand of JAUICM010000004.1, from coordinate 451,061 downwards.
GTTTTAGAAGCGGGAAAGGAGAAAAAACTCCTTACCTTTGATGCCCCCCCAAGAACGGAGGCACTTAAGATCATTACCAATATGTTCGCAGCTACACAATTAGCCAGAATCACAAACAGTGATGATTTCGCAGATGTTAAAAATGCAGTCATTGAAGAACTAACCATTTAACTTACTTATCAATAAGTATTCATGAAAAGAGTAGTAATCACCGGAACCGGAGCATTGACTCCATTAGGAAACTCCACCACTGAATTCTGGGAATCCCTGAAGAAGGGTGTCAGCGGTGCGGGAGCCATCACTAAATTTGACACCACCCATTTCAAGACCAAGTTTGCCTGCGAACTCAAAGATTTCGATCCATCTATACACCTGGATCGTGGAGATATTCGAAAAAATGATCCTTATGTAGTATATGCATTAACAACTTCTGGTATGGCACTGGAAGAATCAGGACTTGATCTGGATTCCATGGACCGAACCAGAGTTGGTGTGATCTGGGGAACCGGTATCGGAGGATTTGAGTCCTTTGAGGAAGGGACTTTTGAATATGCACGTGGAAATGGAGTTCCCCGCTTCAATCCTTATTTTATTGTGAAGACACTCCCTAACATGGCTTCCGGTATCATTTCTATCAAATATGGATTGATGGGCATCAATCATACGGTGATCTCAGCCTGTGCTACCGCAAACTCTGCCATTATGGATGCTTTTAATTATATCCGTCTCGGTAAAGCTGATGTGATCATATCGGGAGGATCTGAAGCAGCCATCACCCAGGCTTCTATCGGTGGATTTTCATCCATGAAGGCTCTCTCCACGAATAATGAGAATCCAACTGAGGCTTGCCGACCGTTTGATAAAGCACGTGATGGTTTTGTAATGGGTGAAGGAGCCGGAGCTCTGGTACTTGAAGAGTATGAGCATGCTAAAAAACGTGGAGCTAACATTCTCTGTGAAGTTCTTGGAGCTGCCAGTACCGCCGATGCTTATCACATTTCAGCGACCCACCCGGAAGGACTGGGAGCTAAAACAGCGATGAAACTTGCCCTTGAAGAAGCAAACCTGAGCATCACCGATATTGACTACCTGAATGCGCATGCAACTTCAACTCCTGTGGGAGATATCAGTGAGGTCAAAGCCATCAAGTCGGTGGTCGGTAACCAGAATGCAAAACTTAAGGTGAGTTCCACCAAATCAATGACTGGCCACTTATTAGGTGCTGCTGGCGCTGTGGAGGCAATTGCCAGCATCATGGCCATCAGAAACAATGTGATCCCACCCACCATTAATGTGGACGAACTGGATGATGAAGCTACCGGAGTGGATATTGTAACTAATGAAGCTGTTGATACAGAAGTGAATTATGCCATGAGCAATACCTTCGGGTTTGGCGGGCATAACGCGATCGTTGTATTTGGAAAAGTTTAAAAGCTATCGTTTGTGATACCGGAATCCATTAAAACTGAGATCGAGACCACTCTTGATCAGCCTGTTACAGAAACAACACCGCTTCATGGCGGAGATATAAACAGCGCAGTAAAAGTAGGGATGGAGTCTGGTGCAACTTACTTTCTGAAATGGAACAAACGGGCAGCTGAGGATATGTTTGAGGCTGAAGCAAAAGGACTTCAGCTTCTGGCTTCTGCTGATACAGAACTCATCGTACCCGAGGTCCTGGCTGTCGGAAAAGAACATCTGCTACTTGAATTCATTGAAGAACGAAATTCAGGTGCGTCTTTTGATTTTGGAGTTCAGCTGGCCAGACTACATAAAAGCTCTAATGAACTTTTTGGTTTGGATCATTCGAACTATATCGGTCGACTTCCTCAATCCAACAAATATCACCCGGACTGGCTGGAGTTTTTCATGCGTGAACGGCTGGAGCCCCAGGTTAAAATGGCTGTTGATTCCGGAAAGCTTTCCAAAGAATTCACTACGATCTTCGACCGGGTTATGAACTACACTTATGTAGTGTTTCCTAACGAACCGCCTGCTTTGCTTCACGGCGACCTCTGGGGCGGAAATTATATGTTCACAGATGATGGTACTGCCTGTATCTATGATCCGGCGGTTTATTTTGGTCACCGTGAAATAGATATTGCCATGACAAAACTATTCGGTGGCTTCGAACCCGATTTCTATAATGGGTATAATGAAGAATATCCTCTGGAACGAGGTTGGGAAGAACGCATTAAACTCTGTAATCTGTATCCGGTACTGGTACATGCCAACCTGTTTGGCGGAAGTTATTGCAACCAGGCTGAGGCTTTGCTGAGACAGTTTTTTTAGCCCTGTGTATCCTTAAACTCCTTCGGTGTCATTCCCACTTCTTTTTTAAACAGCGTATTGAAAGTGGATTTTGAATTGAATCCAGCTTGTTCGGCAATGGCTACGATGGTCAGGTGGTCATAACTACTATCAAGCAATAACTTCTTTACTTCCTCCAACCTGTATTCATTCACGAAAGTATAAAAGTTCTTATGATAGGCCGTGTTTATCAAGCCACTAAGTTCTTTTGGTTTCAGACCGATGTGATCAGCCAGTTTCTTTAGGGTCAGATTGGGGTCTGTAAATGGTTTCTCATCGTTCATCACCCTTTCCATATTCCCTTTAAAGGTATCTAACCTTGAATCAGTGAAGTTTCCATTGGGCCCGTTGGAATACTTCAGGATCAGCATTTTCTCATTCCGAAATACCTCCACACCCATCCAGTAAATATACATACAAAGGCCTGCCCACAATGTGAAAAAAGTCTGAGTGGCTCCTCTCATTTCAAAAAATACAGCATTTGAAAACTGGTTAAGCACCCAGATCGCTATAAATACATAAGTCACTAAAAATAACTTGCTGATCCAGGCTAACTCATTTTTTTTCCGATCCTGGATTCCTTCATTTCTATTGAGCATAGTATTCGAAACTACTGTCATGTAAATGATCATTGACAGGATGCCAAAAATCTGCTCAATATCCCCGATCCAGGTGTCAAAATCGGAGCTGAACAGCCATTCCTTGCTTTCCATTGGAACAACAAATAAGATCAGGTATGCAAAGAAAAAGGCAATCCCCGGAATGAAATGAAGCCGATCCTGTTTCCTGAAGTGAAACCGTTCATCTAATAAGCTCTTCGAATGAAAATACATGAATGGTCCCATAAGGGTCAGAAATGATATTGGTAGCAGGATCATGTTCTGATAGGAGAACAAACTATAGCTGCTTCCATAGAACTGGTACTTCAGGCCAAAAAGAGACAAACAAAGAATGAAAAGTGCCAGAAATAACTCGATGGATCTTCTTCGAAAAAACAGAACAGATAGAAAACCTAAAAATATAGCTCCAAATAAAGTTGGGTAAATGATCCTTGAATACACGGCAGACTGCTCACTACTGCCTCTCATGAACGGTGCGATTACCTCCGCAACATCACCTATCCATCCTGCTCGCTCCTTGATCAAAGGCATAGCACAAGATTCGCATTCACCCGGTTCATGATATTCTTTGTGGTCACTGGAGCAACCGCAGGGCGGACAATAATACACTCCTGTTGTAGCATCATCGGCTGGATAAAAATATCCAATCCCTCCGAGTATGATCATTAAGATCATTAATCCCGGCAGGACCCGCATCAGTAAATTTTGTCTTGAGAAGAATCCCTGCATTACCTGATTTACAATATTAAGCTGGTTCCAAACTAGTGTTTCTAAATGTAATAATACGCTGTTTTCAGCACCCGGATGTCCATTTGGAAGCATCCGAACTTCCAATTTGTAACTCTGAGCCAATCATTTAGTAACTATGTCTCAATCCGAGCATAAACCAAAATCATATCAAATGAAAACCTATACCCTCTTACTGCTTTTGAGTTTCATTACTCTTTCCACATCAGCCCAAAACCCCGATCCCCTGGTAACAACAGATTGGCTTAAACAAAATCTGGATCGCGATGATCTGGTTCTATTACATATTGGTCGCCAGGAGGAATACGAAAAAGAACACATTCCCGGTGCTGTATTTATTGATGCATCTGAATACACCTTTGGCACTGAAGACCGCTCAGTCATTTATGACCTCCCCCCGGTTAATGAATTAAAAGCTCTTTTCGAAAGTAAGGGACTAGACGACGGAGACACTGTTGTGATCTACACAGGAACCAACTGGGTTTCTCCCACAACCCGTCTCTATTTCACCCTGACTTACCTCGGGTACAGCAGTCATACTTTCTTCCTGGATGGTGGTTTTCCTAAATGGAAAGATGAAGGAGGCGCTGTTTCAAGTGAAATTTCAGTACCTGAACAAGGGAGTTTCACTCCACATGTAAATGATCAAGTGGTTACAGACCGGGCCTTTGTAGAATCCATTATCGGTAATGATTCTTACAATATTGTTGATGCCCGTTCTCCCGTGCACTATCAGGGCATCGATGAAGGAATGGGTGGTAAAAAGGGACACTTACCCGGGGCCAAAACCATCCCATATACCAGTGTGGTTTCTGAAGGTGAGCACGGAGGATATAGCTATCTCAGTAATACAGAACTACAGAAAATATTCGATGCCCAGAGACTGGATAAAGAGAAACCGGTCATTGTGTATTGCCACATCGGTCAGCAGGCAACAGCTGTGTTTTTCGCCGCCCGAAAATTAGGATATAATGTGCGGCTATATGATGGGTCTTTCCACGACTGGGCCACCCATGACATGCCCGTAGTTGTAGAATCAGAGTAATATGTTGCGGGCCATTTTAAATAAAAGAGAGAATCCTGATCCCTACTGGAACCCATACCTCTGCGGGATAGGTTTGGGTCTGGTTCTCTTGATCACCTTTCTGGTGATGGGAAGAGGTATTGGGGCTTCCGGTGCCATGACCTCGATGGTTGCGTTTGGAGTAGATTCCATAACACCCTCACATGCGGAAGCCAACGAATTCTACAAAGGTTATCTGGGAGATGGAACGGTAAGTCCACTTAAAGACTGGCTTGTTTTTGAAGTACTGGGTGTATTGATTGGTGGTTTTATATCTGGTTTATTTGCTGGCCGATCAAGCAAGAAGATCGAGAAAGGCCCAAACCTGACTACATCAAGACGCTTTCTGTTCGCATTTATTGGGGGAATGATAATGGCCTTTGGAACCAAACTGGCTCGGGGTTGCACCAGTGGTCAGGCACTCACCGGTGGAGCTTTGATGAATGCTGGCAGCTGGGTTTTTATGATATCCCTTTTCGCAGGAGCTTACCTGATGGCTTGGTTTGTAAGGAGGCTCTGGATATGAACGGACCTTTCTATATCAATGGATGGATCGGTGAAGAAGCCAGCCTGATATTCGCTCTGGTTATTGGAGTTGCGTTTGGGTTCTTCCTTGAACGCGCAGGCTTAGGGAGTGCCAAAAAACTAGCCGCCCAGTTTTATGGAACAGATATGACTGTTTTCAAGATGATGTTTACCGCTATCGTCACCGCTATGATCGGACTATTCTGGCTGGATCTTTTTGGTGTAATGAACCTTGAACTTGTGTATTTAACCCCTACTTATCTCGCTCCACAATTGATTGGCGGACTGGTTTTTGGAGTCGGATTTATTATTGGCGGATATTGCCCGGGGACTTCCTGTGTTGCTGGTGCTACCGGAAGCCTTGATGGGTGGATGAATGTGCTGGGCATGCTTTCCGGTATACTGATATTTGGTGAGCTCTATCCTTTGCTTGAAGAGTTCTACAATGCCACACCCATGGGAGAGCTTACATTAGATGACTATTTTCAGCTACCATCCGGGGTTATGGTTTTTGTGTTGGTGATGGTTGCATTGGCAGGATTTTGGGCTTCAGGAAAAATCGAATCTAAAACTCCCTCGAAAAATGAATTTAAGTCTTAATCAGAAACTTGCAACTGGGGCTTTTGCCCTTTCCTTCCTGGCCATGACAGTTTCCCTGATCATCCCTAAAAAAAAATCAAACTCAGAAGCTGATATCCATTATGTTTCTGTCATCGAGCTGGCAGATGGTATCCGGAATAGAGATGAACTTTCACTTTATGACCTCAGGCCGGACTCGGAATTTGTTCAGTTTCATATCCCCACGGCAAGCTCTGTTTCCCTTACCGATCTCATGCACATCAGATCTGACAATAAGAAAAATATCATTCTTTACTCCGGTGATGACAGTCTGGCGATTCAGGGATATTTCATTCTCAAAGGACTTGAACTCAGTCCTGCTTCAGTGCTGAAAGGAGGCATTCACGATTGGTATGAACGACTGCTATATCCTCAGCTTCCTGTACATATTGAACCGGAAGACCAGAAGCTTGCCGGACGAATCAAAGAGCTTTCTCAGTTCTTTGGCGGCCGACCTGGACGATCTGAAGAAAGTAATATTCTTAACTATTATCGTGATCAGGATACCGAAGAACCTAAAGCTTCGGGTAGAAAACCATTGGTAAGAATGGGATGTTAGCTAAGTATCCCAGTCTCTTTCCTGATAACTGGCGCCACTTCTGTAGCGAATAATTCGATAGATCGCATCATTTTCTTATGAGGTACACTTCCCACACTCATTTGCATCAGAAAACGATCGTGTTTAAATATTTCATACTGATACATGATCTTATCAATGATCTCCTGGGGGCTACCCACAAAATTGGCCCCTCTCAGATCGATTGATGCGTCAAACTGCTGGCGGCTCATAGGCGGCCAGCCACGTTCCTTTCCGATCTTATCCATCACGGTCTTAAATGCTGGAAAAGCAATATCTGAGGCTTCCTGAGAAGTCTCGCCTATGAAACCATGTGAATTTATACTTATCGGTTGCCGGGAATGACCATGGTCTGCTGCTCCCCGCTCATGAATATCTACAAATTGCCTGAACTGCTCCGGATATCCTCCAATAATAGCAATAGCCATCGGCAGACCTAAGGCCCCGGTGATATAAGCCGATTTCGGAGTGCCGCCAACTCCCCGCCAAATCGGAAGTTTCTGCTGCATTGGCTGTGGATACACCCCCCGGTCGTCGATAGCTGGGCGGTATTTTCCTTCCCAGGTGATCTTCTCATTCTCACGAAGTTGTAACAATAACTCAAGCTTTTCTTCAAACAACTCTTCATAGTTTCTCAGATCGTATCCAAAGAGTGGAAAAGACTCAATAAATGACCCACGTCCAACCATGATCTCAGCTCTTCCTTTCGACAACAGATCCAGCGTAGCAAACTGCTGATACACCCTCACCGGGTCTTCAGAGCCAAGTACAGTTACTGCACTGCTCAACCTGATATTCTTTGTTACCGCTGCGGCTGCTGCAAGAATTACAGGTGGTGCCGATGACACATATTCCTCGCGGTGATGTTCCCCTATCGCAAATACATCCAGTCCAAGCTCATCTGCCATTCTGATCTCGTTCAGGAGATGTTCCAGTCTTTCTGATGGATGAAGTAATTTTCCCGTTTCGGGATCAGGGGTGTTTTCAACAAAAGTGTATAGTCCGAGCTCCATATTGCACAACCTAATTGTTCGACATTAAACTATTTTAAGTTACTCTGATTTATCTAAACATCATAGACTGGAAATTCTGATTTTATCTATATGAGCTATCAAAGAATTATATGCCTGGTACCCAGTCTCACCGAGTTGCTTGTTGATCTGGGGTTAAAAGAAAGAGTTATTGGAAGAACCCGTTTTTGTATTCATCCTGAAGAGCTCGTTTCTGAAATAGAGATCATTGGTGGCACAAAGAACCCAACTATTGAAAAGATCAGAGGTCTTAATCCGGACCTCATCATCACCAACAAAGAAGAAAACCGGGAGGAAGATGTTGAACAGCTTCGGGAATTCTGTGAGGTGATCGTCACAGAGATCGATACAATTTCTGAAGCACTGGACTGGATTCTGAAACTGGGTTCTATGCTTAATGTTAAAAGCAATGCCCGTACAATGGTTCATACGATCAGGGAACTCCAGAGTAAGATCCCAAAGCGGGAACCCATTCCAACCGCTTATTTTATTTGGAGAGATCCCTGGATGACTATTGGTAACGACACTTACATCCATGACGTAATGAAAGCATATGGACTCATCAATGTATTTGGCGAATACGAAAGATATCCAACCACAGATCTCGATGAACTTTCAAAACTTAACCCCGAATTGATCCTGTTGAGCAGTGAGCCTTATCCATTCAAAGCCAAACATATTGAAGTGATCCGGAAGTACTGTCCTGATTCAAATATTGAGCTGATCGATGGTGAATGGTTCAGCTGGTACGGCAGCAGAATGTTGACTGCCTTTCAGGAATTGAACCGATGGAGATCATAAAAAAGCCGGACAAAACCGGCTTTTTTATATCAAGGGTCTAAATTTCGAGCAAACCCAAAATCACTAGGTTTTAATATTCTGATTTAGTGATTTTTTTGGTACTTGGAGTTTGCTGCTTGGAATTTGATCAGCAGAGCTGATCTATTTATAGGAAGGAGGAGTCATATTATCATTTGCCCTGTAATAGGCTACCATTTGTCCCCGATGGTGTGAGTTATGTCTTAAGGTTGAGATAATACGAGCGGTAAACGCACCATTTTCTTCCGTGTTTTTAACCAGTTCAATAAACTCATCCAACTGTTTGGTTGCATATTCTATGAGTTCGTCTTTACTCATTCGATCCTCGTCACCGGGAGCCCATTGTATGGGGCTGCCCTTCATTTGTGCTGTAAACCATTCAAGGCTGTAAGCAATATGGAAAGCCTGGGCACCAAAAGTTCTCATCTCAGTACCGGGTTTAAAAGTAAAATCTTCTTCAGGCATGCCTTCTATTACTTCAATAGTGTAAGACTTTGCATTCTCCAGCTCCTGAGCCAGATACTCGTAATTCTTTTTAGGTTCTTCAGTCTGATTATCCATGGCAATTGCGAACAGAGATAGGCCAATGATGGCCAGGCTCAAAGCCAGTACGTTTGATTTCTTCATAATAGCGTAGATTTTTGGTTGAATAGGCGACCAACTATGCTTCAATTTGCGCAATTAGCAGAACATTTCGAAAAAAATTAGTTCATCTGAAATATTTACTTGTGAACAAACGCTTTATCCCTATAACCAAAACGGGTCCAAGAATAGATTTTATCACTAATCCCGGTAATAAACTGATAAGTATATTCAGCAGATCAGCTTCCGGAAGAGCCAGAAACAGAATCCCGAATCCCGGTATAAGCAAAAGTACATGAGCCTTGAGAAAACTACTTATCAATCTCAAAAAGCTTGATGTCCGCTTTCTGACATCCCAGCTTATGAATAAACATATGATCGGAAAAGCCCATAAAAATCCCGCTGTGGGACCGATAAGCTTTTCAAATCCTGATGAGAATTCAGCAAAAACCGGAAATCCCAGTGCACCCAGTAGCAGATATATAAATCCAAATGACAATGCTTCAATTGGAGACAATATTACTGCCGTGGTAAATAACATCAGGGTTTGAAGAGTAACTGGAATGATTCCAATATCCAGAGAAAACGGTGCCAATGAGATTGCAAACACAACGACCAAAAGTTTTACTTTTAAGCTAATTTCTGTGTCTTGTTTTACGCTTGAGGCAGTGGACTCTTGTGAAATTCTGCTCATGCTGCTGCCAACCCGGTTAGCTTAAGCCCTTAAACACGGCTTCCATTCTCTTTTTGATCTCCTCATTTCCCAGATTGCCAATACTTCCTTCGTGGGTGTGTTTGATATCTTTGGGGGGCTCGAAAGTTCCGTCCTCAATCTGTTTCGCCACCTGAACATAGGCTTCTCTGAAAGGTACACCCTGAAGTACTAACTCATTCACTACTTCCACACTGTATATGAGTTTGTATTTGGGATCATCCAGAATGTGTTCATTTACTTTCATTTTACCGATAGCATATTCGGTAATGAATAAACAATCTTTGAGCTCTTTAATAGCCGGGAAAAGTACTTCCTTTAATATCTGGAAATCACGATGGTAACCGGAGGTAAGATTTGCAGTGGCCGTTGAGATTGTATTCGGCAGTGCCTTCAATAGATTTGTTTTCGCTCGGATCAGCTCGAATACATCCGGATTCTTTTTATGTGGCATGATGCTTGAACCGGTGGTGAGATCATCCGGCAGCTTTATAAAAGCAAAATTCTGGCTGTTATAAAGGCACACATCTGATGCAAGCTTATTTAATGTGCCGGCAATTCCCGCAATTGCGAACGCAAAACTCTGTTCGGCTTTACCCCTTCCCATTTGGGCATATACCACATTGGTATTCAAATTTTCGAACTCCAGGAGAGACGTAGTGAGTGTACGATCTAAAGGAAAAGAAGAACCATACCCAGCCGCTGACCCCAAAGGATTTTGATTAACAATGGTATGCACGGCTTTCAACAGTACGAGGTCATCTACCAAGCTTTCAGCAAACGCACCAAACCATAGTCCAAAACTGGATGGCATTGCGGCCTGAGTATGGGTGTAACCGGGCAACAAAATTGACCGGTTGTACTCACTTTGTGTGACTAATACATCAAACAATTTTTTTACCAAAGAAGCAATTTCTTTTGCCTTTTCTCGCAAAAAAAGTTTGAGATCCACTAAAACCTGATCATTTCTGGATCTTCCGGAGTGTACTTTCTTGCCAACATCGCCCAATTTCGACGTTAACATCAGCTCAATCTGCGAATGAACATCCTCAACTCCTTCTTCTATTTTGAACTTTCCGGGCTCAATAACCTCTTCCAAAATACGATTCAACTCTTTTGTAAGAACCTCCAACTCATCCTTTTTGAGCAAGCCCACCGATTCAAGCATGGTAATATGGGCTATCGTCCCCTGTACATCAAACTTTGCCAACTCCAGGTCCAGTTCTCTGTCCTTTCCCACTGTAAATGCTTCTATAAAAGCATCGGTTTCAATTCCTTTTTCCCAAAGTTTTTTAGCCATTATCTTATATGTTACGTTTTTAAGAAGTCTCTCCTTTGGGGGGCTTAATATCAAGTCCATTCAATAAATTCAAATAGATCTCAATTCCCTGCCTGATCTCAGTCAAATAAATGAATTCATCAGCAGTATGCGAACGCCTGGTATCTCCTGGTCCCATTTTAATACATTGGAAAGGCATATGTACTTGATCTGACATGGTTTTAGAGCCATAGGTTCTTATCCCCATGTCTTCTCCCTTCTTCACAGCCGGGTGATCTAACGCGATTCCGGAAGCATTCAGGTTCAGAGATCGTGGGTTAACTTCACAACTCACATGCGCTTTTATGATCTCAACCACTTCTTCATTACTGTAATGTTCATTCGGACGTACATCTACCACAAACCTGCATTCATCAGGTACCACATTATGTTGTGTTCCCGCACTGATCTGAGTTACTGTCATATTTATAGAACCAAGTACCTCAGATACTTTCTCGAATTCGTAGTTCTTAAACCATTCAATATCTTTTATTGCTTTGTACAGGGCATTTTCTCCTTCACCACGAGCTGCGTGACCACTTCTTCCGTGTGCTACGCAATCGAGCACTACCAATCCTCTTTCTGCAATGGCCATATCCATGGAAGTAGGTTCCCCAACTACTGCCATATCGATATTCCCAAGTTCCGGAAGTACGATCGGAACTCCCTGTTTTCCTGATGCCTCTTCTTCGGCTGAGGCCAAAAATACGAGGTTGTACTTTTGTTCGTGTTTTGAAAGTTCAGCAAATACATGAAGCAGACTCACTAAGGGACCACCTGCATCGTTACTGCCCAAGCCTATGAGCTTGCCGTCAACAATGGTCGGAGTAAATGGGTCATAGCTCCATTTCGAGGTGGCCTGGACGGTATCGATATGTGAATTAAGTAAAACGGTTGGTTTTGAACGGTCAACATTTCCAGACCATGCCCAAACATTGTTAAGCTTTCGCTGTGGTTCAAACCCTTTGCCTTTTAAATATTCAACAAGAAGTTCCGCCACTTCATGCTCTTCCCCACTGTAAGATCTTATAGCGATCATCTTCTTCAGCAATGCGACCGCTTCATCCGATATTTGGTCATAATTGATCATAACTGAAGGGTTGTTCCTTTTGTATCGTCGTTAAGTGAATTAAAATTCTTTATCGTGACTTTGGCCACATTCTCTTCTAATGCTTTAAATCCAAGCTGAAGCTTTGGAATCATTCCATCGGTAATAATTTTGTTTTTTTTCAGACCCTGATAGGATTCAAAATCCAGGTGCTTGATCACCGTACCATTCTCCATAACCCCGGGCTGGTCAAAACACATAATGAGTTCCGTTTCAATTTTATCGGCTAGTTTCTGAGCCACATACGATGCGATTGAATCGGCATTGGTGTTAAGCATATTTCCCTTGCCATCATGAGTGAGCGGAACGATAACCGGTACGATCCCTTGCTCTAAAAAAGCCTTAAGCCAGTTTACTTTTACAGAACTGATGTCTCCAACCCAGCCAAAATCGATGGGTACTGGATTCCTTTTAGTAGCCTGAATGATATTCAGATCAGCCCCGGTTAGTCCCACTGCATTTTGCCCCAAAGCCTGGAGTTTGGCAACGATCTTTTTATTTACCAGACCAGCATACACCATAGTTACAATATCAAGAGTACCACGATCTGTAACCCGACGGCCATCGATCATCTTTGGCTTTATACCCAGTTTTTCGGCCAGTTTATTGGCTATTACTCCACCACCATGAACCAGCACCTTATGGCCTTTCATTTTCACAAATTCTGTAAGGAAGTCATCCAGATCATCATCCTCTTCCGCGACCTTTCCTCCAATCTTAACAACTTTTACCTGGTTCATTTTAAATACCTTCCAACATTCTTTTTAAGATAGTTTGCATGGAAACGATCCTGTTAGCTGCTTCTTCAATTACCAGACTTTGATCACTATCAAGCACAGCGTCCTCTACTATCACATTTCGGCGAACCGGAAGGCAGTGGAGGAATTTCCCTCCGTTTGTAAGGGCCATTTTCTCTTTGGTTACAATCCAGTTAGGATCCGTTGACAGGATCTTTCCATATTCATTAAAGCTGCTCCAGTTCTTGGCGTACACGAAATCGGCGCCTTTAAAGGCTTTTTTCTGGTCATACTCCGGTTTCAAATCATTCATAATATCCGATGATAATTCATATCCCTCCGGATGTGTTACCACCAGATCTACATCAGCAACCTGCATCCATTCCACAAAAGAATTAGGTACTGCGTGTGGAAGTGCTCTAGGATGCGGTGCCCATGTCAACACAACTTTTGGTCTGGCTGTTGTTTTGTGTTCTTCGATCGTGATCAGATCTGCAAACGACTGCAGAGGATGCCCTGTAGCAGATTCAAGACTTACTACCGGAACCCCACAATACTTTACAAAGGCACTCAGTACTTTTTCGGAATAATCTTCATCCTTGTCTTTGAGTTCTGCAAAAGCGCGGATCGCTATCAGGTCGAAATAGGCCCCGATCACTGCCGCAGCTTCTTTTACGTGTTCAGCGGTGTCGCCATTCATTACCGTTCCGTTGCCAAACTCCAGTTTCCAGCTTCCCGCATTAACATCCAGAACCACCACTTCCAGACCCAGATTTGCTGCTGCTCTCTGGGAACTCAGTCGGGTCCTCAAACTAGGGTTCAGGAATAACAGGCAGATCGATTTGTTTTCCCCAAGATGTTTCCAGGCAAACGGGGTTTTCTTTACCTGTTTTGCTTCCTCTAACAGCGCCGGAAGATCTTCCACATCTTTAACACTCAGAAACTGTCTCACTGCAAAACCTCCTTTAACGCCTGAATGAACTCATCTACTTCCTTTTTTGTGATGTTCAAAGGCGGTAATAATCTGATCGTATTTTTATTCGATGACGAGCCGGTAAAAATATGCTTGTCGTAGAGTAATTTACTTCTGATGTCGGCCACCGGAAACCCGAGTTCTATCCCGATCATCAAACCTTTTCCTCTGATCTCTTTCACCTCCGTTACTTCCTTCAGTTCTGAAATCAGATAATTGCCGACTTTTCGGGCATTTTTGATGAGTTTCTCATTCTCCATCACTTCCAAAACAGCTAAAGCTGCCGCACATGCCAGATGGTTTCCTCCAAAGGTAGTGCCCAGTAATCCGTGCTTAGCTTCAAACTTTGGATGGATCAGAATTCCCCCTACCGGAAATCCATTTCCCATTCCTTTAGCCATAGAAATGATATCGGGCTGAACGAATGAATGCTGATGTGCAAAGAATCTTCCCGTTCGCCCAAAACCTGACTGAACTTCATCCAGAATAAGAACCGTATCAGTTTCATCACACAATCTTCTTAAATGCTTCAGAAATGCTTCTGTAGGTTCTATTATCCCTCCTACTCCCTGCATCCCCTCGATCATAACGCAGCACATATCTCCTTTTTTGATCTCAGCTTCAACCCCGTCAAAATCTTCCAGTGCAAAGCGTACGATCTCAGCCCCTTCATTTACCGGAAATACAATACTCGGATTGTCCGTAGCGGCAACCGCCAATGATGTTCTTCCATGAAAAGCCTTATTGAATGTCAGTACTTTCTTTCTTCCATTGTATGCTGAAGCCAACTTCATAGCGTTTTCGTTAGCCTCCGCTCCTGAATTAACCAAAAACAGGTTCCAGTTGTAGTAACCTGATAATTCACCCAGTTTATGGGCCAGGTCTTTCTGAATACTGATTGGTACTGAGTTCGAATAAAAGGCCAGTTTTCCTAACTGATCGGTTATGCGTTCCACATAATGCGGATGCCCGTGTCCGATGGAAATCACGGCATGTCCACCATAAAAATCGAGGTATCGTGTTCCCTGGCGATCAAATACCAGGCAACCATCTGCCTCTACCGGTTCAACATCCAATAATGGATATACGTCAAATAATTTCATTCTGTGATTCTGTTAATTTTTTCGAAGGAAGCCACGATACCTTTGATCAGTGCTGAACTCAGTCCCTGGTGCTCCATTTCATTCAACCCGGCGATTGTACAGCCTTGAGGGGTTGTTACTTTATCAATTTCTCTTTCAGGATGTGCACTGCCTTCCACTAACAAAGAAGCCGCTCCGCGAGCTGTCTGCATGGCGATCTTTTGAGCCTCTTCTGCTTCAAAACCAAGCTCGATTCCACCCTGAGTTGCCGCACGAATATATCTTAAAAAGAATGCGATCCCGCTGGCAGCCAGAACAGTTGCCGCCTTCATGAGTCTTTCTTCAATAATAAGCGTTTCCCCAAGGGCCCTGAACATTTCTTCCACTTTGGGAATATGAGACTCGGCCAGTTTATTTCCACAAATACAGGTCATTGATTCTGAGATCGCCACGGCAGTATTAGGCATTGCTCTGATGATGGCAAAATCGCCATGAGCATACTCGTTTATCGCATCAAGTGATACTCCTGTGATTGTCGAAACCAGCACATGGTTGTCCACATCAAGAACTGACCCAATTTCATTTAGAAGTCCGGCAACCTGTTTAGGCTGAACGCATAAAAAGATATACCTGGATTTAGATACCGCTTCAAGATTATCCGAAGTGATGACAAATCCTTTCTCTTTCAGGTGTTCTAACCTGCTCAGGTGTCTTCTGGTTACAATGATATCAGATGGATCAATGAAGCTTGCAAATCCTTTGGCGAGTGCTTCTCCAAGATTACCTCCTCCAAGTATGGCTATTTTTTTATGCTCTCCCATATCAAAACCCCGCAGATTTTAGATTCAGTCCGGTTTTCTCATCCAGACCAAAGATCAGATTCATATTTTGTACGGCCTGACCTGATGCTCCTTTGGTCAGATTATCAATCACTCCCTGAATCAGTAATTGATCGCCTTCTTTTTGTATATAAACCATAGCTTTGTTGGTATTCACCACTTTCTTCACATCCGGTTCAGAATCAGATACAACTACAAAAGGATGGTCAGTGTAATAAGCTTCGAAAATCGCTTTTGCCTCATTCTCAGAAATATCTGACCTGAGATAACAGGCCGCCAGGATGCCGCGTGTAAAAGCTCCTCTCATCGGAATAAAGTGAATCCCTTTGTCAAATCCTGATTGAAGCTGAGTAAGACTTTGCCTGATCTCACCGAGATGCTGATGAGTAAATGCCTTATATACCGATGCATTGTTGCTTCTCCAGCTGAAATGAGTGGTATCTGAAGGACTCTGCCCCGCACCAGTGCTCCCTGTTATTGCCGAAACATGCACATCTTCATTCAATAGTCCCGCATCTGCAAGAGGAAGCAGTGAAAGCTGAATACAGGTTGCAAAGCAACCAGGGTTGGCTATGTTTTTTGCAGTCTTAATTCTGTTTCGATTCAGCTCAGGTAATCCATATACAAAATCATGAGTCCCATCTTCGATCCTGAAGTCTGCGCTCAGATCTATGATTTTTGCTCCCTCAGGTATAATTCCCTGATCAATAATTCCTTTCGACTTACCATGACCGGAACACAAAAAAACCACATCAGATTCATCAGATATTGAATCAGAAAAAATAAGATCTGTATCCCCTTCCAGATCCGGGTGTGCTTTGAATACCGGGTCTCCTGTATGACTTCCGCTCATTACAGAGATGATCTCTGCTTCCGGATGACTGATCAGTATCCTTAACAGTTCACCGGCAGTATAACCTGCTCCACCTACGATCCCGGCTTTAATCATCTTTCTGTATCGATTTTTGAATGAGTGTTGCATTACTAAGTATCTTGGTGAAGCCTTTTACATCACCTCCGCTCCAGCCCTGATTCATCTCTCCATACTGTCCAAACTTCGATTTCATCAGGTCATATTCAGACTCAATTCCTTCCAGCTCGAAATGCTTCGGAGCCAGCTTAACAAAAACTTTACCAGTCACATTTTTCTGGGTGTTATCGAGGAAAGCTTCAATGTCACGCATCACTGGGTCCAGAAACTGCCCCTCGTGCATGAGCATTCCATACCATTCCCCAAGCTGATCTTTCCAGTACAATTGCCATTTACCTAGCACATGCTTTTCAAGTAATTGATGTGCTTTGATGAGAATCAATGGTGCAGCAGCTTCAAAACCCACACGACCTTTGATCCCGATAATAGTATCACCCACATGGATGTCACGACCAACGCCATAAGGAGCAGCCAGATCCGTCAGTTTCTTGATCACATTTACCGGGCTGAGTTTTTCACCATCGATAGAAACAGGCTCACCGTTTTCAAATCCTAATACAACCGTTTTAGTGTCGCTGTTAACCAATTTTGTTGGCCAGGCTTCCTCAGGAAGTGTTTTGTGGGATGTCAGTGTTTCCGCTCCTCCAACTGAAGTACCCCAAAGGCCCTGGTTGATCGAATATTTGGCTTTCGCCCATTCTTTATCAACTCCATGAATTTTCAGATAATCCACTTCTTCTTCACGGCTGAGTTTCATATCACGGATAGGGGTTATGATCTCCATCTCGGGTGCAAGTACATTGAACACCAGATCAAATCGAACCTGATCATTTCCGGCACCGGTACTTCCATGAGCAATGGCATCAGCTCCTACTTCTTTTGCATATTCAGCAATAGCTATTGCCTGAAAAACACGCTCTGCACTTACTGAAAGCGGGTACGTGTGATTTTTCAGCACATTGCCATAGATCAGGTATTTGATCCCTTTTTCATAGAACTCCTGTTCCACATCTATGCAAACATGGTTTTTTATTCCAAGATCGCCCGCCTTCTGAGCGAGAGCTTCCTGTTCAGCTTCATCAAAACCACCGGTGTTTACTGCTGCTGTGTACACTTCATAGCCTTTATCTTTAGCCAGATGAATGGCACAATAACTGGTATCTAATCCCCCGCTGAATGCTAGAACAACTTTTTTCATGACAAAAATATTTTAGCGTTATTGAGTGCTTTCATGAACGATTGTCTTTTCATCTGAACCCATCTGTAGAATTTCCTGATGTTCTGTTCGCGCACTTCCTTCGTATTCTTATTTGGTTTCTTTGGGTCGTACAACATCCCGGTACAGAGGCAATTCTTTCTGTTATTCCGGGTGAGGATATCATAATTAGGGCAACTCTGGCATCCATTCCAAAAAGTCTCATCCTGGGTCAATTCTGAAAAAGTAACCGGACGATATCCCAGGTCTGAGTTGATCTTCATTACAGGTAAACTGGTGGTTATCCCGAAAAGCTTGGCATCAGGATATTTTTTTCGTGAAAGTTCGAACGCCTTAGCCTTGATGTCGCGGGCGAGTCCGGCCCCACGATAATCCCAGTGAACGATAAGACCTGAGTTCGCGACATACTGCTTGTCGCCCCAGATCTCGATATAACAAAACCCGGCCAGTTTATCTCCATCCAATGCAATAACAGCATTTCCATTATGCATTTTTGTTTTGATATACTCTGGCTCCCGTTTCGCAATACCGGTTCCTCTTTGCTTGGCAGCGGTCTCTATTAACTCACAAATGGCTTCTGCATAGCCAGTATGGTCTGAGGTTGCATATTGAATTTTAACGGACATAATTTTTAAATGAATTTGGTACTGTAAGCACAGCGATTTGAATTGATGGTGGACGCAAGGGTGGGTATCGTGCCTTGGCACGATGGTATATCTCTATTACCGCCGCCGCGGAATCGGGCGAACCGGGATGAAATCAATTCTATGTGCTAGAGAGAGTTGCATGAATCAAAAGTAACACATTCATAATTTATTATACAAGTGGCAATCTAAAATTTTTGATTTCGTAACATTTGTCTCTTTTTCAGCTGGTTTTATGGAACTTGAAGGATTGCTATTTAGACTATTTTTTATAGCTTTAGTAATTGTTCTTACAATAAACCCCGGTCAGGATGAGCTCTTCAAAATTCATATACCTAATACTGTCATTCTTTATAGTAATTCTGAATTGTAAAGATAATCCCTTTTCTGATGATCAGGATTTTGAGCCTTTCTATTTAAAGTATGATGTTATTGGGGGACATTCAGGTGGCTACGATTTTGAACTATCCCGAGATGATTCCATTCTTTATTTAGGGGGGCCTAAGTATAAAATTGCTGCTACATATGATCAGCAGCAATTCCTATATAATCTATTTACTGATAATCACTTCTTAGAACTCGACTCTGTATATGAGAATAACGATATACATGTAGATGATGGACAGGATCACAGGATTACCTTTGAATCTGAACTTGGTTCAAATACAGTCTTTTTAGCTGCAAGCTTTTTTACACGTGATAACAGAGCTATGTACCCGGAAATTGACTCTCTTGTACAGAAATTCTCAGGCTTTATCAGTGACCTTCATAAAACCATTGATTTCGGTTTTGTCTCTATATCCTCTGAAAATACTTTATATGAATGGCCTTTTAGCGAAACGATCAAACTTTCCGAGAATGAGTTAGCGCAAATTGAACCCGACGAAGCTGTTTTTAATTTTTTTAAGGAGGACAGTTTTCTTAAAGAGAATAAAGGTCAGTATCTGATCTTCTTTGAAGGTCAATCTCTCTATAGAATACAATATTTTGCTGACTTCAATAAGGATTTCTCTGAACAAGATGCGTTTTTAATCTACGGCGTAAAGAAAATACCTTTTAAGGTTTGGTCTAATGATGCACCTTTAGAAGATCTTGCTGATACGAGTCTTTTTATTGAAGGAGATTTTTTCAATGAAGTCAGAACTACTTCTATTGAAGGTGGGCTTTATTCCGAAGATAACTCTCTTGCTCATGGTAAAACCTTATATAAGCTGGGAGTCCAGCTCGGCAATATCCCTGACTAGTTGGTAAATATCTGATCTGAAGGAAACAAATCCGGTTTCTCTGCCTAAAAGCTTAAGCAAAATCCGCACTTTATCGGTATACTTTGCGTTAGCGTACTCCATGAAAAGATCATCCTACATATTAGCCCTCTTTGCTCTTGGGTTTCAGTCTATGAGCGTAGCACAGGTACAATCTATGCCTGAGCGTGAGGGCAAAACGGCCTACATCCAGGGAATGGAAGCTTTTGTGAATGAAGAGTATGACCGGGCCACAACTTTACTTCTACAGGCTTATGATCTGTTGCAAGACCAACCCGGAATCAGCTATGCTCTGGCTGATGCCTATTTTCAGCAGGACGACCTACCCAATGCTGCGCTCTATGGGAAAGAAGCTGTGAGTATGGAACCGGAAAATAAGTGGTATCGATTTAAACTGGCCGAGATCTATCGCAGTGCAGGCCAGAACCAGGCTACACTTGATGAACTCAATGAATTGCTCTACTACCACCCCAATGACTATGATGCGTTGTTCATGCTGGCCGATACTCAAAAGCAGTACGGCGAATTTGTACATTCGAATCAAACTCTGGACCGAATTCAAAAATTAACAGGTCCAACAAGCATTGTATTGTTACGAAAATTCCAAAATTATGAAGCGCTTGGAGTAACCGATTCAGCGCTGGTGCAGCTTGAACGAATGCACGAAGTACAACCTGAGAATCTGAGCACACTGAATCTGCTTGGCGAATATTATACCCGTATCGGAGAGTCCCAAAAAGCAAAAAAAGCTCTCGTTGAAGCACTTTCAAAAAATAGCCGGGATCCTGAATCCCTAATAAACCTGGCTGGAATTTTTATTGATGAGCAGGAGTGGGACAGTGCCGGGACCCTGTTGGGTAATTTTATGTCAGATCCTATTATTGAAGCGGAGCAAAAGCAGATGATTGCTCAATTCATGTACTCCCGCCAACAGGAAGCTCCTCAAAATATGCAACTTAAGATCGAGACCAGTCGCATCATTGATATTTATACTGAAAGTGCCCGAAACTATGGACCCGCCTTTACTCTTGCGGGTCAATTCTATTCCCTTACCGGTGAAAACGATAAAGCGCTCGAAAATCTGGAAAAAGCGAATGAGCTCCTCCCCGGTGATGATATCGCCTGGCGCCAGCGGCTTCAGTTACTTCTTAATGCAAACCGCCTGGATGATGCGGTAACTGTTGGTATTGAAGCGGATAAGAATGCCCCGGAAGATGCCTTCATTCAATTTTTTACCGGAACTGCATATCTTCTTTTACAAGACAATATTAATGCAGTTAAGTGGCTGGAACGTGCTTCCAGAGCTCCATCCCGACGCCCTTTCAAATCTGTTATCTACGGCACACTTGGCGATGCTCATTCGGCCATGAAAAATTATGAGGAATCAGACCGGGCCTATGAACTTGCTGTCCGTTATGACCCAAATAATCATAACGCCATGAATAATTACGCCTACAATTTGTCGGTACGGGACCAAAACCTGGAGCGGGCAAAAGAACTGGCCTTGAAAGCAATTGAACTTGATTCCGAGAATTCCGCATATCTGGACACCGTGGGCTGGGTTTATTATAAACTTGGTGATTATGATCGTGCCCGGAGATTTGTGAAGGCATCCATCGATACCGGAACTGCCAGTGCAGAAGTACTGGAGCATCTTGGCGATATTTATGAAAAACTTGGAGACATGGATGAAGCCCGTTCGTGGTGGAAAAAAGCTTTCGAAAAGGATTCAACCCGAACACACCTGAATGAGAAAATCTGAGATGAAATTCAATTTTATCTGTTCGCGGATTCCTTTTCTGATCATACTTTCTTTAGTACTGATCTCCTGTTCCTCAAGTATTCCGGTTCTTGAAGCTCCGAATAATTTCAACCCCAGTGATTCCGATCCTGATGAGATCATTTCCACCATTCCGGATTACTCTGATACTTTCTATTCCACTAAAGGCCGGGGCAGGGCATTTGTAAGTGAACCTGGCAACAGCGATCGTTTTTCCATAGAGTTCGAAGGCGACACCGTTTTAAGTCTCATGACCATCACAAACAGAATAGGTATTGAGGGAGGTTATTTCCTGGTTGACCGCGACAGCATCCTGATCTACAATAAAGTGGATAAGATCGCACAGAAGATATCTATTTATGACAGCCGTCTTACCAGCCTGAATGAACTGGCCTCTATAAACCTGATGGATCTTCTGAACTACAAAGTGATCCCCGAACGTATTGTTTCTGTGCTTGAATCGGATGACCAGTATTTGTTTCAGTTCTCCAATGATGGAAGTATCCGCGTTTCTAAAGAAAATGGAGTAGTACTAGCTGTTGAAGAGCCATTGTACTCCGGGTTACCCTACTCAAAGATCATTTATGAAGATCATGCTGAGATCGACGGGTACATTTTGCCCCGAAAAATCACCATATTCAGTAACGATGGAGACTCTAAGGTTCTCTTACAAATACGTAGTCTGGCAATTAATCCTGATAAGCTTAGTTTAGTACTTGATATCCCTGACGATGTCTACATCGAACGATTATGAAAAACATCATCTCACATAGCGGTTTAAGTTTTGTATTTGTTCTGATACTTTGCTCATCAGTATTTGGGCAAACCTATGAGGAAAAGCGCCAGAAGATCCTTGATGAGCAAACCAATACACGCGCTGAGATCAATGTACTTGATGCCCGTATCAAGACTTATGAACAGCGCATTAATAAGGCTGAGAATCAATACGATGAACTGTACCGACAGTATGAAAATGTGAATCGCCTTATTTCCCTGCAGGATGATAAGCTGGAGTCACTCGAGGAAGAGCAAAACCATATTCAGGAAGAAATACGCCTTACCGAAGAAGAAATAGATCTGCGTCAGCGTGAACTGGATCATCTGATCGATAACTACAAGCAGATCCTCACTTATACCTACAAGAACGGACGTACCAGTAATCTTGAGCTTTTAGTGACTTCAAAATCCATCAACCAGATGATCGTACGCACCTATTATCTGAGAAAGCTCGATGAACAGAAAACCAAGCAGGCTAATCAGATCAGGGTTCAGCGTTTAGAGCTTGAGGATGTTAAAAACGACTTGAAGCAGAGTCACTATAAAAACGAATTGGTCCTGGATGAGATTCGTGAGGAAAAAGGAAAACTGAGTGACCAACAAACCATTCAGCGGCAGAACGTTGAAAAGATAAAAGCAGAAAGCTCCAACCTTCTTTCAGAATTACGAAGGATCCGCGAGCAAAAAGAAAATCTGGAGAATAACTTCACCGATCTTATTGCTGAAGAAGAACGCATCCGTGAAGCTGAGAATGATCGCCTTGCAAGATTAGCCGAAGCACGGAATATTGCTGATGCAGCCCGAAGAGCGGAAGAAGTTGCTAAATATTCAACCCCTACTACAACTTCATTCGTTTCAGATGAGACTTTAGCCGCCTACGAACGAAATTTTGCCGTATCTAAAGGCAAACTGAACTGGCCTGTTAACAGTAAGACCATCTCCAAGAAATTCGGTGTTACCCGTAATCCTCTTTACGGAACCCGTACTGACAATCCTGGTATTAACATCGTGACCGAGCCAGCTTCAGAAGTTCGGGTTGTTTCGGATGGACAGGTTTTTGCCATTCAGCCTTTGCCTGGTTTCGGGAATGTGGTTTTTGTGAAACACGGCACTTATTACACTGCCTATGGTAATCTGAGCCAGATCAATGTATCTAATCGTCAGATTCTTACTTCTGGTACAGTTGTAGGAAGATCGGGAACTGAAAATTCTGAACTAGGGGAAACACTGCTCTTTATTGTTCGAAAAAATAATACCAACCTCAATCCTGAAGAGTGGTTATCAAAGAAATAGGAACTCCCTAACTTTCCTTTTTCATTTGTATTTTGGCAATTCATTCTAACTAATCAATCAGCACGTTCATTTTGGATAATTTTCCACGTTTTTCATTCTATGCATCCGGAGTACTGATCATCTCCGCTGCGTTTACTTTGTTCACTTCCGAGCTCCTTTTCAAGATCAATGACCCAAGTTGGGTGGGCACTGCCTTCCTTTTAGGGTATGGACTGGTGTATATGAATATCGTTTTTGTAACCAGTCGTCGGTTCATGCGCCGGCTTGAAGGCCCTTCTTTGGCTCCGGTCATATTCGGAGTTATTGTGGCTTTAATGCCTGTCGCCTGGATCTTCATTTACGATTCTGTATTGGATATGCAGCAAAGGATCATGTTTGCAGTTGTAGTTGCATTGGCTTCAGGATTGGGGGTGTACTTCGGACATAAAGCTGGTCTTAAAGCACAGGTTGTATTCCAGCAAAAACTACATGAATATCTGAAGAGAAGCGGTCAGGTTCCGGACGACCTGAAGCGTTCTCACGATAACCTCAACAAAAACTGATCATGAAAGCCCTGTTTCTTTTCTTTGCCCTCCTCTTTTGTTCTCAGGTAGTCTCTGCTCAGTACAACACGGACGAACTTCACAAGATCGGAACCGCACCTTCTGCTGAACGTATTGAATCCGATATCAGAACCCTGGTAGGGTTTGGTACCCGGCACACACTTTCTGACACCGTGTCTAATACCAGAGGAATTGGAGCAGCCCGGCGATGGATCAAAGCTGAATTTGAACGTATCTCGGAAGATTGTGGGGGCTGTCTCGAGGTTTTCTATGTAAGTGATTATGTGACCGGCAGCCGCATACCAGATTCCGTTAATGTGGTAAATGTTGTCGCCATTCAGCGTGGAAACTCTGACCCGAACCGTTTTGTGATGATGAGTGGCGATATTGACTCAAGAGTGTCCGATGCTATGGATGGAACTTCTGATTCGCCCGGAGCAAATGACAATGCCTCCGGAATGGCGGGAGTGCTGGAATCGGCACGTGTGCTCACCAAGTATCAGTTCTATGGCTCCATCATGTATGTGGGACTTTCCGGAGAAGAACAGGGACTGTATGGCGGAGCAATTCTTGCTGATCATGCCCTCAAACAAGGCTGGAGAATTAAGGCTGTTCTCAATAATGACATGATCGGCAACATCAAAGGTATTAACGGGGTGATCGATAATACCACTGCAAGAGTATTCTCTGAAGGTACACGCGATGTGGAAACTGATCGCGAAGCCCGGATGCGCCGTTTTACCGGTGGTGAAGTGGATTCTCCATCCCGAAACATCGCCCGTTATGTGGATACCATGGCCGACCGTTACATTCCCAATTTAGATGTTATGATGATCTACCGGTTGGATCGCTTTGGCCGCGGCGGACATCATCGTCCGTTTAATGCAGTTGGAATCCCGGGAGTTCGCATCATGGAAACCAACGAGAATTATGTAATGCAGCATCAGGACCTGCGGGTGGAAAATGGCATCAAATACGGCGATACCATTGATGGCGTTGATTTCGATTACGCCGCCAAGCTAACCGGATTGAATGCTGTGGTAATGGCGGGGATGGCCTGGGCACCTAATCCGCCTGTGGATGTTGAGATCAGAGGAGCAGTACAGCCTAGCACCTCACTAAAATGGAAAGGTCTTGATCCTGAACAAAATCCTCAGCTTGCCGGCTACAAGATCTACTGGCGACTCACTGACTCCAACCAATGGGAATTCAGACGTTTTGTTGGTGATGTTACCGAATACACCCTCGAAAACATCGTGATCGACAACTACTATTTCGGAGTGGCTTCCGTCTCAAAAGAAGGGTTTGAAAGTCCTGTTGTTTTTCCAGGACCCGCTGGATCGTTTGGTAACTAATGAATTAGGAATAGTTGAATTACGAATATTCCTAATTCAACTATTCCTAATTACACCCTTTCAATAACGATCTTCTTCTTCAATACCTCTCTGAGTAGATGCGATTTCCGCATGGCACCCCAGATCTCGAGATATGGTTCGTCGGTGGTTTCGATCTTCAGTAGCAGTTCTTTCTCTTTCGACTCGATCTCCAGCTTCTGCACATTCTGAAAGTGACTTCGATCTAATCCATCTGCTACTCTTAGTATCCCGGCCAGTTTGCGGATCTTTGCCCGTAGCGGAGCTTTCAGCTTCCAGTACTCTTCATGTCTCTTCTTCGGAGTAGAACGACGGTGATAACGAGCCACATTGGCGATCACCTCAATTTCATCCTGCCGGAAACCCTTCAATTCAGAATTCCGGATGATATACAATGCGTGCTTATGGTGAGCGGAATGCGCAATGTAATACCCGATATCATGCAGATAACCGGCATATTCAAGTAACTCCTTGTCCTCCTCAGCCAAGCCCATTTCCTCTTTCAGTGCATCAAACATGGTAAGTGCCAGCTTGGTCACATGAGTGGAATGAGCTTCATGCCAGTTACATTTTCTAAGTAATTCGAACACACTTCTTCGCCTTGGGTCTGTGAATGCACCCGAGCCGGTGAATCCCATCATTTCCCGTTTCAGATACCGGATGATGATCCCCTCTCTCAGCGCCTGGGTAGAGATCCGCATCTTTTTAATGCCATACTTTCTGAATAACAGATTTACCAGCACCACTCCGGTATTGATGAAATCAACACGTTTGGAATCAAGCCCTGAGACTTTTCCTCTGCCCTTACGATCAAGCTTTATAAAATCATTGTAGAATTTGTAGTAGTCCTCATCCGTAAACTCCATCTCATTGAGTGTTACATCCGTTGGGGTCTTTTTACGTGCAGCGATCATAGCAGCTATATTCTGCATCGTACCCGAAGATCCGATCATCACTTCTGCCGGCTGTTTTTCCAGAGCTTCTGTTACATACTTCAGCTCTTCTTCATAATGAGCTTCGAGCTTTGCTATATCTTCTTTTGTGATTGGATCAGAAGGTTTGAATGTATCTGCTGTTCTGGATACTCCGATCTTCTTACTGGTGAGATAGAAGAATTCCTTGTCATTTCCCAAAATGAACTCGACGCTACCACCACCAATGTCCACCATAAGCACAGGTTTCTCATCCAGTTTAACACCATGCTGCACCGCATACCCGATCAACTCAGCTTCAACTGAACCGGGAATGGCATTGATCTTGATCCCAATGTCGTCAATACTTTTTTGAATAAACTCTCCCCCGTTCTCAGCTTCACGGATCGCACTGGTCGCATAAGCCAGAATCCGGTCGGCTCCCTGACTATCACACAATACCTTGATCTTCCTCAGGGCATCAATCCCCCTTTTGAAGGCTCCTTCTGACAACTTACTTTTCAGTCCCCCTTTGGCCAGCTGAACCATCTCCTTCAGGTCGTCTATCTTTCGGAAACTACCGTCCGAATAAATATCCACGATCACTGCATGGAATGAGTTTGTACCCAGGTCAATGGCTGCTATTCTTTTTACTGCTACTGATTGTCCGCTTTGGGAACCGATGATCATTAAATTCTCCGTATAAGTTTCACTTTCATCATACACAAAAGATCAGATATTTGGTAGTTTAAGCCATGGCCGAATCTCATTCTGAAACTCAGCTCCCATTTCCCCCATTCAAAAGCAGATGGTGGGCACTGAATACGCACGTTCATACTATTGTACCTTCACAATTCATGCCCGTAAAATCAGTTTCTGTAAACCGCATTGAAATTGATACCCCGGACGATGACTTCCTGGAACTGGATGTTCTTGATACATACACCGATAAACCAGTGCTCGCTTTGTTTCACGGCCTTGAAGGCTCCTCAGAGCGCTTCTATATCCGCAACCTTATGTATGACCTTGAAAAAGCCGGATACTCATCTGTAGCTATGAATTTCAGGGGATGTGGAAGGAGACTAAACCGTCAAAAAAGATTCTACCATTCGGGAGAGACTTCAGATTATCACCTGCTTTTTGGCTGGATAAATGATCATTTTCCTAATCGTGATATATACGCTGTTGGGTTTTCATTAGGGGCTAATGCTCTGATCAAATCCTTGAGTGAGCTTAAAGGTGATCCGCTCATCAAAAAAGCGGTAGCTGTGTCACCGCCCTATGATCTCCGTGCGGGATCTATCAATATGAGCAAAGGCTTCAATAAGATCTACGAGTACCGTTTCATACATACCTTAAAAGAAAAGGCTAATAAAAAACGAGGTTTGTATTCCGATATTCCAGAATTCAAAGGAAAAACGATCTACGAATTCGACGATATGGTCACCGCCCCGGTGCATGGCTTTGAAAGTGCGGATCACTACTACAACAGCTGTTCCTCTAAAAATTTTCTGAAAGACGTCCGCACTCCGCTTCTCATCATACACAGCAAAGAAGATACTCTGTGCCCATTAGAGTTTGCGCCTTTCAGTGACATTGATAACAATCCATTCATTCAGACGATCTTCACCAATGAAGGCGGACATGTCGGTTTTGTAAGCTCTCCCGGGAACTGGCTGAACCGAAGCATACTCACTTGGGTAGATTCCCCAAACGATTTGTATCTTAACGCTGTTTAGTTCACTCATTCAAAATCAGGAGAACATGGTAATTATTATAGGAGCAGGCCCCATCGGACTGGCTACCGGAATTCAGCTGAAACGCAAAGGTATTCCATTCAGGATCATTGAGAGAGGCTGTTTGGTAAATTCACTTTTTCACTACCCTGTGAACATGACCTTCTTCTCTACTTCCGACCGGCTTGAGATAGGTGATGTCCCGTTCATCTCCCACGGCCCCAAACCAACCCGAAGAGAGGCCCTGGAATATTATCGCCGAGTTGCTGAAAGCTATGAACTGCCCATTAATTTATATGAAAGTGTGGAGTCAGTTGAAGGTGAAGATGGAAATTTCACCGTGAAAACAGATAAAGCTGAATACAAAGCAGATAAGATCGTTGTTGCCACCGGCTTTTATGGTACTGCCAATAAAATGGGCGTTCCGGGTGAAGATCTGCCAAAAGTAAAACACTATTACGATGAACCCCATCCCTACGCCTGGCAGAATGTGCTGGTGATCGGCGCCGGAAATTCCGGTGTGGATGTTGCCCTCGAGTGTTTCAGGTCTAATGCGAATGTGACCATGTGTGTGCGCTATGGCGAGATCAAACCTTCAGTGAAATACTGGGTAAAGCCGGACATCGAAAACCGGATCAAGAATAATGAAGTAAAAGCCTACTTCAATTCTGAAGTGAAAGAGATCAAAGAGAAGGAAGTGATTCTGAACACTCCTGATGGCGAAGTGACCATTCCGAATGATTTCGTACTGGCAATGACCGGGTATAAACCCAATTATTCTCTGATGGAGAAATTAGGAATTGAGCTCACTGATGATGAGAAGTGTATGCCTGTTCACAGAGAAGATTCACTGGAAACGAACCGGAAAGGAATGTATGTAGCTGGTGTGGTGTGCGGAGGAATGGATACCAGTAAACTATTCATCGAGAATTCCAGGATTCATGCTGATCAGATCGCAGAGCATATTGCTCAAAATATGCCCTGAAACATATTGATTTGTCATTCCGGTTGAGTCACCATAGGTGACGATTGAGGAATCTACAGATCAAGTTATCGACTTGGTACCCTGAGATTGCTTCGTCGTTGGTTTATTTACTCCCCACGTGCACTCATCCTCCTCGCAAAGACATTCTTCAACCCAAAACCATGGACATAAAAAATGGGCAAGCGATCTATATCACGCCGCTACGACCAAATTACCGCTGCTGCATTCCTGCCCTGACGGAGTTCAAAGGGAGCTGGCTGTATAGGACTTGCCCAGAACCCTAAAGATAAGGGTAAACCATCCCCATTCTCAAGAAAAATAGCTATTAGTTTCAAACATGTAGTTTCGAGCTACAAGCTTTCAACTTTAAGCACTTATATCCTTTTCATAAAGGTCTGTAGCATTTTTTGAACCTCGGTATTTAGAGACAAAATAGATTCGATTGAGCTATGACTAAGAAGACCGTTTTGTTGCAAAAGCAATATTTGTGTCTCCAACTCGAAACTGGAGCCCAGCGAAATACGAAGAAATCTTTTGTAATCTTTTTTACTGTCCCTGCTGCTTCCCTCAGCAATATTGGATGGAATTGAGATTGAGCACCTAACGTTCTGATCACGATATGTATATCTTTCCTCAGGAGACAATTCTTCCAATGCCTTTGAAACTTCTCCTGCAAGTTCCATGCTTCTTTGCCAAACAATGAGTTTTTTAAAATTCTTCATGTTTGCTCCTTCTAGCTTAAAACTTGTAACAAATCGTTGTTAGTTATTTACTTTTCATCACAAATACGCCGTTCCAGTCATCACCGGGTGGTTTAACCTTCATCAGGTTGCAGCGGCTGATAAAGATCTGAGTGGGATTCATCTGGTCTTTTTCCAAAGTACGGGCCTGTTCGAACAGATCTATCGCAGCGTCCCATTCCTGATTCATGTATTTGGCCATGGCTTCTTCATAAATACCAACACAATCATACAATTGCTGATCTGCATCTTCTTTTAAACCAACGATCTCGAACACTCTAACTGGCTGGGTCCTGCCTTTCACCACAATATTATCCAGAAACCGGTACAGACATTCATCCCCATATTTCTGAGCTTCCAGTTTTGTGGCCTCAGTCACCATGGTATATACATTGTACGATTTGGCCCCACTTTCACATCGCGCAGCTAGATTCACATTGTCACCCATCATGGTATAATTGAAGCGTCGTATGGAACCCATATTTCCGGTAACCATATTTCCGGTGTTCAATCCGATCCTGTGGTGCATCTGCCAAACGATATCCGGCCAGTTATCGGCTTTCCACTTTTCTTTCAGTTCGTGAAGTTTACGGCTCATCAACTGAGAGGTCACGCAAGCTCTACGGGCATGGTCTTCTACCATAATGGGAGCTCCGAAAAATGCCACAATAGCATCACCAATAAACTTATCCAGGGTCCCGCCCTGATCATTAAGGATATCGGTCATTGCTGTGAGATATTCATTGATCAGCGCAACCAATTGCTTCGGTTCCAGGATCTCCGAAAAGCTTGAGAAGGAAACAATATCACTGAAAAAAGCTGTCATGTAGGTTTCCTCACCACCCAGCTTTGGCTCTTCTTTTGATGCCACCATTTGGTCTACCAGCGTTGGAGATACATACGAAGAGAACATCCCTTTGATCCTTCTTTTTTCGCGCTGTTCTATCACATACTCATAACCTACCGTACCTACCTGTCCAATGAATAGTGAAATCAAAGCACCTGTAACAAAAATAAACATCTGAAAGTGCAGGAAGATCTGGACGGCCGCAAAGTAGTACAATCCCATCGAAACAGCAGTAAACAGGAATCCCCAGCCGGCCCCCAAATACCGATTAAAGAAAACCACCGCAAAACTGAGAATAACCATCATCAGAAACCTGATGATTGTGCTTTGACTGGTTATGAAATTGCTATCGAGTATGGTTTGAATGGCATGTGCGTGGATCTCGAAACCAGGCCTTGGAAAATCACCCGTCGAGAACGGTGTTGGGTGGAAATCCTGTAACACCGGCATGGTAGAACCGACGATCACGATCTTGTCTTTGAAGATCCCGCGTTGCAATAATCCAATATCGGGATCATCAAATGTATTCATCTCAAATGCATCTTCCTCCATAACAGTTGTGAATTCTGCGTCATCCACAACCTCTTCATAGGATATGGTTGGAAACATGCCTTCAGGCCCGTAATAATTCACAATGAAAGAATTCAGGCTTTCCCTTTTTATTACATATTTACCAACTCTGAAATCTCCTTCTGAATTTACATCCAGTGCATCCACTTCATCATCCCGAATACCATCGAATAACTTTATGCCTTCAATACCCAACATATAATATTCATTACCCAAATATTGACGCCCGATACTGTACGACCTAACAAATCCATCTGCTGATGGAATGGTGTGCACAAAACCCAGCGGATTTGGATTGTATTCTCTCAATAAAGGATGAGGGAAAACCGGCACCAGTTCCTCCCCTCTTGAACTTTCTGTTCGTTCCACATCAGCTGCTAATACTACTTTCCCATGTTCTTTGATTGCCTCAGCCAGTAGTGTATCGTTCCGGGGATTAAGTTCGTCTGGTTCTGTCAAAAGCACGTCAAAGAGAATCACTTTTGCCCCGGCTTCGGTAAGATTCTCCACCAGCTTAGCGTGAACACTGGCTGGCCATGGGTATTTATAGGGTATCTCAGAATCTGCTTTCTCACTTATGGCCACCAGCACAATGGGACTGTTCTCAACTGAAAGCGGGCCTCTGATCTCAAATAACTGGTCTCTGATCGAAAACTCTGTCCTTTTAACCGGACCGGTATTGGTAAGAAGTACAGCCATTAGAAAAGTAACTAAGGCGATCAGCAGATAGATCCCAACCGGTTTCTTAGTTCTTTTTGAGGTGTTCATTCCTTAGAATCTGTAAATGTAGCGCAGCTGTACTATGCGGTCATTTAGTGAATTTTCACCGGTTACATTAGTGAAGTTTGAATCAAATATAAAGGAATGGTGGTTATCGAATTTATACTCTGCCCCGGCCACCAGTACATAGGTAGAAAATTTGTTTGTATTCAGTGCGGGGGTCAATTCGAAATAATCGTTATAGATATTGGTATCATCGTTATCAACCACAGTCAAAGATCTGCTTCTGGAAATGTTATTCGTGAAGGCAAGTCTTCCGTTGATATTCAACTTTCCATCAAGCATGAAATAAGATCCCCCGGCATACAGCCCGAAAATATCGATATCCAGTAACCCATTACCGGATTGGGTATTATTGACTGTTGAGCCAAGCTGTGTGCGGAGTGGCAGTGTTTCGAAACGGGAGGTGATATTCAGTGAAAGCGAACTGTTCTTAACATCACCAAATTCAAACACCTCATCTTTGGTATCCAGTGTTGAAAGGCTGATGGTAGCATCATGAACCATATCCATAAATCGAACCTGCTGAGTCACCGAAAAATTCAAATTCAGCGTGCTGTTCAATCTTGGGGTCGGAGTGATCAGGGTATCGCCGTCCGTGGTAATCCTGATATTCTGAACAGCTACATTCTGGCTGCCAGTGATCATTTCCACAAATGGGTTGTATCGTCCCACACTATTATCCCGTTTTCTGTATCTGAAGCCGGCACTAACTCTGGGCAGGATCTCCTTTACAGGAAACCAGCTCACATTTGTCCGGTAAGAGTATGTATCGGTGGTCGCGTTCTTGGAATTAGTGACATTATCATTTAAAGCCTCAAAACCGAGCGTCACATAAAGTTGGTTCTGAAGTAACCGGAATCTGTCAGAAATAGTAAAACCCGCAATATCTTTTCTGATGGTAGAATTCGCCAGTGACACAAAATCGGGACCTACCCATCGGTACTGCACACTTAGCCGGTTCCTGGGATAATTGAATGACAGTTCGGAATTTGATCCCAGTACTGAGGTTGGGAAGAACACTTCCGCTGAGGAACTGTCAGTATTGAAATCCTTAAACCGGATCGGAAGTACATTGATATTTTCATTTATAATGATAAGCCAGGATAGTTGCTCCAGGATATCCAGATTTGATTGGTCAATATCTTCAAAACCCAGATCTGCAGCTGCAAGAGAATCTAATGGCCCGCCGTAAATATTATCATTTAGAGCGCTGGCAACAGTCTCGGTATTGAAACGGATCTTATTCTCATCAAAGCTGAACTTAAGATCAGCCCCGGCAACAAAGTTACCTTTAGGACGAACCGTTCCGCCCTGGATCTGCAACAAATCGGGATTAGAGATCAACCTGTTCTGATCGGCCATACTTAAATGCGTGTAAAGATCACTTGAACCTTCCAGCAAATCCCTGAAATTAACCACATTGAACAGTGATGTGGTATCATCCTCCACTTTCATCGCCTGCAGACCAAACTGAAATTTCTTTGGATTTCCAATTCCGATCCTTCCACCAATAACCTTTCTTTTGAACGTTCCCCGACCTGCACTTTGGAATCCCAGGGTGTACGATTTATCCAGAATACTATCGGGATTTGCTGTAGAAAACAAGGTGTCTACTTTGATCGGGTTATATCGGTTCGTGACCTTTCTGTTGATCTCACCGTAAATGAATTGAAGATTCACGCCCTCCCAAAGTAAATGCAGCGACGTGTTCACCCCGAAGATCCTTCTTCCGGATATAGTGAAGCGACTCATATTTGGATATATGTGACCTGCATCCAGGCTCCACCATTTACCATAGGCCAAAGACAAACCATATCTGTTCTGCGGTTGCAGCCTGTTTGATTCCTGAGAGGTTATGTAGGCATTCAGGGAGTATTTGAAAAGGCCTTTTGCTCCGCTCATATAAGTTCTGCCTGTAAATGCGTTATTGATATCCCCGGAGATAACCTGATTTCTGGCAGTTAGTTCCACTCTTCCTGTTGGAATAAGCCGCGGTGCCAAACCAGAGTACGAAGCTTTCTTTGGATCAACCACCCGAAAATCCCATCCTGTTACATTAAGAGATTCAGTAGCGGTTACATAGTCAAGCCGGATTGAATGGGTACCCATCTTCAGCCCCTTTGGTATATATGAGATGAAGTAGTTGCTGGTGTCTGCGTTGGCTGTTACATCAATATCATCCACATATAATCTGAATTCCCCCGGTTCCAGTGCCTCCTTATCATAGAATAGGGAGATTCCCACATATACGTCATTCAATGCCAGTCCATTGCCAGGCCTCGGAGATAAGATCGTGTATTCAATACCCTCAGCTTTTTTGAGTACTTCTTGCTGAGCGCCATCTATGATCTCAATTTCCACCGGGTTTTCGGATGGTAATGTCTCCGGATAAAACAAATCCTGATCTGAATTTCGGAGAGTAAGTTGAAAATAATACTCAAGGCCTGTTCCTGAAAGCTCTTCCGGCCCAAAAGAAGTTGTGAAAGCACCATTAACATAAAATATCTCTCGTTGTGAGTATCCGAGATCCCCATCAAACCGATAGAAAAGAAGTGCCTCGCTTACATCCGTTTCCAGGACGCCAGGCACAAAAAACTGAAGGGTATTATCTACAGTACGATCCAGCACCGTTGGAGGCTGATGCTGAACTGTATATTGAGAAAACCCGTTATTAGAGTATAAAACAGCTAAACCTAATAAAAATACTGTTTTCAGTACCCCTTTATTCATTAGCACTTAAGTTAACTGGAGTAATAGCCGGAAAGTATACCACGCCCTTCCTGATTTAAAGGAAACGATTAATTTCCTTTTTCGAAAATATTAACCTCAATTTCACGGATCTGGCCGTTGGCATCACGGAAGCGAACTTTGATCGTTTTCTCGATCAATTCCTCATCCATTTCGTCATATCCTTCATTAAGGCCCTCTTTATCATTTTCACTTAAGGTCCCGCTTTGAATATTATTTCCATCCTGATCGACCTGAGCATACATCTGCTCATACAATGAAATGGTTTGCCCTGAGTTCAAAGCAGTCACATCAACCTGCCCTTCATTTACCCAGATATAACCATAGGCTTTTGTTCCGAAATCTGTTCCTTTTACCGATGCTACCGAACGTGAGGTTGCTACTTCAAAAGTACCGGAACCAATTGGCTCTACCTCGAAGCGGGCTTCTCCTTTTTCCATATCAATGCGCCGTTTGGAGATCTTTGAATCTGCCAGTGTCTCACCCGAAACGATCAACATAGATTCGGGTTTTACCTTTGCAACAGTTCCATCTGCTGTAAAGATCACAAGGGCGTATCCATCTTTATTTGTTGAAAGAGTGTCGCCGCTGTACAGACTTTCACCCAGATCTTCGCTTAAATCCAGTGTACGCTCTTTTGTTTCTTTATTGGTCAGATATACTTTTGGCTTAAATCTTCTTACCACCGCAAGTGGACGTACCTGCTGACTGATTTGTTCTGATACAGGAGGAATTGGGTCGTAACCATCGCTACCCAGCATGGCACTGCATACTACAACTAATATCAACGAAACTGCTATTGATCTTATGGTCTTCATATTAACACCTAGTTACTGTTTACGATTATGTCGCCATCTTCAATTTTCTGATAGATCTCTGAAAGTTTCAATATTGCAGGCATACTGCTGAATAACTGATTATCATATTCAAGACTGTAGAAATAGAATCCACTTTCTGTAAGCTGTGCATATTGTTCTTCACCGATCAGCGATATCAGGGCGTTAAATGTGCTTTGATCGATCTGAACCTGGGTAACCGCATCGCTTGGGCTCGATAATTGGAAACTCCAGATCTCAGAAGTCAGTTCATCGGAACCTGCAGGAGTAGTGATCTCTGTAGTAACCTGCCAAAAGTAAGTCTGTCCCGTTATCAATGCCTGCGCACCGGAAGCCGGGAACTGATAGGAATTACCCTGCACTTCCACATCAAGATTTTCGAACTGAAGTAAAGAGCCTCCTGTCTGAGTAGGCTCCGAGCTCTTGGCACTCTCGATAAGTGACTCCGGACTATCCTGGCCGTTCGAACGCACAACTAACAATCGGTAGGTATTAGAGGCATCGCCTTCCCAGCTGAATTGCGGGTACTGATTAGTGATAGTAACATCTGCACCTATCACGTCCCCTGGAGTTTTCAGGTATATTGATTTTTCATCAATAGCGATCCCATCGGTAACACCACCCAGTTCAACCACCTGTGTGGCCAGAGCTTTTCGGCCCTCAGCATTAGTCACCTGATATACCGTCAGAGAAAAAGTATAAATATCGTTTGGCAGAGTAGTTGATCCACCCAGGGTTTCGATAAAATCTTCTCCTGTGGTAGTCAGACCTCCATCAAACTTCAGACTCTCATCGATACCCGGAATAGCATTATTCTGAACATCATTATTGGTTACAAAAACCACCTGGTGCGGATCAAGTGTGAAAGGATACGCCGCCTGTTGAGTAACTTTCGCCAAAACTCCAACCTGAGCAGCCGTTATTCTGAAATCAAAGAAAAGGTTTGTGAGCAGCTCATCTGTATTGTTTGTTAATGTAGCATTAAACAGTACAGGGCCGGCTAATTCATTATTCACTCCAAGACTTGATAAGCCAAGGACCTGAGCATTTTCCAGCGCCGGACTCAGTGTAACATCAAGTGTTATCAGTTCTGATTGACCAAAAACTTCTTTTTGGGGAACAAAAACAGCTGCGATAACTATGACTGACAGAAAATAGGTATGATACCTAACATATTTTTTCATACAACCCTCGCATTTTGTTAACTAGTTAGATAATATGAAACGATGTTTACTTAATTCAAATTAGAATTGTAGCCATAAAAAAAGCCTTTATTCTATTAAAATAAAGGCTTGAGTGGAGCTATGGGGATTCGAACCCCAGACCTTCGCGCTGCCAGCGCGACGCTCTAGCCAGCTGAGCTATAGCCCCAAAAAGGGCACAAAGATAATCTGATAGCCAAAATAATCCTATTAAGAATTTCTTTTTTTTATTTGATAGACATCCTAGTATCACTATTTTCCTTGCTATAATGAATTTAAATTCAAAACTCTCAAAATAACTGAAGAGGAGTATTCCCAACATGAAACGAATAATTCACCTAATAGTTCTTGCTCTTTTCTTATCTGCAGGTGTAGTTACTCAGTACGGTTGTAGCTCCAGTGAGCCGGCTCCAGCAGCCCCGGTTGATACTGATGGCGACGGACTTACTGACGATCAAGAGATTGAACTTGGCCTAGACCCAACTAAAGCGGATTTCGATGACGACGGACTAACAGACGGACAAGAAATCAACGAGTATAACACAGATCCTAAGAATCCTGACACCGATGGTGACGGACTTTCTGACGGTGATGAAGTAAACTCTTACAATACTGATCCTAATAATACTGACTCTGACGGTGACGGACTCACTGACTATGATGAAGTGATCACCTACAAAACGGATCCTAATGATGCCAACGGCGATGCTGACGGCGACGGTGTTTCTGATGTTGACGAGATCAATACTTATGGTACAGATCCAACCAACCCTGATTCCGACGGCGACGGTTTCACTGACGGACAGGAAATCGAAATGGGCTTCAACCCAATGGACGGAACTGATCCAGTTGTAGTACCTGAGAATGGTCTTTCAACGATCAACTTCCCATTCGACCGTTCTAACATCACTGATGCAGCTGCTCAGGCACTTGCTGATAACGTAGAAAAACTTCAAAACGCTACTGCATACAGCGTACGAGTTGATGCCTATACTGACCACGTTGGTGGCGACCAGTATAACCTGCGTCTATCTCAGCGTCGTGCAACAGCTGTTGTTAAGTTCTACACCGACAACGGAATTTCTGAAGACCGTATCGAATACAGAGGTCTTGGTAAAGCTCCGGTTGAGTGTGCTGAAGCAGAACTCGAAGATGGTACTGGTGGTTGTGAGAAGAACAGACGTGCTGAAACGCACCCAATCAACCCTTACAAGTACTCACCAAGAAACTAATTCGTAATTCGAATTAGCCGATGAAATTAACCCCTGTACATCACTGATGTGCAGGGGTTTTTTATGCTCTTTAGTTTGCAAACGGTTTTTCTTTAGAAGAAGCGTGCCAGCGAAATACCCGGATAAAACCCCGGTTCATCAATACGATAGGCCAGGTCCACCCTGAATAAACTGAAGATGTTACTGAGTGAGATTCCCACCTCACTGTGCCAGTCCTTGGTGGTTACAGGTAGATAGCCCAGATTAGATTGAAAGAAATCCTTTTGCTTCTGTGGGATCCAGGTCTTGCCGATACCACCAAATACGATAATACTCAAACCGGTCTTCGGGGCACTTCTCCAGCCGAGCATCTCAAATGGAACTGAGCGGAAATTATGCTCTGCATTCAGGGCAACATAACTTGCACCTTCGTATGGGATATACTGCTTCGACTTAAAACTTCCGAACGGAGTAAAATACCCGAAAGCCACATCCAGCATTCCATTCTTTTGCACGGGAAGATCACCTAGATATGTGCCGGCGTTCAGTCTCAGATCAAGGGCATTAGGGATGAGCCTGCGCTGGAAGAACGTATCGTATCTCCGGAAGATATCCACTTCAAATCGAGTGAAATCCCAGTCGCTTCCCATATACCCTGCTGAGTGTTCAATGCTCCAGAAAATATCATCGGCCCCTATAACGCCCAGTGCTTCTTTACCGCCACCACTTTTCATGCTCAGTTCGAGAGAGCTCAGCGTTCCTTCATTCACAGGCGGGTTAAAACGCTGAATATTCGATCGGGCAAAAATATCATAGCTTGTTTTAAAGTCTATGGAAGAGTGATTTTCATAGTGATAGGTGAGATATAGATTTCTGGCATTTCCCAATATCCTTCTCGTTCTATAGGCCGTTCCCACATAAAACCCTTCATTTCTGTAGTAATCGAAATAATCGGCATAACCCATCAATGGCAACAGGCTGGTTATGGTTCGTTTGAACTGGTTAGATGTATACCTGGTATCTGTATCAAAACGATAGCCAGCCCGAACCAGGAACCTTCTTGTTTTAGCCAGTGGCCACCATGCGATTTCAGCGGCGTGGTTAAATTCTTCGTATCCGGTACTGAATCCAAAACTTCCTTTACCCTGAATCCTTCGATCCACAAATCTACGTTCGTAGTTAAGTCCGGCATAGACTGCATCCACCCTGTTGTAACGACCATCCAGTTTAAAATCTTTGATGAACTTCCGAAAAGCAGAACTGTTCTTCTTAGCTTTAACGATCGCAACTCCTTCTGTGCTTGAGCCCACATTTTCATCTTCATCATCAAAATCAATGAACCGCGCCAGAAAACCTGTTGGGCGAAATTCCTTCTCCAGACTGGTGGTGCTGTCAATATTCTCGTAGGCCCGTTCTTCGTCAGATGACAACGGGATCACATCCACATTGGTCACAAACATTGAATCCGGCCGGTCGATCGTAGTGGAATCCACGGTCATCCAGT
Organism: Rhodothermia bacterium; assembly: GCA_030427885.1. Lineage (GTDB taxonomy): Bacteria > Bacteroidota > Rhodothermia > Balneolales > Balneolaceae > JAUICM01. The sequence continues at coordinate 411,509 of JAUICM010000004.1, read as the reverse complement.
CTCTTTTGAACAGCGTATCGGGAAGGTCGATGTTCACTTTATAGTCGTTCAGTTTCGAAACCTGGCTGAATCCGATCGGCGGAAAATTAAGTCCCGGCACCCCGATCTTGACGCTCCCCTCCATTCTGAAATCTACCGGCAGCCAGTAGTCACCCCCAAAAGTGCTGAATTGCTGTTCGTAATACATATCGAATTCCCGGATCGGTGGCGGAAAAACTACCACGGAGTTAGGTTTCAGCTTCACATCCAACAGCGCATATTGCTGATCCAGTACGTGAATGGTTCCTTCAAATAGCGGCTGCAGTTTTCGTTTGGATGATACCTTGATCTCGAATACGATCTGGTCATCGATCTTACTGTAATCGACCAGTTCAAAATGGTAGTATTTCAGTGCATCCGGATGGGTGATACCGACCACATCGAAATCCACAATGTCGAGGTTGTCATCGTAGAAGTTGGGCAGATAGCTCACTCCGGCAAAATTGTCGCTCCCTTCAATATTGGCGGTTTGGCGTCTTGACTTCAGTATCTCCCGGTTTCCTCTTTTCTTATCCCAATAGGCTTCCGAGATACTTTCAGAGATCATGATGATGGTGGTATCCTTCAAAATACGTTGACGGGTGTAAGCATCCACTTCATAAGTATTCAGATTCTCTCTCCAGATCTGCTTCCTGCGGATCACTTCTTTCATGATGGATATTGCAGGGTCTTCACCCGTCACCACGATCTCCTCCATTTCCAGATAGGCTTCCTTCAACGGGAAATCCAGGTCACCCTCAAACGATGCATCTACGGTTCTCTCCATAGACTCAAATCCCAGGAACCGGGCTACAATGGTAGCTGGAAGGGAATCTACTTTGATGGAATACTCTCCATCGGCATTGGCAATGGTTCCTTTATAAGTCCCTTTGATGATCACGTGCGCAGCCGGCAAAGGCTCTCCGGTGGCAGCATCCATTACCCGACCTGTGATGGTCTTCTGAGCCTCCGCACTGTTGCTGAGAAACAAAAATAGTCCTGCCAGTAAAAGTAGTCGTTGATACATACCAAATGCCTTTTTTAACTTAAAACCCGGGGCTTGTACTTAAAATTCCGTGTGTTGTTACACTAACATACGTATCTTCGCCCTCTTTATTGAAGACCCTTTAGTTCAACAGGATAGAATAGGAGCCTCCTAAGCTCTAGATCTGGGTTCGAGTCCCGGAGGGGTCACTAGGAATTACGTAAGTAATTATTTTAAATATCTTTGTATTTGTATAGTACAATTATTTTATACTTATTTATACTTTTCTAGTTCTCTTTGATTAGATTTATATATGCTCGAGTCTAACCTAGTTTATCATTCATATCTAAATATAGCGGGCTCCTTCCGAACAGGAGATAAATTTATCTCTGCTCGAGAATTCCCAATTCAACGTCGTTATGTTGACATAATTTTCGCGAGTGTTAATGATAATTTTTTTAATAATCAAGACAAGCTTCGATCTCTAGTCTACTTTAACTCAATTCAATTAAACTACCTCGCTTTTTTTCTTGATGGCAAACAAAAAAATAGTCATCAAATTCAAACTTTCTTTCAAAAACCTTTTCTAGAAATTGATAAGCACTATTTAAATTCTTTTGTGAATAAAGGTTTATTGACAAGGATTGGTGAAAAAACTTTCAAAGTAAACTCTTGGGTGGATTTTCTACCAACACGGATAATCGCTATTGAGGCGAAAATTAGTAACCTGAGGTCTGTACTATCCCAGGCAGAGTTTAACTCAAAATACTTTACTGAATCTTATATTCTTGTTCCTTCCACAATGGGTAAGCGAATAAAAAAGTATGATGAGTATTTGACGTCAAATAATTTAGGAGTCATTCTGTCAAATAGTGAGTTCAAGTTGAATATCAAAAAAGCTCCGCTTCCTTGTAAAAACACCAATTCTTTCGTATTTAGAAACTTACAGTTACAACTAAGTAAGAGTTATATCTCAAAACCAAAAAATTGGTTGATACATACTCGACAAGGTTTCTAAAATCAAATGCCTGTATTCACTCCACAGCTCACTGAACTTGAAATTACTCAAGCTTTTCAGGGTGTTAATATTCAAAACCTAAGGAGATTAGTGCCAGGTGGACAGGGCTCCCTTTGGAGGTGTAATTATCAAGGTCAGGATTCAGCACTTAAGATTTATCCACTGAGAGGAGTAATAAGGACCAGAGTCGAAAGGGAAATTGATGCTCTTGAGTCTATGTCTTGCGATCAAATTATCACATTGATAAATCATGGCGAAATTCGATTGCGTAGTGAAGACTGTTTATTCATTGTAACTAACTTTATTGACGGAGAGAATCTTAGAGAAATACTAAGGCGACGTAGATTATCTAATAATGAAGTTGAAACACTTATTATTGATATTTCCCAAGCAATAGAAACAATGTGGAATAAACGAATTGTTCATCGTGATATTAAACCTGAAAATATTATGATGTTTGACGATCACTTTATCCTTATTGATCTCGGAATTGCGCGGTTTGTTGATGAACCTACTGTTACCCCAACTGGTGTTGGATTAGGCACCTTAAGTTATATGTCTCCTGAACAGGCTTTAGGAAGAAGAGGATTAACTTTGCATTCAGATTTTTTCTCTTTAGGCATTGTAGCATATGAGCTATTAACAGGAATTCATCCATTCTCTTTTCGTCAAGATTATATAGGAGTTACAGACCCTCCTGCAATAACCTTACCTGATGTCCCTGAAGGGCTTAAGAACTGTATCTATGCCCTATTAAATAAAAAAGTATATAACAGACCCAATTCATTGGCAGAGATTCAAGATTTATTAGGAGGCTAAATGTCGTATTTTTTTAATCTAAGATATCAATGGTCAATTGATCCAAGTATTAACCTTGGCGGTGTTACTTTCTGTGCATCTGGACTAGATATGGAGTCTTTCTTTAGAAGAGAGACAATTGAGAATCAAACTCAAGAAAAGATATTTGATCCTCAATTATATTTAATTGACCTAGACCCAAAAAATTCTCCTGTAGCATGTTCTAGACTTTCTTCATTTCCATGGTTTCCAGCTTCTTGTATTGAGCAGGCTGAACTTGGATATCGAGAATGGATGAAACAAGTGAAAGAGAGTATTGAGGACAACTGGAGTCCTGAACTCCCAACTGATTTTGAAGAAATCAAAGAACGTGCTTTTAAGTGTCTTGAGTTTCAAATCCAAATTGGATGCTCAATCTTAGTAGCTCCTTCAACTCTGATAAAAAACCCAAGCACGAGCTTAGACTATGAAATGCAATGGATTGATGCGTCACTTGATGCATATGCTGAAATAGGTTCTGATCTTCCTATATATGCAACCCTAGCAATTAGTGACCTTTGTCTTAAAGAAAAAAAACCCTTTGATAACCCGTTCTTAGAACTCTGTTTTGATCAGCTTTCCTCAAGGCCAGAACTTGATGGAATTTATTTTGTTTTAGAAAGGTCAACTCCTGGCCAAAAAAGACTTATTAACCTTAATACGGTAGAGTCTATATTAACACTAGCATATATATTTACAGAGAAAATTGGGTTTGATTTTTTTACGAATTACTGTGAAGAATTTGGTTTTATAACTCTGGGAGCTGGAGGGACACATTTTGGTTCAGACGATACAGTAAAAGGACGACGTCTACACCTTCAGGATTTTGTTGAGCGAGGAGGAGGGACAAATTACCCCTATATCTTTTCACTCAATAATTTTTCGGACTTTCGACCTATCACAGATCTGCAAAAAATAAGTGATATCGGCTTTTTTAATTCACTTAATATCGAATCTACACGGTTTAGTAATGATTTAATCGAGGCTATTAGAAATAAACGCCCTGTCACTGTACCTGAATGGCAAGAGTCATTAAATAATGTCGGGAGAGCAAAAAATCATTATATAGAATGTCTAAAAGATCAAGTCGATTCTATAGCCGAAATGAACCTCAATGAAAAGATTAATTATATTCATCAAATGTTAATTTCAGCTGAAATGAGGATGAATTACCTAGAAACTAGAATTAAGGATGACCCACTGCTTGAAGATGGCAAACACATTTCAAATTGGAGAGAAGGGTTTGAAAGATTTATAGAAAACTTGGAATACTTTTAACTATCCAATGTAAAAGTACTAGAACCAATTATAATTCGACGGATTAGTGATTTAACCTCGTTCCGAACGAGACCTACCTACAATTTACTAGTCACTCAGAGCGAAGCGAAGAGCCCGCACAATCATATACCGAAACATATCATAGCTGTGCAGATCCATCGCTTCGCTCTGGATGACAATAAATGTGTGTTGCTTATTCCTCCACCGAAAAGCCGAGCATCATTCCTGAATCGAGGTGCTCGCCGATGTGGCAGTGCATCATCCAGTCGCCGGGGTTCGACATCTCGATCAGCAGATCCACCGTGGAGCCAACCGGAATGATGGAAGTATCCTTCCAGACCAGATTCGGATTCTCGACCCCATCAATGGAAAGCACTAAATGCCGCTGCCCGTGAATATGAAACGGGTGGTTCATCGGGTGCAGAGTCTGCGGGTCGTTGAACAAGCGGAGTTTCACTACATCCCCCACCTTGAAATTCCAGTCGATGTCCATGTTCTTCTTACCGGTGGAGGGTTCCAGTAATTCCCAGACCACTTGTTTTCCGGTTGAAAGCCAGTTCATCATCGGCATGCTGTCGTTCCATTCCATATGGGGGACATACATCGTATCAATAGCCATCATCTGCATGATACCTATGGGCAGGCCACTCACCTCCACAGTCAGGTTCAGGCTGATGTCCACTGGTTTATCGAAATATGGTTTGAAGGCCTCTATGTCGGCTACTACATCTTCATTCTCCCGAAGGGTATTGAATTCCTCCGCATAGGATTCTTGAACTTCATCCCCGGAGACCGTGACCATACCCAGGGTATCGGTATGAGGATAAAATTCTCCTCTGAAATGATTGATCGCCTGAATGGAGTTAGTGATCGGGTAGATCCCGGGCTTGTCGTACATCACTTCCACAATGTAGCGCTCGGCTACTGAGATCGGGATATTATCAATAAAATCTTCACGCTCGAACTTGCTGACGTCGGAGCCAACCAGTTTTACTTTTGCCCCTTCAAAAACGGTGTTGAAGGTCCGGGTATTTGCCACATTGGTGATATAGAACCGAACCACTTCTCCCTTCTTTACATCGAGTGTATAATCCGTACTCCCGTTCACGAGCATCACATTTCCAAAACGTCCCATAAGCGCATGAGTTGGACTGTGATCTCCCCATGGCAATAATCCGTTGCTATCCATGAGAATATCATCCAGGATGATCACTTCTTCCCTGTTCACGGGATTGTAATAGCCTTCTTCCTGTGGGTCGACCAACATGTTCCCGTACAAACCCAGGTCCTGCTGAATATATTCCAGCACATGCGGGTGATACCAGTATACTCCGGCATCTCTGAAATACACTTCATAGGTAAACGATTCCCCGATTTCTACCGGAGCTTGTGTCATACCGGGAATACCATCAAAACGATTATCCAGACGAACGCCATGCCAGTGTATCGTAGTCGGAAACTCGATCTTGTTATTGAACTCAACGATGATGGTTGCATCTTTCGGAGCTTTCAGCAGCGGACCGGGATATTGGCCGTTGTAGCCATACATAACCACATCCTGTCCGTTCAGTTTTCGACGGACAATCGAAGCCTGAAGATGAACAGTATCGCCGTCAGCCAGCTCCATGATCTCCCTTGGTTTGGCTTCGGGCATCATCATCTTATCCATGCCTAGTCCGGCCAGAAAGGGTTCAACTGGTGGCAGTTCTTTGTCCATACCCGGCATCATGGGCATACTCATATCCATCGGGGGCATACGCCAGGTAGCTGAGTCTGAATTACTCATATCACCACCCATCATATGATGCTCGTGCTGAGCAAGTATTGCCGGAGCATTAAGCACCAGACCGATCAACAACAGTGCTTTTAAAAGATTTCCTCTCATTTATTCGTAGCCGTATTTAGCACAGGGTTCCTGATCAAAAGGACCGTGTCCGGCCATGGTATGCATGCGTCCGCTTTTGGAAAGTCCACGCATTGCGATGGGGCCTTCCCACATATTGGAGTTGCCTTCGGCTGATTCTTCGAGAGTGATCACTACAATATACTTGTTCCATTCCACTGTACCTGACACATGGAAGTCATCATCCAGCGCACCGATCTTCTTGGTCTTACTCAGTGTTGGAGTTGTCACCCAGGCTACTAACACTCCGGTCTTAGGTTTATTCACCTTTTCGAGTTGTATCTCCAGCTTATGCTGATAAGAACCATCTTTTGTGATGGATATGCCGAAGGGTGAATTCGCAAATTTCATCACTGATTTCCCATACGCCTGACCGGTTCCCGGTACTTTTTTTGTGGTCACCAGTTCGAGGGTATAGTATTCATTACCCGGTTCAATACATTCAAAACTCACACCTGTGTCCGGGGTTTTATCAGGCTTTGTAAAACCAAAAAGTACCGGCGCTGTTAACGCCAGTACTATCCATCCAGTTAAATATTTTGAATGCTTCATAAACTTTTATTCTTGTGCAGTCGGGCCTTCATCCCAGTTCTGGGCGCTGGAGATATTTGGCATTCCCCATCCTCGTCCGTTCCATCCCTGGAAATCTTCAAGGCGGAATGCCCAGAATCCGGTTCCCATATCGCTAACCACGATCAGGCCGTCTTCGTTTCGAACATCCACTCCAAAAGCACCATTACAGATATTCTCGCGGCACATCCCTGATTTATGAGATCCAAGGAAGGTATCATAGTACGCAACAGTTTTAGGCTCAGCCGGATCGAAAAGATCTACCACCAGTAAACCATCTTCATATCCAGAAACAAAAAGGTATGGCCAGCGAACTTCATGGTTGTGCACCAGGTTCTCATAATCAAAATTCCACACACTGATAGGCGTGCTCACCACTTCTACATCTCCATCGAAGGCCGGTTTCAGATCAAATACCCTTAGCGGAGCATGAATATATTCTGTCTCGCCCACAATGTAACGTCCATCCGGGGAAGGAGTAACGGTATGTCCCCAGGTAACTCCCTGTACACCTGCGACGGTTGCAACAAGGTCAGGAGCGTCGGTTTTTGTGACATCAAACACAAAATAACCGCCGCGTCCACCGCCATAAAAACGATCCTGCTGGCTGTCAGGATGGTATCCTACATAAAAGTCGTGGTAAAAAGCACCCTGACCTGCAGTATTAGGAAGATCTGGTACAGGCACTTCACCTGCGATGATATCATCTTTTCCTTCCACGAATTTACCAAGATCATAGATCATTGCACCGCCTCCACTGGTTGTGGCAAACAGCAGCGGACGACCATCTGAATGTTTGTACATGAAAATATTGTGGAATCCTCCGGGACGTTCTTCATTTCTTACAAAACCCACCGTTTTGATTTTCTTTACGTTTGGCAGATCGGTTACGTCCACGACTACCGCGCCGGCATCCGCATTCGGGCCACCACCGAAGAACTGAAGTGATTGCACCACATAATAGCGTCCTTTGTGCTTGAAGTATTTTGGATCCATTCCGCCAAGCCCTACATGCAATTCCTCATTAGGCATTCTCCAGCGGTAAATCAGTTTTGCATGTTCAGGATCAGAGATATCCATAATGTCGAATCCCTTTTCTGCCTGCATCCTTCCAACGTAAGCATAAGGTCGGCTCATTTCCTGCTCCACCACAATGTCGGTAACACTCAGTGGTGCTCCGAGGGGAACATGTGACAGTACTTCCAGATTGTCACTTCTCAATGGAAGTTCTGTGTTTTGCTGGGCAGCAAGTTGTGCTGTAACTCCCATGATCAATATTGCACATAGCGTGCTGAAAGCTTTCTTATTCATATACATCCGTAGTAATTAGTATTAACCGTTCTGAGGAATCTAACCATAAATTCCTCTCAATAAAAAAGGCCTGTCTCTCAACAGGCCCTGAATCACGTAAAAAAGTGAAAATCACCAGAAAGCAGCGTATAGAACCGCGGTTATGATCAATACAGCATAGGCGCCGATATTGAAGGCGTTTCCGGTCTTAAAGGTTTCCGAAGTTGTGATGATAGCTTTCGGATCATCATCCTCAGGGTTAGTACTCAGGCTGATACCTGCGATCATCACAATAGTTATGATCAAAGTGTAGAACATCTGGTCCATGAATGGAAGTCCCAATGCCGGTGCTTTGAGAAGCAGAGCTACTACAATAGAACCGAGCACACCAAAGATAGCAGCTTTGGTCGTGGTCTTTTTCCAGAACAGACCCATCATAAATACTGCAAGGATACCGGGGCTCACAAGACCAGTGTATTCTTGTATGAATTGAAATACCTGTGGTACACTGCTGAGTTGTGGTGCCAGGATCACAGAAATGATCAGAGCTACAGCTGCAGTGATACGACCTGTGTTCACGGTCTGTTTGTCAGTGGCATTCTTATTGATATATGGTTTGTAAATATCCATCGTGAAGATCGTGGCTACTGAATTCAGCATCGACGCCAGCGAAGAAACGATAGCGGCAGCAAGTGCGGCAACAACCAAACCTTTGAAACCGGGAGTTACAAATACACTGATTAACCATGGGTAGGCTTTATCATTATCAACGCCTGCACCAGCTTTCGAGAAGGCATCAACCACACCAGGAATTGAAGCAGTTCCCTCAGGCTGAGTGTACATTACAAAAGCGATGATCCCAGGAATAACAACAATCAACGGGATAATCAATTTCAGGAAGGCTGCAAATACGATCCCTTTTTGAGATTCTTTAAGCGATTTGGCAGCCAGTGTTCGCTGAATGATGTATTGGTTGAAACCCCAGTAGTACAGGTTGGCGACCCACATCCCACCTACAAGAACAGCGATACCAGGCAGGTTTTTAAACTCGGGATTTGACCGGTCCAGAATCATATGGAATTTATCACCGGCTACATCGTAGATATGAGCAAGACCATTAACCACTCCACCTTCGGGAGTAACGTGATTCAATGCAATAATAGTTGTGACCAAGCCGCCTAGTACAAGTAATGCTACCTGTACTACATCGGTCCAGGCCACAGCTGAAAGCCCGCCGTACAGCGAATAAGCCGCGGCTATCAAGGCCAAACCGATGAGACACCAAAGTAACAGACTTCCATCTCCAACACCCCAAATGGTATCCAGAGCTTTAGCTCCCAGAAAGATCACTGTGGTGAGGTTAACAAAAACGAACAACGCAATCCAGAACACCGCTAAAATAGTTTTAAGTGTGGTATTAAATCGATGTTCAATAAATTCCGGGATGGTATATAATTTCTTTTCGATAAATATTGGAAGCAGATACTTACCTACAATGATCAGGGTCACAGCAGCCATCCATTCATAGGATGCGATTGCCAGACCAACCGCAAATCCTGAACCGGACATTCCAATGATCTGCTCAGCTGAGATATTTGCTGCGATAAGCGAGGCCCCAATTGCCCACCATGGGAGTGACTTACCCGCTAAAAAATAATCTTCTGCATTCTTTTGATGCCCTTCTTTATCGCGCGAGACCCACAGGCCGATCCCCACGATCATCAAAACATAGGCGGAGAATACAATGATGTCTATGGTTGAAAAAGTATCCATATTTAATTCCTTGCTTAGTTAGTTGATGCCCCAACAATGTGGCGCTTAAATAAAGGAATTAATATGAATTAATGAATAAGAAATGAAGGATCGGCTGATATTTTTGCGTCAGTTCAACACAACACCTTAGTTCTCAGGATTTTTTACCCTTGAATACCATCCCCAATGCTGCGGTTAGCAAGGCAGCTCCTATGATAGACCAGATAATAGGAAAAGGCTCTCCATCAACATGAATGGTCCATAGCTGGGGGAAATCGAGTTCATTAGCGATCCAGCGACCTATAACCGCACCTACAAAACCAACAGCGGCCGACATCAAACACCCACCGCTGCCAACTTTAAATCCCCCGATACTTTGGCCTATTCCCCCACAGATCGACGCAATGAATAAGAGTATTAAGAAACCGAAAAAAGACATAGTTGTTACTTTTGAAATTGTATGTAATCAAGTATTTGAAACGGCGGTGGAATTACAAGGTTTCAGATTCGGTAAAATCTCTAATGAAGTTAACTTTTTCATGGATCAGAACTAAATAACATATTTGGGAAACAGGTTGGTAAAATGTAAGTTTAACCCTATCAACAGATTGCTTTATAATCAACATCATCCAGCATATCATGAAACGAACCAGTCTATATATTTTTATGCTTGCGGTTACCCTTACTGCCATCGCGGCTTGTGGTGAATCAGAGGAAGAACGCCTTGCAAGAGAACAGGCACGCCTTGACTCTCTTCGCCAGGTGGAAATGCAAAAAGCCCGTGAGGCAATGGCAGCTTATGAAGATTCCGTAGCCAACGCTCAGGCCGAGATGCCCGAAGAAAAGTCAACCCCAACCACCAGCGGATATTCACTTGTTGAAAACGGCCCCTTTGTAGTTCAGGTTGGCGCCTGGAGATCAGAGGATAAAGCTCAGGGATTCGTGAATAAATGGGCTGACCGAAATTACCCTTCCACTTATGTGGTATCTACCGGAGATTCACTCTCAGGAGATATCTGGTTCAGGGTTCGGGTTGGTTATTTCAAATCAATAAGCGAGGCTAAATTGTTTGGCGATGAGCTTTCTTCGGAACTGAATACCGGGTATTGGGTCGCCAATAAAGATTGACAAATCGTACCTGTAAACAAATTATTTGTTTATCTGCCAGGCATTTGCGTAATTATGTGAACGCTCAAGTAGCGTCTCTCTTGATGAATAGTCAGGGCATTACATATGAAAAATGTAATGCCCTATTTTTTTGAATCTTTATTTTTTCGGTTCCGTACCACGTTCGCCGGTGATTTATTTTTCTAATTCTCCGGTTAGCGTTATAATCCCTAATATTAAAAACACCACTAACACTATAATATAAGCGGAATGAAAAATTTCAGTATCGCTAAAAGACAGATCGAAGATATAAGTGTGCTTGACATTAGTGGGGAACTTGATGCACATACCGCTTCTCAACTCGAAAACTCTCTTAAGAATTTAATTGATGAACAGAGCTATCGTATAATAGTTAACTGTTCAAGATTAGAGTATATCGCCAGCGCCGGCCTCGGTGTATTTATGGCCTATATAGAAGATGTTCGTAGTTTGGGCGGAGACATCAAGCTTACAAACATGACTGACAGGGTGTATAACGTATTCGATCTTCTCGGATTCCCAACCCTTTACGATATCCTTGACGATGAAAAAGAAGCAGTAAACGGATTTTAGTAATTACGACGACGCTTTAACGTGGCAACAACAGATAACATACACACTCTTTCAGTCGACGCCTCAACTGAACATCTTTCTGAGGTAAGAGACTTCGTTGCTACCCATGCAAGAACGGTGGGTTTGTCTGATAAAGATATTTCCGAGATCAGGCTCGCTGTTGATGAAGCCTACACTAATATTATTAAGCACGCATATAAAAATACTCCTTCCAGGCCCGTCAGAATTGAACTGGGCTTCACTAATTCTCAGTTATGGATCTCAATTATGGATGAAGGAGAAGGTTTTAAACCTGAAGATTATAAAGCTCCAAACATTTCGAAAAGGATCAAAAATAAACAGCGCGGAGGAATGGGCGTGTTTTTGATACAGAAATTGATGGACCAGGTTCAATACAACCAAAAAGGCCCTTATAACGAAATTCGAATGGTCAAAAACCTGTGAACTGCCGTGAGTTCCACCTCTCCACTATCTACTGAAGAACGACAAAGCCGATTTGAACTACGAACCCTGCTGGAAACGAGCAGGTTACTGATCGAGTCTCAGGATCCTGATTTCGTACTCAATAATCTGCTTCTTATCACCATGGGAAAACTACTGGTTCCCAAAGGTATGATCATGATCCACAAACCCGGTGACGAAGCCTATTTTGTTTCCAAGTCAAAGGGTCGCGGATGGTTAGCAGAAGATGATGAGATAATTGCTGACTTTGATCAGGATATTCTGGATACCTCAGTATTGACCGGTGAGAAGTATGCTTCTGTATTTGAGACCCTCGGGATTGAGAAGGAAAGCACCATTTTCAATTTAAAGACCAGTAATCACCATCTTGGATTCCTTTGCCTGGGACCTAAGGGTACCAAACAGCCTTTAACGAATCATGAAACTGAATTCATTGAAAGTCTGGCCATTATCTCATCCGTTGCTATTGCCAATTCGCGGATGTTTCAGGAACTCAGATATATCAACCGGAGGCTGGACCGTAAAGTACACGACCTGAATACCCTCCTGGAGCTAAGTAAAGACTTCAACATGATGGTGGATCGTGATGAAATAGCCCGGGTCTTTAAATTTGCCATGCTTGGCCAGATGCTTATCCGGACATTCTTTTTTGCACTGGATGTTGATGGGGAAAAAACCATCGTTTCCATCAGTGGCGTAACCGAAGAACCCGACGACATCCAGCTTGAAAAACTGTTTGAGCTGGAAGATGTAACTCATGTGGACGGATCAGAAGAATGCCATTTTCTTACTGACAACAACATTGAACTGGTGATCGGCCTTAGATTCCAGAATGAGAAAATTGCCGTTGTCGGAGTCGGTCCGCGGGCAACGAAAGAAGGTTATGGAAAGGAAGAAGTAAACTTTCTTCAATCACTCGGTAACCTCGCACTGCTGACCATTCAGAAAACTCTGCTCCTTGAAGAACGCATCGAGAAACACCGGATGGAAGAAGAACTTAGTCTGGCTAAAACTATTCAGGAAGGGCTGCTTCCAAACCCCATCCCAACGATCAAAGGTTTTGATATTGCAGCGATCAATGTTTCCTCGCGCCAGGTTGGGGGTGATTATTTCGACATACTCAAACTTCCGGACAACGGAAACCTGATCGCAATCGCTGACGTGACCGGGAAAGGTGTTCCGGCCTCACTTTTGATGGCTAACCTGCAGTCGATGTTGCATGCTCTGGCACCAATTGACGTTACACTGGAAGACGCTTCCAGCCGTATCAATGACATCATCCACGAAAATACCCCTGCTGATAAATTCATCACTTTTTTCTGGGGCAAGCTTTCAACCGATGGAAATTTATTTAAGTATGTGAATGCGGGCCATAACCCACCAATGTTATTCCGGAAAGGTACGACCGAACCAGAGCTTTTAGAAAAAGGCGGCGTGATCCTGGGCGCAATGCCTTCTCTCATGCCATATGAAAGTGATGAAGTGGAATTAAAGAGTGGTGATCTGCTCGTCTGCTTCACGGATGGCGTTACAGAAGCAATGAATCCTGACCAAACCGAAGAGTATGAAGAGCATCGCCTTATTGAATGCATAAAAAAGCATATTGATAAGAGTTCTGAAGAGATTATTGATGAAATTATCCGGGATATCAACCGGTTCTCAGATAATATTCAGTACGATGATATCACGATGATCGTACTTCGAAAAGACTAGCTAGTTTAGAGTCTTAACCCCAAAAACTCCTGACATTCGTATATCTCCCGAATTAGCCAGGGCCAATATTGCCTGATAGGTATTATATCGGTTGGTGATCTCATTTACATACCGGACAGTCTCGATTCCTCTGCAAAAACCGTAACGCGCATTTTGGTAGAATCTGCGTTGCATCAGTTTCAACAGCGATTCTGAGATCGGCTCCCAGTTATTCGGGTTTTTATCCTGATCTATTGCTAATCGGCGGGCATCAGCTACATGACCGGACCCGGCATTATACGTGGCCAGAGCAAATTTCCACTGGGTAAGTGAATCCATATATGCGTAATGCCTTAAATGTCCTTTAAGGATCCGGACTCCTTCACGAATATTGATTTCCGGATCATACAGTGAATCGATCGGAAAGTCCGAGAATTTAGGCAGTACCTGCATCAGTCCAACAGCCCCTGCCCAGCTTTCAGAATATGGATCGAATTTGGACTCTTGTGCTGCAATTGCGGTCAACATCACCCAATCCATATTGTGTTCACTCGCTATCCTCTGGATCAGGCTGTCATATGGTGAAATAGAACCGTATTGCTTGCTTTCGTATTCAGGATTGTAATAATCCGCGATCTGTGAACTTTGCTCGTAGTATTTTTTTCTAAGTACATTCAGAAACTCAGATCTTTTTGGAACGCCATCTTCGTTGTACTTAAAATTCTGATACAGAAACTGATTTAACCTGGCTTCAAGATCATCCGCATTTTTTCGTACTGCCCATGCAATCTCATCCCTTTCAGAGATAGTTGGCCCTTTCACCATCCCACTCAGATATTTCTCACTTGCCAGGAACATATTGTCATCAGCAACAGTAGCCTGAATATTCCCACTCGCTACATTGAACAGCAACGCTTCTGTATCCATATCATCCGGAGCCATATTAATGGTAATATCAAAACCTTCTTCCTTGAGCTTCATCAAGCTCTGGTAGTACGAGCTATTTCTTCTTATAGTGATCGGTATTCCGGCCATATCGGAAATACTCTCTGGTTCAAAACCCAGCTGATCTGAAACCACAATAAGCTGGTTTACAAGATTGTACGGGCGGGTAAAGTCTACAATGGCTTTACGTTCTTCGGTGATCGTATAATTTGCTGCAATTAGGTCTCCTGCTCCTGAATTCAGAAGATCGTACGGATTCTCATCTTCCGAGGGTATCACCACTTCCAGGGCCAGATCATTCTCTAAGGCGAATTCCTTAACCAGCTCATATTCAAACCCAACCTGGATTCCACGATACAAGAAATATCCACCGGAGCTATAGCTTGTGATCATTCTCAACACCCCATGTTCCTTGATCTCTCTCAGGTCACGATATACGGGTTCTGTCACCGTCGTATTCAAAAACTCAGATTCATTGACATGAACCCGTTCGCTTTTGTCGGAACAGCTTACTAAAAACAAAAGGACAAAAAGAAGCGTAGTCATTCTTTTGTTTTTGTGCGATATGTTATCTTTTAAATGCATAAAAGAAGATGGAGTAACATATATAATTCCCGATAATATAATTCGGAATACATCTACACGTTAACCCGATTCATAAGTTAACAGATTTTATCTGTTTTTATGCTAATCATTAATAAGTATTAATCTTAACAGCCGCTAAAACACTGATTAATAAGAAATAGTTCGAATTTGAAAGACCACTACAACTCCTCTTTTGCCCTATCAGGCCTCTTATTTTTGATTCTGATCCTTCTGAGTTCACTTTTTTCAGATCTTTCTGCTCAGGTTTCCGGAATTGTAAAAAACAGCACAACCAACGAAGTTCTCAGTGGAATTACCGTAACAATTGATGACTCTCAAACAGGGATGCATACCGATGAAAACGGATATTTTGAATTTGATATCTCCGATTTCCCCATCACTATTACTCTTTCATCTGTTGGTTTTAAATCAAAGAGCGTTCCCATTTTTAATGCGGTTAAAGAACTGGTGATTTACCTGGAACCTGATATACTGGGCATGGAAGAGATCGTTATCGTACCCGACAGAACCATCAATCCCATAACCAATTACTCCCATATTGCTATCAGCTCAGTTACCCTTGATGAGCTTACAAGCCGAAACGTAACCACCGCTGTTGATGTGCTCCGATCCGAGTCGGGAGTGTTTATTCAACAGACAAGTGTTGGCCAGGGAAGTATTTACGTCCGGGGGCGCGCAGGACGCGATGTGCTCTATCTATTCAATGGGTTTCGGATAAACCCTTCGTTTGTACGCTCCGGGCAGAATCAGTATTTCGGTGCTATAGACCCTTTGCTGATCAGCCAGATCGATGTGTACCGTGGCCCGGTTTCTGTATACTACGGTAGTGATGCCCTTTCTGGTGGCGTTAATGTGAATCCTATTGTAAAAGAATTTACTTTTGAGAATAAATTTTCTGGTGAAACACGCTCAATTGTCAATTTTAATGGAAATGGTGAAAAGAGCATTCATGCCAAAGCCAGTTACCAGTCTCCCGGATTTACTTTCTTTGCCGGCGGAAGTTTTCGTGATTTTGATTATTACAAGATGAGCAAGAAAACGGATGAATCACTTTGGTTTCCCTATGACCGGAACCTTGAAAATGCTGACTTCCAGTTCAAGTCGTATGAACTATCTTCCCGTATTAAAACCTCATCCGCGTCAGAGCTTACTTTGGTGAGCTATTTGGGGGAGATCCCGGATGCCCCTCGTCTTGACCGCGTTACCATGGGGTATGGCATTGAAGACTCTCCCGTTAATGAACATCCCAGAAGCGGCTACTATTCGAATACCTCTCCTCTGCTTTTCTGGGGAAATACTGTTGAATACTCTGCTTCTGCCCGGAAGCCTTTCTTCGAAAATATCTCACTGAAGGCTGGTTACTTCAAATTAAAAGATCATCGCAAAGAGCAGGATTACGCCATTAATAACAGTCCCGAATTTTCCATTGTTACCGCTGACCGTGATTATAGTTTTGGTATCAATGACACTACCAGTCTTGATCAGAATACATCAGATCAGTATCAGTTCTCCGTTGATGTCCAATCTTCAATTTCAGAGAAACTCTATGTGAAATGGGGAACAGATATCTCTTACGATATAGTATACAGCGAACGATTCACCAATTATGGGTCCAGCAGCCTCCCGCGTTACCCGGATGGATCGAAATTCTGGCTTACCGGATTATTTGCCCAAATAGATCAGACCCTTGCAGACCGATGGAATCTCGAGTATGGAGTCCGCTACTCACATACCTTTATTGATATTCCATTTGAAGGTATCAACACTTCTCGGAAGCACGATCCTTATTCTGACAATTTCGGGCAGTTGACCGGTTCATTTGGTGTAACCTATAATCTTTCTAAAACCAGTCTTCTCATCAGTAATCTATCAACGGGCTTTCGTGCTCCTAATGTAGCGGATCTTTCGGAGGTTGGTATTCGTGGTTCAGCCGGCTTATTCCAAACTACAAGCTCCGATCTTGAACCTGAAAAAACTTTTAATTACGACCTTGGTATCCGTCATAATGATGGGTTTCTCTCGCTTGAACTTATCGGCTACTGGCTGCATTACTTTGATAAGATCAAACAGGTTCCTACCGGTATTATCGTTGATGATACCGGAAATTATATACGTGAGGGAACTGACCCGCAAACAGCAGATGAGTTTACTGAGATCACCAATCAGAATGTAAATTCACTGGATCTCTTTGGCGTTGAAGCCAGGGCTGATTACCTGATATCCTCACAGGCTAAAACCGGGTTTACCTTTACATACACGTATGGAACTCTTACCAACGAGGATAATACAACACAGCCCGTAAACCGGGTTCCTCCTGCCAATGGAGTTTTCTATATCGATTATTCGCCTATCAAGGCTTTATCAATTCGTCCTCAAGCCCGATATGCATTTGCTCACCGCCGAATCTCACCGGATGAGGTCGATGATGTTCGTGTGTCAAAATCAGGAACAGATGGATTTGTGAACCTCCAGTTGTTGGCAAATTATCAGATCATGAATGGCTTACATTTTAAACTGATCTTCGATAATATTGCAGATACAGCATACCGGGAACATGCCAGCAGTTTGGATGGCATGGGCCGCAATTTCACTCTTTCCCTGCAATATACTTTTTAGGTGCGATCTTCTGGCCTTTTCCGCGACCAGGTTAATGCGATCCCCAACAGTATTACCATCATTCCTGCAAAAGAAAGTGGTAACGGTACTTCCTGAAAAAACAAATATCCCATTGTTGAGGAAACTACCGGTTCAAATAAAATAAGGGTTGAAAGCAGGGTTGGTGATATATACTTAATAGCATAGTTCAATGCTCCATGTCCAGCAATCTGCGGGCCTAACGCTAACCCAAAACCTGCCAAAAGTACCAGGCCACTCAGCTGTATCGTAAAACCTTCAACAATGAACAGGGCGATCAGACAGGTAAGAGCTGCAAACCCATACACCGGAAATACATATTCTATCCAATTCCGGTTTTGACGAACCCGGTTCCCTATCAGAAAATATCCGGCAAAGATCACTGCTGCCAGCACAGCAAGCGTATTTCCAAGAAAAGGATCGGCGTAGGTTCCCTCTGCATCAAAATCAGAATATCCAAGTATCACAGAGCCTGCAAAAGCGGTTAATACTCCGAGCCAGATGACAAGCCTGAATTTGGTCTTATATACAAATCGTTCGATCAAAATTATGATGATCGGGTGCACGGTAACAAGTACAGAAGCTGAGGCGATAGAGGTGAAGTAAATAGAACCGATCCAGGAGATCAGGTGTAATCCTAGCAGTATTCCTGATATCGCGACCATAACCCGCTCTTTAGTATCAAATTCCCTTTTGGGCTGATTTTTTCGATAAGCAATCTGTACCGGGATCAGTAGAAGAAATGCGAACGTGGTCCGTACAGCAGCAACCAGAAACGCACTTTCATGGGTTACGATCTTTACCAGGATCGGAGCAAATCCTATTGCACTTAAGCCAAAAGCCAGGGCAAGAAAAACCCTGATCAGATGAGACCTGTCCTCCGGTGCAGAATTCATTATCTGATCCGGTCCATAGACCGAACTAGTTTTTCATCTTTATTGATGAATCGAAGCGCCAGTATTTGTGCAATAAAGGCCAATCCTGCAAAGCTGGTTCCTAACGCCTCGTCCCATAAATAGGTTCCTATTCCTCCAAGCGAGAATAATACCCCCACACAGAACCCGATAGCTATGATTTGGGCCAGAGATGCTTTTTTAACCCAATTAATCTGATTCTTTCTATCCTTAAATAGAAAAATAGAATAGATATTGAGTACTGAAGCTATAACCAATGCTGCAATAAGGCCATACCCGATCCATACCTGGGGATCTTCTATTGATCTTGAAAAAATGGGTGTAAAGAAAACAGCAATATTCAATACTACTGCCAGTGTAAGAAATACAGTTTGAAGTCTTTGTATCACGTTTAAAAAGATCTTTTAAGTTTTTATGGAAGATAGGATTTTATCGAACAAATAATTTCTTTGCACATTATGAAATATGTAGTTTTAAATGCTAATACAGCCAATCTAACATGAAACCCTTCAAGTTCTCTTCGTTTCTTATCCTGTATTTGGTTTTGTTAACAATCTCATGTTCAGATAATTCCGGTGGTTCTGAATCTAACCCAAGCAATGAAAAGCTCATTGAGAAGCTTACTATACTTGAAGTAAATGGGGTCATTAATACTGATAATCACTCCGTATCAGTTCAACTTCCCCTCGGAACAGATGTCACAAACTTAGCCCCGGAAATCATCATTTCAGAAGGAGCGGTTATTTCACCCGGATCAGGAGTTCCTGTTGATTTTACCAATCCTCAGACATACACCGTTACTGCTGAAGATAATTCAACTACCATGTATTCAGTAAGTGTTGAACTTGTGGAATGTATTAGTGAAAGTGAGATTATCACATTTGAACATAATGATTCCGAATATGAAATCGTCAGGAACAATAAATCGTGGCAAAAAGCAGCTGCATGTGCTGTTGAAAGAAATGGATACTTAGCCATGATCGATAGTGAGTCTGAAAATAATGCTCTTTTTGAGAAAATTGTGAACTCCGGAATAAACATAGTAAATACTACTGCTTCTGACGGTGGCGAGGCTTCCTATTTCTGGATTGGAGGAAACGACCTGGAGACGGAAGGAACCTGGATCTGGGATGGAGACAATGATGGGAATGGACTTCAGTTCTGGAAGGGAGGAGTAGATGGTATAGCTGTTAATAATGCCTATGAAAACTGGGGTACCGAACCTGATAACTTTAATGGCAGTCAACATGCATTGGGGCTAGCTATTACTCAGTGGCCTGTTAATAGTGGCTCTCTTGGGTCAGCGGGACAGTGGAACGACGTAGACCCGTCAAACAAACTCTACTTTATCATTGAAAAAAACTGACGGCATAAAAAAAGTCCGTACATAAAAATGCACGGACTTTAATTCTTTTATGAATTTAATCAGTTTGTAACTGCTTCTAATTCGGGTTGTTTTACACTCGTGCCGTTCAGATTACTTTGATCTTTGATCAATCCAGGCTCAGGAGTTCCAAACATTACTTTATTGAGGCCTCTTCTGCTGCGTTCGATGATACTATAAAGTACAGGTACCAGAATCAGCGTAAGCGCCGTCGCAAATAACAGACCTACGATCACGGCAATCGCCATTGGTCCCCACCATGCTGCCTGTTCACCACCCATGTATACATAGGAAGAAAGGTGGGTGAAGAATTCAAGCGGGGTAGCAACCAGAACAATAAAGTCGAAGTTGAAACCTATCGCCAATGGAACCAGCCCGAGAGCTGTGGTGGTGGCTGTAAGAATAACCGGACGGAAACGAACTTTACCAGCCTGTATCAATGCTTCACGCAGATCCAAACCATCTCGTTCTCTCAAAATATCCACGTAATCGATCAATACGATCGCATTGTTAACCACGATACCTGCCAGTGAAATGATCCCCAGAAAGGCCATCAGTCCAAAGGCCATCTGGAACGTAACCAGTCCATAGAATACACCGGCCATCGACATGATCACTGAACTCAGAATAATCAGCGGCTTTGCAATAGAGTTAAACTGCGATACCAGAATGAATGCGATCAGGAAAATGGCAATCAGGAATGCAATGCCCAGGAATTCGAATGATTCGTCCTGTTCCTGCTGCTGACCAGTCCAGCTGAACGAATATCCCGGAGGAAGATCATTCAGATACTGACTCAGCGTTTCCTGAACTTCGCCTAAAACCGCATTGTCCTGATAGCCTGCTCTCACATCAGCACTGATCGTGATCACACGAACCGCTTCTTTGTGGTTGATACCACCGAGGCCATCACTTACTTCCCACGTTGCCACTTCCGACAAAGGAATCTGGGTGCCTTCATGGAAAATAGTAAGATCTGCCAAAGTGCTCATATCATCACGATATTCATCGTTCAACCGAACTACTATATCATACTCTTCTTTACCATCACGGAATTTAGAAGCTTCCACCCCATTGATCGCCTGGCGAACCGTCATACCAATTGAATTAGTATTCAATTCGTAAAGGGCTGCCTTTTCGCGATCAACCTCAATCCTTACTTCAGGACGCGCTTCAGGAAGATTTGATTCCAGGCCATCCATCTTGGCAAATACAGAATCTCCCTCCAGGATCTTAAGGATATCACCTGAGATCTTTGTGAGCTGAGCCATATCATTTCCAGATACCTCCAGATTTACCGGTTTACCAGTCGGTGGTCCGTTTGGTGGTTGTTCCACAGTGATCTTAGCACCAACTATGTTCTCAGTCATATGATCACGAAGGAATTCCATCGCTTCAAATACATCTCCTTCCCGTTCCTGGAAATCCACGAAGTTCAGAGCTACGGTTCCTTTATTTGGAGTATTACCACCACCACTTGAACCCGGATCAGATGTGATCATTGCTCCCGATGTTGCAAGTACACTGTTCACATCAACGATATTCGGCAAATTCTCAACTCTGTCGCGTACTTCATCAACCACAGATTTAGTGAATTTCACATCAGATCCGATCGGAGTCTCTACCTGTATGTAGATATCACGCGGTGGGATGTTTTCAGGGAAGAATTCAACTCCGGTTGGAAACATAGCCAGCGTAACGAAACTTGATATCAATACTAATACTGATATTCCAATGGTTGTCAACCTATGATTAAGTGCCCAAACCAGAGATCCTTCATAACGATCAATAAGTCTGGTAAGGCCATCACGCTGCCACCATCTGCCAATTGGTTCAAGAACATATTTGTTAGCAAGCCACAGGATAACTCCCAGGATGATAAGCATCATCCAGCTAACGAAGCTGGTTGCTAAGAAGATCAGTAAAAAGAACCCTATTACTCCCAGCAGGATGCGTTTACCATTCCTTGTCAATTTTGCCTTCTTTTCCTGACCTTCCACGGTCATAAACAATGCACATATAACCGGGTTGATTATGAGTCCTACAAAGAGAGAACTCATTAGTGTTATGATCAATGTCTTTGGAAGATAGCTCATAAACTGGCCTACAATACCCGGCCAGAATACCATCGGTGCGAATGCTGCAACTGTTGTTAAAGTTCCTGCAATGATCGGGATCGCGACCTCACCAGTACCTTTCTTAGCTGCTTCAAAGTTATCATAACCTTCTTCCAGATATCGGTAGATATTCTCTACCACCACAATGGCATTATCTACCAGCATTCCCAGCGAAAGGATAAGAGAGAACAGCACCACCATGTTCATAGTGATACCTACTGCCCCAAGAATTATAAAGGACAAGAACATTGATAACGGAATGGAGATCCCCACAAAGGATGAGTTTCTCACCCCAAGGAAGAACAAAAGTACGCCCACTACAAGCAGCAGACCCGAAATTATGTTGTTCTCGAGGTTACTCACCATACTAACCACTTCCTTACTTTGGTCGTTGGTAATGGTATAAGTAGTGGTAGGCGGAAGATTTTCTATTTCAGCATCCAGAATAGCTTTCGTACGTTCAGCCGTATCCAGAATATTCTGCCCGGTTCGCTTCTTGATACCAAGGGTGATTACCGGAGCACCTTCCAGTTCCGAGTAGGTTTCCCGTTCCTTGAATCCAAAAGTAACTTTGGCAACATCGCGTACATAGATCGGGCTTTGCTCTTTCCCTTTAACAACAATGTCTTCGAGTAACGAAGTATCATCATATTGTCCGGGTACACGAAGCAGAAATTTCTTAGTCCCTACAGATATATCCCCACCCGGGATGGTAACATTCTCCTGCGAGATCGACGTGATGATGTCGCCAAAAGTAATACCATAGTATTTCATCTTAGCCAGATCCACATCCACCTGCACCTCACGCTCGAGTCCACCAGTAAGATCTACACCCAGTACAGAAGGTACCGCCTCGATCTTATCCTGTAAATCTTCTGCGATGTCTTTAAGGATCTCTTCCTCATAAGCTCCGGACAGGTTCACGTTCATGATCGGGAATTCAGAAAAATTGATCTCCTGAACAACGGGTTCTTCCGCATCTTCCGGAAGTTCCGGTTTTGCCAGATCGACCTTCTCTCTCACTTTCTGGAGCGCATCTTCAATATCAATGCTTGGATCAAACTCCAGGCTGATATTCGAATAACCTTCAGATGAGGTTGAGGTCATGGTTTTTACTTCAGAGATATTTCCAAGCTCATCCTCCAGCTTCCTTGTAACCAGACTCTCCATATCCTCAGGTGATACCCCGGGATACACAGTGACCACAAAGATATTTGGAATATTGATACTCGGGAAACTCTCTTTAGGGATAGAGAAATACGATACAATACCCATGATCCCGATCAGCACTAACAGCACCAGAACACTGATCCTGTTATTTATCGAGAACGTAGATAACCAGAATTCCTTTCTGTCAGCTTCCTGACTCACCGGAGCTCCGTTCTTGTTAGTTCCATTCATTTGGTTTTCGGTACTCATATTAGTTTCCGAATAAATTAGTTAGCGGCCAGAGTTCCGGTTGCTTCCTTTGGAGTCACTCTCATTCCATCATCCAGGAATGCAGAACCAAGGGTAATCAACTGATCACCAGCTTCAAGGCCGCTTTCGATAATTACATTTGTTTTATAAGACAGCCCCAGATTTACCACTCTTTTCTGAGCAACAGGGTCACCACTTTCATCTTCCGAAAGGACGTACACCACGTACTCTCCACCTTTCGAATACACATATTCTTCGCTTATAACCAGTACATCAGTCTGCTCATTAGTCTTCAGAAGCAGGTTCGCGATCATGTCTACTTTATAGCTATGTCCCTTTTTTGGAAGTTCAACTTCTACCCTAAAAGTTCTGTTGGTAGGATTGATGCTACTCCCCGCATAGCGAATAGTCCCCTGAAGTGTATCACTGGCTTGCGTATCAAACCAGAACAATACGTCATCACCGGTACCAATTGCATCAGAATAACGCGCAGGTACACCAGCACTGATAATAAACTCATCTGAACCGATAAGTCGCACTACTGGTGTTCCCGGATTAACGATCTCTCCGGCTTCAACCATCTTAGTTTCCACTGTGGCATTAAACGGAGCGGTAATTGAAGTATTAGCCAGATCTACTTTGATAGATTCTAATGCCGAATTACTTTGCTCGTAAGCATATTTTGCATTCAGGTAATCGACTTCAGAACCAATACCATCCTCTTCATATACTTTCTTAAGTCGTTCGTATGTATCCTTTGCCTGAGCGGTCATTGCTTCAAGACGGGCTTTTTCCTGCTTAAGTTTGGAATCGTCGATCTTAACAATGGTCTCCCCTTTGCGGATCTTATCGCCTTCTTTCACTTTATAGCTGATTACTCTCCCACTCACTTCAGCAGAGATAAGTATGTCGTTTGGAGTAGCGACATTACCGATCACTCTTACATAGCTGCTGAATGTTGAAGGTTCAACACTTTTTGTAGTTACATTTACAGTTTTAACAATGTCCTCAGCAGTCGTTTCAGTCTGCTCAGCCTCTCCTGAACAGGCCGTTGCCAAAAACCCTATAATTAGTAGTAGTAATAAATTCTGTTTGTTCATGTTACGTTGATTGATAGTTCTTTAATTCGATGAGTCCGTCTCAGTATCCACAAATGGCACCTGTCCGGTAGCCAGATCATATTGAGCTTTTGCGGTCAGGTAATCGAAGACCATAAGTGCATAATTCACCTCTGCCTGTCTAACCTGTACTTCCGCCTCAGTAACCTCTATTTGTGAACCAAGGCCATTTTCGTATCTCTTTTGGGCTCTGTTATAACCTTCAGTAGCCTGATCAAGAGCTTGTTTTCTTGCCGATGCAGTTTCAAACGACCTGTTTATAGCTTCGCTTGCTGATGCGACTTCGTTCTGAGCACTTAATAAAGCTGCTCTTTTTTGTTCTTCAATATCTTTGCGCTGAATCTGTGCACGCTGCACATCCGCAAGCCTCTTGAACCCCTGGAACAGAGGTAAACTCAAATTCACAGCCACTGTCTGAAATCTGTTTGGACTTGTATTTGGCTCCGGATTTTTGAAAAAGTTAGGTGCTCCAGGCTCAGCCGCACTCCACTGCAAATTGTAAGTAGCAGATAGCGTTGGAAGAAACCGACTTTTGATCGATGTGATCTCTTTATCCTTCAGTTCCAGACTGGCATCAAGAACTCTGATATCCCCTCTGAACATTTCCAGCCCGGATGAATCAAACTCAGACTTCTGATAAGTATACGGATTCATCTGATCGATCTTACGGATCGTTTGATTTTCAGCATTCCCGTTCCCTTCAGAGAGAATGTCATATTCGTTCAGGTTTCCTTCAACGGCAAACTCAAACTGAAGTGGAAGTCCAAGCACCGCTTTCAGATTTCTGTACGCTGCATCAACTCCATACTCAGCATCAATGAGCAACGGCTTTTGATTGCTTAGCTGTACCTGAAGTCTTAGTACATCATAGTTGTCAACGAGTCCGGCCCGCTGGCGCGCTTCATTCTCTTTAAGGTTTTGTTCCAGTCTTCGGATCTGAGCCTGCTGGAGGCGTAACTGTTCTTTAGCAGCTAATACCTGATAGTAAGCGATCCGGGTTTGGGTGATCACCTGCTGGCTTGTTGCCCTGAGACTCTCATCCTGAACTGTTTTAAAAACCGTTGCTGAACTAAGAGCTATGATGGTTTCACCTCTGAACAAGGTTTGATTTACCGTGAATCCACCCTGCCAGTTGTTATCCGTTCCAAAAGAAACAGGAACTAATGTCCCTGGAGCTCCTCCGAAAAACTCACCCGGAAGATAACTTACAGGAAGTTCGATATTTCTGGTATAGTTCATTGATGAAGTTATTTCCGGATAGACCTCTCCATACGCTATGCGAATCAGTTGGTCTGCATCATCTACCGAGAGTAGCCCTCTCTTTATCTGAGGATTGTTTGCTACAGCAATTGTGATCGCTTCATCGAGACTTAACTGCTTATCACTGATAAGCTCTGTATTTGCGTTTTGAGCATACACAGATTGAGTGATCAATAATGCCGCAAGCACAAACACCCCTATTAGTGCTCTAAATGAGTGTTTATTCATTTTTAATTTATGGTTTAATAGCAATTCTATTTATTCGCGAGGCCAGTACGTTTAGCCTCATACTCTGTTTCAAAAAATGACTGGGAGTCACTATGTTTACTCTTCTCTGTAGCGATACCATTCCCAATTAGCTTCATATAACCTTTGAACATCTTGTCTAAACTTAGTCCAATATTATCCAGCAGTTTAAAATGACTGGCATTGTTGTGCATATGCGCAATTCCCACTACACCATGTGAGGTTGACCACAACAACAAAGCCAGTTCTTCCGCATCAAATGATGAATTTATTGAGCCATCCTGCATGCCTATCTGGATTGCCCGAACCATTACTCTGAATCCTTCCTGTCGATTATTTGTACACATTTCAAGATAACTGCTGTTCTTAGCGTTCTCTGTGTCCTTATAACTTTCGAGAAATCTCATAGCACTGAAAAATTCAGCGTGCTGATTAGCAAATTGCAGATAATTGATACCTAAATGATAAACCATCTCCAGACCTGGGATATCCATAGTCAAAACTTTTGAGCTCTCTGCATTCAGCATTGATGATGCTTTATGGCAGATCCCAAGAACAAGGTCAGTTTTATTATTAAAATAGAGATACAAAGATCCCTTACTAACCTCTGCGCGCTCCGCAACTTCATCCATATTCAGGTGATCGAGACCCTTCTCTAGGATCAACTCCTCCGCTGATTCCAGGATCAGTGAGCGTTTTAATTCTTTTTCTCTTTCTTTTCTTTCTGAAATTCCCATACTGACTTAGAGTCATTTTTTGAACAAGGGTCAAAAATTAAGGGTTAACACAATAAATTCCTAGTTTTTTTGTGTGAAGAAATAATTAACAAGTACCCGTTTTTTGCCTCTCTTATTCCTATTTTAAAATTCATCTACAATCACACGCTTGAAGAAAGACCATTTAACCGAATTCTCACTTATTATTGTAGCCGTGATCTGGGCACTTAACTTCAGCATTGTTAAGATCGCCCTGAACGAACTCGATCCATTCAGCTTTAATGCTCTGCGTTACTTTGTGGCAGGTATTTTACTTGTTGGAGTAACCTTAAAGCGGGGCTTTAGCCTGAAAGTTAAACGGGAGCATTTCTGGCCCTTACTTTGGATCGGGCTGATCGGAAACCTGGTTTATCAGCTCCTTTTTATAATAGGCCTCAATTACACTTATGCTGCCAATGCCGCGGTAATGCTTGGATCCATCCCCATCTGGGTAGCATTGTTCTCACATTTCTTCACTTCCGAGAAACTTAGCCCCCTGAAAATGCTCGGTATTCTGCTTGCATTTATAGGTGTCATTTTTATTGTTATTTGGGGTAAAAATGGAATATCTTTTGCCTCGGACAGCTTCAAAGGCGACATAATCACACTCTTAGCCGCTATTGCATGGGCAACATATACTATTCTTTCTAAAAAATACCTGAAATTTTATAATTCAACCCAGTACTCCGGATTTATGTCCATGATCGGAGCAATAGCATTAATTCTTGTCGGAATACCATCGATGATACAGCTTGATTGGTCAGGCGTGTCGTATGCTGGTTATGGAGGCGTTATATATAGTGGCCTCCTCTCGGTAGGAATAGCATACCTGATCTGGAATAACGGGATCGTAAAAATAGGAGCCGTGAAAACCGCCACCTATCAAAATCTGGTTCCCGTACTAGGTTTACTCTTTGGAGTACTGATTCTGAAAGAGCAATTGGGCTTGTTTCAGTATATTGGTTCCGGATTTGTAATTTCAGGAATAATCTTAGCACGACGATAATGCTAACCACGCACAGTATTTTTATGAATAAATTGATCACAGTTTTTGTACTAATTCTAATTTCCCAATACCAAATTTCTTCTGCTCAATCTAGAAGTTCACATTCCTCATCAAATGGTAGCTCGCTGGAGTTGAACTATTCTTCTGAACTTGGGGGGTTCTACTACCAAGATCCAACAGGTTTTGAAGTTGCTATTGACGGTATTCCCTATGAAGGTACAATAGAGAAAAATTCATATATCTTAGGAGCAAGTGATTTAGTAAACATCGAAATTAATAGTAGTCAGAAACTGATTTACCGTGGAATTGTTATCAACTCTACTGGAGAAATCATTCTACCATCTATTGGTTCAATACATATTTCTGGTCAAACTATTTCTGATGCTGAGAATACCCTTACGTCCAAACTTTCCGAAACTTTTAAAGCCCCTACGGTATCAATCTCAATTGAATTACCTAAACCTTCCACTATTCATGTTGCCGGCTCTATTCCATATCCGGGAAAATATGTTGTACCCGCTCAATCACGGGTTGATATTGCAGTTCTTCAATCCATTTTAAAAGTTGATATACCTGTTAGTCGTAGTAATATTTATTTACCGAACTATACCAGCCAATTATTAACAATCGATACATATTCGTTCAGAAATATTGAAATATTCCATGCTAATGGTAATAAGAGCAATGCAGACCTTGTTAAGTATTTCAGAACCGGAGATCTTAAATCCAATCCAATTGTACGCTCAGGCGATAAAATAGTCATCTCCCGAAGGAATAGAGAAACACCTGTAGTTAGTATTTCTGGTGCTGTCAGTTATGGGTATGAATTAGAATTTCGTACTGGAGACACTATACAGGATATGGTTGATATAAGCGGTGGTTTCGAAGAAGATGCAGACAGTTCAATCGCTTTGCTATTCAGGTGGAAAAATGACAAGATTGACAAAATTGAAGTCCAAAATGAAAAATGGAATAGTTTTAAACTAGCTCCTAATGATCGACTTGTTATACCTAAAACTTCAGCTGATAATCTTAACTCTTCAATTACTTTAAAAGGGGAAGTTGTAACACCCGGCATGTTTCCTATTATTAGTGGCTCTACCACTTTGGGAGAAATATTGGAATTAGCTGGAGGATTATCAAATAACGCCTTATCACAAGCAGCCTATCTTTTGAGGGGTGGGAATCTTGAAAATGAGATCCCGAATAAATTCAACACAGAATTAATGAAAAGAACCTCTGATCAATTAATTCAAGGTCTTGAGTATTTATCTCTTGAAACTTCCCTTAGTCAGAATAAAGTTTTTGTAAACCTCAACGATCAGAATGTTTTGAATAATACTGTTTTATTCAACGGAGATCTCTTGTTTATCCCAAGAAATGAGCAAACAATATTTGTTTTTGGTCAGGTTAATAATCCGGGATATTTCCCTTTATCACCAATGGAGAATAATAAAATTTTCGATTTTATTAATAAAGCTGGTGGATACGCACTATCAGCCGATAAAGAAAGAGTATTTGTAATTAAGGCAGGAAGCTCTGCATGGTTCAAACCTGAGGAAACCACTCTTGAGTCAGGCGATAAAATCTTTATTGATCGTTTACCAGTTGAAGAACTAAATGCTTTAAGAACTTTTGAAGTCCAGAAAGAGCAACTAAAAAATACTAGAATTCAACTAATCATGACTGGTATTACAACCATAACTGGAATAATTACAACTTATGTTGCTATTAGGAACATAAATTGATTTAGATTTATTAATCGTGAAGTAATTAGTTCTTTCTTTCGCTTAATATATTATGGTGAGCAAATATTAATCCAAATATCATCATAAGCGAGGTGTCTAATAAACCCCCATCATAGAATTGATAAAAAACGAAGTAGCCCAAGATTGACGCCAAAAAAACTACCGCGTAGATTCTATCATCCTCCGATTTTGCATTTCTGGTGTTTACTAAAGCTTTTTTAAAAATGAAGTAAACAATAATCGAAAATATTAAAAACCCCAGAAGACCAAGTTCCGCCAGAATTGTGTATATAATATTATGTGGTTCCTGTACAGTAATTGTTTCTTGGTAATTAAAGTATCTTGGAAATACCTCATTAAATCCTTGAAAACCAACCCCAAATGTATACGAGTCTATAAACATATTAATAGCGCCTATCCCAAGCATCAATCTTATACTATTTGAATTATCAAGCCCACCAACAAACAAACTGAATATTCTCTCCGAATAAGTAATAATATTTAATCGAATTACCGGAACGGACATCCCAATTAGTAAACCTGCTATCATAAATAGCAAAAAAAACCTAACATTATTAAACCATAAAATTATCACAAACGAGAGTAAAAAAACAGCTAAAAACCCGCTTCTAGAATATGTAGAGAGAAGTCCCGCAATTAATAGAAGAAAAGCCAGTCCGGCAATTATTCTTATCTGAATTTTCTTATCCGAATTTAATAATGCAAATGTAGTAGCTATTGGTAAGATTAGAATGGAAGCAAAACGGTTAGGATCTGAAAAAGCTCCTGCAGTTGAACGTGTTAATTTAGTTCCAGCATTTAATAAATTCTGTACAGCAGCCTGGGGATTCATAATATTTTCAACTACAGAGTAAATAGAAAGTGTTATGCTCACCACAACTACCAGGGCTAGTGTTGTTCTAATAACATTCTTTGATTTAACAACTATTGAAGTGAAATGACAAAATAAAATTAGAACGATAAAACGTATAAGTTGAAGAAACCCATTTAGCTTATCTGGAGAATAAATGAGAGAAAATGAGATAATAGCCAAAAATAGAACTACAGGAATGAATAAGCCATTATATCTAACATATGTTTCCGCCCTAAAAAGTCTTGACGCGAAAAAAACTAATAACCCAATCACTAAAGTTACCTGAAACGGAGTAAGTGGTATAACATTACCCTCAAATAAACTAAGAGATGAGCCCAAAAAAATACTCGCTGCTATAGGGTAAATCAGTAGTTCATTTCTTTTGAATGCATAGCTGTAATACAAACCTGTAACACTAATACCTAGCAAACCTACTAGTGCAAGTATTCCGAAACTGTAAAATCCACTAAAAAATATTACTAGAATTATTACAGGATAAACTAAATGTAGTATACCAGATTTATATAATCTAGAATCATTATTCCACATTAAACAATTCTTGTTTGATCTTACGGATCTTTAATGAAGTTTCAGAATCCTCTGATGAGGTCATCTCTTTATAAAAAATAATTATCAAAGAAATGAATATCGAAAACATGAATCCGCCTATAACAATAAAAGCTCTTTTTGGTTTAAATTTATATGTTGGAAGGTCGGGTTCGTCTATCAACCTAATGCCGCTACTATTATTTTCGAGGTACAAGCTCTGCTGTTCTATCTGTGGTAGAAGAAATTCATAAATTGATTGTTGAATTTCCACTTCTCGTATTAGTCTATAATATATAATCAGGAGATCCGGCAAATCAAGCAATGGGAAGAAAACATCACTGCCCGTATTATCAAGATTTTCAGATTTCTTTATCAAATCATCATAAGTTATATTCAAGGCATTCAACTGAGTTTTTAGTTCTAAAATAGTTGATGAGTTACTATTAAGTCTATCCTTCATAACCTGAATTTCAATCTCCTTTTCAAGAATTTTACTCTTCACCTGTCCTATATTTTCAATCATTGAACTAACCTGTGCATCAACCTCAAGAATTCCGTATTTATTCTGAAAAGAATTTAAATCCTGCTCGGCTTTTTTAAGATCTTCTTCATTTTTAGATAGCCTTGACTGTAACAATTCAAGGGTCTCTTCAGAGCTTTCAGCATTTAAAGATTCCATCTGAAAATCCAATTCATCTAAAATGAATTGATTCATTTTCATAGATCTTTCAGGATCCTCATCCTCAACACCTAATTTTACAGAAACAATTGGATTGAACCCGAATCCACCTTCTCTTGTATCTTCAATCGTTATAGCACCATCAAGATTCTTTAGTAGCTCTTCTTTTATTGAAGTTCCATAAACTTCCTGAAGATTAAACTCGTTAATAAGTTTCATCCTCAGAGTTTCACTATTTAGAATAACCAAAATTGTTTCTCCACCAACTTTATTTTGGCCAGAATTAATGGAACTGAAATTTTGAATGATGCTACTTATTCCACCAAGCGACTCTCTAGTTTGTATTATTTCTGATGTAGACTGGTAAGTCTTAGGCCATATCAAACTTATTATCAACGATAGTAATGTCAGAACTACTACATTCCTGATTAATAGCTTTTTATGCTTTACCAGTGTGATCAGTAAATCAAGAATATCTACTTTATTTCTTTCCAATTTTTGTTTGTCGTTGTATTTATGTTTTAGTAAAAGATACCACTCAAGATCTATTATTCGAATTACTTCTTTGAAAAATTTATTTTGCCCGAATATTACTGTCCAGCAACATCATTTTTTATTTTAATTAAGCTTTTGGTTATTCAAACATTAGGTTTCTACTCCAATTATTTAACTATTACCTTTCTATATGATTAAAGGGGTATTGTCAAAACTTACAAGCAGTAACTATTTCAAAAGTGTTGCAAAATTAGCAGGAGGTACAAGTATTGCCCACCTGATCACTGTACTTATAAGTCCTTTATTGGCAAGACTTTTTCCAGTCACTTCATTTGGTGAATTACAATTATTCCACTCAATGATTATAATTGGTAGTATCATAATTACTGGTACTTATGAATTTGCAATCATAATCCCTAAAAAACGTAAGTATGCATTTTCATTGTTTTTTATTGCTTTTAGTAGTGCCAGTATTTTAAGTTTATCACTTTATATCCCAATTTTACTTTTTAATGATTTCTTTAGCCAAATACTTAAGCTAACTAACCTATTTCTTCTTGCCTATCCTATTACCTTATTAACAAACTCTGCTATAAATATTTTTCAGTACTGGTATCTTCGATTTGAAAAGTACAATTTATTATCATCTGCAAAAATAACCCAATCATCAACAATTGCTGCATCTCAGTTTTTCATTGGATTCCAAGGTTTTCTAACAACTGGTTTAATTTTCGGATATTTTTTTGGACGATTTATAACTTTATTAGCATTTGTATTTAATGCGGGATTATCATTCTGGAATGATTTTAAAAAGCTTAAATTCAGAAAACTTAGAAAGACCGCTCATTTATATAAAAACCAACCTAAATTTACTGTATTTTCAAGTTTACTCAGTAGTGGTGGAATCGAGTTTCCAATACTTTTGATAGGTAGCCTTTTTGGACAAATTGAACTCGGTTTTTATGCCCTTGCCTATCGTGTATTAAGTGCACCATCCGCCCTTCTTGGAACCTCCGTAGGACAAGTTTTCTACAAAAAAGCTGCTGAAAGAATTTCTCAAAATGTGTACATGAAATTCTTTCTACTTAAAACCTGGGTTGGGCTATTTGTTATTTCAATTGTTCCAATGATTACTCTTTATTTGTATGCTGAGCCTATTTTTGGTTTTATATTTAGTGACAAATGGATATCAGCGGGGACTGTTGCTTCAATTTTAGCTCCATTATTGTTTATTGATTTCATAAGTGCGCCTACAGGTAAAACACTAATTCTGCTTAGAAAAGAGAAGACTATGACTTTATTTTCAAGTTTGATTTTCTCTGTTAGAATTATAGGTATTCTTATAGGTTTTTATTTTTACGACTTCTTTATTGGGCTTAAAATCTTGGTGTTGTTACATATATTTGTATTGATATGTTATAATGTATTTCTATACACTTGCATTCTTAAATATGATCAAAGTTTAAAAACTTGATCATTTTTACTATTTCCTTCTGCTTGCAGTATTAATAATTATAGTTGCCCAAAATGAAAAAAATTGCAATTGTCTCTCATTCATTCCCAAGTATATACTCCCCATACGATGCTACTTTTATTGAAGACCATTGCAATTCCTTATCAGAAAAGTTTATTACTGAGTTAATAGTACCTACACCATACTATTCTCCCTTTACAAAGCGTTCAAAAAAAAATTCGTCTCCTTTATTATTAAATAATAGAATAAAGGGAAACAGAATCTATTATTTATCCTTTCCAAAGAAACGGTTCCCCCAATTAATTCAAGCATCATTATCTAAAAATATTATTTCATTTTTTGATAAGAATAGACCTGATTTAATTCATATACACTTTTTATACCCTTCAGGATTATCAATTACATCTATTAAAAAAAGATATGGTATACCTATTGTTGTAACAATGCATGGAGTTGACTTTTATCACACTAGCATAAATAAAAAACTATCTGAGATAACTAAAAATCAACTTCGTTGTGCCGATTATATTACGGTAGTTGGGCCTGGTTTGTACAAAGATGTTTTGAAATCTCATCCAGAAGTAGAGCATAAGTTACAAATCGTATACAATCATATTGATACATCTAATTTTATCCCTCCAACAAACGATGAAAAAAAAATGGAAAAAAAAATGCTCGGTCTGGATGATTCCTACTTTCATTTGTTGTGTGTAGCAAATTTACGGTACAAAAAAGGTATTGATGTATTGGTAAAAGCAGTTCAAAAGCTGGACGACAAGATTAAAATAAAAGTTCATCTGATTGGTAGAATTAATGACGAACCAGATTATTCAAGATCAATAAAATCATTAATAGCAAAGCAACATTCAGATCGATTTATAATTCATGGACCTAAACCAAGAAACGAAATAGGGCAGTGGCTTAGTTCGGCAGATGGTTTTGTATTACCTAGTAGAAATGAACCTTTCGGCATAGCATTGATAGAAGCGATGGCATCTGGTTTACCTGTAATTTCAACAAAAAGTGGTGGCCCCGAAGCCATATTAAATAATAATCTTGGGCAACTTATTGATCCTGACAATATAGGACAACTTACAAATGCTATAAATTTGATAAGAACCAACAATAATCCTAGCCCTCAAACACTAAATAACTATATCCAAGAATACTTTGGCAAAGAAGTGTATATAAAAAGATATTCTGAAATCTATTATCAATTAATTAATAGCAATCGGTAAGCTTTTTCACCAAATATTTTACCAATATAGAATCTGAGTATTAAAATTTTCAATTTTACTCTTGATCTAAACCAAAATATGAGCCCTTTGTCCCTAAAGCGACAATCATGTTTTTTAAACAAATATTTAGCACCACTTATTTTTTTTGCAAAATTAGTATTAATCTGATTCTCTGACCTAAATTCTTTGCTTAGAATTTCATCTACATAATCAACTTCATGGTTCTCAGCAAAACGTATCAGTAGATCATATTCCTGACTAGATTCCAGTTCAATATCAAAACCTCCAAGACTCTTAATTATAGAGGTTTTAAATAACATAGTCTCAATCCCTGAAACAGCATAAGACTTAAGGAGACTTGTATAAATATTACCCTGTACTCTATTATACTTTTCAACTACTTCTCCAGACCTCTCGTCAATTGCATGTGCAGTAACCATGCCAAGCTTTTGATTCTTGGAATCATTAAAAAACTTGACCTGTTTTTCAAGCTTATCGGAAAATAGTATATCGTCGTCATCCAGAAAATTAATGTATTCTCCCCTAGCTTCTGATATTCCTCTATTTCGTGAATAGCACGGACCTCTGTTAACATCATTATATAATACTCTCACTCTTTCAGAATTCTCTAGATCTCTCA
Source organism: Rhodothermia bacterium (assembly GCA_030427885.1). Lineage (GTDB taxonomy): Bacteria > Bacteroidota > Rhodothermia > Balneolales > Balneolaceae > JAUICM01. The sequence continues at coordinate 375,884 of JAUICM010000004.1, read as the reverse complement.
AATGAATTTTATTATCTGAAGCATCATCAATAATTATCACTTCAAGATTTTTATACGTTTGTTCTAAAACGGAATTAACTGCACGAATTAATCTTTCGGGTCTGTTGTATGAAGGTATTACTACTGATATCAATCCTGAAATCTGTGCCATAGCTTATAAGATTAATTTTCCGCGGTTTCTAATATTTTATTTAACAGCAGAAATCTGCCAATCATATTTTCAGGGATATCCGACACTCTACATTTTTTGTTAATTAATCCTTTTTCCTTAAAAAATATAAGTGAGCCTTTTAATTCTTCTACGATATTACGATTTATTGTTCGTCGCAAATGCTTCTCTGGGCTACTAACACTCATTAGTTTTTCTGAAAGCTTTTTTGTTTTGATCATTCCAAACTTAAAAGCATCCATTGATTTAAAGAATTTATTATTCGAAACACTCATTCTACCTTCTGTAGTTGGTATTTTCGAGACTTCTGGGTTTAACCTTGAAATGATATCTCTATGAAAATTATTAAAAAACCTTTTTCTCTTCGGTAAGTTATACCCTATTGACAAAATAGACTGTTCGAGTAGCGGCGAATATGAATCAATATACTTACTTGTAATCCACGATAGAAGCGATATCTGTTCTTTTATTCTGACCTCATAGTATATCTTGTCATAAGATTGAGTATTTGTTACATCAATATATTTTCCCATTTTTTTAATAAATGAGTCACTACAATTTGAAAATGCCTTTTTGAAATCTCCTTCAAGTAAATTTTCATCCAGCTCCTGAGGATACATTCTCATCTTCAAAAGCCTCCCTAAATTTACGCTATCTTGTTTATAGAAAGGAAAATCTTGTTGCCACCAAAAATCTTTATAAAGTTCCCCTCCAACTCCAGTTATGACTAAATCATAACCATTCTTTTGTCTCCATCTTTGAGTGTTCTTTAATGATACAAGCTTTGTAAAGTCCCATAATCCATCACTTAATTCAAATAGCCTGTGTAATTCTGTGTTCGTTAATTCACTTTCAGATCTAAGAATATCGATCCTAACCCCAAGAACTTCTGCAACTTTTCTAGCTATTTCTGCTTCATAATTACTCCCTGAATCGAGTGAGTACACTGCATCAAAAGAGATGTTCTGAGAATTTAATATTACTGCTATAAGTCTCGAGTCAATACCACCAGTAAGGTCAATTGAAATTCTTCGATTCCGAAGGTGATCTGCTCTAGATTCAAAAAAAGAGAGAAATTCTTTTACTGGATCAATATAACTCTTGATCATGAAAGGCGATTCTTTTTGAAAATAATCTTCAATCAACCCATCATTTACATCCAATGTAAATTTTTGATGTCTGAATTTCTTTGTTACACCATTTATTAGAGTATCGGTAAAATAACAAGCTCCAAATACCAAAAACTCAGATACAGATTCATAGTTAATAAAATCATTATTAAAATGACTTTCTCTTATGCAATCTAAAAAGGAAGTAAATTTTTTTCCGTTATTGGATTGAAATTCTCTCATTTATATTCGGTATTGAATATATGTTTATTTTGTTCTGTTGAACTACCATACTTTTTTCCGAACAAATACTCTCTTAACAAACTGAAATAAAAACCCACTAAAATGTGCTATTTGCATAATAACAATTGAAACAGAACTGGATAGAACTCTACTTATTATAATTGGTGTTGAACTGTTTCCAACCCAAATCTCATCTTTATATATGGATGTTTTACTTACAGTGATTCTAATTGATTCAATTAATACTAAAGCGGATAAAACGACAAATACTTCAACCGAATGCAAATTCATTTCAGTGAACAAGTCTGTAATGAGATATACAAGTAAGATCAATATACTAACAAACGGCATCAATCCTCTGATTGGGCTATTTTTCGGATGAAGCGACTTTGTCAGATACCTTCCTCTTCCATATCTGAAATACTGTTTAAATAACTTCCCAAAACTATCTCTCGGGAAATACCAACTCTTGATTGTTGGACTCACATAAATACTTTCCCCAAAATGCTCTATCAATCTCAGGTTTAACTCTGAATCCTGATTGGTAATATTTTCAGTATTAAAACCCCCAATTTCTTTTAAATCTTTTGTCCAGAAGCATCCCAGGAATACTGTATCAGCATACCCTTCATAATTTTCCTGCATATATTTTGCACCACCATTACCTAAAAAACTTTTAACAGCTAACGCAATACCTGCCTGTACCAGATTTGAAGCTTTATATCGTTGTGCTCCACCCACATTTCTAGCACCTGAGGAGATTAACACGGATAAACAGTTTTGAATATAATCATCCTGGTAATAACAATGACCGTCCGCCCTGAGAAAAACTTCACCTTCAGCAACATCGATCATTTTATTCAGAGCGTAAGACTGATACTTATCCGGATTATCTATGAGTTTGACCCGTGCATCTTTCTTTGAAAGTTCCGCAACTATTTCTCTTGTTCTGTCTTTACTTCCTCCATCAGCTATGAGAATCTCTACCAGTTTTGGGTATCCCGCATCCAAGAATCCAGACACAACCCTTTCAATATGCTCTTCTTCGTTGAGCACAGGAATTCCAATTGTAACAGTCGGTTGTGAGGAATTTGTATCTATTGTTTCCGTAATAGCGCCTTGGTTTTTTTCACTTAAGATCTGTGATTCTACTTCTAACAAGGTAATAAAGGCAATTTAAAACTTTTCGACAGATTATTAATCAAACTCTGGTGCCACCACTTAACAAATAGAGTACCGCCATTCGGACTGCTACTCCATTGGTAACCTGATCCAGTATCACCGCCCGGTCGCTGTCGGCCACTTCACTTTCCATTTCTACACCGCGGTTGATCGGGCCGGGATGCATGATCCTGAAGTCCGGGTACTTTTCAAGATGTCCCATTTTGATCCCGAACCTTTCATGATATTCCCTGAGAGATGGGAATAGTTCAGTAGCTCTGTCCTGCCGTTCCAGTTGAATTCGCAGTGCCATTGCAATATCACACCAGGCCAGTGTTTCATCCAGATCATACGATACATTCACTCCATAATCTTCCACAAAAACGGGCATGAATGTTTTTGGTCCACAAAGTACCACCTCGGCTCCCAGTTTTTTCAAACCGATAATATTAGATCTTACTACCCGGCTGTGGCTTATATCCCCTATGATAGCAATTTTTCTTCCTTTCAATTCAGAGCTGATCTGACGCATTGTAAACATATCCAGCAATGCCTGCGTTGGATGTTCATGTGCCCCATCGCCTGCATTTAGAATTGCCGCATCCACACATTGGGTCAGAAAGTGCGGCACTCCGGGGCTTTCATGTCTAACGACCACCATATCTATCTTCATGGAACTGATATTTCGAATGGTGTCTTTGAGGGATTCCCCTTTTTTTGCACTTGAGTTACTTGCCGAAAAATTAACGACATCAGCTCCCATTCTTTTTTGAGCTAATTCAAATGAAAGTCTGGTTCTGGTACTGTTCTCATAGAACAGGTTTACAATTGTCTTGTCCCTGAGAGTTGGGACTTTTGGTACTGGACGATCAAGTATCTCCCGAAATGAACGTGCCTGATCCAATACATATAAAATGTCTTCTGCGGAATAATCAGCCAGGCCCAGCAGGTGCTTTTGTTTAAATTCATATTCAGCAGAAGTATTACTCATCAGCTCCCTCCTCAACTTCTACCAGATACACAGCATCTTCTTCATCCAGTTCTTCCACTTTTACCTGCACTTCTTCTTTCTCCTGGGTTGCAATATACATACCGGTGTAATCCGGTGAGATCGGTAATTCCCGGTGTCCACGATCTATCATACAGCAAAACTTGATCTTTCTGGGCCGCCCATATGCCATTAATGCATCCATTGCGGAGCGAACTGTACGCCCTGTATATAGCACGTCATCTACCAGCACCACATCTCTGTCATACAGGTCGAACGGTATTTCTGTGACTTTCACATCTGGCATCTTGAGTTTGCTCCGAAAATCATCCCGGTAAAAAGTCACATCCAGAACACCAAAATCGATATCTATTCCAAACTCTTTTTTAATTGCTGAGATGATCCTCTTACCCATATATACTCCTCTAGTCTGCATGCCGATAATAGCAAGGCGAGTAGGGTCTTCGTAGGATTCGAGGAATTGATGAGCAAATCGCAGGTAGGTGCGATGTAGATCCTCGGCGGTCATGATCTGTGCTTTATTCAAGCGTGATATCCCTTTTCTTTCAGTGGTTCGCTAAATATAAAATCTTTTCGGATAAAACGTATCAGCTTATCTCCTTTGTTAGCTTTTTCTGAAACTCCACAATTCTTTTTGCTGCTGTGCCATCCCCATATGGATTGTGTGCAGTGCTCATTTCTTCATATCGCGCCGGATCTTGTATCAAGTTAAGGCATTCATCTACTATTTTTTTCTTGTCGGTTCCGACTAACACTACCGTTCCTGCTTCAACAGCTTCCGGTCTTTCAGTGGTTTCACGCATCACCAATACCGGTTTACCTAAACCCGGGGCCTCTTCCTGAATTCCCCCACTGTCTGTTAAAATGAAGTAAGACTGCTTCATCAGCCAGATAAATACCTCATACGGAAGCGGATCGATAAGATTGATATTTTCAACTTCACCAAGAAGCTCATACACCGGTTTCTGTACATTTGGATTTAAATGCACCGGATAGATGATCTGGACTTCTTCGTTTTGGGAAAGCTCTTTTAAGGCTTCACAAATTTGAAGAAATCCTTGTCCAAAGTTCTCTCGTCGGTGCCCTGTTACCAGGATCAGTTTTTTATCGGGATCGATCAGCTGCTCCAGTTTTGTGATCTCAGCTGATCTTAATGATTCTACTTTTGATGCTGTGTATTGCAAGGCATCAATCACTGTATTGCCTGTCACTAATATCTTAGATGCCACAATCCCTTCTGAAAGAAGATTTTCTTCCGCGTTTTTGGTTGGGGCGAAATGGAAATCAGCCAGTCTCCCGGTCAGCTGCCGGTTAATCTCTTCCGGAAAAGGAGCCATCTTGTTATATGTTCTTAACCCTGCTTCAATGTGAGCTACGTTGATCCCTGAATAAAATGCAGCGAGCGAACAAGCAAAGCTGGTGGTTGTATCTCCCTGAACATATACCACGTCAGGATCGAAATCGTCCAGTATGGGTTTGAATTCCTGAATCACTCTGGCTGTTAGTGAATGTAATGATTGCCCAGGGGTCATAAGATCAAGATCATAATCTGCCTCGATCTCAAAGAAATCCATCACTTGATCCAGCATCTCCCGATGCTGTGCAGTCACACACACTTTGGCCTCAAAAAGCTCCGGATACTTCCTGAACTCCATCACCACAGGGGCCATTTTTATGGCCTCAGGACGGGTTCCAAATACTATAAGTATCTTTTGTTTTGCCATTAATATTCTTTGCAATTTCAGATCGATTGAAGGTAGGTATTAAATCCATTCCAAAAAAAGGCTTTCCCATACATCTCCTAACTTTGAAAGCGATTCTTTGCCTTTCTTTTAGTTGCCATTCTCGGTATTATTGGCACCCTGAAAATTGTATTAACAGAACGTATTTAACACCCACTATTCATGAAAATCCACGAGTACCAAGCCAAAGAGATCCTGAAAAGCTACGGCGTTCCTGTTCCTGACGGAATAGCAGCGCTAACTGTTGATGAAGCTGTTGACGCCGCCAAAAAATTAGAAGCTAACGGAGCAACCCTTTTTGTGGTGAAAGCTCAGATTCATGCTGGTGGTCGTGGTAAAGGCCGCACCAAGAAAAATGGAGTGAAAGGAGTCATCCTGTGCAAGTCCGTTGAGGAAGTAAAAGCTGCCGCCGAATCCCTTCTCGGTGATGTACTTGTTACTATACAAACCGGTGACGAAGGCCAGTTGGTTCAAAGATTATATGTGACTGATGGTGTGGATATCGAAAAAGAATTTTATTTGGGAATTCTTCTCGACCGTGCAGTGTCTAAGAATGTGATCATGGTTTCAACCGAAGGTGGTGTTGAAATCGAGCAGGTTGCTGAAGAAACTCCTGAAAAGATCATCAAAGAATGGGTGGAGCCGGGAATGCCGCTTCAGGTAAACCAGGCCCGACACCTTGCTTTTGCGCTTGGCCTTGAAGGCGAAGCCCTGAAGAAAGGAATCAAATTCATCATGGCGATCTACAACGCATATCTGGAAATTGATTCTGATATGTTCGAGATCAATCCGCTCATCCTGACTCCAGACAATGAGATCCTGGCTCTTGATGCAAAAGTGACCTTCGACGGAAACGCATTATATCGTCACAAAGATATTGCTGAACTCAAGGATGAATCTGAAGAGGATCCGTTTGAGCTTGAAGCAGGTAAATACAATTTGAACTACATCAAACTTGATGGAAATGTTGGTTGTATGGTGAATGGCGCCGGACTTGCAATGGCGACTATGGATATCATTAAACTTTCCGGTGGTGAGCCAGCCAACTTCCTGGACGTAGGTGGTGGAGCCAATGTTGAGACTGTTAAGAACGGATTCCGCATCATCCTTGACGACCCTAATGTGAAAGCGATCCTTATCAATATCTTTGGTGGTATCGTTCGTTGCGACCGTGTAGCCAATGGGGTTATCGAAGCTGTTAAAGATCCTGAAATCGCAGCTAAAGTAGAGAATGTACCTATCATTGTTCGTCTGCAGGGAACCAACGCTGCAGAAGCTAAAGAGATCATCGACAACTCTGGTCTGAATGTGATCTCAGCTGTATTATTGAAAGAAGCAGCGGAAGAAGTTTCTAAGGTTCTTGCTTAAGAAATAGCTTTACTGAAATTGAAATTAAAAAAGCCCAACCATTCCGGTCGGGCTTTTTTTGTGTAGGGTCTAAACCTTACTTATCAGGAAATCTTTTGTTACCAATATCGGTCAGCTCACCGTCTTTACTTTGGTAAGGCATCAGGTAAAAACTGTAGTTGTATTTGTCGTCCGTGGGTAAACGATATTCCGTTAATGCTCTTGCACTGGGTGACCAACTATTGGTTCCTCCAACACCCTGCTGAGCCATGTCCAGGTTCACGGTAAAGAAATTATGGCGTGGAAGCTCGTTAATGTGAGTCGCTTTCTCCAGCTCATCCAGCGTGTATGGCCAGGCACTTACGTTTATGAATTCATCTGCCACGGCAATAAATCCATTTCCTTTGTCATTCGTGAATGCAACCCAGCGGATCTCAGTGCGATTCCCGTTTTCCTGGGGATACCCGTAGTCCGTCCATAATTCATTGATCAGACCAGAATACTGCCCGACATTGATTCCCACTTTTCGATCCGAATAATTTTCTTCAGGCCCTCTTCCGAACCAGGTCATGGTATTCAGTTCTTTCGGAATCTGAACCTGTAAACCAATCTTGGGAACTACTTCCGGAATCTCACTACCTAACGGTATCAGTTCATAATTCACATGAACTGTACCATTCTCCAAAAAAGTATAGTCCAAATTCAATTCTGTTTGACCCACCGGGGCTTTTGCACTTACTGAGATCGTGTTACCATCCACAGAGACCTTTTGCACAGTAGTATTTTTCCCGGCCTCTTTCCATGGATCCAGTACATCGCCCCATCCTGCACGGTCGTTATCTGTCGTTGCGCGCCAGAAATTAGGCTGAAGTGGAGTTTCGATGAGAGCTTCTCCATTCGCCACGTAGCTGGTTATCAGCCCACTTGTTTTAGAGACCTCAGCCTGAAATACACGGCTACTGATCGTAATCTTGTCCCCTGTATCATCAAAAGTTAGTCCGGGAATATCACTGACGCTCATTAACCCTGCTTTTGGAACAGAATATGGAAGCTTGAATTGCTCCCATGCCATTTTGAATCCTGCTTTTGCCCAATTATGGTCTTCTTTCAAATGGAGACTGACATTCAGGTAGTATTCTCTGCCAGCTTCCAAATCGGGTTCCGAGAATGGAATATTCACCCATTTCACACCGCCTTCAGGAATATCCAGCTCTTTTATTGAGCCAGACTGAATTTCTATCCCGTCTTCTGATAAACTCCAGTTCAGGATGAAATTACTGAGATTGTAATCCGAGTAATTATTCTGGATCCTGATATTCTTGTTCGCCAGTCCACCGAACCCGAAATCCACGTATTGATAGGAGTATTTCACTTTCTCCAAGGCTGGGTGAGGTTTCCGATCAGGTGAAACCAGACCATTGAAATTGAAGTTTCCATCGTTATAAGGATGGCCATAATCTCCTCCATAAGCCCAGAACATCCGCCCGTTCTCGTCTTCTTTATACAGGCCCTGGTCTACCCAGTCCCAGACATACATTCCAATAAAGTTTCTGTTTTCCTTCATCAGTTTCACGTACTCGTCCAGGTTGCCGGTGGAATTTCCCATAGAGTGTACAAATTCACACAAAATCACCGGTTGATTGATATTTGGATCATTTAGTATCTGTGCTACCGAACTAACCGGCGGATACATATAACTGGCCATATCAGCAATGTAATTCATATGCTGGTAATGTATCGGTCGATCGGGGTCGAGAGTTCGGATATATGATGCCATTTGTTTGAAGTTCTCCCCATAACCTGCTTCATTCCCAAGCGACCAGATTACTATAGAAGGATGATTTTTATTTGCCTCCACCATACTTCTTCCCCGATCAATGATCGCATCCTGCCAATAAGGGTCACCTCCGGGAAGGATCTGATTTCTGAACGAGATTCCATGAGACTCAATATTTGCTTCATCGATCACATACAACCCATATTCATCCGCCAGTTCGTAATAAATTCGGTGATGCGGATAATGAGACATTCGAATGGTATTGAAGTTACTCTGCTTCATAAGCTTCACATCTTCTTCCATCCACTTCATGTCCACAGTCCTGCCTTTAAATGGGTCGTGCTCATGAAGGTTCGTTCCTTTTAGTTTTACTTCCTTCCCATTTACCATAAACATTTTGTCGGTGATCTCGATCGTTCGAAACCCTGTTCTGGACTTCGCTACCTGTCGTGTTTTTCCATTCTTATCCTTAAGAATAATGACAATGCTATATAAATACGGAGTCTCAGCTGTCCACTTATTTACATCTTTGATGGTTGAACGAACAACTGCTCTGTTATAAGTTCCTGCCGGCAGTCCCTCAGAAGTAACTCCGGATAGTTTCTCAATCTGTTTACCATCTTCATCAAAGACCAATACCTCCACATTCTGACGATCGATATGGTCATTACTGTTATTACGGATCTCCACTTCAACTTCCAGTTCTCCGTGCTGATAATCCCGGTCAAGCGGGGCTTTAACAAAAAAGTCCTGGATATATACCTCTGACATCGAGTAAAGAAAAACGTCTCTGTAAATTCCTGAGAATCTCCACATATCCTGATCTTCCAGCCAGGATCCGTCCGTCCACCTAATAACTTCAGCAGCAAGTGTATTTTCACCTTTTTTCAGAAACGGAGTGATATTGAATTCCGCCGGGGTCATACTTCCTTCGCTGTACCCAACTTTCTCGCCGTTAATCCATAAATAGAACCCACTTTTTACACCACCAAAGTGAATGAACGTTTGCCTTCCGTCCCAATCTTCAGGTACCGTAAATGTAGTTTTATAAGACCCTACAGGATTATATTCTTTTGGAACCAATGGCGGGTGCAGCTTCTCCATAAATGCTTCCTGCGGGTACACAGCGTTTCTGTAAATTGGCATCCCATGCCCCTGCATCTGCCAGGTTCCGGGCACCTCAATGTCGTCCCAGTCACTCACATCATAATTTACCCGGTAAAAATCCTGCGGTCGCTCGGATGGATTTTTAGACCATTTGAATTTCCATGTTCCGTTAAGTGATTTGTGGTAACCTGAATTAAAATCATGTCCATCATTTTCGAGTGCAGACTCAACATCCGCATAGGGAATAAAAATCGTTCGGGCAGGTTCTTTGTTGACTCCGATCACCATTGGGTTTTCCCATTCCGGCAGATTTGTGAGTGCATACTGAGCTTGTATGTCAGATCCCGTTATTAAGATCAGACCCGCTAACATTGAGAGGACTTTTACTCTTGTCTTCATTTCCTGAACTCCGTTTGATTGAATAAGAAAGTGTATATTTTAAGAGTACTTATAACACTTATTCTACTCAGATTAATAGCGTTTTTTTTGATTTATAATCAAAATACTATGAACTGGCAGCACTTAAAGAAAAGAATTCAGATAAAGAATATTTGAAGATCAGCCTGGTTGCAGTACTTTTTCATTGACTTCTTTGTAGAAGTCTTCGTACATCTTCACTATAGTTTCCTGATTGAATTTCTCTGCCCTCTTTCGTGCATTTTTAGAAAGACGTTTATGAAGTTTTTCATCGGAAAGAATATTAACCGCATGTTTGGCCATACACTCGGTATCGTCGAGATCACACAGGTAACCCGTTACTCCTTCCACATTAACTTCTGGCAGACCACCAATATCAGAACTGATAACAGGTACCGAACAACTCATTGCTTCAAGGGCTGCCAGACCAAAGGTCTCTGAACCGGATGGGATAAGGAACAGATCTGCGATGGATAGTATCTCTTCTACTTCATCCAGTTTACCCAGGAACCGAACATGTTCGCAGATACCCATCTCCCGACATTGCTGCTCAGCCTTCTGTCGATCTGGGCCGTCACCGGCCAACAATAACTTGGCCTCAATACCATGCTCAAGGATCTTCGCAAACACCGTTATAACTTCAGGTACTCTTTTCACTTTTCGGAAATTTGAAACGTGCACCACCACTTTTTCTCCGTTTGGACAAATAGCTTTCTTGAAGTGACTCTTATTGGATTTTTTGAACCGCTCCAAATCAATAAAGTTTGGGATCACCTTAATGTCCTTCTTGAGATCAAAGTTCTTGTAGGTCTCCTTTTTCAGATATTCAGACACCGCTGTAACCCCGTCACTCTTATCGATCGAAAACTCAACTACGTGTTTATAACTTGGGTCTTTACCTACCAGTGTGATATCAGTCCCGTGAAGGGTGGTGACAATAGGAACAGTTTTTCCCTTTTCTATCATGATCTGCTTTGCAAGGTATGCACTGGTAGCATGTGGTAATGCGTAATGCACATGCAGAAGATCCAGGTTTTCATACTCGATCAGATTTACCATCTGGGACGCTAATGCCAGGGCGTAAGGCGGATAGTCAAACAATGGATAGGAATTGATCGACACCTCGTGATAGGAAATATTAGCAGAGGTTTCTAAACGGGCCGGACGCGAATAGCTTAAAATGTGAACTTTATGACCTTTATTTGCCAGTACTTTCGCCAGCTCAGTTGCTACAACACCACTTCCGCCAAATGTAGGGTAACAAACAATTCCAATATTCATGCCCTTAAACTCCTTTTACAATAATAATTTCAAAAATACCCATTCTTCTTATGAGATTGCACGAATGATACATCCTTTAACACTACAAGTATAATTCTTAATATTTCGTACCGTTTATGTATTCTGTATATTCAGAATCTGTTTTCTATTTTGACTCAGCAATAACGGTGCCGGGTCGGGGATCATTTAATGATTTTAGAACTTAATCCTTTTAAATGGCATATCGTTCTGAATGATTTGTGAAATGGTGACAGAGAAACAATAGATGTTATGACTTTCAGACTGGCAATATATTTACTAGGATTTTTTATTCTTACAGCTTCCGGGGATGGAGATGCTAAAAAAGGCAATGAAGCATATGAGAAAGGCGATTACTCCCAGGCTGAAACCCTGTACAGAGCAGCCCTGGAGTCAGACCCTGAGAACGCTAAAGTGTACTTCAATCTGGGTAATGCACTTGCAAAACAGGGAAAAGTTGAAGAGGCTATTCAGGCATATATGGAATTTCGTTCTCTGGCTGAAACTCCTGAAGACAAAGCAAAGGCAGAATATAACATCGGCTCCATGATGGCTGAAGGTGAAAAATGGAAACCAGCTGCGCAGCATTTTAAAAACTCGCTCAAACTAAATCCCACTGATCCTGAAGCTAAACATAATTTTGAACGAGCCATGGCTGAGTCTGAAAAACAAGAGCAGGATCAGCAACAACAACAGCAAGATCAGAATCAGGAGCCCCCATCTGATTATGCTAAAGCTATGAAGAAACGTGCTGAGCAACTGGTTGCAGAGCGTAAATATCAGGAAGCACATAAATTAATGCAGGATGCGCTTTCAGTTGACCAAACTGTTCAGAACTACAACGATTTTATCCAGCGAATCGGTAATGTTAATGAGATAAACAACTGATCACCATGAAGAAAGTTATTTGTGCCATAGCATTCCTTTTCAGCTCCGGTTTTTTGTTCGCGCAAAATGCGGATGTGTATTTTCACGGGGGTGCTCAATCCTATATAAATTCTGATCTTCAGGGAGCCATACAACAGGTTCAACAAGGACTCAGCCAGTATCCAAACGATCCTAAACTGAATCAGCTCTTGCAAAAATTGAAGGAAGAACAGGAAAAGCAGCAACAACAGCAGCAGCAGAACCAACAGAATCAGGATCAGCAACAACAGCAACAACAGCAGCAAGACCAACAACAGCAGCAACAGGATCAGGAAAATCAGGAGCAGCAAGAACAAGAGCAGCAGGAGCAACAACAAAATGAAGGCGAGAATAACGAACAGCAGGATCCTCAGGAGCAAGAGCAACAGGGGCAACCCAGGGAAATAAGTAAAGAAGAAGCCGAAAAAATACTGAAAGCCTTAGCTCAAAAAGAGAAGGAGCTACTTAAAGATTTTAAAAAGCAAAAAACTCAAAGCAGTGCCACACATGATAAAGACTGGTAAGTATATCAGTTTCATTGCAACACTACTTTTTTCAGTTATCCTGAGTGTTGGGGTATCAGCACAGGAGGTAAGTGTATCCGCTTCTCTTACCGAGACCAATATCTATTCTGGTGAGATGGTTACTCTTAAAATTACCGTCTCGGGAGAAACTCTGAACTCCATTGAACGCCCTCAGATGCCTCCCGTTGACGGGCTCAGATGGCTTCCTAATAATGTAGGTTCATCCCAAAGTTTTACCTATAAAAATGGACGGCCTAATATCTCATACTCTTATGACTATCAGTTTGTAGCTCAAAATCCAGGGAGCTACACCTTTCCTTCCTTAACAGTACATGTTAATAACCAGAAATTTGAAACGAACGTCATCAAATTTAAGATCCTGGATCCTAAAGATATTGGCACGGAAGATGCCGACCGTGCCCCGGATATCTATGTACGGCTGGAACCAAGTAATAAACAACCTGTGGTTGGTGAACAGGTTATTGCAGATGTGGTACTGTATTTTAAAAGTGAAGTTGAAGTTTCATCCTACCAGGCCACACCGGGCTGGAAAGCTGAAGGTTTTTGGAAAGAAGAATTTGAAACCCGCCAACAGGCACGTACAACTTCGACCATTATAAATGGTATTCGCTATCAACGTGCCCGGTTGCTTCAATATGCTTTATTCCCTACTAAGAGCGGCAAACTGACACTAAGCCCGTTCGATATCATCGTTCAGGTACGGCAGCGTAACCGGCAACGGGATATCTTTAGTTTCGGATTAGGTTCTGAACGTCTTGAACTTAGTACCCTTCCTGTAGAGGTAGATGTGCAACCACTCCCTGAGCTTGCTAATGCCACCTTTTCTGGCGGTGTGGGCAAGTTCTCGATCACTCGTTCTATAAAACCTTCAAAAGCCTATGTTGGAGAAAGTGTCGAAATAGTTACTACTATTTCCGGAGAAGGCAATATCCCATTGATCGTGAAACCTGAATACGATTATCCCGAGACACTGGAACTTTATAATCCTCAGGAAAGCTCAACTATAAACCGGACAAACAGTGTAATCTCAGGACAAAAAACTTTTACTGATATTGTGATAGCACGTACGGAAGGATCCTTTAGTATTCCCGCTCAAACACTTGCCTACTATAATCCTGTTAGCGATTCATATACCAACATCACTTTGCCGGCTTTATCACTTACTGCAGAGCGTGATCCCCGGGCGATCACACCAAGTGTTAATGAACTTCGATTGAATGTAGAACCTATTACCGGGTTGGCTAAATGGAGTTCTGTTCAACAACAACCCCTTTCTTCAAAGACCTGGGTTTGGCTGTTGCTGGTCTCCCCACTTTTTGTTCTCGGTGTAGCTTATGGGGTTAAAACCTATTCTGACAAAATGAATTCTGATACGGCGTTCGCCCGCTCACAAAAAGCTAAAGATAAGGCGTTTGCAGAATTGGCTCTTGCCGGAGATCAGGAAGATCTTAAACAAGGTTATTATCACATTCAAAAAGCTTTAACCCAATTCATTTCTGATAAATTGAACCTTCCCAAGGCAGGCCTCTCTACAGACAAAATAGTAGCCGCATTAGAAGCTAAAGCTGGAAATACTATTGCATTGGATGTAAAACGCATCCTGGACAAGTGCGATACTATCGCCTATGCACCAAATGCTACCCAGGAAGCCATGAGTACCGACATCCATAAAACAGAAGAACTGATCAAAAGTATGGGGAAACTTCTATGAGATCAGCTCACTTACTTTTATTGATCGTTTTGCTCTTCGCCTCCGAAGTAAGGGCTCAGGAAAGTGCCCAGCTTGTTTTTGATGAAGCTAACACCTTTCTGCAGGAAGGCGATTACCAGGAAGCTATGAACCGGTACCGAAAGATCCATGCTTCTAATCAGGTCTCTGGTGCCCTTTTCCTGAATATGGGTATTGCTGCAAGTCAGCTCGATTCTATGGGGCTTGCCAAGTATTATTTTCTGAAGGCTGCTGAATTCCCAACAACAACTGAGCAAGCCACAATTGGAATTGAATATGTCAATTCTCAGTTCAGCCGACAATCAGCACAGCTGCCAAAACTTCCATGGGATCGTGCTATTGACTCATTAAAAGCAGGACTGGGCTCTGATGGAGTATTCATCATTGGATTTGTATTTGTAGTTTTTGCTATGGTACTTGTATTACTGAAATGGTTTGGTATGGCTAACTTTAAGAAATTCCGAACAGTGTTAGCCTTAGTTTTCTCTGCCGGAGTATTGGTCATTGTCCTCGCATTTTATGTAGATTATGTTGATAACAGATACTCTGAGGCCGTGATCGTTAGCATTGAGAAGCAGGTCAAATCAGCTGCTTCCGAAACTTCAAACCTTGTTAGTCTCGCCTATGAGGGATACACTGTAACCATTGATAATAATGCCAGCATGAATCACGACGGATGGTATTATATTCGTCTGGGCAATGGCCAGTTTGGCTGGATATCCCGTTCCGGAACCCGAATTTTATAAATGACAGAATACAATAATGAGTGATCCACAAGCATATATCGAACAACACAAAGACAAATTTCTTGATGAACTGTTCGAGTTGCTTCGTATTCCGAGCATCAGCACCGACTCCACCCGAAAAGAAGATATCCGCAAAGCTGCCGGCTTTCTTATTAACCAGTTGAAGTCGCTGGAACTTTCTCGAGTTGAACTATTTGAGACACCCGGCAATCCAATTGTGTTTGGTGAGTACTGCCCCTATGACGATAAACCAACTGTTTTGGTTTACGGTCATTATGATGTTCAGCCTTCCGATCCGGATGAGCTTTGGCACACGCCTCCTTTCGAGCCCACCATCAAAGATGGAAATATCTATGCACGAGGCGCCAGTGACGATAAGGGCCAATCATTCACTCATATCAAGGCAATTGAATCTTTTGTAAAATCCGGCCAGCCTATTCCAGTGAATGTTAAGTTTTTACTTGAAGGTGAAGAGGAAATCGGTTCTCCGAACCTTGTTCCTTTTATAGAGACACATAAAGACATGCTGGAATGTGATATGGTTCTTATTTCTGATACCTCAATGTTTGGAAAAGACCAGCCTTCCATCACTTATGGCCTGCGTGGGTTAGCATATATGGAAGTAGAGGTTGTTGGCCCTAACCGTGATCTTCATTCCGGAGTATATGGCGGTGCAGTGGAAAATCCTTTGAATGTGCTTTGTGAGATAGTTGCTAAACTTAAAGATGATAATGGTGTTATCCAGATTCCGGGCTTTTATGATAAAGTTGTTCCCTTAACAATGGCCGACCGCGAGGCATCTGCCGCTTTACCCTTTGATGAAGATTCCTACAAAGAATCATTGGATATTGACGCTGTTCATGGCGAAAAAGGTTATACCACTCTGGAACGGGCTTCTTCAAGGCCATCATTGGATGTAAATGGTATTTGGGGAGGTTATCAGGGAGAAGGAGCCAAAACTGTGCTTCCTTCAAAAGCAGGTGCAAAAATAAGTATGCGCCTAGTACCTGACCAGAATCCAAAAGAGATTGCTGAATTATTTAAAAAGCATTTCGAGTCTCTTGCTCCTGATACTGTGAAAGTAAAAGTCACCGAACATCATGGCGGATTTGCTTCTGTAACAGATCTGAATTTTTATGGCCTTAAAGCAGGTGCTAAAGCATTTGAAGAGATCTACAAGACGGATGTTCTTTTTGCCCGTGAAGGAGGCTCTATTCCGGTTGTTGCTGACTTCAAACGGGTGCTGGGGGTAGAATCAATTCTCATGGGATTTGGGATCACTAGTGATGCTATTCATTCTCCTAACGAAAAGTTCTCTGTTCAGGATTTCTACAGAGGCATTAAAACATCTGCCCGTTTCTTTGAATTGCTTCCCGATTTTTCAGAATAAAAACCTTACACTGTAAAGACGTAAAATCTTGCGTTTTTACAGTGTGTATTGATAACAGATCAGAATTCGGTATTGTAGATGATCGGCATTCCCGACTCAAAGTCGAATAGGGTTAATCGTCTCAGATTGTAATACCCGGTCCAGTAACTCCGCAGTGACTGGATATAATTCCTTCGCGCACTATCCTTTTCATTCTGGGCAATAAACAGGTTCGTCACATCGATCTTTCCGATCAAATATCTGTTTTTGGAAACATCATATCGGCGGGCAGCAATGTCATCAGAAATTCTTGCCAGTTCTACCTGATCCCGTAGTTGCGGGAATTCACGAACCGTACTTTTCACATCCAGCTCGAACTGAAGCCGTTGATAGGCGATCGTGTTGGCTGTCTCCATTTGCTCATTTCTGGCCGATCTGATCTCAGCCATGTTCTTACCCCAATTAAATAAAGGAATCTGAAATCCTACAGTAAAAAATTGCCTGTTCTGTGGATCTTCATATAATTGATTCAATTCTGTTGAAGTCTGATTTAATCCATAACTGGCTTGGATAGTTGCAGAAAAACCAGTGCTTTTCTTAGCCTGATCATACGTTTGATCTGCCTGTATTTCATTCAATTCAAATAGTAGCGAGGTACTATTGTTCTCTCTTGCAAGTGCTAACGCCTGATCTACATCAACATCCATTACCGGAGCTACCGGAGGTAAAATGATCTCTATCTCTGTTGCATCGTCCAGACCTAGTAATGCCTTAAAATTCTCCTCATTTCTTTTATAATTAATCTGAGCTGTAGTTAATGAATTTCTTGCATTCCGATATTCCAACTCACTTTGTAATAGCTCATTTTCTGCTATATTACCCACCTGAAAGCGACCCTGAGCAATGTTATAGATTGAATCATTCACTGTTACGTTGAATTCTGAAACCTCCACGTTGATCTTTGCCAGCAACAGATCAAAGAAGTTTTGTGTCACTGTAAAAGCAATTTCCTCCATATCTTCTGCAAATTGCTTCTGTGCGATCCGGAATCGAAGTGGTTCAGTTTTATTTCTCCATTTTAGAGAATTGAACTGAAATAATGGCTGACGAAGGCTGGCGACAAGAGGTGTACTTTGCCACAAATAAGTATTTTCATTCTTAAAAATACCCAACCTTGTAATTCCCGATGATAATGAAAGCACCCCACCGGTTGGCATAATATTCTGATCTATTGAAAGAGAAGCTGATGCTTCAGACTGGGTACGCGATGAGAAAGTCACTGTACCGTCATCCAGAATATTTGAAAATATTGATTTGTTATAATTTGGCGCATCTCCGTTTAAAGAAAAGCTTGGTAACAGATCTGCTTTAAATGATTTATACCGCCATTTAGCTGATAGCATTGCAAATCGTGCCGCTCTAGACAATGGGCTGTTCGCTTTGGCAAATTCAATGCTTTGATCTAGTGTGAATGTCTGTGTCTGGGCAGTTGCCTGGTTGCTTACCAGCACAACTAATAAAATGAAAAGCCCTGTATAAATACGTTTACTCATGTCTTAATGCGTGTACTGGATCTTGTTGTGCAGCTCTTTTTGCTGGGAAGTAGCCGAAAACCACTCCAATCACTAGAGCCACTCCAAAAGAAATGAAAATGGATATTGGGGTTACTATCGTCGCAATGCCAGCCGTTAATTCAATAGCTGTACTGAATGCCATCCCTAAGATGATACCGATAACTCCTCCGGTAATACTGATGGCTAGTGCCTCTGTTAAAAACTGTAGCTCGATATCTTTTTTCTGAGCACCTACCGCCATTCTTACTCCGATCTCACGATAGCGTTCTACCACGGAAGCCAGCATAATATTCATGATACCGATCCCACCCACGATCAGAGAAATAGAAGCTATTGAAGAAAGTACAATATTGAAGATTCTTTTAGTTCGCTGCTCCTGTTGCAATAATTGCTCGGGAACGATGATCTCGAAATCTACCACACCATTATGTCTTCTTTTAAGCATTCTGGATAACACTTCAGCTACAGAAACACTATATCTTGAATCAGTAACCCGAACAACTAATTTATCCAGCTGGTGATAATTCTTCGCATCACTACCACCTTCTTCCTCCTGATCAGGACCTCCGATTATGACCATTCTTCCACCCCCGACGCTTGGCGCCAGGTCATCTTTAGTTACCAGAGCTCTGTTCTTAAATCTGAGCAGGATGGTGGTTGCAGGAAGGAAAATATCGAGGTTGTAATTTCTGATCCCGAGGCTTTCAATACTTTCCGTTGACAGATCTTTCTTTTTAAGGACTCCAACTACCTTAAGCCAGATATTACCCACTTTGATCTGTTTACCGATCGGATCTTCACCGGCAAAGAATTTAGTTTTCACATCATTCCCAATGATACAAACGGGTTCAGAGCCTACGATCTGTTCTCTGTTGAAATTAACCCCTTCTTCTATATTGAAGTTATTGATGCTGAAATATTCATCGTTAACTCCCACAATCTTTCCGCTTCTCATGCGGGCATTTCTGATGAAATTAGTCTCAAAAATGATCTCCGGACTTAAATACTCAACTTCCGGCATAACATTTTTAATACTTTCAAGATCGTGCAGACTCAGACCCGGCGAAAATTTCTGAGATTCGTCTCCATCACCATCACCTACAATACCTTCGTACTGTTCAACAACGGGTTTAATGATCACATTGTTCGTACCCAACAACTGCATCTGTTTGAGTACTTCTTCCTGGGCTCCGGTACCGATTGCAAGCATGGCGATCACCGAAGCCACCCCAAAGATGATACCTAACGAAGTAAGGAAGGCCCGAAGTTTATTTCTTTGAATAGCCTCAATGGCTATATCAAAATTGTATAGGATTTTTTGCAGCACTGAACAGCCTTATATCAATTTTTAGTTAGCTGTTCTTCCAGCATAATTTTTTCGATGCCCGAAGTATCCGCAGGCATAGTAAGGTATAGCACATCCGATTCGGAAATGCCACGATGTACGATCACTGAGTTTTCATTCATCAGACCAAGTTCAACTTGCTGCATGATTGGGGATAAGCCGTCTTTCTTGTACACAAAACTCAATGAATCCACAGCATATACAGTTTCAAGTGGAATGAAAAGTGCATTCGAAACTTTGTCAATTATCACTCTGTTACTGGTTGTCATGGCTGGTCTTAGAAGACTGTCGCTCTCATTCACTTCAATAATTACTTCAAATACTTTTGAATCATAATTTTTTCGCTGCTCTCCGATATTTGCAACATCGGTAACAAATCCGGTTAATTTTTTATCCGGAACAGCGTCCAATCCGATTTCCACCTTCTGCCCCAGTTCGACCTTCTGGATATCAACCTCATTAATGAATGTAACTGACTCCATGGTGGTAAAATCAGGTAGTTCTGCTACCACAGGACTCCAGGCACTTATCGTTTCACCTTCCGTTACTTTCGAACCATCCCAGTTACGATTGTAGATCACCATCCCCTGATCAGGGGCATACACAGTAAACTGAGCCATCAGCTCACGTATCTTTGCGATCTCATTCTGCTTTTTAGTAAGCTCGGTTTCAACGTCTCTTAGTTTAGCTTCAGCCTGCTTGATCTTAGTCTGGTAGTTCTTTGTTTCCTGGGCCAGCTGTCTTCTGGCTTTATCCAGATCGATCTCTGCCTGACGCTGTACTGCCGGTGATTCATATTTGGATTGATCAACAGCGATCTGTCTTTCTTCAAGTGCGTATTCAAGATTAATCAGGTTATCCCGCGCCTGAGATAATTCAAGGGTACTATCCAGCTGAGACTGGGTTACCTGTGATTGTGCCTGCTGAAGATCGAGTTGAGCATCCTGTAACTTCCCCATGATCTCAGAACGATCAAGCTCAGCTACAAAATCACCTTTTTTAACGATCGTACCCTCAGGTATCAGTGTTTGAATACGAATACTGTTTACTCTGAAATCTCTTGCCCCCTGCGGACCTTTGATCTCTTGTGAATTTTTGGCTCTTAATTCCCCTGATGTAGTAACATCAACAACGAATTCTCCGATGGTAGGGGTAGTGTATAGTTCGGTGGATTCGGTGGATTCTCCTGATGTGAGATACCATGACACCACAACTAGTACTATCACTATACCCGGAATAAGTAATTTTTTCTGCATTTTTTATAAACTCCGATGACTTGTTCGTAGCAAGATAGACATTTTAGCTACAGACGATTTACCCGATTAAATAGTTTTACAAACTATTTTTAATAAACTTAGATAAGAATTTTTTGTTGCCCGAGGATCTGAAAAACCTTTCACAAGGTCATAATTTGTCAGAATTTGCGAGCATTGGTTTTGGTTGTCCGCATAATTCCGTTAACCCAAAACATGAATAATTTCATTCGATGAAGAAACTGATCAAACCTGCTTCAATCCTGTGGCCAGATCGAAGATAGTTTCGGGCTGTGAATAATCTAAAATACTTTTGGGGTCATTATTCTCGTCTACGATCACAACTCTTGGCTTATACTCTTTAGCCTCTTCCGGGGTCATTTCGGCATAGCTGATCACAATGATCCTGTCATCAACCTGGGTAAGTCGTGCAGCTGCACCGTTCAGGCAACAAACCCTGCTTCCTCTTTCACCAGGAATAGTATAGGTCTCGAGACGATTTCCATTGGTTATATTCAATACCTGAACTTTCTCGTAGGGTAATAAATGGGCTGCATCTAATAAGTCCTGATCTATAGTAATACTCCCCTCGTACATGAGGTTTGCTTCAGTTACTTTCAGTTGATGCAGTTTTGATTTAAACATTGTAAGCTTCATCGCCTAACACTCAAATATAATATTGTCTATTAATCTGGCTTTGCCCAGATAAACGGCTCCGGCAAGTAAATACCTCTTTCCTTTTTGCAAGCTAGTAACAGGAGCCATTTTATCCATGGAGAACACACCAAGATAATCATTTTTGAAGCTCTTTGCTTCTAAGTCTTTTTGTACTTCTTTTAACAAACTTTCTGGCTTCAGCAGTCCATCCTGAATAGCTTTCACCACTCTTTGCATTCCCTGATACAACAATGGTGCCAAAGCACGCTCCTTCTCATTCAGATAGGCATTTCGGCTGCTCAATGCCAAACCGTCATCTGCCCGTTTTATGGGGGCCATGATCAGTTCAATATCATGATTGAACTCGTATACCATCTGTTGAATGATCTGAAACTGCTGGTAATCTTTCTGGCCAAATACTGCCAGGTCTGGCTCCACAATATTAAATAGCTTATTGACCACTAATGTAATTCCCTGAAAATAACCTGGGCGGCTTCCTCCATCCAGATGTGTGTTCAACTCATCGATCTCGATCTTAAAGTATTTCTTTTCATCTCCATAAATGATCTTTGTATCCGGGGTGAATACCAGGCTAACCCCTTCTTCTTCACAGAATGCCAGATCGTCTTTCAGGTTTGATGGATAGCTATCCAGATCATCATTTGGACCAAACTGTTCTGGGTTCACATAGATGGAAACCACAATATCATCTGCCAGTTCTCGTGCCAATCGGATCAGGGACAAGTGCCCGTCATGAAGGGCACCCATTGTAGGTACAAAAGCCACTTTACGTCCTTTTTCTTTCAAAAAACGGACTTCCTGCCTGATTTCTTCGATCGTTTTTACAACTTTCACTATTGCTTCCTCAGATTTGCTGACAAGTGATTTTCCAGGATTCGATGATTTTCCATTTCCATATCAAGTTGATAACTGATCCTGTTATCTCCAAGCAGATATTTTCTTGTCGATTGAACAACTCTTTGATCTCCGATAATATTTTTCGATTTGAAAAATAAAACCATTGGTTCGGCTCCCTTGTTTTCAGCTGAACTTAGAATAAGTTCTTCAAAGCGGCCACTGTATTGAGAACTCAGGATCTTCAGCTCATTATCTTTAAGTATCCAGAATCCGGTTTCCCAGAAAACTACATCACCTTTCGTACTTCCGTTTTTTGTATACCACGACTTCTGCTCATACCTGAGAACCGAGAGGTCTTCAAGATCCGTAACATTGAACTCCTCTATATACCCGGCTTCCTTTATAGTTGGATACCTCGCTACACCGACACCGTGCCAGTTTCCGATCAAAAGTTTTTTTACTGAGCTAAAGTCCATTTCAAAAAAAGAGACGCTTAAAATAAGCGCCTCATATTCTATTAAATATTGAGCGGATCTTCACAGTTAGACTGCGCGATCCATATCGAAATCTTCAAGGATTTCTTTTACACGGTTCACAAAAGCACCTCCATGTGCACCGTCAATGATTCTGTGGTCATAGCTCATGGATAGGAACATCATATGACGGATACCGATCACATCCCCTTCGCTTGTTTCGATAACAACAGGACGCTTAACAATAGCTCCGGTTCCTATGATTGCCACCTGAGGCTGATTGATGATAGGTGTTCCCATGAGATTACCCACACTTCCATAGTTGGTAAGCGTGATAGTTCCACCCACCAGGTCATCCGGACTGAGCTTCTTACTTCTGGCCTTATCTGCCACTTCGTTCACTGATTCGGCTAATCCGACCAGATTCTTCTGCTGAGCTTTTTTGATCACCGGAACGATCAGTCCACCTTCGCCACCAGTGCCAAGAGCCACCGCAATACCAAAGTTAATGTCTTTCTTCAGAAGGATATTATCTCCATCCACTGAACTGTTCAATAATGGAAACTCCAGCATTGCTTTAATGATGGCCTCTACAAATAATGGAGTAAAGGTTAGTTTGATACCGGTATTGCTCTGGAATTTATTCTTATGAGCATTTCTCCATTTCACCATGTTCGTCACATCCACTTCCGCAAACGTTGTAACATGTGCTGAGGTTTGTTTTGAACGGACCATATGTTCTGCGATCATCTTTCGCATACGATCCATTTTGATCACTTCGACGTCCCCGGTAGGCATATGAGACACATCCAATTCACCGGCATTGATAGAGCCATCTGTTGAAGTCTTCTTTGCAGGAGCAGGAGTTGATTTTGCTGCAGGTGCCGAAACTTTGCCAGACTTACGATCCTCCACATAAGCAAGAATATCGTTCTTGGAAACACGACCGCCCTGTCCACTGCCATCTATGGATTCCAGTTCCTGCTGCGAAATTCCTTCTTCCTTCGCTATCGAACGAACCAATGGAGAAAAGAATCTACCATCACTGCTCATCCTTTGAGGTTCTGAGCCATTTGAGCTTTCACTGTTACTCTGTAACAATTGCTCAGGCGTCATTTTTGCTACATCATCCTTCGTCATCTGCGATTTCTTTTCAGCCTTTGCAGGTGCAGGTGACTCTTTCTTAGGAGCCGGAGTCGAAGCTGCTTTTCCAGTTGCGATGACAGCAATAACCTGTCCGACTTCTATTGTCTCATCAGCTTCAGCCCTGATTTCAACCAGAGTCCCTGCTGCCGGTGACGGTACTTCACTGTCCACTTTATCTGTAGAAATTTCCAGAAGAGTCTCATCTTCTTCAACAGTATCACCTACACTCTTGCTCCACTCAATAACTGTAGCTTCAACTACTGACTCACCCATTTGTGGCATTACCACTTCAATTCTTTCTCCCTCATCACCTGAATTTGCCACGGGAGCTTCCTGTGCTTCCTGTTCGGCTTCTTCTTCCTCAGGTTCTGGAGTTTCTTCAGCTTTAGCCTCTTCTTTAGCCGGAGCTTCTTCAACCGCATCAGCATCCGTCTCAATTATGGCGATTGGTTTACCAACTTCAATAGTATCGCCTTCCTCCACCAGGATCTCAACAAGAGTACCTGCTTCAGGAGACGGAACTTCACTATCAACTTTATCTGTCGCGATCTCAAGCAACGTTTCGTCCACTTCAACAGTATCGCCCACTTTTTTCGACCACTCGATAACAGTTCCTTCCATTACCGACTCGCCCATCTGAGGCATTACTACTTCTACTTTAGCCATAAAATTTCTTTGTTTTGGCGCCTGAACGGCTCATTTCTTATTAAAAAACAGGAGTTCTAAAGTTCCGCATATTTCCAATTAGTTCAAAATCAAGAAACACTACTGAGATACCAAAAAAGCGCTTTCTATACTTACTATTTAGTCAGTTCTGAGCAAATACAATTATGCACTTACTATATAGTAAGTTTTATCCTAAAGCTATTTTAAGGTCCTCAACAAGATCATCTAAATGCTCCAGCCCAACACTAAACCTGATCAGGTTATCCGGAGTAGTGGAGGTATCAGACTCACTAGACCTGCGATGTTCCCAGGTACTTTCAATGCCACCCAGGCTGGTTGCTCTGCGTATCACCTTTGAACCTGCAACAACCTTCATTGTATCATTATAGTCGCCATTGATAAGTATTGATATCATTCCACCAAAACCTCTCATCTGTTTTTTGGCTATCTCATGATCTTTGTGATCAGCTAATCCCGGGTAAAACACCTTCTCTACTTTCGGGTGCCCATTCAGAAATTCAGCTACTTTCATAGCATTTTCATTATGCCCTCTCATCCGGTGAGGAAAACTCCGGATGCTCCTGCATAACAACCAGCAATCTCTTGGTGATGGAACCGCACCTTGTTTTCGCTGAATTGCCCGGATCGACTCAAATAGTTGATCTTCTTTAGCTGAGATGATCGCCCCGCCAAGGATATCAGAATGTCCGCCCAGATATTTACTGGTGGAATGCATCACCAGGTCGGCACCAAATTCGATTGGATTGGTATTCAAAGGTGTTGCAAATGTATTATCTGCACAAACTACAGCATTATTCTGGTGAGCGATTTTAGCTACCTCTGCTATATCAATAATCTGTAGCAATGGATTGGAAGGTGTTTCCAGCAGGACCAGTTTTGTGTTCGACCTGAACGCTTTCTTCAAGGCATCCAGGTCCCTCATGTCTACTGAATCAAATTCCAGTGACCAGCGGTCTCCATAATTTTCAAGGAGAGCCCGGGAGCCATGGTACAGATCGAGAGGCAGTAAAATATGTGATTCTTTTTCTATGGATTGAAACACAGCATTTATAGCTGCTACTCCGGAAGCAAAAGCGGCGCATGCTTCTCCTCCTTCCATCTCTTTTAACACCTGTTCTAACTGAAGCCTGTTTGGATTTTCGTAGCGAGTGTAAATGAAATCCCCATCCTGATACCCCAATTCACTGTGTTCGAAATTTGTGGAAATTTCCACAGGAGGTACAATCGAACGGGCACCGGATCTATGTTCAGATCCTGAATGGATGGCGATCGTTTCGAGCTGCTTAGCTTTCTTGTTTTTCATTCTTTTCCAGTGTGAAATATATCTCGTGTATGTCATCCCCTACCGGAACTGACAATCTGTATTTGGTAAACGGCTTTGTTTTGACCATTACGTCACCAAATATCGCTTCCCCGGGGATCAGGGTATAATCCCTTAATAATTTACTCTGAATGAGTTCTTGCTCCATTCTGTTAGCCCGCTTCGCCTCTATCGCTTCCTGTTCCAGTTTCTGCCGTGCATTGATATTTTCTTCTTTGTCTTCCTGTGCGGTATTTGGATTTATATCAATCAATCCATCAGCTTCGGTCACATCCTCGTTAACAGTGGTGGTCATATTCTCCGGATTCGCATACTCAATGGTTTCATCCATGGCATTCAGTGCACGGTTTAGTTTCTGCTTTGTTTTGATCTGCTCAAGATATTCGATTGGATTGTAGGTATAGAACGGAGTTGCAATCTCACCATCAATTCCGAAAACCGTTACACTATCTGGTACAAAACTTTGATCCCGTCCTGAATCATTTTTTAAAAAAATAAACAGCCTTAAAAGACCGGTATCGTTCACACCATAGAAGGCGATCATTGAACTGTCATGAACCGAGAATGTTACTTTTTTAAGGTCGAGCTGACGAACACTCACTCCATTCTGTCCTTCTTCGGGAACGAGGTATGAAATGGAATTACATCCCATCAAAACTAGTAATATCAGTAAATTTAGTCGTCTCATATGTTGACTCACTTATTTACTGTATTGTAGTAAATATTTAGCTGTTTTTAATAGCATTTATTCGCTGCAGGACAGGCGGATGTGAATAATTCAAAAAAACATAAAACCAATGAGGGGTCAGGTTTGAGAGATTATCCTTCGACAACTTTTTTAGTGTTGAGATCATATCGCCTGGTTTTCCGGTCGTCTCAGCTGCAAAAGCATCTGCTTCGTACTCATGTTTCCGGGACGACATTTGCATAAAAATGGAAAGTATCATTTCAATAGGAGCATACAACATTCCAAAGAAAATCAGTCCTGCATATACTGACATTTCATTCATATAAAATGCTTCGTATAAACCCTCTGCATTCAAAAATACAGACAAAAGGAAGAACAAAACTCCCGTATGCAGAATACTTATTGCCATCCCTTTTATTATATGCTTCTTTTTGTAATGACCGATCTCGTGTGCAAGTACTGCCACCAATTCAGGGACCGAATGATTTTCAATAAGAGTATCATACAAGGCGACTCTTTTGTTCTTTCCAAACCCTGTAAAAAAAGCGTTCGATTTACTTGAACGTTTCGAGCCATCGATCACAAATAGACCCTGAAGTGGAAAATTTACTTTTTGAGTGTACTCTTCGATGGCCGTTCTGAGCTCTCCATCCTCGAGTGGTGTGAATTTGTTAAATAAAGGCATGATCCAGGTTGGTGCAATGTATTGCATCACCAAGGTAAAGAGTGTTACCAAGCCCCAGGCATACAACCAGGCCAGGTCTCCCAGGTACATGAAGAACGAAAGTAATGCTGCCAATAGCGGCACCCCCAGGATCAAACCCAGTATCAACCCTTTCACCAAATCCAACACAAAAGTTTTTGGGGTGGTTTTATTGAATCCAAATCGCTCTTCTATTACAAAAGTTGAATAGATACTGAATGGAAGGGAAATAATCGTCTTTCCTAACATTAATATTCCAATGTACAACAGGCCTGTCACAAGTTCACCGAATCCAAATGTACGTACAATTTGGTCCAGTTTTTCAAATCCTCCCAGAAACCAGAATCCCAACAACAAACCAAGATCAAAGAGAGTGGTTAAATAACCAAACTTCGTTCTTACACGAGTATACTCCTGCGATTTTGCGTAGGTATCTTCATCGTACACCCCCTCGAATTCTTCAGGAAGAGTTTTGGTCAGTGCTTTTAAGTTTAATTGGTTCGAAACTACATCCAGTATAAAATCAATGAGGATAGTAGCCAGAATTATGATCGCGTATATATTCATTATGTCATTTCGGAGTGAAATCTTCTCAAAAGCTGGATCTGAGCGATATGATAATGATCATGTACAGCAATTCCGCTGATCAACTGAGCATAGGTCCATTTCTTTTTAGTAGTCGACGGCTGATCCAGTTTTGAAGCCGGAAAAGATCTGATCTCGTCCACCAATTGCTGCTGCTTTAATTTCAGAAGAGCTTTATCGGATTCCCACTCCTGATCAGTATTTCCATGATCTGGGAAATTTGCGGGACTTCTTTCAAACCCTTTTTTAAAATCCGGGTTTAATTGTCTGATGATCGAGTATTTCCAATAAGCCATATGCAGAACCAGATCCCAGATCGAGTTTCTTTCCGGTGTAGGTTTCCAGCTAGCCTCCTCTGCAGATACTCCCCTCAGACAACCAAACAAGGTGGGACCTCCATGCCAGGGTTGAAATCCCTTAGGAGGATCCAGCAATTCGAGAACATCTTGTATTCGCGGGTCAGTAGCCATTCTTCAAAATAACTATTGAAACAGTCACCTGAAATCTTATTTAGCCGATTAGTTTGGGCCTGATGATAAAGCCCTTTTTACTTCTCTCACTTTGATCTTACAGGACTGACATACCAATTTTGTCTCCCCTTCTACTTTAACATTAATAAGTTCAACTTTAAAATTACCTACAGGCCTGATTTCATGTTCTTTTGCGTTACAATAACTGCATTGCCTTGAAACTGACCCCGTTTCAGATTCTCTATCTTTCATTTCTGTACCTATTAATCCTGATTAACTCTATGATTCGCCAAAAACCGACGTTTTTCTATTCTGGCATTTATTTTATTGCCCTTACTTTTCTAAGCTTCTGATGAACGTATTTCTCTCAAAAAAACATCACTTAACCCTCTACCCTAAATTCTTGATAGGAAATAATTAAATCAAAGTAAGAATATACAATTCTAATACTTTACACCTAAATGGGCAATTACAAATTTAGTGGATTTGATAAATAAGATCGATTAGGGTTATCTACATAAATAAATAGTTTAACATTAAACTAATATGTACCTTCATTCATCATAAATGGAGAAATCATGAAACACAATAAAGGAATTCATCATATCAGCGTACTGGCTGGTGACCCAAAAGTTAACCACAATTTTTATGTGAACAAGCTGGGCATGAGAATGGTTAAGAAATCTGTTAACCAGGACGATCCGGGTACCTATCATCTTTTCTATGGAAATGAAGCCGCAACTCCTGGTTCAAGCCTTACTTTCTTTCCATGGCCACGAGCGCACAAAGGAACTAAAGGCACGGGCGAATCTGTGAATGTGGCCTTCAAAGTACCGGAAGGATCTCAGGATTTCTGGATCGAGCGGCTTGCCTATGAGGATATTTCCTGCTCAGAACCTTTTGAGATATTCGGAAAACAGGCCATTAGGTTTGAAGACCCTGACGGTTTGGAACTAGACCTTATTTTTGATGGAGAAGCAAAGTCAAAAATTAGCAGCTATGAAAGCACCGTTCCGTTAGAATATTCAATACAGGGGTTCGAGTCCACCCGTCTCAGGCTTTCTGAAGCCGATGGAACGGTTGATATTCTAACCAATATTCTCGGATTTGAAGAAAAGAGTTCAAATGGTAATCTTACTCTCTTTGAAACAGATGCCAACATTGGCGGTTCATTAATTATAGAAACGGCTGATGAAGAACACGGAAGGGGTGGAAGGGGTATTGTTCACCATGTCGCATTCCGTGCTGAGAATGAGGAAGAACTCGGGCAATTAAGGGAACATGTTCTTAGCAAAGGACTAAACCCTACTGGCATCATCGATCGACACTGGTTTAAATCAGTGTACTACCGTGAACCGGGTGGCGTTTTGTTTGAAATGGCATCGGATGATCCGGGCTATGCTGTGGATGAGGATTTTGAGCATTTGGGTGAAAAACTCATCCTTCCACCATGGCTAGAACCAAGGCGTACACTTATTGAACAGACATTACCATCACTGGAAATATAAATCATGGATTTTTTACGAATTGACGAACACACAAATTTTAAGGGACCGCATCAGGGGCAGAATATTGTTCATGCGGGAGCAGATCTTTCAGCAGCCAAAGCTGTGATGATTATGATTCATGGTCGTGGTGCCTCTGCTCAAAGCATACTGGGGCTTGCCGGTGAGTTAGATAATGTAGATGAGATCACTTTTCTGGCTCCTCAGGCAGCTAACAATACATGGTATCCTTACTCATTTCTTTCTCCTACCGATCAAAACCAGCCGGGGTTGAATTCCGGGCTTCAGGCTATTTATGATCTGATATCAGGTGTACAATCTAAAGGTTTCTCTTCCGATAAAATTTTTCTGCTGGGATTTTCTCAGGGAGCCTGCCTTGCAAGTGAATTCGCCGCAAGACACCCGGCAAAATATGCCGGTATTATTGCTCTGAGCGGTGGTGTGATCGGAGATAGTGTTGAGTTATCCAAATATAACGGTGATATGAAAGGGACACCCGTTTTTATGGGTTGCAGCGATATAGATCCTCATATTCCGGAGCAGCGAATTAACGAATCCGTTAAAGTATTTAACAAGCTGGGTGCGTCCGTTCAAAAAAACATCTATCCGGGAATGGGACACCTTGTCAACGAAGACGAGATTAAGCATATTCAGGAGTTGATCAACCTCAAAGCTTAAATAGTACATGGAAATACTCTGGCTTGCTCTGGCCTATGTTCTCGGCATGGTTTTACAGGCGTTCCGCCTTCCTCCTCTCATCGGATATTTAGGTGCCGGAATAGCGTTATATGCATTTGGCGTTGAGGGCGGGGAAATACTGCATGAAATTGGGCATATTGGAGTTTTACTTCTTCTTTTTACTGTTGGCCTGCACCTCCGTTTTAAAAGTATTTTCCGGCCTGAGGTACTTGGTGCCGGCGGCATACATCTAATCATAAGCACCGCAATATTTACGGGAATAGCTATACTTTTTGGGTACGCCCTCATTCCCTCCATTATTATCGGGCTGCTTCTTAGTTTCTCAAGCACAGTGATCGCAGCCAAAGCGCTGGAAAGCCGTGGAGAGCTGGGTGCATTTCATGCCAGGGTATCAATTGGTATCCTCATCCTGCAGGACCTTGTTGCCATTGGCATTCTGGCCCTGACCGGCGGCGGAATCCCATCCATCTGGTCTTTGGGGTTATTAGCACTACCATTGATAAGGCCTCTCCTAATCAAACTGCTGGTAGCCAGTGGACATGATGAACTTCAGTTGTTGTATGGTTTGATAATGGCTATCGGTCTGGGGACTCTGTTCGGAGAATTGGGCCTTTCATCAGAATTAGGTGCCCTGGTTGCAGGTGCCCTGGTTTCAGGCCATGAACAAGCTGACGAACTGGGTAAAAAACTTTGGGGGTTAAAAGAAGCCTTTCTGGTTGGCTTTTTCCTTGAAGTAGGGCTTCAGGGCTGGCCAAGTATGGGGGATCTCGTTTTTGCAGGAATCATTCTATTGATACTACCAATAAAGTCGATCCTTTATTTCTTCCTGCTTATTGGCTTCAAACTCAGATCGAGAAATTCATTCACCGTAACAACTACACTCACTTCATATAGTGAGTTTACACTTATTGCCGGTTCTGTTGCAGCTGCCTCAGGTTTTATTCCGGAATCCATAGTCATAGTCTTTGCGATCCTGACTTCAGTCTCCTATGCCCTTAATGCTCCTCTTTCATCGAAACGGGATCAGCTGTGGAATGCGTTTGAATTCAAACTCATCCCTTTTGAGCGCGATGTAAAACATCCCGGTCAGACTGTGGTTTCACTTGGGGGTGCACAT
Organism: Rhodothermia bacterium; assembly: GCA_030427885.1. GTDB lineage: Bacteria > Bacteroidota > Rhodothermia > Balneolales > Balneolaceae > JAUICM01. The sequence goes on along the minus strand of JAUICM010000004.1, from coordinate 344,128 downwards.
TACCTGATCGTTGGAATGGGTCAGGCCGGGGCTGCAGCATACGATTATCTGAAAGAGCGTGATCTGAGAGTAACAGGTATGGATATTGACCCTGCAAGAATAGAACGTAATCTAAAAGAAAAGCGACGAGTGGTATACGGCGACATCACTGACCCGGAACTATGGCAAAACCTGGACCTGAAAGGAGTTGAAGCGATCATGCTTGCTACTTCGAATACAACAGCCAAAATAGAAGCCACGAAGATGTTGAGGGAAAATAAATTCAAGAAAGATATTTATGCCCTTACTATGCGGGATGAAGAGCAGGAGGCTCTTACCAGTGCAGGGGCTAATTCTGTTTGTTTGCCAATGAAGCAGGCGGGCCGAAAGCTTGCCGAGCTCAGTATAAGCAGCGAGTATATTGGATCTAAAAGTCTTGTAATTGATTATGCTAAATAGTTATGTCATGCGAACACCAACATATGATCACAATTACTGAACCAGAAGCCGGTGTTGTGGAATGTTCAGATTGTGTTGAAAGAGGTGATTCCTGGGTACACCTCAGGATGTGTATGACTTGTGGTTATATCGGATGCTGCGATTCATCAAAAAACAAACATGCACGCAAACATTATTTAAGAAACGAACACCCGGTTATTCGTTCTGCAGAGCCCGGGGAGTCATGGGCATTTTGTTATATTGATAATAAATACATTGAGGCATGACGAATCAGGTCATTTCAAAATTAAAAGATATTCCAGTCTTTGCTGAGGTTCCTGAGGAACAGCTGGAATGGTTGGTTGAAAACTCAGATGTCAGAAGCTATGATGCAGATGAGATACTCTTCAGACCCGGTGATGACATTCGTGAGGTGCTCATCATATTGGAGGGTTCTGTACGACTTCAGCTTAAGAGCGGTAATAAATTTGCTGATCTTGGAAGGCTCGAAAAAGGTGATATCACAGGTAAAATTCCGTTCTCAAGATTACAATCTCCCCTTGCGTATCTAACCGTGGTAGAGGAATTGTTAGTTGTTCGCACTCATGAACGGGTTTTCCCCGAAATGGCAAATCGATACCAACTTATCGAAGTCTTTGTTCACGCTTTGTCAGACCGTATCCGGAGTTATACTACCCGTCAGAATCAGAATGAAAAGCTTGTTGCACTCGGAAAATTATCAGCTGGACTTTCCCATGAATTAAACAATCCTGCTTCTGCAATGGTAAGCAATGCTGCGGCTCTGCGATCGAACCTCAAAGCAAAGCCTGAGAAGTTCAAGGCGATTATAAATCTCAGGCTTACAAACGAACAAGTTGATTCGATCAATAAAATCGTATTTAGGAAGGCCGGAAAGGGCAGCACGAACAATCAACCCTTGATGCAACGTACTGCTTTGGAAGATGAGCTGGCAGACTGGATGGAAGACAATTCTATCGAAAATGGCTTTGAGTTGGCAGAGACTTTTGCTGAATATTGTTTTACAACCGAGGATTTCGAACATATTAAATCCATCAGCGGCGATTCACTTCATGTTGTTCTTGGCTGGATAGAGGACGTGCTCACTACTGAAAAAATGGTGGAAGAAATTGAAGATTCAGCCCGAAGGATATCTGAGCTGGTTTCTGCGGTGAAAACCTATTCACATATGGATCGTGGCACTGACAAGGAAGCTGTCGAACTTCGTAAAATGGTTAAAAGTACAATCACCATGCTTAACCATAAATCGAAATCGAAGCAGGTTGAGATCTCTATGAATATCCCGGAACAACTACCGGAACTCTGCGGGTATGTTGGAGAACTCAATCAAGTTTGGACCAACTTATTGGATAACGCTATCGATGCTGTTGATGAAGGCGGAAGTATCGAGATCAGTGCCAAAAGTACCAACGATTCTATCCAGCTCTTTTTCCGGGATAATGGCAAGGGAATTCCCGATGATATTAAGAATAGAATTTTTGATCCCTTTTTCACCACAAAAGATGTAGGTTCCGGCACCGGACTTGGACTTGATGTTGTTCGTAAGATCATTGAAAAACACGATGGTACTATTGATGTGTCCTCAAAACCCGGAGACACCGTTTTTCAATTAACATTCCCAATTTAACATTGTTCAGGTATGAAGAAACCAATACTCTTCGCTATTGATGATGACCCCCAGGTACTTCGTGCTGTTACACGTGATCTCCGGTCTCAGTACAGAAGCGAGTTTCGTATTCTGAGTACAAACTCAGCTAAAGAAGCATTAGAGACCTTACCTGAACTCAAAAAACAAGGGGAATCAGTCGCACTGTTTCTGTCTGATCAGCGAATGCCCGAAATGATCGGTGTCGATTTCCTTGAACAGGCAAAGAAACTCTTTCCTGATGCCAAGCGGGTACTTCTTACTGCTTATTCTGACACAGAAGCTGCGATTAAAGCGATCAATGAGGTCCAACTCGATTATTATCTGTTGAAGCCCTGGGATCCTCCCGAAGAAAAACTTTTTCCGGTCCTTAATGATCTGTTAGAAGAATGGCAGGCTAACTTTAAGCCTGAGTTCCACGGTATACACCTCGTGGGATATCAATACTCGCCCAAGTCTCATACGATCAAAGATTACCTATCGGGCAACCTGATCCCATATCGCTGGCTTGACATCGAGGGTAACGAAAAAGCAGCTGAACTTCTTGAAACCAATTCACTGGAGACCGGCGATCTTCCTGTGATCTTTTTTGATGATGGCAGTTATATCAAAGATCCTGCCCCAATCCAGATCGCTGATAAACTGGGTAAAGGCCCTACCGCTTCTGAAACTATTTACGATGTGGTGATCATTGGCGCCGGACCGGCAGGATTAGCGGCAGCCGTTTATGGAGGCTCAGAAGGCTTGAAGACCTTACTTGTGGAACGAAGAGCACCCGGCGGGCAAGCTGGAACCAGCTCCCGAATTGAAAATTATCTGGGTTTCCCGAATGGATTGAGCGGATCTGATCTGGCCCGAAGAGCTATAACTCAGGCAACACGTTTTGGAGTTGAGTTTCTTTCACCCATGGAGGTGGTTGGCATCGATGTTGAAGATCAGTATAAAACGATCCGGATGTCGGATGGAAGCTCGGTGAATTCCAAAGCAGTAATTGTAACCACTGGCGTGAACTACCGGAAACTGGATAGCAAAGGAATTTCCGACTTCACCGGAGCGGGAATCTATTATGGTGCTGCCATGACAGAAGCTCATGCCTTTAAAGATAAAGAAGTGTACGTGGTCGGGGGCGGAAACTCTGCCGGACAAGCTGCCATGTATCTGTCGACGTTCGCCAAAAATGTATCTATTGTGATACGCCGGAAAGATCTGGTAGCAACTATGTCGCACTACCTGATTGAACAAATTAATAAAACGGACAATATCCAGGTGCTGGGTAATACCCTTGTTGAGGAAGCCTGTGGCAACGGACGTTTACAAAAACTGGTGTTGAAAGATCATGAATCTGAGAACTTCCGAGATGTTGAGGCTGATGGACTGTTTATATTCATTGGTGCCCGGCCTTATACTGACTGGGTTCATAACAGCGTGATCAAAAACCCTAAAGGATTTATTGAAACCGGCAAGGAACTCAGTAAATATGAAGACTACCCAAAAACCTGGAAACTGGAACGTACTCCCTACCTTCTTGAGACCTGTTCACCTGGGATTTTTGCGGCAGGTGACGTGCGTGCCGGTGCTATGAATCGGGTGGCCTCAGCTGTAGGTGAAGGAGCCATGAGCATCAAATATGTACATGAATACCTAGCTGATTCTAATCTTTAGAACCCGATCTTATCTCGGATCGTGTCAACGGCTTTATTCTTGATTGAATCTTCCAGTTCTTTCTTCTTCTTTTCGAGTTCCTTCTTTTTCTCTTCCACAATTTGAAGCTGGTCATTCACCTTTTTCTCAAACTTGTCGTATTCAGCTCGTAGTTGCGCTTCCTTCTGTTTCACGAGCTGTTCAACTTCCCGTTTTTTGGCATTTACTCTACTCTCTACCTCATTGCGGATCTTACGTTTTGCATTCTCAACCTCTCTTGAGATAGTACTTTTCAGTGTATTCAGAAACATATCATCAATATTCGAACGCACCCGGACTCTTAAAGGCCCCGTTGTATTATCCACCAATGCCGTGGCATTTATATCGTCGGCGCTGGAAATTGCTGTCCTGATCAATGATTCGATCTGATTTTTTGGCTTTCCGGCTGAATTGAAATCAAAACTGATATTGGAGGCCAGATACTTGATCTCGCTATCAAAACGCTTTCCGATCACATCAACTCCCAGACTTAATTCTCCTGTTCCGGAGTTCAGCTCATAGGGAATAAGTTCTGACGGTGAAATCCTTGAATTCTTTAGCGGGAAACCGGCATAGGTTACCTTAACAGATTCTCTTGGTTTTTCTTCCAGATAATTGATCTCCGCATTGATATTCAAACTTGTATTGTTCGCATCTGCGCCACCCATTTCTATCAAAAGTGGTTTACCTGTTTTGTTCTGGTCACTACTTACATCCGTAACCAATCCACGCAGATCTATATCATTTTTTGTGACACCAGAAAGTTCAATCTTTTTCACCCAGAATGCCGGCCAGTCGTACTTATCAGAAAATTCGTAATTCTTCCCTGCAAACCGCTCTATTTCTTCTTCCTCATCTTCCGGTCCTTTGAGTCGTGCTCCATATTCTCTGGCCGTACCCAAATATCCCATATACCTGTTGAAATCCCCAAGCAGGTTTGAACCGAACAACGCTGTTCCGATACTTTGAGCATTTATTTCAGGCAATTTAGCAATACCGGATGCCCTGTCGATATCTTCACGGACCCATGATGGAATACTTTCAAGACTGTTTCTGGAGGCAGTCAGGTCACTGGTGAAATTCTCTTTCAGGTTTACTACAGACTTCTTCAATGAATCGGCTTTTTTTACCATTCCCTGAATATCTTTCAGAGCTTCTATTGCCTTCTTAGGATCCTTCATCTCATTTACATTCAAAGCCTGTAGCGTTGTACGCATCTTATTCACATCACTAATGATGGTATTGTTATTAATGGTACTATCCCATTTTGAGTAATTGTCAGTCAGGCCATTTTTAAGAGAATCCATTTTATCAATGGATTGAAGGTCTACCATTGCCATCAGGCTATCTACATTAATATCATCTTTAACAGCCGTAAACTTCATTTGCGCATTTTTTGAGATCTCACCCCCAACCTGTTTGGTAACTTCAGCAAATATTCCGGGTTCTTCTTCGCCTTCCTCATCTACCGGCATCTCAAAATAACCGTCTGTTTCCCGTTCCGTTTCGAGCTCAAAGCCAGTCATTTGTACATTTTCAACGATCACTTTATTCCAAAGCAGGGGCCAGAAGTCCACATTAAATTCGGTACGACCTGTTTCAAATGTATTGGTCATTGTATTCTTAGGATTTGCAACCTGAAGACGGTCCCAGCCAACTTTCAAGCTAAAGAGATCGAATTCAAATCCATCTATCTCAACTTTAGCTTCATTTATCACACTTGCCTGATACTCAATCTTTTCTTCAATAAACTCATCCGTAATAAAGTAAGTGGCTGCAAAACCAAGACCTGCTATAATCACTAGAAAAATAATTCCCTTAATTCTCATACTACCCCCTCACTCTTGTATATGTCTGGTAGATCGAATAGACCTTTGTGCCCTTGAATGCTTTCACAATCTTCCACTTCTGAACTTTTGCATGAATATGTGTTCTGTACTGGTTCACAAAAACGAGTACAGCGGGAAAAACCGGTATTGATAGTAAGAGCGAACTCACAAAACTACCGATAACCACCGTGTTATAGAACCTGGTCATCGCCCACCATTCACTCTCGTACATGCTAGTCCAGGTGGACTGCAAATCAGGATTTGTAAGCATCCATGTTCCAAAATTGTGAAAAGCCGGATCCGCTATATAAGCAAATCCACTGAAGACAAGGAACGACAGGATCGCCATACCGATATTCACTTTAATGATCAGGATCAGGACGACAATGATCAGGTTGTGTAACGAGAATACCGGGGTTAACCCGATTATCATTCCAAGAACAAATCCCCCGGCAATCTGCCATGGAGAATCTTCAGAAGACAACGCCTTTAACAGCTTAGCGATGTATTTAATCAGTATGAGCATATCGATCGAATTTCAGATCAAAAATATATGCCAGTAAATACTTATAAATTCGCTTAGATACCACCTTAGATAGCATTGTTTAAATAAATTCAGAATATATTTTCTGAGAACTTGTTGTATACTTACCGAACTATTTACAAAAAATTATTACTGTTTCTGTTCACAAGAGTCCCGGTTATGAAATCAACTTATATACTGCTTTCCATTTTGCTTTTAGTAAACTGGTCTTGCAAAGATACACCCTCTGATCCACCCATTATTGAGGACGACACCGAGGAATTAGTTCCCACCACACCTGAAGACCGCCTGATAAAGTGTGACCGAGGGCTGATCAATGACTACTACCCTTGTGAAGGTATTGACCTCGTGTCATATGTATATCCTGGAAAAATGAATGTCTCGAATTCTATTGATGGGGTTAAATTTAATGACCTCTGGGGATGGACTGACCCTGATACTGGCACCGAGTATGCTCTTGTTGGATTGGTGGATGGTGTTGCCTTCGTAGATCTTTCTGATCCTTATGATCCTGTCTATGTTGGAAGACTGGCTGAGAGCAAGCTTAAGAATTTTAAAATGACCAACGATCCGGATTTTGAAACCTGCATGATCGGTATTGGAACCAACAAGCAGAAAACCACCGGAATGGAGGGCACGATCTGGAGAGATATCAAAGTGTATAACAACCATATGTATGTGGTAAGTGATGCTCAGGCTCATGGTATGCAGGTTTTTGACCTGACCAGATTGAGAACATTTGATGATGAGCCAATTAACTTCACTGAGGATGCCGTTTATAAAAATATCGCTAACGCACATAACATTGTAATTAATGAATCCTCAGGATTTGCCTATGCTGTTGGCGCTACCAATACAACCGGAACCAATGGTGAAGGAGATTGTAATTCGGGCGGCCTGCATATGATCGATATCAGAGATCCTGAGAATCCTACTTTTGCTGGTTGCTATGATGATACTTCCGCGCCCCGCAGATACGAGAATTCTGCTTACATTCATGATGCACAGTGTGTGATCTATACCGGTCCCGATGCTGATCATAATGGTCGGGAAATTTGTTTTAATGCAGCTGAACGTTCTATGATCATAACTGATGTTACTGATAAAGACAGTGTGATCACCTTAGGATTTGGCAGCCATCCCAATGTTCAGTACAGCCATCAGGGCTGGCTAACAGAAGACCAAAAGTATTTCATCATGAATGATGAGTTGGACGAGTACAATCTTGGCCGTAATACCCGTACTCATATTTTTGATGTATCTGATCTCGACAACCCATTTTTTATTGATTCATTCATCCACGCCACTGAATCCATTGACCATAACCTATACGTAAAAGGAAATATAGTTTACATGTCTAATTATAATTCTGGACTACGAATGTTCAGCCTTTCTGATTTGGGTAATGCCCAATTAAGTCCGCTTGGTTACTTTGATTCCAAACCTGATGGTGAGACTCAGGAAGAGGCTGGGTTTTATGGATCCTGGAGTAACTATCCTTTCTTTGAAAGCGGGATCATTCTGATAACAGATATTGAAAAAGGCTTATATATACTTAAACCGGACTTTCCTCAATAATAGAAATACATTACTATGCGTTATTAAAATAAGTACAGGTCAAATTATTATGAATACATTCAAGATGACACGCTTTTCATTACTTCTGGTCTTTTCTTCAGTTCTCTTTCTTACCGCATGTAAAGATTCTCCAACGAGCCCAAATAATCTTCCCGAAGCTAACTTTCCTTGCGAAGATGGTAAATCAGCAGGAAAATACGATTGCGAGAAAGTTAGTTTATACGCTCATATCACAGCTGAAGAGTTAGGCGGTGCTGCTGCAAATGACATCTGGGGTTGGACCGATCCTCAGACAGGAACTGAATACGCCTTAGTTGGACTCAATGATGGTGTTAGCTTTGTAGATATTTCTGATCCCAACAATCCTGTTGTTGTAGGAAAACTATTGGAGTCAGCTTCCAATTCTCAAAAGACAGTTTTTACTAGCCCTGAAGATTTTCCGGCTTGTGTTGTAGGTATTGGAGACAGCCAGCAAGCTAAAGCAATCACTGAAGGTTCTACCTGGAGAGATATGAAAGTTTACAATAACCATATGTTTGTGGTAAGCGACGGACAGGTGCATGGAATGCAGGTCTTTGATCTGACCCACCTGCGTGATTTTGATGGTGATTATCTGGAATTCACTCATGATGCGCATTATGATCGTTTAGATAATGCCCATAATATTGTAATCAACGAGAATTCCGGGTTTGCTTATGCCGTTGGGGTTACCAGCGCTGAGATTTGTGGCAGCAGAAGCGAAACAGGACTTCATATCATTGATATCAGAAACCCGCTGAATCCTACTTTTGCTGGTTGCTATTTCGACCCTGAAACTGAAGGCGATAATGGATATTCTGCCGGTGTGGGTTATGTTCATGATGCCCAATGTGTTGATTACACTGGCCCCGACACTGAACATGCGGGTAAAGAACTCTGTTTCAGCTCCGCTGAGGGTACCATAGTAATTTCAGATGTAACTGATAAATCGAACCCAACAACTATTGGTTACAAAGCCCATCCGGAATTCCGATACTCGCATCAGGGTTGGCTAACTGAAGACCAGAAATACTTCCTTATGGATGATGAACTGGACGAACTATACATTGGGCGTGGAACTCAAACGTATGTTTGGGATGTGTCTGATCTCGAAAACCCAACTTTTGTGGGCTACTATTCTCAGGGAACAGCCTCTATTGATCATAATCTGTACGTGAAGAACAACAAGGTCTATCAAACAAATTATACTTCCGGGTTGCGTGTATTAAAGATCAACGACCTGTCTGAAGCAGATATGTCACTCATGGCTTATTTTGATACTCAACCTACTAATCCTGATCAGCAGGAAGTTTCCTTCAACGGAACCTGGAGCAGTTACCCGTTCTTCGAAAGCGGAGTGATTGTTGTTAGTGATATTCGGGATGGGCTTTTTATCCTTAAGCCAGAGTTCTGATTTTAACTTTCATATCTTAGCATATCATGAAGGCCCTTTTTCGGGCCTTTTTTAATCCAATGATAATCTCTCATTTTTTTAGTTGAATGTAGTTTTACGTACATTTATCGATTATTTGCTTAGACAAAAAAAGGTCAAAAAGTTAACTAACTATATTTAAAACACGTCTTTTTGCATGGATTTATTTGACAAGATCGAGGGACGCCCAAGTCCTCTTGGCCCTTTCACTTCTGAAGGTTATGGCTATTACACTTTCCCAAGGCTCGAAGGACCACTGGGCCCTGAAATGAAATTTAATGATAAAGATGTGATCGTTTGGAGTATAAACGATTACCTCGGTATCGGAAGTAATGAAGAGATTAAAAAAGTTGATGCCGCTGCAACCGCGGAGTACTCTCTAAGTGCTCCTATGGGGGCCCGTCTCATGACCGGTAATTCTACCGAACATGAATTACTTGAAAAAGAGCTTGCTGATTTTGTACACAAACCTGACGCTCTTCTTTTGAACTATGGCTACCAGGGTATCATGAGTGTAATTCACGCTCTGGTTGATCGTAATGATTTCCTGATCTATGACGAGTTAAGCCATGCCTGTATTGTTGATGGTAAACAGCTTGCCATGGGCGAAAAATCTGTGTTCAAGCACAACGATATTGAAAGCTTCAAGAAACAGCTGTTCAGAGCCAAATCCAGAATGAAGGAAAACTCCTCTATTCTGGTTGTTACTGAAGGAGTATTTGGTATGACTGGCGATCTTGGAATCCTTCCTGAGATCATCGAACTCAAGAAAGAAGTTCCATTCAGACTTTTAGTTGACGATGCCCATGGATTCGGAACTCTTGGTAATGACGGTTCTGGAACCGGAACCCAGCTTAACTGTCAGGATGGTATCGATATCTATTTCGGAACTTTTGCCAAGGCTGTTGCACTTATTGGTGCTTTTGTTGCTTCTGAGCCACGCGTTATTGAATTCCTGAAAGCAAATGTACGAAGCCAGATCTTTGCAAAATCTCTACCAATGCCAATCACAGTAACTGCACGTGAGCGCATTAAGATGATTCGCCAGCATCCGGAATGGCGCGAGAAATTATGGGATAACACTATCAAGTTACGTGATGGATTAAAAAAGATCGGGTATAATGTTCTGCCTTCAGAAAGCCCTGTTACTCCGGTTCTTACCCAGGGCAGTACAGACCTCTGCCAGGACATTATGCGCAAACTGCGGGAAGAACATGGTGTTTTCGTAAGCGGAGTAGCATATCCGGTAGTGCCAAAAGGCACTGTTTTAATACGATTGATACCTACTGCGGCACATAATGACGAACATATTGAAAAAACACTTGCTGCTTTCGCCGCAATTAAGGATTTTGTGTTTGCAGCCGCTGCTAAGCTCAGTGCTTAAAAGCTGCTACTAGTATAGTGGTCATCTATGCTTGAAACCCTCTTGGTAGGAACCAAGAGGGTTTTTTAATATCCCTTAGTTTAAACGAAACTCAATGTAGACCGGCAGGTGATCTGATGGAGTGCGAAGATCACGTGTATCAGTGATCACAGCATATTTCTGCACTTTTATCATCTCGTTTACAAAAATATGATCGATTCTGTCATTGAGAGGCCGTGACGTATCAAAGCCATTAAACGTTCCTTCAGGACCATAAGGTGGGTTTTCAGAGATCAACCTGGAATCACTCATTACTGATGATAAATATTTGATTGGTGGGTCATGCGGTGTGGCATTTAGATCTCCCATCACAATCAAGGGAAGCCCATCCTTATTCTTCTCTGAGGCTATCTCATAGATCAGTTTAACTGCATTCAGTCTTGATTCAGGCCCTCTGTGATCCAAATGAGCATTAAAGACAAAATACTCCTGCCCGGTCCTTTTTATTTTCAGTTTTGCCCATGTTGAAATCCGCTCCATTGAGGCATCCCATCCAACCGAGACCTTATCCGGTGTTTCCGATAACCAGAATGTTCCGCTATCAAGAACCTCTACCAAATCTGGTTTATAGAAAAGTGCTGAATACTCGCCTGCCTTCTTACCATCATCTCGTCCCACCCCAACAAATTTATATTCTGAAAGCGCGCTATCTAAAAATTGAACTTGTGAATCCAGTCCTTCCTGAATCCCAAACACATCCGGTTCATAAAAACGTATCAGATCAGCAACCCATTCTTTACGATTCTCCCACCAGTTTTCTTCGTCGTTTGGTGTGCTGTATCGAATGTTGTAGGTCATTGCCGAATATTGGGCGAATATATTTCCCATAATCATAACCGCACACAAGATCATTCCTAAAATCTTTTTCATGTAACTCCATTTATGTTGGTAGAAGTTACTCTAATGAATTTAAAGACATTGTAAATAAATACGTTTAGAATCACCCGGTTCTGTCGCCAAAATATTTTTTAACAGCTTTCTTATTTCCACTCACTTTCAAGCCTGATATTTCAGAAGTATAACCAACAACTAGCTCCGCTGTTTTTTTCCAATCCTGATTTACAAAATCAATTCCCAGTCTTCCTCGTGAATAACCCAGATATATAAAATATCCTCCAAGAGCGATCTCACGGAGGTTTTCGTATTTAACATATTTGTCTTTTAAAAAAAGCCTTCGAAAACTAACCCCTTCTTTCTCAACCGTCATTTGATATGAAAATGCAATGACAAATAAGCTCATTCCTGCCAGTGATGAAACTATAAGAATAACGGCCAAAAAAAAGCACCTCAAATTGAGGTGCTTTAAACATTGAATAGAGATCAGATTTAATCAAATAGCTTTTTTACCCAGCCGAATACTCCGCCGGATTCTTTCTTTTTGTTGCCTTCTCTTCCGCCGGAAAGACCATCATATGTTGGTCGTGGAAGTGACAGATCGTCTTTTTTCTTTGATCTCTTCGGCTTAACTGAGCCGCGGTTATTCCGTCCTCTGGAATTATTATTTCTTCCTTTTCCGCCACTCCGATTATTGTCTCGGTTGTTATTTCGGTTATTGGACCTGCCGGTGGATTTTCCTTTTGAACCGGATTTTTTACCACTTTTCTTCTTTTTCTTTTCCTCAACTTCAACAGGAAGAGAAAGCTCATTTGGTGGATATCCTACTTCTTTCGTTATCCGGTCAATATCATCTTTATCCATTTTGGAAACCAAAGATACGATACGGGATGCTTTTCCATTTCCAACCAATTCGGCACGGTAACGGTACTCATCAACATCATCAGGTACATCATAATTGATAACCTGTTCAACGGCATCTATCTCAACTTTAGTAGCGGAAATTCCACCAACCAATAGCACCCGTGCACTACCTGAGGTAAATCTGGCAAAGCGTTCGTTGTAAGTTTCTTCGTCCAGGGAATCACTGATGCTTACCACACCCCAGTTCTTCTTCCTGATGATACGGAACAGTCGATCTGTGGTTCTTTTGGAAGCGGCAAATACGGCCACTTTTCCAGCACCGGTACTTTCCAGGTGAGCCATCAGTGTTGAAATTTTCATCCGTGGAGGAACGTTGATATATCCTTGTTCAAGCGACTTTTCAATTGAATCAGGTTCATCTTCTCCCTGCAGGATCTTGTTAGCGAGCACAGGCTCTACTTCCACCTGAGCATCATCAGTTTCAGTATTCTTTGGTTGCTCAGGAATGTCCTTTTTCAGAACTACTTTTACACTAACCTCTTTAAGCTTTTCTTCAGCTTCTTTAAGGTCGATCTCGGTTTGTTCTTTTTCTTCCTTATCAGATTCGGCTTCTTCGTTTGTAGTTTCAGCTTCTTCCGGGTTTAGTACTACTTCTACCTCAGCCTCATCAAGCTTCTTCTCCGCTTCCTCGAGATCAACTTCTGATTCTTCGATGGCTTCGGTCTCCCGCTCTTGTTCCTTCTCCTGTTTCTCAGGATTAAGCACTACTTCCACACCTGCTTTCTCGAGCTTCTTTTCAGCCGCTTTCAGATCTACATCCTCAACGGAACTTACTCTTTCAGAGTCGTTTTCCTCCTGACCATTTGATGCTTCAAATCCTACTAATTCAGGATTCTTAAGCGCAGCTTCAGCCAGCTGCTTAGTTGCATTATTATGAGAACTGGATAGGATCAGGGTTTGTGGTTCCCCTTTTACAAAACGCAGGATATCCTTCACCCTGTTAACCAGGTTAAAATTATCCATGTTGTGGGCTTCATCGATCACAATTAGCTTGAGATCATTCAGTCCAACATCATTCTTTTCCAGTATTTCAATTAGTCTACCGGGATTTGCTACAATCACGGGAGCCCCATCTATCACGGCTTTTTCCTGCTCATCCTTATTTCCTTTCATTGAGAGCAGTGCGCTACTGATCTGAGCATGATATCCCATCGCCCAAACCAATTCGTCAATTCTATTCGCCCTTTCTATAGATGGTGTTAGTATTAAAACTTGTGTGCCACTTACCTCTCCGTTTCCAGCTATTTTCTGTAATGCCGGAATCAAAAAAATGCCTTCATCTCCGTCTTCCGCTTTTACAAGCATATGTTTGCCTTGTAGCGCCGGAGTTAAAACTTCTTGTTGGAGAGGTGTAGGTTTATCTATTCTTACGTCTGCCAGCCCGCTCAAAATTTCGGGGCTCAGGCCATATTCATCAAAAGACAATGGTTACACCTCTTTCTTCATTTTTTGGCGTTATCGTTCAATTTTCAAAGATCAATGCTCCGGGAACACCCAAAGCGGGACAAATATACAAAACTTGTCAGGCAAGCTCATCTGATTTTGCTAAACTTTCTTCTTTGTTCTGTAAAAAGGTTTTTCGAAATGACGGATGTATCATAACCCTGTTATTGCGTTTTCTGAGATAGACCACAAAAAATACAGCAATCAGTAGTACAGCTATCAATCCTATAATACCTCCCTCAGGACCAAATGTACCGCCTGTCCACAGGTCATTTCCTCCCTGCCGGATATTGATCACAGAATTACGAACTGTTATCCCGCTTACCTTAAATCCGAAGAAACCCGCCTGAAAAAAATTCCATGAGGTGTGAAGCCCTATCGAATAAGACAGGTTTCCTGTCATCACATATGGAATAGCCAACATTACCCCAGCTACCACGATATTAATAACCGCAAATATAGTTGCATTAGGGTTCCCTGCATGGGCTATTCCAAAAAGTGAGGAACTGATAATTATGGCCAAAACGGTGGCTTTTTCCGGGGTAACATTAAAAACAGTCAACCCCTCTTTGAAGTTCGTGATCAAATAGCTTCTGGAAATCAACTCTTCATAAAAGCCGACGCAACCCATCTGTATCAAAAAGATCAACACCGGAATTACCCAAAACTGATGCCCTACAGCTTCCCAACCAAAACCAGTAATCTCCAGGTCTCCCATCAATAACTCCGTTACAAAGATGAGTGTCATTACCACAAAACCTATCGAAACCCCGACTCCGTATTCCTTCCACCACTCCGGCGAAAGCTGTAAACCCGCTTGTGAAATATTCAACCGGTTATCGGTAAACCTGAAACTCAGCCAGAATATCCCAAAAATTCCCAGCGTAGCAAGCACATATTCAAGCCCGCCAAGAGGAGCCATTAAACTAAAACCCATTGCCAGGAAAGACAGGAATATGTAAATAATGATTCTGAAAGCAGCTCTGAGCCTTCGTTCTGCGGGATTATAAAATGGGTTCATACTAAATCCGGAACTTTATCAGTTTGTATACACTTGATAATACAAACATACTGCATTAAACAAACAGGGATTTATGGAACGTTACGTAATTAATACAGACCCTGATACCATTGAAGAGGTCTTCGGGATCGTTTCGGCATCAGAAGCTTTTCTACAACCTAACTTCAATGCAAATACCGGACATACGCTACCGATCATCAGGTCTAACGCAGGTGTGCTTGAGATGGACTCTGCTATTTGGGGAATCAAAAACGGAGAAACCACCATTACCAGTTTAAATGCTGATGAGGTCCTGCATGACCCGGAGTATCTGAAGCTTCTGAAATCAAATTCATGCATTATCCCCATCAATGGTTTCTACAAGTGGAAGCAATCTGTAAAAGACCCTCTGCCCTTTTTCGTCAGAATCCATACACAGGAATTGTTAGGTATCGCTGGTTTTTATGTTGAAAATGAAGATTCGCGCAATACTTTCTGTACTTTCACAACTGAGGCAAACGTGCTTATCAAGCCTTTGGACGATACCATGCCATGCATCCTGAATCCTATGAATTTCAATTCATGGCTTAATGGAAATGCACCTAAACTGCTGGAATTGGGATTTAATGACACCCTGCTACTCCCTGAAATGACTGTTTTCCGTGTGCCCGATCTGGTGAATGATGTCTCGAATAACTCGAAGGATCTTGTTCAGCCTATCCCAAAATTACGGGACGAAGACTGAGCAACATTCAATATTCATTGCACAACACTCAATGTTGAATATTGGCTACTGATTATTCGGAATGGTTCCGGGTTTGCCTTCTTTGGGATTATCGTAATACCGGATTGTTGGGTAGGCAAAGTCGATATTATCATGTTTGGCATATTCTTCCAGAATATGCTCCCAAATGATCTGCGAGGTTCCCCTTCTGCGCCTTGGATCGGTCAGGTAGCGAACCGTTAAATTTACTCCACTGTCTTTTACATCAGTATAAACTATGGGCGTCAGGTAACGATATTCTATCAGGTAGGATTTAGACGCTTTTGCGATCTGCTTCTTCGCATTTTCTATGAAATCTGCTGATACCTCATTTACGACTTCTGACAGGATCTCTTTGGCCTTCTTCCAGTCGCTTTCAAATGTGACCAATACCTTGATCTCGTTCCAGATGAATTCAAAATCGCTGGTATAGTTAGCCAGCTGATAGGTGAACACCTGATGATTTGGGATATGGATCACCCGCCCTGTACTTTGATCTGCATCCACCCAGTTTCCAATTTCAAGGATAGTAAACTTAAACGGGCGTACATCAATCACATCTCCTTTAGAGGGACCTAACTCGATCCTGTCTCCTACATCAAACGGCTTTCTCCAGATTATAAAAAGCCAGGCAGCCAAGTCGGTAACAGGATCTTTAAGGGCAATAGCAATACCCGCAGAAAGCAGCCCAAAGAATGTAGCGAGTTCCCCAAGCCCGGAAAACCAAATACGTCCAATGATCAATAAACCCAGAAATGCCGCAATGTAGGTCAGGTTTTTACGCCATTTATATTGTGTTCTTTTACTCTCAGTTCTCTTAACAATAGTCCTGAAAACAATAAGCCGGATCAACCATAAAGCAACAATTACTCCTACCGTCTCAATGATATTTTTCGTGAGATCCGGAGAGTTTTGAATGAAGTCAATAATACTGTTAGTGTACTCCTGCATTATGGATAATTATACAATTATTTATAGCTGGTTTTTCTTGGGATAATATGCAAATTTGGATATCTTTAAAGCCTTTTCCAAAAGTTAAGTTATTTACACAATGGTTTACAATATCATTATTGCTGTTATCACTATTATTTGCGCACTACTTACATTAGTTGTGTTGCTGCAAAACGGTCAGGGCGAAGGACTTGCCGGCATCGGTGGCGGTGGCGGAATGGGCGGTGGCGCTGGTCTTGGAGCGCGACGTACCGCTGATCTTCTTTCTAAAGCAACCGCTTACCTTGGTGGTGCATTTCTGATTCTTTGCATTCTCGCAAACTTTGCGATCGATCGCCAGGGAGTTCAGACTAATAGTGTTTTACAACAGGGAGCGCCAATTGACAACATCAATGCTCCATCACAAACACAGTCTGCAGTACCAACTCAGACACCTCCTCCTCCGGTAAATGATGATGCCGGATCTGACGCAGGCGACAACTAAGTTCCTGGTCATTTAAAACGATCTTTTACAAGCCCATTCATCTGGAATGGGCTTTTTTTGTTTTCTAGAAATTAAAATCCAGGGCTATCTGCCAGCGGCCTTCAGGCTGTTTTTCCCATACTATCAGATACATTCCCTTTCCATTACTATCTCTGCTGCCAATGCTGTAGCGGCCGATCTCAACTACACGGCCTTCTGAAGTTCTTTTTAAAAAGATGTCTTCCAGATATACCGAGTACGCCGGATTCTCCATATAAGAATATCTTTGAGCGATCTCTTCCGGCCCATCATTTCTTCTGCCTCCACTTAAATACACAGCACCACCTGCATAAGAATAGTTAGTATGAGCAAGAGGATCGTGTGCATTCGCAAGCTCTTCCCATGTTGTTCTCTCTTTATCAAGTTCGCGCTCAAGATCCAGAGTGATTCCCATTTTTTGATCTTCTTCCAATACTACATCCACTTCTTTCTTCCAGGCAGATCCAATATCACTCCACCCTGTTAAAATGAAAATGCTCAAATCTCCTTTTTTAAAGGATCCAACAGTTATTTTGGTCTCCGAATTATTGATGAAAGTATTAGACCATCTGTAGTCGTCTGCAGCCTTCTGAAAATCCAGGATCACATCAGTTTCTCCAGGCTCGGTATTTAAGATCAGTTCATCACTAAAGAACAAATACCCGTTCTTACTGATGAACTCATCAATAGCTTGATGATCCGATATAGATTGAATGAATTGGGATTGAATTGGCTCTGTCTGGGCCTTCAAGACACATGGGAACACTACAAACACATATAACAAAAATGATCTTTTCATAAGCTATGGTTAATTCTGTTTCCAATATGAACTTCCGATCTGAACAACCAGCCCAAGAGAAGCGAAGGTACTGGATCTATTCAGGTTTAAAATTCCTTTCAGGCCAATTCCCAGCCTTCCTTTAAATTTAAACACTGCATTCCCTTCAAGCGGAAATACCGGAATATTGGATATCCTGTAAATTGCCCTGCCCGTTTCATATCTGCAGTTGTTGATGCACTGCGTATCTCTGGCAAAGCCAATCCCCGCTGTCAGGGTATATAAAAATGCTTTTTCTGTTGGGCGATCAATATCAATAATCTTTCCTATTCCGACTAATATTGCACCGTCTCTGAATTTGTTGGCCGTGGGCAAGGTTGAACTTTCTGTTCTGCTGATCCTTAACTGAATCAACAGTGGCTTTCCGAGAAATCCCGCTCCAACCGTAATACCTGCCCCGCCATAAGTTGATAGGCCGGCACTGGCATCAAGCCAGAAAGAACGATCCTGGGCTTTTGTGGTAAGCGAAGCAATTGAAATGATAACTATGGTCAGGGTTGATTTTATCATGTCTGTACCAAATACAACTTTATCTTAAGAAAAACCAAATGCCAAGATTCCTGAATTTACTTACCGATACAAAAGCGGGAGAAAATGGAATCAAGAATATGCTCATTTGTGATCTCACCGGTAATGGAGCCCAGTTCATTCAGCGCAGCTCTCAGGTCAATTGATAAGAAGTCTCCGGTCATATTCATGGCCAGTCCATTAAGCGCAGCCTGCACATGCTCTTTTGATTTTTGGAGAGCATCACGGTGACGGGTGGATGTAACCAACAAGCTTGAAGCATCATAATGTTTATTCTCCAGCGCCCGGTCTTTCAACAGTTTCTTAAGTACATCAACTCTCTCTCCTTCTTTAGCTGATATCTTAAGGTCGAATTCGGTTCTCCATTCCTGATCTCTCTCAACATCTGATTTGGTACCGATCAGAATAAAGGGAGTTGAACCAGCTCTTTTTTGAAAATCTGCGATCTCCGTTCTTTCTTCGTCGTTGAAAGGATGCGACAAATCTTTGAGGTAGATGACCAGGTCGGCAAGTTCGAAGGCTTTCTGAGACCTTTTTACCCCCTCTGCTTCCACTATATCTTCTGTATCCCTCAGTCCGGCGGTATCAATCAGTTTGAATAGCAATCCATCATAGCTCCAATCGGCGTCTATGGTGTCACGTGTAGTTCCCGCTATCTCAGTTACAATAGCGCGGTCTGTTCCAACAAGAGTGTTTAATAGGGTAGACTTACCCGCGTTCGGACGTCCGATCAATACGGTTTTAATTCCATCTTTAACAAGGCGACCCGTTTCATAGGTTACCAGCAGACTGGTGATCTCAGTCTCCAGATCTTCCAGTAGTTTCTGAAGCTGCTCTTTATTTGCAAACTCTACATCCTCTTCAATGAAGTCGAGTTCCAGTTCTATCATTGCTGTAGCATCAATGATCTGTTGGCGGAACTTTTTGATATGTTCGCCTAAACGGCCTTCCAACTGCTGATGAGCGGCGTCCACCGCTTTGATGCTTTTCGCGTGGATCAGATCAGCTACGGCTTCTGCCTGATCAAGATCAAGTTTTCCATTCAGAAATGCACGCTGGGTAAACTCTCCTGCAACAGCTGGTTTAACTCCCAGCGACAAAATGGTTTCCAGCACTTTCTGCGTTACTAATACTCCGCCATGGCATGATATCTCCACCGTTTCTTCCCCGGTATATGATCGTGGTGATTTGAACAGGGTAACCAAGACCTCATCTACAGGCAGTCCATTTTTATCAAGAATTTTACCAAAGTGTACAGTATGCGATTCCTGCTTTGTAAGATCCTTCCCCTTAAAGCTCTGGTTTACTTTTGAAATAGCTTCTTTTCCGGAAACTCTGATCACAGCAATACCACCTTCTCCAACCGGAGTAGCGATAGCAGCAATGGGGGGATGTTGAATGATTTCCTGATCCATGATCTTAATCCAATTCTTCAAGTTAAGAATAAAATGATTCCCATGAACCACATGTCATGCTCTGCCTTTTCGTTAAAATGGTATGAATTTGTGCTGAAGCGCTTCATTTTGTGATAAGACGTTGAACTTAAAGCTGCTGCCGGGCGTAATCAGGGTATATCATTTCTTTTATGGTCAAAAGGGAGTGACGTTCATTCAATGTAAAACCAAATACACACACAACCATGAAAACGAAATCAACTTTATTATTACTGGTTTTTGGCCTGTTGGCAGCTGTTGTTCAGGCTCAAACAAATAATAGCGTCGCGCTTTATGCTGCATCTATTAATGGAGATACAGAAACTATCGAACAGGTAGTTGTTGGAGGATTAAATCCTAATATCGTAAACCGCCTTGGTAATTCGCCTGTATTTTATGCGGCACTTAATAATCAGGCCAATTCCATTCAAAAACTAGCCGAGTATGGGGCTGAACTCAATACTCCAAATAAAAATGAGAATACCCCACTCGTGATCGCTGCATCTTTTGATAATGTAGCAGCCGTAAATGCCCTGCTCGAAGCTGGTGCTGATGCCGACCTTGAACGCAAAGATGGCAGTACAGCTATCCATATTGCAGCTCTCAATGGAAATCTCGCAACCGTCAAAACTCTAATTGCTCACGGAGCAAGTGTAAACAAGCAAAGTAATAATGGTACTACTGCCATCATGTTTGCTGCACATAAAGGCCATCTTGAGATCGTTCGCTTACTCCTTGAGAATAATGCCGTAGATACCCCAAATAACTTTGGTGAAACCGCTCTGAGCTGGGCCAAAAAATCAGGACATGTTACCGTCGCAGCTGCTATTGAAGAACAACTAGCCAGTACTTCATTCTGATCTTTGACACAGACAAAGCTCCGACCCAAAACAAAAAAGGGCTTCCTTCTGGATAGAGAGGAAGCCTTTTCTTTTTGAATATCACTTTTTTATTCCACGTTACCCATGAGTTTTTTAACACCCGGTGCCGCAAGCAGTGCCACTATTCCACCACCACCAATAATAATAGCTACGGTCTGGAATAATCCCGAAGGTGCCAGGTTCTCTAATTGACCTGCAACCAGTCCAGCCATGAGGTTACCAAGCGCTGTTGCAACAAACCAAACTCCCATCATCTGACTTACACGATTTTTCGGAGCAAGTTTTGTCATAGAAGATAAACCCACAGGCGACAAGCAAAGTTCACCAACCGTGTGTAAGAAATAGGTGACGATCAACCAGGCCGGAGATACCAGGTTATCAGCCGAAGCATTTGCTGAACCCCAGGCCAACACAAAGAAACCAGCAGCCAGTCCCAACAAACCAAGAGCAAATTTTACAGGAATGGAAGGATTCTTATTGATCGATGCCAGCCAGGTCCAGAGCATTCCAAATAGCGGCGCAAAGATGACGATAAAGGTACCATTGATCAGTTGAAGTGTACTTGCAGGAATGATCCATCCCATGCCGATATTTGTGAGTACCCAATAGATGAGTCCAAGCAGACCTACAGAAGAAATGACAACGGCAAATTTAGCCATACCCCAGATCGAATCCTTTTTGTAGATCTTCTGAACATAGTACGCGATCGGTATTCCCAGGATGATAGTAATCAATATTGAGCCGAATCCATTCAGGAAACCAACCGGCCCTGCATCTCTGTCAGTCAGTTCGGATGCAAACAAATTCAGGGATGATCCTGCCTGTTCAAAACCGCTCCAGAACACAGCTGCGAGAATAAACAACCAGAAGATCACTCCCAGACGTTTTTTCTCGGTTTCTGTGTGTCCACCAAAGAAAATGATGTAAACAAAAAACAGAATGGTAATAATTACTGCCACGATGCCGAGGTTTTGAGCTATCGACTGAAGTGCCACATCAATAGCGCCGGAGCTTAACAAAAATCCAAAGATCACAATGGATGCAGCAAATACAGAGGATATCACATAGAAAAGCCTTGTTTTCTTTTTAATGGCTTCCGGAGTTGCATCTGTTTCAAGATTACCGGCATTATCCAGGTATTTATCACCGAGTTTATAAGAAACTAATCCCAGTACCATACCGATACCTGCTAATGAAAATCCGTAGTGCCAGTTATAACCTTCACCCAGCACACCACATAGAAGCGGTCCTAAAATAGAACCAAAGTTGATCCCCATATAAAATACTGAGAAACCGGCATCCCTTCGTGCTCCGCCTTCAGGGTAAAGATCCCCTACCATTGAACTTACATTCGGTTTCAGTAGCCCGGTTCCGATCACGATCAGCAGCAGACCAATGAAGAAGAAAGTTGTGGTTGGAACCACCATACTAAAGTGACCGGCTGCTATGATACAACCTCCAACAAACACCGATTTCTTTTGACCCCACAGGTTATCTGCTACCCAGCCACCTGGTAAAGAAAGTACATATACAAAAAAGGTATAGATTCCATAGATCGCAGCCGCCTCCCCAACACTAAATCCAAGACCCGGATTATCTCCAATAGCTTCAGCCGTCATGAAGAGCACCAGCAGGGCCCTCATTCCATAATAACTGAATCGCTCCCAGAGCTCCGTAAAAAATAAAGTTGAAAGACCTCTCGGATGCCCGAAGAAATCGTTGGTTTGCACATTGCCCACTGTTGCCATAAGACTGCTTTTAATTATTTTTATTCAGATAAAATCTGTTGATGATAGTTAAACCCAAACTTGAGTGCAAGATTTGAACGTGTCATTGAATTTGAGCCCTTCAATGAAACATGTCACCGAACATTTCTATAATTAAGTCGAGAACACTATTATTGGTCAGCAAATAACTTCCATATCATAATACTTAATTTTTTCGTGGCTGCTGATGCAATTAAAAAAACAGGTTCTATTCTGTTTTGTGATATAAGAAACTTTACTTCACTTTTTGATGAACGTGACCCAATTGATGCTGTTGAATTTGCTAATTCTGTTCTGGCTGTCTTGGGTGAGACTATTGAGGACTATAACGGTGTGGTTGATCGATTTACAGGAGATGGATTCCTAGCTCATTTTGGATTTTTACATGATACTGATCACCATGCATTACTCGCTTGTAATGCAGCGATTAGCCTGAGAAAAAAACTTACAGAGATAAATTCCGCCCGTTATTTTAAAGATGAATCTGTGATCACAATAGGGGTTGGAATAAATACAGGCGTCACTGCATATTGTGAGATTGAAACAAAGCAATTGAACCAAAAAACAGTAATGGGCGATACAGTAAATGTTGCATCACGGATCGAGCAAATGACCAAGTATTTTATGGTCGATATCCTGGTTTCTGAATCAACCTACCATGAAGTTTCAAACCAATTTATTTTTAAATCCATGCCACTTAAAAGTATACCGGGAAAGAAATATCCTGTTCAAACTTATTGGCTAACACCACTTAATCAATAATCAGTTATGAAAATCACAATTACCGATGGAACACAGATAAGTAATGAAGCTGCTAATGAATTGCGGAAGCATGCTGATATGATCGAATGTCAGTGCCCTAATAAACTTTTGGACATCCTTGATGTGGTCAGGGACTTTACCAGATATACCGAAGATTGTATTGAAAAATATCCTGAGGACCGTGATACACATAAATGGCTTAAGTCGTCAGCTATTAATATCGATCAACTTTTATCGACTACTTTAGTACACTTAGCCCGGTATGAGGGCTTCATTGATGAAAACAATAATATTGTTGACCGCCAAAATGATTGATTCCTGAAACTTCAATCCCGGCATTACGTGAACAAAATCCCACTATAACTAATGATACTATGGAAATTATCTGGATCGTACTTGGAGCACTTCTTATCATTATTGGACTCATTGGGGCTTTGCTTCCAGTTATGCCCGGACTTCCTTTCAGCTATCTTGGATTAGTGGTCCTTCAATTACTGTACACTCCTTTTACAACAACATTTATGGTGTTTTGGGCGGTTCTTGTTGTGTCACTGATGTTTCTTGATAATGCTATGCCCGCCTGGGGCACCAAGAAATTTGGCGGATCTCAAATGGGCGTAACCGGTAGTATAATCGGGATGATCGCAGGTTTATTTTTCCCTCCTTTGGGATTTATCTTCGGCCCATTGATTGGCGCTTTTATCGGTGAGATCATTGCAGGGAATAAATCGGACAAAGCCTTTAAAGCAGCCTTAGGTTCTTTTGTTGGGTTTATGGCTGCAACCGGTTTGAAAGTAATGGCCGCCGGTGTGATGGGCTGGTATTATTTTTCCAATCTCTCTTAAAATTTCATCCGTTTGTAACTAATCATTTTTTCTTCCGTCTATATTCCCTACAATTAGAAAGAAATAAATTTCTAAACTGATTTAAACTATGACTGTTCAAAAACTTGGAGAACTGGAAGAGCTTATTCTATTAGCAATTGGCGGATTAAGAGAAGAAGCTTATACCGTATCTATTCAGCAATTTCTTGAAAAACACACTAACCGATCTATTAGTATGGGAGCTCTTTACACCTCGCTTGAGCGATTATCCAAAAAGGGATTTGCTACATCTGAAATGACCAACCCGGTCGCGGAACGTGGCGGAAAAAGCAAACGTGTTTATGAGGTTACTTATGAAGGTGAGTGTGCACTTCGTGAAGCTCATGATTCCCGCCTTACACTTTGGAACAAATTTCAATGGAGTCCGGCCTGGGCTTAGACCATGAGTAAACCCAAAACACATTCTCCGCCAAAATTGGCAGTGCTTTTACTTTCCATAAGTGTGGCCTGGAAGTTCAAAGAGGAAGCCGAAACTGATCTTAATGAGTTATTCCAGATCCGGCTAGCCAATCATGGTCTCAAGTATGCCCGTCGTCAATATTGGAGAGATGTGCTCAGTATCTGGAGCCGGAGAAGCTGGTTCGAAGAATTTGAATTCACCCACCTTAATACTTTTTCTATGTTTAAAAATTACATGAAAGTCACCTTTCGGAATCTCCGAAAACAGAAGATCTATACTTCCATAAATATACTCGGCCTTGCAATGGGGCTCGCCTTCTGTTGCCTTATCTTCCTTTATGTTCAGGATGAACTTAGTTTCGATAACTTTCATGAAAAAGGAGATCGCATATACCGGGTTGAACGTGTTAGCCTTGAATCTGATGGCACAATACATGGTAATAATCCTAATAACTCCATTCCACTGGGACCCGCCTTGGTACAGGATATTCCCGGAATATCGACATTCACAAGACTGTATAATGAGTCCTTATTTGTAAAATCCGATGGGGATCCTATTCAGGAGTTGATCACTTTTTCTGACCCGGAAGTTACCGACATATTCTCTTTTACTTTTATCTCAGGAAACCCTGAAAATGCACTTTCGAACCCAGGCTCTGTAATAATTTCATATTCCGCAGCCCGTAAATATTTTAATAATACAGATCCTTTAGGCAAAACATTGCAAGTTCGTCTTGATCAAACCTATGAACCTTTTACTGTTACCGGGGTATATCTGGATCAGCCTAAAAACTCTACGGTGGATTTCAATATCGTTTTACCGATTGCTGTGAGCCCTTACTATACACCGGACTTTATTGACCGTTGGTCCATGAGTATTTACCACACCTATGTTTTAGTTAACGATCAAATCGAAGGTGAAGATCTGAATCCAAACCTGGATGATTTTTTCAATAAATACCACGATGATTATATCGCTCGTGTCAGAGAGCAGCAGTCTCTTGCCTCTGATGCACAACCTCTTTCTTACCGCTTAAATAAACTAACCGATATTCATCTGAACTCCGTTAGTGACCCAATGTATTCTTTTATCCTTTCAGGGATTGCTTTAGGAATGTTGCTGATTGCATGTATAAATTTTATGACGCTCTCCATTGGTCGTTCATCAAAACGTTCTAAAGAAATTGGACTAAGAAAAGTTATCGGGGCTTACCGTCATCAGCTTATGGCTCAGTTCTGGGGTGAAGCATTTGTGATTTGTTTTATTTCTTTGATACTGGGAATTGTTCTGGCTGAAGCTGCATTGCCCGTATTCAATTCTCTTTCCGGTAAGATGCTGAACTTCAATTACTTTGATAATCGGGTGACCTTGTTAGTGCTTGGTGGTTTTGTAGTGTTCACCGGATTGTTAGCTGGTAGCTATCCTGCTGTGATCTTGTCGGGAATCAAACCTGTAGTTACTCTTAAGGGCTCCTTCAAACTAAACGGAGCCAATTTGTTCACACGTTCATTAGTGGTTGTTCAGTTTGCTCTTTCGGTACTATTGATCATTGGAACGCTTGTGATGAAGAATCAAATGGATTTCATTCAGGAACAAGATCTTGGTTATGATAAAGAGCAGGTGGTTACGATCGATCTGAATGGTATGGATGGGATCAAGCTTGCAAATCAATTCCGGAATACCATTGGCGATGAAGCTAGTATTGTAGATATAAGCGCGATGGGAAATTCATTGGGACGGAGAGGGTCTTATGGTTATGGATATAATTACAACGATCAACACGTATCACTAAATGTGTTTACCATAGAAAGTAATTACCTGGATATCCTGGGACTAGAGTTGGTTGACGGTAGAAATTTCAATCCTGATCTTAGTACTGATTCATTGAATTCAGTTCTGGTTAACGAAACGCTGGTTAAAGAATTGGAATTGGAGGATCCGGTTGGAAAGGAAATCCCTGGTTTTGATTCACAAAACCACGGCAAGCCAGTCATTATAGGCGTTGTAAAGGATCATTACTTTCAGTCGATGTATAACTCTATGGAACCTGCGTTCTTTACTATCAATCCTGTATGGGGGCATAGTAGTTTACTTATTCGCATCAGGCCCGAGAACACACAGCAATCCCTGGCATTAATAAGTGATACCTGGAAGCTTCTGGTTCCTGAAATCCCTTTCTCATATAGCTTCCTGGATGATGAGCTGAATAAAATTTATCAGAACGACCAACGCTGGACAACTATCATTAATTATTCTTCTTTCTTTGCCATTCTAATCGCCTGTATGGGATTATTTGGTCTGGTTACCTTAACAGTTTCCAGCCGGGAGAAGGAAGTTGGTATCAGAAAAGTATTGGGAGCTACTATTACCCAAATCACCAGTTTATTTGCTAAGGACTTTGTGAAGCTTGTCGCTTTAGGAGTATTTATAGCTACCCCAATAGCCTGGTACTTTATGAATCAGTGGTTGACTAATTTCGCATACCATATTTCAATAGGGCCAGTTCATTTTATCATAGCTGCGGTACTTGTACTCACTATTTCCCTGATCACTATTAGTGTGCAAACAATACGTGCGGGTTCAACCAATCCGGCAGAAACGCTGATGAATGACTAATCAATCAATGTGCATATATCTGCTCTATGATAGCATAGCCTAACACAAGAATCGAGAAGATCAGCAACCAAACATTGAGTACTTTTTCCTCATAGGTTTCTTTCTCCTCCTCTTTTTGTTTGTTCACAATTACCCAGGCGATGTACATCACAAATGGAAAGGCAATGGCCGTTGCGATCAGTGAAAAACGAAGTGAAAGAACCGGAATAAATTCTGCTACCACCATTGCCTCAATGCCCTGATTAATCAGAAAAGTAGCTATGGTAAATATCACTGCTATCTTAAACAGGTAAACACGCTTCAATTGTTTGAATGTATATTCCATAACTACCTCCTATTTACATGCGAATGGTATCTCTATTGGTTCTCTTAGCACAGCCCCTTCGGTTTCAAGCATCCGTTTTAATTTCGGATAATCATAGACATTATAATACCGGTAGTACATCCATGAAGACAGGCTGAATAACTCATTGCGATCATGTATCGGCATCAACAATTCTTTTGCTTCCTTCTTTCTTCCCAGCAGTTCTAAGCCAAGCCATCTTATAGAGACACTTTCATTAAAGACGTCTTCATTATTGAAGATCTGCAACGCTTTTTCTTTATCCCCTTCGGCACAAGCCTGCCTGAGTGCAACAATTGGAAGGTTCTGTTCTCCAACCTGCTCTCCGGTTATTCTTGATGTCAGTTCCCCTGCTTCCTCAACGGCTCCATCCCATAACAACACGCGATGGGCCTGGTATAACATGAAATCTTCATAAGGAAATTTTTCAATGGCCTTTCTGGCTATTCTTGCTGCGTCAGGAATATCGTATACCCAAAAATAACCCAGCATAACAAAGTTATAATCGTTGGGATTCTCAAGGGAGATCTCCTCCAGATGCTTTGCGTACTTATATTGCCCTGTTTCGTCTCCAAGAATATTCATAATATTTATCCCGGCAACAGTCTGCTCCTTATCTGAAGGTCTTTTTTCGAGGTATTCTTTTATCAGGTCAGCAGCCTTTCTGAATTGCAGGTTTAGTACTGCTTTATCTGACTGATACTTGAGTTTATCTACCGGGTTAGCATATTCGATCGCCAGGTCGAGACGATCGTTAGCTTCCTTCATCATTTCCAGATAGGTCTTATCCGTCTGACCAGCCGACATTACAGTAGTTGTTAACTGCTGGCGCCAAAACGTAGAAGCTTTATAATGCGCCTCGGCAAATGTCGGGTCCAGTCTTCTTGCTTCCTCAAACTTCTCGTAGGCTCTTTTTGAATCCTGGCGGTCATCCCCGTCAGTCATTCCATTCAGGTATGCATTATATGCTTCCACTGAGCTCGTACCTGACTTAACCATTTCAGCGAGCGCTTCGGGATCCATTGCTGTCTCCAAAGCGCCGGCGATCTTAAAGGCGATATCTTCCTGTACCTGAATGATATCTTCGGGCTGCTCGTCATAATTCTCAGACCACAAATGGAAGCCATCCGATGCCCTGATCAGCTGAGCTGTTACCCTGATCCTGGATGAAGACTGACGCACTGAGCCTTCCAGAATATGAGCCACTCCAAGTGTCTTTGCTACTTCAGTAATATTTGAATTCTTGTCTTTGAATTGAAAGGAGGAGGTTCGTGATGCCACTTTCAGATCCGGCGTTTTAGCCAGAACATTCAGTATTTCTTCCGTAAGTCCATCCGCAAAATACTCCTGATCCCCGCCAGCGTTAAAGTCATCAAATGGAAGTACCGCTATTGATTTATCAGAGATTGTTGAAACCGATGCTGCGGGGGCATCCACTACATTTGGGGCACTGATCAGAAATTTATCCACCAAAAGAAAAATTACTGCCAGGCTCAAACTTAGAATAATAACTGAATTGATCTTCTTGCCGGTCTTGGGCGTTATGGAAGCTTCAGCATCCACTTCTTCTGTTTTTTTCAGACCTTCCGGAGTTAACTCAAATGCCCAGGCTATGATCAGTGAGATAGGGAATCCGATCCCCACAAGAATAATGACAAATTGTGAGGTCCACTCGGGAAAGTTAAAAGCTGGAAATACTGAGGTCGCGATTTGTATGATCAGCCAGCCGGCAATTGCATATGCCGTTGCCACCTTTATGACATTACGCCTTTTAAGTTCCGATATGATGTTTTTCAGGTTCACTTCGCTTTGCTCGTGAATTATAGATTCTGGATTCTGAATTTTGAATGAGTGTCACTCAGAGCGAAGCGAAGAGCCCACACAGCTTTTCTTACAGAAAGACCTTTTTGTAGATCCTTCGCTTCGCTCTGGATGACGTTTTTATGATTCAAAATTCAGAATCCATAATTTTTAATTATTGTTTGGTTCCCATTCCTCTTTCCATTCGCTTCTGGACTTAAGATACTCGATCGCGTTTGACTGCATTTGCCTGATGTCTGTTTCAATCTCTTCCACCAGATCATCAAACATAGGTTGGTCATATAATAGCTGCCTTGAAGGATTTGCAATGTTGAAGTAATCCCAGTTTGCCTTTGATTTCTGTTCGAAATGCAGGGTTCTCAATGTTTTGTAGGCCTCTTCATATTCACCCAGAACAGCCTGACAGCCCAGACGCACCCAGTTGTCATTAACTCTGTATGTTTCATCTGGCTGAGTTTCTATCCTGCTTAATGACCGGTCACAATCCAGACTGCCGATTTCTCTTCCCCTCTCTACATCTCCGGCTTTGATCAACAAAAAAGAATAAAAACCTAATGGAAGGTCACTATCCGGTTTTTTTTCTTTAAGCCCCGGATTAGCATCTTCCAGCGTCTTGATCAATGTTTCATAATCTCCCGCCAGATAATAATTCACCCATCTGCGCAAGACTTTACCATTTTCATTATCCAGGTCAAATTCCTTTTCGATCCTGGTTCCCATTTCAGATATAGCAGTGGTATCCTTTGTAGCGAAATATAAAATCCTTTCCTGCCTGAAACTACTCGGGTTATTTGGTAGATCTCTCTTCATTTGCCCTATGATCTCTTCAGCCAGGCCAAACATACGCAGACTGGTACTTGCATCAATGATCCTGCTTATCACTTCTACATCCTCAGGGAACATCTGATACCTCTCCCACGCTATTTTAAATGCTTCATCCAGTTCCCCATATGGTGCATCCATTAACTGGCCGATCTTTTCTCTGTACACATAGTTATAGTCCGGATATTCTGCTATAACTTTGTCTATTAACTTCATCGATTCATCGAACTCATCGATCAAATATAAATAATTGGCATATTCTGTAGCTACTAAAGGGTGGTCGGGATCCAGCTCATAAGCTCTGTTTATCCTTTCAACATTCACCTGGTCCCTGTATCTGTTATTGTTTTGCGTTGCATAAGCCATCATTACCAATGCATTATTTGGCAACAATTCCACCGCTTTTAATAATGCTTCTTCTGCTTTTTCTCCATCCCCATTCAAATTGTGATAGAAGGTCAATGCAAAATAAATTTCTCCTGAATTAAGATCAGACAGTACTGCCTGGTCTATACTCTCCTTCATTTTCTCCAGGGTATATTCCCGTGATATATTCCCAAAGGAATACAGCATGGAATAAGAAATCGCTTGTTGGGCATAGGCTTCAGTATAGTCTGAATCCAGATCTATGGCTTTCTGATAAAGCTCAATAGCTTCTTCAATATCATCTGGTTTGAATGAGAACCGGGTTTGTGATGCTTTTAAAAAGTATTCATAAGCTTCCAGATTATCGGTTGCTCTTTCCACAATCAGCTCTTTCTGACCCGGAAGAAGTTTTACTTTCAGTTCTTCCACCACATGTCTGGTGATCTCTTCCTGAATATTAAAGATCTGTTCCGTGGTCAGTTCCCGGTCATAAGCTTCCGACCAAATATGATATCCATCTTCCGCTTTTATGAGCTGAGCAGTAATTCGCACCTGATTTCCCGCTTTTCGAACACTTCCTTCCAAAATATATTTCACACCAAGCTCTTCGGCGATCAAAGAAAGATTCTCGTTCTGTCCTTTGAATTTGAAGGAGGAAGTACGCCCGGCCACTTTCATATCCTCGATCTTAGCCAGTGCGTTGAGTAGTTCTTCTGATAGCCCGTCTGAAAAGAACTCATTTTCAGCATCTGAGCTCATATTTACAAAGGGGAGCACAGCTATGGAAGCTGATTGTACCGAGAGTGTATCTGATTCTGAAACCACATTCGCAAAGAATATCCGCTCCACCAATAAAAACATTACCGCGATCGACAGTACCGAGATAATGACCTTATTGAGCTTCTTACCCGTATTTGGAGTTATAGACTCCTCTGTATCTACTTCAACAGTCTTTTTCAGTCCCTCAGGAGTTAGCTCAAATGCCCAGGCAACGATCAGCGAGATCGGCAGCCCGATGAATACCAAAGTAATTACAAAAGTTACGGTCCAGTCGGGAAAGCCAAAGCGTGGAAACACCGTATCTGATACCTGTATGATCAGCCAGCCAGCTATTCCGTAGGCCGTAGCTACTTTAAAGACATTTCGTCTTTTCAGTTCAGATATGAGGTTTTTCAGGTTCACTTCGCTCCGTTCGTGAATTCAAAATTCAAGATGAAAAAATTAAAATAGCCACTACCTATAAAGTCATTCTGAGAGAACGCGAAGAACCTTGTCGTATAATCGAAAAAATCCTTCGGAAGTATCCTCAGGATGACTACAGAGGCTATAATTATTTTTGAATTTTTCATTTTGAATTATCAGTACCCCAGTCTTCCCGCCATTCGCCTTTGTCCTTCAAATATTCTACAACATTGCCCCGCATCACGGTCAGATCATCAAAGATCCTGTTTTTGACCCGCTTATATTCCGGAGAATCTTCCATTCGATAGTACGGGATCTCGGAAGTCAGGATCATTGGCCAATTAGCTTTGGAATTAAGTTCGAAGTGGAGTCTTTCCAGCGTTCTGGCTGCATCATCATACTCTTCCGAAGCAATCTGACACCAGAATTTTACATCCAGTTCATTATAGATCTCGATATGACCGCTTTCCCGCATTTCTGCCAGCCGCTTGTCTTTATAAGTACAGATATTCTCTTTCAATGTCTGTACTTTTTCGTCTTCCCCTATTTTATCCAGAAATGTCAGGTAATAGATCGCTGCTGTTCGCTGATCATCATTTTCAACTTCATTTAGCGTACCATCCATAACATCCCCGAATCTTTGCCGGAGCAGGTCAATACCTGTTTGATATTCTTTATGAGCGTAATAATATGCTGAGAGCTGTATCACAAAATACTCGGGGGTTCTCTCTCCATAGATTATCGCCAGATCATCCACGATCTGTTTGGAAGCATCAAAATCTCCCCTTGTCTGGTTTGTCGCCAGCAGGTTTCTGGGACCAGCATGATTCTCAGGGAATAACTGCTTGATCCTTTTCCCAAAATATTCAGCGAGGTTAGTCATATTCAGGTCCCGTGCAATATCAGATACCATCCACATGAAATCCATGTCATCCGGGTTTTTCAGATAGGCCTCATATGCAAACATGAATGCATTGTCTAACTCACCATAGGGTACATCACGTAATAACCATGCTTTAGTATAATAGGATCCATTGTAATCCGGGGTTCGCTCAATATTCCGGTTAATGATATCCATAGCTTCTTCATATCTGTTCTCCACCCTCACCAAATGATTGGCATAAGAGTTACTTATATCCGGACTTAAAGGATCTAATTCATATGCTTTATATAATTCTGCTCTGGACTCCTCTATTTTGTTTGCCCTTGCTAACACCCCTCTGTACTTCATTCGGGCAGATGCATCATTCGGAGACAGCTCAACTGCTTTCTTAAACTCCTGTTGAGCTTCGTCATATTTAAACTCGGTTTGCAGATAAAATCCTAATGCTTCATGTGCTTTACCTAAATCATTATCCAATGAGACTGCCATCTCCGCATTTTCCCTCATCAGGATCTTGGTCTCATCCGCATTGATATTCCCGTTGGAATGCAGATATCCATAAGCGATTGACAACCGGGCATAGGCTTCGGCAAAAGTCGGATCCAATCTGATTGCCTCTTTGTATTTCTGTATTGCAAATTCCAGGTCATCGGGTTGGTAGGTGATCTCCCGCTGGGTTGCTTCCAGGAAGGCGTTATAAGCTTCGATATCCGTTGTTGGCCGGTCGGCCAGTTGTACTTCATCTTCCGGTAGTAAACGCACTTTCAATTCTTCCATTACGTGTCGCGATATCTCTTCCTGTATCTCAAAGATTCCGTCTGCGGTTAATTCCCGGTCATATGCTTCCGACCACATATGATATCCATCATTCGCCTTGATGAGCTGTGCAGTAATTCGCAACCTGTTCCCAGATTTACGCACACTGCCTTCAAGGATATAAGATACTCCCAACTCTGCCGCGATATCAGACAGGTTTTCATTATGCCCTTTGAATTTGAAGGAGGAGGTTCGTCCGGCTACTTTCAGATCGTCTACTTTAGCCAGCACATTGAGTAACTCCTCAGATAATCCGTCTGAAAAATATTCATTTTCCTGATCTGAGCTCATGTTCACAAAAGGAAGTACGGCCACTGAAGCTGTTTCTATATTGGCTGTTTCAGAATTCTCGAGAAGATTGGACCGCGCAAAAAACACACGTTCGATCAACACAAAGAACAGTGCTACAGACAGTACTGCAATTATAATACTATTGAGTTTTTTACCCGTCTTAGGAGTGATTGATTCCTCAGCATCTACTTCCTGTGTTTTTCTTAGACCTTCAGGAGTGATCTCAAAAGCCCACGCAAAAACCAGTGCCAGAGGAAACCCTAGTCCAACAAACAGGATCACAACCGTATCCACCCAATCCGGAATAGAGAGCGGTTCTTCCACTACCGTCACGATCTGAATGATCAACCAGCCCGCAATACCGTAAGCTACCGCTATCTTGAAGACGTTTCTTCGTTTTAGCTCTGATATGAAATTCTTGATGTTCATTGCACTTCGCTCCGCTTCGTGAATTCAACATTCAAGATGAAAGATTTAAAATAGGCATTACTTGTAAAGTCATTCTGAGCGAAAGCGAAAAACCTTGTCGAATAATCGATAAGATCTTTCGGAAGTATCCTCAGGATGACTGTTTTGGCTATTTTAGATTTTGAATTTTTCATCTTGAATCCTTGCCACCAATTTTAGGTTCTATTGGCCAGCTGTTATCCCACACTCCGTATTCCTTCATGATCTCGATTGATTTGGCATACTCACTTTTAAAGTGATCTATTGCATGGAATTTAGTTGCCTCAACTTCAGGAACACCCTTTTTAGCAAAATCCCAGGAATCTTCAGTATCGACCAGATCGTAAAAAAACTGAAGTGGATTTATGATTTCATTGTACTCTTTCCATGTTTTGAGAAATGCCGTTCTGTCTCCGTTCAGATCTGCACAAAGTAATTCAGGATATATATAATCATTACTATTTGGATTCTGTTTTAACTTCTTTCTTTCCTGAACTCCAAAATCACAGATGGCATCAGAAAATTCTTTCAGGAGTTTCGGATCATCTTTTTCTTTTAGTCGTTTAGTCCAGATTTCAGCATAGGTATAATTGTCTGTAGTGATGTCAAATTCCCCCTCCACAAACTCCGGATAATACTTTCCAATTATTTTATCGATCAGGTCAAGTCTGTTAGATTCAATAGCAATGTTATAGGTTGCATAAATAAACAAATCTGAAAACTCCTCCTTACCTTCATTTACCATATAGTCGTTCTCTATATAGTCCAGTAGTGCTTCGTTATTTCTATTATAATAGTCGATCCAAAACTGATTTGGTTTATTTGCCGGGTTATCCGGGTACAGTTCATTAATCTTACTATTAAGTTCTTCTGCGTAAGAAATAAAGCCGGTATTACTTGCAAGCACACTCAACCAAAAGAGGGTATTATTTGCATTTTCATCGATCTCATTGGCTTTAAGCAGTGATTCAAAAGCTGCTGAAAATTCACCTTTGTTAAATGCTTTGATCTCTGCGATCCGATAATAACTGAACATGAATTTAGGGTCCAGTTTTAACCGGGCCTGGTAGATCTCCAACGCCTCGTCATATTTATCCTCAAATATCAAAGAGCGGGCATAATTACTGGTTACCACACTGTTTAGCGGATCTAGTTCATACGCCTTTCTATAATTTTCGATTGCTTTCTCTGAATCTGAATAAGAATATGCATTGCCGATCCAGGAGTAGGCGATCCCATAATTCGGATTTAACTCCAGTGCTTTTTTGTATGCCTTAATAGAGTTTTCAATCTCCCCATTTGAGTTGTACATCAATCCCAGTGCGGCGTATGCTTCCGGAATTTCCTCATTGATGAATAAGGCCTGATCCACATTTTCCTGAACATTCCTTCTGCGATCCTCATCTTTCAAATTACCATAACTGGACAACAACTCGTATGCGATCGCCTTTCTTGCATATGCTTTGGCGAAACTCGGGTCTATTTTTATAGCTTCGTCATATAGCTGGATCGCAAATCTCAGATCTTCATCCAATCTTGATGCCTCTAGCTGAGTCGCTTTCAGATAAACATTATAAGCCTCCACATCAGTTGTTGGCATAGAAGAAGCGGTAAAACTCATGTCGGCTTCTGGAAGCAGGTATACTTTAAGTTCGTTAAGTACAGCACGCGAAATCTCATCCTGAATCTGAAAGATATCGTTAAGTTCACGATCATAGGTTTCTGACCATATATGGTATCCATCATCGGCGTTGATCAACTGCGCTGTAATACGAACCCGGTTTCCTGATTTACGAACACTGCCTTCCAACACATGTTTTACCCCAAGCTGATTACCCACATCCCTCAGATCAGGATTCTGTCCTTTGAACTGAAAAGAGGAAGTTCTACCTGCCACTTTGATCCCATCTACTTTGGCCAGCACATTCAGCAATTCTTCTGAAAGTCCATCGGAGAAATACTCATTCTCCTCATCACTACTCATATTCTGAAATGGAAGTACTGCAATGGACGCCGTCTCAATAGTGGCATCCGATTGATGTTCCACAAAAGAAGCTTCAGCAAAAAAGACCCGCTCTATCAATAAAAAAATAACCGCCAGCGAAAGCACTGTTATAATGAGCCCATTGATCTTCTTACCTGTTTTTGGTGTAATGGATGTCTCTTTGTCGACCTCATCCGTTTTCTTAAGACCTTCTGGTGTCAGCTCAAATGCCCAGGCAAAGATCATGGCTACCGGAAAGCCGAGTAGCAAAGCAGATACTGTGACCGTATCAAACCAATCGGGTAACCGCAATGCTTCTTCCAGCACATTCGCTATCTGAGCGATAAGCCAGCTGGCAATAGCATAAGCTGCAGCCACCTTGAAGACATTTCGTCGCTTTAATTCCGATATAAGTTTTTTGATGTTCACTGCACTTCGCTCCGCTTCGTGAATTCAAAATGAAAATTGAAAAATTTAAAACAGGCACGACTTATAAAGTCATTCTGAGCGAAAGCGAAGAACCTTGCCGTGTAATCGACAAGATCCTTCGGAAGTGTCCTCAGGATGACTGTTTTGGCTATTTTAAATTTTGAATTTTTCATTCTGGATTGTCCTCAGCCCATTCTTCTTTCCATTCGCCTTCGGCTTTGAGGTAGTCGATCACGTCTGATCTCATTTCGTGAATGTCATCATATACACGATCCATCACTTCTTTTAACTCAGGCATTTCTTTTATTTCTTCAGGTATACCAAATCCTATATTTCCATCTCTGGCCGTATAACCCGATTTGAAATTCCTGTCGAAATACCACTCTTCGAGTTCTTCAGTCATGGCCACATAATCCTGTTTTAAAATGGTGCAGTTTAATTCAAGCACACAAAGTTGGAACTCTGGCATGTTCTCGGGTTTATTTTCGAGATCGCCCTCCAGGAAACTACAAACAGCATCTGCATATTTTTTGACTTCTTCATCCCGACCGGCTTCCAAATACAAAAATCCAATAAAAACCACCCTTCCCGAATTATTCTGGTCTATACCATTTGGTTTCTCGGCCAGTTCTTTATCAAATCTGGTATATAAATCTATGGCTTCGTCATATCGTCCCTGAAATCCATACACCGTGCTAAACATATACCGGGTAACTTCCCCGGATTCATCTCCAACCTTTTTCTTGTATTCCTCCAGAAATGCTTCCGCTTTATCGTACTCTTTTTCTTCTAAATATCTTTCTAATTCATAAAATTGAACTACTGTATTCTCAGGATATAATTCTTTGAGTTTAACCTCATAATGATCGGCCAATTTAAACATGTCAAGGTCTCTGGCCCTTGCTCGAAGCGTCTCCAACAAAGCCCTGTCTTTTGGATTAGTCTGGTATGCTTTATAGACCAGTTTAAATGCTTCCCCAAGTTCTCCATAGGGTATTGTACTCAATATGGACGACTTTGATTGAATAGCCTGAGAATAATCAGGATAGCGATCTATTATCTTATCAAGAATTGTTATTGATTGGTCATACCTGCCTTCTCTCCATAAGTAGGTTGAATAGTTTGTTGCCACAATATTATTGAGAGGATCCAGCTCATACGCTCGTTGAATCATTTGATCTGCTTCATCAAATTTCTCACTGTCAGTCAACGCGTTAAACAAGGTGTTATAGACCATAGCATCGCCTTGCAGTAATTTTACCGCTTTCCGGGCTGCTTCCTCCGCTTTCACATAATCACTTTCATAGGTATCGAAGTATAAAGCAAGCGCCTGATAGGCTCTTCCTTCATTACTATTCAGCAGCAACGCCTGATCAATATTGTCACGCACCAGTTTTTTACTCTCATCAAAAGACAGGTTCCCATAAGAGTTCATCAGCTTATAGGTATATGCCATTCTTGCATAAGCCAAAGAGAATGTAGGGTCAATACTGATGGCCTCTTTGTATTTTTTGATGGCATGAGCCATATCATCAGGTTGTCTGCTTGCTTCAACCTGTGTGGCTTCCAGGAAGGCGTTATACGCTTCTATGTCTTGGGTAGGATTTTCTGATATGGCTATTTCTTCTTCTGGCAACAGCCGAACCTTAAGTTCCGAAACCACTTTGCGGGTGATCTCTTCCTGGATATCGAAAATATCTGTTGCTGTGAGTTCCCGGTCATAGGTTTCGGACCAAAGATGATAGCCATTATCAGCCTGTATGAGCTGTGCGGTTATCCGAATTCGATTTCCGGATTTTCGAACACTTCCTTCCAACACGTGCTGAACTTTAAGCAACTCGCCTACTTCTTTAAAATCAGGAGTCTGGCCTTTGAACTGAAAGGAAGAAGTTCGGCCTGCCACCTGCATGCCCTCTATCTTTGCAAGTCCGTTCAGTAGTTCTTCAGAAAGTCCATCTGAAAAATATTCATTCTCTTCATCTGAACTCATATTTACAAAGGGAAGCACCGCAATAGAAGCAGCATGTATCTCTGTTCCCGGGACATCCACTATTCCTGATCGTGCAAAAAATACCCGCTCTACCAGCACAAAGATCAATGCCATTGACAATACTGTAATGATCACCATATTGAGCTTCTTGCCCGTCTGCGGAGTGATCGAAGTCTCCGTATTAACTTCTTCCGTTTTCTTTAAGCCATCAGGAGTAAGTTCAAAAGCCCAAGCTATAATCAGGGAAATGGGTAAACCAAGAAATACCAGAATGATCACGAACTGAGTGGTCCAGTCAGGAAAGTTGAATGCTGGGAATACCGAAGTCGAGATCTGTATGATCAACCAGCCGGCAATAGAATAAGCAGCAGCCACTTTGAAGACATTCCTTCGTTTGAGTTCCGATATGAGATTTTTTAATTGCACTTCGCTTCGCTCGTGGATTCAAAATTCAAAATGAAAAATTTAAACCAGTTATTACCTATAAAGTCATTCTGAGCAAAAGCGAAGAACCTTGCCGTATAATCGACAAGATCCTTCGGAAGTATCCTCAGGATGACTACAGAGGCTTCATGTAATTTTAAATTTTTCATTTTTAATTGCCTTCATCCCATTCTTTCTTCCAATCCCCCTCCTGTTTAAGGAAATTGATGGTGTTCTGTTTCTGCTCAGCCAATTCCTCCAGTATCTGATCTACTACTGCTTTGTACTTTGGCTTTTTGAGCATTGCTGTAATATTTGGGTCTGAATCATTTACCAATCCCATCACAGAATTAAAGCGCCGTTCTGTTAAAAATCTTTTTTCAAATATCGGAAACGCTTCATCGTAGTTGCCTTGTACAATTAAGCATCTCATTCTGGGATTCAGGTATTCATCAGAGTCTTCGTCTTCTGTATCCAATAAGCTTTCAGCAAAATCACAGAATCTGTTTACGATACTTTTGGAGGCCTCAACATCCCCTGTATATCGATATAATTTTTCCAGTGCCAACCCTTTCCAGGGCTTATCATCATCCTTAAATACAAGGTCATCCGAAAACAGATCTGAATCGTATTTCCTGAATACATCAAAGGCCAGATCGGGATCACCTTTCTTGATAGCAAGTGCTACCAGATTGTGGTAATTGAACGCATTTTGAGCGAACAATTCGTTCTTTAAAACAAACGGCAGTGTATACTTTTCAAAGTACGAGTAGTCACCCGTCATATAACCATAGTATCCTGTTATTCCATGTAACTCGTTACTTTCCGGGTAATCTGTTCTTAGTTTCTCTATATAATACTTCGCTACAGAGTTCAACTCCATCGCGATCAGATTCGATACCATGATCCTGAACGACCTGGAAAAATTAGCGTCTAACTTATGAGCCTTATAGATCAGCTTAAAGGCTTCATCGTACCTGCTTACTGGAGTATTTGATTTTAAGAATGAAAATCCTCCATAAGTGAGGATAAACTCCGGATTCTCCCGTAAATTTTTATTGAAATAGAATTCGGCTTCTTCATAATTCTCTTCATAAATACTCACCCTGGCTCTGTTATATATCGAAAGCGGTGAAAGAGGGTCTACCTCATACATCTTCCGATACTGCTCAAATCCCTTTTCATCATCGTCCAGATCATCTGAATAGAGATTTCCCAGCCAGTTATAGACATAGGGTTGGTTTGGGTTCAACTCCAGACTTTTAAGGTAGGCATCCCGGGCTTTCTCGTTTTCAGTTCCCTCGTAGTATAATCCCATAGCCGCATAACCAGCTGCAAGATTCTGATCAAGATCCAGGGCTCGCTCTGCATATTTCAGGATATCAGCCTGCCCTTGTTCGTAGGGAACATTACCATAATACATTTGCAAACTATAGGCGATCGCCAACCGCGCATTCGCTTCAGCAAAAGTAGGATCCAATTTTAAGGCCGTCAGATATAACTCTATGGCAACATTGATCTCATCAATATCCCGGTTAACCACTAATTGATTTGCTTTCAGGAATGCCTGATAGGCTTCAACATCGGTAGTAGGTATCACATCAATCTCTGCTTCGTCTTCTGGCAGTAATCTTACTTTCAGTTCTCTGAGTACGGTACGGGATATCTCATCCTGAATAGCAAAGATGTCGTTTAGTTCGCGATCGTAGGTCTCAGACCATAAATGAAATCCATTATCCGCCTGTATCAGCTGGGCTGTGATACGAACACGGTTCCCATCTTTACGAACACTTCCTTCCAGGATATGATTTACTCCCAACTCTTCGGCGATCAATGAGAGGTTCTCATTCTGACCTTTAAATTTGAATGAAGATGTACGTCCTGCGACTTTCATCCCCTCAACCTGTGCCAATCCGTTCAGCAATTCTTCAGATAGTCCGTCCGAAAAATATTCGTTCTCGGGATCACTGCTCATGTTCACAAACGGGAGTACAGCTATTGAAGCTGCATGAAATTCTCCCTGCTGATCTTCAAGAATACTAGACTTTGCGAAGAACACCCTTTCTACTAATAAAAAGAAAACCAGAAGAGACAGAGACGTTATAATGATACGGTTTAATTTCTTTCCGGTGTTCCTTGTTACCGATTTCTCTGGTACAACTTCTGCTGTCTTTTTTAGGCCATCAGCAGTAAGTTCGAAGGCCCAGGCGAAAATCAGAGCGATCGGAAAGCCTATGGCAACAAAAATAATTACAGCTGTTATTAACCATCCCGGGAGATTGAGAT
Organism: Rhodothermia bacterium; assembly: GCA_030427885.1. Taxonomy (GTDB): domain Bacteria; phylum Bacteroidota; class Rhodothermia; order Balneolales; family Balneolaceae; genus JAUICM01. The sequence continues at coordinate 302,915 of JAUICM010000004.1, read as the reverse complement.
AGGGGAAAGTAGACGTGCAAATCTGGATAATGAGCCATCCGGCTATAGCATAGGCTGTCGCAACGCGGAATACGTTTCTGCGTTTCAGTTCCTCGAAAAAGTTTTGACCCTGCATATTTACCCAAACCCCACTGGTTAAGAGACCGCTTAAATAAAGCAAAAAAAACGCGGATTTCCTTATCTGTATTAAAATAAACTTTTATGTACAGCTGTATTCCCTAAATACTTTAACCACTTACCTTTAAATGCTATAAATAATTTTAAATAATGAATGAAAAAGAACGCGTCCAAATCATAGATCTCATAGGTAGAAAATTGGAGCTTTTGACAGCCGAGATCCTGGAGCTTGAGGAACTCACCAAACCAATTCCACTGGATGCCTCTATCGGACGGATATCCCGCATGGATGCGATCAATAATAAAACTATAAACGAGGCTTCCCTTCGGGACAAAAAGAAAGTTTTTCAGCGACTTGAGCGGGCTTTGGAACGCTCCGGATCAAAAGATTTCGGCATTTGTCAAAAGTGTGGTAAAGAGATACCTTTTGGCAGACTGGAGTACATGCCGCATACTACGCGTTGTGTCAATTGTGTTGGATAACAAACAAGGATCATTGTGGAGATATTAGGAATAGATGTTGGTGGTTCCGGAATTAAGGGAGCCATTGTTGATACAGTCAAAGGGGAATTAGTAACCGAACGTTTCAGAATACCAACCCCTCAACCTGCTACACCGGATGCTGTAATTGATACCATTACTGATATCATTAAAAATTTTGACTGGCATGGTCCTATTGGATGCGGTTTTCCCGCTGCCATTGTTGAGAGAATTGTACGTACAGCTTCAAATATTGATAACAGCTGGATAGGAGTGAATGCATCAGACCGCATTCAACAGGCTACTGGTTGCCCGACCCGCCTGGTTAATGATGTGGATGCAGCTGGTTATGCTGAAATGGAGTTTGGCGCTGGTCGCCATGAATTTGGCACCGTATTCATTGCAGCATTCGGAACTGGTATTGGAACCGCTGTTTTCACCAATCATGAGCTCGTAACAAATACCGAGCTTGGACATATCAAAATGGGGAACGGTATGGTAGCCGAACATTATACAGCAAATTCTATCCGTGAACGGGACAATTTAAGCTGGACCGAGTGGGGTCAGCGGGTTAATGAATACCTAAAGGAGATCGAGTTTTTACTATGGCCCGATCTTATGATCATCGGCGGAGGTGTTAGTAAGGATTTCCAGGAATTCAGTGAGTGTCTGGATCTTGAAACCCGCATCATCCCGGCTGAAAATCAGAATCATGCCGGTATCATAGGAGCCGCGCTTTCTGCCCGAAGTCTGGCAAAATAAATATCTGCTAAGTCTTTACTTGTTTATTCATGTAGGTGTATAATTACAGCTTCATGAAAAACATCCTCCTCTTTCTTACTCCAACGCTTATATGGGGATCAACCTGGTTTGTGATCAAGTTCCAGGTTGGTGACGTTGACCCTTTGTATTCTGTTTCCTACCGCTTTGGAATTGCAGGTGTAATCATGCTTATGGTTAGTAAAATCTGGGGTTTGAAACTGAACTTTACCCTGAAAGAACATCGGTTTATTCTGCTTCAGGGTCTGCTTCTTTTTGGATTTAATTACTGGATGGTTTACACCTCCGAACTGTACCTCACCAGTGGATTGGTCGGACTCGTGTTCTCACTTCTGGTTTTCTTCAACATCCTCAATAGCCGCTTATTCCTGAAAACTCCATTTGAACTTAAAGTGATCATTGGTGGGTTTCTGGGGCTGGCTGGAACAGCATTGGTTTTCTGGAAAGACTTGTCACAGTTTTCTCTCTCTGATGGTAAGATCTTCGGGTTGATCCTTGCTATCTCAAGTACCTTCACTGCCTCGCTTGGCAATATCATATCAGCCCGAAATCAAAAAAACGGGATCCCGGTAATTTCTTCCAATGCCTTCGGTATGAGTTATGGCGCTTTAGCCATGTTCACCATTGCCCTTATCAGTGGAAAAGAACTCAGCTTTGTTGTGAGTTTCCCCTACATTGGTTCCCTGCTCTATTTGTCTGTCCTTGGATCAATAGTCGCTTTTGGGGCGTACCTCACACTGATCGGGAATATTGGTGCAAGTAGAGCTGCTTATGTTAACCTGATCGGACCCGTTATTGCGCTCACCCTTTCCACTATCTTTGAAGATTATCGTTGGACCTTACTCAGTTTTGCCGGAGCAGCACTTATACTGACTGGTAATGCAGTGGCTCTCGCATCAAAGCGAAAGCAAAAAAGCTTCCCACGAAATCCGGAACTTCTGGTGCCCGTTGAGACTCTGGAAAAGAACCTACCGGACCATCTCACTAAATAGCATCGCTGCTACCTTTGCTGTTTTCTGATGTTCATCGTACGTGGGGTTCAACTCACATACATCCATCGAGATCAACAACCCCGACCGTCGGACAAAATCCAGCACTTTCTGAGCGTGGCTTAGCCGGATCCCGTTCCATGCAGGTGCACTTACACCTGGGGCCATAGCGGCATAAAATACATCCAGACATACGGTTAGGTAGATGTGAGTGCGGCTTTGCAAAAAATACCTAACGGTCTGAAGGGCATCCGACTCATGCTGAAAGATCTCTTCGTTGGTACAGTATTCAACACCCCACTTCTGTGCAGTATTAAACAAATGCCTTGTGTTGTTCTGAGTATTGATCCCATACACCAGATACTTCAGGTCTATATGGTTGGCTTCTGCATGTTGATGAGCCTGTAAAAACGGTGTTCCCGAACTTGCAATATCATTGTCCCGCAAATCAAAATGCGCATCAATGTTTAAGATACCGAGTTTTGCTTCAGGGTCTTTTTCCTTTAAAAAGGATGCTATTCCCAGATAGTGGCCGAAGGCTGTTTCATGACCTCCCCCGATCACGAAGGTTTTTTTATTTTTATCCAGAAGGGAGTGAACCGCTTTTCCCAGAGTTTCCTGAGCTCCTTCAAGGTCATCTCCTGCAGGAACAATATTACCCACATCAATAAACCGATCGCGTTGAGAATGCCAGCATAATGCACCCACAGTTTCTCGAAAAAAATCCGGACCACCCGCAGCTCCAACCCGACCATGATTTCTTTTAACGCCTACATCTGAAGCAAAGCCGAGTAAAGCCACCTCCTCAGAATCATCCAGATCATTCAGGTCAACACATTTTGCTACCTGATGATATCGGAACTGGTCAGGGTCATTTTCGGAATCTACCCGACCTGTCCAGATCTTTGGGTTTGTTTGTTGATATAGCTTTTTAAACATTAGAAATACATTGGTCACCGATCACTATGAATGAAGGTCGTAACTGACCCTGATGGTAGAATATATTTCTATAATCGTCTGTTTCAAATATTACTATATCAGCTTTTTTGCCTTTTGTAATAGTACCCTTATTTAGTCCTAAAGCTTTAGCCGCCCGGAATGTGATCGCAGCCAAGGTTTCTGCAATGCTCAGTTTCTCGCTTGCTCCCAGAATCGCTGCCTGAGTGATCAGATCCCCCATAGGTCCGGAGCCAGGATTCCAGTCAGTGGCAATGGCTACACACGCGCCGGCATCTAGTAATTTTCTGGCAGGAGTGAACTGCATTCCCAATCCCAGGGAAGCACCCGGTAGTGCTACCGCAACGGTGTCCGATTGTGAGAACATTTCCACACTTTCTTGATCCGTACATTCCAGATGATCTGCGGAAACACAGCCCAGATCCACTGCCATTTTTGAACCACCCGGATGAAACTGGTCCACATGCATGGTCATGTCAAAACCTGCTTTCATTAGCTTCCCGGCATATTCACGGGATTCTTCAATTCCAAAAGCTCCTTCCTCAACAAAAATATCAGCACGCTTTGCCAGCTTTTCTTTATGAATCACAGGCACAACATCGCTCAGCAAGAAATCAAGATACTCCCGATGTGTTCCTTTGAAATCTTTTGGTTTGATGTGAGCCCCAAGAAAAGTCGGAATTAATTCAGCACTGGTATGTTCATTTGCAGCCCTGATGCAACGCAACATTTTAAGTTCATCATCCCGGGTTAATCCATATCCTGACTTTATTTCAATGGTGGAGACACCTCTGCGGATATGTTGCTCAGCTCGTTTCAGAATCCCATCGATCAGTTCTTTGGTGGAGGCTTCTCTTGTAGAAGTAACCGTATCCATAATTCCTCCACCTGAAGCAGCTATCTCGAGATAGCTTTTACCGGCTACCCTCATTGCATAATCATTTACCCTTGTTCCTCCCCAACAAATATGCGTGTGACAATCCACAAAGGCCGGAAGAGCTACCAGATTATTACTGTCGATCAGTGCCTGCTCCGATCTCGGGTATTTTTTTGAAAGAACTTCAAAGGAATCAATATCGATAACAACCCCATTCTCAACTACAATTGCTTTATCACGAAGAACTTCAGGCTCTTCATCAGCAATATGCCCGTGCAAGGGCAAGCCTTCCATCGTCAAAAGCTGATTAAATGGACCGTAAATGGTTGTCTTTTTCATTGTTCAAATCTTTGCGAACATATCTGTGTATTAGATGATCAACTGGTGCTCATTTCCAATATCCGTGGCGCTCTCATACCCAGCATCATGATGACGGAATATACCCATAGCCGGATCATTGTGCAGAACGCGTTTCAGGCATCGCTCCGCGCGGTCAGTTCCATCTGCTAAAACAACCATTCCTGCGTGCTGACTGAATCCCATACCAACACCTCCACCATGATGGAAACTTACCCATGTTGCTCCGCCAGAAGTATTTGACATCAGGTTCAATAGTGGCCAGTCACTTACAGCATCACTTCCATCTTTCATTGATTCGGTTTCCCGGTTTGGGGAAGCAACTGATCCGCAATCCAGGTGATCGCGACCGATCACGATCGGTGCTTTCACTTTTCCAGATCTGACCAGGTCATTAAATATAAGCCCTGCTTTTTCACGCTCACCCATTCCCAGCCAGCAAATGCGGCAGGGTAATCCCTGAAACGCCACTTTTTCTTTTGCCTCATTCAACCATTTGATCATATGTTTATTCTCAGGAAAAGCTTTTATCAAAGCCTGATCTGTAGTATAGATATCCTCTGGATCTCCTGAAAGAGCCGCCCAGCGGAAAGGTCCTTTCCCTTCACAAAACAATGGACGGATATAGGCAGGTACAAATCCCGGGAAATCAAAGGCGTTTTCAACTCCCCCCTGTTTGGCATAGGCTCTCAGGTTATTTCCGTAATCGAAGATAATTGCTCCCCGGTCTTTCAGCGTTAACATATGGCGTACGTGTCGTGCCATACTTTTTATGGATCTCCGCTCATATTCTTTTGGATCCGATTTTCTTAGCTCATTTGCGACCTGCAAAGAAATGCCATGAGGAACATATCCGTTGATTGGATCATGAGCAGAAGTCTGATCGGTTAATATATCAGGTGTTATTCCATCTTCTATCAGGCGCTCAAGTACATCGCCTATATCTCCGACAAGACCTACAGATATATTCTCTCCTTTTTCTTTGGCATCCATCACCCACATGATAGCTTCTTCGTAGGAATGCGTCATTTTATCAATGTACCGGGTTTTGATACGTTTCCTGATCCGTTCTGGGTCAATATCCACCCCAAGGAAAGTTGCTCCTGCCATGGTTGCTGCAAGTGGCTGAGCTCCACCCATACCGCCAATTCCACCCGTTACCAGCAGCTTTCCTTTCAGATTTCCACCAAAATGTTTCTCTCCACAGGCCACAAAAGTCTCATAGGTTCCCTGAAGAATTCCCTGAGTTCCAATATAGATCCACGAACCGGCTGTCATCTGACCGTACATCATCAGTCCTTTTTCTTTCAGATCATTGAAGTGATCCCAATTCGCCCATTCGGGAACCAGATTACTGTTCGCGATCAATACACGGGGAGCTTCGGAATGTGTTCGAACTATACCAACAGGTTTACCTGACTGAACCAGCAAACTATGATTCTCATCAAGCTCCATCAGAGTTTTAACGATCTTTTCAAAAGATTCACGATTTCTTACAGCCTGACCATTTCCACCATATACTATGAATTCATCAGGATTTTCTGCTACTTCTGAATCCAGGTTATTCAGCAGCATCCTGAGCGGAGCCTCAGTCTGCCAGTTCCTGGTATTAAGCTTCGGTCCTGTCGGAGCTTTGTAGTTCGGATGTGAAGCGTATTTTTTAAGAAATTCTGAATAATTCATCGAATTCACCATTTAAGTCAATGTTGTGTTTTTGAGCCGTTTTATCCGCTAGTTTTGAGAGGGAATGATCACTCACCAGTTTGTGAGCCTTTGCGATGTCATCAGCAAAAACCCTGTCATTGTCAGCATGATCGATATGTTCCCGTACATAAGTATGACAAGCCTCGAGTACCGGACCTGATTTCATCGGGCGCCGAAAATCAAAGGCCTGAGCTGCTGTAACCAGTTCAATGGACAGTATTTGCTCCAGATTGCTGATCACCTGATTAAGTTTTCTTGAACTGATAGAACCCATGCTTACATGATCTTCCTGGCCGAGTGAAGTTGGAATACTATCAGCGGATGCTGGAAAACACAGTGATTTATTCTCACTCACCAAAGCGGCTGAAGTATATTGTGGGATCATGAATCCTGAATTCAATCCGATCTCGGACATCAGTAATTTCGGAAGACCCTCATGCCCACCTTCAAGCAACAGATAGATACGCCGGTCGGAAATATTACCAAGTTCATGAGCAGCCAGTGTAAGATAATCGCAGGGAAGAGCCAGTGGCTGTCCATGGAAATTCCCGCCACTGATCGCTTCCTTTTCGTTCAGGATGATGGGATTATCCGTCACAGAATTGATCTCAATATCCACCATCTGCTTTACGTGCAGCCAGGCATTGCGCGAACTTCCGTGAACCTGAGGAATGCACCGAATCGAATAGGGATCCTGTACTCTCCCGCAATTAGCATGAGATTGTACCATTTCTGAATCTTTAAGTAATTCGCGAAGTCTCCTTGCCACCATACGCGAACCGTCATAGGGACGTATATCGTGAAGTGGGGCTACAAAGGGACTTACACTTCCGAGCACTCCTTCCAGGCTCATCGCCCCGATCACATCTGCTGTATTTAAAGCATGATGTAAACGATATACTCCCCATACCGAATGAGCTGCTATAAATTGTGTTCCGTTTATTAAAGCCAGACCTTCTTTAGCCTGCAGATTGATCGGATCAAGTCCGAGCTCATTATATACCTTAGCTGTTTCTAAACGCTGACCTTTGTATTCTACTTCTCCAAGGCCTATCAGGGGAAGAAATAAATGAGCAAGCGGAGCCAAGTCACCGGAAGCACCGACGGATCCCTGCTCCGGAACAATAGGTATGATATCATTCTGAATGAATAACATGATGCGGTCTAAGGTCTCTTCGCGGATACCGGAATATCCAAAACTCAGGTTGTGCACCTTTAGCACCATCATTGCTTTTGAGATCCTGGTCGCAATCGGATTCCCAACTCCCACACTATGACTTCTGAGAATATTGTCCTGAAGCTTCGCTGTATTTTCTTTTGAAATGATGGTGTTACAAAGGGGGCCGAATCCGGTGTTAACTCCATATACCACATCCCCGCTTTCCACGATCTTTGAAACATACCCAGAGCTTCTCCGGATTTTTTGCCTGGCCTCTTCATTTAAGGTCACTGCTTGCCTGCCTTCACAGATATCAACCACATTGCGAATACTTAGCGTACCCACACCAAATTCAAATGCTTCCATGATCTTCCTGATTAATTTGAATGAAAATACATCAGGCTATTAATGTTTTGAAATACTTAATATGTATATATTAATACTTATGAGTAATGAAATTGAACTACGTCATCTCAGATATTTTCAATGTGTGGCAGAGGAGCTGCACTTCAGTAAAGCTGCTGAAAAGTTGTACATCACCCAACCTGCTTTAAGCCGGCAGATAAAGCAGCTTGAAGAGTATATTGAGGCACCTTTATTTATCAGAGATAAACGGAATGTGGCTCTTACTAAAGCCGGGGAATATCTTCTGGAAGAATCTAAATATATGTTCAACCACCTGAAGTTTGTGAAGCAGACCATCAAGCACATGAAACTTGGTGAAGAAGGTGAACTCCGTATCGGGTTTGTTGGTTCTGCAATGCAATCAGTTATCCCTGATTTATTAAAAGAGATCGACCGCAATACTCCTGGTATTCATACCATACTCACAGAATTACCAAACCAGGAACAAATCGATCAGATCCGTAATGATCAACTTGATCTGGGCTTTATCAGAAGCATGAGATTGCCTGATGACCTGAGCCGGGTTAATGTGTATGAAGAATCTTTTTGCCTGGTACTCCCACGATCTCATCCTCTTGATGAGAACACTTTCAACTCGGTTAAGGATCTTGAAGCGGAAAACTTCATTCTGTTTTCAAGTCAGTACAGCCACGGCTATTACGACAAGATAATGAGCATTTTTGAAGACCAGGGATTCACTCCAAAAGTAGCCCATGAGTCGGTGCATGCCAATACGATCTTCCGGCTGGTTGAAAATGATCTTGGTATTGGCATTGTACCCAGTTCACTGAAGCGTGGATTTGATCTGAATATTAAATTTATTGAGCTGGATAAAATTCCACAGCGAACCACCTTATCTGCCATCTGGAAAAAGGACAGCCGGAATCCGATACTTCCCAAAGTAATCAGTTTACTGCGTCCGGGTTGACAGATTTACTCCTATCACTTACTATACCCATCATAAAAAAAGAGGTATCAATATGGGTGAAGCAAAGAATATTATAAGCTGGTTTGAACTTCCGGTTATGGATATGGATCGGGCAAAAGCCTTTTATGAGACGATCTTTGATATAGAACTGAGCCTGATGGTCTTGGGCGATAATTTTAAAATGGCTGTTTTTCCCGGAGGTCAGTCTGTTATCGGTGGAGCACTGGTATGGAATGAAGACTGGTACAAACCCAGCAACACCCACGGCCCATTGATCCATCTCAATGCCAATCCGGATCTTCAGGTTGTTCAGGATAAAATTGAATCAGCCGGTGGGAAAGTTACCATCCCAAAAAGACAAATCGGTCCTGAAAACGGATACATGGCTGTGTTTGAAGATACTGAAGGAAACCGTGTAGCCCTTCATTCGGATAACTGAGTTGAATAAGAACAATAAAAGAGTATCAAAGCTCATTCTAGCAATCTGCGGAACTGCTCTTCTGGTCCATTTTTCTTTTCAATACTTCAGTTCTAAATCTTTAGAAGGGGATTGGTTTGCTGTTGGAGATACTTACAATGATCAGAATCATTGGATCATTACTAATGATTCCAGCTTAACTATTCGTACCTACTTTTTCTCAGAGCTTTACACAGAGAACTATAAAATTGAGAAGACAGACTCTGGTACTTTTAATATTTCATCTCTTCAAAGCGAACAAAAAGAGGATCTGGGTTATATTGAAGAATATAAAAAAGATACTATCCGATTTAGTAGCGGCCCTGAACTGATCCGAATCAAACCTACTAATTCTGATATAAGTATCAGCCAATTTCGAGAGCTGTTGCAAAATTCAATTATTGAATTAGACTATAAATATAAAGACTGGGTTTATACTCAAATGTATAATGAGTACTCAGTGCAAAGACTGCTTTATCCCAATGAATCTCCAGATGGAGATCGCTGGCCTACTGCAAATGAACATGTTAATACTACTAAGTCTTCCGGTACTGTTTTTACAGACTTCGATCCCTTTAACGTAGACTCATCCGTTTCTAATGTTTCTAGGTTAAATGCGTGGAGTGTTTATTCTGTTAACGGCTTATTTGTATTGCAGTATGGATTTCATCATTACATTCATCAATCTTTTATTGTTCATGAAGTATCAGATAGTCGTTTTAATGGAAAATCTACTATGAAGGGAATCACTTCCCTTTTTCAGGTAAGGTTATCCCCAAGATATCTAAAGAAACTGTCCATAAACTAAATTCTGAAATTGTGGGTAATGATTGGAATATATTAACAAGCTCAATTTTAAATTTAGCTTGGGAATATCAATTAGATTATGATTTAGAAGAATTGGAAAGAATAAAAGCTTACGGAGATGAATTGATAATTATTTCAAAGAAAAGTGATTTAAACAACAACTCTTTCTCATTTATCTTCACTAATGACGGAATAATGGAAATCTATCTTTATGGTATTCTAGCTGGTTCTATGAAATGGGAATTGGCACCTGATGGTAATTTCCTTTTCATGTTTCCTGACAAGCACTATAGTAATTCGGATTATATTGAAATTAAAAAAATGAATAATCTCGTATCAAAATTATTATTCAATCTTCCGGTTTATATTCAACAAACTGATAGTACTTTTAAACAAGAGTACGCAAGGTTCGAACTTGTAGCTCAATAAAAATGAACGAACCAGATCTTGTATCAATTCCATTATTCTTTTACACCGTTAGGAATGCGGATGGTTGTAAAATGTGTATCCTCAAAAATGTTTAATTAATCGAAGAAAACCGTGTGGCCCTTCATTCGGATAACTAAAGATCTCTACGCTCTCTTTTTCTGTTGAAGTGCCGCATAGTATGCAGCCCCTACAATACTTGCATTATTCCGAAATTCAGCTGCTTTGAATTTGGTACTCAGCTTGATATAAGGAAAGGTCTTGTCAGCTTTTTTACTGAGCTGTCCACCAAGTATGAACAGATCTGGATGAAATAAAGTCTCGTAGTGCTCCAATACAAACTGAAGTCGTTTTGCCCAGGTCTTTCTTTGAATCCCTTCTTCTTTACGGGCTTTATTGGATGCCCGTTCCTCAATAGTGATCCCTTTAATCTCGATATGACCGAGTTCGGTATTAGGAAATAGTTTACCATTCACAAAAATTGAAGAGCCGATCCCGGTTCCTACCGTCAACACTATCACCGTCCCATTTACATCTTTTCCTGTTCCAAAGGTCATTTCGGCTAGGCCAGTGGCATCGGTGTCATTTATAACACTTACATCACACCCTGTGATCTCAGAAAAAAGATGTTCTGCATCCGCATCGATCCAGGTCTCGTTGATCCGGTCGGTTGACAGAATAATTCCTTTTGTAGTAGCGGCGGGAAATGCACAACCAACAGGACCCTTCCAGTCAAACTTCTTGACGATCTTATGCAGCTTTGATATGAGTTTGTGCGGGCGGGTATCTTCGATCTTATCCGTACTCTTTTTCTTGGATATAATCTCTCCCTTTTCGGTGTCAACTATTGCACCCTTTATGCCATAACTGCCAATATCAATACCGAGTACTTCCAACCGGTAACAATTTCTTAATATTCAGGGCTTCAAACATAAGCATTCGGATCAGTAATGCAATGTTAAATTTTACAGGTCTCAGGCTACTTTTCTACCAGTACCCAGCCACCTGAATCAACCATACCTTTGGCGTGTTTCCACTTCACATCTTTGGTCTCACCCGTATTCATATTCTGAATGGTCACATGATCATTCCGTCCCGGCTCATCTGCAACTTCAACTGGTTTTCGCTTTACGTTTGTTCCCATTGGCTTCTGCTGATCTCCGTTTGATTGCGGTGAGCCCTGAAGCCCCATACCTGTTGAATCAGCATGCTGGGTTTGCATCCTGCTGGTATCAAAACGGGATCTTTGTGCTTGTGCCTGCTGAACTTCCTGATCGCCTGCCTGAGCTTCAGGAATAGATTTCCAGATAATGGAAATAGCTTCCTGATTGATCATATCCAGCAGTTGCTTGAACATATCGAATGCTTCGCGCTTGTATTCCAGTAACGGATCTTTCTGTGCGAACGAACGCAGCCCGATACCTTCCTTCACTGAATCCAGTTCTCTCAGGTGCTGCATCCACTTATCATCGATTACGGATAGTACCACTGCTCTTTCAAGTGCACGTGCTACTTCACGGCCTTCATTTTCAAGAGCGGCTTCCACATCCACAATCACCCGCATTCTGCGAATACCATCAGTGAAGATCACCTGAACTTTATCAGGGCGACGTTCAGCTTCTGATTCTGAAATTCTTTTCATCACCTCATACAGAGGCTTGGCCATCATATCTTCCTTGCGCTTATATACCTCCAGCGCACGTTCAATGATCATATCAACCAGGCTGTCTTCATCCATCTTCAGCCATTCTTCAGCGTTGAATTCAACATCTACTGCCAGATGTCTCAGGATCTCGGAATGCAGTCCTTCATAATCACCTGCAGCCACATGCTGTTCTACCAGATCTGAAACCAGCTCATCCAACATCCCAAGGATGTCAGTCCTCAGCTGATCTCCCAACAGGGCATGCTTTCTACGAGCATAGATTACATTACGCTGATTATTCAAAACATCATCATACTCGAGCTGTCGCTTACGGATGCTGAAGTTATTCTGCTCTACTTTCGACTGTGCCCGTTCCAGAGATTTGGTGATCCATGGGTGGGTAATAACCTCACCTTCTTCAAAATTCAGACGATCCATTACGCTGGCCACTTTATCACTCATGAATAAAGCCATCAGCTTATCCTCAAGCGAAACGTAGAACTGTGACTCTCCGGGATCACCCTGACGACCGGAACGACCTCTCAACTGCAAGTCAATTCGGCGTGATTCGTGTCGCTCCGTACCAAGTATTGCAAGCCCACCCTTTTCTTTTACTCCAGGTGCCAGTTTAATATCGGTACCACGTCCGGCCATGTTGGTGGCCACTGTTACGGCTCCGGGCTGACCTGCCTGCTTCACGATCTCACTTTCACGAGCGTGCTGCTTCGCATTCAACACATTGTGAGGAATACCTGCATGTTTCAGCATACGGCTCATCGTCTCAGAAACATCCACACTGGTAGTACCAACCAATACCGGCTGACCTTTTTTATGATATTCCTGGATCTTATCGATCGTGGCTTTGAATTTCTCGCGTTTGGTTTTGAACACCAGATCTTCTTTATCATCCCGCTGGATAGGACGATTTGTCGGGATAACAATTACATCCAGTTCGTAGATCTCGTTGAATTCCCCCTCTTCCGTCTCAGCAGTACCGGTCATACCAGATAACTTGTCATACATACGGAAGTAATTCTGCAGGGTGATCGTAGCGTAGGTCTGCGTTGAAGCTTCAACTTTTACATTCTCTTTCGCCTCAATCGCCTGGTGCAATCCATCCGAATACCGTCGGCCTGATAACACACGTCCTGTATGCTCATCCACAATATTAACTTTCCCGTCCTGAACAATGTATTCTTCCTCCCGGGCAAAGTTGGTGTAGGCTTTCAACAGCTGGTTTACCGTGTGGATACGATCTCCGCGCTCGGCAAACAAACGGTGCAGTTCAGCAAATCTCTGCTCCCGTTCCTGGCGGATCTCCGACTTGGCTTCTTTTATTTTCTTCTCTTTATACTCGTCACCATACGCGTCATTATTCTCGATCTCCGCTATTTTCTCTTTCTCAAGAGTCTCAATTTCTTTTTCGATCTCAGCGGTTTCGGCACCCAGATCAGGTATCACGAAAAACTCGGCATCTTCCCCTTTATGGGTAATGAACTCCCGACCTTTCTCCGTCATCTCAATAGTGTTGAGTTTCATATCTACCGCATAGTAGAGATACTCATCCACCACCGGCATGTTCTTGGCATTATCGGCCAGGTAGAACGACTCTGTTTTCTGGATCAGCTTCTGAATGCTTGGCTCCTGAAGCATTTTTCTGAAACGGGTATTTTTAGGGAACCCCCGTTGTACTCTGAATAAAGCCAGCCCGGCTTCCGTCTCTTTTCCTTCATCAAGCAGTTGCTGACCTTCATGAACCAGTGAAGCAACCAATTGCTTTTGAGCATTCACCAGAGCCTCAACTCTTGGCTTCATTTCCACATACTTGTCAGACTTATTGTCCTGAGGAACCGGACCAGAGATGATAAGGGGAGTTCTGGCCTCATCAATAAGAATGGAGTCAACCTCATCAATAATGGTATAGTGGTGTTCGCGTTGAACCAGTTGCTCTTTGTTCATCACCATATTGTCGCGTAGATAGTCAAAACCAAACTCATTGTTGGTTCCGTAAGTGATATCTGCACGATAAGCCTGTCGTCTCTGATCTGTATTGGGTTGGTACAGATCGATACAGTCGACTTCAATTCCGTGGAAATTAAAGATAGGCTCGTTCCATTCGGCATCACGTTTAGCCAGGTAATCGTTCACGGTGATCACGTGAACACCTTTTCCTGACAATGAATTCAGGTATGCCGGGAAGATCGCGACCAGTGTTTTACCTTCACCCGTTTTCATTTCGGCCACTTTTCCCTGATGAAGTGAGATGGCACCAACCAGCTGTACATCGTATGGGATCATATTCCACTCTACTTCATCCCCGGCCACTTTCCAGGATTTTCCGACAAATCGACGGCAGGTATCTTTAAGCACAGCATAAGCTTCCGGCAAAATGTCATTCAATACATCTTCGATGATGTCCAGTTCCTGCTGCTCCAGAGCATCCAGTTTGTCTGCAAGACTCCTGTGTTCGGCGGTCGTTAGCTCTTCGATCTTATCCAGCCTGGTCTTGATCTCAGCAATTTCTTTTTTCGTTTCGGCCGTGGCATCCTGAATCATCTTGCGGAACGATTCAGTTTTTTCTTTAAGCTGATTGTCACTCAATTTCTCTATTTCCGGTCCCAAAGCGTTGATCTTATCTACAATGGGTTGAATAGCCTTAATATCTTTTTCACTCTTGGAGCCAAAGATCTTGGTGACGAGCTTTCCTACTTTATCAATCATAATCTCACTTGGAGTCAGTTTATTTTTTGCAGTCTTAAAGGTAACCTTTCATTCAAGGTGGTTCAACTGTTTAACACTGCTTATTAAACAAATATTGAACCAAAACGAATTAGCATGACAAATAAGGCCCATGAGTTAGTTAAAAAAATGAAAAAAGCTCCTCACTGATCATATTTATGAGGGCTCTTCAGTCCGATTTGAATAACAAAAATAAAAAGCCCCACATGTAACTAAACATGCAGGGCTTCTTTGGTCGCGTTTGCGTCTCTTTTACTGAATAGTAAACTGAACCATTACAATATTATCCAAGGCATCGAATACCGGAGGATCATCAGAACCATCACTTCCATCGAAGTCATAGCTGCCGATAGTCCCGTTATCGATATGGAGCATAGCCCATACCTTATCACCTGATGACAAACTTTCATTTTCATCCAGAGTGATCTGCAGATTGTTGGTTTCACCTAATTGAACAAAACCATGTCCAATGCTTGCAGGTACTACAGGAGAATCATTCCCCGTATCTCTGTGGAGTACCACAAAACCACCTTGCAGCATATTCGTTTCGTCAATGGTCAGCATATTATTTTGAACCGACTGATCAGAAACCTGGATACTCGGCTGAATAGGACCGCTTACTGTAATTGAAGTCATAAGAATGTTACCTCCAACAATCACCGGATTATCAAATCCGCTCGCTCCATCAAATTCATACTCACCGATCGTGCCGGTATCGAAGTGCACCATTGGCCATAACTTTTCACCATCTTCAAGCGCGATGCTGTCTGCGAACATGATCTCCACATCGGTGTTTACACCCGCTTCGATCCATGTCTTTCCAATAATATCCGGAACCATAGGTCCATCGTTGTTTGCATTGGACCTGTGAACTACCACCCAGCCATCGGTATCGGAAGTTACATCAACCATGATAGCATTCTCTGTTACCATTTGGTCATTCGCAATAAGGCTTGAAGTATTAGACTGAACCGTAAATGAGGTAACCACTATATCGGTCCCTGACAGTACTGGCCCGTCAAAGCCATTCTGACCATCAAATTCATACTCACCGATCGTGCCGGTATCAAAGTGCAGCATAGGATAGAGGATATCTCCATCTGAAATTTCTGCATCCACCATAACCTGGACATCGGTATTCATGCCGGCTTCAACCCAGGTCTTTCCAATAATTCCCGGGATCTCTGGTCCGTCATTGTTTGCATTTGAGGCATGTATCACGATCCAGCCGTCTTCAGCTGCATCCACATCCATTACAAAAGTATTTCCCTGATTAACCTGATCTGTTACCGTGATCATGGGATCAGTTTGATCGATAGTAAATGAGGTCATTACAATCTCATCATTATAGGTCACAGGATTATCGAATCCATTCTGACCATCGAATTCATATTCACCGATCGTTCCGGTATCCATATGCAGCATGGCATACAAAGTCTCATCATCTGAAACTCCTTCTTCAAGCTGCACAGTTACATCACTGTTTGTTCCGGCTTCAACCCATGCCTTACCGATTATATCCGGCACCATTGGACCGTTATTTGACGCATTTGAGCGGTGAATTACCACCCAGCCGTCTTCTTCAATCATTACACCAGATATCGTTACCTGGTTTCCATTCATCGTTCCCTGGTTACTTACTGCAACCTCAGACATATACGCGTCTTCTCCACCTGTCGAGCTATCATCACATGCCATAAAAGGCAAAATGAGCGCAAACGACATAATGAATAGTTTTCTTAGTGTATTCATAGCTTTCTTGATGTTTGATTTATTGTTTTGTTTGTCTTCTGCTATTGAATACGAGGTTCTTACCCGACCAGATTGCTATTAATTTCGGAACCCCTGAAACGAGAGCTCAAATACTTTACATTTGTGGATTTTTAATATTCGTTTTGTGTGAATTTCTGCTTATATTTGAAGCCTTTTTGGATTAAGAAATTGAACCCAAACTATCCTGATTCATGAAACGTACATTTCAACCGAGTAACAGAAAGCGCAAGAACAAACACGGATTCCGTGAGCGTATGTCTACTAAAAACGGACGCAAAGTAATCGCCGGCCGAAGAGCAAAAGGCCGACATAAGCTTAGTGTAAGTGATGAGAAAAAAGGAGCAAAGTAATTTAGCTGCTCCTTCTTCTCGTAGATTTACTCTACCTAAATCTCATATTTTAAGGGGCAGGCGAAATTTTAAGAGACTTTTCACAGACTCGGAACTCATCAAATCACCATCGGTGAACCTTCGCTTTGCCTCATTCTTCTCTCAAGAACAAGATTTTCTTGTTGGATTTATAGCCCCCAAAAAAATTGGAACCGCCGTTCAGCGCAATCGTTGTAAACGATTAATGCGTGAGGCGTACCGGCTAAATAAACATTTGATCACCGATATGGCCGCAGATGCCGTTTCTGGCATGCATATTGCTTTAATGGCCAAACATGCTGACATGGACTTCCAAACCGTTCAAGCCGACATAGTAACTCTGCTGAATGAACTCCGTAGTCGCATCCTCAATGATCACCAAGACCCTCAAAACACGCTGAATTTTGGATAAAAATACCGTAATCGGATTCTCGCTCATCTTCTTTCTAATGATTGGTTGGTTCTACTTTACCATGCCAAGCGAAGAAGAGCTTGCACAACAACGAAGAGATCAGGCAATTCAGGATAGTCTTGCTCAGATAGAACAACAAATGCAGCCGGAGGAGCAAGTTCAGCAAGAAGAAACTCAAGCTCCTGAAGTCTCCATCACTGAAAGACGTGATGAAGAACCTGTTGCTGCAGGAATGTTCGCACAAAATCAGGATACTGTTCAAACTCATTTCCGCATCGAGACCCCACTTTATACTGCGGTATTCACCAATAAAGGAGCCGGCCCTTCAAAATTCAGACTAAGCGATCACATGACCTGGTCTGGTGCACATGTGCAGATGATTGAAGACACTACACGCTCTGCATACAATACCGGATTCCTGACTACGGAGAACTATAATGTTGAAACCCGGAATATTCTGTTTGATCAGGTAACACCCGGAACTTCTGCAGCCATTGGTGAAGGTGACACTAAGGAATTAAGCTACTCCCTTGATCTCGGTGATGGTCGCCAGTTAGTATACACCTATACGTTTAACGGAGATAATTATGAGATCGATCTTGACATCAAATTTGTTGGTATCCGTGAGTACATTGTAGGAAGCTCAATCGATTTTGGATGGAACTCCCCTCTTAACTTCACTGAGAAAGACCCGGTTCAGGAGGCCCTTGCCACCTCTGCCTATTTTTATGCCGGCGGCGAGCTTGAGCAACTCAAAGTCAGTAAACTTGATGAAAATGACGGATACCTTGAGCGCAATGTGAACGGATCTATTCGCTGGGTGGCTACCAAAACGAAATTCTTTGCTCAGCTTATAAAACCCATGACCGAAACAGATGGCGCCAGCCTTTCAGGACAGATCACGGGCGAAGCGGACAATCCTAATACCGATCACCGATACACTGCTGCCATTACTTCCGACATCCCAACCGATGGTGTTGTGTCCTACAATCTGTATGTAGGCCCGATGAAATATTATGATGTAAAAGATTTCGACGAACATGCCTTCGACATGGTTGAAGTTGGTTATGGCTGGTTACGCTGGTTCTCCGATCCTTTTGTTCGTTTTGTTGTAATTCCATTCTTCACCTTCTTCAGTGGATTTATTTCCAACTATGGTGTTTTGGTGATCATCTTTGCTGCGATGGTTAAGCTGGTCT
The DNA here is from genome assembly GCA_030427885.1 of Rhodothermia bacterium. GTDB lineage: Bacteria > Bacteroidota > Rhodothermia > Balneolales > Balneolaceae > JAUICM01. The sequence continues at coordinate 284,336 of JAUICM010000004.1, read as the reverse complement.
TGTCACCACTTACCATTAAGAGTTATAAGAGCATGGCAGCCATGCGAGAGCTCCAGCCACAAATGAAAGAGATCCAGGAGAAGTACAAAGACAATCCACAGAAGCAACAAAAAGCAACTATGGATCTGTATCGAAAGAATAAAGTGAATCCTCTGGGTGGTTGTTTACCTATGCTGCTCCAGTTTCCGATTCTGATCACACTTTGGAGGTTTTTCCAGAACTCGATACTGTTACGACAGGAATCCTTCCTTTGGGTGAATGACCTCTCTGCACCAGATTATATCATCAATCTACCGTTCTCGATCCCATTTCTGGGTAATCAGATCGCCGGCCTGGTACTTCTGATGACAGCCTCTATGATGATGCAAAGTAAACTTACCGGTGGCGCCAGTGGTGGCGGCGGAAGCAACCCAATGGCACAACAAATGAAGATCATGCAATACTTCCTGCCGATCATGCTTTTGTTTGTTTTCAACCATTTTGCTTCGGGACTGAGTTTATACTACCTGATATTCAACGTCCTGTCAATTGTTCAGCAGCTGTATATCAATAAAAGTACACACCAGGCAGCACTCCAAAAAGCCTCTTAATTTACTTTTTAATTATTTGTTCATTGTTACTCGTTAATTGTTATTAGATTATTCAATAACGAGTAACAATCAACCACACTGTGCTCAGTTCAGCTTTATATCATTATCCACGGGTTACATTCAAAGACTCTGAGAAGTATCTCTGGAATCCTATCCTCAAGAAATCCTACAAGAACCTCCCTGAAGAACGGGTACGGCTTTCTTTCGTTGACTATCTCCTTCTGGAAGCTGGTTTTCCAAAAAGCAGGATCTCCTTCGAGTCTCCGGTTAAACTACCCAGGGATAAATCTTCATCCCGTACCGACCTTATCTGCTACGACAAAGATTTTAAACCTCTTCTGTTGGTGGAATGTAAAGCCCCGGAGGTAACACTGGATGGGAAAGTGGCACTCCAGATCTCAAGATATAATCAGGAAGTTGCAGCTCCATTTATCCTGATTACGAATGGTGTGACAGAATACTGGTTTGAGTTTCAGAGTGGTGACCTTATCGGATTGGAACATATTCCCGAAGCGTTCGCATCTGCAAAAGCCCTGAACAAAGACATAGAATATTGGTCCGGCCGTGGCTTTGCAGGAGCCAATCCCCAGCATCAGTTACATACATGGATACGCAAATCCTGCGAAGAACTTTATGCCGATACGGATAATCCACCTCGCTTTATTTCTTTTGAAGATGCCACCCCCGATCTGGCCCTGTCAAACTACTACCGCATATTCAATACCGGCGAGAATGTGATGCTGGCTTTGGCTATGACTACCACTCCGGTTGGTGCAACCCGGCTCACAAGCGTGTTGAATCACGAAGGCGATAATGTTGCGCTGCTCTCTGTCTCTCTGGACCTTCTTACCGGAGAAGAAACCCGTAACACTATCCTTCAAACTCAGGAAGGCATTCAGCATATCGACATTAAAGACCTGATCGGGTTCACTTTCGACCGGCCATTATCAAGCTACGTTCAGGCGATTTCAGATCTGATGCTTTGATCAAATTCAATGCGTTCATCCTTTTTCATCGATTTCTTCCAGGCAAAATATCCCATCGTAGCAAGAATCGTAAATACCAGAAACTGAAAACTGGTAAGCACTAATCCTTTATAGAAGTAAAGCGGGATCGAGATCAGGTCGGTGATGATCCAAGCGATCCAGTTTTCCAGCTTTTTACGAGCCATCAGATACATTCCCAGTATAGCAAAACAAGTAGTGGTTGCATCCCATACCGGAACGTCGCTATCCGTGAAGTTCATAAGCACAAACACAAGGATTAGGAAGGACCCAACCAGCAAACTCCCGGAGATCATCCATTCTTTGGCATTATTCACAGTAACTGGAATTTGTTCTTTGCTTTCATCCCTGGTATCCAGCCAGTGGTACCAGCCATATACACTCATCACAAAGTAGTAGAAGTTCACTCCCATATCAGCATAGAGCTGATAGTTGAACGCGATATACACATAGATCAACACGCTCACGATCCCGGTTGGATATACCAGGATATTTTCCTTCATCGAAAACCAGACACTCATTAACCCTGTTGTAACGGCGATCCATTCCAGTGCCGTAGTTTGAATGACCCCGTTAATAATACCGTCGATAATCATTAAACTACTTTTCTTGGGTCAATATTCATCTAATATTTTTCCAAAAGATGACAAAAACTCGTTGAAGTACCTACACCTACTTACTCTATCAAAGTCTAGTTCTTTGAAAATCTTAGGGTTCAGCGATTCTCTATATTTTTTTGAAGAACTTCTTAAAAATTCCTTTGGTTCTTCTATTCGCATAGGATCTTCAATCTCTTCAAGATTAGTGCCAAAAAGGCTGTTAAAAGTGACTATATCAGCTAATATTAACGCCTCGATTTCATAGATGTTTAATAAATAAATACCAACCTTATCAACTACACTATTTGACTCTGTGAAATAACTCTTTCTTAGAATCATTTTTTCTTTACTTGGGAGAATTCCGTCCAAATCTCGGATAAAAATGACAATATCAGGTTGTTTTATTTCGTACTCCCTTCTGAGAAAGCGCTTAGTTTTCTGGCTATCTAATTGACTTCCATTAATCCTATCCAATAAAAACTGATATTCAAAATGAGGAAACTGCTTTACAAGTAAATTTTGAATTGAAGATGTGTCATTAGGAGACTCACCTACTAATCCTATCTTCATGGCTAGCTTTTTTCTAAATCAGAGTGTACCCAATAGTCGCTCAAAAAATCTTCCTTGATATATGTTATTGCTTTATCAAACTCATCATCACTAAGATGACGTAACTTAGTACCTTCTAATCCACCTTTTGATTCTGCAATAATAATTCTATCCAATTCTTCTTGATCAAGGATATCTAAAACTAGTGGGGAATGTGTGGCAAGAATAATTTGATGATCTTTTGATATTTCCTTTATAAAATGCATTAGATGCATCAATTGATGTGGATGAATCCCCAACTCTGGTTCTTCTAATAAAATAATTCTTTTTAAATCACCATTTCTCAGGCCAAAACTATTTTTTGTAAAGTGTAAGTTACCAAGTGTGCTCAACTCCGAGATAATGTAGAAAAGTCTTTTTGTTCCATCAGATAAGCTAGTAAACGGATACCACGATTCTGAAACCTTAAATTCAAAATGAATATTCTTAACAGTAAATTTTTTTGTTTCTGAATCTAAAAAAACACTAAAATTTTCTGCTAATCTTATGTCCTTAATTGGAGAAAAATCTTCAAGAAAAACTTTTACCCTCTCAAATCGTGAAAAATGCTTTTTAATCTGATTCCTTAATCGAGCCTCCGTCATAGGCTTTTTAGCTTTATCATCAAACCCTAATGACCCAAAAACGAATTCTGCCATTATAGACCTTATGAAGTATGGATTGTCTTCTTCCGTAATTCTCTTGAACAATTCAGCTGGCAATACATCCACATTCATCGAAAAGTTAAGTGGTTCATCCACAATTAAATATTTTTCAGGGACACCATGTCTTAGATATGACGCCTGAAATTCAACACCATTTTTGCCTAAAATATTTCTAGAATTAGAATTCTTCTCTTCTTCTACAAGCTTTTCGTCTATTAATACCTTCTCTTCTATTTTGTCAGAAGCTATCATCTTTTTACTTAAGCTCTCTTTCTTTTGAACATTTCCAGTTACTTCAAATGAAATATTCCTGCCTTTTGAGAACGAAAGCTTAGAATAAAAATCTATCAACTCTTCATATTCAAAATTTAAGATGTAATTTAAAAAAGTTAGAAAATTTGTCTTCCCAGCTGCATTCTTACCAATTATAATGTTAAGTCCATTCTTAAATTCAATAGACACATCCTGAATTGATTTAAATCCCTCCAGTTTAACTTCTTCTAGAAATAAGAGTTCTTCTTTAATTTCAGACATTATTCACTTTTAATTCGATAAGGAAGATACCATCTATTTTCAACTTTTGATCACCTGAATTTGGCTTTCAAAATCACCTATTTTTCAGCACCCCGGTGAGATTCAGTTTATGAATAGGAATCAGGTAACTGGAAAGCATTTCATCTTTGTGAATTCCCAATAAACCGGTGCCTCTGAAGTCAACCACGCACACTTTCTCTTCTCTTTGCACTACTTCGCCAATGCCATAATACTCAGGGCTGGGTCCGTAGTAGACAAGATCTCCCGGACGGAGTTCATTCTTTGCCCTTCGATGATAAGGCAAAATGATCGGTAACAGGTCGAGTCGGTATGAAAGCCTGCGCTTCCTCAATCTTCTTCTCTTAGATGGTCTTTATTTCTCTTTTATGTTCACCCGCATGAGTAATGTTAATCCAAACGGATTCGGGCGGTAATAAATTTCCAATTTTTTGCGGCCATTCCACAATGGAAATTCCAACTCCATAAAAATACTCTTCAGCACCAATTTCAAGTGCTTCTTGTTCATTCTTTAATCTATAACAATCAAAATGATAGATAGGAATGGTGCCATGGTATTCGTTGATGAGGGTAAAGGTCGGTGAGCTAACCTGTTCTTCTTTCACACCAAAATACGATGCGACACCCTTCACAAAATGGGTCTTACCTGCACCCAGATCACCTTCCAGACAAAGCACATCTCCGGGTGATAATCGGGAAGCAAACTCCCTCCCAAAACTGACCGTTTCTTCTATTGAATTACTGATCATAGATCCCATACAATTAGTCTTTGCGAGGAAACCTCAAACTCATTCAGACTTACAAGGGTTCTCGACGAAGCAATCTCAGAAATTTTACTTCCCCTTTTTTGGATGAGATCACCGCGTCGATTCATCCAAATCCCTTCTTTACTATTTTCAACTCCTCGCGACGGTATCATTTTCTCATTTCTTAGGATTCATGATCGCTACCGGGAGGATCATTTCTTCCATGGAAGCACCACCATGCTGAAAGGTATCTTTGTACCGGTTCTGATACTTGTGATAATTAGTCGGGTACACAAAGTAATAGTCTTCCCGGGCAATCAGATAGTCAGCTGCATACGCAACGATAGGTAACTTAAACTTGTGTGCATCAGTGATATGGATCACTGCATTTTCATCATCGGCATTCAGGTTCCTTCCGTACTTATATCTCAGATTGGTAGCTGTATCCCGATCCCCGAATACTTTGGTATCACGCAACGACCGAACGGACCCGTGGTCCGTGGTAACCACTACGGTCACATCTTCATCGGCGAGTTCTTTGAACATCTGCAACAATGAAGAATGCTGGAACCATGCTTCGGTAATCGACCGGAATGCAGATTCATCCGGAGCCAGTTCTTTGATCACATCTGAATCAGAGCGGGAATGCACCAGTGTATCCACAAAGTTGAATACAAAGGCTGCCAGTTTTGACTGTGCAAATCCTTTCATTTTATTGGCAACACTTCTTCCGTCTTCCGCATTGATGATCTTCTCGTATTTGAAGTTGATATCAAAATGGGCTCGTTCCAGCTGTTTCTTCAAAAGTTCTTCTTCGTGCCTGTTTAGGGAGGTTTCGTCCTGACCCTGAGCCCAAAGCTGCGGATACTTCTTCTCTATTTCCATTGGCGACAGGCCAGCAAATATTGCATTCCTGGAATATGGTGTTGCCGTTGGCAGGATGGAATAGTAAAAATCAGTACTGATATCGTACATCTTAGCCAGGTATGGCTCAAACACCAGCCACTGGTCGTAGCGCATACAATCCACCAAAAAGAACATCACTTTCCTGCCATCACGTACCAGTGGAAACACGTACTTCTCAAAAACTTCCGGGGAGAGCAGCGGGGCATCATCTCCATCATTTACCCAATCCTGATATTCCTTATCGATAAACTTACCGAACTCCCGGTTGGCATCTCTGAACTGATCTTCCAGCACCTGCTGCAAAGCCTCATCACCTTCGCCCAGGTCGATCTGCCATTTTGAAAGTTCTTTATAAATATCGATCCATTCCTTCCAGGTTGTTCCGGGGTGAATTCGTGACGAGATATTATTGAAGTCCCGCAGATATGATTGTGCCGACTTCTCGCTCTGTAAACGTGATCGTTCCAGTATCCTTTTGGTAGTAAGCAGTATCTGGTTCGGGTTCACCGGTTTGATCAGATAATCTGAGATCTTGCCACCGATCGCATCTTCCATGATGCTTTCTTCTTCACTCTTGGTGATCATCACCACCGGCAATAATGGCTGGGCTGATTTAATTTTTTCGAGAGCTGCCAGACCTCCCATTCCGGGCATTTGTTCATCTAAGAAAACAATATCAAATTTTCTTTCTCCGATCATAGCAACCGCATCTTCACCGCTAGATACGGGCTCTATATCAAATCCCTTTTTCTCTAAAAATATTATGTGTGACTGCAGCTGATCGATCTCATCATCAGCCCAAAGTATATTTGGCATATTATCGCGTATTGATTTCCTACCTGCCTGAAGATATGATTCTTTTGCCGGATTAGTTTTTAATTCTGAGTTAACTATAGTTTCACATAAGCTCGAAGCTTTTCAAGGGTTTTTTCACCGATCCCTTTTATCTGAATAAGTTCCTCAACGGAATTGAACTCCCCGTTAGTCTCCCTGAATTTTATAATTCTCGATGCATATGTATCACCGATACCCGGCAGCTCTGTTAACTCTTCCAAAGTACCCGTGTTGATACTTATTTTTTTCGTGTTTTCAGTGGCTTTGACTTCTGGCTTGTCTACAACTTGTTCCTGCTTCGGATTGTAGCGTTGTTCCAGCTCCTCTTTCTTTCGTTTAGCGATGGCACTCCGTCGCTCAAATTCTTTCAGGATCTGTTTGTGGTTCTCCGGGGCAGGAACTTCCTTCGGATTGATGAATATATCTGCAACAAATAGCAGAACAAGAACCACCAGGGTAAAAGCAATGCTTATTCTTTCCCTTCGGTCGATCTGAAGCTTATCAACCCAAAAGAAAAGCACTCTCTTTATCTTACTCTTACCCATAAATAACTATAATTATTTATTAAATAAGCAGATAAATAAGTCTTTTGTCAACTTGTTTTCAATTCCGTGATTATTTCAACAACAGCATTTTCATAGTTTTAACAAAAGAATTTCCAACCTGAATTCTATAAAAATATACACCTGTGGAAAGTCCATAGGTATCAAAAGTTACTCTATATGTGCTGGCAGTCTGATTTTGGTGGACCAGTGTTCTGATCTCTTTTCCCAGCAGATCATAGATCTTCAAAGTTACCATGCCGGACTCAGGTATCGTATAAACTATATTTGTGTTGCCATTAAACGGATTCGGATAATTCTGAAGTAATTGAAAATTTACCGGCATCTCATAGTCTTCTTCTATTGAAACAGTCACGGTGTTATTTGCTACACCCGGAGTTCCATATCTGTTTGAAGCCATCCAGCTTTGTCCGATCGAGTTATCGAGCTGCGGATCCCGAAGTGATAAAGTAGGCCCATTTCCATCCGCTTGCACAGGCCAGGGGGATGAATCATCATAGGAAACAGAGTCTACCAATTGGTCATCTGCGTTATAGAGCCAGATGGTTTCACCACCATTACTCAGGCTAAATCCCAGGTCCCCTGTAACATTTTCTACATCCTGAAATAATTGACTGAATTGGTCCAGGTCTTCACTAAGCACCCAATATCCCATTGTGTCAATTACTGTGTTTGCGGGGACTATAAATCCAGTACTGTCTTTTTTATCCGTTATTCTCCATCCTGAGATATCAACTTCATTTTCAGTCGGATTGTGTAATTCAATCCAATCATCAGGATTAAACTCATCGGATGAGTGATAATTGATCTCGCTAATTACCACATATTCCATTGCACTTGAGTCTTTTACAAAATGAGCAGTTAAAGAAATGTCATCAGATAGAGTTTGTGTAATAGTCGCTGAGTCAGATTGAATATCGCCTGTCCAGCCAGAAAACTTATATCCAGCGTTCGGGATCGCTGTTAACTTTACAGGAACATCAGAAAAGTATTCTCCCTGCCATTCAGAATCGGTGATGGTAATATGATTAAGTTTGATACGGCCGTTAGCAGGATTTTCAATTTGAGTATTAAGCTGAACAGTTTTTGATAACCCAAAGTACTCTTTTATATGCTGGCGAAGGTAAAAGGGACGGTTATTAGCAAAATTCTCTACAATAGTTATATACTCATACCACTTGCTGATTGGATCATTTTTAAACCGTTCATAATGTCGTGGCATTTCAGGCTCGAGGTGTTCCCTGGTTTCAGAGATCAACTGAACAACATGGTCAGGCTCAAACACTGTATTTAAATAATCCGCGAAACGATTGATGAATTCTGTTTTGAATTCCTCGTTTTCTAAAAATTGACGGAACATAGTTCCTGTAAACATTTTGTCTTCTCCTAAAGCCCAGGTAAGGGTATTTCCCTTGTATGTATTTTCATCCTCATCGCCAAGCCGTGTTCGCTGATACCCATATGACCAATCCAGGTCGAATAATATCCACCTGAATCTGCCGTCATCCGTTTTTGGTCTCCACATTCTTACATTATTGGTGGGCCAATCCGTATTATTAAAATAGATTTCTGATATCACCCAATCTAAGAAACTGTCGATCTCCATTTTAGTCTGGATGTATTCATAACTGCTATTCTCAGTGAAATCGTTGTTCTCTATGAAATCAAAAAGTGTGGTAAATGCATCCAGATCACCTTGCTTAACCGTCATAAAATCGTTTGGATGCTCATGTTCTAACAAATCCAGATTATCTGCCTCAATACCATATTCTGAGAGAAAATATTGGTTGTTATAACGTTGGCGGATATTTAGGATTCCCCAGTACTCACCATTCAGAAAAATTGTCGCCGGGCGATATGCCTGAGTTTCAAATTCCAAATCTTTGACAAGTGTTTGCAGCATACCGTCTCTGAAATGCGCCTGATCCCAATCGTTACCAGCGGCCCTTAAGTACAGATTGTCAAATTCGAAAACCGGCAAATCTGGAAAAACCTGGTATTCAATTTTTGTTGGACCATACTTTCCTTTGAAATTGATATGAAAGGCTTTTTGAACTCTCCCTCTGGTATTGTTCCCCCCAATTTTTATTCCTGCATCTTCACTGAATTTTTTCTGCCTGTCTGTTTCGAAAAACTCAATATGTACCGGACGTTCCCAATCCTTTTTGTAGTTAACATAAATCCCTGTTGCATTATCAAACATATTATCAGGATCAGTGGATAGCGAAATGACCGGTAAGGTGGTATTCTCATTAAACAGGTATGTATGCGTTGCTATTTTGCCCGGGAGTAATCCGGACTCAAATGAACGTACTCGCAATACAGACGTTTCGTCCATATTTATTGGGGCAGAGTACAGAGTGGAATTTTCATTTGGTTCTGAGCCATCCAGAGTATATCTGATCTCGGCACTTGTATTTTGGGCTGTGATCTCCACGGAAACAGCACTTTGATAGAATCCACCGGTGTGGGAAAATATCAACTGAGCTGAATAGGCTGTAAAACCATCCGTTGAATTACTTTCGCCAGGTGTGGGCTCTGTAAAAAAAGCCCACTCGGAACCACCATCCGGTTTTCTTCCCCAGGAAACATCACTTTCGATTTCCACACTATTGATCTGATCAACCACAAAGCCATTGGTATCTGTTAGCGAAAGTGTTTCACCTCCGGCTTTAATTTTGAAATTTGTATGCAAATAAGAGGCTTCATCGCTGTAATCTTTGTCTGATGCAAAAATGAGTTTAAACTCACCGGGCTGTAAGGTTGTTGTTGGGAATGTCCACTTAAAAAGATCATCAGGATCATCCGAAAGGCCAAAACCGCTTAAATCAATTTCTGAATCACCGGAGTTGTAAAGCTCGATCCAATCGGGATAATCCCCATCACGATCCTGTATCGTTGATGAATTGGAGGCCATTACTTCGTTGATAACAACTTCTGCCTGATCAACTTGGAATTCCCTTGCCTTTGCAAATGATGAATTGAGAAAAAGAATAAAAAAACAGATGAGACAGATGAGAAGGTGATCTAGCCTGCTGGCCTTAGCTGGTAAAAATTCAGTAATCATTTAAATCCTTGGGTGAAGGTGATATGATATTAGAGTCATTAATCTATCTTATCTACTCTGATTATTTTCCACAGTGAACCTTATAAAACAGCTTACCCAATGCCTGATCACTATATCATAATCATGGATAAATCCTGGTAATGCCATTACCAATATTTGGCTTGTTTTCAATTGCTGGAAATGGGATGTTTGGCGGGTAAATTCATGGCAACATTTTCATTCACATATAAAGAACAACAGATAGCCTACGAAGTGGTAGGCGAAGGCAAGGCGCTTGTGATGCTCCACGGCTGGGGCAGCAGCAGGCGCGTAATGATGCCTATTGCTAAAAGTCTGGCTCACCTTCGCTCTTGTTATGTGTTGGATCTGCCAGGGTTTGGTGAATCTCCAGAACCACCGGAAGCATGGACTATCGATGACTATGCCGATGCAGTTGAAGCCTTTATTTCAATGCTGCCGGATGACCACATTGATGTACTTGTTCATTCTTTTGGGGGAAGGATCATCCTGAAACTATTGAATCGCCCGAAAGGAAAGCAGATCATACAGAAAGTGCTTATTACCGGAGGCGCCGGAATGAAGCCTAAGCGTTCCTTCAAATATTATATCCGGAAATATACCGCCAAGATCCTGAAAGCTCCTTTTCTGATCCTGCCTGGTACGCTTCGTGATAAAGCCCTGAACTGGCTACGCAGTACAGATCTCTGGAAAAGCCTGGGCTCAAGCGATTATTCCCAACTGTCGGGTGTGATGAGAGAGACCTTCGTTAAATCAGTAACCGAGTATCTGGAACCTTGTCTGCCTGGAATCGAACATGAGACATTATTGCTTTGGGGACGAAATGATGAAGCCACACCAATGTATCAGGCCGAGCGAATTGAGAAAGGCATTAAGAATTCAGCTCTTGTCGTGATAGAAGATGCCGGGCATTATGCCTTTCTGGACAAACCCAAACAGTTTGCCGCAATTGCTGAAGCCTTCTTTGAACCCTCCGGGAATTCAAAATGAAAGATTTAAGATGAAAAATATGCTACCCTATTTTCATCTTAAATTTTGAATTTTTTCTTTTTCAGGATTTCGTATGAAATTTCAAGCTCGTCTTTTATCAATTCATTACGTTAGATTTCTCTAACAATCTATTCCTCTTTTCGATTCATTTCTATTTCTTTGCGCCCCCTTAAAAAGTATTTTTATATAGTAAAATACTGTTATTAGTATATTTATACTACTTATATGTACTTTGAAACTTAAAAAGTTTTATAAAAAAATTTTAAGAGAAGTTTAAGAGAGCGCACAATTAAAAATTTAATTCTCATGGTATTGGCACTTTTAATAGAATTGATTATTATTTCATATAAGTAAAAGACTCATTATGAAACTCGAATTTTTTGATGCTGATGAAATCCAAGGAAATGCCAAGTGCACGATTCATAAATCGGGCAAGCTTGGTTTTTCAATGGATGCAATTAATCTACTAGGGATAACAGAGGGTAAATCTATTGGAATTGCGAAGGGAGAAGACTATGACGAGTCAGGAAGTCTTTACTTGAAAGTTTTTGAAGGCGCACAAAAAGGCGCCTTTTCTATTAGTAAAGCCGGGGAATATTATTATCTAAATACCAAGAATCTTTTTAACAAACTTGAGCTCGATTATCGAAAGGATAAAATCATATATGATGTCGCTGAGATCGAACTTGAGGGAGAGAAGTTTTTTAAGCTAATACGGAGGATTAAAGGAAGAGCATAAAAAAACGGATACTTACCTTTCCCGAGGAGTATCCGCTTAGTGGAACTTAAAAACTTTGCGCGTTTTCCATAAGGCTATTCCACCTTATGCCTTGTTCCATTTTGATTATAGATGAATTTCATATGAGAATCAATCATCTACTCGGGAGTTAACATTAATTATAATTCATAAACATATGAATACTTTTTATTCATTAAGAACTCCCGGTAAAAGAAAAGACGGATCGGGATTCTCTAAAGAAACCGTCGAAGCTGTTTGGCAAAAAGGAACTCCGATTCCTGGGCTTCCAGCTTATGAATACCGTAAAGATTATTGCGGAGCAACAATGAAACGCTCTCTTTATGGTGAAACAGTCAAATATGGCTGGGAAATAGATCATATAAGACCAGTATCTAAGGGAGGTGGGGATGATCTGAGTAATCTTCAACCTCTACAATGGGAAAATAACCGCCATAAAGGCGATGATTACCCATATTGGACTTGTAAGATTAGACAGTAAATTCATGAGGTCACTAAGTTTACTTAGTGACCTCTATTCTTTTAACGTGTAATTAACTCCCAAAGCTTCAATAACAAGCCCCGAGCTCACAAGCGAGATCCCCCTTTTCTGCATAGTTCTTGACGAACGATCACCTTCGGGACCGTAGATCGGATCATCAATGATCGGGTACCCCCAATGTGCAAGATGAAGCCTGATCTGGTGAGTCCGCCCTGTTCTTGGGCTGCATTTCACAACTGTGGATCCTTCTCTTCTTTCCAACACTTCAAAGTGTGTGACCGCTTCTCTGGCTCCGGTCAGATCATGACGGCTTTCAAACACGAACCCGTGCTTTCTTTTAATTGGGCTATCGATGGTTACCGAATCCTCTTCCGGGTTCCCGAAAACATGAGCCAGGTATGTTTTCTCTACTTTACCATGAGTAAAACAGTAGGTCGCCTTTTTCGCAAATTCTTTCGTTTTTGCCAGCAGCAGCACTCCTGAAGTTACCGCATCCAATCGGTGGGTAATTCGGACATCCGCATATCCTTCTTCTTTAAGGATCTCTGTTAAACTGTTCTTGTTATACCTGCCTCCCGGGTGCATAGGCATCGGAGCCGGCTTGTAAACGATCAGGTATTCCTCTTCTTCATGCAGCACTTCAACTTCATCAGGAACAGATGGCTCCACCACTCTCGGATTGTGATGAAAGATCTCATCCCCCAGCTTGATTTTAGTGTCAGCCTCAACCTTCTCCCCATTGATATACACACGGCCCAGTTCAATACGTCTGTTCCATTCCTGTTCATCCAGAAATGGAAATTTCTCTGACATCATCGCCAGAAGTGAATTCCCGGCAAAATCCCGGTTCGCTACAAAACGATGCGTGATGGGATACGGACTTACCAGCCGTATTTTATGACTGGTCTGCAGCTGAGTGCTGAAGATCACGTTGCTTAAAATCGTCATTGAAATAATTATACCATTTGCGGAATGGACGGAATGCATTCTCCGGATCAAATGGCCGTTTGTATTCACTCTTCATGCATTCTTCGCTGCAACATCCTTCCATCTTGATAGCAGCTTTCTCACACACAACGAAAAGCTTATTACATTCCATGTTAGCACAATTAAGGTACGTATCCGCCGGCTGACCGCTGATCTCACATACTGCAATTGGCTCCAGATCTTTAGGGTTTACTGGAACTGTAAGGCGATCGTCAAACACAAAACACTTGCCTTCAAAATGCTCGCCCCCTTCTTTCTTCGCATAGTTCAGGATACCTCCATGCAGCTGATTCACATCATCCCATCCCTGATCTTTCATTAACACTGAAAACTTCTCGCAGCGTATACCCCCTGTGCAATACATCAGCACTTTTTTGTCTTTGGGGATGCTGGCCTCTTCAAGCCATTGAGGGAAATCGTAAAAATTTTCCAGATCCGGAAGAATTGCTCCTTTAAAATGACCTACCTTTGATTCGTAGTTATTCCGTACGTCGATCATCACATAATCTTCCCCGGATTCCATAACTGCTCTCCATTCCTCCGGTTGTAAATGTCTGCCACCATCTTTAGGATCAACACCATCTTTATGAAGTGAGACAATTTCTTCGCGAACTTTACATATCAGCTTGGCAAACGGAATATAATCACACTGATCCTGCTTGAACTCTGTATTCTCAAACCCTTTCAGCGACCACAAATACTCTTTGTAAGCGTCGATCTGTTCTTTCGTACCACCGGCTGTTCCATTGATTCCTTCTGAAGAAATGTAGATCCTGCCTTTCAGCCCCAATTCCTTACAAAACTTTTTATGCGCTTTGGTGAACTGCTCAACATCTTCGATTGGGTTAAAATTATAATAAAGTATAACTTCGTACGTCATCTGACCTTAATTTTAGTAATGAAGCTTTCTCTTTTCTGAAAGATATAAGTTACACAAATTCATAGAAAATAGCCCCAGCATTGTACATTTCTAAACCAGCGAATATCTGTGTATTTATTCTGATCTGCCTGATGGGGTTGCCCGTTCTCGCTCAACAGCCTGACCCTTTACTGAAGGTTCGTAACCAATTCTATGAAAACACATTATCTGTCGATGAAGCTGTTATGAATCAATTCAGGCTTCTCAGGAGAGCTGAGTTCAGTGAACCGGAAGAAGAGTTCATAAAATGCGGAACCCCATTCTATTCGCTTGTTCATGAGCATGCGGAGAAATTATCCATCCAAACTCTATCTGCTATTTCTCCGGCTTTATCCGCTGACAACAGGAATCTTGCCCAAGAGTCTTATAATTCTCCGGATGGAAAGTTCATGATCATTTATGAAACCGACGGAGTACATGCAGTGCCATCAGAGGATGCGAACTCTAATTCAGTGCCTGATTATGTGGAGTGGGTTGCCGAAGCGGCCGATTCGTCCTACAGACACGAGATCAATAATCTGGGTTTTACTGACCCGATCCCTGCGGGCGAATTATACACTGTATATATAAGAAATCTGTCCTTCATTTACGGAGAAACGGTTCAGGCATCCGCCGAACCTTCCGGTACTTTTATCCGGATCGAAAACGATTTTGTGGGATTTCCTCCAAATACAGACCCAGAAGGTGATCAAAAAGGTGCCATCAAAGTAACGATGGCTCATGAATTTAAGCATGCCATTCAGTATGCTCAGAATAACTGGTCGGGCGATTCCGATCGCTGGGCAGAGATGGATGCTACGTTGATGGAAGAAGTGGTGTACGACACCGTGAACGATTATTACAATTACATCGACGGCTCCTTTGATGACCTTTTTAGTGCGTCTTCAAATACACTCATCCCCGGTTCATATGAAGATGTGACCTGGGCGATATTTTTTCATGAGGAATTCGGGGAACTGTTCTGGACGGAAGTCTGGGATGTAATAGAAGCATCACCCTCTACTCCGTTCATAAGCGCTGTTAGTACCACTTTAACAGATCATCAAACCGACTTTAACTCTGAAGTACTACTTAACTATGCATGGCATTATACTTCCGGAGCAAAGTCGCTGCCGGGATTTGGGTTTCAGGAGCATTCCAATTATCCTACTCCCAGGCTGAGTGATACTTATGCTGATCTTCAGGCCGAGTTATCCGATGAATATCAATTGACCCGCCTTTCAGCCCGATATATAGAATATGTACCTAATATCGGTAATAACGGTTTTGTGAAATTCAATTATCTGGTGAGTTCATCTGCTATCCAGCTAGGATTGATCGTTTATAAAAAAGATGGATCCTTCGAAACTACTTTTATCAACGATCCTGTAGCTGCAATACAGCGGACTGCTGAAATGACATTATCCTGGCCCGATATTGAAAAGCTTGGGGTAGTAGCCGTTAACGCCTCAACTGTATCGAATGGAAGTTTCAGGATACAGGCAACTGAATATTTTGCAGCTGAGGAGGTCACTTTATCTCAGAATTACCCAAATCCTTTTAATCCGAGAACAAAGATCCGGGTTGAAATTCCTTACAATCAATATGGCCGGATTGATGTGTACGATTATACCGGCAGATATATTTCCACTATTGTTGAAGGCGTGCTTGAAGCAGGTGTAAATGAATATACCTTCAATGCCGACAACCTGGCCTCTGGTATTTATCTGTATATACTTTCCACCGATGAAGGAGTCAGATACGGAAAGATGACTCTTATCAAATAAAGGTCAGATCAAGCCTCTTTCAGCTAGTTCTTTTATAGCCAGTGTTGGATTAGTGCTGTTAAATGACGTTATGGAAAGCATACGTAGCATCTTTATTTCCATTACCGGTGCGGCAAGCTCTCGCCATTTGAAGTAGCCATCTTTGAACACAAAATTTTCCGGGTTTCTGTCTTCCAGTACCTCAACTGTTTCTTCCAGATTCAGATCCTGAGTATAAGCAAGTATCGATGCGGCGAGTATATTTATAAATCCATGGATCTTAGTTCCCGACTGTTTGTCAAATCCCGGGTAAGCTGTATTGATGTCTCCCGAAAACTTAACTGCCACGTTTGTATCTCTGGCAAACAGAATGGTTTCCGCCAGATATTCATCCGTTACTTCCGTACCGGCATCAGCAAATCCACAATTGATCTTCAGACCTGAAAACAGGTAGTTGTCAACCTTTCTTTTGAGCACTGATTTATTATGAGCGGCGATCACTTTGATGATCTTCTTAGTGGTATCAATATTCAACGCCTGCTCAGGGATCTCAAAGAACACCCGGTGGGGTAATAATCTTGATTCAGCTGTCCTGAGTACCACAGCTTCCAGAGCTTTTACCAATTCCTCCGGATTAAGATTGATCACGCTTTTAGATGGAAATTTAAGTTCCAGAATATTCGACCTTAACTCACCGGGATACTCTGAATGAGCTTCCAGGATCTGTTGTTCCATAGTAAGGATCACATTCTTGAACTGAGTAAGGGTTTGTATCTCAGGACCTGCAATACAGAGATTCAGAGGGCCTTTCAGTTTGTGTTTTTTGTCGGCAAACTGTGCCAGATCCTGTATTCGTTCAAAAGGAATTACAAATCGTGATAAAAGCCCGGCACGGCCAGAATTTGAAAACTCAACATACTCTCTTAGTGCTTCCCGTAAATCCAACTTATTTGGAGGAAACATACCTGAGTAATCAATTGCTGCATCTAAAAGTTGTTCTAATGACTTAACCATACCTGCTAATAATAAGTATCATCCACATACTATAAATATAATTCTCCCTAATATTTACCGATATTGAAGTATAATGGCGTGTATCAACCCTAAAATAAAGTCCTTGTCCTGATTCTGGTTGATTCTTTGATTGATTTGTTGCTAATTCACCTTAAACTAACTTATTCCGGGCATGAACAAAACTGATGTAATTAATAATCTTAGCGAGAAACTGGGTCTCACTAAGACCGAAACTGAAAAAGTATACGATCAATTCGTAACTATTGTCGGAAATCACCTCGCAAATGACACCGGGTTTACGCTTCCCGGTTTAGGAAGCTTCCATTCTAAGGTCCGTGATCCTTATAAATCCTACAATCCGCATTACAAAAAAATGATGCTGCTGCCTAGAAAGAAGGTGGTTCATTTTACTCAAAGCTCGTCAGTGAAAGATGAACTCAGCGGAGGCGGATTATGAGCAGTAAAGTTACATTCCATGAAATTGTAGGAGAACTCGCCTCCCAATCCGGATTATCAGAATCTGTCAGCCATGATTTTATTTCGTCTTTGATCGAACTGGTTTCCCGGGAAGCTATTGATAACGGCAAAGCGGCAATCACCAATTTTGGGAGTTTCAGTTTAGTTAATGTAGCCGCCCGTACCGGGGTGAATCCACGAACCGGAGAACCTATTACTATCCCCGCACACCAACGCCTGGCATTTACGCCATACAAAGCACTTGAAAATAAAGTAAATGCTCCATTTGCTCATCTGGAGGCAGAAGTGATCGATGATGGGAAAAGTGACTCCGAAGCAGACGATGTTCCTCCGGCAAATCCCCTGTTTACCCCTTCTGAAATTCCTGATGAGAAGTCTGAGGAACTGGAGGACGATCCGTTCGCATTTCTTGAAGACGAGGACGAAGAAGAGGGACAAGCTCCGAGCTTTGAGCTTGATAAAGAAGTTGAGCCAGAGCCAGAGCCAGAGCCAGAGCCAGAGCCAGAGCCAGAGCCAGAGCCAGAGCCAGAGCCAGAGCCAGAGCCAGAGCCAGAGCCAGAGCCAGAGCCAGAGCCAGAGCCAGAAAAAAATGCGCAAACTCCACCCGTTTATACAAGGCCGGGTAAGAAAGAAACTCCGGGAAATTCAGCTTTCACATACATAATATTGGTAGTGATTGTAGTATTGGTCGTGTTTCTTGCGTGGTTCTTCATTGGTCGCGATAGTGGAGAACCTGAAATAGCTGTTCAGACTCCGGCGCCAATTGAACAATCAACACCAGTAGCTCCTCAGAAAGATCAAAATACACCCGCTGTTAAGGAAACAGCTCCTGCTCCCGTGTCCGAATCAACTCCGGTTGAAGCACCGCCAGCCGGGCCTGAAAACTCTACCTATACTGTTGCTAAGGGTGTGTGGTTCTATGAGATTGCCCGTCAGACGTACGGTCGTGCGGTTTTATGGCCTCTTATTTTTGATGCTAATTACACGGTTGATACCGATCCTGATTCTATTCTTCCTGGACCTCAGCTTGTTGTTCCAGGCCTTGAAGGAACTCCTTCAAATCTGAGTGAAGCAGATAAAGAGAAACTTTCAGCTGCAGCTTTGGTTGTTGCGGAGGCTTATACTAAAGCCGGCAAAACGGAAAAAGCTGACCAGTACACCCGATATGCAAAAAAGGTGAGCTCTGAATAGATCAGCTGATCAGATCCAATACGATCGCATCCGATATCTTTAATCCCTCCCGGGTCAGATATACCCGGGAGTTTTCTCTCTTCAGCTTTCCTTCTGATTCTTTCTCTGAGATATACTTTCTGTGTTTCTCGCCAAAGTCATGACCATATTCAGACTTTAATGCCTCGATATCTATTCCTACTACTGTTCTGAGACCCAGCATGATCCGCTCTTCTGCCAGATCACTTAGTGTTAAATGTTCTTCTTCAAAGAACTGATTTCCACTTCCTGAAAGATATTTCTTGAGATCAGGTTCGTTACTCCATCTTCGGGCTGAGCTTTTGTCTTCATTCCACCAGAAGGAATGTGCACCAGGTCCGAATCCGAGGTAATTTTCATGTGACCAGTATGCTGAATTATGAACTGCTTCATGTCCGGTTCTTGCATAATTACTTACTTCGTATTGTTTGATGCCGGCAGCTCCAAGCTTATCAACCACCAGATCAAAATGAACGGCTACCTTATCATCTTCAGGTTCAAGGATCCTGCCTAACTCTAACTGTTTTCCCAAACGGGTTCGGGGCTCAATAGTAAGTGAATATGCCGAAACATGAGGGGGATCAAATCCAAGCAGCGTATCAATATCCTTTTCCAACATTTCGGGTGTTTGTCCCGGATTTCCATAGATAAGATCGACGGTGAATGAATCCATCCCTGAATTACTCAGGATATCCAGACATGCCAGCGCCTCTTCTCTGGAATGAGCCCGGTTCATAAACCGAAGCAGATTCTCATCGAAGCTTTGAACTCCCATACTGGATCTTGTTATACCCGCTTCTTTTAGCCCACGAAGATAATCTGAAGTCACATCATCAGGATTCATTTCCAGAGTCACTTCTTTAAGGTCCAGATCAAAAACCTGTTCAATCTCCTGCATAATGTTTTCAATTTGTAATGGGCTGAGAAGTGATGGCGTCCCGCCTCCGAAGTAGATCGTCTTTATCTTCTCTTTGTTGAATTCCGAATCTTTCTTTGAACGGATCTCACTGATCAGCTGATCCACAAAATTTTGCTTCTCGTTCTGCCGCGTAACAAAGTAGAAATCGCAATAGGAACATGCTTGTTTACAGAATGGGATATGGATGTAGAGACCGCTCATTGAATCAGGAATAGTTGAATTAGGAATAATTATTCAACTATTCCTAATTCGTAATTCTCATAATTTATAAAAGGGGTTAGTCTCATATTTATCCTTTCCCTGATAGGCACGTGAATATTTCACATAATTCTGTGAGTACTTTCGGATTGACTCGATCTCAGCATCAGATAATTTTCTGGCTGCCTTAGCAGGAGACCCCATATATAAATAACCACTCTCTAATACTTTACCTGGTGGAACCAGGGTGCCTGCAGCCACGATCACATCAGATTCAATCACTGCCTTATCCAGTATGGTTGCATTGATACCAACCAGAACCCGGTCTTTTATGGTACAGCCATGCACCACCGCTCCGTGACCGATCGTTACCTCATCTCCAATAAATGTCGGGCCGGTTTGATTCATCACATGGATGCATACATTATCCTGTACATTACTCCGGTCTCCTATCCTGATCTTATTCACATCTCCACGAATTGTGACATTGAACCAAACACTGCTCTCCTCACCAATCACCACATCTCCGATTATTTCAGCACTGTCTGTGATATGTGCTGACTTATGTATGGACGGGAATTTCCCTAAGAACTCAAGTATCATATTTTCCTAAAAGTAAAATCATAATTACTACAAATGCTAAAATCAAAAAGTATAAAAATATTACTCCAAGACTCTTAGCAATGGAGCGTGGCCAGCTTTCACCAAACACGGTTTTAAGGCTCATTGTAAGGTATGCAAAAGGTAAAAAATTTGATACGATACTAAGCGCCACAACTAATAAGTATGGAATCGAACTATAAGAATGTTCAATATGCCCACCAAGGTATATCGACAACAGATCAAAGGATAACAATACGAACCATACGGAATGTATATGTACTGAAAAGATCAGAAACTCCACATAGTATTTCTTCTGTTTCCGGTAAAATAATTGAACGACCAGCGCCATCACCGGAACCAGGAAAAACATCAGGTACTGAATCTTTGTGGCTATTTCATGTGTGAATTCAGAATCAGTACCAAATTCAATAAAAAACACTTTATTTGTTTCAACCATGCTCAGGATCAAAAAATAAATAACGCTTATTGACAGGTATATCCGCAGCGGCGGTAAATAATCTGCCCGTTGTCCCCTGATGTACTTTAGTGTGACTTTCCCCGGGCTTGAGAAAAGGTCTTTGATTGTCTTAAAAACCCTGTTGTCTATATTGAATAAGGTTTCAGCAGCATCCTCAATAAACAACCTCAAAGGAAGTCCGGTAGGTTGATTTTTCTGCCCGCACTTGGAACAGTAATTACCATTAACCTCTGCTCCACAATTAAGACAGGTACCTGTTTCTGAAATATCTGTGTGTGCCATTCCCGAAAATAGCAAAGCCGAACGATGATTCAATCTGAATATGATATTTAGAACAACATTTTGCTCAAAACTTCCACTCAACAAACATCCCTTAAATACATAAACAATTATTTTATATAACCTTGATACCCGATTATTAAATTTGACTGATAAAATGTAAGCGCTTACATTTGTGCGTTGGAAACAAAATTATTAGCCACATCAGCTTAGGGTACTCCGTTGACTTCATTCAAAAACAAGCCTTCTGCCTTTACTGCATCAACTCCTGGTAAGCACTTTTCACGGCTGCTTTCTGTTCTTTTTATGACCCTGGTTTGTTTTACCGGGGTTAATGCACAGGTTTATCCCGACCCGGCTTTTCCATCCGGAGCTCAATCTGTCACAATTTACTTCGATGCCTCCAAAGGAAACCAAGGCTTAATAGATTTTTCGGGGGATGTATATGCACACACGGGTGTAATTACAGATCAGAGTTCCGGACTTACAGACTGGAAATACGTGAAGACAGAATGGGGTGAAAATACTGCTGCCACTAAACTAAGCCGGATCTCATCGAATCTGTACTCTTTTACTATTTCGGATATTAGATCGTATTACGCGGTACCCAATAATGAAGATATCCTGAAACTGGCCATGGTGTTCAGAAGCGCTGATGCTGAAACCGAGGGAAAGGGGGAAAATAATACCGATCTGTTTGTTGACCTTTATTCCGATGGGGTTCACGTTCGTTTCAATGCCCCTGAAGAAGAATCCACTATTCTTGAATTGAATGACGCATTTGATGTGGAAGTGCTCGGCGGTGCGATCGGCTCAACACTTCAAAGTATTGAGCTGTTCAAGAACGGAACCAAGGTATCAGAAACCACCGGTGATACACTCAGTTTTTCAGCTACGGCAACATCAGAAGGCCTGACCGAATTAACAGCAATTGCAACAGATTCAAACGGCGGAAAGGATACTGCTGCCGTATACTTCATAGTTCCTTCAGATGTGATTAATGCCAATCGCCCAACCGGAATCACTGAGGGAATCTATTATTATGATAACGACCCCACTAAGGTCACACTTTCACTCCTCGCGCCCTTTAAAGAACTAGTATATGTGATCGGCGATTTCACGGATTGGAAAGTTCATCCCGATTATCAAATGAAGCGCCATCAAACCAGTTATAACGAAGTATATTGGTGGATCACCATCACCGGACTGCAACCCGGTAAAAAGTACCGTTTCCAGTATCTGGTGGATAACGAGATCCGTATTGCCGACCCCTATTCTGAAATGGTACTTCATGTGGATGACAAATACATTGAAGATGAGACCTATCCCGGCCTCATGGAATACCCTGAGGATAAGACCACTGATTATGTATCTGTTATACAGACCGATCAGGATGAATTCGACTGGACGGATGATTCCTGGACCCCACCCTCAAAAGACAACCTGGTAATCTACGAGCTACTGGTCCGTGATTTCAGCGATGCCCACGATTTTGCCACCATCATAGATTCACTCGACTATATAGAAAAGCTTGGGGTAAATGCGATCGAGCTGATGCCGGTGAATGAGTTTGAAGGCAATAACAGCTGGGGATATAACCCTGCTTTCTATTTTGCACCTGATCGCTACTACGGTCCCGGTGAAGATCTTAAAAGGCTCGTGAACGAAGCTCATAACCGGGGAATAGCGGTGATTCTGGACGCTGTGTTTAACCACTCTTTTGGTCAGTCCCCAATGGTCAGGTTATATAATGATGGAAAGTACGGCAGCCCAACATCTGAAAATATCTGGTTCAATACTACGGCACGCCATCCATTCAATGTTGGCTATGATTTTGACCACAGCAGTAAATTCACTCAGCGTTTTGTTGACGCCGTAAATAAATACTGGATCGAGGAATATCATGTGGATGGATACCGCTACGATCTCAGTAAAGGCTTCACTCAAAAATACACTACAGACGTCGGTTCGTGGAATCAGTACGACCAAAGCCGTATCGACCTTCTGAACCGGATGAAGTCAGAGCTTCATGGTACTTATCCTGATGCGTACATGATCCTGGAGCACCTTGGCAACAATGACGAAGAGATCGTGCTGGCGAACAGCGGATATATGCTTTGGGGTATTATGCATGATCAATATAAAGATGCTGCACTGGGTTTCGGAGGCGACCTTAGTAATGTAGCACACTCTAACAGAGGCTGGACCTATAAACATCTGGTCGGGTATATGGAAAGCCATGATGAAGAACGGATCATGAACGAGCTGATCAACTATGGAAACAGCTTCAATGGTTATGATGTTAAAGAACAATCCACGGCCCTGAACCGGATGAAGATAGCTCACGCTTTTCTGTTAGCTGTTCCGGGGCCGAAGATGATCTGGCAATTCGGCGAACTGGGATATGATATCAGTATCGAAGAAAACGGACGAACTGGTGAAAAACCCATTTTATGGGAATACAATGATGATGCAGACCGCAAGCGTTTATATCAAACCACAGCTGAAATAGCCAAACTCAAAACCACTCATCCTTCCTTCCAGACCAATGATTTTACCCTCGACCTTGGTGGTAAGCAAAAACGTATTTTGTTGAAGGCTGCAACCGATGTCCAGATTCTAGGCAATTTTGATGTCGTGAGTGCTGATGTGTGGCCCTATGCTCATAACTCGGGCTCAGGAAAATGGTGGTACGAATATTTTAGTGGTGACTCACTGTTTATAAATGAGAATGCACTTTCTCCAGTAAATATGGCACCCGGAGAATTTGAGATCTACTCCACAACCAAACTTGGAACTCCTCCTGCTGGTTTACTGAATGAGACCCAACCTGAGATCAGCCTTTCTTCTGCAAGCATAAGTTTCGAAGAGGTATCAGGTTCCGGTAATGAACCTCCTTTTGAGAAAACCCTTACTATTGAAAACACCGGAAGTGCAGAGCTGGTGATCACTGATATCTCTAATTTCAGTTCAGAATTCTCGGCAGATCCTATAAACGGAACCATTGCCCCCGGAGAAGACCTGGTTGTTAAAATTACCTTCGAACCAGCTTCTTTAGGCTCCTTCAGTGATACATTCACGATCACTGCTAACAGTTTATCTAAAAAGACTTTTTCAGTTACCGGATCCTATACTTCCGGTATCCCGGGATCGGTTACGCTTAGTTCTCCAGCTAACAATACTCTTGATACAGAACTGGATATTATCCTGAACTGGGCTGCTGTTTCCAATGCAGACAACTATGAAATTGAGATCATTAATACACAAACAGAAGAAACTGTTGTCTCTGCAAACGATCTGACTGACAATAGTTATTCGCCTGATGAGCTGGAATACAGTACCAAATATCAATGGCGGGTAAGGGCCCTGAATGATTTCGGCGAAGGAAGCTGGTCTTCGGCTTTTAACTTCACCACTATTCCTCAAGCTCCTTCAGTTGTGGTACTCGTTTCTCCTGACTCTGCAGCAGCTGAGATCTCAACCAGTCCGGTTTTGAGCTGGCTTATGTTGCCCGAAGTTGATTCTTATGAATACCAGCTAGCCAGTGATCCAAATTTCGAAACCATCATCAAAAATGGAGCTGGCATTGAGACTAACTCGGTTCAGCTATCAGGTATCATGGCTGATAACGAATATTTCTGGCGTGTGCGAGGCACAAATGTCAGTGGAACGGGAGATTGGTCTTCTGCCTGGAGCTTTACCACCAGCGCTATCGGGACTCCGGTTCTTGCCTATCCAACCGAAAACCAGCTTAATGTTAAAATCGACGACAGCCTGAGCTGGAACCCTGCGGTTAATACAGATACATACACGCTTCAGCTCTCAAAAACCCCTGATTTAAAGATCAAAGCTGAACTGACGGAACTATCTGACACTACCTTCAGTCCTGATTTTCTGGAACGCAATACTGTTTATTACTGGAGAGTTCGTTCTGTAAGCAGTAAGTATACCAGCGGCTGGTCATCAACGGGCACTTTTACCACCGTTTTTGATACTCCCGGAATTCCGGTTCCTGCAGCACCTGCTGATATGAGTACTGCTATCCCCGACACCATCAGCCTGGCATGGGAAATTCCCGAACTTACCTATTCATTTGAATTGCAGATCGATTCAAGTATTACTTTTCAATCTGCCGTAATTGATACTTCCGGCCTGACCGGTAATTCATTTTCGGTAAACAATATTCTGGATAGGAATACTACCTACTACTGGAGGCTCAGAGCTGTTAACCCAAGTGACACCAGTGCGTGGTCTGACACCCTCAGCTTTACAACACTTCCGGAAAAACCAGCACTCCCTGTTTTACTTTCTCCCGCCGACAGCTCTCTGGATCTTAGCACCAGCCTGAACTTTAGCTGGGGTTCCTCAGGAGACAGCACCATCAGCTATCAGTTCCAGCTGGCAACCGACGCCTCATTTAAACAAAAAATGGATACCTCTGGTGTTGCTGATACATTAATATCTGTTTCGGACCTGATCCATAACCAAACATATTACTGGAGGGTACGAGCTTCCGGACCGGGAGGTATTTCGGCCTGGTCGGCAAAACGTCTCTTTAAAACCAATATCTCATTACCCGGTATTCCTCAGATGGTTCAACCGCTCAATGGTGATCTGATTCATCCCAATGAAAATACATTTATCTGGACTAATGCAGAGCGGGCGGGTTCTTACAACTTTCAACTGAGCAACGATGCTGATTTTACTGAGCTCCTGCTGGATTCACTGAACCTGACTTCCCAGAAACTTGAAAATATTACCCTGGATGGTGAAAGTACCTACTACTGGAGAGTTCGCGGAGTTAATAAAGCAGGTGGAGGAGAATGGAGCTCAACTCAGGAATTCTCCACTTCTGTTATTACAGGAATTGAAACAGAAGGTGTGCCTGATCACTACCAGCTGCAGCAGAATTATCCGAACCCATTCAACCCAAGCACAAATATCCGATATGCTTTACCTGAAGCGGGTGAAGTACTTCTGGAGGTCTTTAACATAACGGGACAAAAAGTAGCCACTCTGGTGGAAAGTCGTAAAAACGCCGGGTATCATACTGTTAAATTCAATGCCTCAGGACTTGCCAGCGGCTTATATCTGTATCGAATCAAATCGGGTGATTTTGTCCAGATCAAAAAATTAATGCTGATCAAATAATGCCATGAAGAAACTGCTAGTAGCCATATTGTTTATCAGTGCCGGAATTGGTGTCAATCAAACAGTGACTGCCCAGATCTACGAGCCAGAAGGAATCAATACACCGGGAGCCTGGAATGGCTGGACCAATTCCAATGATTCCGAAACCATGGGAAATTTCAGGCAGTCGTACCGCTCTTTTGCCGGAGGTCAGTATCTGTCAACGGTAAACATCCAATCCTCAGGAGGCGATACTACCGCTGGTACTTATGAAATGCTTTTTACCAGTGGGCCTGATGGAAATACCTATGCCAACAAATGGGCAGATGGCGGAAGCCTTAATATTGACGGGTTCACCAGCTTCACTTACAATGGAAGTGCCAATAACAGTATTACAGTTACGAACGGAAACTATTATACCCTCATCTTTGATGACAATGGCTATGCCAACAGTACTGTGGCTGTACTCAAAACCAGTGCAGAACCCATTTCAATAAGTTCCGTTTCCGGCATACCCGACACTGCTGTTACTGAAAACGATCCCGTTACGATCACCGTTGAATTATCTGCAGCTAAATCTTCGGAAGAAAAGATCTATATCCGCTACTCCAATGATGGCTTCCAGACCAGCGATGCTGTTGAAGTAAGCAATTTCTCCGGGGGCACCACGGGAACAGCTGATATTCCTGGGCAAGCTCTGAATTCTTCGGTGGAATTCTATGTGCTCAGCACCACTATTGATAAAGTCAACTGGGATGGTAAGATCGACCTGGCCACAATCAGCTATGATAATAACAGCGGTAACAATTACAGTTATTTCTACGATGCCACTATCGATCCGCTGAATAATGAAAAAGATGTTTCACTCACTCCGGAACTGACCTGGTTCTCTATCAGCGACACTTCACTATATGACCTACAGCTTGATGACGACAGCGATTTCAGCTCTCCTGTTATTGATGAGGAGAACCTTACGGATACCACCTTCACCATCTCCACCACTCTTGAGAGCAACACACGCTATTACTGGAGATTCAGAGATACCACCGAAACCAGCTGGACTTATACCTATTCGTTCGTGACGGTGTCAGAGATTACTTTTGCTAACATTCAGTTTCCGTCATCCTCCGTTTTTGATGAAGGCAGTACGGCAACTATTTATGGTCAGGTTACCGTTCCTGATGTCACTTCTGTATCCGGAGCCGATGCAGATCTGGAAGTCTGGTTTGGCCTGAATGATTCTAACACAGATCCTTCTGCCTGGGCCGAAATGAATTGGGAGACGGCTTCCTTTAACGAGGACAAACTAAGTACCGACGAATACACCTTTACAACTGATTCCGGCCTCGAACCCGGACATTATTACTATGCCTTCCGATATCGTTACAAAGATCAGGATTATGTGTACGGAGGGCTGAACGGCGAATGGGATGGTATTACCAATACCTCCGGTGAGCTGGTGGTTATGGATATCCCAGAGCTTAATTCCCCTGCCGATGCCGCCACCGACATCAGCGTAATGCCAGATCTTAGCTGGACTGCTACTGATGCCGGTATCCAGGAATTCAATTTACAGGTTGCGGCAGAATCCGGGTTTTCATCTCCGATCATTGATGAAGCCAATTTACCGAGCTCCGGTACCAGCTATTCCGTGAGCAGCTCTTTTGACAACGAAACCACTTACTACTGGAGAGTACGCAGCGAATATGATACCACGGCCAGTGCCTGGTCTGAAACGTTTTCGTTTACTACTGAGGCCGGATTACCCTCCAAGATCACATTAAATTCCCCTGCTGATGGGGCCAGCGACATTGCGATTGAACCAACCTTCAGCTGGACTGCCGATCCAAATTCTGGTACTTATCAGATCCAGATCTCGTCGAGCAACGATTTCAGTGGATCACTGGTCTTTGATAGGGATTCAATCTCTGCAACTCAGTACGTTATTACCGATGAAGATCTACTTATTTCCGCAAGCACTTATTACTGGAGAGTTCAGGGCCTCAATGAAGAGGGAACCGGGGATTGGTCAGATACACGCAGCTTCACTACCATCAAATCGGTTCCTGAACTGATTTCCCCCGCTGATGGAGCCAGCGACATTGCGATTGATGAAGCTTTTGAATGGAACCAGATCAACGGAGCTTTGAATTACGATATTCAGATCTCCACTGTTTCTGATTTTACCGCCATGGTTGTTGATTCTGCTGCTCATCCGGATACCAGTTTTGTTGCTGACAGCCTGCAACTAGAAACCCCATACTTCTGGAGGGTGAAAGCAAACTATTCTGCCGGATCCAGTGAATGGTCAGTTACGCGATCATTTACCACTGTTGCTCCTCCGCCTTTAGTTCCCGTTCTCATCGATCCCGACAGTGCCTCTTCAGATATCGGGCTTCAACCCATTTTATCGTGGCAGGCTTCTGTGGATGCAGAAAGCTATAATCTGCAGCTTGCCACCAGTTCTGACCTTAATTCCGGAATAGTGGTTGACAGCTCAGGAATTTCTGGTACAGAATTTCAAACTAAAGACCTCAGCCGGGCTACCACTTATTACTGGAGAGTGCGCGCTTACAATAGTGAAGGTGGCTTCGGCGACTGGTCAACGATCTATCCATTTACAACAATTCCTGAGATTCCTGATGCCCCTGAACTCGTTTCACCGGCAGATTCATCGGCTTTTCTGGGCAGTCCGGTAACATTTACCTGGAATACCGCAGACGGGGCAAACCACTATCTCTTCCAGTATTCTGAAACTTCCGATTTTACCTTCAGTGCCGATTCTGCTTTGACCGACACTGTACTCACTATTTCCGGATTTCAGTCAGCCCATACCTATTTCTGGAGAGTCCGGTCCTCCAATACTGGAGGGAACAGTGGCTGGAGTTCGGTTCGAACCTTCACAACGGGACTTGCTGGTTACGATGGCCCCGGGCTGATCTCCCCGGAACACAAGGCTTTTGATACGGATACCGCTCTCACTTTTGCATGGAAAGCTTTAACTGGAGCTGCCAGCTATCAGCTTCAGGTCTCTGATTCCAGTCATTTTAATTCAACCCTGATTGATTCTTCCGGTATTGAAGATGCTATTCTGGATCTGAGCGGTTTTGATATTGCCAGCACCTATTTCTGGAGAGTCCGTGCTATGGATACAAACGGATCATCTGAATGGTCAACTGTTGGCCAGTTCATGACCAGAGGCTCTTCACCTTTGGTACCGGTTATTGTATCGCCCGCTGACAGCGCCTCCGACCAGCCCCGAAATATCACCTATACCTGGCGGCCATCTGTGGGTGCTGCTTCCTATGAACTCCGGTTCTCTGATCAAGAAGATCTGAGTGTTTCTCTCGACAGCACCGGTATAACCGATACACTGCTAACCATTCATTCTCTGGCTCAGAATACCCGGTATTATTGGCAGCTCCGGGCAGTCAATACTTATGGCAGCAGCGAATGGACGGCTCTTCACACCTTTACGACCGGGCTTGATCTTCCGGCTACTCCGGTACTCATCACCCCTGAGGAAGAAGATATTACTGAGCTCAGTGTCCGGTTTGCATGGAATGGCGTAGCCAATACTGAGTCATATCAGTTCCAGCTGGCTGAGACTGACAGTTTTAAAGTACTGCTGGTGGATTCGAGCCTGACTGTACTTACTATAGAAGTGGATGATCTTACGGAACAAACCACTTATTACTGGAGAGTTCGGTCATACAACCGTGCAGGAAACAGCTTCTGGTCTGACACCTTAAGCTTCACCACCATGATGATCACTGATATTGAACAGGAAGGTCTGCCAACAGAATTTGGACTGAACCAGAATTACCCAAACCCATTTAACCCGAGTACTGTGATCAGTTATCAGTTGCCGGTGGGCAGTCGGGTTGAGTTGAAGGTATTTGATATGCTGGGACGGGAAGTCGCTGTTTTGGTAAATGAACGAAGACCAGCCGGTGAACATGCCGTCACCTTTAATGCACATGGATTCGCATCAGGAATTTATTTATATCAGCTAAATGCTGGTGAAAAGGTTTTTACTAAACGACTAACATTGATCAAATAGTAATAAGTAATGAATGCACAATGACTTATCAGAAATAGTCTGAATAACAGCTCTTGAGCATGTTAGAACTGCTTAAAGCTCTTGAAAAGTCAATGTAAATTTATTACAATGAAAGCGCTTACATTTTAACGTTGGTATCTATATGTAAGCGGGGTAATGATAACACACAAATCTTACACAGATATGAAAAAAGCTACAAAGTTTTTAATGGGGCTATTTGGACTGTTTTTGACTCTGAGCAGTTTAACCTATGCACAAAACGGTATAATTGGGTCAGGTTTTGGAACTGATAATTTCGATTGGTCCACAACGGATTGTTTCAATGATGGTGTTTCTGGAACACGAATTTTAACAGCGACTCCTGGAGGAACTGGTAATCAGTACTTTAGATTGGTTACATGCTGGAGTGAAAATTATAACCAATGGGGCCCATCCAGTACAATTAACGATCTGGAAGTTACTATAGGAACTGCTTTAGGTTCTTCAGAAGTTGTTGAGAATAGTACCTCAAAAGCATATTACATCAATGTTCCAAACGCCTCTTACAA
Source organism: Rhodothermia bacterium (assembly GCA_030427885.1). GTDB lineage: Bacteria > Bacteroidota > Rhodothermia > Balneolales > Balneolaceae > JAUICM01. The sequence continues at coordinate 253,407 of JAUICM010000004.1, read as the reverse complement.
CTATGTTTTTAAAACCAGAGGTGGAGGAAATCCTCCTTCAACTCCTGATTTCGTAGTTTTTGAAGTGCAAGGAGATGTAAGAAGTGTTAGTTCAGCTTCGAATGATATTTCAAACACTTATGCTTTAGATGGAGATGACGTTGTGGTAACTGCAACACTTGATGGCAGTTTTTCCACCGGACAATCCGTCTACCTTAGGTATACTGATGATAACTATTCCTCTTCCACGATTGTTGAGATGTCTGGTTCTGGAACTACTTATACAGCAACAATTCCTGGAAGTACAAACCAAAGTGGAACTAGCATTTCATATTATTTATTTACCTCAGGTGAAGGTTTAACAATTTCTGGTTCTGATGCTGATTTTTTCACAATTAATTTGAATAACAACAGTGGATCTAATTATAGCTATAATGTAGTTACTGCTGAATTGTCCGTCACAGGCTCCGAAGGCTGGAGGATACTTTCCTCTCCTACTTCAGATAACAGCTATGATGACCTGTTAGGTGGTTTATGGACACAAGGTATTGCAACCGGTGCCGATGCAACCAATGGAACAGCCAATGTTCAAGCTTACGATGGTTCTTCATTCAGTGCTGTTTCAGATCTTACTGCTACCATGAGTGCCGGAGTAGGTTTCATCACGTATGTCTATTCCGACGATGACTATGATGGTAATGCGGAAGGATTCCCTAAAACTCTTTCACTGGCAGGAACCGAAAACTCCGGGGATGTAAAACCTACAATTTCATCGGGTAACCTGGAATGGTCTCTGGTTGGTAACCCTTTCGCCTCAACGATAGACGCTGATGGCTTCACCTTCACGGATATGTTTTCAACCGTGTATGTGTATGATCATAGCTATGGTACTCCGGGAGTTGGTGATTCAGAAGCATCTGGTTCTGCCGGTAGTTATCGTGTATGGAATGGTGCTGCCGGTTCTCTTACCAATGGGCTCATTGCTCCATTCCAGGGGTTCTGGGTTCAGAATACAACAACGATCCTTGCAGCAGCAGAACTAACGATCCCTGAAACTTCTAAAACTTCTGGCGGTACTTTTTACAAAGCGGTTAAAACTCCGGTTGTGGAATTGAAAGTAGAACAGGATGGTCGCTACAGTACCGCGTACTTCTCGTTCACAGCAGATGGAGAACTTGCTAAAGATAGCCGAGACGCGCTTAAACTGCTCCCGCTGGATCATAAGGATTATGTGAGCATCAGCAGTTTGGTTGATGGTGTGGAAATGGATATTAATAACCTTCCGGCTCAACTGGATGAAGAAGTCGAGGTTGCCCTGAACATCAAATCTTTTGATGCCGTTGAAAGCGGATGGGCTGAGAAAGCCGGGGAGTTCATGATCAGCTGGCCTCAGTTCGAGAACATCCCTGAGAACTGGAAGGTCACTCTCACCGATCACGAAACAGGTCAAACGATCGACCTGCGTACGGAAGAGTCGTACAGCTTCCAGGTGACCGAGGTCTCTGAGAATATTATTGAGAAGTCTGCTTTCTCAATGCTATCACCAGTTAGTGTGACCAAACAGAAAGGAGCCTACAATGATCGTTTTGTGATCACCATCAAACCAAACTTCAGTACCGTGGATATTGAAGAGAACAGTTCTCCTGAAGAGTTCACTCTTTCTCAAAACTATCCGAACCCATTCAACCCGAGTACCAACATCCGTTATTCTGTAGCTGAGGCGGGTGATGTGACTCTGTCGGTGTTTAACCTGATGGGCCAAAAAGTAGCTGAACTGGTAAATGAAAATAAAGCAGCCGGAACCTACAGCGTAAGCTGGAACGCCTCCGGGATGGCCAGTGGCATGTATTACTACCGTCTTGCATCAGCCGGACAAACCCTCACCCGAAAAATGACCCTCATCAAGTAGTGCTAAGTTTTAAATGTTGAGTTTTGAGTTGATTGACCACTCAAAACTCAACACTGAGCACTCAAAACTAAAGAAATTATGAAATCAACGAATCTGATCTTTTTGACCCTCTTAGTATTAGTAATTGCATCCGGAGTAGTACTGGCTCAACCCGGTTTACCAAATGCTCCAAGTCAGGCCCCTATTGATGGTGGCCTCGGGCTGTTAGCAGCAGCGGGCGGTGCATATGCCTGGAAGAAGCTCCGAAGCAAAAGTGAAAAGTAGTGCTTAGTTTTAAGTGTTGAGTTTTGAGTAGTAAGCGTTGACTCAAAACTCAACACTAAGCACTCAAAATTATCCTACTTATCCAGATAGCTCTGAATAATTGCTTTATAAGCAGGATACTGGCTGGGATTATTTTCCATCTTTTCCCCATTAATGAAATACGTAGGTGTGGACCCAACTCCTAATTCACGCCCTTCTCTTCTGTCGGCCATTACAATACGGTTCATATCGGCTGAGTTCATATCAGCATTAAACATATCCACATCAAGATCCAGTGATTTTGCATATCCAAGGAAAATTACGGCGGCATTACCGCGAGACCACTGAGCCTGACCTGCAAATAACAATTCGGTCATCTCATCAAATTTTCCCTGTTTCCGTGCGGCTTCGGCTGCTCTTGCTGCAAGGTGAGCATAAGCGTGCATACTCAATGGAAAATGCTTTAACACGATCTTAACGTCATCACCAAAATCTTCTTTTAACTGATGATCAAATGAATGGTATGCCTTACATGCCGGACATTGGTAATCGCTGTACTTAACCAGTGTTACTTTAGCCTGTGAATCTGACTCATTATCAGTAATACTTGCCTGAGTACTGGTTCCGGCATCTGATACTGGTGACGCATTCTGTTCCGTTTGAGTTTTTTCGCCACCGCAGGCTGAAATCAGGATCAGCATTCCAACCAATAGCGTTACAACTGTAGTATTCTTCATCTTCTTCTGGATATTATGATATATGAACTTTATTAATTCCCTGTCTCACTTTACTAAAATGACGCGTTAAGATAATATCTATTTTCTGAATAATCTCCTCCAGCTCACCTTCTTTTACATCTCTTCCGAATGAAAGCCGTACAAACTCACGGGCTTCTTCGTCTGACCTGCCGATCGCTTTCATGGTACGGTTTGGTTTATCGCTCCCGACCTGGCATGCACTTCCCGTTGAGATTGCCAGCCCGGCCTGATTGCACTCGAGCATGAGAAATTGACCTTCCATACCCGGGAACCGAAGTCCAAGTATAAACGGAGATCGGTCTTTTTCATTTCCCTCAACCACACATTCAAAATCCAGAGCCTTTACTCTTTTTCTGAATTCATCTGTCAGAGCTTTTACCCTTTCATGTTCAGCTTTCAGCTCAGCTTGTACTTCTTTTGCAGCAGTGGCAAAAGCGGCTATGCCCGGAACATTATCGGTACCGGTTTTCAATTTCTTCTTCTGATCAATATCCGGAAAGAACGGACTCCACTCTACGGCTGGGTTCAACCACACTGCCCCAACTCCTTTTGGTCCATAGATCTTGTGCGCTGAAATGGAAAGTGCATCAACGTTCAAGGCTTCTACATCCACAGGAATCTTACCAAATGACTGCACCGCATCGGTATGAAATAAAATATCCTGTTCATTCAAAAAAGCACCTATCTCTGAGATATCCTGTATCGTCCCGATCTCAGAATTTACATGCTGAACGGATACAAGTATGGTATCATCCCGCACTATTTCCTTCAGATCCTTCAAATCCACTTTCCCGGAAGCATCTACCGGCAGCCAGCTTAGCTCATATCCCTGAGAGGCTAATTTCTCAAATACATGGATCACTGAAGAGTGCTCGATCTTAGTGGTAATGATATGCTTTCCCTTTTTGCTGCTCCCATCCACCAAAGCCTGAATAGCCAGAAAATTAGCCTCCGATGCCCCGGAGGTAAACCAGATATCTTTCGCCTGAGCATTCAGTGTCTTTGCGATTGTTAACGCTGATGCATTCAGTATCTGTTTAGCCGACGAACCGATGTCATGAAGACTGCTCGCATTGCCAAAATATTCCTTCGCTACTTTCGTGTAGACCTCCAGAGCCTTCTCACCCATGGGTGTGGTTGCAGCGTAATCAAGGTATATCATCTGTTATCGCTCTTAAGTTTAAAAAACCGTATCTTTAGCGCCCTTTAAAATAGCCAAAAACCTACAGGCAAACATTTTTAAATGAATCTCCATTTGCTACAGAATGTTGTTCACGAAGCGCTCACCGAAGATCTTGGTATGGGCGACATCACCACAAACGGAATCTTCTCTGAAACAGATACCGCCACAGGAACTTTTACCGCCAAAGCAAGCGGGGTTCTGGCCGGACTTGATGTTCTGAATGTTGTGTACAATGAGTTCAGAAACCCCGTATCGGTTGAGCTGCTCAAGCAAGACGGAGATACTGTTTCCAAAGGCGAGGTTATTGCAAAAGTATCCGGTTCCGTTCGTACTTTGCTCTCAGGTGAGCGTCTGATACTTAACCTGATTCAACATATGAGCGGAATTGCCACCAGCACTTCCCGGGTTGTGCAGTTACTGGATGACCCTTCGATCTCGGTAACTGATACCAGGAAAACACTGCCCGGACTTCGGGGCCTTCAGAAATATGCGGTGCTTTGCGGGGGAGGTAAGAATCATCGTTTCCGCCTCGACGACGGAGCAATGATCAAAGACAATCATATAAAAGCTGCCGGAAGTATCACCAAAGCTGTTGAGCAACTCCGAAAAGTTTCGGGCCACATGGTTAAGATCGAGGTAGAAACGGAAACCAGGGAACAGGTGTTAGAAGCAGTGCAAGCCGGCGCCGATGTGATCATGCTGGATAACCGGAGCCCGGCGGAAGTAAAAGAATTTGTATCGATCATCCCGGATGGGATCGTCGTTGAAGTATCGGGTGGAATTACACCTGATAATATTAGTGGTTATAAAGGATGTGGTGCCGATATCATTTCTTTGGGTTGGCTTACACATTCCGTAAAAGCGTTGGATATAAGTTTTAACTTGAACATACAGGAAGTCCGCTAAAGCATATAATCACAAAATTATTACTACCTTTTGTGCATTGGAGTTTTAGTGGCCTAATTAACAACATGGATGTACTAGACATTTTAGAAATCGAATCGGAAGTATCTTTACCAAAAAGATACAGTGAGCTTTCTGTTGAAGAGATGGAAACCCGTGTCAGAGAGATCAAACAGAAATTCGGTTCCAGATTATTTATTCCCGGCCATCACTATCAGAAAGATGAAGTGATCCAGTTTGCCGATGCCCGTGGCGATTCACTGAAACTGGCCCGGATCTGTGCTACTATGCCGGAAGCTGAGTTCATTGCTTTTTGTGGAGTTCACTTCATGGCGGAAACGGCTGATATGCTCACCAGGCCAGATCAAAAAGTAATCCTTCCTGATATGCGCGCAGGTTGCTCCATGGCTGATATGGCTGACATCGAACAGACCGAAAAAGCCTGGGAAAAGATGCAGGGAATCTGGGGTGATACGATCCTTCCGCTCACCTATGTTAATTCTACCGCAGCTATTAAAGGATTTGTCGGAAAAAATGGTGGGGCATGTGTGACTTCCGGCAACGCTAAGAAAATGCTGGAATGGGCCTTCACTCAGAAAGAGCGCATTCTGTTCCTGCCCGATCAGCACCTTGGCCGTAACACCGCGTTCGACCTGGGTATTCCGCTCGAACAAATGGCCGTTTATGCTCCTCTTACCAACACCTTCGAGTACGAGGGTAATTTCGAAGATGTGAAAGTGATCCTATGGAAAGGTCATTGCTCTGTTCACGAGAAATTCAATATCAAGCACATTGAGAATCTGAGAAAGCAGGATCCTGAGATCAATATCATTGTTCATCCTGAGTGTACTTTTGATGTGGTTCAGGCTGCAGACTATGCCGGTTCCACCAATTATATCATCAAGACGATCGAAGCTGCGCCGGCTGGCAGTAAATGGGCGATCGGAACAGAGATGAATCTGGTGAACCGTATCACAGACGAGCATCCCGATAAAGAGATCGTTTCTCTTAACCCGTTCATGTGCCCATGTTTGACCATGAACCGGATCGATCTTCCGCACCTGCTATGGAGCCTGGAAAAGCTCGAAGAAGGTGAAGTAGTGAATCAGATCACCGTTCCTGAAGAAGTGGCTAAGTATGCAGTTCTTTCGCTGGAAAGGATGTTGGAGCGGAGTTAAGCCAAAACAAAGTGGCAATTCTTTGGTTATATAGGTACAATGTTTGACATGGAGATAGCAAAATGACCATAAGAGAAGAGAATAATCTACACGAAGAAAAATTACAGGAAATAGCCTCCAAAGCTTCTAAAAAAGCTGTTTCTGATACTCATAAAAATGGATTACCTGTTACCATTCTGGAGGGGAATGAGATCATCAGGTTGTACCCAAATGGTAAAAAAGAAGTGATTCGCCGGGTACGTGGCAGATATATCGATGCGGAAAAACTGCCCACACGGCTTATGCCATGAACCCTCCTGCCCGCTTGAGAGTAATTGCGGGATCTAATGGTTCTGGAAAAACAACTCTGGCAAATAATCTAAAATCACTGGTCCAGTTCGGAGCTTACCTCAATCCTGATGAATTTGAAAAGTCTCTACATAAAACGGGAAAGCTCTTTCTATCTAAATTCCCAGCAGAGATTACTACTGATGGCTTAGAACAACACTTTTCTCAATGTCCACAACTTCGTAAATACTCCAGATACGTTTCATTTATCAATTCTGTAAAGATCAACAAGCGCTCAGTAGTGATCCTAAAGGAGCACATCAATTCTTATGTAGCGGCATCAATCTCGGATTTTCTACGAGACCAGTTTATTCAGCATCGAATATCATTTACCTTTGAAACAGTTATGTCCCACCCTTCAAAGCTTGATATTATACACAGGGCAAATCAACAGGGTTATCGACCCTATCTCTATTTCGTATCAACTGATCGTGTTGAGATTAATGTAGAACGGGTTAAGAACCGAGTTAAAGAAGGCGGACACTCTGTGCCCGAAAATAAAATTAAAAGCCGGTTCGTAAGAACTATGAATTTACTTCGTTCAGCTGTTCTTTTAACAAACAGAGCTTTTCTTTTTGATAATTCTGGGGAAGAACAAAAATGGTTTGCTGAAATAACTGATGGAACTGAAATCGAATACCGGACTAAATCTATCCCCACATGGTTTCGAGACTTCATTCTTTATACCTAGTCTTTTACCTCAATTACATGAAAATATTGACCTTTTATTCCGCATTTTTTCTGCTCATTTTTTCCTGCTCAAAACCAGAATCATCTCCAAAAGAACCATCCAACCAATATATCACTGTACTTGGCATTGCTCAGGATGCCGGATTTCCACAGGCCGGGTGCGAAAAAGGAAACTGTAATCAATATTGGCTGGGCAACGAGGAAAAGAGACATGTGGTCAGCCTGGGACTGATCGATAAATCTACTGATCAGTCATGGATGTTTGAGGCCACTCCTGATTTCAAAGAGCAGATCCATATGCTGAAGGAAGAATATAAGAGAGCGCAACTATCCGGCATATTTCTGACCCATGCCCACATCGGGCACTATACAGGACTGATGCAACTGGGCCATGAAGTAATGGGTTCCAATAATATTCCGGTGTATGTCATGCCGAGAATGAAAAGCTTTCTGGAGAAAAACGGGCCCTGGAGTCAACTCGTAAATTATGAGAACATCGACCTTGTTGAGCAACAACATGATTCAAGTATGCAGATCTCAGATCAGCTTTCTGTAACACCTTTTCTGGTTCCCCACCGCGATGAATATTCCGAGACCGTCGGGTACCGGATCGAATCCCCGAACACCAAAGTGTTGTTCATCCCGGATATTAACAAGTGGAATGTATGGGACCGTGATATTGTGGAGGAGATATCCGAAGTGGATCATGCATTTGTAGATGCCACCTTCTTTGACTCTAACGAACTTCCCGGCCGGGACATGAGTCAGATTCCTCATCCTTTTGTGGAAGAAAGCATTGAGTTGTTCAAGGACATGCTCCCCTCGGAGCGATCCAAAGTGATCTTCATTCATTTCAACCACACCAATCCGATGATCCTGAACAGCATGGAACGAAAGCAAGTCGAGAATCTTGGCTTCAGGGTTGCTTATGAGGGGATGCAAATAAACTTGTGATCCTGCCTCCGTTTCTAATTTTTTAAATTCTACTCGATATGTTTTATTGGTCTTAGAAACAAAGCAAGTAAAATATGCCTCCTGATTTTGACAAAAATGATTTTGACTCAGATGATTTTAAGACCCCGCCTGAGAAATATGATGTACTTGGGGATTCTGAAAATGAGATAGTTGAGAGTGATGAAAGCCCTGCTCCTTCAGAAAGTGAATATTTTAGATCCCCACAAGAAAAATACGATGAAGAAATAATCAAAAGTTATGAAGAAGAAAAATCATTGCATTCTGATGTACTCGGTATTTATAAGAGCGATAATCTGACCCTTAATCTTACAAATGAAATAAACCCCAATGGATTTGATGTAGTTCTAGTTCCATGCAGTCAAAAAGGGGAACTTTTCCAAAATTCTTATACAGAAAGCATTCTTAAATATATTAATGATACTTATGAGAATTTCAGATTTACTAATACGGACTTAAACAACTTAAAAAAGCTTGGCCATGCTTCTTATGTTATAAATAATAATAGTTCAATCGTTTTTGTGGCCTTTCCCGATCGAGGTTCAACCGACCATGAACTCGAAAAATATATAATATCTGCTTTACAAGAGCAGATCAACAAACGCACTGTAGATAGTATTTTAATCTCATTAGCATGGAATATTCGCTCTAAAAACCAGATAAATCATGGGTTCATTCTGGATTTACTTCTTTCAGCATTAGTAGAATTAAAATCCAGGATAAGCAATCAAGTGTCAGTTTCTTTAGCTCCATTGAATCAGTTATATGGAGTAGATGATGAAGCGCTCAAAACCATTATACAAAGTCTTAACTTTGATGTTGAAAATAATACTTCAACAGGTGAGAAAGTTGAGCAACAAACATTAATAAAAGACAAAATTGACTTTTCAATAGATGACCCAACCCTTGAGGACAAGCTTGGGAGAAAACCCATCGCGATTAACTTAGCTAAGCTAATTCATCACGATATTATTGGAAGTGAAAAATGCCATGCCTTCATGGCTCACCTGCAAGGCCGCTGGGGAGAAGGGAAAACCTCTTTTATGAAATTTCTCGAAGAAGGTCTCCAACAAGCAGGTGACAATCGATGGATTGTGGTTCATTATAATGCTTGGAAGAATCAAAACATCAATCCCCCGTGGTGGACATTTTTAGATACCATTTATAACCAAACAAAATCTAAAGTTGGAAAGCAAAGGTTTCTGGAACCTTGGTTATTTTTAAGCCGGCGTGAATTTTTTAGAAGACTTAATTCCGGAACGATTCTAACACTTGCATTTTTTTTGGTATTTCTAATTGTAATACTATTAAGTGTCCAATTTGCTAAATCAATATTTGGAGAAATTATTGACGCAAAGCTTATTAGTACCATTCTTACAATTCTTATTGCCTTATTTGCAATCAGCAAGAATTGGTCTCGATTTTTTATGTTAAACACCCCAGAACAGGCACAGCTATTCATGAAAAATAGTGAAGATCCCACGGCTTCCATCAAGGAACACTTCAATCTGCTTATATCCGATATTACAAAAAGAATGAATTTAGTTAATAAGAAAAAGGTATCGGGATTAGCAGTATTTATTGATGATCTGGATAGATGTAACGCTGAGTATGTAGTCTCCCTATTGGAAGGAATACAGACAATGTTTAATGATCAGAAAGTCTTCTACCTGATAGCAGCTGATAAGCACTGGATCGCAAAAAGTTTTGAAATTGTTTACGAAAAATATATAGATACAGCAAAAAAGGGTACAAAACTGGGCTACTCATTTATAGAAAAAAACTTTCAACTTTCGATTAGACTGCCGAACCCCTCTGATGATAATATCGCTCAATACTGGAAACATCTTCTCAAACATGAGGATGTTAAACCCACTATTGAAGAGGATAAAACTTCAGATACTGATGGGCTAGAGAATGAACTAAATGATATCTCTGATGTACAGGATTTAGTTACTGGAAAGTTTAATGCTACAGAACTCTCCAAGAAGTACGGTACTGATCTTGTCGAAACACAAACAAGAATTTTAGAAAGAATAAATAGGGTTGATACAAGTTTTGCCCATATACTTTCAAAACACCATCCTCTTGTTGGAACGAATCCCAGAGCTGTAAAACGACTTGCTAATCAGTATACAACTTATCGTGATATCTTAATTGTTGAACAAAGTGAAGTTGAACCATTTAAGCTCTTCCGTTGGGTTATCCTACAAAACCGATGGCCATTATTCTCTGACGAACTAGAACAAAATCCATCATTAATGGAAAACCCTGATGAGGCACTTAAAGAGCTTGAACTAGAACTTGAGAAGGCACAAATACAAAATGTCATTGGTACTGATGCTACAAAACTAACTCAGCGGGATGTAGAAAAATTTATTGGGATAACAACCCAGCAGTGAACAGAATAATGACCAACTTCAAATTCATAGCGCCGGTTCTGCATGCTGTTGATCTGAAAACAGAAGTAGAATTCTTTGAGAAGCTTGGTTTTGAGATGGTGTACAGCTCTCTCCAATACTCCGATACACTCGATTATGCGGTAATGCACCGGGAAGGGGTTACTTTTCATATTCAATTCCAGTTTGAGAAAGACATGCCTCCCGAAAATGCCGCTCTACAAACCAAGATTTGGGTAAATGATCTGGACATTCTTCATAAAGAATTTGAAGAAGCAGGTTTTGAGATCAAGCGCCGTAATAACATTCCTTGGGGAGCCCATGAGTTTGGTTTTTACACCCTAATAACAATGCAATAATTTTTGTGAAGAACCTGGAATAAGCCTTGTTATTCCTTATTAAAGCTGTAATGCAGTTTATATGAAACGGCCGTACTCAATACAGCAAAAGATGTAAAAAGGAAAAAACCGATTTGAAGACTCGACGCATTTGTGGTAAGTATATCCACATTCAGGGCGATGTTTTCTAAATCTTTAAGTTGCTCAGATACAATTCCGGAAAAACCAATATAAGCCATAAAAATAGCTACAACCATAACATCTGCCATCGACCATTTTGCTGTTTTAAAAACCAGAAAATTAATCACCTTATAGTTCCTGAGTTTTTTGGAATATAAATATACCAGCGAAGTGATCAGTTTTGAAAACGGGAATAAAACACTAAATAAAAGCACAAGAAAACCCACCATAAAAACATCTACTTTGGAATTGCTCAGCATTAGTGAAACCACTTCCAGAATACTCTTGCTTTTAAAATAAAGCACCTGATCGGTAAATTGTATCTGCTCTCCCATTAAATGAAAGGTCATTTCCGATACCCTGGCATCAATATTTATCATAGGAAGGAGAATTCCCACTAAAAGTAAAACCCCGCAAATCACTGTCAGATAGGTAAAATCCACTTGTCCTGGTTCCTTAGAAAACACTATTCCCAAAAATAGTAACACAATACAGCTAAATAAGGCTGTTGTGAATGGTATTCGCTGACTTTCCAGAAAATCGATTTTGGCTTTTATTATTCTGATGGTCATTTGTTTTTCTGAAGCGCCATGTTTTTCCAGTATTTGATTGTACCGCGTATAGTCTATTTCAGAAAAAGTTTCGTCGGAATACTGATTCATTTTTTTTATCAAATACTCTTTTATTCTATCTCTGTTCTCCGGGTCATTCATGAAATTCATGATGCTTTCAGTGATCTCAGGGATGTCCTCTTTCATAACCCCGAAAACATCCGTTACATTAGCGGTACCTCTTTTTATAAGTCCAGTTAGAGACCCTGTATTTTTTTCGTTAAAACTTACCTCAAGCTCATCTACTGCTGTTTCAAGAAAAGTACTTATTCGAGTCCGGATTTTATCTTTGTTGGTATCATCCAAATCAAAATCATTTATCCTTTTGCTTATGATTTCTGATAGAATTCTTTCCCACTCATCAACACTGAACAAACCATATTTCACCTTCGAGAGCTCTATCAGCTCATCCTGAAGTTCCCTTTTCTCCGATTCAATTCTGTATACAAAGAATGATGTAGACAGTACAATGATCAGAATGACCAATAAAACCGGAGTTTGGTAGTTTTTCACACCTTTAAACGTATTTTAAAATTAAATGAAACCAAGATAACCAATAAGTCTCCTGCCACAAATCAACCGGGAATTTAGATAAGTTAAAGCTAAACTGGATTTTGGAAGGGGTGCTTAATTAGTCGCGTTAATAATTGCATCTGCTATTTCCGGAAAATACCAGCTTACATTTCTCCGGTCGAAAATCCCCAGTTCATTGACATTCCCATTATCCCACCATATGGGCACTATTCCTCTTGCTGCAGCAGCTTCAGCATAGTACGTAGCATGTGTCAAACGGTCTTGTAGATTATCCTGGTTTATCGAGCCCCACTCTCCCATCACCACTGGTCTGCCATTATCAATAAACTTTGTTTTCATTCTGTCCAGCTCTGCATCAAGATCCCTTTTGTCGGCAGCCGTTCCCCAGGTAGGATCAGATTCACCTAAAGTAAATGGATAAGGAAAGTAGCTGTGAATAGAGATTATCACGCGCTCATCATCATTAGGAATTTCCAGATCATTCATTGCCACAGGTATCGAACTGGCCGCATAGGTTGAGATCATGATATGTCTTTTTTCATTATTTCCACCAGTTGCCCGAATAGCCTCAAGTGAAGCTTTATGATATTGATTGAGTACTGTTCTGCCCTCCGAAGTCCCGCCCGTCCATTCCTGAGCTGAGCCTTCAAGACGAGGCTCGTTTAGTGTCTCAAAGATCAAATGCTCGTCATACTCTTTAAATTTATTTGCGATCTGAGTCCATACTTTTCCAAGACGGGCTGACACTTCCGGTTGTTTATTAAAAGTGGGGATAACCCAGGAATTGTCGTGATGTATGTTTATGATCACAAACATGTCGTTATCCAGGCCATAATTCACAACCTGTTCTACTCTGTCGAGCCATTCTTCTTCGATAATGTAATCCGGTGCAGCTCCTGTATGCGAGCCCCAGGTGATCGGCATTCTTATGGTTTTAAAGCCCCGGGCACTTATTTCATCGATCATAGCTTTGGTAGTGAAAGGATTTCCCCAGGCTGTTTCGTTATCACCAATGGCATCAAAACTATTTCCCAAATTCCATCCCGATCCCATTTCGGCAACCAATTCTACAGAGCTGACATCACGAAAACCCTCTGTTTCTGAAGACGCAGGGTTGTCTTCAGAACATGAAAGAAGGACACAGGCAATAACACATATTTTTAAACTGAACTTCATATCAGGTTTTATTGAACCATTAATTAATCTCCTAAAGTAGTTAACCCAGTCCTCAGTAAAAACAGCTTTTCGCTGGTAATGATTTTCCAGCTGAACATAGTCTAATTATTCTGAATTACCGGACTAAAGAATAAAACCAGTGCCAGTACCAGCAGCACATAGATACTTAGCGAAAAGATCATGATAGTATCCTTTCGTTTAGACTCATCTTTGGGGTTCAGAACTGACTTAAGCCATGGCAGGTGCAGGATCATATGAATTACAATTCCCGCAGTAAAGATAAGTGCCACAACAAAATGTATGGTTCCCCAATCGTGGCGTCCAAGTCCCAGTACCTGGGCTTTATGCCCGCCGGGTGGCAAACGAAACTCAAGCAGGAATCCCGTTAACAACAGAATGGCCATACATATAAATGAAATGTAATCGATCACGATATTCTGATCGTGCTTTCTAAGCCCTGACATAATTCTCCCTCATAATTGAAGCTTCCAACTCAGTTTAAGTGTATCCCGGAACTATGAATAATCTGTGAAGAGCTGTATGTTTTTTTATGGCCGAATATTCTGAAATCATACAAGCTCTTGTCGATACCGTCCGGAAACTGGATATCCGTTTCAGAATACATGAGCGAACTGAAGAACTGGATACGATCTTCTTCCGAAAGCTTGTTTTATGTCTTCAGGATGCCGAACTCCCTTTCTTTGCTGATGATGAATACAACGATGTGGATCAGGGAAATCCGGTTTTCCTTTTGAATATGGCACTGCTTGAATGTGAAAGTATTGAACTCACTGACTCTTTCGGGAGCTGGTGTGCCGATGTGGGACTTCCTGCTGATACAACTCTTTCCAAAACTATCTTTGATACCAATCACAAAAGCAGTGTCATCCTCAAACAGAAACTGCCTGATGATATTGCTCCGGTTCCCTTTCATGAGATCGAGTTTGGTACCTCGGTGGCAACTGCATTGAGAAACGCTACTCATCATGATCTGTTAAAATAACCCGTCTTTTAAAGAATAAGATTCTATTTTCCTGTATGAAATATTCGATCTCCAATGAACTGCTTTCCGTTGCTGTACAAAAAAACGGACTGGAACTCTGCTCCATTTTTAATAAACATAACCGTAAAGAATATATGTGGCAGGGAAACCCTGATATCTGGGCCAATCATTCGCCGGTCTTATTCCCTGTGATCGGTTTACAGAAAGATGGTAAAACCTGTATTGATGGACGGTTTTACCATATCCCCAAACATGGACTCATCCGGGGTTCTGATAAACCCGAACTCACAAATCAAGCAGAAACCAGTATGAGATTCCGCTTTAGCTGGGATGAGGAAACGCTGCAGCTATTTCCGTTTAAGTTTCTGATCGATTCTGTATTTAGCCTGGATGGTAACAGGATCACAATTTCGCATCAGGTAACCAACCTGGATACAAAAGAACTACCCTATAATTTTGGTGAACATCCGGCATTCAACTGCCCTCTTTTTGAAGGTGAAGAATATGAAGATTATTACATCGGGCTGGAACACGTAGAAAACTCAAGAACTTTGCTTATCAATAATCAGGGACTACTCACCGGAGAGTCGCTGCCATGTCTTGATAATTCGAATACGATCCCCCTTCATAAACATCTCTTCGACCGGGATGCTTTGATCTTCAATGACCTGAGGTCACGAAAAGCCTCTCTTGTGAGCAAGGGTCACGGCCCCGTTCTTACTGTTGACTTCCCTGAATTTCCTTACCTCGGCGTTTGGGCAAAACCAGCCGCGCCATTTGTGTGTATTGAACCCTGGCATGGTATTACAGATCATGTTGACTCAGATCATGACTTCATGAAAAAGGAAGCACTTCGGATACTGGCTCCGGATGAATCCCGCACGCATTCTTATTCCATAACAATACATTAGTATTATTCCTTTTAAACTACTTTCTTGTGAAAGCTTATAGCAAGTATTTTGCTAGCAATGCATCATATTCAGGGATCCGGGGCTCCCTGCTTTTTCGGAATTAAACATACTTTATGAAGGCAAAGGAACAAGACCACAGTCAGTACAATTCACATGATAAAGATGAAAAAGTATCCTCTGGAGAAGGGTGCGCATCAAATGGCTGCGGATGTTTTGGCACCATCCTGGTTTTTGTAGCAGCTGGTATATTATACTCAATTTGTTCTCCGGAAAGCTTTTATATGGTGCCCGGTGAAGCAAATATGTGGTCGGATGCTATGGAGGAAGTATTTGATAACCTGGACCAGGTAATGCCCGATTCCCTGATCGTTGAAGATTCTCTCGATCCCTACGACCACTATAGTGATTACGTAAACATTGAGGATATGAATATTGTGTACCTGCTCCGGCCAACGCTGGATGTATCGGCAAAAGCAGATACCTCCCGAAAGTACCGTCTCCGAATTATCGCCCGGGTAGATCATGTTGACGCCAACGAATTCGAGATCAAAAATTTCTTTGTGGACACCCTTTATCAGCGGGAGGCGCCCATTGATCTGTATGAAGATCCGGGTAGTCCGTGGGAGTAGTTGCATACTTTCATTAATCGAATTTAAACTAAGTATTTTACCATTCCATGAAAAAAATACTCTTCTTCCTACTTCTCTTGCTTCCCGTCACTCTTTGGGGGCAAGACCTGCAACGCTCTGTAGAGAAAGCAGATTCCATTGCTCAGGCATACGCTGATGATAAAGAAATACCGGGCATGTCTGTTTCGATCTACAAAGACGGACAACTTGTATTCTCAAAAGGCTATGGATATGCTGATATAGCGGCGGGCATACCGGTCAATCCTTCCCTCACAAAGTTCAGGATCGGTAGTGTTTCAAAAACACTAACTGCTGCAGGCTTGGGTGTATTGATCGAAGAAGGAAAGCTTGATCCTGACCAGATCGTTCAAACATATGTGCCTGAATTTCCCGTTAAGAAATACCCTCTTACCGTTCGTCAGGTTGCCGGCCACCTTGCAGGTATTCGTCATTATAAGGGCTCTGAATTCATGAATATCTTCTCTTATCCAACGGTTACTGATGGATTGAAGATCTTTAAAGATGATCCTCTTCTATTTGAGCCAGGCACTCAATACAGCTACTCAAGCTATGGCTGGAACTTGATCAGCGCTGTGATGGAGGGTGCTTCCGGGGAAGATTTTCTGCCGTTTATGAAAGAACATGTATTCGATCCGTTGGGCATGAATAATACCGTTCCCGAGTGGGCAAAACAGGACATCCCTCATAAAACTAAGTTCTATATCTGGCATGATGCCGAATCAAAAAATGTGGAAGCTCCCTTTGTTGATAACAGTTACAAATGGGCCGGAGGAGGATTTATTGGTACAACCGAAGACCTGGTCCGGTTTGGCAAGGCTTTCTTCAATTATGATTATCTGAATGAAGAAACTCAGCTTGAACTGATGTATCCACAGTCAACATCAGACGGTGAGTCTACTAATTACGGGATGGGCTGGAGTACATTGACTCACAATGATAAAACCTGGAAAGGCCATTCAGGAGGTTCTGTTGGCGGCAGTACCATGTTTATGATCAATAAAGAACATAAAATGGTCATCGCTTTTGCTATCAACCGTTCTAATGCCGGTTTCAACGGCTTACACTTCAAACTCGCCGATGCCTTTCTGGAAGAATAACATCCGCTAACAGCTTTTACATTCCGGGTTTATCATCACTCTTAAAATTGAGTACTTTAAGACTCCTTTTTTGCAGAGCCTGTTAACTAATATTTTCTATCAATGAAAAAACCACTTCTTCTGGTAATTGTACTTGCAATCTTAAGTACCACCTCGTTTTCTCAATCTTCTCCTATCGACTTTGTAAACCCTCTCGTTGGTACCAGGAACATGGGACATACCTATCCCGGAGCTACTGTTCCTTTTGGGATGGTTCAACTCAGTCCGGATACCGACACCACTCGTTATGAATTGAATGGAGCTTATAATGGAGAAGTGTATCGTTACTGTGCGGGCTATCAATATGATGACCCAACCATCGTGGGATTCAGTCATACCCACTTCAGCGGAACAGGGCATTCCGACCTGGGTGATTTTCTGGTGATGCCAACCGTTGGTAAACTACAGCTCAATGCAGGTTCCAAAGAAAATACCTCTGCCGGATATCGGTCTGCTTACTCACATGACACCGAAGTTGTTGAACCGGCTTATTATAAAGTGGATCTGGATGATTATGGGATCAAAGCTGAATTAACTACCACCAATCGTGTGGGCGTTCACCGTTATACCTTCCCTGAAACGGATGAAGCACACGTGATCCTGGATCTGACCCATGGCATCTATACTTATGATGAAAAGAATGTCTGGACTTTCGTACGGGTCGAAAATGATTCCACCATAACCGGATACCGCCAGACCAATGGCTGGGCTAAAACCAGAACCGTGTACTTTGCCATGGAATTTTCCAAAGCTTTCAATGATTACGGTCATGAAAAAGATCCGGCCGGAGTATATAAGGGATTCTGGAAGAAGTTTGATGAGAGCAAGAATTTCCCGGAGATGATCGGAAAGGAACTCACCGCCTACTTCAACTTTGATATGGAAGAAGGCGAAGAACTGGTGATCAAGTTTGCGCTGTCTTCTGTGAGTACCGAAGGGGCTATGAAAAACCTGGAAGCTGAAATGCCACACTGGGATTTTGACCGGGTAGTACAAGAAAGTCAGGCGCTCTGGAACGAGGAGCTTTCAAAAGTGGAAGTGGAGACCATCACCAAAAAAGATAAAGAAACCTTCTACACAGCCTTGTACCATACTTTCCTCGGACCAATCACCTACATGGATGTTGATGGCCGATACCGCGGACTGGATCAGAACATTCATACTGCTGACGGATTCACCAATTACACCATCTTTTCTTTGTGGGATACCTACCGGGCTTTACATCCGCTTTTCAACATCCTGCAACCCGAGCGTAACCGTGATATGGTTCATTCCATGCTGGCTCATTATGATCAGAGCGCGCATCACATGCTTCCGGTCTGGTCGCATTATGCCAATGAAAACTGGTGTATGATCGGCTATCATTCCGTTTCTGTGATCTCAGACGCTTATATAAAAGGAGTGATCACCGACGAGATCGACCGCGCCTTGGCAGCCAGTGTTGTTACTTCCAAAGTTCCCTATTACGATGGTCTGGAATACTACATGGACATGGGCTATGTCCCCGAGGACAAGAATTCCTCTTCCGTTTCAAAAACACTCGAATATGCTTACGATGACTGGGCTATTGCTCAACTTGCAAAAAAGGCCGGTAATTCAGCAGTAGCTGGTGAATACATGAACCGCTCCACCTTCTACGAAAATGTCTACGATCCTATTAGCGGGTTCATGAGACCTAAACTCTCCGATGGTACGTTCAAAAAAGAATTTGACGAAATGGACACGCATGGTCAGGGCTTCATTGAAGGTAATGCCTGGAATTACAGCCTCTATGTGCCACACAACCTGGATCATATGATCGAGTTGATGGGCGGAAAAGACCGTATGTCGGAGCATCTGGATTCTTTGTTTGTGATGGAGATCGCTGATAAATATATCGAACGAACCGAGGATATTACCCGTGACGGGATCATCGGTAACTATGTACATGGAAATGAGCCCGGGCATCACATTCCTTATATCTATAACTGGACCAACGATGTCTGGAAGACGCAGGAACGTGTTCGGATGATCATGGAGACCATGTACTCTAATACCCCGGATGGCCTTCCTGGAAACGATGACGCCGGACAGATGTCGGCCTGGTATATCTTCAGTGCTATTGGTTTCTACCCTGTAGCACCTGGAGCAGACTGGTATGCCATCGGCAGCCCAAATGTGAAAAAAGTTACTCTGAATTTAGCCGATGATCACAAACTCACCATCGAAGCAAAAAACCAATCTGCCAAAAATGTATATGTGCAGAAAGTGACCATCGATGGAAAAGCCATAAACCGCAATTACCTGACCCATAGCGAACTTCTGAATTCTGATAACATCACTTTCTTCATGGGCAGCAAACCAAATAAGAAATGGGGAAAAACATCACCTAAGTAAGCATATTTTATAACATATACGTGCTATTCAAGAGCATATATATATTCGATTTATTGTCAGCTACCTATGTTTCCAAATAAAGCTGCTTTATGAAATATTCGATACTGGTATTTCTCCTGATTTTTTATTCAGCCTGTGAATCCCGATCAAAACCCAAAACTAATTCTGTTCCTGCTCAATTCTCGGGATTGGAAAACCTGATTGTTGTTGATACTTCAGATGCAAAAATCATAAACTTTGAAAGAGAACAGGAGATCGGGAAACTTTACAGACCGGGGACCCCGGCTGCACCTAGTCTTGGTTTTGGACCTAAATATGCTGTTGATGAAGGTGGTAGAGTCTATATAGCCAATCCATACGAGAAATTTATTCAAGTCTATGAACCTGATGGAAGCCTGATTACAAACATAGGTCGCTACGGCCGGGGACCAGGTGATTTCGAAAGTATAGCTGGAATTTATATTCGTAATGAAGAGTTGATTGTCTTTGATGGAAATATGCAGAGACTTCAGTTTTTTAATATCGATACCTTTGGTCTGGTTCATTCTTTCCTTCTTGATCCCAACAAATGGAAGCTTGGAAATGAGATTAAGTACAAGCATTCTGTCTCAGTAAAACCTCTCGATCATTCACTGCTTGTTTGTCTAATGCTCAATGAAAAAGACAATCGTTCAATCAGGGGTTATTTTCAAACAAACAGACAGGGAGAACAAGTTTCTGGCATAGTAGCTGAAGAATATCTTCCACTTCGTCAATCGGGCATAAATAAGTTTGGCCACGCAATGTCGTTGCCCATCCCCACTTCAACCGAGTCTGTTGTTCTCACTTCTGACAGTCTTATCTTTAAGCTAAGTACAAGAGATGCATTATTGGAAGTATTTGATTCAAATGGGGATTATTTAAAAGCCTTTTATTTACCCGTTAATACTGATCCGGTGGAAAAAGAAGAAGTGCTATCCCAAATTCACCCTAACTTCCATAGTTTGTTCGAAGGTGCCGAGTATCCTGAATTCTGGCCTGCGGCAGAGACCTTTTTTGTGGATGACAGGCAAGATCAGTGGGTAGCAACCATAGTGGAGAACCATAATGTTAACGATTGGTATATCATGAATAGTTCTGGAAAACTTAAAGGAACATTTCAGTGGCCAACAGATGAAGAAATTTTATTCGTCTCTAACGGAAAGATGTATACAGAATTTGAAGACTCTGTGTCTGGCGATAAAACAGTTATACGATATGGAATTAAATGGGAATGATGCTAATTTAAGCACATGCTATATCCAACCAAATGGAAAGCCTATGAGCTGATCGACGCAGGTAACGGACGTAAACTCGAACGTTTCGGTACATTGATCACCGACCGGCCCGAACCTGCTGCCAGCTGGTCGCCCGGTTTCACCAAAGCGGAGTGGGATTCAGCTACATCCAGGTTTTCAGAAGACAAAGGACAGAAAGGATCCTGGTCAAAGGATATTTCTGACTTCACCCTCAGCTACCCGTTTCTTGATACTGGTATCCGATTCCATCTCAAACAAACAGCCTTCAAACATTTGGGGCTGTTTCCGGAGCAAGCCGAAAACTGGGAATTTATCCGCGGCAAATGTGCTGAACTCATTGAAAAGGGAATCACTCCGAAATTTCTCAATTTATTCGCTTATACCGGTGGAGCTTCACTGGCTGCTGACCGTGCGGGCGCTGAAGTCACACATGTGGACTCCGTAAAAAGCGTGGTTACCTGGGCCCGTGAAAACGCGGATCTCAACCATATCGATTCCATTCGCTGGATCGTGGAAGATGCCCGCAAATTTGTAGAGAAATCGGTACGACGTGGAGATGTATATAATGGCATTATAATGGATCCACCTATTTTCGGCCTTGGCCCGAAAGGAAAGAACTGGAAGCTGAACCGCGACCTTCCTGATCTCATTGAAAATGCCATGAAGATCCTTGATCCTGAGAACCGTTTCTTCATTCTTAACACCTATTCCCCTCAGCTGCCCCTGAATGATCTTACTACTCTATTGAGGTCCGTTTCCAGATTCCCAAAACAATTTGAAGCGACCACGCTAGGACTTAAAGCCACTTCAGGAAAGGAACTTGAGTTGGGCAATTTGGTGAGGTTTTGACCCCACCCTGTCTCTCCCCTGTAATCAGGGGAGGGGACTTTGATATTCAATTCATATTTATTTTAAAAGTCTCCCTCCGTAATAATAGGGAGGGAACAAGGGAGGGTCTCTTAACCTCTTCAATAAAAAAAGCGGCTTCAAAAGCCGCTTTTACAAGTATGGGTTCCAAACACTGTGCCTGTCTAAACCCTAATCAATCTTCTGGTTGTTCTCTTTCTGGCGAATCTGATACTTATCAACTTCAGCCTGTTTCTGTTCCTTCAGTTCAATGATTTCTTTTTCTGTAAGATCTTCCTTTAAATAAAACTGATTACCTTCCGGAGTAAGCTCATTATGCAGCGCTTCAACAGATCGTTTTAAACGTACATTCTGATTGAGGTCATTACTGCTTTCCATCTCTATCTCGACGTAGCGGTTGCCCTTTTCATCGATCTTGATCTCGGCTTCTCCTCCGAAGGCGCTGTTCTCATGGAGAAATTTGTTGATCTTTGCTGCAACCTGAACTTCTGAAATATCATGCTTCAGCTTTACATCAAACTTATGAAGGGCACTTTCGAACATGGTCCGCTCTACGGTTTCTTCAATGGGTAATATCTCAACGGATTCGAAATCGAACACCTTAGACAGGGACGCCATTTTAGACTCAGCAAGATTTCGGTTCGCCTCAGGCAGCGCCATCACCACCTCCAGCATTTCAACTGCTTCATTTCCGATCTCTTCGTGCAGTACCTGATGTACACTTACCTGTTTTATGTCCAGCTTTACATTCTCAAATCTCTGTTTGTAGTATTCTTTGCTGCTGACATTATCCGGAATCTCAAGTGCCGGCGTTAATCCCTTGATCATATATCCGATCTCTTCATCCTGTGAAACAGGAACAGAACAGGCAATGAATACCAGGGTGGTTATTACTATTGATGCAGCGATCTTATAAATGGCTTTCATATCTCGTGGTTTTTTTGCGTTTTGATCTAACCACGCGCCCAGTTCATCAAAAGATCTGCTGTGATCTTTATTCTTCAGATTGTTGAATTCATCCTGCAGGTTCATAATGTCACCCAATGGATTTGATTTCTTTGATAACTTTAGCGGTTTCATGGTACAGATCGTTAGATTTTATGTTAAGCGCCGGATTGGGCATCCCGTTTCTTAAATGGGAAACCTGTTCCAGCTCAACCATGAACTCCCGCAGTTTTTCTCTTGTCCGGCTTAACCTCGACTTCACCGCCGATTCGCTGTTCTCGTTCTGCATTTCAGTGATCTCTTTTATGGAGAATCCTCCGATCTCAAAAAGCAGAAGGGCCGATCGTTCTTTTTTATTCAGTTTCGACAAAGCAGCGATCAGGATCTGATTTTCTTCAAAGAAGTCATGCTCAAATACCTGGAAAGCGGCCTGGCCATCTTCCGAACCAAGCGACACAAACCTGCTCCAGAACGGCTTTCGAACGGCGTTATAAAAACACCGGGTTATGATCTGAAATAACCAGCTTCTGAATTTTTCCGGTTCTTTAAGTGAGCCGAAATTTTCATAGGCCTTGAGTAATGCCTGCTGGATCACATCTTCAGCTTCAGCTCTGACAGAACCAGAACATAAGGCACGGGTGTAATTCACAGCGTCATTGTAATGAGGCTTCAGTAAGTTGGTAAATTCAGAATCAGACAAAAGCGTCTCGTTAGGAATTCATGTTTGCGCGCTAACAACTATAAGACACAGCAGTAACCACAAAAGTCGCAGAGTAATTACGCTTTTATTATAACTACTGTGAAAGTGAACATCTACTTTTGTAACAAATAGGGCATTCTTAAGTAATACACTTAATGAAAAAACCTTTCCCTCTTCCTGCTCTGTTATTCATCTTGATTGGATCTACTTTTTCTTATGCCCAAACCATTTCAGGTACAGTTCAGGACTCTGCCACTGGTGCACCCATTTCATTTGTCAATATTGGTATTGTTGGAACAGATATTGGCTCTGTATCTAATAAAGATGGAAAGTTTCAACTGAATATATCAAACGCTTCACATAACGATACACTTCGATTCTCTTACATTGGATTGCATACTTACAACATTGATGTACAAACCATCCGAAGTTCGGGCTTAAATAGCCCTGTGTTGATGAGGGAAAAAGTCTTTGAGATGAAAGAAGTCGTCGTTCAACCGAATACATTAACTTCAAAAACTATCGGGGTTCGAAAACGAGATGGCTATCCAATCCCACTGTTTAGAAGAGCAAAGACAGAGATCCCTTTCCCTCAGAAAAATTACCGTCATGAAATAGGCACCTTGTTTTCAGGATATGAATTTGTTTACCTCGATAAAGTTCAGCTCAACTTTTCTGAGTATGACGTAGATACACTAGAAATAAGATTAAATATTTATTCATTACAGGATGGTATATTTGAGAATATTCTTAAAGAGCCTTTATATATTCTGATAACGGATTTAGATAAGGATGCATCTCCTATTTTAAATTTAACGCCTCTTAACCTTTTTCTGGAAGGCGATTTTCTTATTGGTATCGAAAACTATAAAGGAATCCCTGATAATTCTGTACGACTATTTGCCAATTTGAAATCTAAAGGTCGGGCATTTCCAACGTATTACAGAAGCAATTCGCAAAGTAGCTGGACGAACCTGAAGGTTAAGGGCAATGATTTTGGATTAAGTATTCAAGCCTATATCCGCTACTGATCTGTGAATGACCAAAAAATCTCTTTCAAATATATTCTTGCAGGGATAGTCGCCGTCCTTTTTACCTGGCTTATTCACGAATTTACCCACTGGCTTGTAAGTGAATTATTAGGATATGATACTGTAATGAGTCTCAATAGTGCCTCTGCAGTTGGAGGTCAAAACCCTACCGAATTCCATAGAGCTATTATTTCGATTTCAGGTCCCGTTATTACCATTCTACAAGGCATGATCACTTTTCTGTTTCTAAGATCCCGTGACTGGAATAAATATCTTTATCCTTTACTTTTCACTGCTTTTTATATGCGTTTACTGGCTGGATTTATGAATTTCATTAATGTAAATGATGAGGGACGAGTAAGTGAGTATTTAGATATTGGAACTTTTACGCTATCTATACTTGTAAGCGGGTTTTTATTTTATTTGGTTTATCTCATTTCAAAGGAGTATAGCCTGAATTGGAAATTTCAACTAGCTACTTACATAATCGTAATGGTAGCAAGTTCTTTATTAATCCTAACAGATCAGTTTCTGGGCATTCGGATATTGTAGTTTGGTATGAGACTTCTTTAACACCAGTGCGTCTTACTAAGACGGTTTAGCTATTCTATCTTCCTATGTAAGCATTTACATAAGATTCTGTAGTTGCCGTTCTGTATTTTTTCAGTCGTTGGAAATAAATACAGATTATGAAAAAACTACTATCCCTCGTTTTAATAAGCTTTTTTACGGTAACTGCAGCTACGGCTCAGGTCGATAGGATCGACCCGCCATTCTGGTGGGCTGAGATGCCTGTTCAGGAATTACAGATTCAGTTGTATGGAGATGAACTGGGCCTGTACCGCGCTTCTATCGATTATCCGGGTGTAATTCTGAAAAGTCAGTATGCCGTGGACTCTGAGAACTACCTGTTCCTGTACTTCGATATCTCGCCAAAGGCCAAACCGGGAACCATGAAGATCACCCTAACTCATCATGGTAAAGCTCGCACTATCGACTATGAGCTGAAGCAGCGCGATTCACGGGTAGGTAAGAATCAGGGCTTCGACTCTTCGGATCTGGTGTACCTGATGATGCCTGATCGTTTTGCGAATGGTAATCCTGATAATGATACCATTGAGGGAATGCTTGAAGCTGCCAACAGACAAGACCCGACCAAACGGCAGGGCGGCGATATCCAGGGAGTGATGGATCATCTCGATTACATCAAAGACCTCGGGATGACAGCTATCTGGTTCACCCCGATCTTCGAGAATGATATGTATCCCGAGTATGGCGCCTATCATGGATATGCAGCCACCGATCTCTACAAAGTGGATCGCCGTTTTGGAAGTAATGAGGAATACAAAGCCCTTATTGATGCAGTGCATGATAAAGGAATGACCGTGATCATGGATATGATCCACAACCATATTGGTGATCAACACTGGTGGATGAAAGATCTGCCTACGAAAGATTGGGTTCATGATTTCGAGACCTATGGCCAGACGAACTACCGGGGCGTCATTGCCGGTGACCCATACATTTCAAAAGCGGATAAAGATCGTCTGTTAAAAGGCTGGTTTGTGAAAGAGATGCCCGACCTGAATCAACACAATGAATTGCTCGCTGACTACCTGATCCAGAACACGATCTGGTGGATCGAGTATTCTGGGATTGATGGAATTCGCATGGATACCTATGTATTTCCTTATGAAGATTACATGGCTCGCTGGGCTAAAGAAGTGCTGGAAGCTTATCCGGAATTCAACATCGTAGGTGAATCCTGGGTGGAAGGCGTGATCGCCGAAGCATACTGGCAATATGATGAACCGGGTGTGGATGATGGGTATAATTCTCATCTGCCTAGCGTAACTGATTTCCAGTTTGCACTTTCAACACGTGATGCACTGAATGAAAATTTCGGCTGGAATACCGGCGTGACCAAACTGTTCTATGTGTTTAATCAGGATGCAGCCTATGCCGATCCGATGCTGAATGTGATCTTCCTCGATAATCATGATATGAGCAGGATCTTTGAACATGTTGGAAAAGACGAAGCCAAATTCAGGATGCTCTACAAATTCCTGCTCACCGCCCGGGGAATTCCGGTAGTGTATTATGGAACTGAGCTCATGATGGGTCACGAGAACCGTGGTGGAGATGATGAAGGATGGAGACAAACTATGCCGGGCGGATGGCCGGGTGACTCCCGCAGTGTGTTTAGCCGAAACGGACGTACCGACAAAGAAAATGAGATCTATGATTTTGCTTCAAAACTGGGTAAGTGGCGACAAACTTCCGATGCCGCCCGATTCGGTACTACTCTCCATTTTCTTCCTGAGGATGGCGTGTATGTTTTCTTCCGCATTCACGACAACCAGACCATCATGGTGATCATGAACCAGAATGATGATGCCAAAACTATCAATGCGCATCGTTACCGGGAAGTGCTGGAGAGTTTTACATCCGGGACCGAAGTGGAAACTGACAAGAAATTCAATGTCGGCTCCGACTTCCAGGCACCCGGTAAAACAACTCTGGTTTTAGAGTTGGATTGATTTCTGGCTAAAGCAGAGCTAAATAACATAACGTCATTCTGAGCGATAGCGAAGAACCTTATCGTTGTAAGGTATCCCAATTTATTCCCCGATAAGATCATTCTCCGCCAGCTGGCAGATCAGGATGACTTTAGTTTTATTGTTTAGGGTAGTCTCCCCTTGAGGGGAGATCATCATCGTTGTTCAAACGATGATGTGAGGGGTGTTCTTCTCAATACAAAGAACACCCTCCGTCTTTTTGGTAAACCAAAAATGACACCTCCCTCAAAGGGAGGACTTATTTTAAGTCACTCAGAGCAAAGCGATGAGCCTGCACAGCATTGGTTCCGGATTATAATCTTTGCAGATCCTTCGCTCCGCTCTGGATGACAACTATTTTTATTACATTTAGGCATGGATTATGCCGTTTACATAGTCACGAACCCAAACCGTACTGTTCTATACACTGGGACCACCAACGCACTAGCCAGAAGAGCAATTGAGCATTATCTCGATAAAGGTACAAACCGATCTTTTGCTGGTAAAAATTATTGCTACAATATTGTTTACTATGATCTTTTCGAATCTATGACTGAAGCAATTGAAGCAGAAAAAAGAATTAAAGGAAAGTCCAGAAAATGGAAAGAGAAGTTGATTTCTGAATTTAATCCAGATTGGAAATTCTTGAATAAAGAAATTGTAGGAGAGTGGCCTCCGGTAAATGTTTTAAAAGACCCATATTTTCAGAACTATATGAAAAAAAGTAAAGAGTCACTCAGAGCAAAGCGATGAGCCTGCACAGCGTTGGTTCCAGATTATAATCTTTGCAGATCCTTCGCTCCGCTCTGGATGACCCTCATTAAATGCCAATTGAAAACTCCCACTTGTTAAACTTCATAAACAGCTGAAGAACTCCCACGTCATTTCTTTGAAATCCCTCCGATATAGCTATATTCGCTTCATAATAGCTAACTAATCAGGTTTAATATGGGTGACTTACTAAAGCGACTGACATTATACAGTTTGGGGGCTTTTGCTCTTCTTTTAATTGCTTCTGCTTGTGTGGTGGAAGAACCGGAAACAATAACCGAGGATGATTACAGACGGGCAGAGTCGTTTCTGCGACAAAATACGGATCCACTTGTTTATAACACGATATCCAATATTGAATTTCTTGACGACGACCGGATCTTATATCAGAATTCGGTAAAAGGTGGATCTGAGTATCTCATCGCTGATCCACTTAGCGGAGAAAAGACACCAGCCTTCGATCATCAGGCACTGGCTGTTACTCTCGCTGAATTGACCGGTGAAGAAACTGACCCACTGAATCTGCCATTCAGAAGTTTTGAATTTAAAGGCGATGCAAGTATCACATTTTCACTTGGCTCAACGGATTATACCTGTACTGTTGATGGCACTAAGTGTGACAGCCGAAGACCTCGAAGAGTAGTGAGTGCTAACAACGAAATACTGTCTCCCGATGGAACAAAAGCCGCCTTTATCAGAAATTACAATCTCTATATAAGAGACACACAAACGGACCGGGTTACCAAACTCACTTATGATGGTCGCAAGGACTACGGCTATGCCACCAATAATGCAGGTTGGGTAAAGCGGGACAGCCCCGTGCTTCTATGGTCTCCTGATTCCAAGCGTATCGCCACATTCCAGCATGATGGCCGTGGCGTTGGAATGGCATATCTCATCGAAACCAAAGTAGGGCACCAGAATCTGGAAGCCTGGAAATATCCAATGCCCGGCGACAGCCTGATCTTCAGAATTGAACGTGTTGTCATAAATCTGGAACCAAGAGTTAAAGTGGTTCGTCTGAAGATGGAACCGGATGCACACCGATCTACGATCTCCGACCATATTGCCGGACGTGGCGGAACATTCCTGGATGTGGAATGGAGTCCCGACAGCCAGACCCTCGGTTTTGTATCATCTTCGCGGGATCATAAATCGGCAACTCTACGAATCTCAAATCCAAATACCGGCTCTATCCGAACCATATTAAATGAGACGGTGGACACTTTCTATGAGTCAGGTGAGGATATGATCAACTGGCATATTCTTCCGGAGACCAATGAAGCCATCTGGTTTTCTGAGCGAACAGATTGGGGACATTTATATTTATATGATCTGGATACCAAAGAACTGAAATCCCAGATCACTTCCGGCGAATGGGCTGTGGAGCAAGTTCGTCATATTGACCGCAAGAATCGAAAGATCTATTTCATTGGCTCGAACAAAGAAGAGGGTAACCCTTACTACAAGTATTTCTATAGCATCGACTTCGATGGTGAAAATCTGAAACTGCTCACCCCTGAAAGAGCCAATCATGATATCACCATGTCGGAGTCGGGGAAATATTTTGTGGACAGTTATTCCACCCCTGACACTCCCCCTGTTTCTGTGGTTCGTAATTTTGATGGCGCTCTGGTCATGGATCTTGAGACTGCTGATATTACCGATCTTCAGGCCGCCGGCTGGGTGCCTCCGATTGAATTCTCTGTTAAAGCACGTGACGGGCAAACGGATCTCTGGGGACTGATGTACAAACCTTCCAATTTCGATGCCTCCAAATCTTACCCGATCCTCAACTACCTGTATCCGGGACCACAATCCGGAAGCGTGGGAAGTCGTTCATTCCGGGCATCGCGTTCAGATAAACAAGCTCTGGCCGAACTAGGATTTATTGTTGTTGAAGTGGACGCTATGGGTACTCCCGGTCGTAATAAATCCTTCCATGAATACTATTACGGAAACATGGGAGATAACGGTATCCCAGATCAGATCACGACTATCAAACAGCTCGCTGCACAGAACACATATATGGACACCAGCCGGGTTGGTATATTTGGTCACTCTGGTGGCGGTTTTGCTTCAACCCGCGCTATACTGGCTTATCCGGAATTTTATGATGTTGCTGTTTCAGGCGCTGGTAACCACGACAACCGAAACTATGAAGATGACTGGGGTGAGAAATGGCAGGGGCTCCTTAAAACTAACAGCATCGATGGTGAAACTTCCGATCGAACCACCAATTATGATAATCAGGCGAATCAGTTACTGGCTGATAATCTGAAAGGAAAGTTGCTTATCACTCACGGAACTATGGACAGTAATGTGCCTCCGTCAAATACTTTGTTAGTAGTGAATGCGCTTATCGCCGCCAACAAGGATTTTGATATGATCCTGTTACCTAACCGCGGTCATGGCTACTACAGCGAACCTTTCATGATGCGTAAAAGATGGGATTACTTTGTGAAACATCTGAAACATATGGATCCGCCTAAAGAATATACTTTTGGCGAGAATTAGGTTCTGAACAACCGAGCCCTCCGGGCCAGAACCACAACTATGAGTGAAGCGGTGGCTATGAATAAAAAGCCACCGACCAGCTCAAAATGAGTTACAATCCAACCCATCACCGGCTGGGAAACCATCCCCCCGATAGATCCAAAAGTAGCAACCGAAGTAAGAGCCACTGCACCCTCACGGCCCGCAGCACTGTATACCAGCGGGAAATTCAATGCAACTCCCGACCCCGCCAGAATAAATCCAGCAAGGACTAATGCTGTATTTGGCGCAAATACTGCAATCACCAATCCAGCTGTGGCTACTGAACAACCGGTAACAATTACATTTCTTGCTCCATACTTTGTTTTAAGGCGATCACCGATCAGTCTTGTAGCCAGTAAGGCTCCGGCAAAGGTAGCATAACCCACCGGAACAAATCCCTCGCTCACCTTAACATGGTCCTTAAAAAAAATACCGATCCAGTTGTTGATGGTATTTTCAATTGTGGCTGCCAGAAAACAGATAATACCGATCGCAATGAGTCCCCCATGTGGCCATTGAAATGTAGGGCGGCTGGCTTCAGGATGAGGAGCATCTTCAGGGAGATATTGATAGCACACCCCCAGAGTGATCAGTATCAGGATTGTGATAAAGCTAAAGTGAATGAGCACGGAGATTCCGAGTTTTGTAGCAACGATCCCCAAGATGGCTCCTGTCAGATTACCCACTCCAAAAAAGGAATGGATCTTGGACATGTGCGATTTTCCTGATTCAGTTTCCACTTTCGAACCCAAAGCATTTACAGCAATATTATAGCTGCTTGAACAACCACCCACTACAAATAACATTGCAGCAAGCATTATCCAGTTATTCATTAATGCTATAGGGGTGAGACTCAGTGCCACTACCAACCCCGTCGCCAGCATGGTTTTCTTAGCTCCGAAATTGTTTATGGAGATAGCAACCACCGGCATCATGGTCAGAGTGCCAACCCCTCTGAATAGCAAGGCATAACCTAAAGTAGCCGCCGTGAGCAATGCTGCTGTTCTTACGTCCGGAACCCGTGAAGCCCAGCTCGAAAACGCCATCCCTAAAACCGATAGCGCGGCGCAAACAGCATAAAGTTCTTTCCGATGATCTTTTCCCCGGGTCTCTGGTTGGGGAAGCACGTTGGTCTGAGGCATTTAATGATCCGTAATTAGTACTTCAAAAATACGGTGAATAAAACTGACATCATAAATAAGTGATAACGGTTTCTTACAATTTCAGTGGCTAACTTTGGCCTATTCACTAACTACTTCTACAGGTCATTCTGAGCGAAAGCGAAGAACCTTATCGTATAATCAGCTGGAAACTTATTCTTCGATGAGATCCTTCTCTGCCAACCGGCGGCTCAGAATAACCTGTTTAGTTTATCAACTACAATAATACTGACCAATCACTCTTTTGATTAAACACATCATCTTTGATCTGGACGGGGTTCTCCTCGATTCAGAATCGCTCTACAGAAAAATGAACTTCGAATTATTCGACCAACTGGGAGCTCCCATCACCGATGAAGAGTACAACAGTTTTATTGGTATTCATGCAGAACTGATGTGGGGTTATATCAAAAAGAAAGGGCAGCTTGAGCAAGATATTCCGGACCTGATCGCACTTGAAAAAGAAGCAAAATTCGAGACGCTCAGCTCCGGGGAACTCACTCCCAATCCTGGATTATTCGAACTACTGGATACCATCAAGTCCAATGGCATTACCTGCAGTATTGCCTCTTCCGGACTGATGAAAAATATCAAGGTGATCCTGCCTAAGCTGGGAGTGGAAGACTATTTCGGATATATCGTGAGCGGTGAGATGGTAACGAATGGAAAACCGGCTCCCGATATCTTTCTCAAATCGGCGGAGCCTTTTGGTGTTGATCCGGAGAACTGTCTTGTTATCGAAGACTCGCGGAATGGAACGCTGGCCGCAGAAGCAGCAGGCATGACTTGCGTGGGCTACGTTAATGAGGGCTCCGGACCACAGGATCTTTCCAAAGCAGATCTCATTGTTGATTCACTGACTGATCCTGCACTATTGAACCTGATCCGAAGCTGATCAGTTTTTTCGTTCAGCCAGCAACACCTGCAGATCATCCAGCTGATCCTGGGGAATAAGGGCGGATTCAAGCCCCAGTTCTTTCTTCATTTCATGATTTCGCTCAGGACCCAGCGCGAAAAATATCTTTAAATGCTCCAGTTCATTCATCATGAAATTATAGGTGAACTTGTCACGGAAAGGACTGGTCATAACACGTTCCTCAAGCTCTTCGATCAGCGCAGATGAACTTCCCTTTAAAAGCTGATCAACCTGAACCCCAAGCTGATCGGTTAATTTAACGTTGAATCTCATTGGAGTGATCCTTTTAAGCAACTGGCTCGGAAGGTAATGTGCACTTTTGATCTCTGCATCAATGAAGTACAAAAGTTTAAGGAGAGCACCCAGACCTTTTCTGACTCTGAGGTGGCCTTTGAAACAGCCATAGCATTTGGGGTAGTCCTGAAGCTGCCGCATCGACAACCGAAATTCCCTTTTATTTCCCCTCCGGGTGGTTGAGATATAATAATAGGTCTCCGTCTTTTTATTAGCCACGTTGAAGGGAGGCCTCATGGAGCGGATCAACAGATTTTCCAGCAGGATAGCGTCTGTCTCATTTTTGCAGGTCTCATATCCGATCCGGTGAATATGGGCTATCATGCGTTGAACTTTCTTTGATTTAGAGTACCGATAAGAAGTCACTCTTTTATAAAGATCTTTCGCCTTTCCCACATACAGAACAGCGTCCTTGATATCATACATGGTATATACGCCCGGCTCATGAGGAGGTGTTTCCTTCATCGCGGCATTAATGCGTTCCTTCTGAGTTTCCTCGATGGGTTGAAATAAGTCGAGTGTCAAAATTGCTAACAAATTCTTTAGTGAACCGATGCAAAATAGAAGAAACCTACCCGAACTTTCAACCGGATATTCACCTTACTTCAAATTGATTTAACAGAGAAGAATTAGTTAATTAGGGCTTAATCTAATGGAGATATGATGGATACCAGAGAAGCTCTTATCGATTTTTTTGAAAATGACGTAAAAAGTTCTTCCGAATTTTTTTTCTACAAGGATAAACAGTTGCTCAAGCAAGGCAAATATGCTGAGTATGCAAAAGAACAAATGAAGAAGGCAAATAATATCGCCCTGTCGGTTAGTGCAGCAGTTTTCTACGCAATTTATTATGTCACAACTTCATTCATCGAGTATGGAGCCAATGGCGAAGTTGAATACCTCATAATGGGACTGGTAGCACTGGTATTTTCGATGCTAACCGTTTTTTGGGCTGCCAGAGAATATTACACCATCAAAAGCTCCATGACCTTATTCCTGAAGATCTTTGATGAAGAAGAGACTCAGGAGGCGCCGGTTTCAGAATCTTCCTCTGCAGCGATCTGAGTTAAAGCATCCACAAAACTTTCCACTGGCTGGGCTCCGGATACTCCATACTTCTGGTTGATCAAAAAGAAAGGAACTCCCTGAATACCATACCTTTGTGAAAGGGCCACATCTTTTTTCACTGCTTCAGCGTACTTATCTGAGTCCAGCACTTGTTTTACTTTCTCTGAGTCGATATCAAGATCTTTCATCACTCCTTTCAATACTTCGGGATCTGAAACATTTTGTCCTTTTTCGAAATACGCTGAAAGGAATGCATCTTTGGCCTCCTTTTGTTTTCCTTCTTCCTTAGCCAGATGGATCAGGCGATGAGCATCAAACGTATTAGTGGGTTTTATAGCATCAATATCCAGTGAAAGACCTGCTTTGGCTCCCATTGATTTCACATTCTCATTTGCCTGCTTTGCCCACTCCACCGTCTGGCCATATTTTGAAGCCAGTAATTCGTAAATACTCTTCTCCGTTTCTTTCGGGGCAGATGGATCCAGCTGATAGCTCCGGTAAATAACCTCTACATCATCACCGAATTCAACCTGTTCCAAAGCCATTTCCAGATGTCGTTTACCGATCAGACAAAATGGACATGCCACATCCGACCATATCTCAATATTCATACTTCTTTATTTTATTTCTACAGGTACTGAAAACACAGTATTACCCCATATTAAATTAAGTGAAGCTCCATTTTCTGCTTCTTCTACGGTAATGGTAAAATCTTCGGTGCTTTCCGGTTTTGTTGCAACAGACATGTTAACTCTTCCCAGGTCTCTGCTTTCATCATATGATTGCCCATTCTGACCGGTTTGTTTATTTATGATCATAGTACCACCATTTGGTTCGGGAATCGTAAATATCGTGTATTCTCCTGCCGGGACTTCCAGACCACCAACTTCTATGTCTGATGAAGTATAAAAATGAGTCGCCCGGTTTGCCCCTGTTCTCCAGCGCTCACCCCAGGGTACGATCCCTCCAAAAAGATCCCGTCCACGACGCTTAGGGGATCCATATTCAACCCGGAACTCTGTATCACCAATTAAAAACTCCCCAACTTCTGCTCCCGATAATTCACCAAAAGGATTCCCTGTCCGGTCGCTTTTTGCGAATTGCTTTCCAACTTTTTCAATATCCACTGTGTGAAACGGCTCCCGGTACACTTTCAATTTACGGGTGGTGAGTCCGGCATCAAGATAAACCATATTACCTGTACGGTTAACCCGAACTCCCATTACTCCTCTGGAAGGATGCCTCACTGTCATGGAGTCACCTTCAATAGCTGCGATCACAAAATTTGATAGTCTGGTACCTGATAATAGCTTTTGATTTACGGTATCTGTTCCTGCTTCCACTGCATTTTTAAAAGCAAGTTCATATGGCCAGTGCACCATATCAATGAAAGGAAGCGAGCCCTGTTCATTGGCAAGCATCACAGTTCGCTTTTCTCCCCGCCAGTCCATCTCAACCTTCAGGCTGTCTCCCACCTTCTGGATCGATTGTGTTAGCTCTCCCTGCCCTGAGAACCCTTCTTCCAGAGTATGGCTGATTGTCTTCATAGATTCAATTCCTCCCACCTCATCAAGTACAAGATTATAGGAAGTGAATGTAGTCTGAGGACTTCTCAATATTACCTGAGCTGAAAAACTATTCCCTTCCATCTCAAACTTTTCAACGGCAAGGGTATCATTACCGAGTTTAGTAACAAAGGCTGCCTTCTTCTCATCGAAATCGGAACAGGCAAAAACCAGAAACAGAGCAAGTGCGATAATAATCCCTAAATTTTTCATTGTATCTCGTTTAATTAACCTGGGTTTAAAAATTAGTTCAAATAAGGTGAAAGCCCAAAATATGCTCACATATTAACATCATCATTAGTTCTCAATGTTCGTAGAACTCAATGAATTTCTTCTTTGTATTTCCTTTTTCCGGCAAAGCATAAATTGCCAGTGCTGTACCGATGAGAAGAGTGATTGCAGCTGTCATCAGAATGTAGTTCATTGACACCTGTTTATCCAGCATCCAACCCATCAGAAAGGGACTTACAGCCGTACTGAACACTGTTACAGACGCAAACAGCGAGCGTACCGTTCCAACGATCTTTGAACCGTAGAGCTCCGCTAAAAGCGCTGATTTAGTCGTACTTCCGATTCCCATCGTCAAACCGATCATGGCCATATACAGAAATGCTGACCAAAGGCCCGGATGCATAAAGGCGACCATCAGACCAACTGCAAAGGGAAGCAGATAGTATTTGTAAATAGTTCCTGCTCCCAGCTTATCAATAAAAGGACCGATACTTAGTGAGCTCACAATACGGGTTGCCGCGAAGAAGATGAATGCCGAGGCGATAAGAGTTGCTGTCCAGCCGAGTTGCTCAGCAATAGAAACCTGATACAGAAATAAACCTGTTACCCAGAATGGTGGTAATATAACAGCCGGAAGGATCATCCAGAATCTGCGTTCAGAAAATATATTTCGGTAGACATTACCCACGGAGCTGTTGGCTGAAGAGTCGCCTCGTTCCACCCTATCGCTTGAGAAATGATCGATCCGGGCTTTTTTTGACACAAAGAGGACAAACGGAATGAAGACCAGTCCGATCAATGCGGCAATAAGTCCCCATGTGGTTCTCCAGCTGGTAACTGCCAACAATGTGGCAACACCGATAGGAAGAATGGCTTCCCCAATAGGATATCCCAGGCTTGAGATACTGAGTGCTTTACCACGCTCAAAATTATAATGCCGGGCCATGGCTGTTTCGGCGGTGTGTCCACTCAGCCCCTGACCTGCAAGTCGCAGAAGAAGAATGGCCACGAATAGTAATGCGATATGCATGGATAACGCCATAGTTACTGCGGCCACCAGCAATCCAACAGCTACATACAAACTATATTTACTGATCGGAAGGGTATCGATATGTTTACCCATATACGGAAGTAATACCGCGCTGGATAAAGTTGCTGCAGAATATATAGATCCGAAAGCTGCGTTGGAAAGATCAAAGTCAGCCAGGAAAAATGGCACGAAAAGTGATATGAGGAAGGTCTGCCCGAAACTTGAAAAGAAGGTAAAAGACAGCCCAAAGCTCAGCACTTTTCTCTCTTGAAGAACGAATGCTAAATAGCTCAATTGAATAGAATAAGAGTGAATGAGTAATTTCTATTAACTGTCCAAAGTTACGCCGAAATCCGGCGAACGGAAACATCCTCTCCATCATATTTGATGATGGTGTTTATTGTGATGCTCTATCAGTTATTAAGGAGCTCAACCAGGTGCTTTGCTTCCACCGGTTTCTTGATGAATTTCGATACACGGGCATCCCACTTAATCTTGTATACCTCTTCTTTCTCGTCGTTCACCTGCGAGCTGATCACATATATCTGGATCTGTTTATCCGATACTTTCCGAATCTCT
This sequence comes from Rhodothermia bacterium, assembly GCA_030427885.1. Taxonomy (GTDB): domain Bacteria; phylum Bacteroidota; class Rhodothermia; order Balneolales; family Balneolaceae; genus JAUICM01. The sequence goes on along the minus strand of JAUICM010000004.1, from coordinate 216,421 downwards.
TCAAATTCCTTTAAAAACTCCCAGCCATTCATCTCCGGCATATTCAGATCCAGCAGGATCACATCAGGTAAATCCCCGCCACTGTTATGAACTTCCTGAAGTGCGTCAAAAGCTTCCTTCCCATTTGTGTAGCTCAGGATCTTATTCTCCGGAATATTATTCCTTATCAGTTTCTTTATGCCAAAAGTATACACTGCATCGTCATCAACAATACATACCAGTTTATTCGTACTCATTTCAGTTTTATCTTAAACGTTGTTCCTTTATTAACCTCGCTCTCCACTTCGATGGTTCCACCCATCGACTCAACCTGATTCCTGGTGATAAAAAGTCCTATCCCTTTAGAATTCTCGTTGCTGTGGAAAGTCTTATACATGCCAAATAGCTTGTCCCTGTTTCGCTCCATGTCAATACCCAGGCCGTTGTCGGCTATCTCCAGATAATAATGGCCTTCTTCTGAATATGCCTTGATCCTGATCTCAGGCTTCCGGTCGGGATGCCGGTACTTAATAGCATTCGATAACATATTAAGAATTATACTTTCGAGATAGGCCGGATTGTATGTGAAACACAGTGAATCATCAATATCCTCCACAAAACTCACCTGCTCTTTAAGGATCTCGGTTGTGAGTATCTCTTTAATCTTGCCGATCGTTTTCCCGAGATTCACTTCCTTCAGAGTATCCGCTTCTTTGTACTGCTGGTCTATGATCTCATTCAGATCGATGATGGTCTCATTCAACCGTTCCGAAGCCTGGTTCAGGTAATCCATCAGGTCTTCTCTTTCTTCTTCAGTCTCTTCAGAGTTATACAGTGATAACAGCATGGAGATATTTCCTGCATGATTCCTGAGATTATGCGACACTATATGCGCGAAATTCTTAAGCCTTTTATTCTGATCTCCTATAATGCCCAGTGTTTCATTCAGCTCATTTTCTTTATTCTTTCTGAGCGTGATATCTGTCACTATCGACAACGCTGCTTTCTTATGCGTATCTACCTGAACAAAGGGCACTTTGATCGTTTGGTGCCATACCTCTGTTCCATCAGGTAGTGTGGTGGCATCTTCGTCAATGAGTTCCACCTTTCCTTCATCTATCACTCTCTGATCTCTTTCGATAAAAACCCTGGCCCGGTCTTCGGGCACTCCAAGGTCTATATCATTCTTCCCGATCATTTCCTCTTCGCTCATCCCGAAAAATTCTGCTGCTGCTTTATTGACCATGGTAAAGCGGCCATTATAATCTTTCACGAAGATCAGGTTCGGTACTGTATCAAGGATGGCCTGAAACTGCAGCCTCAATCTTTTGTTTTCAGCGTTGGCCTTTTTGAGGTGAGTGATATCGGTCACATATCCGTAACCCACCACACTTCCATCCGGTTGCATCTCAGGCTTTGCCCTTCCGCGAACCCATCGTAATCCCTTTCCCGGAAGATGCATCCGAAACTCATGATTCCACTGCCTCAGCTTTTTCACCGCAATGTACACCGACATTATTGTTCTTCGGAGATCCGCTTTGTGAATACGCGAGATGATTGGTTTTAAGCTGTGCTCTACATCCTCTGGTTGTAGCTCAAATATCTCATTGATAGCCCTGCTTGCAAAAGGTAGGCAGGTATTTCCATCCGGGTCTTGTTTAAACACATAAAATAATCCCGGTGCCTGCTCAGAGAACTTATTGAAGTCATCATAACTTTTTTTCAGGCGCTCCTGATACCTTTTCTCTAAGGTGATGTCTTTAGAAATTCCATAGGTTCCGATCAGTTCTCCCTGTTCGTTGAACAGGGGAAACTTACTGGTTGAAGACCATCTTTCCTGCTCTGAATCCCTGAAGTCTTCTTTTTCAACTTTATTCAGGATCGGCTTTTTTGTTTTTAGGATCTCATGCTCATCCTCCAAAGCTGCCCGGGCGTGCTCATCCCCAAAAAAATCGAAATCGGTTTTCCCGACGGCTTCTTCCGGGTCGTCCAGCCCAAATTTCTCAGCCAGTGCTTTATTAATAGCTATAAAACGACTATCTAGGTCCTTGAAATATACGGACTCGGTAACATTCTCCATCATCTGTTTAAACAGCAGAGAGTCGTTCATAGTTTACTGGTTTTGTAGGTTAGTTTGCTTCCTCGAGCATTTCTAATCTCTTGGCTTCGAATTCATCTCCTTCATGCCATTTCTGAAGTTCTGTTGAATTAATTACACGCAATCCAACTTTAAAGAATAATCTGAAATCCCTGATCGCGCCGGAGAAGTCCCAGTATTCATTTATCTCGTCGTTCACTGAATGATAATTTGCTGCAGATACACTATCGATCTTAGCAACCATTTCTTCATCTTTGTCAACAAACTCCGTTCCGGGGTTCGGGAAAATAGCAGGAATTCCCACTTTTGCCATATTAAAGTGATCTGAGCGGTAAAAGATCCCCTGCTCAGGATGGGCATCGGGTTTCACGGTTCTGCCTTCCAGTTTGGCTTCGTCTACCACCAGATCGGCTACCGTATTTCTGCCATATCCAACCACTACAACATCACTGGTTTCGCCATATACATTAGTTCCATCCAGATTAATATTAGCGCTCACTTTTCCAGGAGCTACCGTAGGGTTTTCTGCCCAGTATTGTGATCCCAGCAATCCTACTTCTTCCGCACTAACGATCAATCCCAGAACACTGCGCTTCAGGTTAGGCTGCATTTTCTTGTACGCTCTCATGATCTCCAGTAACCCACTTACACCCGCAGCATTATCTTCAGCTCCATTATTAACTGAGTCGCCATCTACCGGATTTGCTGCTATTCCAAGATGATCATAATGAGCCGTCAATACCAGGTATTCATCTTTGAGTGCAGGGTCTGATCCTTCGATCTTACCCAACACATTCATGGCATTGATCTCCCGATACTCTGCATCCAGGCTCAGATCCATTTTAACCCCTTTCAATGGAACCGGTTTGAAATCAGGGCTGTCTGCTGCTTCCAACATCTTAGCCACATCCAGTCCGGCCATACCAAATACTTTCTCAGAAAGCGGATATGTGATCCAGGCATTTACTTTTGCCGGTGACTCAGCATTAGCTTCCGCTTTTACATTAAACCGCTCACGGCTCCAACCTCCCGAAACCACATTCCAGCCATATCCTGCTGTCTCAGTGGTGTGGATGATGATAGCACCCAGAGCTCCCATCTCTTTTGCCTTCTCAAATTTATAGGTGTACCGGCCATAATATAATCTCGCATTTCCACCAAAGAGTTCATCATCGTACTCAGGATCATTATTCTTGATCACAATGATCTTACCGGAAACATCCACCCCTTTGAAATCGTCCCAGTTTTCTTCCGGTGCCTGAATGCCATAACCAACATAAACCAGTTCCGCATTTCTTACATCTATTTTGGCTTCCTCTCCCGCTGGCCATGCCACGAAATCATTAAAATATTCCGTGGTAATATTCTTTTTGCCTGAAGCTTTGAACGTAAGTTTATGGTTAGAGGTCTTTTGCCCCACCAATGGAAATGGCTGCACATAAGAACCATCGTCCACACCTGATTCGATGCCCATTTTCTTGAACTCTGAGACCAGATAATCCTTAGCCATCTCCTCGCCTTTAGTTCCGGTAGCCCGCCCCATATATTCATCTGAAGACAGCACTTTCAGATGCGACATTACGCTTTCCTCATTAATGCCTTCAGCAGCTTCTTCAACACCTATGCCGCTAAGACAACCAGCTACTAAAATGAATGGCAGAAGGTACACTAATTTTTTCATGAAGATGGAATTTGGATGAGAATTTATCAGAAAATAAAGCTCTCAGAAGGCAACTCAAACCTTTTTGAGTTTTTAGTCCTGATTTGATTACTATTAGTTGTTGGAGTACTAATTATGTCATCTTTCAAAGAAAAAACAGTTCTTGTTACAGGCGCAGCCAGCGGCATTGGTTTCCTTATGGGGAAGAAGGCCCTGATTCAGGGTGCCCGCCATCTGGTGATGTGGGATATCGATGAAGATCAGCTAATTCATGCAGCCGCACAGCTCACCAAAAAAGGATTCTCAGTGTCTACTAATATTGTGGACGTCTCGGACCCTGATGATGTGCGTGAAGCAGCTATGATCGTATCTTCTCAAACAGGTAAGATCGATATCCTTTTCAATAATGCCGGTGTGATCGTGGGTAAATCTTTTGCGGAGCATACCAACGAAGACATCGACCGAACCATGGGAGTTAATTCGCTTGGTATGATGTACGTGACCAATGCTTTCCTCCCGGATATGATGAGCGCAAACTCCGGGCATATCATCAACATCACATCAGCGGCCGGCCTTACTCCTAATCCAGGCATGGCCGTGTATGCAGCCAGTAAATGGGCGGCTATCGGATGGTCGGAATCATTGCGGCTGGAACTAAAGAAAAGTCACCCGGGCGTTAAGGTTTTGAATGTGATGCCCGGATATATAAATACCGGAATGTTTGCGGGGGTGAAACCTCCGGTTATGATGCCCCTGCTCAATGCCGACAAGATAAGCTCAAAGATCATCCGCTTTGTTGAACGGAATAAACTACATCTCAAGGCTCCTTTCCTGGTTAAAATAACCACTCTGGTGCGCGGTTTACTTCCGACCTCTTTATACGACCTGGTAGCCGGCAAGGTCTTTAAGGTGTACGAATCGATGGACACTTTCATTGGGCGTAATCATGAGTGAGTATCAAAACGTACTTGATCGGCAAAGGATTTTCTTTCAGGATGGAACTGCCCGGGAACTCAGTTTCAGGATCGCTCAGCTAAAAGAACTCAAAAAGTTACTCACTGAAAACGAACAAAAGATCATTGAAGCGGTGTATGAGGACCTGAAAAAACCCGCTTTCGAAACTTTTGGAACGGAGATCGGACTTATCATCGGTGAGATCAATTACGCGGTTAAGAATCTGGCAGACTGGGTTTCACCAACCAAAGTGCCTGGCTCACTCGTAAATTTTCCATCCCGGAATTACATTTTAAAAGAACCTTATGGTTCGGTGTTGATCATCTCCCCGTGGAATTACCCGGTTCAACTTACCCTGTTGCCACTGGTTGGAGCCATGGCAGCCGGTAACACTGCGGTACTTAAACCATCAGAACTCACTCCGCATACTTCAGCCGTTCTGGCGGAACTTATCGCTCAGTATTTTGATCCTGATTATATCACGGTGATCAATGGTGGTGTCGAAACCAGTTCAGCACTGCTCGACCTGCGCTTCGATTATATTTTTTTCACCGGGAGTACCCGTGTTGGTAAGATCATCATGCAAAAAGCTGCGGTTAACCTTACTCCGGTCACTCTGGAATTGGGAGGTAAAAGTCCTTGTATTGTAGACGAGACGGCCGACCTTGCGATCTCGGCAAAACGGATAGTCTGGGGTAAATTTGTGAACGCCGGTCAAACCTGTGTGGCACCCGATTATCTCCTGGTTCAGGAAGACATCAAGGAAGAATTTCTCCGCCATTTATCTGCTTCCATTGAAGAACTTTACGGGGAGCACCCTGAGGAAAGTCCGGATTACACACGAATTGTAAATCATGATCACTTCGAACGACTCCGCTCTTATCTGAATAACGGTACTATCGTAAGTGGTGGAGACAGCAACCCTGAAACCAATTTCATTGCTCCCACTGTTCTGGATAATATCAGCTGGGATGACCCGGTGATGCAGGATGAGATCTTCGGCCCGATCCTGCCCGTTCTCTGTTATCATGATCTGTTGGATGCTGTTACCCAGGTTCGCAAAGCGCCCCGGCCATTGGCCTTGTATGTATTCACTGCCAATGATAACACCGAGAAGTATATTCTCGAGAACATTTCCTTTGGTGGTGGTGCTATCAATGATACTATTGCTCAACTTGGCAATCATCATCTCAGTTTTGGAGGTGTTGGCTCCAGTGGCTTTGGCTCCTATCATGGCAAGGCCAGCTTCGATAGCTTCTCGCATCAGAAAAGTATAATGAAGAAAGATTTCTTTGTGGATATTCCGCTTCGTTATGCCCCTTATGAAGGCAAGATCAAATGGCTTAAAACGATCTTTCGATGAATCATCCGGAATCCTTCAAAGCTTTCTTTGTTCAGCAAAAGGAAGGTAAGACCACTGCTGGAGTTAATACTGTTCTCTTTGATTTCCTGCCCGCGCATGGAATTCTTATCCGCGTACATTATTCCTCTCTTAATTATAAAGATGCCCTTTCAGCAACGGCACAGAATAAAGTAACCAGGAGCTATCCCCATATTCCCGGCATTGACGCTGCAGGAGTTGTTGAGCATGATGCATCCGGTACTTTTAATGAAGGTGAAGAAGTTATCGTTACCGGTCATGATCTGGGAACCAATACTTCAGGTGGATTCGGTGAATACATACGGGTGCCATCGGAATGGGTGCTTCCCAAGCCTTCCACAATCAGCTTAGAACAAAGTATGATATTCGGTACCGCCGGGTTTACCGCCATGTATGGTATTGAACGACTAAAACGGGAACTCATCACTCCGGATTCTGGTCCGGTATTGGTAACGGGAGCTACCGGAGGGGTTGGATCACTCGCAGTTTTCGCCCTGTCCCAAATGGGATATGAGGTCCATGCCGCAACGCGAAAAACCGGAGCCTCTGATTTCCTGCTCTCTTTGGGAGCCGATCAAGTTATTGACACTTCTGATGTATCTGATGTTGCTGATTCTCCATTGTTATCCCGCAAATGGGCTGCCGCCATAGAAACCGTTGGCGGATCATTGCTCGATGCCGTTCTGCGTCAGATACAGGACAAAGGAGCTGTGGCTTGCTGTGGTAATATCCTGGGCAAAGAACTACAGACCAATGTATATCCATTTATCCTGCGAGGAATCTCTCTGCTTGGAATAGATTCCGCCTTTTGTGTTCGTGAACTAAGAGAGCAGATATGGGATAATATAGCCAGCATAGATTTCTCCAAACTTCCTGAGAACTATTACCGGATAATAAGCCTGGCTGAACTTCCTTTCGAGATACAGAAAATTCTGGAGGGAGATCAGACCGGAAGAGTCTTGGTTGATCCGTCAAAGGGATATAAAAGGAAAAAGCGCCGTACATAAGTGTATGCACGACGCTTCTCAAAAAATGATATAGCTTTCACACTATATCACTTCGGGTTATGGTATCAATAAAAAAATCTTGGTTTAAGCAGCGTACTGAGCTGCTTTCTGAGAATAGGCAACGGCTTTCTTAAGCGTTGTTTCCAGTTTATCAACGGTAACTGGTTTAAGCAGATAGTCCACACACCCGGTTTGTTTTGCTTTGCTGATCACATCAGGGTCTTCTTCACCTGATAAAAATATAACCGGCAGATCGTGTCCTTCTTCTTTTAACGTCTGCACCACATCTATTCCATCAATATGTCCTTTCAGGTTGATATCGATCATGAGGATATCCGGATGTAACCGCCGGATCTTATCTATTGCCAACTCACCCTCACACGCTGTACCAATAACTGTGTAACCGAGTTTCTTTACCAACCTTTCTTCAACGAGCAATAGCAGAAGATCATCTTCCACTATCATAACTTTTTTACAATCTGTGCCCATTTTTTCAGTCGCCAAACATATTAAAATTTTCTAACACAAATATATTAGAAAATCTTAATGTTAGCAACAGTTTGTAACTACCCGCTCATGCTACAGGTTTTACGAGATTTATGTGGAGAGTACCAAAATTTCTTCTGAGCTAACTCCACGATCCTGTGCGGAAACACAGCGTTTCTCTTATTCAGATCCCTCTCTGTCTCTCCCCTTCGATAAGGGGAGAGGACTTTGTAATAACATTCATACCTGGCTCTTCAATTCCAGTCATCCAGAACCCCGGGCTTGCCGAGGGGTGACGGTTCTGCACTACAACCTGGCCAGCAATAACTTTGTGCAGGCTTTTCGCTTCGCTCTGAGTGACTAAACTCCAAGTCCCCTCTGGAGAGGGGATTTAGGGGTGTGTTACCTGACTCCTATTTTAACACTTCACCCTGTTGAGACCCCACCCTGCCCTCCCCTGTATTCAGGGGAGGGGACTTTGTAATAACATTCATACCTGGCTCTTCAATTCCAGTCATCCAGAACCCCGAGCTTGCCGAGGGGTGACGGATCTGCACTACAACCTGACCAGCAATAACTTTGTGCAGGCTCTTCGCTTCGCTCTGAGTAACTAAATTCCAAGTCCCCTCTGGAGAGGAGATTTAGGGGTGTGTTACCTGACTCCTATTTTAACACTTCACCCTGTTGAGACCCCACCCTGTCCCTCCCCTGACTTCAGGGGAGGGGACTCCGTTAGCAAGCTTAAGCCATTAATCTCATACAGGGTTTTATTCTCACGACCTGCCTCCAAAACTAGGACCGGAAGAAATGCGGTATGGTCGTAATGAGAGCCCGAAAGCATCCAGTCAATGAACGAAGAACAGCGCCTCAAAAGAACAACATCTTCATTTCTTACGGCGACTTTTGGGTACTGGCGCCTGTCCCGATGCAGATCGGGAGTCGCTCAAAAGTACCATAAATGTGGGCATGGACCTTGCTGTTTTGAAGATGATCAGGCAAGCGAACCCTGAGCATTTTGCAGCCGGGAGTTTTTCGTTCTTTTTGCGGCCAAAAAGGACATTCACTCCGCCAATAAGGTTCTTCGCTGCCACTCAGAATGACTCTTTGGTGGAGCTTGGTACCAATAATTATATCTCACAGCCCTTGAAAGACCCCTCCCTTTCCCTCAGTTATCTCCAAAAACTGCCTTTGCCTCCGGAATTTCAAAATCAATGTTACCCTTCAGGAAGCGATCCTTTGTGGTTTCAAGCATCCCATAATGAAAATCCCCATTGCTGAAGGGAGTGTATTTCAGTTGCCTGTTGTCCTCACTCATTAAAAGCTTAACAAGTTCCTCCACGCCATTTGGACCGGATTGTCGGTACCCGAATATCGATCGGTGAGCTGATACAGAGATCTCCGAAGTATCCCCTGCTGCTTCCATCAACTCCTCCATAACTCTCATGCCCTGTGCATTCGTCTTCCTGTAATCGATCTCGAAAACACCGTTAAAGAAAAGCTTATCATTAAGCACGATGGTTAAACTTATGTGCTCCCTGTAAGATTCTGATGCCCTTCCCAGATTTGTATTATGTCCTGTGGTCTTCTTCCCGATCTGAATCATCGCTTTATAGCCGGCAAGCGACACCCCCGGGGTGATGTAACTTTCTTCTTCCCTCAGATATGGCAACTCGTCCAGCATTTCAGCTAATGCAATGCCCATTGCCCCTTCAATATGCTCATCTGAAGACACCACTATGATCTCTCCTTCTTCCGCCAACGGCGGGTTGGTGACCCACACCGGAAGCTCTGTTTCCTGGGCTGTTACCTTCTGAACGGCAAGCAACTGAATAGCTGTTGCTGCCATAACTGTGATGGCCACAAAATGAACCTGCTTCAAAATCATTCTTCTCATCGATCAATACCCCTGCTAACTTAATAATTGTACCCGGTCAATTTGGTAAAAAAGAGGGGGAGTTCAAATTGTTTGGTGTCAAACAAAAAAACCAAGTTTTACATCTTCTAAGGTCCCAACGATTGTCGCCCGATCTAGTATTGAATTAAACTCTTCACAACTAGTTTCCGGAACTAAGCAGCAATTATGACATGCTGACCCGTTTACACTATCAGGACCCTGGCCGCTAGACTGTCCTACATCTGAACAAACCGGATCTGCTGAACACCACTCTGCATCAGCTATTGAATCTTTAATTAGCTTTGCAAGATGTTCTTCTTTACCCTGTCGGACCAGTCCGCCTAAAGAACCTTCTGAATCTCCAGATGATGTGTAGATCAAAATTCCATTCATCTGTTTCTCCTTTTCTGAACTGAAATATATTTTTTCTCTCAATGAAGACGAACCATAGCCACAATTGAAACAAAGACGCTTTATCAGCAAATGAGCAAACGTATGCATCATTATAAATACTGGTGAAATATCTCTATCGGTATCCCTGTTTCGATTTAACATTGCAGTATGATGTCTGTCAAGCAACTTATCAAAGTACCCATTAGTAGATCGAGTCCAATTGAGAAGTTTTTCAGAATCAAACTCTAAGAAAATTCCTTCACCATGAACCTGATAGGCAGGTAACCATTTAACCGGCTTATTTGATAACAACTGTTTCCTTGTTTCTAAATCAGAAGCGTTAGCAGTAATTCTGGAAAAACCAGTAAAAACCCGGGTCTCTTTAAGCTTCTCAATTAATACAACACTTGAAAAAAAATCTTCAACTTTAAAATCTCCTGCTGACGCATATTCAGGAGGAGATTTTACTACAGCCTTAAAGTCAGAGTTCTCGGAATTCCTTCCTTTCAATATGTATTGATATTCTTCCCAGCGAATATCGAAATCAGTATAAATTTCTTCTTCAGTTTCTACCTCTTCAAATTGTGAAACAATTTCATTAAATAAATCTTCGACCGATATCAATCCATCCTTTACTTCAGCCTTGTTTTTGAGAATCATTTTTAACAACTCTCCATTACTTTGCTGATCATAATACTCTTTTAATTCAGCTAGTTTTCCGTCTGTTTTTTCAATGACTTTTAAAGCGTACTCATTTATATGCTCTGTAACTTTAGGTAGATAAATAGCAGACTGAATGTGTGAGTAATGAATATTAGAGCCACCACGAATTAATACCCTCAAAGGTTCTTTACAGTCATCGGGATTATTTACTCCTTCCAATCCAAGCCATGGTTTATATCCATTACAGAATTCTCCAAGTGGATTTAAAGTATGCGAATTTGGACTCTTTGCTGAAAATTCTATGTCATCTTCATTAGTTAAACCAATTCTGGATAAAGCAGAATCATAAAAATCATCGCTAACATCGTCTTTTGACACATTCATAATACCCGCCATTGACCTTCCTTCCCCACAAGAACATTTCAAATAAATACTTCCAAGATCACCGGAGCCAGCATTTGCAATATATTTTAGGTCATGCTTCTTACCATCATTTGGTACAGGACCATTATGAACCCACTCTTTGAAAGGAACATCCTGAATGTGCCCATGTTCACAAACAGCAACAAAACGAACAGGAATCATTTTGCTTTCACACCTAGAACATTTTAAGTCTGGATCAGGCGTAACTAATTCCCATTTTCTCATAAATCCACAATTTGGATTAATACAATGATGCCACCCAGGAAATCTTACTGCAGGGATTTCAAGTCTATTGTTGGTCAATCCTTTTGTAGTAAAAGGAAAAGGTTTTAATAAATATTCTACGGACAATAACTTTTTTAAACGCTCTTCCGGAATTTTAAGCTCTTCTTTATCAATAGCATCAATTCCACCCTCAGTTTTTCTTCTATCAAGTTCCTGTTCCCACAGGTTTAAACCTGAAATTAAAACTGATTTTTCTTCAGGAAAAGTTACGATTTGACCTATTCCAAAAGGACTCAATAATTGCCCTGTTCTGATGTTGTCACTCATTATTTTAGAAATTAATAATTCGAATTTGAGATTCTGTATCTACACCTCTCATTGATGATGGAGTAGCTAAAGAAGCCCGCTGAATATCTTTACTTACTTCTGAGCTGGTTGAGTACATCAGTGGATGAGTGCGATTCGATTCTAAATGACTGTTTCCTGCATTACCATATTCTTGGTAACCAGTATTTTCCCATTTAAAAAACCTTTTCTCGCATAATTGTTTAGTGGATTCAAATTCTTCTGGATCTACTTCCTTACACCTTTTAAGTACAATATCAGTAACAATATTCTTCAATGATTTAAATTCAGTTTCTTGAGTAATAGCTTTCTTTAGCAATCCATTAGCATCAGAGCTAAAGTGTCGTATTAAACCAATCAACACTGCGTGTAGTGCTCTTTCACGAACATTTATTGAGAATGGGGTAACCGAAGTTGGTTCAACATTTGAATAAATTCTGCTATGATATCCCTGAAATTGTTCATACTGTGATTTATCCCTTGGTTTTGAAGGGCTGTAAAGAGTAAAAATTAACCCGGGACCTTCTGACGATCTTCGACCAACCCGGGAACTTGCCTGAATGTATTCTGCAGTAGTTTTAGGTTGGCCATGTATAAACATTAACCCAAGCCGGGATATATCAACACCTGTGGCAACCATATTTGTAGCCAAGCAAATATCCAATGCATTGCTTTTTTTCCCAGCGCTCACTTTGTATGAGCGTTCTAAATCTTTTAATGTATCTGGAATTTTATCTGAACTAATCCGACTGGTTAATTCCTGAATTTTCCAGTCGTAGATATTCCTTCTTTTTTCAAATTTAATAAGTTCTCTGTTTTGAATTTGAAATAATCGTTCACGAATGTCACCATGAACCAGCGACATTGCCCCACCTAATTCCCGAATACTGTTGAAATAACCAAGGAGTGTCCAGTAGTAATCTATGTTCTTATGATTTTGCTCTTCTTGCTTTACTTTTTGCAAAATTGCTGAATATGATCTGACAATAGCTGTTTGGGCTGATGGATAGCCCGATGCAAGTATTCCTGCATAAATTCTACCTGGTTTTTCAGGACTTGGTTTGATTTCTTGCGAAAACCATGTGTTGCCAAATTCAATACCTTGTGAAGGAAAAATATGTAATTGGTCTTCATTCTTTCCATATAGTGCTTTTACTTGTTCTTTTGCACGACTTATTGTAGCGGAAGAAGCAATAATCTTAGGATGTATAAATTTGGCTACATCAGTGATAAATGGAGGTGAATTTAGCGCATAATCGTTACAAAGGGTTTGTACCATAGTTTCGTACATACCAACCATAGAACCTAGTGGCCCGGATATCAGATGAAGTTCATCCTGAATAATTAATTCCGGTGGTTTAATTCTGTAACGCGTTCCATTTTTTTCTCTGAACCCAAAAAGATTACCTGATTTTGGTTTCCAGGGTAGCATAGCAAACTTGTCCACAGTACCCAATAGAAGAGTTGGCGCTTTTTCATAGATAACATCATCTACAACATATAGTGGTAAATCTTTTTCATAGAATTCACATTTTTCATTTTCACATCTGAATTTTATTGATGCTTTTGTACCGTCCTCTTTATGTAATCCTTTAACCTTTAGTATATCCTTATTTTTTGCATTTTTAATTTTTCCTATTTGTGCAGCACAGCAAGGGCACTTCATTACTACAAAATTGTATGGCGCATTCTTGTAATTCCTAAAGTCGTTTAATTGTTTAAAATCATTGACGGCCTCTTTATTTTCGTTAGGTGTAGAAGATCCCCCCACCCATAATCCAATTGAAATAGGGGCATCACCTAATATGAAATTTCTTTTTTTCTCCTCTTCAAGTCTTATTAACTCACAAGCGCAGATTAATGAAGCAGCTCTTTCATATTGCTGAGTAGTTAACAACCGTAAGGTGTAGCGCATTAAAATAGTAGTTCCCTCTTCGTTGAGTTCTTTTGCACCAAGTAATCTTCTATAAAAGATTGTAAATGCAGATAAACCAAGATATGCCTCTGTCTTACCTCCTCCTGTTGGAAACCAAATCAAGTCAACTATTTCTCTTTCCGTTGACTCCGGATTAATAATTGATTCAATATTCATTAAAACAAAAGCGAGCTGAAAAGGGCGCCATTTTCCCCAGCTTTTGCTATTCTTGAAGTCTTCCAGGGACTCAAATTCTTGTTTACCAGCCGAATCAATCGGGTCAAGAATATCAACTGGTTGATTTGATGCATCCCATGTCCGTTTCCACATTCGTTGTTGTGTTCCTGATCGCTGTTGTTGCCACAACATAGCTCTGTTCATCCATTGAAAAGATTTAACTAAATCGGATGATTCGTCTTCTTTCAACAGGTATTCGACACCATGTTTTATTCTGGAAAGCGTTCTTTGACACTTTTTAATCGAGTTAATTGCTGCGACTTGATAAGATTCATTTAGTTTTTTTGAATCATTTTCTATTTGATATATCCACTGTTCATATTTTGAAACCAGCTCATTTAATGAATCTTTAGCAGCATCCCAATCACCCAAATCAGAAAGATCGTACATACTTAAAACAACATCTGATGTCGGAGCAATTTGTGGCATTTCATAACATGGAATAACGGATGTTTTAATCTCGGTTATCTTTTCACTTTCTTCATCTGAAATACTTTTCCAAGCAACAGAAACACCGTGACCAATACCAAATATTCTTTTATTTCTATATAGTAGATTAAGCTCTTTTTCTTCATCCGTATCTGATGATCTTGTATGCTCCTTATATGGGACAATCAGGTTTTGATTTGTCGTTCTCAGAATAAGTTTGTTCTGATATAGAATGTGTTTGTCATCCTCGCTTCTAACACCAGTTGCTTTTACCTCATTTACAAGAACGAACGTATACGTCAGGAAGGTTTCATTTTTTATGGAACGGTTATAAATGTTTAGACTTACCCACGGATCACCAGATTCGGTATATGCTAAAATTTCTTTTTTTCTTTTTTCTCCCTTCTGGAATAATGAAAATACGTTAAAAGTCTTTGAGGGAATTTTAAGTGGTGTCCTTACCCAATAATCTGATAAGATGGGTTCTCCATTTTTGTTTACATTTTCAACCCTTCCTTCTTTATTAATTCTCTTTTTGGCTTGTTGATCAGTACCCTTTTTATAACTAGCGGATAAGCAATCAATGTCAATTAATCCATCACTTTCATTTTTATCAAACTGAATTGTAAACCCCATTGCCGATGGAAGGAATTGATTAGCAAGACCAACCGGTTCTTCGTAGGATAAATCCTCTCCTTTTGCTCTGCCTTTTGCAGTTGTATCAGTTTTATAATCCGCTTCATCTGAATTTTCTGTTTCTTCGGAATTGGGTTCAGTATCAGCTTCACCAATATTTGGTGATGCCAGTGGATAAAGCATGCCTGCACCATATCTGGATTTGGGGCTGCCATGAACTGATCTTAAGAGTATCTCTTCACCGGTGGTTTCATCCTTGTATTTTGGGTTTTTGACGGGGCCCACTATTTCTTCATTCAATGCTCTTAACAATTCACTACGTATATCCATGCTATTTTAACTTTGGAAGGTTGGCAGTTACAAGATTTTGATAGGTCTTTTCTAAATCTTTATTCAGAACAATAAAGAGTTCCTGGGTTGCTCTTGAAATACCCACATAAAACAAGTGACGGGCTCTTTCGGAGGATATCTCTTGAAAGTCATAAATGATGACCACTAAATTTTCCAGTCCTTTATATGAATGAATGGTAGAAATAACTAATCCACTTTGTATAAGTTCAGATATTAATTCAGATTTATATAAAAATGTATTTTCAAATTTTTTAGGGGATAAAAGGGAAATCATTTGAGGTTTTATCCCACTTTCAATCAGTTTTTTAATATAGTTTTCTACTAAGTCTTTCTGTTTATTCGGAATAGGACATTGAACATCAATTGAGTTCCCAGGAAGTGTAGAAGTTGAAAACTCAGGCAATTCAACTCCAGTAACTAAAGTGTTATGTTTGGAAATCCTCTTAGTGTTTCTACAATTCAGCTTTAGTGGAGGAATATTAGTGAAAAAGGCATTATCAGAAAGCAATTGTTTAGTAGCTAATGGGTTATTGATGTAAATAGCCTGGTTTGTAAAATCTCCAAACATAGTCCAAATACCATTTTTTATTCCCCCCTTAAGCATCCAATCAAAAACCTGAAGATAGTTTTCAGTTATCAAATCCTGAGCTTCATCGATAATTATCTCATCAAATTTATTTTCATCTGAGAGATGTTCTTTTTGTATCAGGTATTCCAGAGGTAATTTTTCAGAATAAAATTCATCATCAAAACTGTGGTTATTTTCAATCGAAACCTGATTGAGCAAATACTTATGAAGAGTGCCTGAATAAAACTCATACTCATATTTAAATAATTTTGTCAATGACTTGTTGAGTTTTTCACCAAGCATTTGATTGAAACAAAAAAGTCCGACTTTCTTCCCTTCTTTAATTCTTCTTCTTGCAAGCTCTAGAGCAATTATGGTTTTTCCTGTGCCAGCCTGGCCTTCAATCAAACAGCGGTAATTATAATCAGTAAAATCTAAAACCTTAAATTGCTCTTTTGTAAACTCTTCAATTTGTTTTTGATTGTCAGATATTCGGTTTAATTCTGAATAATCAATTTTAAAATCTCCACGGATAATTTTCAGAACTTCTTCACAATCTTTCATAGTTGGGCGGGAATTATCAGCATCATACCAATTTTGGTTACTGTATTCTTTGTGCCATCCCTCCGATAGTCGTTGAATATATTTACTTATTGGAAGCCTGAAGTCTTCCTCTGTAAAAATTTGCCAGGGAAATCCCTCAGGACCAATATTCAAATTTTCATCTTTCATACTAGTGAAAGCAACACCAGTAGCAAAAAGAATTTTTGATAACCTGCCCGACAATTTTTGATTAGAGGATACTGTGTCAAGTATATAATTTCTTATCGAGTGCTTAGTGTCTTCTACCTGCCAGAAGGGACCTTTAGTTTTATAAGTAGCTTTGCCATTTCGGTTTGTAAAGATCCATGTTCCGTCTCTTCGCTCTACCCTTCCATGCTTTACTTCAATTGCAAAAAAACCTAACCCGGGAGCTAAAACCAGAAAATCAAGTTCACCGGAAACGCTAGATATATGTCTATTTGTAAAAACAGAATGAAGAATTGTAAATTCTCTAGAATCAGTATCATTTTTAAAACGGTGATACATAAACCGTTCACCATTTGAATCAAATTCTTTTATGTTATCAGGAATCAGCATTATGCATGTTTAAATTTTCTGGTGTGTTGGTACTCCACCTCATAATCTGTTTTCTGCAGTCCCTTAATCTTGCTAAAATCAATTGTCATTGGGCTACCAAAAACTTCAATTTCAAAATGACTTTTATCTCCCAGTTCTAAAGAATTAAGTTTCTTGATTATCATTTTTTTTATTTCCGAACTAATGCTTCTACTCAGACCACGGGCTTTTTTATAAGCATCATTAATATTTGGGTATAATCGGATCATATTAGGATCAGAATCAGCCAGTAGAATCATTTGTAAGTTTTCTTTTTCCGGAGAAAGCATGTCATCATCAAATAACCAATTTCTTAGGTTTTGATATGAGGGACTTGCACCTAATTTGTTATCAGAATTAATTCTATTTAGTTTTTTTAAAAGCTTATTTATGTCCAAGCCTTCCTTCGCCCACGATTTTCTCAAACTATTTTTCCATAGTTCCAGCTTTCCAAATACATTATCCCGATAGTCTGCTTCTTTTGATAATTCTCTCAATTTGGACCGAGATAATTCATACTGAAAAATCTCATCACCAGGATTAAGCTCATTGAACTTTACTTTTTTAATCTCATATCGGTCACCCTCTGTCTCAATCTTTGCCAACACTGAACTTGTTTTGGGCAAAAACATGAATTTATTCCCCTGAAGGTCAATAATATTACAGCTTACCTTTGAATCAGAATCACTAGTATGTGAATTTTGATACGCGCTATATTTAAACTCTGATATGGTTTTGAGAATTTCTTCTTCAGCCTCAAATGATGATTCAATTTCTTTATGTTCACGCCTTGAATCCAGAAATAATACCTCATCAATTCTTTTTTGTATATCTGTTTCATCATTGATTAATAGTTTATCAGGAAAGCCCCATTTATCAGGAATATTATCCGTGTAATAACCTGCTTTTAATCTGTTTAATATATAATTGTATGTAAACTTTCCTTCTTTTGGCCAACAAAGAATCTTTACGTCTTCAATGACATGGTCACTTATAATATCCAATAAGGTATTATGAAGTGGCTCATTAAGGGGAAACCCGGGAATGAATATCTGCGTTATGTTGTGATCAATCTCTTCTGCAGTAACTAGATTAAAATTACCTTTAGGGAAAATTATTTGATTTTCGTTACGCTCAATATTTTGTGCAAAGATTAAAGACTGATCGTCAAATATTTTCAAACTGTTTTCATGAGATTCAAGTTTTTCAAATATTTCATAAAACAGAAATTTTATATTCTCGGAAAGAGTGTGTTTAACTTCTTCAAATACAGAGAGAAACTGATCCTTTAATTCATCATGGTGTGAATACCACTTTGTATCATTTTTGAAACTGTAAATAAGAGGAGAGAAATAAGTCCAGTAAGCCGTTCGTAACCGTTCCTGACCCTCCAGTTTAGATATAGCTCTTTGAATATTTATTAATAACTCATCAACAGGGTGTGCTTCTGTAATCTTAATCGAAATTTTTTGTTTTGAGAATTTCAAACACTTCTTCCATAGATCATAGTCAAGTGGGTGTTCTTCGAAAGGGATATTACTAAGTGCTGAGATTTTGTTTTTATCCCAGCTAATTCTCAAATCTTCTGAATGCGTTTTAAAATAGTTACTAAAAAATGATAACGCCTTCTTATCATCGATGTAACGGTTTGAAATAACTAATACGGGAATACCTTTTTCTAATAATTCTTCAATAACGCCCTTGTAAGTATCAATTTGAGTAATGTCGTTAAGTATTACTGATTTCAGATTTTGTGGTAATTCTTCTTTAACCCCAGGGTAATAGTCCTTAATTCTCTGATATTTACTTTCTTGGCCACATTCGGAAAGAATCTCATCAAATAAGTTTCTAAAATCCTTTGTCCTAAAGTTACCTCCTGTAATATCATTTATTAGTTTATTGATTTCATTTTTCCTATTTGGTAATTCTCCGACTAGTTCATCTTTGAATCTTAAAAAGACATCTTTAAAGCGTGCCTCAACAATTGGATCTTCTGTTCTCCCAAGAAATGTAAACTCTTCCAGATCTGGTTTGATTATTAAGTTATGCCCGCAATTGAATAAATCGTGTAAGGATGTCTCAAAAAGTCTTTCTTCTTTTAGCCGTTGTGAGAAGTTTCCAGTATTTCCACGTCCAGCAATAACCAAGACCTTAGACTCTAGAATTTTTTCATTGATCAAAATTGGTTCATCTGGTTCCAATAATTTGGAAATGGCATTTCTATTTGCTCGTGCTTCTTTCTTTTTCTTACCAAATAATCGATACTTATTCTCTCTCTTTTTATTTGTAGGGTTAACATACCGAACAAGTTTATTAGTAATAGTGATAGGGGAGTCTTGGTCAGAAAACCCCAACTTAATTTTATCTTTTACTGAGCCTTCATAAGTACAAACTGCACCAAATAATTCAACCTTCTCGCCTTTTTTAATTCCAAAATCTTCAATTCTGTTCGAAGGTTGGTTTACATAGTCTTCCAACAAGAAATTTCTCATTAAAGCTACAGATAACCATAAAGCACTATCCTGTTTATCTGGAAAGTTTAAATGAAACGGTTTCTTGAGTCCTGTTTTGACATTTTCATTGTATTTCATTGATAGTCCAATTGATAACTGCATTATTGGACTAAAAGATTTATTCCCTAGTTTGAGATCGTATTCTCGTTTCAGTTCAGATAATAGCTTCTCCATAATTCTTTATATAAATCCCTTTTACAATTTCAGCTATTTGAAACGCCAGATATGGAGGAACAGCATTTCCTACCTGGTGGTATTGGGCAGTTCTTGAACCGCAAAAAACATAGTTATCAGGAAAGCTTTGAATTCGAGCCGCTTCTCTGACTGTCAGACTTCTACATTGAGCAGGATCATAGTGAATGAAATAGTGCCCATCTTTAGAGATGTGGCTTGTCACTGTTGTTGCTGGTTTATCACCAACCTGTACCCTGAATCGGTCGGTAAACTTTCCTGATTTTACATTTGCATGATCTGGTATTAAATCCTCATGGTATTTTTCATAGTCTTCAAGTCTTGGAAATTCACCGTTCTTTCTCACAAACAGGCTGGCAAACATATACCTCATTAAATCCTGGGTAAGATGCGACCTAGATTCATGATTTGGTACACCATTAAGCTCTTTATCTAAGTACCACATCTCCAATGGGTGACCTTTTTCCAGTGTATCCTCGCACTCTACAAATTCGCTTCCTGTTCCGTCAGTTGGTAGCTTAATACTTTTGCTCAAGCCATTTAAGGGCATATCTCCCCATTTATTCAGTTTTTCAATGTGTTCAGTAATTATTTTTAACCAACTTGAACTACTGTCCTTCAGGTTTTCGTAAACTCTTTTAGGGGTGCCTGTTGCATTAGTTTCTGTTGTGTGATGCTTTATAAAACGGCGATTAACCCCGCTTCTGACGGGAGGAAGTTTATCAATAACAGATTCTAGGCTGACCTCATTTTCCTCTTTTTTTAAATATTTACTGACATGCTTTACTCCCTTTCTGATGCCCAACAGGATAACCCTGTGTCTTTTTTGTGGCACACCGTATTTTTCAGATTTTATTAAATAGTCCGTATCCTTTTTATAAAAAGGCTCCTCATTATCTTCTGATAATGGTTCTGCTGCTAGTGAATAGATCTGATACCGTGGTGAATCATAACCTGGAAAAACTTTATCTGGATTCTTTAAATCACTCTTAATCAGGTCAAAAATCTTTTGTCCATCCACCCTTGACGATAAAAGCCCCTTAACATTCTCCATTACAAAAACTGCCGGGTGATGCTTAGCTATTATTCTTAAATATTCTTTGTAGAGATGTACTCGGTGATCTTCATCTGATATCCCTTGATTTCTGGAACGACCAACCAATGAATAGGCCTGACATGGAGGCCCCCCGATAAGAAGAAAGTCTTCACGCCCATTAAGAGCTTTTGTTATTCTTCGATCAATTAATTTATGCCTTTCCGATATTTCACTCTCCGTATATCCTCCCTTCTTATTTCCTTTTTTGTCAAACTCTTCAGGATATGGTAGCTCAAAGCACCAAGCTTCGTTGTCAGCAGCCTTCCATTTTTCTGGATACTTTGTTTTTAACTTATCAATTGTAGCTTTTCTTTTTTTCCAGCTTTTTTGTCGGATCACTTCATAAAATTCAGGTGGTACTCCTTCCTTTGGAAATTTTCTGTAAAAACTTCTTAACCTAAGGGTTTCATGGGCGTTTTCATCCTTTTCAATAGATAGCTTTATATCAAAAACAGGATCATTATTGTCATCAAAAATAGAACTAAAACCTTCACCCAAACCTCCGGGACCCGCAAATAAATCGATAATTGGAATAGGCATTAATTGCGTGTTATCACTTTAATTACAGCTTCCATTTTTCCTTTGAATATATTCTTATTCAATTCACATTCCCAAATAACAATTACCTTCCAACACATTTCTTTGAGTTCCTGTATATTCTGTTCATCCCGGGATTTATTTGAATAGAGCTTTTCTTTCCACCATTCAGTTCTTGTTTTCGGAATTTTGAAGTACTTGCACCCTTCATGAGCATGCCAGAAACAGCCATGTACAAAAATAACCGTGTTGTATTTCGGTAATACGATATCAGGTTTTCCGGGTAGGTCCTTTACATGCAGACGGTACCGGAAACCATTCTCGTGCAGAAACTTCCGGACGATCATTTCGGGCTTGGTGTCTTTACCCGAAATCCGGCTCATATTATAACTTCTGGTTTCTTTGTCGTGGACATCGCTCATGCCGGAAGCTAACCAATTGGAGTCCTCTTTCTCAATTCCTTAAGGATCTGAATCAAAACTCTTCATGAGTTTTCTAAAATCCTTACTACAACTGTTTCAAATTCATGCAACAATTGAGTTCAATTCATGCAAGGTTTTTATTCAGTTCCTGCATGAATTCTGGCGGAGGCCTGGTTTCAGCTTATTTAGGGAAATAAAATCCTTCTGTGCCGTTGTCCCTTTGATCCGCTTCTAATTCCTGTTGATCCGGAACGACTGGCGCTGGGCTCCTGAGGTTGGCTCGAGTTTCATATGAAGTTTATCTCCGGCACGTTCGGCGTCTTTTATTTCAAGAGCCATTCTGCCGTCCTGCGTCATGATCTGAAAATACCCTCTCGGATGCTGACGTATGATCCATGTCTGGTCTGGTCCTCCCCTGAACTCCAGACTGTAATCCAGATAACCCAGTTCTTCCCGGCGGTTGTTGTAGTCTCTCATGTATGCCTTGATCAGATACTTTTCTTCGGTGGCCGACTGCCCTTCCAGCACAAACTCCAGAAACTGGTCGTCTTCATGCTGTACCGCCAGCACCGTTGGCCCGTACATCACTTCGCGACTGGTGGAGTACACCGTCTCCTCTTTTCCCAGATAGGCATTGATGAAACCTCCCATGATCCGGAAATATCCCGTTCCGAAATTGTTGATGGGTTCTGGTTTGTAATTCTGGCTGTGAACATTGAATCTGTTACGCGGACTCCACTCACTCCACCTTCCGTTCACCTCCGCACGCACTTCCCAGTACCAGTCACGCAAAAAGTCTTCTTTTATGAAGCCATCATATTTGTAGGTATAGCTGGTCCTGTTCCCATCCACGAATTCATCGAAATGCACCCCCGTTTCCTGATATCCCACTTTGATCTCGTACCGGTTTGCCCCTGGAACTCCGCGCCACTGGAACGTCCAGTTCAATCCCCCATCAGCCCCGTTTAACAAAGAAGTGTTGCTCTGTGGAGATATAAGCTGTGGCGTGGGCACGAGAGCTGGTTGTGGAACCGGTGTCGGGGTTGGCGGTGGTGGCGGAGCCGGAGATACATTCTGCTTCTGTTTCAGGAAAATAGTATGCGGATCACTCCATGCTCCCCATTCTGAACCAACCTGGGCGCGCACCCACCATCCCCAGGGTTCCCGGGTCAGGTTTTCAGCAATATCTCTTTTAAAGGTGTAGCTGTATTCCGAAGCTCCGTCCACATAGGTGTTCAGAAGCCGGTCGCTTTTGTTGGAGTGTTCGATCAGGATCTGATATCGGTAGGCGCCGGGCACATCCGCCCAGTCAAAATTCCATACTACACCCGTTCCGTGATCCATCACCTGTCCTGTGACCGGTGTATTCAGCACCACTTTTTGTGGCTTTGGAGCCGGAGGTGGTAAATTCGGGATCAATTTGAACATCTGGTTCTGAATACCCTGATTCGACTGCTGACGCAATGCCAACCCGTTGCTGTTGCCCGGATCTGCCTGCAGGGCCTTCCCGCTGTTCAGGTTGATGATGTAGTAATATTTGTCATCTCCGGCACCGGCAGCATGCACCAGCTTAAACTGCTGGTTATTTCCACCGCGCTCTTCAAACTGGATCACCCCCACCCCGTCCTGTGTGGAAGCTCCCGGGATATCCAGTACTTTTTTACTGTATGCATTCATGATGGTATAGTATCCCGGATTGGATGTCTTCTTAAACCGGAACATCTGGCTGGCACCGCCATGTCTGGAATTAAGTACAACCTGAACACCGTTGTCTCTTGAATAACCCGGGATCTCGATCAGATTACCCGAATTCATTACCTGCAGATAGTAAGTCACATCCTCACTTACCGGATCCTGTGCTGCCGTTGAGCCCGGCAGTAAAAGCATTAGTCCTATAAAAACCCCGAAAATTCTGGTTATCCAGGAACCCTTAATTTCTTTCCCGATCATCTTTACCCCGTTTGTGTATGCCTTATTTCAATTGCGCGGATAATTTGTGAAAAAGTATGCTCAGTTCAAATTATGGTTGCTGATACTTCTGGTATGTTAACCGGATCTTGTTAAAATCCCTCACCAGTGTCTGGGGAGGGGACTCCTAAATATAATCCGGCACCAGAAATAGAAGAGTACGAAGCGATAGGTAAGCTTCAGGAGGAAAAAGCCTTGTTAAGAGTTGCATTCATTCCGCCGATAAGGTTCTTCGTTGCCACTCAGAATGACTCTTTGGTGGAATTTGGTACCAATAAGTATATCTCCCAGCCTTTGAAAGACCCCACCCTGTACCTCCCCTGTATTCAGGGGAGGGGACTTCGTTATCAAGCTTACGCTTTTACTGATCTTTGGTGGGGTTGAAAATTCTTTGGATCTACCTCCAAAACTACGACCGGAAGAAATGCGGTATGGTCGTAATGAAAGTCCGAAAGTATCCAGTCAATGAACGAAGAACAGCGCCTCAAAAGAACAACATCTTCATTTCTTACGGCGACTTTGGGGTACTGGCGCCTGTCCCGATGCAGATCGGGAGTCGCTCAAAAGTACCATAAATATGGGCATGAACCTTTGGTGGAGTTTGGTACCAATAATTATATCTCCCAGCCCTTGAAAGACCCCTCTCTGTCTCTCCCCTGACTTCAGGGGAGGGGACTTAATAATAACATTCATACCTGGCTCTCTAATTCCAGTCATCCAGAACCCCGGGCTTGCCGAGGGGTGACGGATCTGCACAACAACCTGGCCAGCAATAACTTTGTGCAGGCTCTTCGCTTCGCTCTGAGTGACTAAACTCCAAGTCCCCTCTGGAGAGGGGATTTAGGGGTGTGTTACCTGACTCCTATTTTAACACTTCACCCTGTTGAGACCCCTCCCCTGACTTCAGGGGAGGGGACTCCTAAACATAATCCGGTACCAGAAATAGAGGAGTAGGAAGCGATGGGTAAGCTTCAGGAGGATTCTTTTGTAGAGTTTGTTTTCATGAACAAGATTGAAAGGCATAAAAAAACCCCGAACTGTAAAAACAATTCAGGGTTGAAAAGTGGGACCGGCAGGAATTGAACCAGCGACACACGGATTTTCAGTCCGTTGCTCTACCAACTGAGCTACAGTCCCGTTTTTTGGAGAGCAGCAAAGATAAAAGCTTTGCAATCCAGATACAATAACTTTTGTCTATAAAATTCAGGAAAGGTGGATATCCTTGAGCCTGATCTGAAGGGTACGCCTTCCGTTCCAGAAATTTTCTTCCAGTACATAGGCGATATCGAACTTATTGCCATTCCTCACTTCCGGCAGATACTCGTGCATATTGAACCCGATCACATCAAAGACTCCACTGTCGCCCTGCTTCACTTTCATCTTCAGGTGACCGTTTCCGACCACGGTTGGCACCCCAACGGCTTCAACCTTCTCTGTTACAAACACCGGCCTCAGGTTTGACGGTCCGTATGGCTTGAACTGGGCCAGTAGCTTCCAGAAGCGCATGTCCACTTCTTTGAAATCCAGTTTCAGGTCTATCATTAACTCGGGCTCAAATTTATTACCTGACAATCCCTGGTAGGCGATCTGGTTTATCCGTCTTCGAAATTCGGCCAGGTTCTTTTCCTCGAGTGTGAGTCCGGCTGCAAACTCGTGCCCACCAAACTGCTCAAGAATATCTTCACACTGCTTCATGGCATTATAAATATTGAAGCCTTTGATACTGCGCCCCGATCCTTTGATCTTGCCATCCACATTACTTAGCATGATGGCCGGACGGTGAAACATGTCTACCAGCCGTGACGCTACAATTCCGATCACCCCTAAGTGCCAGTCTGGTTTATAGAGTACTAATGAAGAGATCTCATCCACATCCAGCTCCTCATCGATCTGGGCAAGGGCCTCGTCCATGGTCTTTGAATCTTTATCGCGCCGTTTGATGTTGATGCCTTCCAGCTCATACGCCAACGCCTTCGCTTCGGCTTCCGACTCTGAGATCATCAGCTTAACAGCGGCTGTGGCATCGCCCATCCTCCCGGCAGCATTAATACGGGGACCGATCGAGAATACGATCTTAGAGGTGGTTATCTCTGTCACAGGCATTTTAATAATTTCCATCAGGGCCTTAATACCAACTCTTGGGGTAGATTGAAGCATCTGAAGCCCGGCCTTCATCAATATCCGGTTCTCATCAATGATGGGTACTATATCTGAAGCTATCGAGATGGCAACCAGATCCAAAAACTTAAATGCCACCGAATCCTGAAGTCCAAGCTTTTTCAGGGTTCCCTGGATCAGTTTAAATCCAACACCGGCTCCTGATAGTCCATCGAAGGGATAATTACAGTCCGGTCTTTTTGGATCCAGAACGGCATGGGCCTCAGGTATGGTATCGCCTACGGTATGGTGGTCGCAAATGATAAGATCAATTCCCGCTTCTTTGATCTCTTTGGCTTCCTGAATAGCAGTGATACCGCAGTCTACCGATACGATCAGATCGGCTTTTATCTCACGGGCGTACTGTATCCCTTCCGGGTTAATACCATACCCTTCTTTGAAGCGATGCGGGATATAATAATCTGCATCTACGCCAAATTCTTTCAGAAACGTATATAAACAGGCGGTCGCAGTGGTTCCATCTACGTCGTAATCACCGTAGACAAGAACTTTTTCGCTTTTACGGATAGCTAGTGCCAGCCTTTCTGCACCCAGATCCATATCCTTCATCAGGAACGGATCATGAAGTAGATCTATAGTAGGTCTGAAAAAAGTTTTTGCATCATCATAATTTTCTATGCCACGGATAGCCAACAATCGAGCTACGTTCTCCGGAACACCGAGTGCCTGCTCTAGTGCGGGCACGCGCTCCTCCTGCTCCGGCTGCGCATACACCCAGCGGAATGACATGATTTACTTTACCTTTATTTTTACTTTTATACATAAAAGGCTGTCCGGCGGCCAAACCGTAACGCCAAGTGCATTGCACTTTTTTCATTGCCTTTAAAATACAATAATGCATCACAATTTCATTATTAGTGTGAGGGTATTTTCCTTCTCCGCCGGTTGGCGGATCAGCTTTGTACAAACAAATAGTAAGTTCATCTATAACCCCAGGCTGTCACCTTGAGCTCCCTTAGCTTTTCAAAAGCTCGAAATACATAGCGAAAGGTATCAAACTTGTACTAAGCATAAATTTTACGTTACGAAGAATCATCTGTAAGGAGTTGGGAGATAGAAGGTCTTACAAGTATGGCTAAAACTTATTATGTGTACATACTCAGTAACAATTCAAAGATGCTTTATGTCGGTGTTACCAACGACTTGGAACGCAGAATATATGAACACAAAAAAAAACTTTATCCAGGATACACTAAGAAGTATAACCTCTACCAATTGGTATATTATGAAGATACAGATGATATAGGTAGGGCAATAGAACGAGAGAAAGAAATCAAAGGATGGAGAAGAGCAAAGAAAGTAGCTCTTATTGAAACAATGAATCCCTGTTGGAAAGATTTAACAGAAGGTTGGTATTCGTGAAAAACATAACAAATAATTCTACATTTGATACCCTTCGCGAATTCTAATTAGTCGTCTCAACTTTACGGGCGCTCAGGGTGACAGCTAAAAGTCGATCTACCAACAGATCAGCTAGCGTATACAATAAGCGGGAGCATATATGACCGAAGCACTAAATATTTGTTAAAGCCCTAAAAAACATCAGAATTACCCTTATATTTGGCCCGCTGATGCTTTTCAGCAACATTTAACTGGCAATTTGTCCGATAAAACGAGAGCTTTGGAAGCGTTTCCACAACTAATTACTATCCATGTTTGACATCCCATCAAAAGAGAAAAAAATGACTCATACCCCGGATCCTGAATTTCCAATATTCAGCGCACTGGAATCCAAAGAACATGAGCAGGTTGTGATCTGTTCCGATCCTGATACCGGGCTCCGGGCTATCATTGCTATTCATAATACTACCCTGGGCCCTGCACTGGGTGGTACACGAATGTGGATGTATAAAACAGAAGAAGCGGCACTTAAAGATGTACTTCGTCTTTCTCGCGGTATGACATATAAGGCTGCTATTTCAGGTCTTAATCTCGGTGGAGGTAAGGCGGTTATCATCGGAGACCCGCATACTGATAAAAATGAAGCTTTATTTCGTTCATTTGGTCGTTTTGTTGATGGCCTCGGTGGTCGGTATATCACCGCTGAAGATGTTGGAATGGAAGTTCAGGATATGGAATGGATCTATTCCGAAACGAAATATGTAACCGGAATTCCTGAAACTTTGGGCGGAAGCGGGAATCCATCACCTGTTACTGCATATGGAGTATACATGGGTGTTAAAGCGGCTGCCAAAAAAGCCTATGGCACTGATTCCCTGGCCGGTAAAAAGATCGCCTTGCAGGGCGCCGGACACGTGGCATCTTATTTTGCAAAATATGCCGCTAAAGAAGGTGCAAAACTGTTCATCACCGATATCTACACAGAGAAAGCGAATGAGCTTGCTAAAGAAGTGGGCGCTGACGTTGTTTCTCCGGATGAGATCTATGGATTAGATGTGGATATTTTTACTCCTTGCGCATTGGGCGGAGTGATCAACGACGACACCATCGATCAGTTTAAATGTAATATCATAGCAGGTGGGGCTAACAACGTACTGGATATGGAAGACCGCCACGGCCAGATGCTTCTCGACAAAGGGATCATCTACGCTCCGGATTATGTGATCAATGCTGGTGGTATCATCAATATCTCCAGTGAATTGGAAGGCTATAATCGTGAACACGCAATGAACCGTACTCAAAAGATCTACGACACCACACTTAATATCCTTGATTATTCCGAAGAGCATGGAATCCCTTCACACAAAGCATCTAATATTCTTGCTGAAGAACGTATTGCCAGTGTCGCCAGGATCAAATCGGTATACTCATCACGCAGCCATTTCTCTGGTCGCCTTGGTGAAATGTATATGACAGACAGGAAGTAGCTTAATTCTCTGAACTCTAACTCCCATATCGCGCAGGCCTGAAGGTCTTGCTTGCTAATGTTCGAGTTGACAGCTAACAACTCAACTATAAGAGTTCCCCTCTTGAGAGGGGATACAGGCCCGCACTCCAGAGTAAACTTACGGCGGACGTGGGTGGGTTACCATACTCTTTCCAGACACACATTCCTTACCCCGCATCTCACTCCTTCAAGCCCCCTCTCTGTCTCTCCACTGACTTCAGGGGAGAGGACTTTGTTATCAATACAATCTTGATGGGTTGTTACACTAACGTTCTGCCTCCAAAACTACGACCGGAAGAAATGCGGAAGGTTATACGGAGAGTATCTGTCCTTCGCATTTCAAATGTTCTATGATCGAAAGACCAATGTGTGATGTTGGATTTCCTTTACGCAGTCAGCACACAGCTTTTCGGCCTCCCCTCGCAGGCCTGAAGGCCTTGCTTGCTAATGTTCTGAGTTGACAGCTAACAACAGACATATAAAGAAGTTCCCCTCCCACGGAGGGGATTAAGGGGTGGGTCGCAGGACCCTTTCCCAGTATATCCTCATTAAAACACCCTCCGATTTTTCAACAGGTTGAAAACCTCACCTCCCTTAGGGGAGGACTTTTACTAATCGCTATCTACCACTGCTTGGTTCTGTTCAGTATTAAATCCCATTTCTAAAATTCGTATCTTTGGATCGCGCATACAGCTTATGTGAGGACTATTATTCAACGTATTTTATACCACTATTACATTAATGAAGAAAGAAGATTTTCAATTTAAAGACCGCTTGATCAAGGGAATTACAGAGGATGGAAATTTCAAGATCTCTGTTATTAAAACCACCGATGTTGTAAAGGAAGCCAAAGACCGTCATCAGCTATCTGTACTAAATACCGTACTTCTGGGTCGGGCAATGAC
This sequence comes from Rhodothermia bacterium, assembly GCA_030427885.1. Lineage (GTDB taxonomy): Bacteria > Bacteroidota > Rhodothermia > Balneolales > Balneolaceae > JAUICM01. The sequence goes on along the minus strand of JAUICM010000004.1, from coordinate 186,960 downwards.
GGCAACCATGCTACTGGCCTCAGAGCTGAAAAAGGAAGAGCGGGTTCAACTTCGTATGGATGGTGACGGGCCTGTAAAAACTATTCTTGCCGAAGCTAACAGTTTGGGTGAGATCCGGGGCTATGTGGGAGATCCCGCTGCCGAGCTGGATTACTCAAACCCGAATGTAACAATCGGAGACGGTATCGGATTGGGGATTCTCACTTTTACTAAAACGCTTTACAATGAGGCGGAACCCAGAACAAGTACTATTGAAATTATCACTGGAGATGTGAATTCTGATGTGGCTCATTACCTGGCTCAGTCGGAACAGATCCCTTCTGCTGTTATCCTGGATGTGGGTATCACAGAAAGTGGCGAAGTATCAGAAGCTGGTGGCTTGTTATTACAGCGCCTTCCGGGTGCGCCTGACGGACAAATTGATATGCTTCAGGAACGCCTCGGTTCTTTTCCTCCTATTAATGAACTGCTTGCAGACGGCCAGTATATTGATGAAATAATGACAAAGGCCATTTCACCGATCAGGGTGAAGGAGCTTTCACGCCAACTGGTTGATTTCTTCTGCCGTTGCTCCAAGGACCGTTTTATGGACGCTCTGGCAATGCTTAGTTTTGAAGACCTCAAGGATATGGAAGGGGAATCTCAGGAAGTGGTTTGCCACTATTGCAACAATAAGGAGGAGATTTCGAAAGAGGACATTTCGAGGCTAATTACTGAGGCACAGGCTAAACTTAACTAACGGGATCTGATCATGGGCATGTTGAACGAAGACGAAATCAGGAAGATCATTAAGCGGGCATCCGTTTTTCAGAAATTCTATGATAATTCTCCGTCCAGAACCTTCAGTAATGATCCTGAAACCCATGAGCAGCTATTTGAGATATCTGATTCCCTGAATATTAAAAGGGAATATGTGATGGAAGCCCTTATTGAACATCAGGGCATCCCACTTGACGATCCCATTCAGATAGAAACCAACAGCTTCAGTAAAGTTGAAGTGCAGGCACATGCCAATGGTCCCTTAGAAGGAAATCTGGTAAATGAACTAAAAGCACAGCTTGAGTACCATTTTAATACAGTGGGTACTGTTCATCGCAGAAAAAATAAATTATTCTGGAATGCCAAACCCGCTGGCCCGGCCCGACTGTTTGCAACCATGCGTTCTCCTGAGCTGGAAATTGAAGACAAAAACGGGCGTCTTAAATTCAGCCTTCGTCAAAGTCTTAAAACCATAAATAAATTTTTTCTACCCTCTCTGGCTGGTCTCTTTGGGTCATTTATGTTTTTAGCAGCTATTATTTTTAATCGAGCTGGTAACGACGAAGGCCCTATGTTGGTCGCCGCCGTTATCTTTTTTGGTATTAGTGCTTTGCTGGCTCGCTTTGTAAAGGGAAGAAAAGACAAAAGAAAAGACAAACTCAGAGATCTGATGGAGGTACTTCAACACACTGCTGAACGCAGATTCCGCGCCCGAACTTTTAAAGAAAAAGAACCTGCACCTTCCATTACAATTCCCGAACTTGAAGATATTGAGGTCTCAGACAAAGAACTTGACGAGACCCAGGTAACAAAAAAGGTTAAATCATAGCCTAAGGGCGTATGGCCAAAAAAGTAGTAGTTGTCGGAGGTGGATTCGCCGGTATCAATGTGGCGAAGAAACTTAAGTCCTCCGAATTCGAAGTCACCATCATTGATAAATCCAATCATCACCTCTTTCAACCGCTGCTCTACCAGGTAGCCACAGCTGCTCTTTCTCCTGGAGATATCGCTATTCCCATTCGCGCGCTTTTTACCAAGCGTAAGAATATTAAAGTGGTATTGGGAGAAGTAGTCTCAGTAGACAAAGAAAAGCAAACGGTTTCACTTACCGATGGTAATGAGATTTCATTCGACTACCTCGTACTGGCTCCAGGGGCTCAGTATAATTACTTCGGTAATGACGACTGGAAGAAACATGCTCCGGGACTTAAATCACTTTCCAATGCCCTTGAGATCAGAGAACGAATTTTGCTCTCTCTTGAAAAGGCTGAAACCATCAGTGATCTGGAAAAAAGAAAACCTTATCTCACTTATGTGGTAATTGGTGCCGGTCCAACCGGTGTTGAGATGGCAGGTTCAATAGCTGAGATCGCAAAGCGTAATATGATGCGCGATTACAGGAACTTCCACCGCAACGAGACTACTATCTACCTGGTCGAAGCTGCCGGTAATGTGTTGAATGGCTTCCCGGATAAATTATCTGACAAAGCACTTGATACCCTGAATAAAATGGGCGTTCAGGTGATCCTGAATTCACCTGTTCAAAAGATCACTGAAAATGGTGTTCATCTCAAAAACCACTTTATTGAAACACCCAATGTGATGTGGGCCGCTGGTGTGTCTGCCTCTCCCTTACTGAAAACACTGGGAGATGAACAGGATCGGATGGGACGTCTTATCGTGAATAAGGACCTTTCCATCCCTTCTAATAAGAATATTTTTGTTTTGGGCGATGCCGCTCATGTGAAAGATAAAAAGGATAAGCCTCTCCCCGGACTCGCACCTGTCGCCCTTCAGGAAGGTCGTTTTATTGGAAAACTGATCAGCAAAGATTCTGAATCCAGAGCGCGCCCTGAGTTTCATTATGTTGATAAAGGGACCATGGCCACCATCGGCCGTGCCAAAGCTGTGGCTGATATCAGAGGGTTTAAAGTGAATGGGTTTTTAGCCTGGCTGATGTGGGGCTTCATCCACATTTTCTTTCTGATTGGATTCCGAAACAGGTTCCGTGTTTTTGCAGAATGGATCTGGCATTATGTGACATTCAAGCGGGGTGTTCGTTTGATCTCACATGATAAGGATGAGTGATACCCTTTTTTCCCAAAACGCTGTACCAACATCACTCTATAGTCATCCTGAAGCTACCGCTGAAGGAACTTATCGGGTAATTGCCCTTATTTAGAGTCTGAATTAAAACAACTTTATAAACCCCACATCGTCCAGATCCTTCGGAGGTATCCTCAGGATGACTAGTGGACATTACTTACGAGGCTGACACAGATGCTGAAACAAGTTCAGCACGACGCATTTTACTAAATAGAAAAGCTGGTACCACAGCCGCAGTTGTCAACGGCGTTTGGGTTATCGAAGGTGAAACCGCGGGCGTCAAGTCCGTCAGGATAATCAATTTCAATTCCTTCCAGATACATCAGGTGATCCGGGTTTACGATCAGTTCGATTCCAAAACTTTCGAAGATGGTATCTTTTTCTTCGCGATGATCCAGGCCCAGTTTATAACTCAATCCGGAGCAACCACCACCTTCCACAGCTACGCGCAGATAGAGGTTCGAGTCCAGCCCTTCCTCGGCTTTGATCTTAGTTACTTGACGAGCAGCCCGTTCAGTCAAACGAACAGGTTCTCCGGTTAACTCTCTTTCTTCCTGGTTTGCTGATGTAGTTTCCTCATCATCGAAATCGATCAGGGAGGAAATAACATCATCCAGATTTTCTTCTTGGGTATTCATTTTCTTCTCTTTATTTAGAACCCTTCAAAATTACGCACTTTTCTTGGAAAAAGTATAGTGTGCAACTCCATCCTTTTCATAAAGGTCCAGAATGCCGGCGCTCACCAAATTTACCAGTATTTGCGCAGCCCGGTATGTTGTAGCATTAATGATAATGGAGAACCGCTTAACCGTGATATCTCCATACTCATTCAGGAAGCGAAACAGTAATTGTTCTTTTTCCCCATACTCGAAGGTGACTCCTTCGTCTGAACCTCCTCTTTTCAAAACCTCAACGAACTCATCTGATGCAACCACACTTTCATCCTCCTGGCGCACATACACCGTTCTTTGTTTCTTTCCTTTCAGGTAAACGGGCTTCTCCTCAACCTCGGGAACGGTCACGATCAGAATATCCCGATTGCCCTTGTTGAACAGTTCTATCTTAATTTCTACCCGGGGGGTACATACATCATGTGCTGCCTGAGAAAGCCAGAATTCTTCTTCCATATAGCTTTCCACGCCTGTGAGGTCGCCGTTATCACTTACACCGATGAGAATAGTCCCGCCTTTTGTGTTTGCAAAGGCAGCTATTTCGCGAGCGATCTTCTCCGGAGATGATACTCTGTGCTTAAATTCTAAAAAGGAGCTTTCGCCTGTAGCGATCAGGTTTTTCAGGTCCTGACGGGTCATGGACGATACCTCTACCGAGCCCGTATGCTGAAGGTAAAAGTCGAGTTCGTTCTTCATTGTTACGATCTTCAACTTTCGACTTTAGGATTGCCGTCTTAAGTCGTGTTAAATTATAATTTCGTCTTTGGGATCACGTGTCATTAACGCATTCATTGCGTCTTTAGGGTCTACATCCTCAAATAAAACTTTGTAAACCGCTGAAGTGATGGGCATATCAACTCTGTTCTTTACAGCCCAGTCGTGAACTGATTTGGTGGTCTTGATCCCCTCAGCCACCATACTCATACTTTCAATGATCTCATCTAATTTTCTACCTAATCCGATCTGATGTCCCACATATCTGTTCCGGCTGTGCGCGGAAGTACAGGTTACGATGAGATCACCCATCCCTGTTAATCCTGAAAAAGTATCCGGGTGAGCTCCCATCATTGCTCCCATTCTTTTCATTTCGTGAAGCCCGCGGGTGATGAGTGCTGCTTTGGCATTGTCTCCAAGCTCAGCTCCATCAATTACTCCGGCTGCAATAGCCATGATATTCTTGACGGAACCACCGATCTCAACTCCAACCACATCGTTGTTCACATACACTCTGAACATGGGTGTGAGAAAGGTATTCTGAATTTCTTTAGCTGTTCTGGATGAATACGCTGCTGCCACTACTGTAGTTGGTTTCAGTGTAGCTACTTCCTCTGCGTGACTTGGGCCGTACAGCACACCTATCTTATCCTCATAGGTTACTCCTTCCATCACCTCTATCAGTATCTGAGACATGGTCTTAAAGGTCTCATTTTCTATTCCTTTTGATACTGTCACCAGGATCTCATCTCCATCCAGGCAGGGTTTTATTCTTGCTGCAACCTCTCGCAGTGTATGTGATGGGGTCGCAAACAACACCATATCCTGATTTCTCAGACATTTTTCCAGATCATGATACGCTTTGATCGAATCAGGAAGCTTCAGATCCTGTAGATAGGCCAGGTTTCGGTGCTCATTATTGATCGAATCTACGATCTCTTTTTCCCGGGCCCAGATCTGAACATTATTTCCGGCGGTGTCCAATACCGTTGCCAGCGCTGTTCCGAAACTTCCCGCACCGACAATAGTTACATTTTTCATGCTCCTACCTCGACCGCCTCTGTTTCAGTAGCGCAATCTTCTTTTTTCTTTTTACCCACTTTACTCTCGGTTCCTGCAAGCAGGCGCTGAATATTGGATTTATGTTTGATGATGATACCTGCGGCTACGATCGCTCCAAAAATGACAATACTGGAATCGATCTTCATCCCGAAACCGAATCGTAAAACAAGGAGTGCGATCGGGTAGAAAAAGGATGCAAGCATGGACGCGAGAGATACGTACCTGGAGATGAAAATGGTTGATATAAAAATGATGGAAGAGATCGAAATTGAGATCGGTTCAATACCAAAAAGCATACCACATGCGGTAGCCGCTCCCTTACCTCCTTTGAACCTTGCAAAGATCGGAAACATATGCCCAATCACAGCAAACAAACCACAGGCGATCTTCAGAAATGCTTCTACTTCCCAGTTAGGGGGAGCAAGCGGACCTGCAAACAGATCGAATGCATAAGCACTTAAAACAAAAGAAGGGATAAATCCCTTTAAAAAATCCATTACAAAAACAGTGATACCGAACGGCACCCCCAACACCCGGAAGGTATTTGTAGTACCCGCATTTCCACTTCCGTGCTCCCTGATATCAACGCCTTTGAAGATCTTACCGACCCAAATAGCTGAAGGTATCGACCCCATCAGATAACTAACAAATAATACGGTTAGAGTTGAGAGCATGTCTGAAATTTTTGTCTAAGATAACAGAAGAGGAAAAAGGAACAAACACTATACGTGTCTTTCGGCATGATAAGAAGAACGAACCAGCGGTCCGCTTTCAACATGTCCAATACCCAGTTTCTCGCCTATTTCTTTGTATTCCGCAAACTGATCCGGATGTACCCAATCTAATACCGGATGATGCATTTTTGTTGGTTGCATATACTGTCCGATCGTAAGTACGTCTACCTGATGATCAACACAGTCCTGCATTAATTCAATAACCTCTTCCCGGGTCTCGCCAAGTCCAACCATGATCCCGGTTTTTGATTTAATTCCCGCTTGTTTCGTTCTGAGCAGCAATTCCAGTGAACGCTCATATTTAGCCTGGGGACGAACTCTTCTGTACTTGTTCGGAACGGTTTCCAGGTTATGGCTCAGTACATCTGGTGGAGTATCCAAAACGATTTGCAGAGTATCCCAGTCACCTCTGAAATCCGGGATAAGTGATTCAATGGTAACACCGGGAATCACTTTTCTTAATTCGGTATGCGTAGCTGCAAATATAGGGGCTCCGCCATCTTTTCTGTCGTCCCGGTTGATGGAAGTCAGAACTACGTGTTTTAAATTCATTTTTCGGGCTGCGTCTGCTACGCGAACTGGTTCATCCCAATCGAGATCGGCTGGTGGACGGCCTGTTTTCACCGCACAAAATGCACACGATCGAGTACAAACATCGCCTAACAGCATAAAAGTGGCAGTACCTGCTCCCCAGCATTCTCCCATATTCGGGCAACGGGCTTCAGAGCACACCGTGTTCAGTTTATGCTCATTGATCGTATCCAGTACTTCCTTAAACTTCTCTCCTGATGGAAGCTTAACACGCAACCATTCCGGTCTGCGCTGCTTTGAGTTTTTCTCTACTACCTGAAGTTCTTTGATCATGATTTCTTCCTGCAAACAATACTATAAGTTTGTCATTTCGAGTGAAACGAGAAATCTAATGGATTCTTGAATTCCTCTCTTTAGATTTCTCCCGCTGGTCGAAATGCCAATCAAGGGAAAATTTATCCCCTTTCGCTGACATTAAAATTACAAAAAATTCTTCTCTAGTTCCTGCCCTGAACCCATCACTTCAATGTTTACTCCGAAAACATTTTCGAAATGAGATACGATCCTTTCCTTCACTTCCTTTAAGTCAATTTCACGACCAGTTAATTTTTGAAGGCTTGTCACTGCTTTGTCCTGAATTCCACAAGGCACGATGTTATTGAAGTAATTCAGGTCGGTATTCACATTAAATGCAAAACCGTGCATAGTTACCCATCTTGAGCATCGTATTCCCATAGCAGCTATTTTTTCCTCACCCACCCATACACCGGTCAGGCCGTCTATCCTTCCTGCTTCAAATCCATAATCTGCGCATATTTTGATCAATACCTCTTCCAGATACCGCAGATATTTGTGGATATCAGTGAAATAACGATCCAGATCCAGAATGGGGTACCCAACGATTTGTCCTGGCCCGTGATAGGTGATATCACCACCTCTGTCGATCTTGACATATTCAGCATGCAGATTTGTGAGCTCTGCCATTGAACGGAGCATATTTTCTTCTTCCCCGCTTTTGCCGAGCGTATATACATGAGGATGTTCCACAAAGAGTAACGCGTCGTTCTTTCTTGTTCCTTTAAAATCTCCCTTTTGCTCTGCACGCTTTTCTTCTATAATGCTGGCCTGCACCTTATGCTGGAGATCCCACACCGGCTGGTAGGAACCTGTTCCCAGGTCGTAAAGTTCGATGGTTTTTTTTACGCTCATATATTCTAAGATATCCTGATCAAAAGCGAAGGACCTCGTTGTTTATCCGATTAGTTCCTTCGGAAGTTTCCTCAGGATGACCTTTAAATTAATTTCCCAAACCAAAAAGACGGAGGGTGTACACCCCTCCCGCTTCGCGGCACTCCCCTCAAGGGGAGACTTTCTCAGACAAAAATGGCTCCCCTACGGGAGCCAAATTTTTTCTTCGTCATTTCGAGTGAAATGAGAAATCTAACGGGTTCTTTAATTCCTTTCTTTAGATTTCTCCCGCTGGTCGAAATGACAGCAACATATTTCTTATTTCTTAACCGGGGTTCCTAAGTGAACACCTTCGTTGTATGCTTCAGCCACGGCTTCCATCACTGCCTCAGACAACGTTGGGTGTGGATGAACCGCGCTGATGATCTCATGTCCGGTTGTTTCCAGGTCACGGGCAACTACTGCTTCCGCGATCATTTCAGTAACACCGAAACCGATCATATGACAACCCAGCCACTCGCCGTATTTAGCATCAAATACCACTTTCACAAAACCTTCTTCATGGCCAAGAGCTGTTGCTTTACCACTTGCCGAAAGCGGGAACTTACCCACTTTAATATCATAGCCTTCTTCTTTGGCTGCAGCTTCAGTCAAACCAACAGAAGCAACCTGAGGCTCACAATAAGTACAACCAGGAATATTGCTGTAATTGATCGGCTTTGGATTATGACCTGCTAATTTCTCTGCCAGTACAACCGCTTCGTGAGAGGCTTTATGTGCCAGCCACGGAGCACCGATGATATCACCGATCGCGTAAATTCCATCAACACCGGTTGAATAGGTAGAACGATCAACAACGATAGCGCCACGCTCTACTTTAACGCCGATATCTTCGAGTCCCAGACCTTCCACATTTCCGGTAACACCAACAGCTGAAAGAACCACATCGGCTTCGATCACTTCTTCGCCTTTCTTGGTCTTAACAGTAACTGCTACACCTTTTCCTTTCTTCTCTACTTTTTCAACAGTGCTTTCGGTGAGGCAGTTAATTCCTTTTTTCTTGTAGATCTTACCGAGCTCACGACCCACATCTGCATCCTCAACCGGAACCAATGTCTTCTGAAGCTCAACAATAGTCACTTCTGTTCCGATAGTGTTATAGAAGTATGCAAATTCAACACCAATAGCTCCGGCACCAACGATCACCATTTTCTTAGGCTGTTTTTCCATGGTCATTGCCTTTTCAGAATCAATGATCATTTCGCCATCGATCTCAAGACCCGGAAGCTGACGCGGACGGGCACCTGTAGCAATAATGAAATGCTTTGCTTTGATGCTTTCGGTTTCTTTACCGTTTTCATCATTAACCGCCAGTTCTGTTTTCGATTTGAAAACACCCGTTCCCATGAAAACGTCGATCTTGTTTGCTTTCATCAGGAACTGAACACCTTTGCTCATCTTATTGGCAACACCACGGCTCCTTTTCACAATACCATCAAAATCAGCTTTTACATCCTTAACGGTGATGCCGTAATCTTCTGAATGATTGATAGACTCTAATACCTCTGCAGAACGTAACAGTGCTTTAGTAGGGATACAACCAATGTTCAGACATACTCCACCGAGATGCCTTTTTTCCACGATTGCTGTTTTAAACCCTAGTTGAGAAGCACGGATCGCAGCTACATAACCTCCGGGGCCTGACCCGATCACACATACGTCAAATTCTTTTGCCATGATTTCCTTTTGATAATAGTTTTCTTGTTTCCTGGCGCCTTTTCCAAACTAAATACTTCTCTCGGGAAGTCCGGACTCCCAACAGGATAAGGAGCTTTTTTTCAAAGGCAGGATAAGGTAAGACTTTTAGCCGAGAGTTATAAAATGAAGTCTCTATTAACTTTATTGAAACTAACTACTGATCGTCCTGATCCTCATCGAATTCTTTCAATCTCTCTTGGAGCTCTTCAAAAGCTTTACTCTTTTTGAACTTCTCATATAATACAGAATCCTGACGGGCAGTCTCTTTCTCTGTTGCTTTCAGGGATTTATCCAGAGACAATCCAAGCTGAATAAAATAGGTATGCCCGGTTTTACTGGGCACACTTTCTGTCTTAATAGTCATAATACCTGACTCATCCATATAACTAAGCATATCTTCAAAGGACGCACCAGCCTCTATTTTTTTGTCGCTGATAACATACTTACTTAAGCTATAACCCGATTCCTCAGTCGTATACAAGTCTATTTGAAATGTCTCAAATTCACTTTTGGAGTATGTTATCCTCACTACATTTTCATAGATCGATTTATATCCACCACCTTGCTCTTCTTCGAAACTTTTTTGCATTCCCTGAACACTGATCTTTCCAAAATTTTGGTTCATTACAAATTTTTGGTTAGAACTAAATGAAGCATCATTATTAGTTGTTCCAGCATCAACTTCTTCCTGAAATACCTTTTTAAGAGCCTCTACTTTGGTTTCCAGTTTGCCAGCCATTGATTGCAAAGAAAGTGCCACTGCTTCTGAATAGGAATCACCTGAAGAAACCGTATACATATACTCTTCAGTATCAGCAGGAGGTACCAAAAACCAATTTGGCATTCCATCAGTTAGGTTCTGGGCATTGGCCTCTATTTTCATAGCTAAGATGATCAGTATAGCTAACCTGAATACATTCGATATATCTTTTGAAACAGTGTTCATAATTCCCTGATTTTCTAAAAATTTCAATTGATCCTGTTAATGCCAAAAGCCTTTTTTGTTAGCTGGTATATACTTTTATTTAAAAAGACTTTCAATAAATGCTGTATTATGAAAACTGTATCTCTTTATGGACTTCTGTTTTTGTTCATCATTGCTAATTGTACTCCAGTCGAGAAGCATTCTTTTAATGATGGACGTTGGGTGGATCTGACCCATGATTACTCCCATGAAACGCTCTACTGGCCTACTTCCGACACCTGGCAATTTGATACCGTATTTGTTGGCCAGACCGATAAAGGCTATTACTATGAAGCATTCAAATTCAGTACAGCGGAACATGGTGGAACCCATCTGGATGCCCCGATCCATTTCTCCGAAGGAAAGCAAACGGTGGATGAACTAACCATTGACCAGCTGACAGGCAACGCCATCGTAATTGATGTCTCTGACAAAGTTATGGAGAATCGTGATTATCAGATCTCAGCTCAGGATATTCAACATTGGGAAGAAGTGCATGGAGTAATACCCAATGGATCCATCCTGCTTTTTCATACCGGTTTTGGAGCTAAATGGCCTGATGCAGAAGCATACCTGGGAACTACTTTGCGTGGTGAGAAAGGCGTTGCCAATCTTAGCTTCCCTGGTATCCATCCGGAAGCTTCACAATGGCTGGTTGATAACAGGAAAGTGAAGGCTGTTGGTCTGGACACTCCCAGCATCGATTTTGGAATGTCAGAAATGTATGAGACCCATCAGATCCTTTTTGCCAACAACATCCCCGGCTTCGAGAATCTGACTAATCTGGATCAGCTTCCCGCTACCGGTGCCTATGTGATCGCTCTTCCTATGAAGATCAAAGACGGGAGCGGTGCACCACTGAGAATCGTTGCTTTTTTAGCAGATTAACTACTTTTCCTGATTTGAATCAGATTTAGTATACTAATGCGTTATCTACAGCACTGACTAATCAAGGCTATTTAAGTAATATTATGATGAGAGCGAGAGTATTATTCACCATTTGTATGCTGATATTTATTTCAGGACTGGCCTCGGCTAATGACTCTGACAAAGAGATCAAAGCTCTTATCGAACATTTCAATAAAAAGGGAAAAGATATAAAACCTCTTCTTGAGGATTCCCGGTTTGGCCTGATCGAGAATATCACCGGAAAATTCAAGCGCGCCGTTGAGATCAAGATCGAAGGGATCGAAGACTATAAAAAAGTGATCAATTTCGATCGCAAAAAAGGCAAAGCTGCTGAGTTCATGAGAACCTATGCTGCTGAACTTGAGAAAGCGGAAAGCGATTATGGAATTCCCAAAACGGTGATTGTTGGAATCATTGGAGTAGAATCAGAATTTGGTAAATATCGAGGCAGTTATAATCCGTTCAATGCCTATGTGAGTATGTATGTGGAAGGATATCGCAAAAAGTGGGCTCTGGCTCAACTCGAAGAACTACTTGAATTCGCCGAAGATCATAAACTTGATATCATGGAGATGGAATCCAGTTATGCCGGGGCAATGTCCTATGCTCAGTTCATTCCGTGGTCTCTTAACCGTTGGTTTGTAGGTGGCGATCTCTACGATATGCCCAGCAATATCTATTCGGTGGCCAACTATTTATCACACTATAAAGAAGTTACTGGCTCCCTCGAAAAATCAATTCTTCGCTACAACCCAAGCTCCATGTACCAGCAGGCGGTGCTTGCTCTTGCCCAGGAGGCAGAGGTTCATGCCACCTCCGGGGAGTGAAGTGACTACCTTTCCATTCATCCTGAGCCACCAGTTGGCAGACAGGTCACAAGTGATGATCTTTTCGCGTTCAAATCTAAAGTCATCCTGAGCAAAAGTACCCAAAAATTCACTCCGTATTGGAATTTAATAAAGTCTCCCCTTGAGGGGAGATCAACATCGTTGTCCAAACGATGTTGTGAGGGGTGTTGCGATTAAATAAAGGCCACTGCCCTTTCGAACACCCTCCGTCTTTTGAACATGTTCAAAATGACACCTCCCTCAAGGGAGGACTTTTTTCGCCTTAAAATTAAAGTCATCCTGATCCGATAGATGTAAGAATAACCCGACCTCTGAAATATTTGTTATTTTTGGGTCAAGCCAAAAGTAAGGTTTATCCGAAACTCCACATCAGTAATATCTTCAGACCTCCTCTGTCTGCCCCTTAACAAGGGGGAGAACTCTTTCATTTCAGAGTCATCCTGAGCGAAAGAGAAGGACCTTATCGACGAGAGGCCGTTAATTAATTATCTTGATATCTCTAACTTTGAAGCCCCACATCAACAAGATCCTTCTCCGCCAGTTGGCGGATCAGGATGACTTTATACAGACTAATCTCTCTATTCGTAGATCGGCATTCGTCACTCTTTATTCCTAATTATCTCTTTTGTTTGCATTTATAATTTTTTATTCTACATTTGTAGAAATAATTCTAAGATTGTAGAAAATGCAGCTATCACAAACAGAAGAAGAACTGATGCAATATCTCTGGAAGCTTGAAAAAGCCTACATGAGTGATTTGCTTGAAATGTATCCCGACCCAAAGCCAGCGCCCACCACGGTTGCCACTTTATTGAAGCGGATGCATGAAAAAGGATTTATCGATTATAACCAGCGGGGCCGGTCAAGAGAGTATTTCCCGCTGGTTAAGAAATCGGATTATTTCTCGAAGCATGTAAACGGACTGATCAAAAAGTTCTTTAATAACTCAGCGGCGCAATTTGCTTCCTTTTTTACCGCCGAAACCAATCTCTCTTCCAAAGAACTGGAGGAGTTGAAATCCATCGTTGAAAAAGAAATAGAGAGGAAGAACCAATGATCGCCTATTTCATTAAATCTATTCTTTTGCTGGGAGTACTTTTCCTGATCTACAAGCTGATCCTGGAAAATGAGAAAATGCACCGCTTTAATCGTGCGTTTCTGATCTTCGCCTTGGTCTTTGGGTTAACCGGACCCCTAATCACATTTGAGTTAGATGGTATGTTTTCCTCACAGGGAAATGTCCCTATTCCAACAGTAGAGCCGTTGGTAAAAGCTCCTGCAGAATTTATAGAAGGTTCCATAGACAAGATCACGGCCCCTCCGGTAAATAATGTGGATACTTCCGGACAGAAAACTATTACTGATTCTGAAACTCAGATCCAGCCTGCAACAACAGCATCGGAGGCCTCTGCCCCTTTTCCTCTCAAAACAGTGTTATGGAGTATATATGGAATTGTAACGGCTGTGTTAGTCATCAGGCTTTTCGGGGGAATTTTAAATCTGATCCGCAAACCAAAAGGTAACCAGATCGTTCTGTTCAGGAAATCGAAACTGGTATTGCTGGATGAGAAGATCGTACCGCACAGTTTTCTGCGATATGTATTCCTCAATAAAGACGATTACGAGGCCGGCAAGATCACTCCCGAGATCCTTGATCATGAACTGGCTCATGTTCAGCAACGTCATTCCTGGGATGTGTTGTTCCTTGAATTCCTCAAAGCTTTGTTCTGGTTTAACCCTTTGTTGTACATCTTCAAACGATCCATTCAGTTGAACCATGAGTTTCTGGCCGACGAATTTGCACTTAGCTCCGGCACCGATGTCAAGGATTATCAGAAGCTCCTTCTTTCTGTAGCAGGGAGAACTCAGGAAGAAGCCGTTACCAGCAGTTTGAATTATGGACTGACTAAGAAACGGTTTTCGATGATGACTAAAGTTGGCAATAAGATACGCTCCGGAATTATGCGACTACTTATGGTTCCTTTTATCGCAATCCTGGCTTTTAGCTTTTGTTCCGATATAGCGCCCGAAGGATTCATCAGAGCCAACGGTGGTGATTCGGACACTGCGCTTTATTATAAACTCACCCATCCAGAGAATGGCAATCGTACATTTGGCTCAAAACTCTATTACGATAACAATGGCAAACTTTTTTCCGGTGTTGTTAAAAGGTACGACAAACAAACAGATTCCCTTCTGACCACCGAGCATTATGAAAATGGATATATGGTTAGCTCTTCATTTTATGGGATGAATGATTTTCTCGGAGAAAAAGGCATTACTGAGACTGAATATATAGATCATGATTGGGTAGCTACCCGGTTTTTTAATTCGGATGAAGTTCTCATTGATGAACGTACTTCAGGGTCTTTGACCGAGGATGGGCTGAAAATATGGAGACAATGGTATCCAAACGGGCAGCTGAAATTCGAGATTCCATTAAACTCTGAGAAGGATTATCAGGGACTGATAACCTTATATGACCCTCAGGGGGGAATCTCTAAACAAGAGCTATACGAAAACGGTGAGCTCATCAAGAAAATTAAATAGAGAGATTAATATGAATTTAACCAGTAGCCTCGATTATTCCCTTACTAAGAAACGCCTGAAAATGATGAGCAGGAACTCATCAAGGATTCGTACTAACATAGCCCGGATTGTTCTTTTGCCTCTGGTCGGAATCACTTCTTTGGTCTTTTGCACTGATCGTAGTTCAAGTGACTACTTTTTCCTGTCTACCCGAGAGAATGAGAATGTGTACTATAATTTGGAAATAGGTTATTACCCTGCTATTCCCAGCAAAGGAAATGCCCTCGAATATTACACCCGGGATGGCGGTTTGGTGAATGATACTCTTCGAACTTATCGTAAAAAAGACGATAAACTTCTTCATGAAACCATATATGAAGAAGGCCTGTTTGTTTCTACTACCCGATTTGATTCAACCGGAGCACAGAAAACCCGAACCGAATTTACTTATGATCAGGGTTTTTCTTCCGGATACCGATTATATGATGAGAACAATACGCTGATCAAGGAGTCAGTGGGTTCAATATTAGTTCCAGGACGAGGAGATGGCTCCATGAAAGAATGGTATCCAAACGGCCAGCTAAAATTTGAAATGGCCACGGATTCCAATCGAAAATATCAGGGCATGATGACTATGTATGCAGAGAACGGAGACGTTCTACAGCAGGAGTTATACAAAGACGGTGAACTTATCGAGAAGATTAAATAGGAGAGAAAGTTATGATCAAACTTACAAGTGATCTGGATTTTAAACTCGCCAAAAAACGCTTTGGCATGATGAGAAAAAAGCACTCCCGAAAAAGGACAACAAGGACTGCTCTGCTTTTACTTCCCATACTGGCAACCAGCGTTTTCATGTTCTGCACAGAATTCAAAAAAGACGACATCTCTGAAATTGATGCCAACCCTAAGCTGCGGATCAGTTATGATGATGGCCGTTATGCCGACATCCCTCTGGCATTTAGCCAAAATGATTCCCGGACAAACCGGTATTACTCCTCGAACGGAAAACCCTTTACAGGCACTCAATCGATCTATTTAACCAGGAATGATCAGCTGGATAAAACCATCGAGTTTGAAAATGGACTAAAAACTACTGAGATAAGCTTTGATGATGATGGCTCGGAACTTCAAAAAATTGAACGTAAATATGAAAATGGTTCCCTGATTTCCAAAAGCACCAGTATAAGAGGGGTATTAAGTTCAGAATCAGAGTATCACCCTGATAGTCTGGTATCAAAACGCCAGTATTACGATGACGGAACTCTGAAGTTTGAAGGAGTTGGAACTATTAATCCAAGTGGCATTCTTGTGTTTGATATCCAATCACAGCGCTATGCTAAAGACGGGAGTCCTTATGATAGAAATTTCTCGATGTCGACTGCTCTTCCTGAGAATGTTAACACCCTGCGCCAGGCTAACGCCTATCTGGAAGAACAACATAAAAATGCCACTCAGAAATATATCGAGCTCACATCTGAATATTTAGAGAAAGGCAAACAGCACGTTTCTCAGGAAGATCTTTCTAAACTCTATGATCAGCTATTCATGCTGAATATTATCATTAACAATCTCAGCAAAGACCTTGATAATGAGAACTTAAAACCAGCCCCGCCTCTTCCACCAGAACCTGAGAAACTATTAGCAAATAATCAGGATTAGTGATCATGATAAAACTCACAAGCGATCTGGATTTCAAGCTTACTAAGAAGAGATTTGTGATGATGGGGAGAAGGTTCTCAAGAACAAGGGTGCGTCTGGCTTTATCTGTTCTGCTACCCGCTCTTTTGATCACTACTTTTGTCTTCTGTACAAAAACGGACTCAAACGACTACTGGTTTCCGGAGTACCGGCTTATGTTTAGCAATATGAAGCCTCCTTTATACAGGAAGGGATCGGATCAGCTGATCTATTCGGAAGTTAACGGGGAACGAGAAGTCTATACAGGCACGTCAAAAACGTTTGATTGGCAAACCAACCTGATCAAATTCGAACATATTGTGAAAAATGGCTACCTGCTTGAGAGCTCTACCTTCGATTCAACTGGGTCTCTATCCACGAAAACCTTTTATGCAAGTACGGATTTTGATGAGGGATATGCTAAAATCGGGCGGGCATTAGAGACCTTGTACTTTAACTCCGAGGATAGTTTAGTACGAAGAACCATACATACTTATACAGGACCAGAAGAGAAGTTTGCTGAGCTAGGCTCCCCGAAAGCGAGACATACCTTTTCCTCAGATGGCACTCTGGTACAGAAGTTTGTTTATACCTACCCAAAGCCCCATTTTTCAGAGACTAAAGTATACGATATCGTAAATGATGCCGAAGTTTTGACATACGAATTTAGCTACTTTAGTGGTAAAGATACCTCTAGTAATATCCACAACGGGTACTTTGAGAACGGTGACCTTCAGTTCCATTCAACCATAACAAGATACCCTTCTGGAACCATTGAGACTAAAACGACTGAATGGGACGAAACGGGCAACATCGTCCGGTATGAACACAAAGTTAACGGTGAGATTGTTGAAGAAATTAACAACGGGGAAGAAGGATGATACATCTGACCAGTGATCTGGATTTTAAGCTTACTAAGAAGAGATTCCTGATGATGGGACGAAATAGCTCCCGAATCAGATCTGCTATGGTAAGTTTTGTGACCCTGCCCGTGTTGATCTTTCTGACTCTCACCTTTTGCACTGAAGAGCCTGTCCCTGAAGATGCAATCTATTCTGATATTGAGCTTATTTCAAAGAAGATCCATGATAATCTTCCCTATAACTCCGCTAATAGTATTTACTATGGCCCGGATGGAATCTCTTATACGGGAGAGCAAAATTGGTACTACAGTAAAACCGGTATCCTTCACAGGAAGCATGTTTTTTATGAGGGCCAGGAAGTTCAGGTTGATCTTTTTGATCCTGATGGTTCACAAATATCTCGTTTCGAAACTTCGTGGTCGATTGGAGATTCAGGAGTTAAAGTATCAAGCATCTATCGAACAGATAATGGAATGGAACCCGTCCTTGATTGGGAATACATTTCCTTTGATTCTGTAACTGTAGTCAAGAAATATTACCCTGACAAGCAGGTCGAATTCGAATACGCCTATGAAACCACCCATGGTGAATACGATGGTCTGATGGCTTCTTATGACAAAGATGGAAACATCCTCGCTATGGAGCGCTACGATATGGGCGAGATGGTCGAGAAGGTAAAATGAATGACGAGTTATGAATTCTTATTAACAGTCATCCTGAGCGAACGCGAAGGACCTGATCGGATAAATGTTTTCCATTTTCTTTCTGGTACTTTTGAACGAGCAAAAGTACCCAAAACTCGCCGTAAGAAATGAAGATGTCGTTCTATCTGTCCGTTGATATTCTTTCAGTTTCTGGATAGCTCTTTTCTTCAACTAATCCCTGCCGCATTTCTTCCGGACTCTTTTTTGGATATAGATATTCAATTTTCAGCCTTAAATAGAAGGTGGAATAACCCGACTCTGAAATATTTGTTACTTTTGGGTCAAGCCAAAAGTAAAGAAGCCGTTAGAATAACTTTGATCGGGATTTTAACCCAATTAAAATGCCGATCTCCACAAAGATCCTGAATCAAGTTCAGGATGACTTTTAGTTGATCAAATACAACTAAAACCGGCCTTGGATAGGTGAAGGAATAGCATTCAAGGGATTTAATGCCCATAAGCTATCTCAGTCGGGTGCTTTTGGTTCTGGAGCCTGCCCTGAGGTAGCTCAGGGTCAGCACAAAAGAACGAGTAAACCATTAACGGCAGTCGTTGTTTGCCTACACAGTCATTCTGAGAACAAAAAAAGAGTCTCCCCTTGAGGGGAGATCAACATCGTTGTTCAAACGATGTTGTGAGGGGTGTTGGAATTTGAGCAGCGCCCCCGCATATCGAACACCTTCCGTCTTTTGAACTTGTTCAAAATGACACCTCCCTCAAGGAAGGACTTTTAGTTGCTATTTAAATTGGTGCCAACATTGAATACGTGGGGCAATAACCCGACCTCTGAAATATTTGTGGAGAAAGTGAATTTGAATGAACGTGTCCCGATGAATATCGGATCAACATAAATGACCAATAACCACCTCCCCGAAATCAGCACAGAACATTAGTGCTGATTCGCCCCCCTTCTAAGGGGGACTTATCTCACACTTTCAATATTCGGTAATTAATTAAGTTCATGCGTCATATACCACCAGCGTGGTTCGCCGTATTCGAAGCCTTCTCTTTCGTAGAGTCTTTTGGCAGGATTGTCCTCACGTACTTCGAGGGTCACTTTGGAGCAGCCCATTTCTTCCGCTTCTTCTTTTACTTTATTAAGCAGCTTGGTTCCTACTCCCAATCCACGTGCATCCGGGTGAACGGCCACATCATGGATCTTGAAGGTCTTGCTTGCAGTAAAGGTTGAAAACCCAATAAAGCAGGTAACGATACCGACCGGTTCATCATCATGGTAGGCGATGTAGGTCATCGTAGTCGGGATCTTTTTCATCTCTGCGATCATATCCACCCTTACTTCCTCTTCCAGAGGCTCATCCTGTCCCATAGGATCACGGGCAAACAGATCGACGATCTTGACGATATCTAATGCGTGTTTCTTGTTGTCTAAGTCTGCCTTGATTATCTGAACGTCGGCAGCAACGTCTAATTCTAAACTCACTTGTCTTTGGTTAGACTGAAATTTTAGTTCGGTATAAACTACGGCTATTAATTCAGTTCTTAAAGTTTTGTTCCTGATTACCCGTTATAATTGTCCAATAATAACAATGAGTTAATATTTATTAGGTCTGGAAGGGCTTTGTGCTTAAAAAGAAAAGTCATCCTGAGCAATAGCGAAGGACCTGATCGATGGACCAGCTGTTTCTGCGATTAGGTCCTTCGGAAGTTTCCTCAGGATGACTAATGAAAGTGGATTCAGTAGCAGTCTCCTTTTGAGGGGTTTAGGAGATAGGTCAGTGCCGCGATGAACCCACCCCTCAATCCCCTCCAATGGAGGGGACGCTCTTTGATATCTTCCTGAAATAGTACAACGCTTCTTCCTCTCCCGGGATAGGAAACAAAGGAGAGGGTCACGCCTACTCTTACTCCACGGTAAAGCTTACTTTTCGGCCGTATGGGTTTTTGGACAGCTTTTTATCCTGAACCGAGATCGTTTCAATTCTATCAGAATCCGGAGTAAACAAAATTCCATCTGCGGTTCCAGTGGTTGAATAGACTTTCAGCCGGATCTTCGACCAATCCATATACTTTGTTGATTGAGCCAGTTCGATATGAGGAATGATACTTCCATCTTTGATCAGGGCTATGATCGGAATCTCCCCGGCTTCAATGGTATGCCAGCCCTCATCGTACACCTCACCGCTTTGATAATCGATCCATTTTCCATCCGGCAGATACACGTCGCGTTCACCAGAGTTATCGAACAGAGGTGCCACCAACATATCCGAACCGAACATGTATTGATTATCGATGAGCCAGGAACCAGCATCATCCGGAAATTCTACAAAGAGTGCACGGAACATCGGAATACCCTGTTCTGAACTTTCTTTCGCTTGTGAATAGATATATGGCATCAATTTATATCTCATGTTATCCGCTTTTCGGAATCCGTCCAGAAACTCATCGCTGTACTCCCAGGGTTCGGTTGGCGGATTTCCGTGCGATCGCACATGAGAGGTCAGCATTCCAAATGGAGTCCAGAGACGGTACACATCTTCGGGCGTCGCTGTTACAAAGCCACCAATATCATGGCTCCAGAATGTGAACCCACTCAATCCGATGGACAATCCTGCCCTCAGGGTCGCTGCCATTGCAGAAGTGGTGGTCGCCGGATCACCACCCCAGTGCACCGGATAACGCTGACTTCCAGCCCAGGTACTTCTGGCCCAGATGAATCCTTCCCCATTCACTTCCCGGGTCAGATCTGATACAGCTTTATTATAGCGCAACGGGTACAGGTTATGCTCATAAAACCCCGTTTTACCGGAAGCATATAATCCCTCTTCAGGAGCTGCCTCTCCAAAATCTACTTTGATCGCGCCCACACCCATCTCGATGAGCGGGCGTAGTTTTTCCTGATACCATTTCACTGCACCAGGATTGGAAAAATCAATGATCGCATCTTCAACAGGGATATTTCCTTTTCTGTCTTTGATGGCGTATCCATTCTCCACCAGCTCATCATACAGTTTATTCTTTGGTGTCATATATGGAAGCTGCCAGAGTGAGATATGGAATCCCTCATCTTTAAAATCGCTGATCATTTTCTTCGGATTCGGAAACCGGTCTTTTGGGAAGATGTAATCAGCTCTCCAATCCACTCCAAACCAGCCGGTATCAAAATGGATCACATCTGAAGGGATCTTTTCTTCTCTGAGCTTGCTGATCACTTCACGTCCATCTGCTTCTGAAAAATAAGTGATGCGGCTCATCCAGAAACCAAAGGTCCATAGCGGCGGCATTGGTGCTTTTCCGGTGAGGTCGGTGTATTCATCCAGAATATCTTTTGGATCACCAATGAAATAAAACAGATCCAGCTCATCATCTCCGATCATCATAGTATTAACTGGACTGTAATATTTTCCGACATCCACGGAAATAGGAGTAGTATGATGCATGAACACGCCATATCCACGGCTGCTCATGTAGAATGGAATGGGCTTGTACATGGTCTCGTTTTGAGTCCCGTTGGCATCATCCACCCAAAGCACCACTTTCTGTCCGCGCTTGTTGAACTCTGTAAATGATTCCCCGAAGCCGAATATCTTTTCCCCTGGCGATAATGACATTGATGCGGCATAACTGCGGGAGTAATCACTTGCCCGGCGAACATAAGAAAATGGAGTTACCGGGGTAAATGTGTTTGAGACATCTGACACATGGACTGTGCTGGTTAGCAATTTTCCTTCTTCATCATAAATGTATACATGCCATGGCTTTTCTGTGATCACCACTTTACCATGAGCGCTGGTGTAAGAATGTCCGCCTTCTACTTTTGCATATTTCCATGCCGACATATTATCCGGAGCAGTTCCAGTTACAAGCATGAGTGATGGCTCATTACTCACATATTGTGGTCCGGATGTCGCTTTGATCCTGAACGTTCGGTCACTTACAAACTGAATCGAGAACGGAAGTTCAGGAGAAGCTGCATACTCCGTTCCGGGAAACTCATTCGCATTAACCGGACTTAATCGCGACAGCAGGTTATTAAAGGCCATCGCCGTCGAATACTCATACCTATTGTATTTGATGGTCCCTTTCGCTGTTTTCGGATCAAAAGAAGACAACTCCTCCGCCACATAATAGGTGTTCCGGTAATCTGAAAAATCAGATGAAATATCCGTTGGCTCATTCAACACATCCGTTCCCTGAAGCTGGGCAAAGCTGTTGGAGTACATTAAAACTACCGCTAATGCTCCTAGTAATATGCTTAACTTTTTCATTGTTCTTATCCCGTTTTACTAACGACTCGTTATTTAGTTCTTATTGTAATTTCTGCGCTTACCAGTCCTTCCGAAACTGCTCTTAATTTAATCGGCCCCTGTTCACCTGATGACTGTATTATAACTAAAGCCAAACCATTAAATACTTCTCTTTGATTGGACTTAAATGACTCATGACTTGTTTGATCACCATTATCAACTCCTGCTATAAACCCGGGCCCTTCCACTTCAAACTTTACCCGGTTTGATGCCTTGGGCACTAAATTGCCATCATTGTCCAAGACGCTCACTGTAACAAAGGAAAGGTCTTTACCATCAGCAGTAATCACTTCCCTGTCTGATTCTAATCTTATCTGACCCGGAGCCCCTGCGGTATGTATCTCTTTGGTCTGCACTACGCTACCTGACTTTCGGGAGATCGCTTTCAATGTGCCCGGTGTAAACGGCACTCTCCATGATACATGCATATCATCGCCTTCTTTGGATATTATTCCAAGTGACTCACCGTTCAGGAATAGCTCAACCTCGTCCGCGTGGTTATAATACGCCCATATATCCACCGTATCTCCGGGACTCCAGTTCCAGTGTGGAAAAATGTGTAGCACTTCTTTATCGGTCCATTCGCTCTGATACATGTAATAACTGTCTTTTGGAAATCCGGCCAGATCAACCACTCCGAAATAGGAACTGCGCGATGGCCATACATAAGGTGTAGGTTCTCCGATGTAATCGAAACCCGTCCAGATAAACATTCCTGAAATGAAATCGTGTTTCTTTACCACTTTCCAGGTCTCTTCGTGTGTTGAACCCCAGGGAGCACTCACATGGTCATAGGCCGAAACAGTGTTCCCTGGGTTTCCATCTTCAAAAAGTATATCCCATCGTACCGGCCACCTGCGAATTGAATCTGACGGGAGATAAATGTCATAGCTACCCCGTGTTGCCAAAGCAGACGTTGTTTCCGTTCCGATCATAGGTGTATTCGGATATTGCCCGTAATGATCCGGATACATTTCGTGATGATAATTATACCCGATCACATCCAGAACACCTGAGCTTGCAATGGTATTTCCCGGACCAGGAGGATTCATTCCGTCTGTGATTACTCGGGTGGTGTCCAGGCTTCTTACTATTTCCCTGAGCTCTTTTGCGATCGTGGTTCCAGCTGGATCACCCCATTGTTCCAATATCTCATTCCCGATACTCCAAATGATCACACTCGGATGATTTCGGTCACGTTTAATAAAATCTCTTAGATCTCTTTCGTGCCATTCGTCCCAGTAAATTCCGTAATCGAATTCCACTTTTGATCTCTTCCAAACATCGAAGGCTTCATCCATCACGATAAAACCCATTTTATCTGTGAGCTCCAGAAGTTCCGGTGCCGGTGGATTGTGGGAGGTTCGAATGGCATTCACGCCCATATCCTTCAGGATCTCTAGCTGACGCTCTATTGCTCTTTTGTTTACAGCAGCTCCCAAGGCACCCAGATCATGGTGGTTATTAACTCCTTTAATTTTGACCTGTTCACCGTTCAGTATAAATCCTTTATCCAGATCAAACTCAAAACTTCGGATCCCAAAGCTGGTTTTATAAGAATCCACTTTCCTGCCATCAATTTCAATGTAAGTTTGAACCTCATACAACTCTGGATCCCGAACACTCCACAGCTTCGGGTCTGGAATTTTCAGGAACTGTTGTACTTCAATTTTCTGCTCGGGTCCAAGGGTAAATTCATACTCCACATTACTCAGGATATCACCCTTGCGCACTACCTCATTGACAAGAACTCCTGCCTTTGTATTATCACTACTATTTTCCAGTGTTGTTTCCACTGATACTTTTACCTCTGATTCCGAGATCTCCGGGGTAGTCACATAGGTGCCGTTTTCTGCCACATGCACTTTATTGGTTTTGATAAGCCACACATTCCTGTAGATCCCCGAGCCGGAATACCATCGGGAGTTTGGTTGCTGGGAATTATCTACTTTTACCACTATTTGATTGTCCTCACCAAATAGTAAGTATTCAGAAAGGTTGTAAGAGAACCCAATATAACCGTTTGGCCTTTTCCCTAAATACTTCCCGTTTATCCAGACCTCGCTATTCATATACACACCATCAAATCGAATGGCTGTTAGTTTTGAGGAATCAGATTCCTCAATAAAGAAATTTTTCTTGTACCAACCTGTTCCTCCCGGCAACGCTCCCCCGCCTACTCCGGCCGGATGATCCGGACTGAATTCACCTTCAATACTCCAGTCGTGGGGAAGGTTCAGTGTTCTCCAATTTATTTCAGGGTCGTTTATGTGATAAATGTCTTTAATCTCATCTAAAGTAAACTGCCAGTCATTGTTGAACTCCTGAACAGATCGGACTGGATTATAATTTTTTGAACTGCAGCTAATTGTAAATAACACCCATACTGAAACAAGTAAATTTCTCCACAATACTGACCTATTCCATGTCCTATTTCCTTCATAGGAAGAAGGTAAATCCTTGATAAAATCTGAATCCAAATTCCCGGGTACTCCCCATTTTAAAGGGGGAGACAGAGGGGGGCCTTTTGCTTCAAACTCCGAACCCTTCATTTCTCCAGATATTTAGACATGAAGAAATAGTGGGGATCACCATATTCGAAACCCTGCCGCTCATATAATCTACGCGCCGGATTATTTTCCAGAACTTCCAGCGTCACTTTACAACAATCTGTAGCTTTGGCTTTCTCAGAAACCGCTTGAATAAGTGCCGCTCCAACTCCTTTACCCCGGGCTTCAGGAACTACGCCCAGATCATGAATATTGATAAGTTTCTTGGCATAGAAGGTTGAATACCCATAAAAGCAGTTTGCAATCCCGACCGGCTTATCATCTTCATAAGCGATAAATACAACAGCCGTCGGCATCTTTTTCATGCCTTCAACCAGATTTTGCTGAACCGAATCCTTTAGTGGTTTTCCTCCACCCATAATATCCATGGCATAGGTATTGGTCAGAAATAAGATATGCTCCGCATGTCCCGAATTTTCAAGATCCGCTTCTATTATATTAAGACTCATCAACCCTTAATTTTGTTATCAAACTACCTGCGAAGTTGTCAAGACTGGACATCCCAAACAAGACCATTTTTTACTATCACTGATACTTTAATAGCAAACGGGTCAAAATAGTATCAATCAATCCCATGGAACAATTACCGTTTTTCTTTGTTTAGAAGAATGTTCAATCTTATTAGAACCATGTTTAAAACTACCAGTATTGTATTTCTTTTCGGACTGCTTCTTATAATGGGGTGTTCTGAAAGTCCGGGAGACAATAAAAACTCTTACTCACATACTTTATCCGTTGGAGCTTCTTCCGCTGATCTTCTTAGCTCTGATTATACCCGCCTTGAGATCGAGGTAGATTATGTTTCAGGATATCAACCTTCCCAGACTGCATTGAACAACCTTCAGAGCTTTCTGGAATCCCGACTGAATAAACCCGGAGGTATTTCCATTGTTCTTGACGATGAAATAAGCTCCCCGGGAATGAGCTCCTTCACCACACAACAGGTCTATGAAATTGAGAAAGAACATCGGGATTCCTTTACCGAGGATAAAACTCTGGCTGCATACTTTATTATCCTCGATGCCCCTTATCAGCAGGAAAATGTACTTGGTGTTGCCTATTTCAATACTTCCATGGCCTTGTTTGAAGGTGTGATCAAGCAAAACACCGGTGGTTTCGGTCAACCCAGTGCAGCAACCGTGGAGAGCTCTGTTTTAATGCATGAATTCGGTCACATTCTGGGACTGGTAGATACGGGTTCATCAATGGTGACAAACCATGAAGACGGGGAGCATGAAAAACACTGCAACAACGAAAATTGCCTGATGTACTGGGCCATCCAAACTACAGATCTGATGGGGAATCTGACCGGAGGATCTATCCCTGATCTCGACAAAAACTGCATTCAGGACCTGCAAGCCAATGGGGGAAAGTAGTTCAATTAAGAATTGTTCAATGATCAATTAATAATGAAGTCTTCATTGTTAATTGAAACATTCTTAATTGATAATTTTTACCCTTGCTTGAACTTGAAGAGATTTTCGGCGCCTACTTTCTCTTCTCCCTGATTTAGGGCATACATGGAATCGAAGAGCACGATCGGATTTTCTTCCATGTCTTTGGTGACATGAGTTGAGTAGCTCGATTCCAGTTTCTCAATTACATCATTTCTGTCGTTTGGCAGCCACCTCGCGCAGTAATATGAGACCGGTGTTTTCACCAGTTCCACCCCATATTCCTCTTTCATTCTGTGTTCCACAACCTCAAACTGAAGAACACCAACTGTACCCAACAGTAATTCGTTACCCACACCATTCGGTACCTCAAATACATGAACCACGCCTTCCTCTGAAAGTTGTCTCAGTCCTTCACGAAGTTGTTTTCTCTTGAAAGGATCTTTAGTCGCCACTTTCTGAAAATGCTCCGGAGTAAACAGCGGGATCACATCAAAACGCACGGGATTTTTCTCATAAATAGTACTTCCGATCCTGAAATCGCCAGGATTGAAGATCGAGACAATATCACCCGGGAAAGCCTCTTCCATCAATTGGCGCTCATCACCCATCAATGTATGTGGCGTTGCCATTTTGATCTTGCGTCCGGTACTGGAAACTACAACTTCCTGTCCGCGCTGAAATTTCCCGGAAGCTACCCGGATAAATGCGGCGCAATCACGGTGACCCGGATTCATGTTGGCCTGCATCTTAAAAATGAATCCTGAGAATCCTTCCGAAAGATCCCGCTCTCCTCCCTCTGCCTGCTCATAACCCTGTGGTTGCGGAGCAAGCTGATGGAAGTAATTCAGAAACACATCCAGTCCGAAGTTATTCAACGCTGAACCAAAGAACACAGGTGTCACTTTACCGGAGCTATACAATTCCTTATCCATATTCGGATACATATCCTCGATGAGCATCAGCTCTTCCCGGAAGGCATCTTTCTCAGCTTCCGACAAATTACTTTGTGCGAGAGCGTCTTCTACATCCATGATCTCCGTGGCGGCTTTCTTGGTTCCGTGATCGGTCTTTTCATACACGTGAACTCTCTTACCCAGCACATCATAAATACCCTGAAATTTCTGCCCGTATCCCATGGGCCAGCTTGCAGGTAATGCTTCAATTCCCAGTTTTGATTCCACATTGCTCAGCACTTCAAGCGGATCCATCCCGGGACGATCACATTTATTCACAAAAGTTATAACCGGCACTTCGCGTAGCTTACAAACCTCAAATAATTTTTCAGTTTGTTCCTCCACTCCTTTAGCCACATCGATCACCATCAAACCCGAATCGGCCGCTACCAATGTTCTCAGGGTATCTTCCGAGAAGTCTTTGTGGCCCGGTGTGTCCAGCAGGTTGTATTTGATGCCGTCCTTCTCGAAGCGCATTACAGAAGAAGTAACCGAGATTCCGCGCTCTTTCTCGATAGCCATCCAGTCTGATGCAGCATGATGTGCGGCTTTCCTTGCACGAACTGATCCCGCCTCATGGATCGCTCCACCATACAGCAACAGCTTCTCGGTAAGGGTTGTCTTACCGGCATCCGGGTGAGATATGATCGCAAAGGTTCTTCGTTTCTTTGCTTCGCTAAGTATTTCTGTATCGGCTGCGGCCGTCTTTGACATATTTTTTATCTGGTCTTCTGGATTTAAAGAGCCCTGAAAATACGAGCTTTTTCACTCTTTTGTATTTCCTGATTTATAGTTTATTTGTGTATCTCTTATTTCATAACCGGAATATAAACTGACATATAGAAGTATTAGCAAAATTTTTAGCCTGATCCTTCGTTTCATATCCAATTAAAATCTGCAACTTGAACCGATTTGCCACACTTTCTTTTAGGGCCGCCATTACAGCAGCATTCATGTTGTTTATTTCCGGCAGTGTTATCCCACAGACGCGTCCGCCCAGTTACCATGGTACCGGGTTTTCATACAAACCAACAGCCACCGTTTATTTACAACTCACCGATACTGTTTCACCAGAATTGATCTCTCATTATTTCCGGTTATTCCGTTATCGTGTTATTGAAGCCAATCTCAAACAGGTTGAAGCTGTCATTCAGGAACCCGTTTCCGACGACGACCTGCTCCGAATGATGTATCATCCTTTTGTGGATGAGATCACGGTTGAGCATCCCTATCAGGAACCCTTTGCTGACCTTGAACCTGTGATCAAGATCCATTTTAAGCGTACGGCTTCAGATGAAATGATTCACAAGTTTTTGACTATCCACTCGGGGTATAACATTCAACTTGAGCCGAGAATTAAGAAATCGGTTATCATAACCACGAAATACTGGACTCCCGAGCGCTTGGTTTCCGATCTGGAGGCTTTGATATATGTGAATAAGGCCACTATTGTGCCCAATCAACCTTAACCGGATCACACCTACTTCTTAAACATTTAAAGTCTGTATGCTGAAATCTCTCTTGATCTTTTCCACTCTTCTTATTTCTTATTCGGTATATGCACAAACGGATACAGATAGTATTGCCACACTTCCTCCGGGAAAATATAATTTTACTAAAGGGGCAGTACATGTTTCCCTATCAGACACCGTTGCACCCGCTTTTATTGACCAGCAAATTTCAGCTTTGGGCTATGAAATTCTAAAAGAGGATATCTTTCCGCTCAGGGGTTATTTTATTGGAGAACATGAGTCTCAGGAAATATCCCGATTGGCCAGGCATCCATATGTTGAAAGCATTCAATCCAGCAACAAAGGTTGGAATGAGGACGTTTTTCAAAGAATGGTTAAAAATCAAAACATGAGTGCTGAAGACTCTGCAGCTGCGCGAAAACGATTCAGATCTATGACCAGCATGATTACCAATCAAATTACATTTAAATATTATGTTACAGAGCAAATGGCTGAAGGCTTTGTAAGCGCTAATAACACTATTGGTATCAAACTAATGATGTTCACTCCAAGGTCTGTAATTATTCGGACTAAGGTTGATGAAGAACGGAAGGCAATGAAAGTCCTTGATGCGCTGCCTTTTGTCACCGGAACTTCGTTCATTGCTCTGAACAATGCTCAATGAAGACCCTGCTTTCCATATTCGTTCTATCCCTCTTTGTGCAAAACCTTTCCGCACAACAAATGGATGAATCAGCCCTGCAACAGGCGCAACAGGGTAATGTTACTTTTATGGAGGGAGAGTTCATTGCTTTCCTGAGCGATACGGTTTCCCCTGATTATGCACTTTCTGAATTGGAAGAAAATGGTTTTGAAGTGGTGTTTTCAGATATCAATCCGGTTGGTATCCGCGTGGTAAGTTCTCCTGATTCCTCAAGGCTTGAACCACTTCGGCAACACCCTGACATTGCAAAAGTTGATGTAATTACGATTGCTCCCGACACGGAAGAGTACCGGGAAAAGCTTCGTGCCCAGGGTCTATCTGGAGAACTTCTGGATCAGGCTGTCCAGCGACTTGTTGCTGCCGGACCCCAGCAGCATATCCTTATCCAGTTCAACTATAATATCACATCTGAACAGGTAAAAACAATCATGGGAGGATTCAGGGACCTCGCCTACTCTATTGAGCAGGATTTCCCCAGAACAGTAAACATAAAAGCGGATCCAGGTGAAGAACGCTCGGTTATGGAAAGAGCGGAGCAACTTCCGTTCGTACAAAGTACTGCTCTGATCGCTGTTCTTGGGAATTAAAACAAACCTAACTGTGCTTCCCGGTTCACTGGCCAATCCGGAAGTTCAGGTATCTTAATAAGCTCCGACAATAGCTCGTGGAAATAGGTGTTCAACATCGGTTGAGATACTTTATCAGGGCTATGAATAAACACATAAGGATGTCTTCCTTCTTTGATCCAGTCGGCCACTATGATCCCCCATTCTTTTAAATAGGCTTCGTTATTGAGCTTATCATTAGTTCCTACATATCTAAGAACCGGACGGCTTCCTAATGCTTCGAAACGTACCGGAACTTTCGGCTTTTTCTTTTGGGCCTCACGGATAGATTGCTCATTCGATCTGGTAGCGTGCAGCTTTCGTGTATCAAAAATAACACGATCTACTCCATAACTGGACAGCAAGGCATTAAGATTATGCTCGTGCTTGCCATGATCAAAATAATCAGCATGGCGTACCTCCACAGAATACGCCAGTGTCTTCGGGAGATAAGACAGCATTTCCTCCAGTTTGGAGATCTCACCCGGTGCAAAAGCATCCGGAAGCTGGATCATAAACGGTCCAAGTTTATCGCGGATATCATCAAAGGAATGAACGAATCGTTTTACCTCATTTTCCACGTTATGAAGTCGCTTTTCATGAGTGATCTCTTTGGGAAATTTAAAGCAAAACTTGAACCCATCTGGAGTATTCGCTCCCCATTGCCTGATGGTTTCCACTCCCGGTGTTCCATAAAATGTCGTATTCCCTTCCACTGAATTGAAAACAGAGGAATACTGCTTCAAATATTCCCCTGGCCGGGTGTCCTTTTTGAAAAACGTACCTACCCATTCCGGAAGGCTCCAGACCGTGCAACCGAAGTGATATGGCATCGCTGATTTCATGATCTGGCTGATTCCCGGGAATAAAAGACTATTCTTTTTTTCATTCCTCAATTAATTATTCCTTGCACAAAAATCCAATTGCCAAAATTTTTGACTTAATTGAAACTTTATTCTGATATATCGTATTTGTTCTAAATTTTAAAACAAATACGACATGGATATCTTATCACGTATGGAAGAGCTGATTCTGCTTTCTGTCTGGAAACTTCAGGAAGAGGCTTACGGACTGCAGATCCGGACTCACCTTTCCGAATTATTAAACCACGAACTTTCGGTCGGGGCCGTGTATGTTCCCCTGAAGCGGCTAAAAAAACGTGGCTATCTGGCATCCTGGGATAGCGAACCTACCGACGAACGTGGTGGCCGGTCCAAGCGCTTCTTCAAACTTACCGAAAAAGGAGTTGGTGCACTACAGCAAGTGCACAATGTGCAACAGTCGGCCTGGTCGGGATTACCCGATCTGGGATTGGGGTGGAAACCTGTTCATTCCTGATCTATGCCAAAGTCATCCATCATAGTAAAAATACTGGATAATCTGCTTCCCCCTGATCTTCATCATCTGATTGGGGATCTTGAGGAGGAGTTTCATTATACCCGGCAAACCGACAGCCTTACTTCCGCCCGGGTTCGCTTTTGGTGGCAGTTATTTCGCTCAGCCCCCTGGCTCATCTTTCAATCTTTAATATGGAATACTGAAATGCTTTACAACTATCTGAAAGTAACCTGGAGAAATATCAAGAAACACAGTTCATTCTCCTTCATTAATATTTTTGGTTTGGCAGCCAGTATGTCTATCTGCCTGCTGATCATCTTATTCCTCACCGATCAATTCAGCTATGACCGTTTTCATAACAATGATGAGCGTATAGTACGTGTGATAAGTGACTTTCAGTCGCCTTACAATAATGAAAGCACACTGTATGCCACTTCTCCGGCGCCTCTCACCGATATCCTGCTGGAACGCTTTCCGGAGGTCGAAAAAGCCACTCATGTGCGAGGTAACTTCGGGGAAGAATTTCGATTTGGTGAGAAAGTACTACCCCTGGAAGGGATCTACGCTGATGGTGAATTTCTGAATATGTTCAATTTTGAACTAATTGCGGGAGATCCTGAAACAGCCCTTTCAAAGCCCGGAAATATCCTGATCACCACCGAAGCCGCTGAGAAGATGTTCGGAAAGGAAGATCCGGTTGGAAAAGTAATTACTGCACTTGGCGACAGAGACTTTACCATCACCGGCCTCATTAGATTCAAAAGACAAACCCATTTTCTATTTGAAGTCATCGCCTCCTATTCCACACTCACAAGCGACCCGGACGAGCAGGATATTCTCGACAACTGGCGGAATAGTATTTTTGATTCTTATACCTATCTGCTCCTGCAAAAGAATACCGATTTTGATGATTTTGAAGCGCGCTTACAACCATTGATCAAATCTGACTTTTTTGATGAAAGTGGTAACAGTAAGCTGCTACGCCTGATTGTTCAGCCACTAACTAAGATCAATCTGGGGCCGGCACTTTCTAATGAGATCGGTATGGTAATGCCCGGATTCATAGCGTGGTTTCTTACTGGATTCGCCGTTATCATCATGTTAATTGCTTCATTTAATTATGTAAGCCTCACTGTTGCACGATCTCTCAACAGAGGGAAGGAAGTCGGCGTACGAAAAGTTCTTGGAGCCTGGCGCTTTAGTGTTATCAAACAATTCCTTTTTGAGTCAGTACTGATCTCTCTTTTGGCGCTGGTTTTCTCAACGCTGATACTTCGCTGGTTACTTCCTGAATTTAACAGCTTATTCTTTATCAGCTTTACCAATAATCAAATAACACCCGGCCTTGCCACAAACGGAATGGTATTGCTGCTGTTTCTTTTGTTCAGTGTATTTATAGGTATTGGTGCCGGGATCTATCCCTCCCTCTACCTTTCCTCATTCAGTCCTGCCCGCGTTTTAAAAGGAACCTTCACTCCCGGCTCTCTTTCGGGACAGTTGCTTAAGAAAATACTAACTGTGATGCAGTTCACCTTTTCCATCATATTTGTGATCACTTCTGTGATACTTTACCAGCAGTTCAGGTTTATGGGTAATACTGACTATGGATTCAACCGGGAGAACATTGTGAATGTGGCCCTGCAGGATGTTCCATTCAGCCAATTTAAATACGAGATAAACCAAAACCCCGGGCTGGTGTCTATCAGTGCTTCATCTAAAGTTCCTGCTATTGGTTCCGTCGATGGAGTATGGATCAAAACTGACTCCATCAGCCAAAAGGTGAACGCACACTCTTTTAATGTGGATGAAAACTATCTGCAAACGATGGGTCTTAATTTGATGTATGGCCGAAATTTTAATCCTGAATTAGGAACCGATTCTACTTCAGCGGTTATCATAAGCGACGACGCAGCTATACAGTTTGGTTTTTCATCTGCCTCATCATCACTGGGGCAACTCATTCAGGTTGGCGAAAAACAAATGACCATCGTTGGAATTATTGAAGGATTCCTCTCTGCAGACCCTATGCGATCAGGTGATCCTATTGTGATATTATTCCGTCCCGAATATGCACGATATGCTGTCATCAGAACACAACCCGGTAAAACGGCC
Source organism: Rhodothermia bacterium (assembly GCA_030427885.1). GTDB lineage: Bacteria > Bacteroidota > Rhodothermia > Balneolales > Balneolaceae > JAUICM01. Next base: position 153,525 of record JAUICM010000004.1, on the reverse strand, counting down.
GAGCTCATCGCCGACCTCGAAACCACCTGGCCTGAGTTCAACAGCCTGTTCTCCCTGAAATACCAGATCTTTGATGATCAGCTTAAAGAGAATCCCATTATCCTGGTATTTACCGACTTCATAAAGATCCTGTCGCTGCTTGGTATTTTTTCAGTAATAATATCCTGCCTCGGCTTACTTGGAATGGCAATGTATTCTGCTGAGCGACGCGTAAAAGAGATCGGTATCCGCAAGGTTCTTGGGGCTTCAACACAGAATATCATGCTTATGCTTTCTCGTGAATTTCTGGTATTGGTCGCCATATCTATTTCATTAGCCGTTCCATTATCCTGGTTGATAAATAATCTCTGGATGAAAGTGGTAACCAATAAGGTTGGCCTCAATCCAATGGTATTTATTGGCGGAACTCTTGCTGTTGTAGTTCTGGCTGGATTTACGATCTGGACACAGTCATACCGTGCTTCAAGAATTAATGCAATCGACAACCTGAGGAGTGAATGATCATGGTTTAAGAAGAACTTTCATCGCAACATTCTTCTCTTTATCGAAAAGACGATAGGCCTCAACACCTTCTTTCAGCGCCATAGCATGAGTGATGACATCGGTGATCTGAAGCTCTCCTTTTTGCACCAGAGGAATTAGCTTGTCGAGATATTGGCGGACGGAACATCTGCCTGCTTTAAGAATCAGGTTTTTATCGTAGATATCAGGAGGGGAGAACGGAAATTGTTCGTAGGCCTGAACTCCAGCTGAAGCCAGGATTCCACCGGGCCTCAATAATCTGAATGCAGTCTTCATGGGTTCGTATCCACCAGCTGCTTCCAATACTGCATCTGCACCTTTGCCATGGGTCACATTTTGAATTTCATCCAGCACATCCTGGTTTTCAAAATTCAGAGGTAGCGCACCGTTTCGCTCAGCCATTTCCAGCCGGAACGGGATACTGTCAATAGCATATAATTTCTCAGCTCCCAGATATTTTGCCGCTTTTATTGCCATCTGTCCGACCGGGCCACAACCGATCACTGCATATATACCTTCCGGTTCAATCTCAGCCATCTCTGCACAAAAGAATCCTGTACAACAAATATCAGCTAACAAATTACCCTGCTCCCAACTCAGATCATCCGGGAGTGACACTAAGGTAGAATCTCCCATCGGAACTCTTACATATTCGGCATGCACCCCTAGTAATCCTTTTCCCTTACTGACCCATCCGAATAAATTACCTTTTTCACATCTGGCGGTTAGCCCTTTTTTACAATAGAAGCATGTTCCGCAATTGGTTGTGAATGGAGAGACAATTCTATCCCCGACTTTGAAATTCTGGACTTCAGAGCCAACTTCTGCAACAATTCCAGTGAATTCATGCCCCATGGTTGTTCCAATATCGATCCCGGTTTCTCTTCCGTGATATACATGCAGGTCAGAGCCACAGATGGCCGCACTTTCAACTTTAACGATTATATCACCGGGCGACTCTATCCCTGGTTCAGGAACATCCGATATGCTTACTTTTCTGATCCCCTGAAAAGTTATGGCTTTCATAGTTTCACGGCTTTTTTGGGCCTCAATTTAGAAAAACCCCGCATTTCCACAAGCGTTTACCCTATGCTATCGATCCTCTTTGCGGTACATGAATTTGAGCCCGCTCCAATCCTCATCAAACGCACAAACCTTAACATCAACGAGGCCAATACTCAGGCCCAGGTCACGTACATCATTTCCTGTAAAAGACCATTCATAGTTTTTGGACGCCTTTTTGATCCATGATATCCAGAGACTTCCGGTTTTGGCGAGTCTTGGCTTAAAGACCGGAAATAAATTGTGCAGCTGCTCTCTGTTTTCACAAAAGATATGAATGAAATCAGCTGATTCGTCTGACTCCGGTTCCAGAACAGTAGTATCAGCCGGCAAGTCGACCAACAATTCGAAATAGTGAACTGGTTCATTCACAATAAGAACTTTATTGCCGGGTTTTATCCCCAGTTTCTTAACCAGTGGGGTTCCAGAATAACCGGCTGGCATTGCTTATCCCTCGTACATCTCGGCCAGAGAAAGTAATTCCTTGAGATCTTCTACTCTGGCCGTAAGTTCCTGTCTCTCAAAACTATGTATTAGGTTCCGAATACATCTGATCAGGATCTCCAGATCTGATGCGATCTTAAAATGATCCGGTTTTGGTTCGATATTATTCTTTTTCAGAAAAAAGTAGCATTGGTCGTAGGTGACAATTGCTCCGTTATCATAGGGATCGATAAGTACTTCTTCTTTTTCCCCCACATAATTGAGCATAAAATGGATGGGCATGTTTACCCCAAAGAAAGGCATATCCAGCCGGCGCGCCAAAAACATCACAATTAAACTTAATGTGATTGGAAGTCCACGACGACGATTGATCACCTGATCCAAAAAGCAATTCGCAGGGTTATGGTAATCTTCTGTATCCCCACTGAAATTGAGATCCTCAAAAACGAATTTTATAAGCTGGCGCATCTTACGCCTTTCATCCAATCGGTACCGTATAGTTGGTTCCACCATTTCGGCAAAATGATCCAGTTTTCGCTGATAGTCTTTGATCCTGAGAGTGGGATTCCCAAATCTGGCCAGGGTAAAAACTGCTCTTTCAAGTCCTTTTCTATTGTTAACCCCTTTTTCCAGCACTTCATGAAAATCATCTCTAAGTGTGGCAAAAGTAAGTTTATGAATGATATCAGCCACTCTTTTCCGCTCTTCAAGGTCACTCAATTCGAGCCTGTACTCATCAAGCAATGGAACGGCATTCTCTCCCAATTCAGAAAAACGGCTTTGCACACTTTCCCGGATAAATGGATCGGGGTCATCCAAAAGCACTAATAAGGATTCTATTTCAGTTTTTGAGGTCATAAATGATTTTTTCTCTCGTTTTTCAAGATAGATAATCAGTCTTAGAAATACAGTTTAAAAATGGCTTGGCTAAGTCCTATATTTGAATCCACTTTCATTGCTTGATAGTATTATGAACATAAACGTTTCATCAGAGATAGGTCACCTTCAGGGGGTAATAGTTCACACCCCGGGACACGAAGTTTCTTTGGTTAATCCTGAGATAAAGGATGAACTTCTTTTCGACGATATTATTTTCGAGGAGGACGCACGGGGCGAACACCTGGATATGATCGACGTCTTTAAAGCAGCCATGCCCAAAGACGGACAAGTACTTGAGATCGTGGACCTTTTCAAAGATGCCATTGCTAATGAAAATGCACGGGCCTATTACATTGAGCAGCTGATCCGGAATTTCCCCGAGGAAAATCTTTCTGTAATTGAGAAAGAACTCCTCAGCCTGGATCCAGACGATCTGCTGACCTTCAGTATTCAGGGGACCCTCAAAACATCTACTGAATTTAATCTGCACCCCTCCCCAAACCTGCTTTTTACCCGCGATCTGGCTGCTGTTGTTGGAGATAATATTCTGTTATCCAGGGCAGCCACTCATGCCCGGCTTCGCGAGTCGTTGCTGATGGAAACTCTGGTTCATTTTCATCCGGTTTTTGAATCTGTTAAAGACAAAGCTATTCGGATTTCGGGACATCAGTCTATTGAAGGCGGTGATGTGCTCGTAGAATCCGATAAACTCGTGCTTATTGGGATGAGTGAACGAACTTCTTTTACCGGATTGATGAAGGCCGCTGATGGCCTGCTGAATCACGGAGTGGAAACCGTTCTTGCCGTGGATATTCCGAAACAACGTGCTTCCATGCACCTCGATACTATTTTTACTTTTGCCAGTGCGAACGAATGCATTGCCTTCCCTCCCGCAATTATTGAACAACAGGATAACGTAGTGGCTTTGAATAAAAGCGGAGATAAGATCTACGTTGAATCCCGTTCTAACCTATATAGTGCTTTGAAAGAATTTTCAGGAACAGATTACGACTTCATCAAATGCGGAGGAGAAAGCCGAACCAGCCAGTTCCGTGAACAATGGACTGATGGCGCAAATGTGTTTGCTCTGGCTCCCGGCGTAATCGTGGGTTATGAGCGTAATACCAGGACCTTCAATACTCTAATCGATCATGGCTATTCCTTTATGAATCAGTTTGAGTTTGTAGAAGAATACGCCGATAAAGACCTCGAGATAGATCCAGACAATAAGATCGCAATAAGTTTTCAGGGGCATGAATTATGTCGGGGAAGAGGAGGTGCCCGCTGTATGACCATGCCTGTTTCAAGAGCAGCCTTAACCTAATAATTCTACCTTTTTGAGTTCAGACCCTAAAGAACATTTTTATTACCCGGAACCAGAGAAGAAAAGAGAGCCAGTTATTATTCAAGAGGCTCCCAAAAACAGGCCTGATGCCCGTACCATTTTCAGACATGTGGTACTCTTCGTTTTAACCTTTATCTCTGTTTCCTTTGTAAGTACTTTCCTGGTCGGCCAGTCCCTGGAAACCGTAACAATAGGTTCAATACCCATTCCTTTTCCGCCTAAGTCCGATCTTCTCAGGGGAGTGCTTTTTGCAAGCCTTCTCCTCAGTTTTCTTACTGTACATGAATTTGGCCACTATTTTGCTGCTGTATATCATAAAGTGAAAGTTACCTTACCTTACTACATACCTATTCCGGTTGGGATTGGTACACTTGGTGCCGTTATTCGCATCAAAGAACAGATAAACGAGACTAAGAAATTATTTGATATAGGAGCGGCAGGTCCAATAGCAGGATTTATTGTCTCCATCATCATTTTGATGATCGGATTTGCGACTCTGCCTGACGCTGAGTTCCTTAATGAGTTCGGAGACCATAGTTACGTAGTTGAATATTTCAACGAACACGGGGCTTATCCGGATGAACCCCATCTGGAAGAAGGACAGATCGCTTTTTATTTTGGCGACACCCCGCTCTATCATTTTTTTTCTTCTTTATTTGATAAGGCTCCGCCGCTTTGGGAGATCCAGCATTATCCGTTCTTACTGGCAGGTTGGTTTGGGCTTTTCTTTACAGCTCTGAATCTGATGCCGGTTGGCCAGCTTGATGGCGGACACATCCTTTATTCATTGATCGGTAAAAAGAAGCATAAAATCGTGGCCCGATCCTTCTTCACTTTTATCACTATTCTTGCCGGAATTGAAGCCGTGCCTTTGATTCACGAATGGGTTCTAAAGTATGATAACAGCTTCGGCTTACTTGCGTGGCTGATCTGGACCCTGGTCCTGTTTTTGGTATTTCAGCGTGCTTTTGAACAAGATCAACCCTGGATTGCGGCTTTGATGCCCTCTTCTCTGATTGGTACCGGACTGTACTTATATGTGATAAAAGGAAATGAAGCTCCGGAGTCGTCTATGATCTGGATATTCTGGACGATCTTCATTGCTTTCATTGTTAAAGTTGAGCATCCGCCGGTGTTGATCGAAGCAGAACTTTCTACCGGAAGAAAAGTGATAGGATGGCTAAGTATGCTTATATTTGTGCTCTGTATAAGTTTGAATCCATTATCCTTTAAATAATTTCTTCATGAAACGTTTTTTTCTACTCCTGCTGATCGCAGGTACAGTAGCTTGCTCACAAAATAAATCTCAGAATATCGCTGAATCTGTTGATTCAATGATCTCAGAAGACCGGTATGTCGAAGCGTTAACCTTACTGGAAGCACAGGAAGAATCTGCTGAAGTGCTCAAATTGAAAGAAACCGTACATCTGAATTACGGACTTTTTCTCGAGTACCGCGACTCTAACACTACCAACATGCGCGATAAAATGACCAGTGCACTAATGCAGTATGTTGAAGTACTGAAGATCAATAAGGATAATGAAAAAGCCATTTCCGAGATCGAGCAGATCTTAGGTATTTATTCCACATTCCCTGACCGCCAGCCGAATGAGGACGTAATGAATGAGTTAAGAGAACTCGGTTTTAACGTTTAACATTTTATTAGTCATCCTGAGTGATTAGTGAAGGAACTACCCGACGCATCGATTAGGTTCTTCGGTAGTGGCCTCAGAATGACTTTATTTTATTTTCGATTTATTTGACTGACAAGAAACAAAATACCCCAACCATCCAGAATCGTAAGGCCTATCACGATTACCAGATAGATGAGACTTACGAGGCAGGGATCGTACTCCAGGGAACGGAGGTGAAATCACTGCGTGACGGAAAGGCAAGCTTTACTGATGCTTTTGCCTTTATACAGGATGAAGAGGTGTTTCTTCGCGAGCTTTACATCAAACCCTACGAACAGGGATCTTACTATAACCACGACCCGCGCCGGCCTCGTAAATTACTGCTCAACAAAAAAGAGATCCGGGAACTTGATAGGGCCGTACAGCAGAAGGGTTATACTCTCATCCCCCTCAAGATCTACTTCAAAGCAGGTTATGCAAAAGTTCTGATCGGGCTGGCTAAGGGTAAGAAGCAATTCGACAAGAGAGACAGTATCAAAGAAAAGGATATGAAGCGGCAACTCGACCGCAATGTGAAGGGGAGTTATAAGGTTAATTTGTAAAACAAAACCCCGCCCTTTTGGGGACGGGGTTTTCATGTTTAGCAGGAAAGCCTGTAAGCCGGATTCTGTTCCTCCGCTGTTAAACGGATTCGGTGATCATTTATCTGGTGCACTCCACCCGGTGGCGTAACGACAAGCGGCGTATTCCACCTGCATGAGCTTGCACCCCGCGAGGTTTACCATGCCCCCTCGGTCGCCCTTGGGGCGGTGAGCTCTTACCTCACCTTTTCACCCTGGCTCCAACGCGGAGCGCTGAAGTGGTTTATTTTCTGTTGCACTGTCTGTCCCGGCAAGGTCACCCCAACCAGGCCTCAGCTTCGCCCGAAGGATCGCTGAGCGCGGTACTTGTTGGTGTCCGGACTTTCCTCCCCGCACAAAATGCAGAGCGATCACCCGACTTTCCTGGTTTCAAAGATACGATTTATGCACGAATAAGTCTCCCCTTGAACCTGCCTGTCGGCAGACAAGCGAAAGAACTTACCGATTCATCGATTAGATCCTTCTCCGCCAGCTGGCGGATCAGGATGACTTTAGAATTTTATATGTCTTTCAAAACAAAAAAGGGAAAACCCGGTCAGGTTTTCCCTTTCAATCAATAATACTGCTGATCACGTTTTATCAGATCGACAGTTGCTCTTTGGCTTTGTCGAAAAATGATTGGTCTACTACGATACGTCCGCTGTTCTCATCAAAGATGATCTTATTCATACGACGTACTTCAACCTGAGTTTGTGGGGGAAGTGCCATACCAAAAGCGGCACCACGATCCATGGCGACAACGGCAATACCATTGTTAAGGCCATTTCTGAGGCGCTTGTAATTGCGCATATATCGCTCATCGATATCTTTTTCCACTTCTTTTCTTTTCTTAACGAGCAGTTCTTCCTCGTCTTCTGTGGATTGCATTACTTTATCGAGACTGCTCTTTTTATCTTCATGAAGCGCCTGTACTTCCTCAAGTGAAGTCTTGGCGTCTTCCAGCTCCGGGCCGATCTCTTCTTTTCTTTTTTCGATCTCAGCCACTCTTTTCTGTGAATTCTCGATCACCTGTTTCTGAGCTTCAATCTCTTTGGTAAGCGCATCATACTCTCTGTTATTTCTAACTGAAAGTTGCTGATCCTCATACTTCTTGACCTTTTCTTCGGAGCTTTTGATCTCAAGCAGGAGATTGTCATACTCAACGGTAAGGTCTTTCTCTTCTTGTTCCAGTTTTGCCAACCTGGCTTCGCCACGTGCGATATCCGTTTCAATATCCAGGATCTCTTCAGGAAGATCCCCTCGAAGCTGCTTAAGCTCATCGATACGGCTGTCGATGTATTGAAGGTTAGCTAATTGTTGTAGTATTTCTTTCATGGAGTGCTTGTCAACTTGGATGAATGGGTTGGGGTTCAATTTCAGAAACGTAAATTTTCATCGGGTTCGTAACCGATTGGGTTACTGATACTGAAAGGTCTTCGAAGGCATCTGATATTTCATTTCGCAATGCTTCAGCAATAGGAAACTCACTTTCATAATGGCCTACATCAACCAAAAGGAAATTTTCTTTTTCGGTAAAATAGTCGTGATACTTTATATCGGCTGTTACAAATGCCTGAGCTCCGGATGCCATCGCGGTTTTCTTCAGAGAAACACCTGCTCCGCCACAAACGGCTACTGTTTTGATCCGGTCCACTTCTCCGGAAAAGCGCACAGAGCGTACATTTAAAGCTTTTGAAACCAGGTGCAGAAATTCATTTTGGCCAACACCTTCTTCAGGATATTCGCCGATCACTCCCATTCCAAAATTCTGGGAAGTGGAAGCAAGTTCGGTTACCTGAAAAGTTCCTGCTTTGAGCAATCCTTCTTTTTTCAGGCCAGCGCGCAATGCAGCTACATGATGCTTATCAATAATTGCCTCGAAGCATTTGAGTCCGTGTTCACGATTCTCAACTTCAAAATAATGTGCTTCCTCAGCTGAGTAGTAATTCAGAAGTTTAAGAACGGCTTCAGCATCATCATGGGCGGTTACCAGCCTGATCTTTCGGCTGATATCGTAACTTTTATCCAGAAATCTAAGATTGTCCAGGCCAAGGATATTGGCCAGTACAAAAGAAACGCCATCAAGGGCTGCATCCAGATTGGTATGTGCTACCAGTAAACCAATATCATTTTTGATAAGTTTGTATATGATGCGACCTTGCTCATTAGTTGGATTAATGGAACCGATCTTGCTGAAGATAAGTGGATGATGAGCAACAATGAGCTGGCAATCTTTTTCAATTGCTTCGGCTACAACCTCATCGGTGATGTCAAGACAGGTAAGAACTGACGATACTTCGGAATCCGGGTCTCCTACAAGTAATCCAACATTATCATAATCCATCTTTATGCTTGGGGGCGCCCACTGATTCAGGAAAGTGGAAATATGTCGGATTCTGGTTGCCACTTTATCTCCCCTGTTCAAAAATGGGTTTTGATTTGTGGCCCGACGTCGGGATTATGTTTTCGTAGAAGTTCAGTATCAAACAGATAAAATTTACATCTTCTTTGAGCTCCCAAAAATAACATTAAATGCCGAATTATAAAAGGCTATCTTAGTGTTAATAACTTAAATTTTACTCAAATACACCGATTTTCAGATATGTCTGACCGTTTTATTCCTCAAAACCTTGAAGAAATCAGAAATCAGATCATCGAAACCTGCAAAAAGTGTGGCCGTGATCCTGAAGAAGTCTCACTTATTGCGGTGAGTAAGACCAAACCTAATGAAGATATTATTGAGGCTTACTCGCACCAGCAAATGCATTTTGGCGAAAACAGGATGCAGGAACTTCAGGACAAAATGGATGCCATTGATCTGCCCGGAATTCAGTGGCATATGATTGGCACCATGCAATCAAATAAGATCAAGTACATTGCTCACCGTGTTGACTGGATTCATTCTGTTTCCAAAGCTAAATACCTCAATGAGATCGAAAAGAGAGCTGCCGAATATGATCGAACCATCAATGTATTGATACAGGTGAATATCAGTGATGAGGACCAGAAAAGTGGTTGTGATGTGTCTGATCTTGCCGGAATCCTTGAGCACGCAAAACACCTTTCTCATATTCGAATTCGCGGATTAATGGGCATGGCCCGTTTTGTGGATGATGCAGAAGATGTGCGCTCCGAATTCAGGCTGCTAAAGGAGACCCTTGATTCTCACCAACAATACAATGGTGGAAATATTGAATTGACTGAGCTTTCCATGGGAATGAGTGGCGATTTCGAAGTCGCGATCGAGGAAGGAGCAACCATGGTTCGGGTAGGCAGTTCCATTTTTGGTTCCCGAAACTATGCTTGATTAATTGCGTAGCTGTTTACACTTTTAGAAAATAAAATAGTGAGGGCGTTATGATATTTGGATTACCATGGTTTGCTATTGTTGCAATTCTAGTTCCCCTTGGCGGAATGTACTATGCATACAAAGAGAAAGAGCTTAAAGCAGAAGAAAAGAGATATGGAAATGCTAAAGAATTCCATGAACTACGTAAACAGGTCGTAAATCTAAAGGGCAGGGTTGAGAATCTTGAAGCTATAGTTTCAGACACAAATGCCCAGGAAAAAGAACCTGAAATTCCTCTTGACGATATTGAGATTAGAAACGACCTTGAGGAATCTGATCAAATTAAACAATCATCCCGGATGAGAGGATAATATTATGGCTGAAGAGATTTTCATTCTATCGTTAGTTGGTATTGTTTTTGGTTGTGGTTTAGTCGGTTTGATCTTTCATAACATCTTTAGCCTTATCAAAGCAAAGATAAACCAGAAAAATAGTTCCGGAGAGATCAATCCCCAGTTTTTTAAAGCCCTGGGAGAATTCAAGAAATCAACAGAGCGACGAATAGCCAACCTCGAAGCCATTATTAATGAGTACGAAGAGGAGAAAATTCTTATTTCTGACAGCGGTAGTGCCGGCGATATTGAGATTGAAGATGAGGAAGTTCGAGGGAAGTCAGATTCAAAAGAGAATAATAATCTGCGGAACATGTTAAACGAATAAGTGTTACTTTAAATACGCTTTTTCGAATAACAGAACACATATTATGAAACTCACACCCATAGAAATCAAGCAGCAGCAGTTTGAGAAATCCCTCCGGGGTTTTGATGTGGCGGATGTGCAGGCTTTTCTAACGTTGGTATCAAATGAATATGAACACCTGATCACCAAGAATAAAGAACTCGAAGATCAGATCGAGAAACTGAGTGACAGAGTTAAACATTATGAACGCGTTGAGGAAGCTCTTCACGAGACCCTTCAGACTACTAAAGAATCCATTGCTCAAAAGATGGACAACGCCCGTATCGAGGCTAAAAATACTGTTGATAAAGCCCAAATGGAGGCTGAAAGTATTATCAAGGAAGCCAATCAACAGCGCAATCAGGTTCGTCAAAGCATTCTGCGCCTTATTGACAAAAGAGATGAGATCATCTCGGGTATTTCATCCTATCTCGAAAATGCTTCAGCATCAGTAGAGAAATTCTCCAAAGATGAAATGAAGATCTTTGAACTTCCAAAAGAAGCTCCAAAAGTTATTGAAGAAGATGATTCTAACGGCTCCCGTTTCTTATTTGATGAAGAAACTGAAGACGATGATGACAATACTTCTGATGTCATTGATGAGAATGACAGCGACTTCCCTCCAGGAACTGATCGCCTTGACGACATCCTTGATGAGATCGATTAACCCATCTCCTAACTGATCATATTTTTGTAAATGGCATACGATACTGTCGAAGAATTTCGCTCTAAACGTGACGCGGCCGTTAGTTTCATTCTTGAACAGACGGACTTTCAACCTGAATATCTGTTAATCCTTGGAACTGGCCTTGGCCAGCTTGCTGAAGAAATCGAAGCCGAGATCGTTATTTCCTATAAAGACATTCCGCACTTTCCTGTATCTACGGTTGAAAGTCATGCGGGTAAATTGATCTTTGGGCACCTGGGTGGTAAACCCGTTGTTGCTATGCAGGGTCGATTCCATTACTACGAAGGTTATACCATGCAACAGATCGTGTTCCCGGTTAGAGTGGCCAAAGCCCTTGGCGCGCAAACTCTGGTTGTTAGTAATGCCTGTGGCGGTTTAAATCCGAATTTCAGCCGAGGCGATGTAATGCTCATTAATGATCATATCAACTTTCTGGGTGATAACCCCCTTATCGGTCCGAATGACGATGAGCTCGGGCCCCGCTTTCCTGACATGAGTGAACCTTATACAGAGCGACTGATCGAAACTGCTGAAACCGTAGCACTGGATAATGCCATTAAACTACACCAGGGTGTGTATCTGGCCACTTCCGGACCTATGCTCGAAACCAAAGCCGAGTACCGTTTTATGCGCCAGCTGGGTGCCGATGTGGTTGGAATGAGTACAGTGCCAGAAGTTATTGCAGCGGTTCACATGGGCCTAGATGTCCTCGGAGTTTCTGTTATAACAGACGAGTGTTTTCCCGATGCGCTGGAGCCTGTAAGTCTTGATGATGTGCTTGAAGCTGCAGCTAAAGCTGAGCCTAAAATGACTCAAATAATTATTGGTGTTTTAGAACGCTTATAACAAATAATTATCCACAAAAATCGTTATTTTTCCACGTGTGCTTGCAAACGAGTTGCGAAATTCGTTTCTATAGTAAACAATAACCATCGTTATTTCTGAATATATGCACTTAGATGGATTTGATGGTGAGCTTTGGGATGAATTCCGCTGGGAAGCCCACCTCGATGAAGTAGAAAAAAAGAGTGATCAACTCCGAAAATTTATCTCTTCTGACCCTAAAGGAAATACCCCTCGATGGATCACCCTCCTGAACGAGAGTATTAATGAAGATGACGCTTTCGAAGCGTATGTGGAAGAGGAACTCCTTCTGGATGAAGCATACTTTCCTGAGGAAGATGATGACTGGGAGGATGAGGATGATTATGATGATGAAGACTTTCTTTTTGGATCATTAGATGAATTCTCAGATCTGGAAGACATGGACTCAGACGGAGAAGACTTTGACTCCGGGGAAGAATGGAAATCGCTGAGTGAAGACTTCGCTGACTCTGATTACGGATCACTCGATAATCTAAATATCTATATAAATGCAAAAGACCTCGCTATCGAGATTTTGAAGCTGGCCGAGCATGTTCCATCTAAATCTCAGTCTAAAGCATTCCAGGAATTTGTGGGTGAGTCTTTAAAGATCGGTGCCAAACTTGCCGGTGGCTACTCGTTCGGTTTTGAAGCTGATTATCTCGGTGCTAATATTGCCTACACTAAAAAAGCACTCAAATATGCAAACTTGTCATTAGCGCTGTTGCAGTCAATCAAAACGGACGGCTACTTTGAGACTTCTGTTTATTCAGATCTTCATGGACGTATCTTCGAACTTCGTAACGACATCGGAGTATATGTTCAGGAACTTCGCGACCGCTTCCGTTTCGGTTTAGATTAAAATTTTTATCCATTTCTTTTTGATACAGGGTGCTTATTGGCACCCTTTTTTTGTTAAGTATAAAATTATACTTGACTTAAATATTCATTCTTGAATTCCCACCTCAGTATTTGATATTTAGCTATAGTTTTATCACACTGTAAGCTTATTAATAGAGGCGATTATTTCGACTATTTATTTTAAGCAAAAAGCATAAATCAGAGAATTTATTTAATCATCTATGGAAAAGGAGCGGATAGGTTTTATCTCAACCCGGTTTGCAGGAACGGATGGGGTATCACTGGAAGCAGCTAAATGGGCTAAGGTTTTTGAGGAGGATGGACATGAGGTTTTCTGGTATGCCGGAAGAATCAACCGTCCTGATGAGATCAGCTTCTGTGTACCTGAAGCACACTTTGAACATCCCGAGATAATTTGGCTAAATAAACGAATATGGGGAACCACCAAGCGCTCCCGTTTTGTAACGGATCGTATAAGAAGTATCTCTCATTATCTGAAAGACTCGCTACATCAGTTTGTGCACAAATTTGACATAAGCCTGCTTGTAATTGAGAATGCGGTAACTATACCCATGAACCTGCCGCTGGGTGTGGCACTGGCTGAGTTCCTGCTCGAAATTGAACTCCCCGCAATTGCTCATCATCACGATTTTTACTGGGAACGCAGCCGGTTTTCGGTTAACTCCGTCAACGACTATCTGGAAATGGCCTTTCCGCCCAAAGATACCGAGCTTTATCACACAGTGATCAATAAAAATGCAGCTGATGACCTCGCCTGGAGAAAAGGGAGTTCCTCAACACTCGTTCCAAATGTGATTGATTTCATCGAAGATGATCCGAACGAAAATATTGACGCTGTAAAAATGAAGAAGGAGCTGGGTTTTGAGGAAGACGATATTATCTTCTTACAACCCACTCGTGTAGTTCCCCGAAAAGGAATTGAGCATGCTATCCGGCTAATCAGCATGCTAAAAAACGACAAGATCAAACTCTGCATTTCACATGATTCCGGTGACGAAGGATTTGATTACGAATACATGCTTCGTGAAACAGCCAACCGGGAGCAGGTTGATATGAGATTCGTGAATACAAAAGTCGGAGAAGAACGAAAGATCTCGCCCAGCGGAGATACCACTTATTCCTTGTGGGATGTATATGCAATCGCTGACCTGGTAACATATCCAAGTTTATACGAGGGTTTTGGTAATGCTTTTCTGGAAGCCATTTACTACCGCAAGCCATTACTGGTAAACCGCTACGATATCTTCATGAGAGATATTGAACCAAAAGGATTTCAGGCCATTACTATCGACGGCTATGTAACAAACTATACCGTGGAACAGGTTGAGCGCCTGCTTAAAAATCCGGAAAAGATCAAAAAAATGACCGATACCAATTACGATCTGGGTAAGAAGTACTACAGTTATGATGTTCTAAGGCGAAAACTGCGACTCATTCTAAATTCGATCAGGGGAGAGTAAAATGAATAACGAGGTATCATTAAATTTTCTAGGTAAGATCAGAGACCGGCTGCGCTTTCTCTATGGTGAAGAGGCCGACCAATGCATCAAACGCCTTCAGATGCTGATAGGACGATATGGAGTTCTCCCTGACCCTGAAAAAAATGCGCTGGACTGGACGGAGAAAGATTCCATCCTCATTACCTACGGGGATTCTGTGAAACTGAAAGACGTTTATCCGCTTAAAACCCTCCGTAAATTTTTGAACACCTATCTTGGTGACTCAGTGAATGGTGTTCACATCCTTCCTTTCTTTCCATTTTCTTCGGATGATGGCTTTTCTGTGATAGATTACAGAAAGGTCCGTGAAGATCTGGGAGGCTGGTGGCATATCAAAGATCTTTCAGATGAATACCGGTTAATGGCAGACCTTGTTATTAATCATGTTTCCCAGAAAAGTGACTGGTTCAGTGACTTTAAGAAAGGCGTAGCTCCCGCTTGTAATTACTTTATTGAGGAAGATCCTGAAACTGACCTGAGCCAGGTTACCCGCCCAAGAATGTCCCCGCTTTTAACGCCTGTTCAAACTGAAAATGACCTGCGTCATCTTTGGACCACTTTCAGCGCGGATCAAATTGATGTCGATTTTTCAAATCCGGATGTCCTTTTCGAATTTCTGGACATCATAATGTTCTACATCTCTAATGGCGTAACTATTCTCCGTCTGGATGCCGTGGCTTATTTGTGGAAAAAGGTTGGAACTACCTGTATTCACCTCCCTGAAACCCATGAAGCTGTAAAATTACTCCGTGATGTCCTGGATGTGGTTGCTCCGCACGTGACTATCATCACAGAGACGAATGTTCCCCATAAAGAAAATGTGGAGTATTTCGGAATGGGTGATGAAGCACATATGATCTACCAGTTCAGCCTCCCGCCTCTTCTGCTGCACGCACTGATGTTTGGAAGCGCTGAGTATCTAACCCTCTGGGCCAAGAATCTCGAATCGCCTCCATCCAATTGCTATTATTTTAATTTTCTGGCATCACATGATGGTATCGGCGTTCGTCCACTAGAAGGAATTGTGCCGGATGAAGAGTTTAAAGCCCTCGTCGATTCAGTTTCTGAGTTAGGTGGATTTGTCTCTAAAAAGAAAAATGCTGATGGATCTGAGAGTCCCTACGAACTGAACATCACCTACTTTTCCGCACTTGCTGATAAAAAGGACACTGAAACCAAGTTTCAGTCCGAACGATTTTTAAGTGCTCATGCGATCATGTTTTGTTTGCAGGGGGTGCCCGGTATCTATATACACTCTTTCACGGCTACACCTAATGATCTGGAAGGGGTAAAGGAGAAGGGACACAACCGGGCTATAAACCGTAAGCAATGGGACTACAAAGAATTAACCTCTCTTATTGACGATAAAACCACAACTACTTCATTAATTTTTGCAAGGCTAAAAGAGTTGCTAACTATCCGGTCTGAACAGCCGGCATTCCACCCGGAAGCACTTCAACGTGTGTACTCGGTAGACCCGGCCTTCTTTATTGTGATGAGGTCATCTGGGGATAAATCTCAAACTATTCTTGCGATCAATAATGTGACTGAAAAGGAACAGACCTTATTTAAAGAAGCATATGCTCTTCCAATATCTAAAAAACGTGACTATAAGAACCTTATCGGGGAAGACATACAAGAAGGAGATGAACCGATCGTTCTGAAACCTTATGAATCACTCTGGTTAGAACTCTGATCTAAACACAATCCGTGATCTGTGAAAGTCTTGTGATCACCAGATCTGGCTTCAAATCTATACATCTTTCATCATCTTCTCTGAGTCTGAGTGACCGTTTATCACCTGCAAAAAGCGCCGTTTTAAACCCAGCCTTTTGTGCAGGATAGATATCATTCAACATATCATTCCCGACAAACAACACTTCCCGGGAATCCATACCAATTGTATTTAAATATGACACTGCTCGTTCATAAAACTCAATCGATGGTTTAGCAATATCCTCACTATACGACCAAAAGCATTTCTCCGCTTCAAAACCAAGATCTGTAACAGATCTTCCCGTCAGGGCTTCCAGGGTAATAGGTGTATAGAATTGCGAATTGGATATAATACCTATGTCTTTTCCAGCTACTTCCAACTCATTCAGGGTTGTTTCAAGTCCGGGCATTAACCAGGGCTCATCGTACCGGGTCACAAAATCCGTTAACAGATCCGGAACCAAATCATTATCAAATGAAGAGAGCTTACTTTCTGTTTTAAGATCTTCTATTACATTCTGCCAGATGGCTATAATATCCACCTCCGGATAATCGATTCCTTTCGCTTTTTTATCCCTGTGGCTTTCCCCCACGTGATGGTGAAGCCGGTCTATTGCCCATTTTATGATCTTCACATTCTGATTCAGGCCAAATGCCTTAAAACTATCACTCAGATGCTTCAGCTCCCTGTTCTGATCTGACCTCAACATTGGTTCTGTACCAGAGATCAGTATTGTTCCATACACATCAAAGTATACCGCACGGATTCCTTCCAGCTTACTCAGCTTTGGATCGACTCCGGTTGTAAAAGGCTCTTTCTCTGAGCAAAGTTTTCTTATTCTTTCTCTTAAACGTTGGTCGTGTGACTCAGATGTTGAATAATGCATACTACTCTCTAAGCAATGAAAAATAGTTCGGAGATAAAAACTGCTCCAGCACTTTGTCAGGATCAAGGT
Source organism: Rhodothermia bacterium (assembly GCA_030427885.1). Classification (GTDB taxonomy): domain Bacteria; phylum Bacteroidota; class Rhodothermia; order Balneolales; family Balneolaceae; genus JAUICM01. The sequence goes on along the minus strand of JAUICM010000004.1, from coordinate 136,387 downwards.
ATTCGATATTCGTTACTTCTGACTCCATCAGGTTTTCATATAAACGAATCAGATTCTCCCCATACTTATCCTGGTTGTACTCACTTTCTATAATTTTTTTGTTGCTCCTGATGACCTCCTCAGGTATTTGCCTTGAAATACTTGTCTGAATTTCTGTTTTCAGTTCCGGCTTTTCTATCACTTTTCTGATAACCTGTTTCTGCATTCCATTGCTTAATCTTCCAAAGTCGATTTTATTCCCTTCTATCATCACAGAATACCAGTCATTTATATTTTTCTCACCGGCCATTATCCCGTAGCTGTCCAGCATAATTGAAATACCCTTTTTGAAGCTTTCTATTAGTTCATTCTCCTCCAACCATGAAACCGGGATCAATATCTTCTCATACATTCCCTGAAATTCTATTCCTTTCGACTCAAACTCAACAACGATGTCCCTTATCAGCCTTCCGTAAAGTGGTTTATCTGCCAGCCATGATTCCAGATATACCAATCCAAACCCTTCCGCAATACTGGTTGTTATTATACCATCAGCCAGCTCGATCAACTCCCGAAAATCAATATTCCATTGCTTACCTGCTTCAAAAGTTACCGGCAAAGAGTATTCTTTTGAAAAGGCCACCCAATCCTCATACTGCTCATGGTATACCGGATTCTTAGGAGCCAATGTAATACCGACATGAATCTCTTCCTTCTCCAGTTCTGACCACAGCAGTATTTCGCCAATATTTTTTCTGGGTATTGCCCTAACCGGATAGATCAAAAGCTTTTTACCGTATATCCTCTTTGGTAATTCATTCCTTCTTTCTGAGGCTAAGTTTTCCAGTTCAACTGGATTTTCTAGTACCATTACTTCATTCACTTCTAAACCCGCCTCCATCAGCGCCAATCGGTCTCTACTGTTTAGTACGGCATACTTTATATGATTTGCATGGGGATACATCTTCCCTGTAAGAACTGATTCTGAATTAAGCGCTTTCAGTTTCTTGTAATTACCCGGCCTGTTGTCTTCTGCAAAGTCATGGAGCTGATATATAACCTTCTTTCCTTTTTCAGCTAGTATTACAGCAGCCCCAGTATAGTTCGCATTCTTCCCCAAACTGTGATTATGAATATGCCACACATCCGGCTCATCACCCAATAACTCATTCGCTTTCTTCACGAGCCTTTTGTAGAGTTCTTCCCCTTTTATATCCCGAACTTCCCCTCCATAGGAAAGCCCGGAAATAACTCCTGTTATTGATTCATTCAGAACAGCATTTCCGGGCAGTTCTTCACCTGACAGTACACAAACATCAGCCTTGTATTTCACCAAAGCCTGAACGGTTCGTTCTATTACACGAGTAACTCCACCCCCTCTCAGATGGTGATGTACAATGGCTATTTTAAGCCTCTTCATTATTGATCTATATTGAACTTTTCCCGGTATTCTGGGATCGTGATCATCGGAGGGCGTTCGTCTTCAATGATCTCATTCTCAAGTATCTCATATTTCTCCGCTCTGGCCTGAAACTGTTTTAATACCGTTGACATGTTTTCCAGTACTTTTACTTTCCCATGTTCTTCCGCACGATGCAGAAAGGTCTGAAGAATACCGAACGCCATCTTACCAAGTGAGGTTGTTGGCTGATTTCGGTGAACCCTTTTATCCAGATCGGTTTGTGCAAAAGCCTCTAATCCATATTTGTTGTAAACATCGATCAGGTGGGAAGTTTCAACCCCATAACCGATCGGAAAAGGGATCTGTTCGAGTACTTCTCTGCGAACAGCATATTCCCCTGAAAGGGGCTGTATGATGGCCGTCAGTTCCGGATAGAACAGCGAAAAGATCGGGCGAGTCAGGATTTCTGTAACCCGTCCGCCACCAGACACCCTTATGTTTTCTGAAACAGCCAATGGACGATCATAAAAAGCCTTCACATATTGAACTTCATCACGATAGATCAAAGGACCAACGAGGCCATACACAAATCTTGGGTGTATATTTTTGATATCTGCATCTACATATACGATCACATCCCCTTCCAGCTGATAGATCGCTTTCCAGAGGTTCTCACCTTTTCCCTTTTTAATTCCAAGCCTCGGGATGATCTCAGTCGACAGATAGGTATCAGCTCCAAAATTGGCTGCAACTTCGAGTGTTTTATCAGTAGAGCCTGAATCTATGACCGCGATCTCATCCAGAAGCGGATAGCGGTTCATTAATTCTGATTTGAAAAGCACCACTTCTTTACCAATAGTCTTTTCCTCATTCAGAGTCGGTATGCACAGAGATACTTTCAGATTTTTTTTCTCTTTCTCTTTGATCATCTTCTTCAGATCCCAGAAGTCATCGTGATGATAGGTGTTCTGTTCTAACCACTGTTTAATGCTCATCAGCGTACCCTCCATCTATCATCAGGATCAGTGCCACAAGCTGGGCCAGTCCTTTATATACTGGTTCTATTTCAATGACTTCGGTCTCAAGTTCAAGCAACTTGCTTTGGGTCAAGCCTATGGTCAGAGCCGGAATGCCTTCGTCAATCAGCCCTCCTAACTCAGAAGTGCTTGGATTATATCTTGGTACAATATCCAGGTGTTCAAGTATATTTCTTGCATTTCTAACCAGTGGATGTGTAAACTGAATTCCGCCCGGCGATCTCTTCGCAAATATTTCCAGAGTGATCTGGTCTTTTGTTTGAGACCGGATCTCAGCAACCGCCTCTTCCAGTAAGAAACCAATTTCCTCTACCGCTTCGCTTGATTCCGATCGAACCTCAAAACCCAATTTCGCTTTCAGAGCTTTCTTATTTGGATCTGTTCCTCCTTCGATTCTTCCCAGAATTATACTGCACCTGGGTTTCCTCGGGATCGGGATCTCATTGATCTTATTGATCATCTCATTCAGGGTCATGATAGCACTCTCGTTACCAAAGCCAGACCACTCTTTTTCTGCCGGTATCTTGCAAACGATCTCACCCCTGAGCATCCCCATTGAGACATGACTGATTCTACCCAGTTCAACCCCTTCAACACATAATCCAGCCTTTATGGGTAGTTTATTATTATCAAGAAAAAATTTAAGCCCCTTGATGTTACCCTTACCCAAACTTCTTGACGACCCCATCAGGATGAGGTTATTCTTCAAATGTATATTCAGTTTTTTCAGGATGTCGGGCAGAGTTGCTAATGTGGCCACACCAAGACTATTGTCCGCAACCCCTGGCCCTGATACTTCATCAGGACTTATGGTCAACGCATGATCACGTGTTTCTGAAAAAACGGTATCTGAATGAGCAACTATAAGAATATTACTATGCCCCTCTGAACCGGCCAGTAAACCCACTCCATTATGCATTTCATCGATGGAAGTATTTAGCAAACCCAACTCGCTGAATCGGTTTATCAGCGCCTGATTTCTTCTTTCTTCATGGAATGTCTCTGCAGGTATCTCCCCTAAAAGGATCAGGTTTGCAAGAAGGGTTTCTCTGGATGATTTTATTACCTCTAATATCTCGGGTAATTTATTTCCAATGAATTCTGAATTTCTTTTTGCTCCATTTTTTTTGCTCGTCATTCTATTAAATTAATGACTAATTGATGAAAAGCTTAAAAAATTTAAGCTAATTATATAATGTAGTTAACATACTTACATAATCATCCATTCTCAACCTTAAAAGGAATATCATTCCATAAAAAAAGGGTGCGATCAGGCACCCTTTTTTAGCTTCGTTATAGTATGCGGGGGATTAACTTTGTACAAACTGTACATTCATGATCAGCTTTACATCATCACCTACAACCACGCTTCCGGCCTCTGTCACAGCGTTCCACTTAAGTCCGAATTCTTTACGGTTGATCTTACCAGTCACTTCAAATCCAGCTTTGGTCTGACCGTATGGATCTACTACAGTTCCACCGTATTCTGCTTCAAGAGTTACTTTTTTAGTGATATCACGAATTGTCAGGTCACCTGTTAGTTTAAAAGTGCCTTCCCCTGTTTTTTCAAATGAATCAGAACTGAATTTCAGTTTGGGATATTCTGCAGCGTTGAAAAAGTCATCTGATTTCAGGTGAGCATCACGATCTGAATTGTTGGTAGTAATACTGTCAATATCAGCTTCAAATGTAATATTTGCGCCTTCAAAGCTATCGCCATCGGTTTCAACTTTAGCGTCAAAGGTTTTAAAATGACCTGTAACAGTTGAGATAACAAGATGCTTCACTTTGAATTGTACTTCAGAGTGAGTGGTGTCAATATTCCAAAGGGTCTTTACAGCGGTTTCCATAATAATATGTATTAAAGTTAATATTAAATAGTTTAATGTTGAACAAAAATTACACACACTTTAGTTCCCCTCCTAATAGAAAAAGCTTATACTGATTATTGTTTTTCTTTAACCCGTGAATTTCAGCTTGTTTGTCGGGTAAAAAACCTTGTTCATCGAAACGATTTCAACAATTTTTTAAACGTCCGTTTCTTTGTTGTGCAATCTCAAACAAACATCAATTGAAATGAAACGCACAATCAAAAATATACTTTACACTTCAGTTATCCTGTACCTGTTTACCGGATGTTATCTTCAGTCAGTCCATCCTTTGGTTCCTTTTAAAGATGCCATTCTTTTGGACAAACTTGAGGGCCGGTGGGAAAGCGGGGATCAGCGTTGGACATTTATAAATGACCCTTCCCATTTTACCCGTAACCCTTTCGGGGGAGATATTGAAATGTCAGAAGAAGACAAAAAAGAATTCGAATCTCTTTATCTGATCATTCTGGAAGACCTTCAAAGTTCTTCAGAGGACAGCGTTCTGCTGGTTGGTTCTATCGGAAAATTCAATGACGAATACTTTATTGACCTTTCGTTGTTCCACAATGACGAATCAAAAGTGGAGGGATATTATAACTTCCCCGTTCACCTCTTCTCCAAGATCAACATCGAAAACGAGGTGCTGTCTTTAGAGTATTTTGAAAGTTCATGGATCAAACATCAGATCGAGAACAACCGCGTTCGCATCAAACATGAACAGAATGAGAATGGCAATGTTCTGATCACCGCTTCAACAAAAGAGTTACAGAAGTTTGTCACCAAATATTCTGATGACCCTAAAGCTTTTGATGAACCTCTAAATTTAAGGCGGTCTTCAAATGCACTATAGGTCTCTCTTAAATTCCCGGATCGTTCAGATCATACTCTTCTGGACGATCTCCTTTTTGGTTCTGCTGCGAATTTTCACCCGTACTGATGAGATCCGTGAGATCGATGTTATATATACTTCTCTCTTTCACATTCCTCTGTTGATCGCCGTATTTATTCACAGTCAGTCTCTATCTCGTTTTCTCAATCAAGCAAGATATGTTCTTTATGGAACCGGTGTTTTATCCTCAATTGCATTAAGTGTCGGAACTTATTATCTGGTTTTTAATTTCCTGTCCGACCTCCTGTTCAGTGATTATTATTTCATCGCCGTTTATGAGTGGTATGAGATCGCAGGTATAACTTTTATCTATATTATTGTTACTCTTTTGCTGCATTTAGCACGGGGTTGGTTCCGGCAGCAAGAAACAATACTCCAGCTTTCTCATGCACAGGAAGAGAAAGTTAAAGCAGAGCTCCAGGCATTACGATCCCAGGTTAATCCTCATTTCCTCTTTAACAGTTTGAATATGATCTACGGGGAGGCGCTTAAAAAAACGGATAAGGCTCCCTCCCTCATTTTGGGATTATCTGAGATACTCCGATATGTAGTTGACAATTCGGACAAAGAACTTGTGTCTCTGAGTGATGAACTCGAATACATCAAAAAATTCGTAACACTTCAACAAGAACGCCTGAACTATCCGGAGAATGTTGAGCTGGTTATCAATGGTGACCCCAAATCATTACGTATCACACCCCTTCTTTTGATCACTTTTATTGAGAACTGTTTTAAACATGGTTCCATTTCTGAGAAAAGTGAACGGGTTACGATCTCCATCTTTGTCGAGGGAGATGTACTGACTATCAATACCGAAAATGTAATAAATTCGGAAACACCCCAGCTGGAGCCCGGCAATTCTACCGGACTTATAAATGCAAAAAGGCGTTTAAGTCTGGTTTACCCGGATAAACATACCCTTGAATACCACCGCCGCGACAACCAGTTCTTTTTAACCTTAACCATGACTCTTAGCTAATGCGTTGCCTGATTATAGATGATGAGCCCGTTGCCCGTGATATCTTACGACAGTATATCAGCGATACTCCTGCACTTGAGCTCGCAGGAGAGTGTGAAAGTGCGCTATCAGCATTGGAGTTTCTGAAAGAACATTCCGTTGATTTGCTTTTTCTGGATGTGAATATGCCCAAACTGTCCGGCATCAGTTTTCTGAAAAGCCTTAGCAATCCTCCCGGGGTCATTCTTACAACAGCTTACTCTGAATATGCTCTCGAGGGATTTGAACTGGATGTTGTTGACTACCTGCTGAAACCATTCTCCTTTGAGCGTTTTTTAAAGGCCATTAATAAAATTATGAGCAAAGAACGGGTTGTTGACCGGGATTCCGCAATAGTTATAAAAGCCGATGGCAAATCGTACAGGGTGTTAACTACTGAGATCCTCTATGTTGAAAGTCTGGGAGATTATCTTACTGTTCACACATCGAATCAGAAGTTCACTTTTTATAAAACGATGAAAAGCCTCGCTGAAGAATTGCCTTCACCTGAATTCATTCGGGTTCACAAATCCTATCTGGTGGCAATAAGTAAGATCGACTATTTGGAAGGGAACCTTATCTATATAAACAGAAAAGAGATCCCTATTGGTAATGCGTACAAAGAAGAGTTTCTAAATCAATTCGGGAAATAAAAAACCCAGCACAGTAAACTATGCTGGGTATGTACGCCCGGAGGGGTTAGACTGAATGTAATTTCATGCAGTTTCATGCTCTTAGATGCTCGTAAAGCATCAATAAGTACCATCATCATTAGTATCCAGAAGTAAAGTCTGGTTATCTATCACCTAAAACTTGTACAAATGTTGTACAAAAATTGATGAGGAAACTTATGGCAAAAATTAAAACAGTAACACGCCCCTACAAAAATAAAGACGGAGAAAAGAAGATCTATGTTAGAATCTCCCATAAAGGAGAAACACGGTATATCTCTACAGAAGAAACCATACTACCTAAATACTGGTCTACTAGTGGTGGAAGGGTTAAAAAGACGTTAACAGGTTGGATAAGTATAAATGAAAGAATTGAAGCTCTCGAAGAATTATTCAGAAACCGACTTAATCAATTACTTCTAGGAGCTATCGCCTTTTCAGTCGATGACATTATTGACATACCCACTGCGGAGACTCCAGAAGATTTTTTCTTTCCCTTTGCTGAAAATTATATCCAAAAATATAAGCGGAACCGAAGAAACACTTCTTTTAAGAGACATAACACCGTCCTGAATAAACTAAAAGAATTCTCTAACTCTTCTCTTAGATTTTCTGACATTGATGTAACGTTTTTAACCAAATTTGAAAACTATTTGGCTGGGCTTGGAAATAAAACGAATACTATATATAGTAATCTTAAAATTGTTCGTTCGATTTACTATCAGGCTATCAGAGAAGGGTTAGCTAGCCAGGAGAAAAACCCATTCTTTATTTTCAAACTTAAAACAGAACCTGTCTATAAAGAGAAACTAACTGAGAGTGAGCTTTCATTATTCGCTAAACATCAGTTTGCAAGAAACTCTTTTAAATGGCATACACAAAACTATTTCTTGGCCGCATATTATATGGCAGGTATTCGGTTTGGTGATCTCTGTCTTTTGAAAGTGAAGAATATTCAAAATGGGCGGTTAAACTACGTTATGTCAAAAACAGGGAGAAGTATGTCGCTACCAATAAATGCGCACTTAAGTAGAATCTTTGAGTATTATGGGGTTAAAGAAAAGGAGGATGAAGATTTCATTTTCCCATTGTTGAATCAAGAAACGGATTATTCCGACATCGACACCCTTTCCAATGATATTTCTTCTAGAAATTCACAGGTTAATTCAACTCTAAAAACCATTGCAACTGAGGTTGGTATATCGAAGAAAATTCATTTTCACCAATCACGCCATTCGTTTGCTGATATTAGTAGGAAAAAGGGTGTGAGCATTTACGATATTTCTAAATTGCTGGGGCATTCTAGTATCAAAATCACTGAAAATTATTTAGCATCTATTGATCCAGAGACTTATGATGAGGCGCTTTCAGTGATCTACAACTAATAATTCGTTTTACTCTAATGCGGTATTTTAAAGAAACCATTAAGTGGTTAAACATGGAGAAACTCTATGAAGAGAGGACTAGTTTTAGATTTAAAGATGAAGAGCATCATGTTCACCACAATTTTGATGAAAAAGCAGAAACTTTAAGGTATAGTGTTGAGGAAAGGGACGAAAATGGAGCTATATATTTAGAGGAATATACCTTGTCGTTTTTTGAATACTATTTCAGTGAAGTCATCAAGAGGGCTAGAATAGATCTCGCAGTTATAGACACAGATTACCGACACTACAATGAAAAAATATCCTCGGATATTCAATTGTCTGTCGATAGGCTTGCTTTGGAATTTAGGAAATCTGGTGTAGATAATATCGTACCTAAGCTAAAACCCGCACTAATAAAATTGTTCGCTCGGTGCACACAATTATTCGGAATCACTGCCCCAAAATTAACTATTGAGACAAGAGGGAACCCAGAATACAAGGCTAAAAGAATTTCTGATGCTATTTTTTCTGAAATGGTTAATTATGCAAATGACCTCTTAGACCAAGATAAAGAAACTTACCAGCCCCAGAATAATCGTAAGACCTCAGGAATGATCAATAAGAAAATTGAGGCGGAGTATGATTTTAAGTACGACGAAAAAAGAATTGGTGACAATTTCAGGTCACGAACTAGATTTGACGGAAAATATTTCAGAATTAAATAATTTTCTTTTCGTCTATAAAAAATTCTTTTCGTCTATTAATTGATCGTTTTGACTATTTCTACTCGGAATAGTAGTGTGCTATTCTAAAGCTACTCTCCGATCATTGGGGTAAATATTAACAAACCCCAAACAAATGGAGAATAAACTCACCATAATATCCGAGGGTCAAATAGAAGACATCCTCAAAAAAACGATCGATAAGGCTGTAAAAGACAGCTACTCAGATCTAGAGAAAATCATCCTTTCTAACCAGTATTATACCAAAGAAGAGGTTTTAAAAATGACTGGTTGGTCAGAGAGAACTCTACAAAATTTACGGGACACCAAACAGATCACTTATTCCCAACATGGACGGAAGATTCTATACCCAGTAAAAGGAATCCTGGAGTTTCTTGATCGAAATACTGTTACCCCTAATTCTAATTCGGTTAAAAAATGAACTTTTATAAAAATTTAGATGGTAATGCTACACATCCTACAGATGATATCAGCGTTATCTTGAATAACATTTTAGAACAACTTGAACTCATCGATTTCACAGAATATGCTCTTAAAATTGATCTCGATGATATTATAGATGAAGATGAAGAAATAGACGATTCCTCTGAAGATGATCAGAAAGGAAATCCACGAGTTGAACAAAATAACTCAATTGTTAAACTTAACTTAAAGGACTATAAGATCCTTTTTGTTGAAGCACTCCGTGAACAAACCTTGATGATGGGACATCCCGTATCTGACTTTAATGGTGAAACAAGTGTTTACTCAGGAACCCATTGGCGAGTAATCGATTCTGATACTCTCAACTATTTTTTGCGGGAAGCTGGAAAAAAAATTGGTGTCCCAAAATTGATTGCAATGGACACTGATTTTACGAATAAATGTGTTAAGCAATTACAGGTAGCTGCACATATAAGCTCGGTAGTAAACGAGAATATAACCAAGCTCAATTTCCAAAATGGTACACTTGTATTTCAACAAGGGACATTCTCTTTTAAAGCTCATGATTATCGTGACCTTATTACCTACGTTTTACCATATAATTATGAGCCTACAACGACCTGTCCAAAATTCCAACGGTTTTTAGACAGAGTACTACCGCAAAGGGATAAACAACTCGTATTAGCTGAGTTTTTTGCCTCCTGCTTTTCTACGATTAAACATGAAAAAGTTCTTATTGCCTTTGGAACCGGCGCTAATGGAAAAAGTGTTCTTCTATTTATCATTACTTCTACTTTTGGTGAGGTAAATGTAATTAGCAATTCATTAGAGTCATTGACACATCCCTCTGGATATTACCGGGGACAATTGGCAGGGAAATTGCTTAATTATTCCGGAGAAATCTCCACAAAAGTAAGTAGTGACGAGTTTAAGAAATTGGCATCGAGAGAACCCACTACTGCAAGATATCCATATGGTAGACCTTTTGAGGTTAAGAACTATGCACGATTAGCATTCAATTGTAATGAACTCCCAGAAACTAATGATACTTCAGAAGGCTTTTATAGACGCTTTTTAATCGTTCCGTTTGATGAATACATTCCAAAAGATGAACGTAATAAGCATTTGGCTGAAGAAATTATTGCTACCGAACTTCCGGGAATTATGAACTGGATTTTGGAGGGGCTTGTCAGGCTGGAAGAACAAGAAGCTTTCAGCCCTTGTGAGAGCTCTGATCAAATATTGGAATGGTATAAGCAAAGCACTGATACTGTTCACTCTTTTATTGAATCGGACTTATTTAAAGAAGTAACTTTACCCGCTAGGGCTTCCGAGTTACATGAGAAGTATCTTTTACATTGTAAAGAGAATGGGTTTAATGTACTCGGCGACAGGGACTTTTATGTTAAGTTAAAATCCTGTGGATTAAACAGATCCAGGAGGGCCGAAGGAATATTTTATTCAAGTAGTTGAAAACCCGCTTACTCAATACTGAAAAAACATGTACCGAGTGTAGTGTTAGTGGAAAAAATTTTAAAGAAATATCCAAAAGTAAAGCATGTATAACATTGACTAAAAGGGTACCCCACCCTTAGGACTATCTAGGGGTGGGGTGCCTCAACGATTCTTTAAATTTTTAAGAATTCTAGTATTTGCCTGTACCAAATCTTCTTTGAATATCTCATACATTGCATTTTGATTTTCATTTACGTCAAATTCACGTACAACTTCGAAATCCTTAGCGATATTTTTTGAATAGTACTTAATGGTGACTCCCCCAAAATTTTCAGAGATATCAAACCAATAACTACCACCATGGCTATTATAACCCACCACAATAAAATTATTACCCTGATCAACAACCTGATTCCTATAGTCATCACTGATAATTCTATTTATTAAAATAGAGTATCTTATTTTCATACCACCGGAACTTGCGATTTCATTTGCTTGACTCGTGTAATCTTTGAAGAATTTTACTCCAAAAATCACAACAACAATTATTGCGAGCGTCCAAATCATATTAATTAGCCTCTAAAATTTTATGTCTATCTCACTCCAATATCTGGGAGAGGATTTTCTTACAAGCATTATGTGTTATTTTATCAATTTCATCACGGCTCAAGCCTAATTCTTTACTACGAAGCGTATATGATTTTTTAAGGCTCTCTGCTAATTCTACAACACTTGCTTGAATTAACGCTCCGGTCATCATGTGATCCCCCTCTTTTTTGTATACCTCTAAAGCGCACTTCCTTAGACTATCATATATAGTATCTGCAATTTGTTCTTTTTGGCTTTTACCTGCGAATATTTGCTTAAAAAAGGACATAATTATATATAATTACTAATGCTATAGTTTATGGTTTAAGCTATCCATCCGCTTTAAGATTGGCAAGTGAAAAAAGTGGAAGGATTAAATATTGCCATTGGAGAAACCATCAAGGAATTGAGGGTCGATAGAAATCTTACTCAAGAAGAACTGGCTGAGAGGTGTGATACCAGTGCCGTTTATATTTCAGAAATAGAGAGAGGGATCAAAAACCCTACCGCACAATCTCTTATGCTTGTAGCACTTTCACTGGGTATGAAGATGAGCGAGTTGATTGAGGAAGTTGAGAGTAGGTTTGAATATGTAAAGAACTTGTAACTGAAACTATCAATTAATTTTTGACAGCAAACGATACCTTTCTTTTATAGACTCTGAAATATTTTACTCACACTAATATGAACACGCTGAAGCTAAAAACTCAAGGTTGTACTATATCTACTATGATTTGAACGAAATCAATAAATTTTAGACGTCTTAGGTGGATAATTAGGTTTTCGAGCAATATCCTATCAGTATTTATTCAAAGCCTTCAAAGAATTTGAATTCTAGGTAGAAAATTTCTACCTAGAGCATTTAGAACAAAGATGCTTCCCCAATGTTATCTGATCTTTTGAAACCGGGATTAAAAGTAATTTTTTGCGGTACAGCAGTAGGTTCAACATCAATGCAAATGGATGCATATTATGCTGGCCCAGGAAACAAGTTTTACTCAATTCTCTTCAAAATTGGATTAACACCATATTCTCTAGACCCTCAGGAATATCCAAAATTATTGGACTTTAGGATAGGAATAACAGACTTGGTGAAAACACAATTTGGGTCAGATAGCTCATTAAGTAATCAGGCTTTTAATGTTAGCGGCTTTATTTCTAAACTTGAGAAATATAAACCTACTGTTGTGGCATTCAATGGCAAGAAATCAGCGGCCTGGGCGCTCGGTCTGAATGGGAACACAAAGAAAATAGGCTATGGTTTGTTTACAGAAAGATTAGCAGGAATCCGAGTTTTTATTTTGCCGTCAACATCGGGTGCTGCTAACGCATTTTGGGATGAAGAATACTGGTTTGAACTTATGAAAGTTATTGAGGATCAATGAGTGCGCTTTGGAAAGTAAACTGTATGGAAAACAAATATCCAGGCATGTGGCAGCGCTGGTATAAGAATCAATGCGTTGCAGTTGGGTGGTACAGTGAATGGGGGTTTTATATGGGTGGAAAAGCCAAAGACAGAGGGTGGAGTGTCGCTAGAAAAGCTCTTAAAGAAATGAAAATCGGCGATCATGTTATTGTTGCTTTACAAGGACACAGGATTGGAAGAATAGGCCAGATAACAGGTAAGGCGATAGATGATGATGAATGGAACCCTTTAGTTCCTGTAAGCGAACTGGAAAAAGATGGAGAAATGGGGAGGAGGATTTTTGTAAGATGGGATTTAACGGTAGGACCAGATGATCAAGATTTGGTGATCCAATTACCGAGTTCTAATACACTCACAACTGGTGAACTTAGGAATACTATTTCAAGAGTTAGCTCATTTTCAATTGATGAAATCAAAAACTTGATGAATGATCCAACTAATTGGGTTAGCCTTTTAGGAAAATTTAAGTATGAAAAAGCATTGTCTGATTACATTTCTAATTATCCCAATTATTTAGAAGATGGTTTACTTCCACACCCAGATTCTAAGATCCGGGAAAAAGTATTTAGGGATAGAAGTCGCTTGGATGTACTTCTGATTGACAAAAGGGATAATCCAGTAATTGTAGAATGCAAACAGTATGGGCCAAGTCATCAATCTATTGATCAATTACGACACTACATGAGATTACTTAAAGAAGAAACTAATAGGATACCTCGTGGTATTCTTGTTCATGGTGGTGCGCAAAAAATGAGTGAGGACATAATTAATTATGCTAGACTAGAACCACATATTGAAATAGTCAGTTACACTCTGGAAGTAATTTTTAGGCCATCCTACATTATCTAAATTAAATAGGTTACTACCACCATTTGGATTGTCTATCAATTAGCAAATTAGCTGAAGGAACATCCCAGTTTTTTTGAACCAATTCAGATCGACCTTCAAAATGGAAATCTTTTGAGATATCCATTAGTTGGTTCTCCTTGTTTATTGGAGGTATTGACAGGTACTGTGTTTTTGAAGTCTTCTTATATCCTCCATAATTTGCATACCCCACTTGATTGTTATACCAATTGGTATTGTGGAACTCTTCAGGGCTTTCTTCTACCCAGTTCCCTTCTTCAACATAAAATTCAAATTTTGATAGGTGGAGAGGTTTAACAAAGGAGTTATGACTCCAAATGTAAATTCTTCCGAAATACATTTGATGTAGAAAAAGTTGCCAGCTTTTTGGGTAAGTAAGTTTTTTGTTGTGCTTTTTACTAAACCTGGTCTTTAACACACTCTCGTTAGGTAATATCCAAAGGACAAAAATATTTTCCCTTTTGTAATTCGAATAATAGCGCGTTCTCTTAATAATAACGTCTATATCAATGGAACTTCTCTGAACTTCAATGACTACCGGTCTGCCATTTATTCTAAGGCAAATATCCGGTCTTAGTGGGCCTACTTTAAGTTCCATAAAGCAGCTTGAACAGTTTTCTTGTTTCGTTAAAGCAGTATAAAGTTCCCTTTTGCATTTATAATGAATATTTGATTCGCCAACATTACTAGAGCACTTACTGTAAGCTTTATGAGCAAAATGGTGTTCCCTAATCTTTCCTTTTTTCAATACGACTTGTTCATTACAGTCGCGACAAAAAAAAGATCCCTCCGATTTACTTGTATTCCAAGCAAAGCATTCTTGGTTAAATTCATTTTTAGCAACCAGCATATAAGGTAATTAGATGTATGAGTGTAAAAATCTAATAGTATTTGCAAGGTTAATAGATCTTGATTGATAACAAAGTGTTAATAGTTGTTCAGGGAGTAGGTGATCATATTTTTCTACTTCCTTGTTTTTAACCTTTTTCAAGAAGGCAAATAACTCACTTTCTGATGTCTTAGAGATCTTATTCAATAATGTGTTAAATTCTTTTTGAGTAATACCAGCTATCGAAATAGCAATCCCCTCATTTGTCGCTTGTAATCCATTCATGGCGAACAGTATCTGAAGTGTGTTCATAATTGTTGTTCCTTTCCACGGAAAAAATAAAAGTGAACCACCATCATCTATGATCATTGAGGAACCAAGATCATAGTAATTAAAATACTTTCTTCCTTCTTGTAGTAGCTCAGAAGCAACGGAATCGAGGTATATTGGTACTGAACTATCCATATAAACTAGTCTCATACCCTTGCGGATTTCATCATGAACCCCAAGTCCTTCGCCGTTAAAAATGGGTGGTTTTCCGCCTTTGGAACGAACTAATTCAATGATCTTTTTCTCATCATCAATAGATTTAATAACCCATCTTTTGCCTCCAAAGATTATAAAGGTACCCTCAATCAAAGGGAATTCCACAGGCAATGATCCTAAATTCTTACCGTTAGCTATTATCGTATACTCCTCGGGTGTTTTAAAAACCGCATAAAAAGAGTAGTGCCCAACAACACTTTCGCCTTTTATTCCAAGAGTTAAAGTTTTGTCGCTTTGCTGGGTAATTATTTCATCCTGCCCCAGTTTTGTTAACAGCTCCTTAAAATCTTGTTTGTTTATTCCACTAAAAACACCTTTTTCAATCAATATATACCAAAGTTCCGTTGCCCTTATACCTCCATATTGGGCAATAATCGAAAGTATTTGCTGTACAAGGGTTGATAAATGCAAGTTGTCTAAATTTGGTGGTTCAACCCATTTTTCTAACATTAAATTTGTCATTGCAACCGATTGAACCAGGCCAGCTCGAAGCTTGTCCTGAATAGAAGTTTGTTTGTCAACCTCTGCCTCGATCTGGTACATTCTTAGTATTGAAGCCTCATCTCTTCTTCCAGATCTTCCCAAACGCTGCTTCATACTGGCCACGCTTGGAGGACACCCAATCTGAGCGATACTTTTTACAGATCCAATATCGATTCCCATTTCTAAGGTAGTTGTACAGACTGCGGAAGAGGGTTTGGATTTATTTTTTAATTCAGCTTCAACATGTTCTCTTAGACTTTTCGACAAGTTTCCATGATGGGGATAAAACTCCAATGGGACTTTCTCTTGGTCACATTTTTGACGAAGTAAATCGGCATATAATTCGACATTGCTTCTTGAGTTAGCAAAAATAAGATTGTGTGAACCTCTTAGTTTTTGGAATAAGTGTTCAGTAATATGATAAGAGGGGGGAAGCTCAATGGACTCAGCATTCAAATCTGGCTTCTTACTAACAAAGCCCTTGAGCTGTAGTTTCAAATTACTTTTAAACGATGTTGATTCTATGTACTCAATTTGATCAGTGTTTTCTGTACAACGAAGAAATTTTTTGGCTAGTTGACGGTCTCCTAAAGTTGCACTTAATCCGATTCTTGGGATATTTTTCCCAACTACAATTTCGAGCCTTTGTAAAAGTGATTGTAATTGTTTGCCTCTCTCTACTCCAATGAAAGAATGCATCTCATCAATAACAACATAGGAAAGATTTGAGAATAGATGCCTTAACTTTGTTCCATGATTAATGAATACAGACTCCAGAGATTCCGGGGTAATGAGCAAAACCCCACTGGGATTTTTTATTAAAGTTGTTTTTTTGTTCTGGCTGACATCTCCATGCCAGGGAGTTATAGCAGTATTTGAATAACGAGCAATTTCTTCTAACCGAGATGTTTGATCTGTTATCAATGCTTTAAGGGGAGCGACATATAAAGCAAATACCCCACTTGAACTTGCAGTTATACAGTTTGAAAGAATGGGAAGAAATGCGGCTTCTGTTTTACCACTTGCGGTTGCTGACGCAATTATTAAATCTTTTTTTGCCTCCAGTATTAATGGTATTGCCTCCTCTTGAATATCTCTTAACTGGGCCCAATTTTCTTTCCAGATCCATCGTTGAATTGATTCTTCGAGCAATTCAAATGAGTTGGATCTATTTTCTTCTGATATGGACATTTTTAAAGGCTGAAATCAGACAACTCGTCATCTTCATCATCAATAACTTCTTCTAAATCAGAAAGTTTTTGTCCTTTGTCTTGTTCAATTTCTACTGCTCCTAATAGTTGTTTCCAATCCAGATTTGGGTTTTGCTCTAAAATGGATAACAAGTCTACAAAGGCGCGTATTGTATTCCTTGGAGTTTGAAAATAGGCTTCTCCAACTTGCTTTTGACAGTGCTTTAAAAATGCTTCTAAAGCTTCATCAGGAATTAAATAGTCACTTTGGATTCCTTCAGCAAATACATGCCGAATATTTTTCAAAAGAATGTAGATGTCCTCTGGCTGAAGGTTGTTCAGTCTGATTATGGGGCCACTTAAATCTCTGACCCCCGCAATTGCAGCAAACCTGTTTTCCGCTAAGCGAGTTTGTAAAGCATCATAGCTATATAAGCCTTTGCGGGTATCCATCATGAAGTCAGGTGTGCCATTCAGAATAAATCCAAAACCAGAAACATTGCCTTGCAGGCAGTCATTCAGAATTCGTAGGATTTGTTCATAATTATTTCTCCGGGCAACACCACTGTTGAGCTTGTAAAGGTTTACCATCTCATCCAGCCCGATCATCAAACCATCATAACCTGCAATTTGAACAAAAAGAGCTAGTAACTTCAATTGATCATACACATTGGTGTCATCAATGATTGTTCGGACACCAAGGGCGTTTCTAGCATCTGTTTTTGTTGAAAATTCCGCACGAAGCCATCTAATTGCGTCACTTTTTAATTCCTCGTTTCCAGTATTATGACCTTCCCAGTATGAATTAATCACCTCAGCGAAATCATATCCACCCACCATTTCTTTTACTTTTTCAAGCTTATCATGTATGATGCTGTCAACACTCTTATCGCTAGTTCGGGCATCATTCATTGCCTTGCTAATAAACTTCTCAACTAAGTTCGATAAAGCACTACCCTCAGGTTTTGTTCTGGTAGCCATATTTTTCATTAGCTCAGCATACAAATTACGCGCTTGACCAGCAGAGGCATGTACTCTTCGATCTGGAGCAAGGTCAGCATGTATAGTAACCAGATTTTTTTGATGACTGATCGTTCGGATTAGATGAAGGAAAAAGGTTTTTCCAGCCCCATACTCTCCAATAATAAAACGAATGGCCGACCCTCCTGAATTGATTCGATCAATATCCTTGATCAACGCTTTGATTTCTTCATTCCGGCCAACTTGTATGTGTTGTAGTCCAATACTTGGTACTACTCCTGCACGTAATGATTGTAGAATAGCATCTTTTTCTTTTGCTTTTATTCTGTTACTAGCCATTATTGATTTGTAAGAGTTCTCTGTTAATAATAATCACACCGTTATCAATGAGCAGTTCATCATCGTAAGCGTTAAAAGATGATTCATTTATAATCTCTAAAGCACCTTCGGGAAACAAATTAAGTTCAGAACAAAGTTCTTCATATTCATCTCTGTCCCATTCGTCTTTTTCGAGTAACTTAGAAAGGAGATTAGAATGGTATTCATCAATAGCAAGTAGTGGTTTACCAACTTTATCAGCTTGTTCCGTCTTTGGTTCTGGGGTTTGAATTTCATCATCTTCGTTATTGAAAATATCACTCAAAATACTTTGAATTTCTTCTGTCTCTTTCAATGTTTTCGTTATAGTATCCTTATTTAATTCATTTACATTAGGCTGCGTAGGAAGGCGGTATCCTATCGCTTCATCTTTATTCTTAACCAATATTGGTTCGTCATCATTGGCCTGAACTGAATGAATTAGACTAAATACTTTCTGTTTATCAATCTCAAAAATATTTGCCAATTTCTGTAGCATTTCTACTTCTTTGGGGTGTATATACCCATCAGCATCAGAAAGCTTAACTAAATAGAAAAGAATAGATTCCTTATCCCTATAAGTCATTTGGTCTAGCTTAGATTTCAACCCTCTTACAGTTGGATCACTTTGTTCTAACCAGACTAAGTAGCAGTGGAGACGCTTTTTTTCTTCCCCTGTTAGTTTAAAAAGCTCTTCGATATAAGATTCTAAATAGTCTTTCTCCTCTTTCTTGAAAACACCATCTGCCAGACCTACTACAACACTAAGGT
Organism: Rhodothermia bacterium; assembly: GCA_030427885.1. Classification (GTDB taxonomy): domain Bacteria; phylum Bacteroidota; class Rhodothermia; order Balneolales; family Balneolaceae; genus JAUICM01. The sequence continues at coordinate 117,515 of JAUICM010000004.1, read as the reverse complement.
GCAATATAGTAAGTGCTGACTTGTATTCCTTTGATGGTTTCTTTGGTGAGAGCCATCCTTCAACTTTAAAGAAAATTACCCCATTACCTGATTCTACTTTAGAATTATCGAATCTAGCATCGGGTTCAAGCCCTAGGTCAAACTTTGAAAAGAATTGAGCCATTTCTACAGATTCCTTTTTAGTCAACTTTGAATCAACGCCCTTATTCCAAAGTTTGATTAAATCCGCAGAATTTTTAAAAACAAACAAATCATTAGTTAAATCTGATTCTACTTCTTCAATAAACAAACGCAAACTTTGATCAATTTTATCCACTAATAATCTTTTTGGAAGTTGTGACAATGCCTGAATGTCGTTCGGATCAGCCCCCCTACCTAATCTCCTACTGTAAGCATCAAGCTCATATATACATTCTTCAACAATCGAATAATATTTTCGTGGCTTACTTTCCAAATTCAACAAATCTGGAATGTCGATATCTAGTTTAAACCGATTCTGGTATCCAAATGAATTACTGGCAGGATGATAGGAAAAGAAAATTTTCTTTTTGTTAGGCTTTACGATGTCTCCTTTGCCGAACCTTTCTTTATACTTTTCCTCAAATAATTTCTGGAATTCCTTTTTACATCTAGTTGCTGGAGTCCTCAAGGACTTATTCCAAATACCCCATTTTAAAGCCACTCTAGGTGGAAGAGGGATTTGATTTAATGAGTAATATGCTAAAACCAATCTAAAGTTCAGACCTGCCTCATAGTAAGAATTCTCATACTTTGTGTAGTCTAACTCTTCCTGATTTACTGCTTCAATAAGCTTATTTCCTATATCATCCTGAAATGTTAAGTACTCAAGAAATGATCGGCTATATCGCTCGAATGAAGAATTATCAGAATAAATATTTCTAAGCCTTTTAACTTCTTCAATAATTAAAGGAAGCTCACCATATTTATCGCCCCAACTCTCAATGTCATACAAAACTCTTCTTTCTAATCCATAATAGTATAAAAAAACAAACCCTATTGGAGTTGCAGGATCATCTCGATTGCTAGCCAACCACTCCAAATATGCGGCCCTAGCTTCCTTAGAGATCGTTTTATAAGATGACCAATATCCTAACGACTTTCCTTCATAATCCGGATTTTGCTTATTAACCCTAAGTTTTGGGTTAACTAGAGATGGCTCAACTTCTCTCCAGTAACTTCTGCTATCGATTGTAGACAAATTCTCACCAACATATATCAAGCCCTCAACCAAATGATAGCCTTGAATTTTTATTGGTCTATCTTTTCTAACCCACAGTATGTCTGAATTAGTAGTTAATTTCTGAGTTCTCTCTCCACTTGCTATTTTATCAATATGCGAAAATGAACCTCTAGAAGCCTTAGGTTCATTATTGGAACTATATAAATTATTTACCGATTTATTTCGTGAGCCATGCTCAACTTGCTTTCTTTCACTAGGCCTATCTAAAGTCCGACTTCCATCAGATTTAAATATCTGATATATAATGAAGCAAATAAAGCAAACTATTAAGAATGTACCCATTACTAAACAGTTCTTATTGTCTATTATACTGTTTCAGCACTCAGTATAGATAAAAAAAATCAAATATTTAATTCTTAGCCAAGCTCTCACTTACTAGACCAGATTACATTAATCACTTATTATTTTTAGTTAGTTTACCAATCACTATCTGATAATTGGCTTGTTCTAAGATTTCCCCCAACTTGTTCAATTAATTCAATTGTGTATCCGGTGTACTGGTAGTACTCTTCTTTGAAAACGAAAATATCTTCTGCTTTATATTTTCTAGTCATGTCACCAGGACCGAATAAGTCTACAACACCGTACCAGTCTTTACCTGTTGCATATTTTATTATATAAGTACCTAAAGGTACTTCAACTTCTACAAACTGTCCGCCTCGAATAAAAATTATAAAATCTATACTTCCTGAATAATAATTTTCAAGCTTTACAAAGTAGTGATTCGAAAACCTTGGGACATGTATTTCTAAAGGAGCTAAGGCTTCTCTCGACGTATAATTACGAACATACCCATTAACAGGGAGTGGACTTGGCTGCTTGTTAAATACATTCTCATCAGGCTGTTCAGCAATCACTCCTGGTAAATTATTTTGTTCGGAACCAGATATTGAGGGGGAACTAGATTGCCCAGTATAAGAATTGGAGTTTGATAAGTTATCCTCTTCCATATAGCCTATAACTATTATCCCTATAACCAAGATTGTGATAAGAAATAGAAAAGCCTGTCCCCCAGGTGAAAGTGCCGGCTCCCCCCTTACTTCAATTCCAGATTTTGATTCTGAGGTTTTTGATGCTTCATCTCTTGCTCCCGTTTGATTGAAATCTACTCTTCTGTTACGAGGCTGATTGATAATCTCATCAATTATTGACCCATTCCTTGTCGCCTTGAATGTATACCCAGTAAAGTTCTGACTTACCCAGTTTCCCCCTCTTTCCAACCCAAGATTCGATCTAAGCTTTCCTATATTTATAAGAGTATCATTACATCGATCAAATACCCTTCTTCTGTCATTGTTCAATAATACATATTCAGCATCAATTGAGGATGAAGAGCCAACTGCCGTTTTTACTGCTCTTTGAATCTCAGCTACTGAAGCATTCGGATTAATATTTAAGCTCTTATATAAATTTTTCATGCTGTCATCAAATATTCATACGCATCCTTAATCCGTATATATGTTTTATTGGCACTCTTTTTGGCTTCATCTCCCAATTTGTGAAAACGATCTGGGTGATGAATTTTCGATAAAAGCCTAAACGCATCTTTTATCTCTTTTTGTGTTGCAGAAACATCTAACCCAAGTATTGCAAAGGACTGCTGCCTCTTAAGGGAAGTTGTGTTCCCATAAGCGCTTTGTTGCTTATTTTTTTCTTGTTCTTGCTTCTCATTCCGTTCATAAGATGATCTTTTATTTCTATTCTCCCACCATAACTTCGAACTGGGGTTACCATGATCCAGTTTTGGCCTGCCAGTTGCTTCAATAAAAATCTGATTTAACACTTCTGGAGAGTACCCAAATAAATCTGCAATGAACTCGATCACATACATCTCGGTAAAAGTGATATATCCATCAGCGACTACCATTCCCAAAAATAGATCCATTGTAAGTCTCTTTCCTTCTATTGTCAGCTCTCTTCGAAGAACTTCAGATGCAAATTCTATACTATCATAGTCGAAGTCATCAACAATTTTGAAGATCAGAGCCCTATTTTCTTCAAGTCCAAATTGACGCAAATAGTCGTCGAGAATTTTAAGCTCATCAGTTGATGTTTTCCCATCAGCCTTCATTAACCAGGTCAATAGAATTGAAGTAGCAATTCCATAGGTTTTAAAACCAACGCTTATTAACGCCAGAACTTTGCTAAGGTTAACTGATATTGACATCCTTTACATTCTTTCGTTTTAAACCCTCAATTAACATTACAGCGCCAACAATTAAATCAATTAGGCTCCATAATTCTTTATCATGTAAATAAACTGGTAATATTGGATTAAATACTATTCCTATAACCGTAAACATAATGACCTTACCAGTAACTTTATTCTCCTTCGAGAGTTCATTTACAACTATTACTCCACTAATTATTGTAAGATAGATTCTTAAAAAAGTATAGTACCCAATAGGCATTTCAGTCATCCCCAAAAAACTAAACACCCCAGCTAATAGTATTGCTCCCTTCATACTATCTGATAATAAAATTAGAGATTTGCTTTGCAACCATTATAATAAACGGTTTTTAAAGGAAAATTACTCTACTTATAAGAGAACATCTATGTAGTTTTCAGCCAACGAGTATTCTGTTTAAAAAAGTTCTTTTCTCCTCAACGAGGTAAACAAAGCAGACGAAATTATAAGGTGATCATCTACTTCAATACTCATTAAATTTCCAATCCTAGCAATTTTCTTTGTCAGTGCTATATCTGACATGGAAGCCTCCATCCTTCCACTTGGATGATTGTGAGCAAGAATGATAGAACTTGCGTGAGTAAGCAACGCCACCTGAAAAACCATTGCCGGTTCTACTATTGTAGCACTACTTCCACCTGAACTAATCTTTGCCCAGCCAAGCACTCTTTTGGCATTATTGAGTAACAGCACTACAAACTCTTCTTTGTAGTTTATGGTATCCATATCCCATATCTGAAGTAAGTACTCATACGCCTTCTCCGGACTGGTTACCTGAGGTAAACTATTAACATCAACATTCATTGAATACTTAATGCTACAATAAGGAATATTTTCAGATAGAATGATGTTTTCTGGAAGTTCTATCATTGTATTCTCCTTAGTAAAATTCTAAAAGTGCTATATGGGTAAAGAGCACCATTAATTTCATATTCAAGTTTGTGGTTCTGAGATTGATGAACCCTGTTTACTGTTTGTTTGCTTCTGAATTCAAGATCTGATTCAGTTTTAGTCACTATGACTCTGAAAGGACATTTAATTCGTACTAAGCCTATTCTAGAACTATGAACTAACAGGCTGTAGTCACTTACATATTTCAGTTTCTGCATCTTTTGGAAATAAAAAATGACAGGCATTTTTAGTACCTGTCATTGATGTTAGTGTTATAATGTATAATGGACGAATTGAGTATTCAGCAACTTGTAGGCTAAAATGTGGGGGGTGAAGGCTGGTTCACAAATTCACACACTCAGTTATTTGATAAACCAGAAATCCCCTTGGGTTTGAACTGACTCTGCCAACCCCTTTATAAAGGAATAAGCATTAACTCCCCTGTCCAAAAAGGTGTCTATATAGGAAGACTTGTTAGCTTCAGTGAACAGGTTGTACAAGCTCCATAGATCAATAGATCCATCACTCTGACAACCAAATTCTTTATTCTTGTAGAACTCCTTTGCTATCATTGCAATTTGAGTATCATTGAGTAGTAGCTCAGGAAGTTGCTGTTTCTTACTTCTTGGGAGGTACTGATACAATCTGGCCCTGCCAATGAGCTGAGCAAATTGATGCTCTTGAAGCTCAAAAGAGCCAAGCTCAGAAAACATATCAGGAAGTACAGAGTAGTTGAAATCTCTCACCAAATGATAGATTTCAGATTCCAGGCTTCGAGTATTGTTTACTGTAATAAGCTTGGAATAACCCTCATTCCAGATACACAGATTGGTGCATACTTTATTGAGGAAGCCTACAAAGATCCTGAAATGCTCTGGTGCACCCTTAGTACGATTTAAGTTGTCCTCGTGGTAAGACTTAATCCCTCCCACTACTAATGAAATACTATTCCCATTCACCTCTTTGGTGATGGAAGGAATTCTGATCACAAAAGCCATTCTTTGGCTGTAAATGGTTTTCTCATGCTCTTCAAGCTGATCAGCAGGTTTACCTTTTGCTTCAGGTATTCGCCCCTTTACAGGATGTGAGACTCTAATATCTGGTTCCTCAATGAGTTCACCTTCTAGAATATGATGAGTGACTCCTATGGCCAGATCTATAAATTCTGCATGTGAGATTAGAGGTTCATTGTCTTTCACATAGACAGGAATTATCTGCTCCTCTGCTAATTCTTGTAGCTCGACTTTCTCTGTATTAGCCTCAATAAATGGTGATGCTTCATTCACTACTTCTTGAACACCATTCAGGGATACATCAGTTATTGTATTCATAATTTGTTTGGTTTGATTAAAATAAAAAAGGCAGATAGTTGCTGGACTACCTGCCTTTCATTGGGTTAAGGATTGATTACTCGTCAACAAGTTCCTCATCTTCTGAGAAAACGTGGTCTTCGACAGTTGCTGGCGCATTTTGATATTCATACTTGTGATGAAGTATGACCTTTTCACCTGACTCTGGAATCGAATACTCATAAGGCTCACAAGGAACCTTTCGAATACTCCCTGGCAATTCTTCGCCAATCAATTCCTGACATCGTTCTTGGGTAAAGGTGCAAGGAACCCCTGCTCTTCTAGCAGTGAAATACAGATTACCTGCTTCACTTCTTACAGTTTCCAAACCACCTTCAAGAATGAGAACGTTGAAGTCCTCTCCCATTTCGTTTTCTCTAGTTTTAAAGTCTACGATTTTTACCATTGTTTTGATTTTAGTTAAAGTTTAATGGCGGGGGTGCTTTTAAACCCCAGCGCTTATGGGGGGTGTCTTTGTGAGGTGGAAAGTGAGCTCGATTCCTTCCATTTATTTGGGCCAAAACATCTTTAACTCAATAAATTATTACGAAAAGAAAATTATGTATAAAAAATATTTGTGTAAGAATATTATAATTCAATATATTTCTTAGGTCAATTTTCATCAAACTCCTAAAACTCATGAAAAAAGTACTCATAATTGCTGGTGCAATTTTAACTATTGCTAAACAGATACAAATAATTATTCTGGAATCAGAAAAATGAGAAGTCCTCTTCTTATTATTTCTTGCGAAAAGAAAAAAGGGAGGGAGCACTACTCTATTTTTGGTTTTTGTTTATTAGATCAGTGGTGCATAATTATCAACTCCATCAAATATTAAATCAGTTCTTAACTTTAATGAATAAGATTAGAAAGGCTCGGGAAAATGCCAGAATGAATCAGAAAGACCTTTCTGAGAGATCTGGCATTTCTCAGGGCCAAATATCCAAATATGAAAGTGATGATTTTAATTTAAAATCAATTTCTGCAGAGCACTTATTCTATGTTAGTAATGCCTTGGGAGTTGATATAAACTATTTTTTTCAAGAAACGGAGGGGTTCAACGAAATTTGGTCAAATCCATATTCTGAATTATTCGACAAAGCCAATCTTACGGATAATTATATCAATGCTAATCTCGCCGAGATAGCCTTTAATAAATCCGAGTTGAAGAGTATAGATTCCCTAAGGTCTCATATAACTAAGTCTCTTAAGCCCCCTATAGTATGCCTACGAGGACAATTTGACTCCGGTAAATCATTCCTAATAAATAAATTACTTTGCGATGAAGTATTAAATAGTGGCTACCAACCAGAAACTGCATTGGTAACATTTGTAGTCCATAGCAAATACAAACTGAAGACAGATAAAGATGATGTTATTATTTTTAATAAAAATTTTTCAATTGATAAGTTTTTAGCAAACCAAATTTCAGACGATTGGATAATTGAAACAGGTAATAAAGCTACTCTCTCTAAGTATTCTATTGATAATGCTCCTCAAGACTCCGAACCCTTGGTTGCAGTCCTATATTCAAATGCTAAAATACTAGATTCAGTAATACTTTGTGATGCCCCTGGCAATGCAGAATCTGAAGATGATATTAATGCTTTAAAAGCAGATACCGTTCTTTCTGAATTTGATTCCTTAATTTATTTAAGTGATACGAAAGGGTTCATAGACTCGAAGGACTTAACGTATATTAATTCCTTAATTAATCGACTTAAGTATCATTCAGGAGGGGTAAAAGTAGAATCAGCGCTGGATAACTTAATTCTTATTGCTTCTCATGCACACCAAGGAATTAGCGACGCTGAAATTGAAAAAATCATTGACCGGTCTTCTAATAGGTTCTATAACTATATCAAAGATTTTGAATCAACAAGGAAAATTGAACAACAAACCTCAGGAATTACCCCTGAACTATTAGCAAATAGAATAAGTCCATTTTACTTTGAAATAGAGAGGAGAAGAAAGGCTTTGGAGAAAAAGCTTTATTTGTTCCTCAATATCAAATTACCCAAACTTAAAATTCCTGCATCTTATTCATTAATCAAAGAGTTCATTGATTCTAGAATAAATGATTTGAAGAAACTACTTCAATATAAGACTTCAATTTTAAATCAAAAGGAAGCCCTAAGAAACTTCTTGGAAAAATTGGTCGCAGAAGAACCCGTTAGAAAGGAAGAAATTGAAAGCGCATTCGTTAACTTAAAAATTAAAGTTTCAGAACTTGAGAAAGAGTGTAAAGAGAGTTGGAAAAAAGTCTATAATGAAGTTGTTGAAAAAGATTTTGTTCAGTCCAAAATTGACGATAACTACAATAATAAAAAAGAAGCCTCGAACCTTATCATTAGCTACATATCTGATTTATTGAATGATAAATTACGAGTCATTTTAGAAACAAATTCTGAAGCTTTTTCTCAGCATGTTAATGAGTATGTCAGTAATTATAATGATCATTTCGAAAAAATTAATTCGCAACTTGATGTAAAAATTGCCCCTACATTCGATGCTTATGGATCTTTTGCAGGGGGATTAACTGGACTAGCTACTGCAAGTGCTTTCGCTTTTTGGGCTTCGACTTTAGGCAATTTAGGCGGCTATATTGTGACGGCAAAGCTTGTTTCTCTACTTTCAGCAATAGGAATTAGTGTTGGGGGAGTTGGCTCCGCCGCTTCTTTCATTGCAGCAATCGGGGGGCCTATTACTATTTTCATAGCTATTGGCGCAATTGTTGGTTTTGTTGTTAAAGCGATTTTCGGAGAAAGTTGGAAATCAAGACTAGCTAAACAAGTAGTAAAACATCTAAACGAAGATGGATATTACAATCGAATTATTAATGAGTATATAGAACCTTATTGGAGAAATACACAATCCTTTCTTGATGAGTGTGTGGATAGTTTAGAAAAAGATTATCAAGCTGAAATAAAAAAAATCGAAGATGATTTAAAAGACTATAACGAGTTATTGCTTAAAGCTGAAATTCAGGAAATTGATACATATTTAAAGTTCTATGAAAATATTCCATATCAATCTTTTAAATATCTCAACCCTTAAAATTGTTTGTCAAACTATCTGCTTATTGGATAACTCCATATATCCTGTTGTTTAAGTTTGCTATAACCCTTTTTTGTTGACACTTACAATAACCTCACTATCTTATAGAAATTGTACAAAAACTGTACAATTGCACGAAAATAAAAAAGCCAAGCATAACATTTTGTTACACTTGGCTTCCTTAGATGGTACGCCCGGAGGGGTTCGAACCCCCAACCCCCAGGGCCGAAACCTGGTACTCTATCCAGTTGAGCTACGGGCGCAAAATGGACGCCAAATATAGTAATTGTATCGATCATAAGCATCTGAATTTGTATTCATTTCATTGATGTTAGCTCATTAAATCACGATCTTTAGTATCTATTTGAAGGGAGACTATCATGAATACTTTTTTAATTACACTCGGACTTGGCATTGTATTGATCGGCATTGGTTTTGCAGGTATTGCTATCAAAATTCTGGTTAAAAAGAATGGCGAGTTTGCCGGTACCTGTGCAAGTAACAGTCCATTTCTGAATAAAGAGGGAGAAGCCTGTAGCTTTTGTGGTGCCAGACCAGATGAGAAGTGTAAAAGTGACTCACAGAAAAGAGCTGACGAGGAATTTACCCCATTCGTTGCCTGAGATTTCTCTTCCCTTAAGCTATTCCTTTTTCAGTCAACTATGTAAGACTGAAACCCTTCTGAGATAAAGGTTTGCCATTCACCATCTTCATCGGTGAACACCAGATAGCCTTCCAGATCCGGCTTACTGCCCAGTAACTCCTTACATCCTTCCAGGCCCCGAACCATACATACTGTTGCATAAGCATCTGCATCCATTGTTTCGGGAGCGACCAAAGAAGCGCTCAATAATCGGTTTCTGGCCGGTACACCTGTGTGTGGGTCGATTGTGTGAGAGTATTTGAGCCCCGTTTCCTCATCTACCCAGAATTTACGGTAGTTACCTGAGGTGGCCAGTGCTGCATTATTCAACTCGAGTATAAACTGAAATCTTTCTTCCCTATCGATGGTACTTTGGGGTTTATCAACACCGATGGTCCATATCTTTCCTTTTGCATTCTTTCCTTTCGTTCTTACCTCACCACCTACTTCAACCATATAACTCTGAATACCCTGCGATTCCAGGTATTCAGCAATATGATCTACCGTAAATCCCTGTGCTATAGCATTAAAATCGATCGAAAATCCTTCGGGTATTCTCGCTTTGCTATCTTTCTGTTCTATTTTCCTGAATCCGGTTTTTGCTTTTACTTTAGCTATTCTATCCGGACCCACATCGCCCCGAACCTTTTCGAAGCCAAACCCCCAAAGTGCCACCAGCGGGCCAACCGTAGGATCGAAATCACCATTTGTTTCTTCTGCTATTTCGATTGAACGCTGAAGTACCTTCTGAAACATGGGATCTATTTCTACCCAAACTCCACCTTTGTTCAATGCTGAAATTTCAGATTCCGGGATATATGTACTCATCGAAAGATCGATCTCTCTGAATATCCGTTCTATTTCTTCCGAATAATTCCGCCCTTTGTCGGTGATGTATTTGATCTGATATGTGGATCCCTGTGCTCTTCCTGAATTCTCTACCATAACCGGTTCTTTGTCCCCGGTGCAGGATATGATAAGCAGCAGAGCGGTTGCTAAGAAAAATCTATGTTTCATTTGGTTAGAGCTCAGAAATTTATTCCCATAATGTACACACCCTTTACACCCCTCTCAAGAGTTGGCTTTCCCCGGACCAGAAAAATCTGTGGCACAAAAAAGCCCTGCATATTGAAGTATGCAGGGCTTTTAAAATTTTAGCCTCCGAAATCATCGAAGGAAACGTTCTCTTCAGGTACGCCCCATTCGTCGCACATTTTGAGAACCGCCTGGTTCATCAGCGGAGGTCCGCAGAAATAGAACTCGATCTCTTCCGGTTCAGGATGTTTACTCAGGTATTGATCAATAACTGCCTGGTGAACAAATCCGAGGAATCCATCACCTTCTTCATCATCTGTATCTTTCTTTTCTACCCAGTTATCTTCTTCCAAAGGCTCAGAAAGAACAACGTAGAATTTAAAGTTGTCGAATTTCTCTTCCAGTTCCCGGAAGTGATCCAGATAGAACAACTCTCGTTTGGAACGGCCACCATACCAGTAGGTTACTTTACGTCCTGTTTCGAGGGTTTTGAAAAGGTGATATAAGTGCGAACGCATCGGAGCCATTCCGGCACCACCACCGATATACAGCATCTCAGATTCTGACTTCTCATTAATGAAGAACTCACCATAAGGACCTGAAATAGTTACGGTATCCCCTGGTTTTCTTGAGAAAATATAGGAAGAAGCTATACCTGGATTTACATCCATCCAGCCATTTTTTGAACGATCCCATGGCGGAGTAGCCACACGAACATTCAACATGATCTTGCGTCCTTCTGCAGGATAGCTGGCCATAGAATATGCACGTTCTACTAATTCGTCGTTTACCATCTTGAGATCCCAAAGTCCAAATTTATCCCACTCAAGCTGGAACTTGTCTGGCTCGCCTGGATGCTCTTTAGGATGAGCTGTAATGTCAATGTCTTTGTAGTCAACCGTACATTCCGGAATCTCGATCTGGATATAGCCACCTGCTTTGTAGTCCATATCCTCCGGAATCTCAACGATAAATTCTTTAATGAAGGATGCAACGTTATAGTTTGAAACTACTTTAGCTTCCCACTTTTTGATCCCAAATACCTCTTCAGGTATCTTGATCTCCATGTCTTCTTTTACCTTAACCTGGCAACCAAGTCTCCAGTTATTCTCCTGCTCTTTTCTGGTAAAGTGAGGTGTTTCAGTAGGAAGGATCCCACCACCACCGCTCAATACCTGGCAGGTACACTGGATACATGTTCCTCCTCCCCCACAGGCTGATGGTAAGAATATCTTGTTATTACCGAGGGTGCTCAACAGAGTTCCTCCGGAATCCACTTCTATTTCTTTCTCACCATTGATCTTGATCTTAACCGGACCAGACGGAGCCAGAACGGATTTCGCTCCCAAAAGAATAGACACCAATAGCAGGACCATCGTTAGAAAAACGATAATACTGGTAATAACGATCAAAGTAGTTGCTGCTAATATCATTGTTTAAAACTCTTCTTGCTAAATGATTATAACTTGATTCCCATGAACGACATGAAGGCGATACCCATCAAGCCAGTTACAATAAATGTAATCCCCAAGCCTTTAAGCGGAGCCGGGACATTAGAATACTGGATCTTTTCGCGGATCGCTGCAATTGCCACGATTGCCAAAAACCAACCTATTCCACTTCCAAAACCATATACACCTGCTTCACTGATTGTAGTGAAATTTCTTTCCTGCATAAAAAGTGACCCACCAAGAATGGCACAATTCACCGCAATAAGCGGAAGGAAAATACCCAGGGAGTTGTACAGGGCCGGAGCAAATTTCTCTACGATCATTTCCACCAGCTGTACCATAGATGCGATCACTGCGATAAAGAGAATGAATGAGAGGAAACTCAGATCCACCGCTGCAAACTCAGTACTTATCCATGTTAACGCGCCTTCCTTAAGTACATAGTTCTGTAATAAATAGTTTACCGGCACTGTAATTGAAAGCACAAATATAACTGCTGCTCCAAGTCCTACGGCGGTAGATACTTTTTTAGAAACGGCGAGATATGAACACATGCCTAAGAAATAGGCAAAGATCATATTCTCAACAAAAATAGATTTTACAAATAAATTAATAAGCTCTTGCATTGTTGATTACTCCTCGATCAGTTTTGTGTTTCTGGAGCGCTGCACCCAAATAATGATCCCTACGGTGATAAGTGCCATTGGTGGAAGTAACATAAATCCGTTGTTACTATAGAACCCTCCATTAGCGATATACCAGCTGTCTGGGATGATTCGCATTCCCAGCAGTTCGCCAGATCCGAATAGCTCCCGGAAGAAGGCTACTATGATCAGGATCACACCATAACCAAATGCGTTACCTAAACCATCCAGAAATGATTTCCATGGGGTATTGCCAAGTGCAAATGCCTCAAGCCGGCCCATGATGATACAGTTGGTGATGATAAGACCAACAAATACCGAAAGTTCTTTCGAGATATCATATACAAATGCTTTCAAGACCTGATCTACAAGTACTACCAAAGCTGCAACTACCACCAACTGAACGATGATACGAATACGGTTTGGGATCAGATTCCTCATTATTGAGATGATCACGTTACCCGCAGCTACCACAAACATTACTGATATCGCCATTACAATAGCGGGATACAGTTTAACCGTGATCGCCAATGCAGAACAAATACCCAGTACCTGAACGGTGATCGGGTTATTGTCATTGAACGGATCGCTGATCAGCTTTCTGTTCTTCTTGCTGAAAAGGGGCTCACTAGCCTTCTTCTCAACTTTTTCTTCTACTACTTCTTTTTCTAAAACTTCTGCCATAATGTTGAAATTTAAACCTTACAGTTCAGAACTTGTCGTGGTTTGCGAACTTGAATACTCTTTCAAAAACGGGATATAAGCCTTCAGACAATCAGCGATCATTCGCTCAACTCCATCGGAGGTGATAGTACCACCGCTTATGCCATCAACTTCGTTTGCAGAGGATGCATCCCCCTTTCTTACATCTATCCCAATCAGGTTCCCATTGTCATCCAGGATCTTTTTACCCTTGAATTGCTGCTCAAAACCATCTGTTGTGATCTCTGCTCCCAGTCCAGGTGTTTCCCCTCTGTGATCGAATACAGCTCCATGTACTGTGGAAAGATCACTTTCAATTGAGATGTATCCCCAGATCGGTCCCCAAAGCCCTGTTCCCTGTAAAGGAATTACATAATAGGTTTCGCCATCTTTCTGGGCTACGTACAGAGGAGCCTGACGCTCGAGTACGGGCTTTCGAACTTCTTTTAGCATATCCACACCAAAAGCCTCTACTCCATCCTGAACTTTATTATCGGTCAGTACAAGCTCTTCTTTAACATACTCAGGGTAAAGACTTGCGGCTTCTTCACGGGTAGCTTCCACTTCAATGGAACTGAGTATGCTCTGCATCTTTTCCTGTGCAATATTGCTGTCCTGAAATGGCTTTAATGTTGTGGCCGCAAATGAAAGCAGGGCCGCAATAATTACAACCATGATAGAGGCAAATATAAATGTGTAGCTATTCTTATTTACATCCATGATTATGCTCCTGCAGTTTTAAGTTCTGCACGTTTCTTACGCTTTTTAATATTCGCCTGAATTACATAATGATCGATCAGTGGCGCCATGGTATTCATAAACAAGATCGCGAGCATCACCCCTTCCGGATATGCCGGGTTGAATACACGGATCATGATCGCCAGGAATCCTATCAGGAATCCATATATCCATTTTCCTGTGTCTGTTTGTGAGCCGGAAACAGGATCCGTTGCCATATAAACCACACCGAATGCAAATCCCCCAAGCATTAGTTGCTGCCAGAAAGGAACGGCCATAAATGCCTGTTGTTCCGGGCTAAGCGCGTAGGGGGCAAATGTGTTGAATATTAATCCCATTACGGTTCCGCCGACAACAGCACTAAGCATGATTTTCCAGCTCCCAATTCCTGTGAAAATCAATAATCCTGCTCCTAAAAGGATCAAAAGAACTGAAGTCTCACCTACGGATCCGGGAATCGTTCCTAGAAACATTTCCAGTGGAGAGTAGTTTGTTGCTCCGGTTGTTGCCAGGTCGCCAAGAGCAGTAGCTCCTGAAAATCCATCAACCACTGCCTGACCCTCTTTTACTGAAGTGTTGATCCATACAGAATCACCTGACATAAATGAAGGATATGCAAAGAAGGCAAAGGCCCGGGCCAATAGCGCCGGGTTAAAAATATTCATTCCGGTTCCGCCGAACACTTCCTTTCCGATCACTACCGCAAATGCAGTTGAAAGAGCAAGCATCCATAGAGGCAGATCGACGGGCATTATGAGCGGGATCAACATACCTGTAACCAGGAACCCTTCCTCAATACTGTGCCCTTTTATAACACAGAACAGAAATTCGATACCAAGACCCACACCATAGGATACCACTACCATTGGTAGCACCTTGATCGCCCCGAAAAGGAACTGCTCAAAGAATGTAGCATCAATACCTAATGCTCCATAATGCTGATATCCGACGTTCCACATTCCAAACAGTAATGTAGGAACCAGTGCCATGATCACGGTATTCATGGTTCTTTTCAGGTCAATACCATCACGAATGTGTGCTCCGCTGTGAGCGGTGTGTCCCGGTACAAACAAAAATGTATACAGACCATCATATACTGGCCAGTATTTATGCAGCTTTCCGCCTTCATCAAAAGGGGGCTTTAGCTTTGACTCAATAAAATTATGTAGTGCTTTCATTCTTACTATTCCCTTTAGCCTAATTCTTCCTTCATCAGGTCAAGCCCCTGGCGAACCAACTTCTGAACATCTGTCTTCGATGTACATACTACTTCACATAGTGCAAAGTCTTCTTCAACAACCTCGTATATACCCAGGTTCTCCATTGCCTCAATGTCATTTGTAATAATCGCTTTCAACAGCTGAACCGGATAAATATCAAACGGGAAAACTTTTTCATATTCGCCAGTCACTACAAACGCACGGGGTTCACCATGCATGTTCGTGTCCAGGTTGTAGGTCACTTCCCCGATCTTACGCTGGAACCAGGATGGCAACGTTCTTGAGATGCTGAATTTGTCAGGCTTTGGTATCAACCACCCAAACATCTCAGGATCCTCACCTTCTTCGATAACAGTAACCTGACGGTCATAAATGCCCAGATATCCGTCTGCATCTACTTTTGTGCCGGTAAGAACATTACCGCTGATAAGCCTGTTTTTCTTGTCTGAAGTGTTTCCCTCAACAAAATTCTTGATCGGAGCCCCAACTATTGTTGAGTGGTACTTCGCCTCTTTTACTTCTGCGCCGGTAACTGCAATATTGATTCTTGCATCAAATTTACCTTCGAGGAACAGACGACCAATAATAACCACATGCTCCGGATTGATGGTCCACACTTTCTCACCCTTATTAATTGGGTCGAGTTGTGCTATCTGAACTCCAACCAGTCCTGCGGGATGGGGCCCGGCATATTTTGTAACTTTTACGCCCTTCACTCCGGAAAGAGTTCTTCCGGCTGCCTTATCAGCATTCAGCCCAAGATGTACCTGACCAGGTGTTAACTTAGCCAGTGCGTTGATCCCTGCCTGAAACTCTTTTTCCTGTCCATCAAGCAAAAGCCCCAGATCGGGTGCGAGCGGGGCTGAATCAAATCCTGAAATAAATATAGCTTTCGGCTGAGCTGAAGGGTTAGCAACCACATTATAAGGGCGTTGCTTAAAGAAAGCCCAGCATCCTGAGGCAGTCAGCTTATTTATGATCTCTTCACGATCCAGTGAGATCGGATCGGCTGCACCGAAATCCTCATAGTTAATTTCTTTATCTGCTAATACACGAACTTCGAGAATTCTTCGCTTTGCACCACGAACGATCTGTGCAACTTCGCCACTAACAGGGGAGCAGAATTTTACTTGTTCATTGTCTTTATTGAAGAGCAGAGGGGTACCAGCTTTGACTTCATCACCTTCCTTAACAGAAAGCTTCAATCTTACCCCGTGAAAATCATCTGGTTTTATAGCGATTGTCTCTACTTGTTTTGCAGGAGCAAATACCTTTTCCGCTTCCCCAACAAGTTTGATATCAACGCCGCGTTTGATCTTAATCACGTCAGACATTACGATAATTCAAATAATCGATTAATTGAATATTGTTAAGCACACCATTCCAGAATGAAGTACTTACCGAATTAAATTCAGAAACAGGTTCCAGCTTTAATTCAAGGCTAGCAAAGATACTAATTTTTTAAGGTGATTTGGTAACGATAAAGTTAAAAACATTTATCGTGTTGAGCCCCAGTCAACAAAAGCGCTTTTCCTCTTAATAAATCTCCGTTACGGAGCTTTTTATAATAACATTTAACAGATTTCTCAGCGAATCAGCATCGCGTCGCCAAAGGAATAGAATCGATATCGTTCTTTGATAGCGTGCTCATAAATACGGTGCATTTCCTCAAATCCCATCAGTGCAGATACCAGCATAAGCAGGGTACTTTTTGGCAGATGGAAATTCGTGATCAGCGAATCGACTGCCTTAAATGTGTATCCGGGCGTTATGAAAATATCGGTATCACCACTTCCTGCTTTGAACTTCCGGTTCATATCAGCGATAGATTCGATCACCCTGACACTGGTTGTACCAACTGCCGTGATATGTCTGGAGGCGTTTAACTCTGCCGCTGTATTTTCATCCAATTGATACCACTCACTATGCATCACATGATCATCAAGATCCTCGGTTTTTACAGGAGCAAAGGTTCCTAATCCAACATGTAAGGTTACTTCCGTTTTATGAATTCCCTGCACTTCCAGTTTATGTATCAGCTCATCAGTGAAATGAAGTCCAGCCGTTGGGGCTGCTTTACTCCCCAGATCTTTAGCATACACAGTCTGATATTCCCCCGCCAACGACTCATCCTGTTCGATATAAGGAGGAAATGGGGTGTATTTAAAGGGCTCTAATTCCGGCGCATCAAGATCTTGGGAAAGGATGATGGTTCTGAGCCCGTCTTCAGCAACGTGGGTTACTTTTGCCGTGATTCCCTCCGCCAATACTACTTCTTTACCTTCTCTGAATTTCTTACCGGGTCGCACAAGTGCCTCAATAGTATTATTGTTTCGAACAGAGGTGACAAAAAGTTCTTTCTTTCCCCCATCAAACATCAAACGACACTTCTCCACTTTGCTGTTGTTTACCACCAGGGTAGTTTTGGGATGGAGGTACTTTCCGAGATTGTAGAAATAATCGTCGGTTATTTCCTTAGTCTTCCTGTCATAGACCAGCAAGCGGGCGTGATCTCTGGGGTGCGCCGGGGACTGAGCGATCAGTTCTTCAGGCAGATGATAATCGAAGTCGGAGAGGGTGTAAGTCACTGCTCTATCTTTATGAATATCAGTTTCAGTTTATAATTATGTTTTTTGAATTTATTCCAAATTAATTAGCTAGTGAAAAACTTTCCCACCAATAATGATGACCACCATCAAAATAGTAAAATTCAGATATACCTTTACCGGGCGTAAGTGTTATAAAAACTGGAGGAGAATAGTAATGATAATAGGCATTTATTTTTCTTCCCTTCGATACTGCCTTTGGATATTTGTGCTTTAAGGGAATACTTAAACCATCATGAAAGATAAAATTATCAGAATCAAAATTTACGTAATCTCCTTCAAAGTACGCCCCTCTTATTTTATTAAAGTCAAAATATTCCACTGTAGGAATACTAGAGTATGTGACTGTCTCCCCCGATACTAAAATAGTGAGTGTACCTGATTTCTGAACGCTATCTGTTGTACTTTCACCTGTGTAATCATCAGTCCGTACCTCCGTACCATTTATTTGCACCTGAGCAATGTATGTTGTGTCATTCTCGGTACTTGATACAATTTCTTTTACGATTTCAAAGTCGATGGTTGAAGTGGTTTCTCTTGTGGTTATCCCATATGATCTATCTCCCGAAGAATATTTAAAACTCCATACTTTACCCACATAAAAGGAATAGTAGTTATCTAACAAGCTTTTTACTTTTATATCTACGTTGTTGGTTTTTTCCCCAATTACTATCGTGCTGTCAAGGTTATGAAAATATTGGCTTCTAATTCTTAAATGATACTCACCCGGTTGAATATTAATTTCAAACTCTCCTTCATCGTTGATTTTTACTGGTCTCCCACCGATGCTGAACTCACTTAATTCTGCAAATATTTTTTCACCCTCAAAAGTATCATACACAATACCCGTGACCTCTTTTTTCCCATTCTCTCCCCAGTTAATTCCACATGAATAGCTCAGCCCTAATAATATAATAATAGAGCAATGTTTAAGCTTCATATCATTTTAATCTAATTTAGATATCTACCAATCTTGCCTTAACAATTTTGATTAAGTTATTTGCATCAATACCCACTTCGGCGTGCAGCTCTTCCTGGGTTCCGTGCTCGATTACACGGTCAGGTAGCCCCATAATGGTGAGGCTTGGCCTGCTCTCTTTTTCTGAAATATATTCAGCTACCGCACTTCCAAATCCGCCCAGTCTTGCCCCGTCTTCCAGGGTTACGATGTGATCATACTTCTGGCAGATTTCATCGAGAAGCTCTTCGTCGATCGGTTTGGCAAAGCGCATATCATAATGACCAATCATAATGCCTTCTTCAGAAAGTGTTTCTGATGCTTCGGTCACATATTTACCGATCGGGCCAAAACTGAGAACCGCAACGCCTTCCCCTTCTTTCAGGCAAATTCCTTTACCGATCTCCATCATTTCAAAGCCTTCGCGGATGTCCATTCCGGTTGATTCTCCGCGGGGATATCGTATCGCCCATGAAGCTTCCTCATATTTGGAAGCGGTAAACATCATATCCCGAAGATCCTGCTCGTTCAGTGGAGATGAGATCACCATATTAGGAACGGTTCTCATGTATGCAGTATCGTAAGCCCCGTGGTGAGTAGGGCCATCAGCGCCGGCAACTCCCGCCCGGTCAATACAGAACACCACCGGTAATTTTTGAATGGCCACATCATGAACTAACTGATCATATCCACGCTGAAGGAAGGTAGAATAGATCGCACAAAATGCTTTTTTGCCCTTGGTTGCCAATCCTGCCGCAAAAGTAACCGCATGTTGTTCAGCGATACCTACATCAAATGCTCTGTCCGGGAATTTATTCATCATCGGCCAGAGGCTCGAACCGGATGGCATCGCAGGAGTCATGCTTACAATGCGTTCGTCTTGCTCAGCTAATTCTACCAAAGCGTCACCAAATACATCCTGATACTTTGGGGCCTTCTTAACTTTGTTTGATGGCGCCAGTGATTTACCCGTGATCTTATCAAAAGGACTGCTCTGGGCGTGCCATTTTGTTTGCTCTCTTTCTGCAGGAGCAAAACCTTTTCCTTTCACTGTAACAATATGAAGGAGTTTTGGCCCTTTAATTTCTTTAAGGTCTTCCAGTGTCTTTCTGAGACCATTCACATCATGACCATCCATCGGGCCATAATATTTAAAACCCAGAGAACGGAATAAAGAACCTGGTGTCAAAGCAGCCATCATTGCGGATTCAAGGCGGGAAGCAACTTTCCTCATTTTCTCCCCTGCTGAACGGAAGTGCCCAAGCAGATCATACACTTCATCCCGAAGTTTATTGAAAGTCCTGCTGCTGGTCAGGTCGGCTAAATATTCTTTAAGTGCGCCTACATTCGGGTCTATCGACATGCGGTTGTCGTTCAGGATAACGAGTACATCGCTTTTCATTGCACCGGCGTTATTCAGAGCTTCAAATGCCTGTCCGCCAGTCATAGCACCATCGCCTATAATCGCGATAACCTTACTATTGGTTTTATCCAGGTCGTTGGCCACTGCCATACCAAGTGCAGCTGATATAGAAGTAGATGAATGTCCTACACCAAAAGCATCGTGCTCGCTTTCGCTGCGTTTCGGAAATCCTGAGATCCCTTTGTATTTTCGATTGGTATGGAACTTTTCTCTTCGTCCGGTCAGGATCTTATGCCCGTATGCCTGATGCCCGACATCCCACACGATACTGTCTTTTGGAGAATCATATACATAGTGCAGTGCTGTGGTCAGCTCTACAACTCCAAGACTTGCTCCAAAATGGCCCCCATATACTGATACTATGTCAACAATGTATTGGCGCAACTCGTCACTGACTTCCTGAAGCTGAGAAGGCTCCAGCTTTTTAAGGTCTTCCGGAGAGTTTATTTCTGCCAGTAAAGGGCCCGGTGTTGGGATATATTCTTTTTGTTCCATGCAGCGATAACTAACTATTCTTGTGCTTCGTTCACCTGCTCGATCCGGAGCTCGGCTTTTTCGAGGATCTCATTACAAAACTTAGACAGTTCCAGGCCTTTTTCGTAGAGTTCAACTGATTCTTCCAGCGTGATCTCTGCATCTTCCAGCCTTTCTACAATCGATTCCAGTTCCTTTAATGCCTCTTCGAAGCTTGGTCGTTCGTTTTCCGTCATTTAGATCAGGTGAAGTATAAATTCCCGTCTGCTTTAATAGTTCCCGGAAAAATACCGCTTTTTGATGAGAAAGCCATGTTAAAGGATTTGACCAGGTTCACCCGAAAAGAAAAGGCGGAGGATACTATCCCCCGCCTTGTGGCTTTGTAACTAACTAATCTTGGAGTTAAACATGGGTTTACAAATATCTCAAATTTACCGAGCCCCCTGAGGTTTTCGCGTAGAGTTTTGTTCCGCCACCATTTAATGTTCCCTCTATTTCATCTCTCTCGTATTCTCCTTTAAAATTCTCAAGGTCTGCACGAACTCTGTTTCCATCCAGATCAATATCGTACCCACGATCTTTTGGTACAGTCACACTGATACTTCCACCTGATGTTCTCAGTTCGATAAAGTCTTTTGGGTCCAGTGCTTCAACATCGATGGATCCGCCACTGGTTTTAGCTTCAATATTACCTGAAACTCCTTCGAGGTCTATGCTACCTCCTGAAGTTTTCGCCGTGATACCGCCCGTGATATCTTCGGCTTTTATCCTTCCGCCTGAAGTATTTGCATCTACTGCTCCTTCCACATCATTAATTGTGATGGAACCTCCTGAAGTTCTGAGCTCAACATCCCCACCAATTTTCTCTGCTCTGATACTTCCGCCAGAGGTCTTAGCTGACTGGTACCCTATCAAATTTCCCAGCTCGATACTGCCACCAGATGTTCTCAGTTCTGTAGTTGCTTTAACGGGAGTATATACTTTGAACGAAATACTGAAATTGTCTCTTCCCCAGCTACGCCCTTCTCTTTTTGCATAGGCATATACTTTATTTCCCTGCTTCTCGATCTTGATCTCCCAGTCCTTAAGATCTGTGTCGTCTGCATCAAGTTCTTTTCCTCTTCTTGTTACATACATTTCAACTACAACCTCGTCTCTGTTGTCGCCATACACCTCGATACTTCCTCCTGAGGTTTTTACATCCACTTCCACATCATCAGAAACAGAAAATTGTTCTGTTCTGTACTGAGCCTGAACATTACCGGTTGAAAGAATAGCTGCTGTTACTATTGCGATCCCTGTAGCTCTTGATATTATCTTTTTCAATGTTTCCATATCCATTTTGTTTGGTTGAACACGAGTGCGCTACGCTCCCGTGTTAGTTAAGTTTCATACACCAAATTTTAGACGAATTGTTTTTTGATACGTTACAGGCTTTTTTGGATGATGAAGAAAATGGTGACATTCCTTATTTTTGGAGCCACCTTAAAAATTTGAGAATGAAACTACCTTTTATACTTGCAAAAAGATTCGTAGCCGGCGAGTCGTTTGAAAAATCAGTTGGAAAAGCTCAGTACCTGAACGCTAAAGACCTCAAGCTTACTCTTGATCTCCTGGGTGAAAATGTGAAGGATCGAAAGGAAGCCGACGCTACGGTTGAAGCTTATATCGATCTTCTGAAGGGAATCAATACTCATGAATTGGTGAGTAGTATTTCCATCAAACTTACTATGATGGGCCTTGATATCGACCGTGACTACTGCCGTGACAATCTGTTCAAACTGCTGGATGTTGCCCAAAAACATGACCAGTTTGTCCGTATCGATATGGAGGGTAGCGATTATACTCAGGTTACGATCGATATTTTTAAGGAAGCGTTCGCCAAATATGGTAAACATGTGGGTATCGTGATCCAGGCCATGCTTCATCGAACAAAAGATGACATTAATGAACTCGCTGAAATGGGCGCGGATGTACGCCTGGTAAAAGGTGCGTATAAAGAACCTGCTGATATTGCGATTCAAAGTATGCCGAAGATCCGGGTCGCTTTTAAA
This sequence comes from Rhodothermia bacterium, assembly GCA_030427885.1. Taxonomy (GTDB): domain Bacteria; phylum Bacteroidota; class Rhodothermia; order Balneolales; family Balneolaceae; genus JAUICM01. The sequence goes on along the minus strand of JAUICM010000004.1, from coordinate 94,819 downwards.
GAATACGCTAAAGTGCTTCTTGAGAAAACAGCTTTTCCCCGTTTTGGAACCCATGATGATGAGCTTATCAACTGGTTACGTGATTATGCGGGACAAAACGCGATCGATAAGAAAAGTTTTGAGATCCAGATGCTTTACGGCCTTCGCGAAAAGACCATGGTTGACCTTACACAGCTCGGTTATTGTACCCGGGTGTATGTTCCCTTTGGCACTGACTGGTTCCCATATTTCAGTCGCCGATTGATGGAGCGCAAGGAAAACGTGTTCTTCGTGCTCACAGCCATGTTCAAAAAATGATCTTAAAGCCCGGAACTCCCGGGCTTTTTTATTTATTAAGCCATTTACATGGACACTCTACTATCACAGGATATTAATATTTACCTGTTCGCCGGGCTTTTTCTTTTCACAGGAACTATGCATTTCATAAAACCTGATGTTTTTATCCGAATCATGCCCGATTATATTCCATTTCATAACGCTATGGTTTTCTGGAGCGGAGTTGCTGAGGTGGCCGGTGGAATCGGGTACCTGTTTCCTGAAATGCGGTTCTTCGCTGCCTGGGGACTTATCATTCTCCTACTTGCCGTTTTCCCTGCTAATATTGACATGTTTCTTAAAGCCAGAAAACGACGCGGTTTTGATCTGTTTACCTGGATCACCCTGCTGCGCTTACCCATACAGCCCGTGCTGATCTGGTGGGTTTTTTGTTATGGCATAGCTAGTTATTAAGTAAAAGAGCATTTATGTTTGGGAGTTAAATCCGATTCCTATGAAACAGCTCCGCAAATATTTACTCCCCCTGATTTTTGGGGCTCTTTTACTACCTGTCCCTCTTTTGCGGGATTTCCATTTCGAATCCGCCTTGATCGCCGCTACATTCGGGTGCTTTTGGGCAGGGATCCGGGCTTCAAAGTTCAATGTCTCCAATTATTTCGAGCTCAGTGCAGAGATTTTATTACGACTATACTTATTCGGGCTGCCTTTGTTCTTTTACTCTTTGTTAAGTGGCTGCCTGACATGGGATGGTATTGGCTTCTGGATTTGGGTGCCCGTTCCCTCCGTGTATTTTGGCCTGAGCATTGGCCGGTTTTTCAAAAAAATGTATACCCCTCTACCAACACTTCTTACTATTCTGCTGATCCTTTTCGTGGCCGGTGGCATTTGGATGATCGAGTTCTTCACTCTTCCTCAGGTTTATTTCTACAATCACGTGTGGGGAGTCTGGCCCGGCCCTATTTATGATGAATCTGTCCGGGTTACGGGTTCTCTTTTCTTTTTCCGGGTCATCACCTTCCTTTGGATCATGTTATTTTGGTGGGCATCTGAATGGAGACGTAGCGTTAAAGCAAAAGCCATTCTTGTTATAGCTTTTATCCTTTTAGTGGTTTCATATAGTCAATTAGCAAACCTTGGAGTGATCACCCCAAGAAGTTATCTGAAGCAGGAATTCCGGGAGCTCAAAACAGAACATTTCGATATCTACTATGCGGAAGAGGCTTACTCAGAAGATGAGATCGCCTACTGGGCAGAACGTCATGAGTTTCATTTCCAACAAATCACAAAGAAACTGAATATTGAATGGCCCGGTGGACAAAAGATCGAAAGCTTCCTTTATGCCAATGCCTGGCAAAAGAAAAAACTGGTTGGAGCAAAGTTTACCAGCTATGTGCCCATCTGGCTGGAACAGGATCAGCTTCACATTGCAAAACAGCAGCTAAACGGGGTTCTCAAACATGAAATGGTTCATGCTATTTCCAAACAATTTGGTAACTGGCTGTATAATGGAAGCAAAAGTATCGGCCTGATTGAAGGTATCGCCGAAGCTATTGCCGCAAATGCTTCGCCCGAGTCCACACTGGATCAGATCATTGCCGCTGAACCACCCTACCCTACTGTTGATGAAATGCAATCTTCTTTAGGAGTTGGAGGCTTTTACTTCAGCGCATCGGCTATCAGTTATACCACTGCCGGGTCATTTGTGAGCTATTTATTGAATAACTACCCTGCTGAGCAATTTAAGATGGCCTACCCCTCTGCTGATTTTGAGGAAGCATACGGGATCCCATTTGACACGCTTGTTACCCGCTGGGTGGCAACTCTTCCGCCTGTTAAGATCGACTCCGTTGATCGCCAGGTTTCTTCGCTCATCTTTAGTCAACGCTCTCTTTTCCAAAGATTTTGTCCACATGCTGTTACACCTGAACTGGAGCTCTGGGATGATTATCAGCTTGCACTTGCTCAGGAAAACGAATCGAACCGATATAACGCTATTAGCGATCTTCATGACCTTGACCCACAAAATCTTTTAGTTAAACAGGAGTGGATCCGCTCCGAACTTCTTGCTGGCAATTATGCTGCCGTTTTGGATTCTTTTGGACAGGAAGATTCTTTACTGATATTTGGGATCCTTAAAGCAGATGCTTTTGCCTTGTCGGGAGACTGGAACTCAGCCAGAGAAACAATGCTTTTCTTCAAGCCTGAAATTGATACGACTTCTGCCCGTCAGTTCAAATACTCATATCAAATGCGGGAAGACCTGTTAAACTGGAGCACTTTACTGAATGCACGTTACCAGAAGAAACTTCCTGATTCCTCGGCCTTTTCAAGATTGAATACCCCGGTTCAAATGTTGATTATAGCTGAGGCGCTGGATCTGGAGAATGATCTTTTGTTTCTTGAGTTTTCGTCCATCGCTATTGATCGCCCACTGGATCAGGACTGGTTTGATATTTATGAATCGATCACAGACAAGCTTATCTATCTTCACGAATTTGAGCTGGCAGAAAAATGGGTTCATTCGATTCAAGAAATGAGTCTCAGAGCGCGGTACAAAGAGCGGATGAATGAACAGATAGAGTGGCTCAACTTTCATAATTAAAGGTTGAAATTTTTCTCCTTCCCTCTAAATTCAGATCTATGAACTTAACTTTGATCCTATGAAGCAATTCTTATTACTCCTTTTGACCTTTCTTACAGCAATACCTGCTTTTTCTCAAGAAGCTGACACCGCTCAAAAGCCCGAAACCTTTGAAATGGAATGGGAAGGAGAAAAGATCACAATGCAGAAGTATTTTATAGTCTTTCTCAAGAGCGGCCCAAACCGAGATCAGAGTGAGGAAGAAGCCGCTATTCTCCAGGAAAAACACCTGGCTTACCTCGGAGGATTATACGAAGAAGGCATCATCAACCTTAATGGCCCCACCGGAGATGACAGCTCTATTCGCGGATTTTCAGTGTATAATGTAGCCACTTTGGACGAAGCCAGACGTCTTGCAACTCAGGATCCCATGGTTAAAGCGGGACGACTGGAAGTGGAGATTCACCCGTGGTGGCTGGCCAAAGGATCCGGTGTAAAATGATTCAGATGTTATAACAACTTTTCGAGTCTCAATAAAGGTTTTACTTTCCTACCTTTCCGGTATAAACCAACCTTTTTTATGACCGAATCCAGTTTTGTACCCCTTAATACTTACACAGAGTACCCTGAATCTGAAATGAAACGCCGGGCCGAAGAGTTCTATGAACTTATCAGAAAACGTCGCACGGTTCGGGAATTCTCAACCAGACCTGTACCAAGACAGGTAATTGAAAAATGTATTTTATCCGCCGGGACAGCACCAAACGGAGCAAATAAACAGCCCTGGCATTTTGCCGTGATCTCTGATCCGAACATTAAGAAGAAGATCCGAGTTGCAGCTGAAGAGGAAGAACATGAGTTTTATAACCGCCGCGCTCCTGAAGACTGGCTGGAAGACCTCAAACCTTTCGAAACCGACGAACATAAACCCTTTCTTGAAGAGGCACCTTACCTGATCGGAATATTTGCGCAGAGTTTTCATCTGGATAAAGATGGAAATAAAGAGAAGCACTATTACGTAAAGGAATCGGTTGGAATAGCCACCGGAATGCTGATCACTGCTCTCCACAATGCCGGGCTGGCAACGCTGACCCATACTCCAAGTCCTATGGGTTTTCTAAACCAGATCATGCAGCGTCCAGATCATGAGAAACCATTCTTATTGTTAGTGGTTGGATATCCAGCTGATGGTGTCAAAGTCCCGGATATCACCAAGAAACCTCTTGACGAGATCGCTTCTTTCCTATGACCGAGACAAAGAAGCCAAAGAAAAAACTGAAGCGGGAGTTCATTGAGTGGGGATTGATCATTGCGATCGGCGCCGTTCTGTATCTCACCGGATTGCACACTGAAGTTATCGGTGGATTACAGAGAGTTCTGCTGGCAACAGGTATTTTTCAGCCTGATACAGAATTAGTAGAGTCTGACTTTAAAAAGGCTGCGCTTGATTTTCCTGTCTACGACGCCGAAGGAACCCGTATTTCTCTGGAAGATTTTGAGGGTAAGACCATCTTCATGAATTTCTGGGCAACCTGGTGCCCACCGTGTATTGCCGAAATGCCGAATATCCAGGGACTGTATGAGAAACTGGAGGACAATCCCGATATCGTTTTTATCATGCTCTCTCTGGATGAAGATCACGCAAAAGCCCGGGAATTCATGAAGCGAAAAGAGTTTACCATGCCTCTTTACTTTCCGGCCGGAAGAATGCCCGGCGTGTATAGCAGTACGGTTGTTCCTACCACCTATATCATCTCTCCCGAGGGCTATATCGTGTCAGAAAAAAGAGGAATGGCTAAATATAACACTGAGGGCTTCCGCGAATTTCTTCTTAGTTTATAAGCTCTAATCACAGACCTTATTCATCAGCGTTCTATGGAAAAAATAATTTCAGGCATTCAGCAAATAGGAATTGGAAATCCTAATGTTCTTGAGGCTACTGATTGGTACCGGGAATATTTTGGAATGGATATCAAAGTTTTTGACGATGCTGCTACAGCAGACCTGATGCTGCCATATACTGGAGGAAAGCCTCATGATCGTCGTGCCATACTGACCCTGAGTATGCGTGGCGGTGGGGGTTTTGAGATCTGGCAGTATACCAGCCGAACTCCTGTTGCTCCCGATTTTGAAGTTCAGCTCGGTGATCTGGGTATCAATTGTTGTAAGATAAAATCTGTGGATGTTGAAGAAACCTATGAGCAGTTCAATATGGCCGGACTTGATGTGCTTACCTCTCTCAAAGAAAATCCTGCCGGGGATCTGAACTTCTTCGTTAAAGATCTCAATGGAAATATTTTTAACGTGGTGAAAGGCCTCGGCTGGTTCAAGAAAAATGAACGTAAAACCACCGGCGGTGTTTCCGGCGCAGTTATTGGCTCATCGGATATTGATAAGTCATTTTCACTTTACCAGGACATCCTGGGCTATGATGAGGTTGTCTATGATGTGAGTGACACGTTTGATGACCTCGAAGGTATAGCGGGCGGCGATCTGAAATTCAGAAGAGTATTACTTCGTCACAGTAAACTGCGTGATGGTGGTTTCAGTAATTTATTCGGACCTACCGAGATCGAGCTGGTTCAGGTACTCGACAAAAGAAGAACTCCAAAGAAGATCTTTGAGAATCGGTATTGGGGGGATCTTGGGTTTATTCATCTTTGTTTCGATGTTCAGGGAATGGATGCACTTAAAGAAGAGTGCGAAACTAAAGGATTCCCTTTCACTGTAGATAGCGCAAATAGTTTTGATATGGGCGATGCTGCCGGGAGGTTCACCTATATTGAAGATCCTGATGGAACCTGGATCGAGTTCGTTGAAACACACAAGGTACCTGTGGCTAAAAAATTAGGCCTCTTCATTGATATGACAAAAAGAGACCCTAAAAAACCACTTCCAAACTGGATGTTGAGGGCATTCAGTATAAACCGGATGAAGGGATAAAAAAAAGAGCTGACCAACGCTGATCAGCTCCCTTTTTTGTATAAATCAATCTGTTCTATTTAATAAGCATCATTTTCTTGGTTTGAGTGAAGCTACCAGCTTCAATGCGGTAAATATATACGCCGCTTGCCAATTGTGATGCATCAAATTTCACCTGATGTACACCGGCGCTCATTCTGGAATTCACCAGTGTCGCTACTTCTTGTCCTAATAAGTTGTAGACCTTAAGTGAAACCTGGCTGTTCACTCCCAGCTGATAACTTATCACCGTTGCAGGGTTGAAAGGATTTGGATAGTTCTGGTTTAATTGAAATCTCTCAGGTGATGTATTTTCTTCTGCGCTGACTGTAAATTCACCTGCCAGAAACTCCACTTCTGCTGTAACATATTTTTCTCCCCTGATTGCTTTGTAGGTCATTGGCGCCGGAGATTCTTCATCAACAATCCAAAAGAAATGCCTTGTCTCCGGGTCGAATGTCGCAGATGATGGCATATTCGAGACTTCCACTTCCGGAATGGTCATATCCTGACTCATCGCACTTACAAAAATACTTACCGTATCTCCCATCTCGATCGGGATCGGCCCGTCATTGAATACCCCGGGATGGCCATTATATCCGCTCATACTTCTATTGGCAGACATATTGCCAAAACTGTCAAATGAAATGTTTGAGGTTTGGTTGAATGAATTCCCCTCACCCCCGGTAATTCTCCTGCTGTATATATAGAAGCTCTTAAGTACTAACTCCTTCAGAGTGTAATCCCAACCGAATGTTACCCTGGCTGTAGCCCCGTCACCCAGCGTTTCTGTTTGCTCAACTGTGCCATAGGTGGTATCACCTGCAGCTGAGAAACTAAAGTTCTTACGTACGGTTATTGCTCCTTCTGAGGTATAAATATTCTCATATAAGCTGCCCAGGTATAATTCTCCGGTAGCAAAATCACGAACCCAGGTTTCCTGTTTTGTTTGTGCCTGGTAGCCACTGATTTCCTGAAACTCGCGCACTGTTCTGCCCGCCATCCGGAGTGTGTCATTGATGATAGAATAGTTTCTAACTTCGATCTGATTGCCCACTTCGTCATAGTCCATCTCTGACTTGATCTCCACTCTGGTGATCATATTTTCCATGGCTTCTTCGTCATATTCAACCCCGAAAATAACTACAGAATCTGATACAAACTGCTCTGCCCCTTCATGAAAATGCTGGTAACTGTTATAGGCCTGAACCAAAACCCATTCCTCTGTGTCTGAGTCCCAGCTGTATCCCATGGCTTCTGTTAGTGTGTCGTCATCTTTATAGGTAAAATGCAGACTGTCTTCCCCAACCAGCTCCATTGTTTCAGAGTCATACTCTTTACTTATCGAATAAATATATCTTCCGTCACCATCAATTTTGGTGTACTCGTAATTCCAGCTGCTTAATTCTCCGTCGTAATAATACTTGTACTCACTCCTGATATATTCCGGAGTCTCAACCTGGAACTGCCAGGAATAAAGCTCACCGTTCTGATAGCTCTCGTACTCACTTCCATAATAATCTTCTTCATAGAAATTTCGCTGTATTGAGTCCAGGATATATTCTTTTGTATCAAAGTCCAGATTGTATGACTTTCTAAGTGTGTCCCAGCCATTATCATTGGTCCAGTACAGCACTTTGCTACCTGACGCCCAGCCATTTGTTGGATCCCAGTATACCCATATGGTCTCGTTATCAGCTCCCTCAGACGGTTCTTTTGGTGCGATATTTTTCTGACCGATATATGGTTCATTAGAGCCATATTGGTAGAACCATGTCACAGTACTGTCTCCATATCCCCCTTCACTATAATAACTGGTTTGCAGACGTTTCGGGTCCCATCTCATGCTATCAGCATGCCACTGATATTCGTTGTTGTAATACACGAAATTGGTCGTATCACCGTCATAGTAACGCTGAGAGAAGGTCTGGGCACGGTACATTGAATCCAATACCGCTTTTGCTTCACTGTAACCCCAGCTGGTATCTGTGCTGAGCGCCATTTTTGGCTTATCTATTGTTCTTTTGATCTTATTTGCCGCATCGTATTGCGCCCTGACCCAATCGTCCGCATTTTTCATCTCAGGAGATACCTGGTACAAAAAGGCTTTGTGTTGCGGACTTAAATATTTTTCATTGATCTGCTTATCAACCTGTTGCTGAGCTGATGCTACCCCGGATAGCACAGTTATTAATACCAATAGTAACGTTGCTTTTTTCATACTGCTTAAATTGAAAATGATTATTGAATACCGCTCTGTACCCTGGAGTACAAACCTGGTTTACAGCTATCAATTTCCTTTTTTAAGCCCGGCAAATAAATCCCCCGAATGGGGTAAAATCCCCCTTATACTATCTTACGCTTCAGTGCAAGCCGGACGGCTGCCGCCCTGGAATTAACCTGCATTTTCTTGTAGATATTTTTAATGTGCGTTTTTATGGTCCATGGACTAAGGAATACATCTTCTGCTATTTCCTTATTTGTTTTTCCCTGAACAACGTGTTCCAGTATTTTTATCTCTGCGGGACTAAGATCGAATGGCACCTCTTCAGGATTGCTTTTAGAGTTCGGCTTTTCTCCGGTCTTCACCATGGTAAGAAGCTTTCGGGCTATAGAAGGGGATATTGGAGAGCCTCCCTGCCGTATCTCCTTTATTGAGTTGACCACGTCATCAATTGGGGTATCTTTCAATAAATACCCAGCTGCGCCAACCTGAATGGATTCAAAGATTCGTTCATCATCTTCAAATACAGTAAACATGATGATATCAACATCATGTTTGTCTTCCTTCAATCTGAATGTAGCCTCGATACCGGAGATCCCCGGAAGTTCAATGTCCATCAGAATAACCTGGGGAAGCTCCTCTTCTTTATATCTCTCCAACTTCTCGAAGAAATCCTCTGCTGAACTCGCAACAAGTACCAGATCCAATTCATTATAAAAGTTGAGCAATTCACTTAATCTTTTACGAAAGATGTCGTGATCCTCCACAATACTCACCCGCAGCCTTTCTTCTGTATTCTGTTCCATAATCTGTTTTCTTTCAGATAACATCGTTCAAATTCTGCTATCAGCCAATAGCCCGAAATTGGTATTTGTGATCCGCATTTTTCATTAGATCTTTACCCTTACAATCACTTCTGTTCCATTTCCTGTATTCACTTCTACTTTCCCTCCGATCTCGTGAGCCCTTTTACTCATGTTTTTCATTCCATACCCTCCATTGAAGTCCGACTGATCTCCTTTAAACTCCCCGTCATCTTTTACGGACACGATCAGCATTCCGTTTTGCCTTTCAAAGTTAATATCCAGGTTTTCGGCCCCAGCATATTTGAGCGTATTCTGAGATGCTTCCTGGATAATTCGAAACAGGTTCAGTGCCTGTGTTGAACTTAGTTTGGTAGGTTTCGCCTCATTAATTGTCAAATTGATCTTCAGACTTTCAGTAAGTGCGCTTTGGTTTTTAAAATAAGCACGTAAATGCTCTGAAAATGATTCCAGATCCAGCTCACTTTGATTCAGCGCCCATATTGTTTCCCGCAATTGCTTTATCGTTACTTCTGCATCACCTTTCAGCGAATGCATCAGGCTCTGAGATTTATCTTTCTGCTCAAATTCATTGTACTTATCTACCAGGCTCAGTCCCGATATAATATTGGCAAGCTGTGCTCCTACATGGTCATGGAGGTCTCTTGATATCCTTTCACGCTCATTTCTCAATCTGTTCTCGATCTCCATTTTCCTGATCTGCTGCCTAAGCTTTCGCTGAGAAAAGTATCGTACCGAGCCAATGATAGAAGCCAGTAATACAGTGATGAAAAGCACTCTGAACCAGGTTGACTGCCACCACGGAGGATAAATTGTTATTGCTAATGATGCACCTTCCTCGTTCCAGTATCCATCACTATTCGCGGCCTTTACTCTAAATGTATAATTACCCGGAACCAGGTTGGGGTAATCTGCAAAATTACGATTTCCGGAATACACCCAATCCGGATCAACCCCTTCCATTTTATAGGCGTATTCATTTGCCGTTGGGTCTTCGTAGTCCAGCGCAGCAAATTCAAAGGACAGAAAATTTTCATCGTGTGTTAATTCCAGTGATTTATTGAATAGTGCAGTGGAATCTTTGTGATAGGGCTTGTTGAAGAGGTTTGTACCTGTTATGTAGACCGGCGGAATTTCATGATTCACTGTCAGCGCTTTGGTATCGATAATATTGAACCCGTTCACTCCCCCAAAAACCAGATCTCCGTTCTTCCTTTTGAAATATGCGCCGGTGTTGAATTCATTATTCTGAAGCCCGTCGGCTGTTGTGTAATTGGTAAACCGAAGTGTTTCGGTATCCAGTCTTGAGAGCCCATTGTTTGTGCTTATCCATATCAGGCCCGGATCCTCATCTTTAAGTATTCCGTAGGTACTGTTATTTGCAAGGCCGTTATTTGTTGTGAAATGATCTGTTGTTTTTGAACCCTTTACCCACCTGTGAATACCCCCTCCATAGGTTGCCAGCCAAAAAGTACTATCATTTTGTTGAAGGATGTTTCGAACGTTATTGTGACTTATCTGAATATCAGCATCGTCAGCGGTACCAAAATGAACGACTCCTGAGATCTCGCTTTCCCTAATGGTCAGATAATTTGCTCCATTATCATTACTTCCTATCCAGATATTACCATCATCGTCCTCAACGATCTTTCTGATCTTCATACTATTGATCCGTGGTTCTGTACCTTCTGTAGTCAGATGTACCACATTTGCCGGCTCTCCTTCCAGCCACGATTCCACATTCTTAAGTATCTGTATACCCTGACCTTCATAACCAAGCCACAACCAACCCCGGCTATCTCTGAGAACCTGATGAACATGGCGGTTCAGCAAAAAACTATTATTCGGATTAAATTCCTTTGCCCTTAAACGGTTTGATCCGATCTCCTCATTTGAGATGAAATTCAGGCCATCTATCCTTGTTGCCAGCCATAAACCGAGATCATCCCGCTCAATATTCCAGATACTTTTCTCTGCAAATGATCTTTGGTTTCGAAGTGAACTTTGAGGAGTTCCATCAAGCCAGAACGACAGACCATCTCCCATTCCGATCCATAAACCATTCTCGCCATCTTCAAAAGAAAGCATGAAATTTGAGGGGAGTTGTGTCGCTCCAGTTCCTCTGTTGATCAGATCGATTCCTTTCTTTTCTTTCAGATGAAAGAAGCCATTTCCCCAGCTTCCGAACCAAATATTTCCTTCCTTGTCTTCAAAAAGTTTTGCTGTTCCCAGGGGCGCATCCTGTTCAATTAATTTTTGCTGCCATCTTTCCCGGGTTTCGGTATCGATCACTTCTACATTTCCATCTCCTCCTCCCTTAATGATATACCCACTCCTTTCAACAATTATCTTTTCAACCGAATTACGTGCCACTCCCGTAAGAATACTTTCTCTTAGTTTTGAAGGCATAAGCTCCGGATCCAATGGGTGAAATCCCTCCGGCAACATTTCAACCCAAATGGCGTCTCTGTTATCTTTATATGCTATGATGGTATTGGGTTTTGGGCTCGAGAGAGAATAGATCACAGGAATAACATTGATCTTGTTATTAAGCACCGGATCTTCCCTAAAGTCATTGAGTTCTTCTGACTCTATGTAGTATATGCCAAACAGAGAAGTGATCAGAAAACTACCATCGTTGAATTCAATAACCGAATTTACGGATCGAATGATCTCACCTGTAAATTGCTCTTCTAGTACTGCTGTTTTAAAATGCTTCTTCTCCAGATCAAACAAACCAACGCTGCTGTCGAAAAAACCGATCCAAAAGCTCCCTTCAGAATCTTCGAATACCAGGTTTGTGGGAGCATCCGGTATTGAATATTTATCACCCGGATCATGAACGATCCGTTCTATTTTATCAGTAACAGGATCAAGTATACTAACTCCTCCGTCTCTGGTACCAATCCATAAACGGCCATCTTTAAGTACATTTACCCCATGAATAAAACTATCTGAGATACTTGTGCTGTCATCCGGATTATTGCGGTAGATCTTTACTTTCTTACCATCAAAACGGTTCAGTCCGTCCATGGTACTTACCCAGATAAAGCCCTGTTGGTCTTCTGCAATGCTTAGTACCGTATTGTGAGAAAGGCCTATGTTATCACTGTTGTAGTGAGTAGCTGTAAATGACGGAACTTGTGCATATACACAACTCATCATACCTGATGATAAAAAAAGGGCACAGATCGTTCTGAATAATAACCGGGTATTCCGCATAAGCTTTAGCCTGTTCGGTTATATACTGAAAAACTCCATTTTTTGCGAGACCTGAACCCTTTTTATAAATATTATAACCCTTTCTTGAGCGGTTGTTTCTGCCTTACAATACCCTTACAATTCATAAACTTTAAAAAAACAATCCGTACTGATATGGAGCTTAAGCTTGCCGGTAAAGTAATACAGATACTCAAAGAACAGTCGGGAGAGGGAAAGAATGGCACCTGGCGAAAGCGTGATTTCATCCTCGAGATTCCCGGTAAATACCCCCGTAAGGTTTGTATTACGCAATGGGGCGACAACATTGATCAACATGCGGTTGAGCAGGGCCTTGATGTAACTGTATATATCGACTTACAAAGCCGTGAGTATAATGGCAATTGGTACACCGATGTTAAAGCATGGAAAGTTGAGCATGGCAGTGGCGGACAAAATGTGCCCGGATCACCTCCACCACCAAGTACTCAGGGCTTTGAGATCGATACGAATGAATTTGATGATCTCGACGACGAGCTCCCCTTCTAGCTATCTGTTACTGGGATAAAAACTCAGAACTGATATCTCCTTCCGAGATCACTGCCTGAAGCGTTAATGGAGTTGTTGTCACGTTTGAGAAGTTCACTTGTCCGTCCATTACAGGATAACCGTATACCACGACTTCCTCAGCTGAAACTGACTGGATCTGGTAAATTCCATTCTCGTTTTGTGCCATCGTTCCTGCTGCATTTATAGTATCCGCTGCAAAATTGAAATTGTAGAAAGTGACTCCCGTAAAGGAGTTGCCACCACCGCCTAATTGTTGCGGTTTTTGAAAATATGACTGCATCTGAGACGCCATATTTTGCAAATCTACTCTGACTGCGTCAAGATTTGCCTGTTCTGCCTGTGACCCGAATGTTGACATTGCAACTGCTGCCGCTAAACCAACTACAATCGTAACCAGGATGACTGTCATCATCTGTTGTTGACCCATTGTATTGTACCTTTATGCTTTTATTAACCTTTTCGGCAGACAAAACTCTGAGATTTCAACCTTTTTTGAAATTAGATTTTTTTAAATTTTATCATGAAACGATTTATACCGGTTCTCCTTATCCCTTTCATCACAGGCTGTTACAGTTCTCACCCAACTATAATTTGTTCTGATTACGACTGGTCTTATGTTGAAAGAATGGTTGAACCTTACATTTCCGAGACTCTTTATACCGCGCTGGTTATGCAGGCTCAAAGTTCAGATTATAATGTTGCCGCCGCCGCTGATCATGCCCTTGGTATGAGTGATGCATATCCGGACTCAGTGATCGTTCTTTTGGAGAAGCTCCGCAAAAACTGCTGAAGTTGACTTATAACTTTTCGGCTACATACTTCCGGACATCAAACTCATCCATGGGGGATTCTTTGCGGAGATAGAGTGGGTGATGCGGGTGACCTGCCCTGGAGATGTTGCCCCGGGTGAAATATCTGCAACTGGTCTCCGCAAGAACATCGTATATATCCTTTAAGCACTTTGAGAGGTAGGGCCGCTTTTCGATAAGCGTACCCCATGCGCACCAAATATCTGCTTGCTTATCCGGCAGTGAATGAACCAATTCGGCAATCACTTCCACATTCTTTTGGTGGATCTCTTTCTGAAAGTTCTTGTGCATTTTATCCGGATTAGTAGCCCTTTGCGGATACAGGTTGAACATGATCCATCCATCATAATTTTGCGCAACTGCATATCTTGCAACTGAAGCTACCGTCGGATCCAGATCTTCAGGCCTGGCAGTACTCGGATTAATACCAAAACAGATCAACGGATTTTCTCCTTCCTGACCAAGGGAATAGCGGGTTAATGGTTCATCGTGTTGGTAGATCCAGGTTTTGTTTTTGAACAACTTTTTTATTTTTAAGATATAGTTGTCTGCTCACTTTTTCAGTTTCATTTCTTCAGAAATAATTAAAAATCATTTTGCGATTCGCCCAAAAGAATGGATTTTATACTGCGGAGAAAATCTTCTGCATAATAACTAAACGACTAACCTTGAGGGATGAATATGGCGGCAGAACTGATCAGACTATACGAAGAACATACTGACACTGATAAGATCGAATATATCGCCAGTGTGATGAAAAATGGCGGGCTGGTAATATTCCCGACGGATACTGTGTATGGTTTAGGTTGCGACCTTCACAATAAAAAGGCTTTAGAAAAAGTGGCCCGAATTAAAGGCGTTAAGCTGGAAAAAGCACCCCTTTCTTTTATTTGCTCGGATTTAAAAAACCTTTCAGATCATGTAGCGCAGATAGAAACCAAGACTTTTAAAGTACTCAAGCGCTCTCTTCCGGGACCATATACTTTCATTCTTCCCGGAAGTAATAACCTGCCGTCCGTTTTCAGAAAAAAGAAAACCGTCGGTATTAGAATTCCGGATAATAACATTGCTCTGAAACTGGTTGGAGCGCTGGGTAACCCTATTGCTTCAACTTCTATTAAAAGTGAGGACGAGGTTCTTGAGTATATCACTGACCCTTCCCTTATCTATGATAAATGGAAGCATATTGTTGATATTGTGATTGATGCCGGATATGGCGGAAACGAGGCTTCAACTGTAATCGACCTGACTACCGGTGAACCTGAATTAGTTCGCGAAGGCAAAGGAGAACTACTGGTCTGAGTTGGTTCTGTTATGCAAATCTGTCCGCCAGACGGTTGATCAGATATCCTGATTCTGTAAGGGCCTGAGTTGCGAACTTTCCAAAGAAGTCGGTTACCCCTTCGAATTCCCGGATAAACCCTTCCCTGTCATTGTTCTTAACAAGTTCGGCCAGCTTTTTGTGATGCTCAAAAAAGTTCAGAAGCAATTCACGACGCTCTTTATTGGCGAATACGATATCAGCATACAGCTCAGCACTTTGGGCAAAGATCCTGCCTGTCATCATCAGCTCGGCACGATAAATAGGGGATGAATAGTCAAGCATATCAGCGGGTTTCAGATCATAATGCTCCATAAATGATCCGTGAAGTAAGGCCACGAAATGTCGCAAACCCTGTACAAGGTGCATTACATGGTCATGCTTTTCAGGATCTGCATCCACGATCCTCATTCCCCATAGTTCACACTGCCTTATAAACCATTCTGAACTTTCCGAATCCCGGGACCTGCACACTACCATCAACTGCTTAGAAAGGTTCTCCACATCGGGACCATGCATTGGGTGAAGTCCCAGAACGGGACCCTCATGTGTTTCCAGCATTGCATTGATCGGTACCGATTTATTACTGGTGAAATCTGCAAGGATCGTATCCTTTGATAGCCTGCCTTCCAGTCGCTTGATCACATTTACCGTTACATTAATCGGAACGGTAACGACCACCATGTCCAGCTTCTCTGAGATTTCTTCCAGCTCATGCCAGTTCCCTTTATCAATACTGTACACGTGATGCCCGGTCTGCTCTGTCATTCGCCGGTATAATTTTCCCATTCCCCCTTCTGCACCTATGTACAGAATGTGCTTTGGTTCACTTGTCGCAATTGGAAACCGTTCTTGTGACTGGCTTGCCCGGGATGAACTCATGATCATCCTTAAAAAATCTTCTGCCCACTCTGGGTCGATACCCCTTTCTTTTGCCATCGCTTTAAACGCTTCACTTTTCTCGATCTCCCTTTCAGGCACGAATACCGGCAATTTGTTTTCCACTTTAGCCCGGATCACATCCTGAACTGTCTTGGCCCTTTCGGCCAGCAGATCCAGGATTTCTTTATCGATCTCGTCGATCCTTTTGCGGGGACTTTCTAATTCTTTATGTCGATGGGGCATTCGTTTGCTTTATCGAGTGAGTTTTGAGTGAGTCCGAAGATAAAGAATAATTCATGTAAGAGTTTAGGTGGTTTTAAACCTTCTGTTATGGATGTTTTTTGAATTACTTATATGAACCTTAGTGTAAAAGCGGTTACCTTGCGGCTTGCTCAATGTTCAAAGGAAGGGATTATTCATTATGTCAGAATTCAAACTTCATTCACCGTATAAACCTGCCGGAGATCAACCTACCGCTATTGCGGACCTTACTGAAGGGTTGAATGCAGGAGATAAGTTTCAGACTCTTTTAGGTATCACAGGGTCAGGTAAAACGCGGACTGTAGCCAGTGTAATAGAACAGGTTCAAAAACCTACACTTGTGATGAGTCATAATAAAACTCTTGCAGCACAGCTTTTTCGAGAATTGAGTGATTTCTTCCCTGAAAATCGTGTAGAGTTTTTTATTTCGTATTACGATTACTACCAACCAGAAGCCTATTTGTCTGCACAGGATAAATACATTGAAAAAGATCTTTCGATAAATGAGGAGATCCAGCGCTTACGACTTCGTGCCACCAGTTCGCTTTTATCTGGCCGGAGGGATGTCATCATCGTTTCTTCAGTGAGTTGCATTTATGGTATCGGCTCACCTTCTGAGTATGCCAAGCTTATAGTTTCACTGAGTACTGGAATGGAAATTCCCCGGAATAAACTGCTCTATGATATGGTAGACCTTCATTACACACGTAATGATCATGATTTCAGACGTGGAGTTTTCCGGGTTCGCGGGGATGTTATCGATGTTTTTCCTGCTTATTCTGATGAAGGATTACGAATCACTATGTGGGGGGATGAAATTGAGACGCTTCAGCTTTTTGATACGGACACCGGAAACATTATTGAGGAAGTTCAGGAATTCAAGATCTATCCGGCTTCCCATTATGTAACTACCAAAGCGAGGCTGGAGCAATCCATTCAGCAAATACGCGAAGAGCTTCAATGGCGAACAAAGGTCCTTATAGATGAGGAGAAATTTTTGGAAGCAAAACGCCTGGAGCAACGCACCCTCTTTGATATTGAAATGATACAGGAGATCGGCTATTGCTCCGGTATTGAGAATTACTCGCGATATCTCAGTGCACGAAAACCCGGCGAGCGCCCCTTCTGCCTGATGGATTATTTTCCGGAAGATTATCTTGTTGTAGTTGATGAAAGTCACCAGACCATCCCACAGATCTCAGCGATGTATGGAGGAGATAGGTCCCGTAAAATTCAATTAGTTGATCACGGATTCCGACTCCCGTCAGCAATGGATAACCGCCCCCTTACTTTTGACGAATGGGAAGGAAATCTTAATCAAGCCATATTTGTAAGTGCTACGCCAAGTGACTATGAACTTGAAAAAAGTGGCGGAGTCTATGCAGAACAGATCATTCGTCCTACCGGCTTAATGGAGCCCGAGCTCGAGGTTCGTCCCCTCTCCAACCAGGTGGATGATCTTATAGATGAGATCAGAGATCGTATCGCAAAGAAAGAACGGGTTCTGGTGATAACTTTAACAAAACGACTTAGTGAGGAACTGAGCGAATATCTTAAGAACCTGAATATTTCCGCGGCCTATATGCATAGTGAGTTGGACGCTTTAGAGCGTATTGAAGTACTTTATAAATACCGCCGTGGTGATTTTGATGTGTTGGTGGGGATCAACTTACTTCGAGAAGGGATCGACATTCCTGAATTAAGCCTTGTAGCAATTATGGATGCCGATAAGGAAGGGTTTCTTCGGTCAGCTACTTCCCTCTTCCAGATTGTGGGACGTGCCGCGCGTAATGTTCAGGGAAAAGCGATCCTTTATGCCGATAAGATCACGGACAGCATGAAAAAAGTGATCGATGAAACAGAGCGCCGTCGAAAAGTACAGGCTGACTACAATAAAAAACATGGTATCACTCCGACCACCATTGCCAAAGAGCTAAAACCGTTGGTTGATCCTTCTCTTATCTCCACTCAGAAATTTGATTACGAGGCGGAAGCTCAGAAACAGGCTGAACAGGATTACCTTGAATCTATTAAGGTGGCAGAGGACGGAGTTCATTATAAGGCGAGCCCCGCCATGCATGAAGTTACTTTTGAAAGCAAAGATAAATTGATCGAGCATTTACGAGAGACCATGCTTCATGCTGCCAGGAATATGGAGTTTGAAGAAGCGGCCCGCATTCGGGACCAGATTGAAAAGCTGGGAAAGGAGCTATAAAAGAAAAGGGAGCAAGCCGATCAAGCTCGCCCCCTGAGGGATTTATGGAGTCAATTATACTCGCTACAAGAACACTCAGGGATGATTTTTATTATTCCTGAATGCCAACTTTTTTACATAAGCGAGCTAACTCCTTCAACTCCTCAGGGCTGAGAACCGCAAACTCTTCTACAATTTTTTCAAGGTGAACCGGGAAATAATCGGATATAAACTTTTCGCCTTCTTTAGTGAGACTGATGATAACAGCGCGCCGGTCGCTGGGATCAGTTTCCCTGGTAACAAATCCTCTTTTCTCCAGGTTATCAATAACCAATGTTATATTTCCGCCACTTTTAAGGATCTTTTTTCCTAGTTCCCGCTGGTTCTGTGGCCCAATGTGAAGTAATGCCTCAAGAATACCAAATTGGCTCATTGTAATACTCTCGCACGAAAGGGAGCGGCTCAACCTTCCATTAATACTTTCTGATGCTCTCGTCATCTTGATGAAAGCATTCAGAGTATCGATCTGTTTTTGTGTTCCTTTATAATGTGTAGGCATTTTTCAATTAAGCTATTTGTTTAGCACTAAACAAACAATTCGAACCTTAGATATCATAATCAATGGTTACAGGTACATGGTCTGACATATCCCAATCTTTTTCTATTACCGCTGCTTTTGCTTTTTCGGCCAGCGCTGGTGTTGCGAGATGATAATCAATTCTCCAGCCCTTATTTCTCTGCTTCGATGCAGCCCTGTAACTCCACCACGAGTACAAATCCTTCTCTCCGGGATGAAGTTCTCTGAATACATCATTATATCCAAGGTCCAGAAAATCTGTAAACCATTCCCGCTCTTCTGGTAAGAAGCCGGATGTATTCTGTTGTTGCGCCGGATTATGTATGTCGATCTCGGTATGACAGATGTTAAAATCTCCACAAAAAACTGTTGGCTTATCATCCCCAATGAATTGTTTCCCAAACCTCGTGAAATCGTCCAGGAATTTCATTTTCATATCCTGACGTAGCTCACTACTGGAACCACTTGGTACATACACTGAGAATAACCTGAACTTATCGAATTCCGCCATCACCACACGCCCTTCATTATCGATCCATTCAACACCCATACCAATGTTCGTGATCTCCGGCTGGATCTTACTGTATACAGCTACTCCAGAATATCCCTTTTTCTCCGCAATATGATACACTTCATGGTAATCGAGCGCTTTCAACTCATCCGGAACCTGATCTATATTTGCCTTCAATTCCTGAAAACATATTATGTCCGGATCTGTTTCGCTGATCCAATCCATAACACCTTTTCTGTGAGCTGCTCTGATTCCGTTAATATTATATGAACTAATTCTGAGCATCATGCTCCTTTAAGTACGGCGTATTTTCTTTTACCTACCTTGAGGACTTTCTCTTCACCAGATTCCAATGTCAATTCCAGGCCGATATCACTTACTTTTTCATCATCTATACTTACACCGCCCTGTTTAATTAAGCGCTTGGTTTCACCATTGCTGGATGAAAAGTTCAGGTCGGATATTATATCCAGGATTCTTACTACTTCACCAGCTGTAATTGGATATTCAGGAGCATAATCAGGAACCTGTTTATTGATCACGGTTTGCTCGAAATGCTCTCGGGCACCTTTAGCAGCTTCTTCTCCATGGTAAAGTTTGGTGATAGCGTATGCCAGATCATGCTTTGCATTTCTTGGATCACTTTCAGCTTTTTCTTGAATCCCGGGAAGTTCCTCCAGAGGCACATCTGTAACCAATTCAAAATATTTGTAGATCAGCTCATCAGGTATCGATAACGACTTGCCGTACATATCATTAGGATTCTCATCAATACCAATATAGTTGTCGTATGACTTCGACATTTTTGCTGATCCATCCGTGCCAACCAGCAACGGCATCATCAGACAAACCTGAGGCTCGATATCACTGTCTTTTTGAAGCTGACGTCCCACCAGCAAATTAAACTTCTGATCGGTTCCTCCTAACTCCACGTCATTTTCCAGATGAACGGAGTCCTGACCCTGAGCTAATGGGTAAAGAAATTCGTGCAGAGAAATAGGCTCATTATTATTGAATCTTTTCGAGAAATCATCACGCTCAATCATCCTCGCCACGGTCGTTTTTGAAGTCAGTCTTATGACATCAATAAAACTCATCGAACCCAGCCAGTCGTTGTTATTAACGATCTCCAGCTTTGTGGTATCAAGGATCTTTTGCGCCTGTTCGATATAAGACTTCGCATTCTCTGCTACTTCTTCCTCGGTCAGTGGTGGCCGGGTTGTATTCTGACCCGTGGGATCGCCGATCATTGCGGTAAAGCCACCAATAATTAATATTGCATGGTGGCCAAGATCCTGGAATTGGCGCATTTTTCGCAGTACTACCGAGTGTCCCAAATGCAGATCGGGTCGGGTTGGGTCAACGCCTAGTTTGATCTTAAGTGGTTTATTTTCTTTTACTGATCTTTTGAGCTTTTCTACCAGATCTTCAACCGGAACAATTTCAACCGTTCCTCTTTTAATGATCTCTAATTGCTCCTCTACGGGAAGAAATGCCATTTTCTAATTATCGTTTAAGAATGGAATGTTTTCTACAGGATTATACTGATCTAAATTTTCCTGAAGCGTCTCAGTAAAACCTTCTGCTCCGGGATAGATCAGGGCCACCACCTCATAGGTCCATGGCCCAAGATAAATTACATAGGGATATAATAGTGAAGCGTCACGGGCTTCCTTTTTGGGCACATTAAATCCAGCCAGTAAAAGAAGAATAGTGCTGATTACCATTCCACTTTTCAGAACCCCAAACAGTGCACCAAGTATCCGGTTTACTAAATTCAATTTAACTGCTTTAAGCAGTTCTTTTGTAAGATAAGCGATCAACGCTACTGCGCCCATTGTACCAATAAACAATAGCGCTGCGGACAGGAATGGGATATAAGCTGCCGACTCATCCTCAAAAAAGGGACGTATAAGAATACTCAGTCCGTCCATATATTTAAATGTGAGAAATACCGCCAGTGTAATTCCCAGAATATTAAGGACCTCTTTTACTATTCCGTTTACAACACCTTTATATCCAAAGTACAATAATGGTATTGCTATTATGAGATCCAAAATATGCATTGTATTACCCCGCTAATTCTTCTTTAACCAGTTTACTAACCAACGATCCATCAGCTTTTCCTTTCAGCTGACCCATCAATGGACCCATTACTTTACCCATATCCTGAGGCCCGGTTGCACCCATTGCAGAAATTTTTTCTTTCACGATCTTTCTGACTTCATCCTCACTCATCATTTCCGGGAGGTATGCTTCAATGATCTCAAGCTCCATTCTCTCATTTGCAGCGAGGTCCTCCCGACCACCCTGTTCGAATTGATCGATGGATTCTTTTCTTTGTTTAGCTGCTTTAGTAAGCACCTGAAGAGCCGATTCATCAGAAAGAGTGGCTTCTCCCCCGGTTCTTTCTTCAATTTCCTTTTCCATCAGCTTAGCCTTCAGAGAACGCAGAACTCTTAACCGGTCCTGTTCTTTGACTTTCATTGCTGTTTTGAGGTCTTCAAAAATTTGTTCTTTAATACTCATGATCTTTGAACTTTGGTGTTGGAAAATAAGCAAAAAAAAAGGCTACGCAATCTGCTTGCGTAACCTTTAATTTCATAGTCTAAACGCTATCAAGCTTTATTATTCTGAATAAAGTCTTTTACGCTGTCCTGATCTACCATTGCTTCACGGTAAGAATACTTACCGTTCTCATTCTTAGTCGAGATTATAACTTTTGCCATTCTTCTGGCAGACATTTTTGCTTGCAGTGCATCTGCACCAAATACTTGTTTCTTAGCCATTACTCAACCTATTTGATTTCTTTGTGAACGGTATGTTTACGAAGAACAGCATTGTATTTTTTCAATTCCATGCGTTCCGTTTGTGTACGACGATTCTTGGTAGTCACATAACGTGAAGAACCTGGTTTCTCAGTACACTCCAAAATCACCTGAACTCTGTTACCTTTTGCCATGGTCTATACTTCTTTTAAAAGGGTTCCTTTTCGACGAGCATCTTTCAACACTTCAGTAATACCTTTTTTATTGATAGTTCTGAGCGTTTTCGCAGACACTTTCAGTGTGATCCACTTATCTTCTTCAGGAATGTAGAAGCGTCTTTTTTGTAAGTTTAAATGAAAGCGATGCTTCGTCTTATTATTAGACTTAGAAGAACGGAAACCGTTCATCGCTTTTTTACCTGTAATATCGTCTCTTCGCGACATCGTCTTTCTAATTTTTTCGTTTGGAAAATAGACACCAAAGATAGGGGTATAAATCTCAAAATTCAATGCTTTTGAACACCAAAATTCACAAAAGTTGAGTTTTCCACGAAAATCGCACTTTATCCACATTAAAACCGCTTTGGTAAAAATTCTAAATTTGACCCCTAACTTCTTATCTCAGTTTTTTTCGATATTAACCCTGCCTTTTTTTGTTTTTGCTCTTATTAGCACTATTTTCTGGCGTTAAAAAACTCATCTAAACAAGCTATCACCCTTATTTATGGCAAAAAAACAAGGTTCCGACTACAAGGCTTCGAATATTCAGGTTTTAGAAGGTCTTGAGGCGGTTAGAAAACGTCCGGCGATGTATATCGGGGATACCGGACAGAGAGGTCTTCACCACCTTATAAATGAAGTAGTAGATAACTCGATCGATGAAGCCCTTGCCGGGCATTGTGATCACATTATTGTCAGAATCGAAAAAGACGGCTCTATGTCTATTGAGGATAATGGCCGTGGTATTCCGGTTGATATCCACGAAAAACTTGGAATTCCCGCTGTTGAAGTGGTTCTTACAAAACTTCATGCTGGTGGTAAATTTGATAAAGATACTTATAAGGTGTCCGGTGGTCTTCACGGTGTGGGTGTAAGTTGTGTGAATGCACTTGCTACCTGGTTTAAAGCAGAGATCCATCGTGATGGCGAAATTCATACAATGGGTTTTGAAAAGGGTATCACTAAACACCCTCTTAAAAACGAAGGAAAAACCAAGAAAACTGGTACCATCATTTCTTTCCTTCCTGACCCAACCATTTTTACACAGACTGTTGAGTTTAAATTCAACATCATTGCTGAGCGGATGAGAGAACTTGCTTTCCTTAATCCGGAAGTTACCATTGAGCTTATTGATGCGCGTGAAGAGGATGAAGAACTCGGTAAAGAGATCTTTCATTACGAAGGCGGGCTTAAAGATTTTGTGCAGTATCTGGATGAGAGCCGTGAGACTTCTATGCCTAATCCTATTTTCATTTCGGGCGAAGTTGAAGGTGTTCCTGTTGATCTTGCAATGCAATACAACAGTTCATATTCAGAGAATGTCCATTCTTATGTGAATAACATTAACACCCGTGAGGGCGGTACACACGTTTCCGGATTCCGACGAGCGTTAACCCGTTCTTTAAAATCGTACGCGGAAAAGAATAACCTCATAAAATCGAATAGCAAGGTTGCCATCTCCGGTGAGGATTTCCGGGAAGGTCTTACAGCGGTATTGAGTGTTAAAGTGGCAGAACCACAATTTGAAGGTCAGACCAAAACTAAATTAGGTAACTCCGAAGTTCAGAGTGCTGTTGAGGTCACGGTTTACGACCAGTTGAATGAGTATCTGGAACAGAATCCAAAGATCGCTAAGAAAGTGATCGAAAAAGTTGTTCTGGCAGCAGAGGCCCGGGAAGCAGCACGAAAGGCTCGTCAACTTGTTCAGCGCAAGAGCGTTATGAGCGGTGGCGGTCTCCCAGGTAAACTGGCTGATTGTTCCATTAAAGATCCTGAGCATTGCGAAATTTATCTGGTGGAGGGTGACTCTGCCGGTGGTTCTGCTAAAATGGGTCGTGACCGAAGAACACAGGCTATTCTACCGCTTCGTGGTAAAATCCTGAATGTTGAGAAGGCGAAGATCAATAAAATCCTGGAGAACAAAGAGATCCAGGCAATGATCACAGCTTTTGGTTCCGGAATTGGTCATAGCGACGAAGAGTTCGAGCTTGAAAAACTTCGGTACCATAAGATCATCATTATGACGGATGCCGATATCGATGGTTCTCACATCCGAACCCTGCTTCTTACCTTTTTCTATAGATATATGCGTCCTCTTATTGAGATGGGATATGTTTATATCGCTACCCCGCCATTATATAGAATTACTGCAGGTAAGAATATCGAGTATGCATGGGATGATGATACCCGGGATAAGCTTATCAAAGAGTTTAAAAAGGGAAAACGGAAGTTTGATGTTTCACGATATAAAGGTCTTGGTGAAATGAACCCTGATCAGCTTTGGGAAACAACCATGGATCCTGAAACCAGAACACTACAACAGGTGTCTATTGAAAGTGCTGCAGGCGCTGATAAAATGTTCTCAACTCTGATGGGAGGAGACGTTGAACCTCGTCGGGAATTCATTGAACGTAATGCCAAGTACGCAAACCTCGACATTTAACATTCATCTACACAGAATAAGATTTTAAGAAACTGATTTATGGCTAGAGAAAAAATTATACCAATAACCATTGAAGATGAAATGCAGTCATCATACATCGATTATTCGATGTCGGTTATTGTTTCCCGTGCTTTACCTGATGTAAGAGATGGCCTGAAGCCTGTTCACAGACGTGCACTATATGGCATGAACGATCTTGGAATGCTTCACAATCGCGGATACAAGAAAAGTGCCCGTATTGTTGGTGAGGTTCTTGGTAAGTATCACCCTCATGGTGATTCTGCCGTTTATGATACTATCGTTCGTATGGTTCAGGACTTTTCCCTGAGATATCCACTTGTGGATGGGCAGGGTAACTTTGGTTCTGTTGATGGTGACTCTGCTGCGGCTATGCGTTATACCGAGGTTCGGATGGATCGTATTGCGGAAGAGCTCCTGAATGATATTAATAAGGAGACGGTCGATTATCAGCCAAACTTTGATGACACCCTTCAGGAGCCAACAGTACTTCCGGGTACACTTCCCAATCTACTGGTTAATGGATCCTCTGGTATTGCCGTGGGTATGGCTACCAACATGGCTCCACACAATCTGCCGGAAGTGGTTGATGGTATTGTAGCTTACATCGGAAATCCCGAGATCGAAACCAAAGAGCTGATGACTCATATTACTGCTCCGGATTTTCCGACTGGTGGTATTATCTATGGGTATGAAGGTGTAAAAGAAGCGTATGAAACCGGACGGGGTAAAGTAACTCTCCGGGCCCGGGCAAGTACTGAAGAACTTCGTGGTGGCCGTGAACAGATCGTGATCACTGAAATTCCATATCAGGTGAATAAAAGCACCCTGATCGAGAAGATCGCGGAACTCGTTAATCATGAGAAGATCACAGAGATATCTGAGGTTCGTGATGAGTCTGACCGTGAAGGAATGCGGATTGTTATTATTCTGAAGAGATCTGCCAATGCTGGCGTTGTACTAAATCAATTATATAAGTACACCCAAATGCAGACAACCTTTGGAATTATCAACCTGGCGCTGGTCCAGGGACGACCTAAGGTAATGGCGATAAAGGAGTTGATTCAACACTATGTTGAACATCGAATTGAGATCATTATTCGTCGCACCATATACGACCTCGAAGCCGCGGAAGCACGGGCTCATATTCTTGAAGGTTTAAAGATCGCTCTCGATAATCTGGATGAGGTTATCAAAACCATCCGAGCATCCAAGAATCCTAATGAAGCTAATATTGAGCTTCGTAAGAAATTTGCACTGACTGATATTCAGGCCAAGGCTATTCTGGAAATGAGACTCCAGAAACTAACCGGCCTGGAAAGAGATAAAATAGATACTGAGTACAAAGAGATCGTTGATAAGATCGCCGAATTCAGAATTATCTTATCTGACCGCAGCAGACAAACTGCAATTATTGTTGAAGAACTTGAAGACCTTAAAGCCCGTTACGGTGATGCACGACGAACTCAGGTAGTATACTCAGCTGAAGATTTCAGTGTTGAGGACATGATCGCTGATGAAGATGTAGTTGTTACCATTTCCAATAAAGGCTTCATTAAACGAATGCCGGTAAGTGGTTATCGTCGACAGCGTCGTGGTGGTAAAGGAATGAAAGGAACCACTACTCGTGACGAGGAATACGTAGAACATTTGTTTGTAGCGACCAACCATAATTACATTCTTTTCTTTACTGAGAAAGGAAAATGTTACTGGTTGAAAGTTTATGAGATCCCTGAAGGCGGACGCCTTGCTCGGGGTCGGGCCATTGTAAACCTTATCGAACTTGATAAGGAAGACCACATTAAGGCATTCGTTCCTGTTAAAACTCTTGACGATGAAGAGTACATTAACAAACAGTCTATTATAATGTGTACTCAGGATGGCCAGATCAAGAAAACAACTCTTGAAGCCTATAGCCGCCCAAGAAGAGATGGAATCATTGCCATTAACATTAAGGAAGGAGACAGCTTGTTAGCTGCCGAACTTACCGATGGTGATTGCAATATCATCCTGGCTAACAAGAATGGACGTGCAATCCGCTTCCATGAAAGTGAAGTGCGCGAAATGGGCCGTAATACTTCCGGTGTTCGTGGAATGAATATTGGCAAAGATGGTGAGATCGTTGATATGGTGGTGATCAAAAATACCCATGAAGCCACCGTTCTTGCTATCTCTGAAAACGGATATGGCAAACGTTCTATGGTTGATGATTACCGTGAGCAGTCCCGTGGAGGAAAAGGTGTTATCACATTAAAGATTACACCTAAAACGGGTGAGCTGATTGCACTTAAAGAAGTAACGGATGCGGACGATCTTATGATCATTACCGAGAGAGGTAAAGTGATTCGAATGAGTTGCGGCGGTATTCGAACCATGGGAAGAAATACTCAGGGCGTCCGAATTATGAGACTTGATTCTGACGGAGCAATTGCTGCGGTAACCCGGGTCGTTAATGAGGACGAAGATGCGGAAGCAGATTCAGGCGGAGACGAAGAGTCCTGATCTCTTTTGAAAAGTGAAACTAAAAAATCCCACTCATTAATTTGAGTGGGATTTTTTTATTGCTCAAACATTTTTTTCAAAAGGGCCACTCTTTTTTCTTTCAACTCTTTTGGTGACTCAATTTTAATCCCGGTCCCGAACTGAAGAAGCCATTCGTTTAGAAAGTCCAAATTATCGAACCTAAACGAGACCTGAATTATTTTAGGTATTTTCTCTTCTGACTTAAAAATTTTAGCCGGTAAATTTGCCCGGAATCGGCCCCAAATCTTTTTTTCGACTTGTACCCTTACGATTTGAGAAGTATCGTCAGATCTAAAAATCAGGCCCTCTACATCGATATCCTTTTCCAGTTTAATTTTTTCTTCTAAAATCCGGATGTTTTCGATCCGATCGAGTATAAAATTCCTGGTCTCGCCTCTTAGATGAGATTTACCGATCATATTCCAGTGATCTTCATAAAACACGAGAATATAGGGGTCAACTTTTCGAGTAGATTTTTCTCCTTCTTTGGTCGTGTAACTAAACTCTACTCTTTTCTTTTGGGCAATTGCGCTGCTCAACAAATACCAGTCTCCCCCCTCCTTCTTTTCCCCTCCGAATTTAAGGTACGGATCCACAATAGTTCTGGACTCAAGCGAAGACATGAAATCTTTCAACTCATCGGGAAGTACATTTTTAATTTTGAGCTCTACTCCGGAGGCATCTTCAACTAACTGCTTATCAACCTGAGACTTTACAAAATTCAATCCAACCAAGATAGTTGCCAGCTCCTTTGAGGTGAACATCAAGGGAGGAACCTTATATCCTGGCATTACACCATATCCGGCGTACTTGTCCCATGTAACTGGTACATTTATTTCCTGCAAAGCATTGAAATCTCTGAATATAGTGCGTCTGCTTACTCCAAATTTATCGGCAATTTCCTCAACAGTAAGCTTTCTTCCGGGCTGCTGTAACAGCAACATTAATTTCAGCCGTCTTTCAGAGCTATTCATGCTTCAACCTTGACAACTCTACGATCGCCTTTCCTTTATAAAACTCATCTTTTATGACAGAGTCGAGATTTGTAATGGTCATTTTTGCTTCCACTTTTACCTCACCAAGCTCTTCACCCGCTTCTGATTCTCCTTTCAGAAAGATGATACTCATCCAATCTGCCTGCTGTAAATAACCAGTGAGTTCCCAGATCTTGAACGCATGCTTTGTCACAATGACATCTCCATTTGAAACCTTGAGCTTTGCTATCGAGTCGGAAACCGTTCTCACATTTTTCAAGCCGAGCTTCATCCCTATTTGCTTAACAGCCATTATTTTCTTTGATACGATATCGTTCAAAATAAATTCTTTATCAGGAAAACAGATCGCAAGAGGGATCCCCGGAAGCCCCCCTCCTGTTCCGGTATCAATGACCGAGCTGGCTTTCCCGAACACCTGAGTACTTGAGATCAACAAAGAATGGCGAATGTGTTCCATCACCGTTTCACGTGAAACATCTCTGCTCACCAGATTTACCTTTTGATTCCACCATAATAGCTGAGTGGCATACTCAAAAAGCTTGTCTGTATTTTTTGACAGAAGATCATTTACTTTCTGAAGAGCATCAGCGCTGATCTCGGTATGACTTACTTCATGTTTCACGTGAAACATCAGTTCTTTAGGTAAACCATGAGTACCGCAACATCGCTTGCAGAAACCCCGCTTATCCTGCTGGCCTGACCAATTGTTTCCGGACGTATCTTGCTAAGCTTTTGAAAACCTTCGGTTGAAAGGCTCTTGATCTTAGAATAGTCGATCTTCTCAGGAATAGCGGCGCTTTCTTTTCGGCTTAGCTCCTCAACCATTTCAAACTCCTTCTGAATGTAGCCTGAGTACTTGATCTGTATTTCGACCTCTTCAATAGCATATTTGTCGCTAGTAGCCTCCGTAACTGCCAAACTTAGTTCTGAGTCGTGCTCAAGCATGTCCGAAATCGAGATTTCCGGACGAGACAGTACTGTATGCGCTTTAACTGGTTGAGATAGCGGGCTGGTTCCCTTCTTGATGAGCATTTCATCCATTTGCTCGGGGCGCACAGTTGTATTCATAAACAAATTATGAACCTTATCAATAGCTTCCTTCTTTTTTAGATACCTATTCATTCTTTCATCGCTGGCAAGACCGATACGATGTCCCAGTTCTGTTAGTCTAAGATCTGCGTTGTCCTGGCGAAGTAAAATCCGGTGCTCAGCTCTGGAAGTAAACATTCTATACGGCTCTTCCGTGCCTTTATTAATAAGGTCGTCGATCAATACTCCGATATATGCTTCGGAGCGCTGAAGAATAAACGGTTCTTTATTCTGGACTTTAAGGGCCGCATTGATGCCAGCCATTAACCCCTGACAAGCAGCTTCCTCATAACCAGTAGTTCCGTTGATCTGTCCTGCAAAAAACAGACCTTCAACAAGTTTGGTCTCCAGAGACCTCTTGATCTGATGGGGAGGAAAGTAGTCGTATTCAATTGCATAACCCGGACGGATCATTACCACATTCTCAAATCCGGGTATCGTTTTTAAAGCTTCGTACTGAGTCTCTTCCGGCAAAGATGTTGAGAATCCATTCAAATACATTTCATAGGTGTTCCAGCCTTCCGGCTCAAGAAATAACTGATGCCGGTCCTTATCTGCAAAACGATTGATCTTATCCTCAATACTTGGACAATACCTTGGACCAATAGATTTGATCCTTCCATTAAACATTGGACTTCGGTCAAAACCCGTTTTTAATACTTCATGTACACTCTCATTGGTGTACCCAATCCAGCAAGTCATCTGATCCTTACTTGAAAGAAGTTCTCCCTCTGTCATGAATGAGAAAGGCGTCGCATCATCATCGCCGTACTGAATTTCAAGTTTAGAGTAATCAACAGATCTGCCATCAACCCTTGGAGGGGTTCCTGTTTTCAAGCGCCCTATTTCGAATCCTAATTTCTCGAGAGCAGCAGAAATCCCAACCGAAGCCCTTTCCCCAGAACGGCCTCCCCCATATTGGTTTTCTCCAATATGAATTAAGCCATTAAGAAACGTTCCGCTTGTTAGCACAACAGACTTAGAATAAAATTTTTGCCCTGTCTGAGTTATAACCCCAATAACCCTACCATCTTCAGAAATCAGATCAACTACATTATCCTGCCTAAAGCTTAGGTTCTCTTTTTCTTCCAGATGTTCTCTCATTTTTTGAGCATATAGCATCCGGTCGCTCTGGCAACGGGGACTCCACATAGCAGGGCCTTTACTTCGATTCAGCATTCTGAACTGTACTCCAGACTCGTCACTGACAATCCCAGAAAGACCGCCAAGCGCATCGATTTCTCTTACTAACTGGCCTTTGGCCACTCCACCCATGGCGGGATTGCAGGACATTTTAGCAATAGCCTCCAGGTTCATAGTTATAAGTAAGGTCTTTGCACCCAGTTGAGCAGCAGCACCGGCAGCTTCGCTACCGGCATGGCCTGCCCCAACCACAATAACATCATAGGAAGGATAAATAGAGGACATTAACCGTTGTTTTTTATTGTCTTATAGAATTTACTAACCTTTAAATATCAGAGTACAAAGATAAGTAAATTAGAAACCAAGAAATAAAGGCAAATTATTAGCCCTTTAGGCTTGTTCTAACTGTTGCCAATTAACAATTCAATTAAACTACAATGAAGAAAAGTCTTTATTCATTAATCTTGTTAGCATCGATAAGTGTGGTTTTTACTTCGTGCTCATCTTCGAACAATGAAAAGAAACAAGACGACTCGTACCAGATTAATAATAATGAAGAGTCGTTGCTTAGCCGCTATGCTGAGAAAGATGAGAATATTGCTGTAGATACGACTGCCGCTGAAAATACACTGTCCAAAATTGGAAAAGTTAAATTCGACCTTAAATTGGTCTCTGAGCTTTATCCTCCAGAAATCAACGGGACTCCTGTTCAGGCAACAATGATCAGCCGTGATGACAACAACACCAGGTCTTTAATAAGTTATAATTTGAAAGGCTCAGGTTATCTTGGAGCCGTTGATGTTGCTCAGATATCCGGCAATGGAAAGAACATTACTATTCGCTCAAACATCACCTTCTTTGACGCCGATATAAACGCAGTTCATGCTGATGTTGACAAGATCTATGCTGCCGTTGCTACCTCAAACCCGGATATAGCAACAGAAATAAGCAGTTCAGGTATTCGCAGCTATGACTTCGTAAGTTTTGAGCTCGAAGATGCCTCTACTGCAAGTGTCTCCCTGCCTAGTTATGCCGCAAACTCTATTGTTCTTTTTGGCGATAGGGTCTATGCAACCAGCGGTAACACGGGAGGGCTATCGGTTTATAATAAAAATCTTAATGAGCGAATAGCTTATGTTGAAATTGAAGATGCACGATGGGTAGATGTAAACAGCTCATACATAGCGGTGCTTAAGGGAGATACAAATGGTGACGAAAATGGATCTGTAATACTCATTAACCGTTCTAATTTTAGTATCACTTCTGAATATCCCGTTGCAGGTGTGTATACACCAGAAGCTAAAAACACGATAGAGCTCATAAACCATCTTGCAATTATAGCAGCAGGAAAAGAAGGTGTTAAGATCATGGACCTTACTACCGGACAAATCAAATCGACAATACCTCTGCCTGATCCTGCAGCCTTGGGCTTGTCACCCGATGTTGTTACATCTAATGCTGCATCTGCGGATGACGATAAAATTTTTATATCAAATGGAGAGGCCGGGGTATATGTTGCAGAAACTAATAAAGACCTTGAAGACTATTCTCCGGGAGAAAATATAACAACCGAATTGCTTGGAAAACTTCAGTTTGGGGATCTTGAATCTGTGAATCATGTTTCATATCGCAACAAATTACTTATCGTAGCTGCCGGACTGGGTGGCCTGAAAACAGTTGCTCTGACTGATAAATAGTATGGACATAAAAAAAGCCTTTGAGAAAACTCAAAGGCTTTTAAACTCTTGCGATCCGGAAGGGACTCGAACCCTCGACCTCCTGCGTGACAGGCAGGCGTTCTAACCAACTGAACTACCGGACCTTTTTTCGAGAGCCTCAAATATACAGACTGTTCGAAAAGGAAGTCAACATTTTTTCCACAAATTTATCAGAATTATAACAACTTCTCGATAGCGCTGATAAGCTCTTTGCTTTCCGGTTTTGTGGCACTTCTGAATCTTCTTTGCAGATTACCCTCCCGGTCAATAAGAAACTTCTCAAAATTCCACTCAATGTCTCCCGTGAAATCGGGATTTGAGAGCGAAGTCAGGTACTCAAACAACGGCGCCTGGTCTTCACCAATAACTGAAACCTTAGATGCCAAAGGAAACGTAACTCCGTAATTGAGTGTACAAAACTCTTTGATCTCTTCTTCTGTTCCGGGCTCCTGGCCTTTAAAATTATTGGCTGGAAAACCTACGATTACCAGACCTTTATCTTTATACTTTTCGTAAATAGCCTGCAAACCTTCGTATTGAGGAGTATATCCACACTTTGAAGCGACATTAAGGATAAGCAGCACTTTACCTTTATACTCGGAAAGACTGGTTTCTTTGCCATCGATATCCTCAAAGGGAAAATCGTAAATTGAATCATCGTGATTGAAAGAAGGAGACTGTAAAATCATTGCTAAAAACAGCATTGTTAATATCTTCATGAAATAACCTCGTTATTTTTCGTTATTCTAAGAATAATAATATTGTTTAATTCATTCCCTATGCAAAAGTTAAAATCTGCTACTTTTACTTTTATTATTCTTTTTGCGGTATCAGCAACTGGAAGATCCCAAATGTTCAGCATTGATGACGCCCCAAAAAGAATTGAGATCCCTTCTACATTTTTAAGCATTGGTGTAGCGCCTGTTTCTTTTGATTATGCAGGACAATTGGTTGACCCCCAGGTTAAAGAGCTTGAAGTAGATAATATGCTACTGGCCGTTAACCTTGAATATGCCGGGGTTCAGCTCTTCGGGCGCATTGGAAACAGAGTATCCGGATTAAAAGACAAGTCTTTTCTTGAGATAGGACTTATAATGTCTAACAAATTTGCCCTGATCCGCGGCCCAAGGCTTTTCGTTGGGATTCCCCTTCAATTACACACAAGTTATACTTCCTCGAGTTCCGATACTTACCCTGACTCCTTTAATCAATCGTTCTTTGGCGGTGGCGGTGGCGGGTTTATAGATTATCGTTTTTCGAGAAGGGTGGTACTTACCAATCAATTTCTGCCGGGTTATGGATTCAGTGGCTCTGACGGAGGGTTCTTCGGAGGATCTGCTTTTTATATGAACGGCAAAAGTCAGCTAACCATTCTGGATGCTTTATTCGGAAAAGCCCTTAATTTTGGTTACGAGTTTAACTTTAAATCATTTAATATTGACGGTAACGTATATGACTACGATCTTACCGTGCACTCAATAACAATTGGGATTGGCTTGTGAAACCCGACAAACTATTACTTGAACTGGAACATCTTCTTGAGCAATCGGGATACCGACTCAGAAAAGAGCGTGGGGCTTTTCGGGGTGCAGATTGTGTAATTGAGGGGGATAAACTGGTAATGGTTAATAAGAATAAACCGGTTGAGTCTCAGATAGGGACTATCGCCCGGGTTCTTGGTCAGATCGAACTCTCAGAAAGTTATATTAAACCTGCCATTCGTAAGGAACTGGAAAAATTATGGGATCGCTTAGAGGTTACCCCTGCCGAAACCTCTGATGAGTGGGAACTGGAATGATATGAAGTTTACTTTTTTAGGCACCGGAACTTCTATGGGTGTACCCGTTGCGGGCGGTTTCAAAAGAGAAGAACTTGCGCATGACCCCCGAAATGAACGTACCCGTTGCTCTGCCTGGATACAGTCTGACTCTTGTTCTCTGTTGATTGATGTCGGGCCGGAGTTTCGCATCCAAAGTATTCGGTCCGGGATTCGCTCTGTCGATCATGTTCTTATCACACATGAACATATGGATCATATTGGTGGCATTGATGATCTTCGAATGTATAATTACCTGAGAAAAGACTCTATTCCGGTGTATACCACCGAAAGTGCCGTATCATCTATTGAACAAAGGTTTGATTACCTGTTCGGAGAAAACAAATATCCGGGGTCGACCTCTCTCGACTTAAAAGTCATGACCGCGGCTATGGAACTGGATGGCATTCAGATTACTCCACTTCCAGTAAAACATGGTTCTCTTGATATCCTTGGATTTAGAATAAACTCCATTGCATATCTAACTGATGTTAAAGAGGTCCCAGAATCTACTCTTGAACTCATTAAAGATTGTGAGCTTGTGATCTTAAGTGCTCTGCGCTGGGAACCTGAGCACCCCACCCATTTAACAATTCCTCAGGCTGTGGATATTATTAATGATCTTGGAGTTCCAAAGGCATATCTGATCCATATGAATAGTTTTGTGGATCATGAAGAAACCAATAAACGGCTTCCTTCCCACATCCGGCTGGCATATGATATGTTAAGCTTTACCTTTGATTAGAGGAACTTCTCGTAATCATCTGATCCCTTCAGCTGTTCCACGATCTCTTTTACTCCCTGAGCGGTATTCAGATTACACACGAGGATTGCATCATCTGTCTCAACAACAGCAACATTATCGATTCCCACAAGCGAGATCATTTTCTCCCCACCGGAAAGAACCAGATTGTTTTCTGATGCTGCAAACATCACATTAAGAGCCTGAACTGAATTTCCAAGGGCGTCCTTCTCAGCAAGTTCATAAACAGCGGTCCAGCTACCCACGTCATTCCATCCAAATTCTCCCGGAACCACATATACCGACCCTGCCCCTTCCATAATACCATAGTCAATGGAAATGGATTCACAATTCTGATAAAAGTCATTAACTGCTGGAATATGTGTTGATGTATAAAACTCCTCGGACGAGAGTTTGAGCTCTTCGTACATAGCAGGCAACTGAGACTCGATCTCCTTTAACACCGTTTTGGCCTTCCATACAAACATCCCGCTGTTCCAAAAATATTCTCCGGAGTCCAGATATTCCTGCGCTTTGATAGCATTAGGCTTCTCCTCAAAGGCATTTACCTCGTAAACCATATTCCCGCTGTACTCGGAGCCTGATTCTGACTTTCCGTGAATATACCCAAAGCCTGTCTCGGGGCGAGTTGGCTGAATACCAATAGTTACCAGATTCTCTCCGTCTTCAGCTTTAGCTATCGCAGACCGTAGAATCTTAAGGAATGATTCCTGATCAGTAATATGATGATCAGCAGGTAAAACAACCATGGTCGCTTCCGGATCTTTCTTAGCTAACAACTCAGCGGCAATAGCTACACATGGCGCGGTGTTTTTAGCCACCGGTTCACCTACTATATTCTCTTCTGGCACTTTTGGCAGCTGCTCTTTCACGATTGAAACATAATCCTCATTTGTAACAACCATGATCCGTTCCTGAGGAATCAGTTCCTTGATTCGGTTCGCTGTATTCTGAATCATGGTGCCACTTCCGAACAGATTCAGAAATTGCTTGGGAAGAGCTTTCGTACTTTTAGGCCAGAATCTGGTGCCGGATCCCCCGGCCATAATTACTGCGTAGGTCATGTAGTCGTATTGTCTGTGAGAACATTCTTTCCCAAAGGTAGCCAAAAAAAGCTATTAACGCTCCGGTTCTTGCGGAGATTCTGATCGGGTGAGCGTAATTATAAATGTGGAACCTTTATTAGGCTCACTTTTGATCTTGAGCTGCTCCCCATGCGCTTCGATGATATGCTTTACAATAGCCAGGCCAAGTCCTGTTCCACCCCTTTCCCGGGATCTCGATTTGTCTACTCTGAAAAACCGTTCTGTTACACGTGGAAGGTCCGATTCATCAATACCAATACCTGTGTCTGAAACCTGAAGATGAACTTTGTGCGGAGTCTTTGGAGGAAGTGTCAATGTAACCTCAACTTTTCCTCCCGGCACATTATATTTTATAGCATTCTCAATGAGATTGATCAGTACCTGGCGAACCTGATTCTTATCTGCTTTAACCCGAATATTCCTGTCGAATTTATTAACTACAATGGAGATGTTTTCTTTTTGGGCCTTATACACCAGGCTTTCTGAAACATCATGAACTAGTTCATATAAATAAACGTCTTCGATCTCGGATTTAAGCTCCCCTGTTTCCAGTTTGGAGATCTCCATAAGATCTTTGGTGAGAAAGATCAGGCGGTTAACATTTCTCATCGCTTTTTGCAGAAAATCCCGGTTTACTTCCTCATCCTCCAACGCACCGTTTAGCAAAGTCTCTATAAACCCCTGAATAGCAAAGATAGGAGTCTTTAACTCATGAGAAATATCGCCAATGAACTCCTTTCTGTAATTCTCAATTCTATTTAGCCGCTGGATCTCCCGCTCAACTGTTCTGCTCGACTTAATGAGATGCTTTATGATATAGTCGAGTTCATCATCATAAAAAGTTCTCAGATCCTGTATTTCCTCGAATCTCTTCTTGGATATATTTTTTGAAACCTGTTCAAGAACTTTGATCCTTCGAAACTGTAATGCAAAACTTACAAAATAGCTCACCACAAACACCCCGACCATGATCCACAGAGAAACAGAAAGGCCCTCCATAGCTGGAATGTCGTAGAGGTACCATAACAGCAGAAATGCTACCGCTGCTGATAGTACGGAAGTGTAAAATGCTATTCTAAGCCCAAGTTTATACACCCTGGACCTTCTACGAGACTTGCTCATTCTTTAAAGCGATATCCAACCCCTTTAACCGTTTCGATATAGTGGTCGCCTAATTTTTCTCTGATCTTTCTGACATGTACGTCAACCGTGCGGTCGACAACGTAAATATTATCTCCCCAAACTTTATTAAGCAGTGTTTGCCTGTCCAGAACCTTTCCTTTTCTGCTGGCAAGGAAAAACAATAACTCAAATTCTTTCCGTGGCAGCTGGAACTCTTCTCCTGATTTTTTAACCAGGTAACGGTCTTTATCGATCTCAAGGTCATGCACTTCCAGCTTATTAACTGATTCCTGATTTTCATCAAACCGGCGCATCACCGCCTTGATGCGTGAAACAAGTTTAGTAGTGCTTATTGGCTTAGTGATGAAGTCGTCCCCTCCTTTGTCGAGGCCTTCCACTTCCGTTTTTTCATCACTTCTGGCGGTAAGGAATATTATAGGAATCTTTTTCAGGGCGTCATCCATCCTCATGATCTCTACTGCCTCCAGACCATCCATCTTTGGCATCATAATATCCAGAAGCACCAAATCAGGTTTGTGCTCTTTGGCAACTTTGATCCCTTCTTCACCATTTTCGGCTTTCAGAACCTGAAACCCTTCTTTTTTCAGATTATACTCGATCAGATCAAGCAGATCTTTTTCATCATCTACAACGAGGATAGTTTGTTTAGCCACAGCAACGATATTTAATTAAGAACTCACAATTTAATAATGGTACTAATGTCCTGAACCAATATAAAATGAAGAAATTGTTACCTGAACGCTATTTGTTCAGTAACGATAGTGCTTTCCTTATCACTTGTGAGGTTTCCTGACCACTTTCTTCTTTCAATACTTTAAGGACGGCCTGTTCTGCTTCTCTTTTTTTGAAGCCCAGTGCCTCTAATGCCTGAATGGTCTCATCCATTACTCCTGAAGGTGTTCCCTGCTTAGGATCAGATCCTGCCGAAACAGAATACTCCGCCAGTTTATCTTTTAACTCCAGTACGATACGCTCTGCTGTTTTCTTTCCAATTCCCGGAACTCTTGAAAGTGTTGTGGTGTCTGCCGCG
Organism: Rhodothermia bacterium; assembly: GCA_030427885.1. Classification (GTDB taxonomy): domain Bacteria; phylum Bacteroidota; class Rhodothermia; order Balneolales; family Balneolaceae; genus JAUICM01. The sequence continues at coordinate 56,878 of JAUICM010000004.1, read as the reverse complement.
GTGATTGCCCCGATCAATGTAGATGCCGGTAAACCACTCAAAATTGTCAATCCTAGTTTTGGACCTACTCCTTTAACTGTGATCAGCTTCTCAAAAAGTGCCTTCTCATCTTTAGTGTAAAACCCGAATAATCTTTGGTCACTTTCTGTGATATGGTGATGGATCAGGAGCTTTACCTCGCTTCCCGCCGAGGCCAGCTGTTCAAGTGTTTGAGTAGATATTTCAACCTGATAGCCCACACCTTGTACATCCAGAAGCACTTGCCCGTCTCCCTTTTCTTCGATATAGCCCTTTAGGAATGCGATCATGCTTTATCCCCGTACCCTGTCTGGATTTTCTTCAATAAATGAAGCCCAGTCTGACTTCTTATTATTCTGATGCGTTTTCTTCGAGCCCGTTGGGATCTTTCCGCTATTCATCATATGGCACCAGGCCACAGCAAGCGCATCCGTTGCATCGTTGGATAGTTTCTCTTCAGGCAACCTGATCATCTTTTTAAGCATGAAAGCTACTTGCTCCTTATTGGCATTCCCATTTCCTGTGATGGATTTCTTAACCACTTTAGGAAAATATTCTATGGCTTCCAGCCCCGACTGCTTGATGGCAAGAATAGCTGCTGCCTGTGCCCGTCCCAGTTTAAGCATTGCCTGTGGGTCTACTCCATAGATCGGAGTTTCAACGGCACATTTATTTGGCTTAACCGACTGTATGATATTCAAAACGGCATCATATATATGTTTCAGCCGGTCTGAGTGCTCCTTGATATGGGCCAGTTTTATGACATCACATCTCAGAGCTATCAAAGAGCCATTCTCCTCGGTTAGTACCGCATAACCGGTATTTCGGGATCCGGGATCAATACCGAGGATAATGTCTGGCATAAATTATTTTTTGTCTTTGAGATACAACTCTGTCATATCATCAATGAGTTCCTGTGATACTCCTGATGTAACAAATCCGCCATCATGGTACAGGTTCTGCATGGTTACTTTCTTTGTAAGGTCCGAGAACAGTGTTACACAGTAGTCAGCACATTCATCTGCGGTTGGGTTGCCCAGTGGGGCGATCTTTTCGGCAAACACATACATCCCATCAAAATCGTCAATTCCTGAACCAGCTGAAGTTCTTGTTGGCGCCTGAGAAATGGTATTAACCCGAACCCCTTTCTTGAGAGCAAGATTATAGCCGAAGTTACGGGCAATACTTTCGAGTAAAGCTTTGGCATCGTTCATATCAGAATATTTTCTGAAAATTCGTTGTGCCCCGATGTAAGAAAGAGCTACCACGCTTGCTTCGTTATTAAGCACATCTTTTTCATCCGCAAATTTCAATACACGGTGAAGAGAAATAGCTGAAATGTCCAGTGTTTTCTGGTACCAGTTGTAATTCAGCTCTTTGTAGTCAACTTCTTTTCTGATGTTTGGTGACATCCCGATCGCGTGAAGGATAAAATCGACTCCGCCAAACTTCTCTTTCACTTTATCCATCAGTTCAGCCATTTCTTCATCACTTGAGGCATCACATGGAATAATTTCTGCGCCGGTTTCTTCGGCAAGTCCATTCAGCGTTCCAAGTCTCAGGGCAATCGGCGCATTTGACAACACAAATTCAGCTCCTTCCCGCTTACAGGCCAGCGCGATCCTCCATGCTATGCTGCGTTCATCCAGTGCTCCAAAAATTATTCCCTTTTTTCCTTTTAGTAGTCCGTAACCTTCGCTCATTTTTTAATTTCTTAGTGGGTGTTAATGAATGGGTAAAAATCATCATTCTACCAATAAAATGATAGGGATAATATAAACCACGACCTTAAACCCAAAAAATAAAAAATGACTCTGGTTTATACTTATTTCCTCTGAGAAATTTCTCCATTTTCATCAGAAACAATGATCTCCACACGCCTGTTTTGCTGGCGTCCGGCCTCATTAATATTAGAGGCGACGGGATATTCCTCTCCTAATGCCACAGTGTTAATCTTAGAAGTACTAATACCGTTAGAGACTAACGCCTCTTTTACTGCATTTGCTCTTCGCAATGAAAGTTGCTTGTTATACTCTTCGGAGCCGATACTATCTGTGTGTCCCTCGATCTGGATCCTTCGGTTCGGATACTCGTTCAGAAAACTTGTAAGCTCATCAACCACTCGTCTTGACCCGGCCTTCAAATCTGCACTGTTAAAGTCGAACAGGACGTCACTCAGAGTAAGAACCAGTCCCCGCTCTGTTTGATTTGCTTCCAGTTCATTTATCCTGCCCGCCATTTCCTCCGCTCTTTTCTGAGCATCTTTCGCTTCTGCTTTTACAGACTCCAATTCCTGAATAGCTTGTTGAGCCTTTCGCTCAGCCGCTTCGGCTTCCGCTTTACGTGCTACCAGCAAAACTTCTTTTCTCTCCGCTTCTGCACGTTCAACCTGATCCTGAGCTGCATTCATTTTGGCCGTTTCGGTAGCGATCGCTGTTTTCTGTTTCGCCAGATATGCATAGTGCTCCACTAATTCTTTGTCGCCTTTATTCTGCCAGATCTCCTGACTCTTTTCCAGGTTTTCTTCGGCTTCCTTCAGTGCTACCGGAGCCTTCAAAACTACCAAAGAGTCGTTTTCTGCCTTGTTGTATGCCTGCTCAGCTTCCGTTAACAAGGGGTTGTTCTGAGGGGGACCTCCACATGCTGTTAAGACAGAGATTATTAACGTTCCGGAAAGAAGTAATTGTAAAAATTTCGTTGTTCTCATATCAACACCTGTTACTGATTGCTGTTAATATTTTTCTGAATTTCATCCTGCAGCGCCTGAATGCTTTGCTTCAATTCATACACTGCTTTTTGCGCTTTAGCGGATAGTGATTTTATCTGGGCAAGTTCGGCATTTACCATGGCCTGGTCTGCCGTTCGTTTTGCTTCCTCATACTTTTCATCCTCAACAAGGTCCTTCGATTGCTCCAGTTTCTTACGGGCTTCACGAATCTCTAGAGGGGCGTATTCCTCGGCTCCAACCTGTTCTGCCTGTCGTATGGATGCTTCGGTCTGGGTTAGCTTCTGGGTAGGCGGTTTAGTGCTGGAGCACGCTCCAAAAAGGAGTGCCAGCAATACAATTGTAGCTGATTGTTTCATGACTAGATTTATTCATTAGCTTTTGAATGTTCTAGTCGGTTTACCGTTGTTTGTTCCCTTGAACTCTCTTTACGGCTATTCCATCGTGTTCACAACCTCAATACTCCCGTTCCTGATCTGAAAGACCGTCCATTTTGTTCCTCTCCGATCTTCAGTAATACGGTGTGTTTCCATCAGTCGGTTGTCGCCGTAAATCCGAACGGTTGCTCTTGATCGGTTTGAAAGATCTTTGGATCCTGAGCTACTGCGATCACTGAAGTTATGAACCACATACCGGTATATCCCATCCCGGTCCACACGATTTATGGTGATAGTTTCGGGTCCTTCTCCATTGGTATCATCCCGATCGAGTTGAGCGGCGCCGTCTTCACTGGCCCGCTTGTTACGATATGATATATGGTATCCGCCTTCTTTGATCAGATGAGCATCCAGATCTCTGGGGCGCCTGTTCCAGTCCAGCACGATCCGGATGGACTCCGGCCTCATGTCCGGAGAGACGGAGATCCGGTTTTGCCAGACGGACCCGAGCATGATCTCAATATCAAATTCACTGGTAATGAACCCTTCCTTTTTAAAAGTCACAGTAACAAGACCGTCTTCAATATCCGCTTTAAAAAACACCCTTCCTTCATGGTCAGTAGTGTGCGATTCTCCCGCAATGGTCACATCTGCACCCTGAACATAGTCTCCAGTTAACGCATTAATGAACCTTAGTGTTAGCTCGCCTTCTTCCATTTCTCTGAACACATCTTCGGCACGATCCTTTGTCTTTGGGTCTTCTGTTTGTTGGGCGCTGACAAATGTAACCACCAGAAACAGCTGTACTATGATTAGAGAGATTACTCTCGACTTTATTCTTTTCATATTAACTCATGTTTTAATTGTACCCGACCAGAAAAATAGTGATACCGCAATTTAAAGCAAGATTAAATTATTTTGGTTCATGGGGCTACGAATTGATTCCTCTTTTGTTGTTGGATATCCTTGATTCCAACACACCCCTGAATCCCCTCTCAAGAGGTGTTTTCTGGTAAGTGATAACTGTTCAAATTAAAACTCGACTCTGTAACTGATATTAGGCAATACGATCGCCTCTTTTGAACGAATAACGGAATCCTTTTCATAGCTGTAGATATATCCATAATCGTTTTCGCTTCCTAATACATTCTTGATCATTAACGAAAGTACATGAGATGCTTTCCTGTGATTCATGCGATAGTTCAGTGTAAAATCGAGATATTTACTTGCTGTTAAACTGTTCTCAAAGGCTCTTGTCTCGTCAAGATACACCTGCTTTTCGGTGAGCGACCGTTGCAGTAATAACGGTGAAGTGCGTTCTGCCCCCATCAAGGTAAACCTAACATTGAGACTGAGAATATTATTCGTCTTTACCTTGAATTCACGCCCACCCAAAACATTCAGAACATAATTCCGGTTGTACCTTGTATCTCGTTCAACCCCGTCTCCTCCTTTATACTTTGATTCAAACAGTGATCCGGAGATCATATAGTAATAGTTATTACTTAGGAATTTTTCGAGTGTCAGATCAACACCATAGTTGGTTCCTGTACCTTCATTTACCAACTTATCGTTTATATAACGTTCATCCTTCAAATTAACCATAGAAAAGGAGCTGTCGGCTATAACGGGAACATCAAACAAAGTCTGGTAATACGGCTCGATCTTAATTCGGGTATTTGGGGTTAATTGATAGCTGTAGCTAAATACATAGTGGTCTGTCTTCGTGAAATCCAGATCTTTATTGATCAATATTGATCCAGGTGTATTGGGCTGAACAGCCATATAACATTGCAGGTCTTCCAGTTTACTATGGCGGCCATATCCAAGGCTTGCTTCGTGTCGTGGTGCTATTTGCCATGAAAGTCCTGCCCTCGGCTCTACGCTTGCATTTGAGTTCAGTGCAAAGTACTGATACCGGACACCGATATTGACATCCAGTGATGGTGATAACGCATATTTTGCCTGTGAGTAAATATGAAATAGCTGACTCGAACCACTTTCATCTACATAGGTTTGGTAAGTAGATGCATCATTGTCCATCGCGGCTTTAAAATCCATGTTGTATAACAACTGATCTACAATAAACCCTGATGTTGTCATTAAGCGGGAACTGAATTTGTGATTTATAGTTGAAGTCAGCGTAATCTTACTGTTGACCGCATCCGCATATTCATTGTCCTGAAACATAAGTCCGTCATCCAGCCGGTCCTGATCATAAAGGGTTTTCTGTGTTGTAACTGCGACTGTGGAATTAATATATGTTGAGGCGTTCAGTACCAGTTTATGATTCAAGCCTGCGGCCGCGGTAGTGAAATCTCCCGAAAACTTCATCCTGTCAAAATTTTCCGTCCACAAGGCAGAATCTGAAACCGCTGGTTGAAACAGCCTGTCTAGCGCACCAACTCCCCAAAGTGAGAAGGTCCCTGCTTTTTTAGTCGGTACATTTACTTTAAAAGACAGATCCTGATATCGGATCTCCTGGTCCGTATCTATAGCATTAAGGTCGGTAAGCAGACCCAATGTTGAGTAGCGGTAATTAACCAGGTATGAGGCATTGCTACCTCTGTTGATAGGGCCTTCTGTTGAAAAATCAATTCCCATCAAACCTGCCTGGAAAGTGTATTCCCGAACATCACTGTTCCCGTTTCTGAATCTCATATCGAATACACCCGAGGTGGCATTACCATATTCAGCTGGGAATGCTCCCGTAAAGAAATCTGAGTTCGCCAACAGGTTACTGCTGAAGATCGTGAACAAGCCTCCTCCCAAAACATTACCTCCGGGAAAGTGATTTGGATTCGGAATCTCGATTCCTTCCAGTCTCCACAACAATCCACTTGGGGCGTTTCCACGAATGATTATCGCATTATCCTGTGCATTTCCGTAGGTCACGCCAGCAAAACTTGATGCCAACCGAGCCGGGTCATCAAACCCACCTGCATAACGTTGTGTTTCCTCAACAGTAAAGGCCCGGGCGCTTACCGTTGATAATGGGTTCTGAGCTGTCCCTTTTTCAATTCCCGAGGTCACAACGATCTCATTCCCGGCAATAAATTCTTCTTCAAGCTCAATTGTTAGCACAACCTCCTTCGCTGAACTTACCAGGACTTCCGGAATCACCAGGAGCTTGTACCCGAGATAACTCACTTTGATAGCGTGTCTTCCCAGTGGCACATTCGGGATTCTGAAATACCCGTCAACATCAGTTGCAGCTCCCATCAGGGTTCCCTCTATTAATACACTAGCTCCAATGAGTTCTATTTTTGATTGTTGATCAATTACCCTTCCTTTTACCGTTTGTGTAACCTGAGAGAACGCAGGATCTGAACCTAAAAGCAGTACCATGATCATGCATACTACTACTGTATTTATTTTATTCTGATTTTGACTTCTCATAATGCACTTGTTTTGGCGGCCATCTCTTTTTTTCGGCTCGCGGTTATGGTTTATGTGCATCGAAAATACTTGTCAGCTCTATGCTGGTCGTTCGCGTTAATTGGCGCGTACCACAATCTTTTTTTAGCCAGACTTATTGATTTGATGAGAAAAACTGGGACGGCGTTTGCCCGGTAGTAAGCTTAAAATACTTATTAAAGGTTGTTTTCGAGTTAAAACCGGCGTCAAAGGCGAGTGACAAATAAGTATACTTTTTGTTTTCAGGCTCCTTCGCCATTTTAAGAAATTCATTGACCCTGAGATTATTCACATAATTATAGAAGCTTTTTCCAAGATGAGTATTTATGGCCTGTGAAAGTTGATGGCCGGGTATTCCGGTCTCTTCCGAAAGATCTTTCAGGGTGAGTTCCGGATTCGTGAATGCTTTTTCGGCGTGCATAAAATCGTCCACCTTTTGAATGATCTTCGTCAATCCTTCTTCGTCCAGTGCTGACTTCACATATTTTTCTGAAGACTGCTTTTCCTCTGTCTGTTCTTGTTTTGACATCGGGCCCGACTCGATCATAACGAGTTTATTTGAATATAAAATCGGGAGCTGATTGATACTGAACAAGGCGATTGAGATCACAAATATGATCACCATGGCACTTATATAGGTGTCATCGAGAAAAAGGGCGACGAGCCAGATAACACCAAGTCCCGCGCCTAGAAATTCAAGCCACCTCAGCTGCACATGGTCTGTATTAGACAAGAAGTTATTTATGCGCTTCCTGAAATTGCGAACTTCCATAATGGAAAGCGCAGAATAGGTCAGGCCTGAGACCTCAAAGAAGATCAGCTTCAGATACATATACCATACAAAACCCGAAAAGTCTCCGTTAACGATCGCAAACTGTCGTTCTTCTGAAACCATATAGAATGGTATTGATAACAACGACAATAGAATAAATGGGATAAAGTGCAAAAAAATGATTCCGGGCTTCATTTTGAAGCTATCCGTGAGCTCCAGAGTATAGAAATACACCAGGATCCCATGTAGCAAAGGAATAGGAGAGAAGGCAACAATCACCTTAGGATATTGATACAATACTCCATTAAACAGCTCATAGAAAACCAGTAACTGAATGGAAAGAACCACCATCCAGGTGATCAGGATATAATCCGCCCTGTTTTTTCCTTTTCGCAACCAAAGCAATACAACCAGGAAAGTTGAAAGAGTGAGGGCTATGATCAAAAACAACTGCATACGCTAGCGTAATAGTAAAACATTGATTTGATGAAGTTAGAGACTGGAAAATAGGTATTTCTACATATGAATACGCAAGGGGTTTACAGTAATATTGATTAGATATTTGCTGCCACCCTGGCGCAACTACCCCACTTCGCTCTGCTAAGTATCACAATTGTCCGGACGATCGCCCGGGCTTGTTTTCTAATTCTTTAACAACACCCTTTAGATTTCTCGCATTCGCTCGAAATGACAAACAAAGGTTTAATAGTTCATCAGTCATGTTCCAACACACCCCTGAATCCCCTCTCAAGAGGGGACTTTTAGAATCCAACCTCCAAATCATTTCCCGGCGACATCAACTTTTAAACTCAAAACTAATTTTCCACATTACTGTTGATAAGCCGGTAAAGAGTGCGTATTTTTGCAGGCTCTGTTACTGACGGAGTAAATCCTGTTTTTCCATGTTTGAAAATCTATCCTCAAATCTAGACAAAGCCTTTCAGAGCCTGAAAGGTGAATCACGTATCACCGATGTGAACATCGCTGAAACGGTACGTGAGATACGTCGTGCCCTTTTGGACGCTGACGTAAACTATGAGGTTGCCCGTCAGTTCACCGCAGATATCAAGGAAAAAGTGATGGGCTCTGGTGTTCTCACCAGTGTTAATCCGGGTCAGCAGTTCACTAAAATAGTGTACGATGAACTGGTTGAAACATTTGGTGGCGAACGATCTGATATCGCCCAGGCACACACTCCTCCTACTGTAATTCTCATAGCTGGTCTGCAAGGTTCAGGTAAAACTACCTTTTCTGGTAAGTTAGCCCGATACCTCAAACAGGAGCATAAAAGGAATCCTCTTCTTGCTGCCGCCGATGTTTATCGCCCTGCCGCAGTCAACCAGCTAAAAACACTCGCATCGCAAATTGATGTGCCCGTGTACTCGATCGAACAGAAAGACGCTGTTCGCGTTGCCAAAGAAGCCGTTTCGATGGCTAAAAGCCTGGCAATGGATACTGTTATCATTGATACCGCCGGCCGCCTGCATGTGGATGAAGAGATGATGAACGAGGTTGCGGAAATTAAAAAAGCCGTTAACCCAGACGAAATCCTGTTCGTGGTCGATTCCATGACCGGTCAGGACGCTGTTAACACAGCGAAAGAATTTAATGAGCGACTAAACTTTAACGGCGTGGTTCTGACCAAGCTTGATGGTGACACCCGTGGTGGTGCTGCACTTTCAATCAAGACTGTGGTAGACAAGCCGATCAAGTTTGTGAGTACCGGCGAAAAGCTGGATGCTATTAGCCCTTTCTACCCCGACCGAATGGCACAACGCATTCTCGGGATGGGAGACGTGGTTTCGCTTGTTGAAAAAGCACAAAAGGAATTTGACGAACAGGAAGCTCAGCGCCTTCAAAAGAAGATAAGCTCTGACAAGTTCGACCTTGAAGACTTCCTCGATCAAATTCAAAAGATCAAAAAGATGGGTGACTTCGGTGACCTCGTCTCCATGATCCCCGGCGCCAGCAAAGCTATAGAAAATGCAGACATCGATGATGATGCCTTCAAGCCCATCGAGGCTATTATCTATTCTATGACGCCGGAGGAACGGCGGAACCCAGAAGTACTTAATGGAAGTCGACGACGACGTATTGCTGCAGGTTCCGGCACCACTGTGAAAGAGATCAACGATCTCATTAAGCAGTTTGACCAGATGAAGAAAATGATGAAGACCATGTCCAAAATGGGAAAAATGGGCAGGATGCTTCATGGTTTAAAGAATCTGCCAATAGGTAAATAAGAATATAGATATAAACAAAACCCACTGAGGATACATCATTGATTAAAATCAGACTCCAAAGAAAAGGACGTATTCGTCGTCCTATCTATCATATAGTAGTTGCTGACAGCCGCTCTCCACGTGATGGACGTATAATTGAGCAGGTTGGACGTTTCGATGGCGTTACCGAGAAAAAAGAGACCGTACTGAACGAAGACCGTATCATGTACTGGCTCGAGACCGGAGCGCAACCTACCGAAGCTGTTCGAAAAATCCTTCGTACCGAAGGTATTCTTTACAAACGCCACCTTGTAATGTGGGGCAAAAGTGAAGAAGAGATCGAAGCTGCTTTAACTGAATGGAAAGCTTACAGAGACTCAAAAGCTGAATCAGAAGTAACCCGCAAAGAGCAGGTTAAAGCTACTCTGGCTGCTGAAGAGAAAGAGCTTAAGAAGCAAGTTGAGAAAAAAGCTGAGACCGCTGCTGCTGAACTAGCTGCAGAACAAGCAGCTGAAACCGCTACCGAGGAAACGGAAGAAGTAGCTGCAGAAACCGAAGAAGTTGTTGAAGAAACAACTGAGGAAACTGCAGAAGCTGAAGCCGCCGCCAAAGAAGAAGAAGTTGAAGAAGCTCCTGCTGAAGAAACTACTGCGCCAGAAGCCGAAGTAGAAGAAGCTCCTGCTGAAGAAACTACTGCGCCAGAAGCCGAAGTAGAAGAAGCTGTTGAGGAAACAGAGGAAGAACCGGCAGCGGAGGAAGAAGCTCCTGAAGAGACTGAAGAGACTGAAGAACCAGCAGAGGAAGTTGCTGCTGAGGAAGAAGAAGTTGAAGAAGCACCCGCTGAAGAGCCTGCTGCTGAGGCAACCACTCAGGTTTCATCAGATATGACTGCGAAAGAAGCTATCGATCATATCCAGGATACGGACCTGGCTGATCTTGAAGGTTTTGTAACCGACGCTGAAGAACGCAAAACTGTTCTTGCAGCCTGGGAAAGCAAACAAGCTGAATAAAATTACGCTGGCTCCTATGAATCAGGCGGCCAATACATCAAATCCATTTTCTCAGATCGGCATAATAGTCCGGTCTCAAGGCCTCAAAGGTGAGTTTAAGGTTTCTTTTGAAACTGATAACCCACAATTGGTCGAAGAGTTAAAGATGGTGTATTTGCGAAATGATCGTGGAGACTTCTACCCTTGCCGGATCACAAACATTCGTGTTGAAGGCAAAGGGAACAAACAATCGTTCTTTGTACAATTTGACCATATCGCTGATCGCAATTCTGCTGAATCATTGAAAAACCGGGTTATTTTTCTGGAAACAGATAAAGCTTCGGCATTCTTTGAAGAATCAGAAGATCAGGACAGTTTGATCGACTTTGAAGTTATGGGAGACTCCGGCGAGTCTCTGGGACTGGTGATCGATGAAATGGATAACGGAGCTCACCTAATTATTGTGGTGGCAACAACATCCGGCTCTTTTATGATCCCTGTTGTTGATGAATATATTCTCAACATTGATACGAATAACAAGTCGATCTACTGTCAAAACCTTAACCTGTTAGAAGACCTGTAATGAGAATAGATATCATATCTGCAGTACCGGCTCTTCTTGACGGACCGTTGAATCATAGTATTGTGAAACGGGCCACCGATAAAGGTTTAGTTGAGATCCATGTGCATGACCTTCGGGATTATACTGAAGACAAACACAAAAAAGTGGATGACTATCCTTATGGAGGTGATCCCGGAATGGTTCTCACTCCTCAGCCTATTTTCAGTTGCATAGAGCAGTTGACTTCAGAGCGGGAGTATGATGAATTGATCTTCACGGCTGCAGATGGCGATGTTTTTGATCAGAAAGAAGCAAATACGCTTTCTTTGAAAAAGAACATTCTCATCCTTTGCGGACATTACAAAGGAGTTGATCAGCGGGTGCGGGATGAACTGATCACCAAAGAATATACTATTGGTGATTATGTGCTGTCTGGCGGAGAACTTCCAGCCATGGTGATAACAGATGCAATTGTGCGTTTGTTGCCCGGGGCGATAGGAGATGCCGGTAGTGCGTTGAAAGATTCATTCCAGGACGGCCTGCTTGAAGCGCCAGTATATACCAGACCGGCAGAATTCAAAGGCTTAAACGTTCCTGAAGTATTACGCTCAGGCGATCCTAAAAAGATCGAAGCCTGGCAACAGGAACAGTCACTGAAACGCACAAAAGAACGAAGAAAAGATTTGTACGAACTTTATAAGAAAGAATATTAACATCCTGCCGACTTGTCGGCCCGGATTTAACACATAGAAAAATGGACAAGCTAAAATTAGTTGAACAATCATTGGTTGTTGATGATATCCCGGAATTTACTGCGGGTGACACTGTAAACGTGCATTATCGTGTTCGTGAAGGTGAAAAAGAAAGAATTCAGCAATACGAAGGCGTTGTGATCTCTGAGCGTGGAAGCGGCCCTAACAAAACTTTCACCGTTCGCAAAATGAGCGGTAGCATTGGTGTTGAGCGTATCTTCCCATTGAATTCTCCATTTATCGCTAAGATCGATGTTAAGAGACGTGGTAAAGTAAGACGTTCTAAACTCTTCTATCTTCGCGAACTTCGTGGAAAAGCTGCTCGTATTCAGGAAAAAGGTGACAAGACCAAAAAGTAATTTTTGGCTTATCGCTGCCTGATACAGGCTATGAATTTTACCCCGGGCCCGATATACAATAATTGGGCTCCGGGTTTTCTATTTTCCACAATTTATAAATGAGAACTATCACTCCTCAATCATAAAACGTCGAAGAAATGAACATCATTCTATTTGGCCCTCCGGGCGCAGGAAAAGGAACTCAGGCCGCTCTTTTACAGGAGGCCTTCTCCATTCCTCATCTTTCAACCGGAAACATCTTCAGAGAAGCCATCAAAAATGAAACTCCTCTGGGTGTTAAAGTAAAATCCATCCTTGATTCCGGTGAATTAGTGCCGGACCAAACCGTGGTGGACCTTGTTGCTGAAGAGCTCAAATCTGATGTTTATGATAACGGCTGTATTTTTGATGGATTTCCAAGAACAGTAGCTCAGGCTGAAGCTTTTGATGCCATGCTTGCCGAGAAAGGCAGCCAGGTTGATGCTTTCGTCGCACTTGTTGTTCCGGAAGAAGAACTCATTTCCCGCATCCTTTCCCGAGGTCAGGGCCGAACCGATGACACTGAAGAAGGCATTAAAAACCGCTTGAAGGTGTATGAAAATGAGACCGCACCCGTAATGGCTCATTACAAAGAAAAGGGGCTTGTCAAAGAGATCGACGGGATAGGAAGTATAGAAGAGATCTTTGCTCGTATTAAAAGCGCAGTAAACAGCTGATCTTTTTTCTATTCATTCGCCTCTATCCTTTTAATGATCTCTTTTGTCTCCGGAACTGCTCCGTTGATAATGGTGCTTTGAAGGCCGCCTAACAAACCTGACAGTAAGGTCATCTCATCTTTATACCAGTTACGAAAAGCTTCTTCGGAGCTTTTATTACCATATATCTGATACTTTCTGGTCTCTTCCTCAATAGTATCCGCCCTTTTCTGAATCATTGAAATGAGATCTGACCCCCGATCCAGGCTGGCCAGATACTCTTGCCCGATCGTTGTAAAGTTCTCCGATTCAAATCCGGATCTGACAATAAGCATGTTCTTAGTAAAATTGATATCCCTGTCTATTGTGATGGTGTAGTCCGGGTCTTCATCCATCTGAACTAAAATGGTGTCAACCTTTGCCTTTACTTTTGTTGCCTGAGAATACAACCCATCAAGGTTTAACATGAACGTTTTATAGTAGTTGACACGGTTATCCCGAGCTACCTGTTCCTCACGAAGCGTTGTTAAATAGAATGCTCCGTATATACCGATGAATACGACAAACAACTCCAGAAGAAGAAACTTCCAGCTAGTATTTTTTAAAAATCCTTTCATAATGCTTTATTGATACCAATTAGAGTCCAAGGATCAAGTATACACCTGAAGCTAAAACCGCACCAGCTATCGGGCCGGCTACCGGGATCCATGCATATTCCCAATTACTGCTTCCTTTGTCTTTTATAGGAAGAAAAGCGTGGGCAATTCTTGGGCCAAGATCGCGTGCAGGATTGATCGCATATCCGGTGGTACCACCAAGCGACATCCCAATACCAAAAACAAGTAACGCAACCGGCAGTGCACTTATTGAGCCAAGGCCAACATCTGGTTCCGCCAGATATAGCACGCCCAATACTAAGATAAATGAACCTAAGATTTCTGAATAAAGGTTTGAACTGCTATTTTTTATAGCTGGAGCAGTACTAAACACCCCCAGTTTGCTGGCTTTATCTTCTGTTTGGTCGAAATGGTCTTTATAATGAATCCAGATCAGGACCGCAGCTATAATCGCACCGATCATCTGCGACAATATATATCCCGGAACCAGGCTCCATGTGAATTTCCCGGCTGACGCAAGTCCTATTGAAACTGCCGGATTGATATGAGCTCCGCTAAAACCAGCAACCACATAAACGCCTACAAAAACGGCTATTCCCCATCCCCAGTTTATGAGAATCCAGCCTCCATTATTTCCTTTTGTCCCTTTTAGAGAAACATTAGCATTTACACCCAAACCCAGGATCATCAACAGAAATGTTCCCAGTGCTTCGCCAATATATGCTTCCATAGTGCCTCCGGTTAAATCTAATACGTGTTGAATCGCGGTAATGTAATATGAAACGTACTTCCTTTTCCAAATTCTGATTCCGCCCAAATACGCCCTTTATGCATCTCTATAAATTCCTTACAAAGAAGTAGTCCCAACCCGCTTCCTTTCTCCGAATTGGTGCCCTCACGGGTGTATTTCGTTTCGATCATAAACAGCTTACCCAGATCCTCTTCTCTCATTCCTATCCCGTTATCTTTCACAAAGATCTTTATTTCCTCTTTTGTTGCATTCACTCCAACCGTAACCCTTCCCTTTTCTGGGGTAAATTTAATCGCATTTGTAAGAAGGTTGAGCATTATGGTTGAGAACATATTCCGGTCACAAAAAGCAGGGATTTCCTTTGAAAGTTCTGCATCTATGCTGATGTTTTTATGTGCTGCCTGGCTGCTTACCACAGCTATATTCTTTTTTATCTGTTCAGAAAGATCAAACACTTCCGGGGTATATTCGATATTACCTACTTGGGTTCTTGACCAAATAAGCAGGTTATTCAATAACTCTAATACCTGTATTGAAGCTTCTTTTACGATCTTAAGATTTTCCAGATTCTCGGTATTTTCCTCTTCTTTTGCGTCCAGGATCATCAGGTCTGTAAGCCCCATAATGGCCGAAAAAGGATTCCTTAGATCGTGAGCTAAAATTGAAAAGAATTTATCCTTTGCTGCATTGGACTCACGGAGCATTTTCTCGCTCTCAATGAGCCGTTCCTGAGCATCATATCTTTTGGCCATTTCTGTTTTAAGTCTCCGGGCAGTATTGTAGTAGAACAGGGTCGCTGATGCAACCACGACCAGAGAAATACCAAAAATGTAGAGGAGTTTCCATGGAAAGGAGTTCGGTGTATTCACATAATCGGACAGAAAAAGCCCGTCAAGTGTTATTGCTGAAGCCAGCATGTTTTGTTCCTTATAGATCTCCAGTATGCGTTGCCACCTGCCCGGGTTAGAGTATCCTATCTCCACCACATCGGCCATAATAAGCCGCTGCATTTTTTGAGCTTCAAATAACAGGTGTTCTTTGGAGTGTCTCTTACTGTACTTTCCATAGATCACATTTGTGATCTCTTCCGGATTCTCCATAGCGTATTGCCATCCTTTCAGAGAAGCTTCAGTGAACTTTTGTACAAGATCCGGATTCTGTTCTACCATTTCCTCTGTGGTAAATAATACATCTCCGTAAAAATCGATGCCTCCCATTCTTGGGTCAATAATAATGTGCTCGAAGCCCTCCTGATTAAGCAGGTATGGTTCGTCTGAGATATAGGCTGTCATTGCATCTACTTCACCATTAAGAAGACTACTTACATCAAAAGAATGACTATATAGTTCTACTTCATTAAGACTAACCCCCTCATCATTCATGTAAGTAATAAGATCGGCCGCATGAGGCTCCATTGCGATCCTTTTATCCACAAGTTGCTGCACATGATCTATTCCAGAGCTTCTTGCAGCTATCAATATCTGTGCAGAATGCTGAAAGATCGACGCCAATAGCACTCCCTTATATCCTTCTGAGCGAAGAATAAGTATATCGGCCGTTGTGATCCCGAAGTCTGCATTCCCTTTAAATACTTCCGATGCTGGTTCTATCCCTGACTGTGCCTCTTTTAACTCTACCTCTAAGCCGGCCTCTTTATAAAACCCTTTCTCAATAGCTGCATAATACCCTGCAAATTGGAATTGATGCTTCCATTTTAGCTGAAGAGTAACTTTCTGAAGCGGTTGCTGTTCCTGAGCAAAAACAGCCCCGAATAAGATCATCGAAAGTATGATCAAACCCAGGCCCCTCACCATCATCTTTCTTTGTGTTAATACCAACGTAGCTTTCAAAAGACTTTCTTTACGCTTATCGATTATTCATTAAGGTGCTAATATATAATTCCTTGCCAATGCTTCATACTCTTTAACTTCCTGTTCAACCCACCTATCATCATACCCAAACTCATCTGCAAGCAGCTTACCTACTATCGGGGCCATTTCAAGGGATGCCTTGGCATCCAGTAACAACGCCCTTGTTCTTCTTGAAAGCACATCCTCAATAGTTATGGCTAGCTCATTTCTCACCGCCCAGATCACTTCCCCTTTCAGGTATGGAAGATCAGGATGTATTTGTTCATTCCATTCAGGGTTTTCGTCCAGAAGTTTTTTCAGACCTGCACGATCTGAGCCATAAACATACAGATGATCCGTATTATCCTGTCCTTTGAGCCAGCCATGTATACGAAGCTCATGTGTCTTGCAATCCACCTGTTTGAGGCCCGCTACCCAAGCTGCTTTATCGATCGTATCTTCGGCCATTCTGCGGTAGGTGGTCCATTTTCCTCCTGCAATGGTTACCAGTCCCGATCCTGACACCTGCAGGTGGTGGCTTCTGGAGATCTCTGAGGTAGACTTTGCATCCTCAGGCCTTACCAATGGCCGTAACCCGGCAAATACACTTTTTACATCCTTCGGTTCAGGATCTTTACTCAGATATTGCTTCGCGTGTCGGAGGATGAAATCAACTTCTTCCTTTAAAGCTACTGGTTCCAATGTTGGTTTCTCAATTGGGGTGTCGGTGGTTCCGACCAGGGCCTTTCCATGCCAGGGAACCGCAAACAAAACTCTTCCGTCATCGGTATGAGGAACCATAATTGCGGTATCACCCGGAAGAAACTCTTTGTCTAACACTATATGAACCCCCTGCGCACATTGAATGATCGGTGAATGCTCTTCTTCATCCATGGAAAGGATAGAGTCACTAAAGATTCCCGTAGCATTGATCACCACTCTGGCGTTGATCTCATATTTATCCCCATCCACCATATCCAGGGCCTGAACCCCTTCGATGATACCATTTTGATTTTTGATCAAGCCGGTAACTTTCATGTAGTTCAATGCCACCGCTCCATTATCAACAGCGGTTTGTGCCAGGTTTACCGCCAGACGTGAGTCATCAAATTGACCATCATAATAGATCGTTCCGCCAATTAGTCCTTCCGGTTCCAGTGTAGGAATCTTTTCGAGAGTCTTTTCTTTGGATAGATTCTTGGACTTTTTGATTCCCAGCTTTCCGGCCAGCATATCATACACTTTCAGACCAACACCATAAAAAGGACCATTCCACCATTTATAGCTGGGAACAATAAAAGAAAGATGGCTCACCAGATGTGGTGCATTCTGTATCATAAGTCCACGTTCGTGCAGAGCTTCTATCACTAATGAAACGTCTCCCTGCTGCAAATATCGGACACCTCCATGCACAAGTTTAGTACTACGGCTTGAAGTTCCCTTTGCAAAATCATGCATATCCAGAAGCAGTGTTTTATACCCTCTTGAAGCAGCATCAACCGCAGAGCCCAGCCCGGTTGCACCCCCTCCGATGATGACCACATCCCAATAGTCATTGTATTCTTTAACGGTATCTAGAAATTCCTGTCTGTTCATTTTACTCTCATAGCGCCCACTTATCGTCATGCTGAACTCGTTTCAGCGTCTGAAAAGATCGTTTCGTTGATATATTAACATTCTTATTCAGTACATATCCCTTTACAGATCCCGGATCAAGTCCGGGATGACATCAATAATAGAATCTCATATCCACTCCTTACTTTTCTCAACGGCTTTATTCCATTTGAATAATAACTCATCAACCTGATCTTGTTTCATCTTTGGTTCAAAGCGTTTGTCTTCTTTCCATTGGGCTTTGGTTTCTTCGGTGTCTTTCCAGAAACCAACAGCAAGTCCGGCAAGGTAGGCCGCTCCCAGGGCGGTGGTCTCCAGTATCTCAGGACGTATAATTGGGATCTGCAGAATATCAGACTGAAATTGCATTAAGGTATTATTCGCCGTCGCCCCACCGTCAACTCTTAATTCCTGAATGTTGATCCCAGAATCTGCTTCCATCGCCGAAAGCACATCTTTAACCTGATAGGCAATTCCTTCCAGGGCGGCGCGGGCGATATGTCCGGCAGTACTTCCCCGGGTCAGCCCAAACATGGAACCTCTGGCTCGTTGATCCCAATGTGGAGCCCCAAGTCCTGCAAAAGCCGGTACCAGATAAACGCCTCCATTATCTTTTTCTGTTAGTGCTAGTTTTTCAATATCAGAAGATGACTTAATGATGCCCAATCCATCCCTTAACCACTGCACTACTGCTCCTGCTATAAAGATACTTCCCTCCAGTGCATAGGTGATTGTATCCTGATATCCATATCCTATAGTGGTGAGCAGATTGTTTTTTGATTCGACTGCCTCGTTTCCTGTATTGAACATGATGAACGATCCCGTTCCGTAGGTGTTCTTCAGCATTCCAGGCTGTAAACACATTTGGCCAAACATGGCTGCCTGCTGATCACCGGCTATTCCTGCTATGGGCACTTCATGTGCAAAAATAGTTGTCTTTGTATGTGCATACACTTCACTCGACGACTTCACCTCCGGCAACATGCTTTCGGGGATTTCCATCAACTCCAGCAACTCTTCGTCCCACTTTCCTTCCCTTATGTTATAAAGCATGGTCCGGGAGGCATTGGTTACATCGGTAACATGGGTCTCTCCCTTGGTGAAGTTCCACACTAACCACGAATCAATGGTGCCGAAGGCGAGTTTCCCCTGCTCTGCCTTTTGTCTTGCTCCATTTACATTTTCGAGTATCCACCGGACTTTTGTACCTGAAAAATAACTGTCAATAATAAGACCTGTTTTCTCTTTGATCTTTTCTACCCAACCTTCTTGTTTAAGTTGATCACAGTAATCAGATGTGCGCCGGTCCTGCCAGACGATTGCATTGTAAACAGGCTTTCCGGTTTCCCGGTCCCAAACTACCGTTGTCTCCCTTTGGTTGGTGATCCCGATCGCAGCAATATTCTTTCCATCTGCGCCACACTCCATAATCGCTTCAGCCACAACCCCTGCCTGAGTTTTCCATATCTCCATTGGATCATGTTCCACCCAGCCATCATTTGGGAAAAATTGTTTGAATTCCTTCTGTGCTACGGCACGTATTTCTCCGGATTGATTAAATACAATGGCTCTTGAGCTAGTTGTTCCCTGATCAATTGCCAGTATAAATTCCTTATCCATGTGACTCTCGTTTTGTTCAACAGAATATGAATGATTTACTTCATTCTCACAAGCGGGCAAATTGTGACAATCAGGTATCCTAAAATGTTTTGATTTATTACTTTGCACCCTCATTGTTGGAATACAAACTCACGGAATCATGAAAAAATCTCTACTCACCACTCTATTGATCCTTATCGTTTCTTTTAATGCCTCTGCACAGGAGCTGACAATCCCCCGGATCTTTAATAACCACATGGTTTTGCAGCATGACGCTGATGTGCGGATCTGGGGTTGGGCTAAACCAGAAGCCGTGGTCTCTATTGTTATAGATGGAGAAGATGTTATCACCTCTGCAGATGATAGTGGCAAGTGGGAAGCATTTCTTCCCAAACACGAAGCTGGAGGCCCTTACACGCTGAACATTTCCTCCAGGAAAAAGATCTCTTTTAATGATGTCTATTTTGGAGATGTATGGGTAGCCGGGGGACAGTCAAATATGGAATGGCCTGTTGGTGGAAACATTGACAATATGGAGGCTGAGTTAAATGACACAAACTACCCGGAGATCCGGTTT
This sequence comes from Rhodothermia bacterium, assembly GCA_030427885.1. Classification (GTDB taxonomy): domain Bacteria; phylum Bacteroidota; class Rhodothermia; order Balneolales; family Balneolaceae; genus JAUICM01. The sequence continues at coordinate 37,003 of JAUICM010000004.1, read as the reverse complement.
TATAAAGTAGCTCAGCGTATTTCTTTTTCACCTATGGATGATCTGGACCAGGGTGAATGGAAAGTAGCAAATAAAGAAAATGCGAAAGCTTTTTCTGCTGTTGCCTGGTTTTTTGCAAAACACAATCATTCCGAAAAAAATGTCCCCGTTGGTATCATTGATGATAACTGGGGCGGAACTCCTGCTGAATCATGGGTTCCTGCTGCGCGATTATTAACCGTTCCCGGATATGAAGACGCAGCAGCAGAAATGCTTAATCCCGATAGAGAATGGGATAATGTTCTACAGGATAATCAGGACAAAAATGCGGAAAAATACCGTCGTGTTGAAGACCAGACTGAATATCTGGAGCTGGGAGCTCACAAAGCAGATTATAATGACTCTGAGTGGGGTGAAGTTGAACTACCTAATCAGACACCACTTCGTGACTTTGTATGGCTTCGAAAGTCTTTTGACCTTTCAACTGTAACAAATGGCCAGCTTTCCTTCGGTAACCCCGGAAAGTTTACACAGGCTTTTATAAATGGTGAGAAAGTCTACAACAAGATCTGGTCAGATGATCCCATGATCATCGATATAGATTCCAGTGTTTTGAAAGAAGGTGAGAATGTGATCGCTATAAGAACGGTGGAAGACTGGGCTAACACCACATTTATTGGCAGCGAAAAGAACTTCTGGATACATGTTGGGGATCAAAAGATCGACCTTAGCGGAACATGGAAATTTAGTAATACCGTTGAACCACCAATGCCCGAGGTGATCCGTTATGAACACCGGCCCGGAGTATTATACAATGGTATGATCAACCCGGTTGCCGGATACACCATCAAGGGTGCGATCTGGTATCAGGGAGAAAGTAATGTGGATAAGAACCAATATTACAATATGCTTTTTGAATCCATGATCGAAGAATGGAGAACGGCCTGGAATCAGGGTTCCTTCCCTTTTCTTTTTGTTCAGTTAGCCAATTATCAGCAGAAGTATGAAAAGCCAACCGATTCCGGTTGGGCCCGGCTTCAGGAAGCACAAACACAAACACTGAGTCTGGCTAACACCGGAATGGCAACAATCATTGACATTGGTGATGCTAATGACATCCACCCGAGAAATAAACAGGATGTAGGATACCGATTATGGCAATCAGCTCGTCATGTTGCCTACAACGAAGACAATGTCTACTCCGGACCGATGTACCGTGGACATATTATTGATGGTAATCAGATTGTGATCTCATACGATCATATTGGTTCGGGTTTTATGCTACGTGGCTCCGATACGATCGAGGGTTTTGCTGTTGCTGGCTCTGACAGTGTCTTCTATTGGGCCGATGCACGAATTGTTGATGACAAGATCATAGTCAGTTCTCCTGAAGTCGATGATCCCGTTGCCGTTCGATATGCCTGGGCAGATAATCCGGATGTATCTCTTTACAATAAAGAGCTGTTGCCAGCGGTCCCTTTCCGAACGGATGACTGGTGATTTCAGACCCACCCTTTTTCCCTCCCTAACTTTAGGGAGGGAGACTTATTTATACTGATATTAGTTCTGCGATCTTTTTATGTACTGATTTCATATCGTTTAACTCTTCATTTTTAAATCGCAGAACAGTCAGCCCCAATCTGTTTAGAACTATATCTCTGTTGTAATCATACTCTTTCTGGTAATCATGAACTTTCCCATCAATTTCTATTACCAGTTTGTATTCAGCACAGTAAAAATCTGCTATATAGAAATATTTTCTGCCGTTCGTTTCAGTATGTACTATGGGCTTCTGCCTCAAAAATCTCATTCCCAATAGCTGCCTTTTTCTTACTGAATCCCAGAATAGTTTTTCTGATGGGGTTGGGTTCTTTCTCAACTCTCTTGCCAATTCCGTTATTGAAACTCTGTTTCTATCCATGATCTATTTAAAAAGTCCCCTTCCCTGAACGCAGGGAAGGGACAGGGATGGGTCTTTTCTTCCTTTGTAATAAAAAGCTTTTCTATATCTTTTTCATACCCACCCTTGTTCCCTCCCTGACTTTAGGGAGCGAGACTCATTTATTCTTCATATCTCTTTTGTAGGCTTTAAGACCTACTTTATAGATCTGCTTAGCTTTGAAGAAATCAAATGTTGCCGCGGTGTTTCTTGGGATCTTGATCAACTCATCCGGAGTATGGATATCCAGCATAAGCGAGGTCAGGCGGTCCTGAGTAAAGCTGAAGGTATTTTCCATTAACTCCAGCAGTGAAAATGTTTCCTCTTCCTGCTTTTCTTTATGTTTTTCGTATTTCTTTGCCAGGTCTTTCACATTTTCAGGCAGAAGCTTTTCAAACCAATTTGGTTTCTCATCCGCTTTTCCTTCTTTCGTAGTGATCGCATCTTCCACTCTTGAGTTCAGATCAACTGCGACAATGATCGCGTCTTCTTTTTTGTCAACCAGATCCACCGGAAGAGGATTCAATACCCCTCCATCCACCAGCACTTTTCCATCCTGAACCACGGGCGTTATAAATCCGGGAATTGCTATCGAAGCTCTGAGCGCTTTATACAGATCTCCTGATTTAAAATGCACTTCCTCATTGTGTTTCATATCTGTAGCTACAGCTGTAAACGGAATAGGAAAATCTTCGATCTTAAGTTCCCCGGTCATTTCTTTATGCTTTGCAAATATCTTCTCTCCTTTTACGAAGCCCTGCCGGGTAAGTGTGAAATCCATAAGGTCAAATACATCGCCTCGTTTCAGCTCCATGAGCCATTGTTTATACTCTTCCAGATGTCCCGCAGCGTAGATACCGCCGATCACCGCTCCCATGGAACATCCTACTACTTCGATGATCTCATACCCATCTTTTTCGAGTCCTTCAATTACTCCGATATGGGCGATCCCTCTTGCTCCTCCGCTACCTAATACCAGGTGTACTTTCTTTTTCATGGGTTAATTATCTGTAAATAACTACGCTTTTAATTTTTTTGTCATCATGATCCGCCTGCTGGCGGAGAAGGATGACTTTTTTAAATACTATAGTCTTAGTAAATGAGCTTCCTCCCCTTTACTAAGGGGAGGGTCGGGCTGGGGTCTATTCACACCCACTTACATCACCAGCTATCCTCACGAGTTCCCAGTAAGGTGGTCTGTATCCATATTCCTGTTCAAATGCTTCTACTTCGGTTGCTACTTTCTCTTTCAGTTCCTCGTGCCGGGTTATAAACGCATCGCTTTTCAATGCCTGGGTTGCGTTCATTCCTTCCGGAACCGGGCCAATTCCACCAAACTGGTTTTTGATCCAGCTATATCCTTTTGCAACTCTTACAACAGGGAGCATAAATGGATTAAATCCTATTTCCTCGCCTTTATCTGCACATTCGAGCATGGCATCGATCACGGCATTATATAAATGGTCATCAAAGAGAGCTTCCGTATTACGCCATTCACCAACTACTGATAATTTAGGATCGTACTCCAGATCAGAAGGCATTTGTGTCACGAAGTTCTCTACTCCAAAAGTATTCAACAAGGTAACTACTCCATTTGAAGAAATAGTTGACTCCGATTCCCACAACTGAATTCCATTGTTCTCATATGTTGATGAGCCAACCTCCGAACAGAACATGGCTTCGTGGTCAAAAAAGTTCATTTTGAAATCGTATGGAATATGTCTCTGTTGTGCTTCTTCATACATTTCTTTTGCAGCCTTATGGGGAAGCATCGGATTGTTTTTTATCTGTGGAAGATCCGCTCTTGGCCGAAGTACCATAAATCTCAGTTTCCGGTCTTTGATGTATTCCTCCAGGGTGGCGATGGCTACTCCTCTTTCAATATGAGCTTCCACCAGGTATGGAATATTCGTTCCCTCTTCCACATAAATGAGGGCCACATGAGAGAAATTGCCCGGAAAATCATTTCCCCTGGATATCAATGCGGAAACTTCTGCACCACCCCTTGAAACCAGCAGATCTCCGCTATGAACTTCAATGCCAAGAATATCTGTTCCGGGAGTTTCTGAAGGTTCATTCTTAATATAAACCACCGGATCGATCGGCTGGTTTGATTGAAGTAATATTTCTTCTACTGTAGCCCTCATACCATATAAGATCTTATACAAGGCTACTCTTGTTTCGAGATGATCAATATCCCAGTGTACAGATTGTTCTTTTACAATGAGTCGGGTTTGATCATATACTGCAAAAAATTCCGGGTCCTGTTCTTCCTGAGCTGCTATCAGAGGCGCCACTTCAAAAAAGGATTGAAGCAAGCTGTCCAGTCTTGGGTCTTCCGGTTGGAAATCTCCCTTCGACAGATCATCAACCTGAGCTTCCAGTTCTGAGATCATCACATCGATGGTTCCGGGATTGATGAGTTCCTTATTCATCCGGGCTTCCGTGAACAGGTATTCCAGTTCTTCCCACCGCTCATCCGAATTCCATATAAATGGTGTGGAATTCCCTTCACTTTCAATATTGATGGAGCTGGTATCGGGGATCATTAGTACTCCATACAGGAGTACCAGAAAAAGCAGGGACCGGAAGAGTATTTTTTTCATGAATATGATTGTAGTTTTAACTCTAATTCTACTTGTTTCTTTACCCCCTCTAGAGAAGGTATAAGGCGTGTCCACGAAATATTATACCTCTTTAGTTTTAATATTAATTCTGGAACCATCTCATATGGTAAAGTCAATAATCTAGGTATCGCATCAGTTTCAGTTATAAAATTGAAGTACTCATCTTCTACACCATCTCTTTTCTCATAAAGAATTTTTAATAAATCATAATTTGAAAGGACAAGGTTTTTATAGAAATCCTCTGACATATCATAATTATTCATGGAAAAAAAATGAATTGAAAATAACCCATCTTGTGCTCTGATGTTTTCATTCTGATGAGTTGGTATTTCAATTAATTCTGCGATATTTACAATTCTTGCAATGTGGAAAATTACCTCTGGGATAATCCATATTCCTATTTTTTTGTCTTCAGTAATTTTTTCTTTTGGTTTTATATCATTAAAAGCTTCAGTAGCAGCAAAGAAAACAGCAGTTAATGCATTTCTAGTCCAATCCAAAAGTCTTGTTCTTACTCCATAATGTTGGGCTAGGCCTAAAACTCTATAATCTTTTTTTGAGGGCCATTTTAATAATTTATCAAGATGAGCCTGTGTATCAAATATTCCATTATTATTAAAACCTTTAGCATTTTCTAAAGCTTCAAATTCTACTTGTATTCCCAACTTATTAGCTTCTTCTACAAACGAATAGTAGAGTTGCATTTCTCTAATTGGAAAACTTTCATTAATAAAATTTTCCTCTCCTAGTCTTAATTTTCTATAAAAGCTTGGTTCCAAAACCCAGCTATAATTTTTATGCCCCCTAAAAAGAAATTGCTCTTTTTTCTTAGTAGAAAGTTCTAACAGATTAGACCTATGTGCTAAGCTATCTAAGAATGCATCAATATTTTTATAATCATGTTGTACATAATTTTCTTTGGTCTCTCCTTTGGGTTCAAAGGAAAAAAATTTAATTCCTGTATAGTTCGATTTAATAAACTCTATTCTATACTTGGGTTCTAGATATCCTGACTTCATAATTCTATACCATTTTACTTAATATCCCATCCTTCACCCCGATCAAACTTTCCACTTCATAAAAATGATCTATTCCTTCGCCCATCACAAATAAGGGGACTTTATTCCTGGTGTGGGTTTTGGTGGAGAGATCTTCCAGATTTCCATGGTCGCTGGTAATGACCAATGTATCTGAACTTCTTTTTTGCTTGATGATATGGAGTAAAAACTCATTCAGTGTATTCAATACCAATTCTGCGTTTTCCTGTTTTTGGCTGTGACCTGCTTTATCTGTCAGATAATATTCGTACAACAACAGGTCATACTCCTGTGCCATATTCAACAGCCGCTGTCCAGCTTCCTGAGTATCGATCTTTGGGATATCTATTCCCAGCCTTTCTCTCCAGGCATTTTGGATGATCTCCGCGGTCAGCGCTGTTTCATTGAGTATCTCTTCCGTGGAATTCAATTTCATCCCGGCACTTTTTGTCATAAGTGTGGTACAGCTCCAGCGATTCCTTCTTTTTGAATGTTCAAAGAAAATAGGTGGATAGGCATTCAAAAAATATGGTTCCTTCCCCATTTCCTTCACAGCATGAAAAATACTTTGCTCCCTCAACAGGTGTTTGATCCCTGAGTGTGGAAAAGGCCCGAAATGCTTCCCTATCACTTTGGATGCATTCTCACCGGTAAACAAGGTTGTTTGTCCTGTTCCGCTTTGTGGTAAACCTTCCACATCCAGGTTGGCATCGATGGGTTTAAAGATATGATCTGAGGTCTTAACTGAATCAGCTGTTGCATTGAATTCTCCGCCTGAAAGAATATTAAAACTCTCGTAGTTCTGTTTAAAAAAAGGGTTCACTTCCGAAGCCTCTCCTAATCCAACACCATCAATAAAAATGAAAATAACCGCCAAAATTACTTCTCCAGAATTAGAGTTACCGGACCATCATTTACTAACGAAACATCCATCATAGCACCAAACTGACCTGTTTGAATGGAAAGCTTGGAATGGATTTCAAAATATTTCACCATTTCCTCATACATAGGTTCCGCTTTCTCCGGTCGGGCAGCTGTTATATAACTGGGCCTGGTTCCTTTTTTAGCATCACCATACAAAGTGAATTGCGAAACCACCAGGATCCCACCCTCAATATCACTTACTGAGAGATTCATTTTATCATCCTCATCATTAAAGATCCGGAGTTTCAGGATCTTCTCACACATCCATTCCAGTTGCTCACGGGTATCGTCTGCATGGATACCTACAAGCAGTAAAAGCCCCTGATCTATAGCACCCGTGATATGGTTTCCAACTTTAACTGAGGCTGATTTTACGCGCTGAACAACAACTTTCATATGGGATAAGTATGTGGATTACTATGTGGATATTTAGCTCATAACTATTGGATAACTAAAAATCCTCTGAGTTCTCAACAAGTTTCCACATTCTTCTAATCAAATCAACATTCAAAAAGAATAACTTTTAATGTTAACAGTGCCTCTCCCATTTTTATATAAGATGTATGTGATGATGTGGAGAAGTTTGTTCATAAACCTGTAAGTCCTTGGAAATAAGGCTGCACTAATTAACAATCATATCCACATAGTTCGGTCAATAGCTGTGAGTAAAAAAGGAAAAGTTTGTTATCCACAAATCCACACTGCCTATAACTATATACAAAAGATTTAAATCTAATTTTATTTGTCTAATACGGTGTGGAAAAGATTTAAAAAAGAGCCTCATAAAACTTTTTTAAAGGTGGTATATTTGATGTATCAAATTTGAGGAATAGAAATGAATAAAAGATACCCGGTCGGAAAATTTCATTTTGATGATTCATCCACTTTTGATGATGTATCGCAGTGGATCAATACCATCAAAAACCTTCCAGCAAAACTTGCTGCAGAGCTCGATGGTGTGAGTGATGAAATTCTGGATACTCCTTACCGGGAAGATGGCTGGACTGTTCGTCAGGTTGTACATCATATTTGTGACAGCCACATGAATGCACTGATCCGGGTGCGACTGGCTTTGACTGAAGATAACCCAACCATCAAACCATACGATGAAGCAGCCTGGGCGGAAATGGCCGATTATTCTGCTGTTTCTGTAACCGATGCTCTGACTTTCATCAGGATCCTTCATGCAAAATGGGTAGCCATTCTGGATTCAATGACCGAAGAAGATTTCAGTAAGACCTTCTTCCATCCGGAAGGAAATATCAATTATTCATTGATAAAAGCAACAGCCATGTATGCCTGGCATTCCGATCATCATTTGGCACATATTCAATTAGTAACACAACAGTAAGCATGTCTAAAAAGCAATTTACCTACAAAGATTCCGGCGTTGATATCAAAGCGGGAGAAGAACTGGTAAACTCGATCAAAGGAATTGTAAAGGAAACCCACAGTGATGCGGTGCTTTCAAACATTGGTGGTTTTGGGGGTTTCTTCAGTCCGGATCTGAGTGGGTTTAAAAAACCAACTTTTGTGAGTTCTGTAGATGGTGTTGGAACCAAACTGATCGTGGCATTCAAAGCAGGTAAATACGATACCGTTGGCCAGGATCTGGTAAACCATTGTGTGAATGACATTGCTGTTTGTGGAGCAACTCCGCTATTCTTCCTGGATTATTTCTCAACCGGCAAACTGGAACAGCACGTGGGTTACGAAGTGATCAAAGGATTTGCAACAGCCTGTAAAGAAAACGGCGTTGCTCTGATCGGCGGGGAAACCGCTGAGATGCCAGATATCTATGGACCTGGTGAATTTGACCTGGCCGGAACCATAGTGGGGATCGTGGACGAAGATAAAGTGATCAATGGAGCGGGAATTAAAAAAGGTGATGTATTGCTTGGATTCAAAAGCTCGGGATTACACACCAACGGGTATTCCCTGGCGCGGAACGTGCTGTTCAGCGAATATGAAGTGAATGAATATGTGGAAGAACTGGGAAGCACCGTTGCCGAAGAATTACTTCAGGTCCACCGTTCTTACTTATCTCTCATTACCGCTTTGAAAGGAATAAACGGAGTGAATGGATTTTCCCACATCACCGGTGGTGGAATGGTGGGCAACACCAAAAGGATCTTACCTGAGGGACTTGCCCTCGATATCAACTGGGAAGGCTGGGAACGACCGGCGGTCTACAAACTGATCCAGGAAATAGGCAACGTGCCCGAAGAAGACATGCAGGCAACCTTCAATCTCGGAATTGGCCTGGTGTGTGTGGTAGACAAAAACGCTAAAGAAGAAGTGATCGCCGAAGCCACCAAATTGGGCGAAGAGGTTTTTGAGGTGGGGACGGTAATTTAGAATTCCTGATTAAGGACTATTCCCAAAAATATTCTTTATCCCAATAACGAACACCTCCATGATGGGAACAAGCCCCTCTACCGGTTGCATGACTATATGATCCATCAGAACACCTGGCGCCAACTCTTTTACCTGTACTACAAGTGAAAGCTGCTAAAAGTAAAAATGCTATTATTATATATTTAATAGCGTTAAAACTTGAATTATCGTTGTTCACTTTTTAATTCTTCGTTTAAGTATGGTTACGAAGGTCATCCTTAGTAACCCAATTGGGAAGCTGGAGCTTCCGGTGAGCATTCCTAAGCAGAACTTTTGAAGGATAAAAAACGCTTATTAAATCATGAATGAAAAATATGATTCCCAATCGAACTAAATGAAAAAGATCAAAGTGCATTTACTTTAAATGTAAGTTTCGATCTACATCTTCAAATACTCCATTATAATAATTATCGATTGTGAATATACATTTTTCTTGTAATTCTCCCCGAGAATAAGATGTGTATAAGTATGTGCCGATTAATGGAATTGCACCTAATAAAAAAAGAATAAATGGTAAAATATAATTATGGAAAAAAGAATCTGTTTTAGCAGGCTCAAATATGACTGACTTTACGAATTTCTCTTCTGTGGGATTAATAACAAATGCTGCAATTGCTACAGATTTATTTTTTTGGATTATTATCTTTTCTATTTCACCGTCATTACGGTGGTAAACTTTAAAAAAAGGAAATCTTTTTCTAAAGAGATTATATAAGATAGAGTTATTTAACTCATTGGTTTTAAGTTTTGCCATATTACTATAACGACCCGGCGTTGAAGCGGCGCTGGTTTACGTTTTTTTGTAGAAGTAACTGAATATTTTTATTGCTCACAAGTTTGTCAGCGGACCCTACCTGCAATTATATTTAATCTTTTTTGATTATTACTACTCCCGCAATTGAATATAAAAGAGCAGATACGGGAGTTATGATATTAAAGGGGAATAAATGAAGAAAGTGAAGCCCAAATTTTACTACTAAATAAACCCAAAGAATATGAATAGGAGGAACACCAAAAATTGGTAATAGAATGAGTCCAATAAATCTATAACTCAAACTATTCATTAATTGTGGTGCAATAGATACAGAAGCATGAATCATCATTCTTAGTTCATAGAAATTTTTTAAAACAGTAAAGGCTACATAAACATATATGATCCAACCTAAAATCAACATAACAGTTATATTTGAATTACTTTTTACCCAATGGATATACCATAGGGAGGTGAAATTTATACCAATACATTCTTTATAAAAATTTCTATTTTTTCATAGAATTAAAGTCTACTGGACATAGTATTAGGCGAACAAGAGAAAATGAATATTGTTCAAATAAAATCCTAAGGGATTTATTGTTAATGAGATAAGTCCTCCCCAGATCTTTTGAGTCTGTGACTTAAAAGAAGAAGCTCCGGAAGTCTCCAGACTTCCATATTGGAACCCTTGTACTAATTAATCTCAGGTATTTAATTCGTTAGATTTCTCTCCCGAATTCTCGGTATCGAAATGACAAAAAAGTCCTCCCTTGAGGGAGGTGGGATTTTCCGCTTGCGGAAAAATCGGAGGGTGTTCGGTGAGGGTACAGAACTACAGCAACACCCGGACACCCCTCCCCCGCATTCGCGGGTACTCCCCTCAAGGGGAGACTTCTTTTTGCTGCAATTCATATCCCTTCGCACAAAAAGCAGATCAAAACGAAAGAATAAATACCTGTGAAAGCTAAATAGAAGTCCTTTTTATTAACCATAAAATCAGTCATTAACACCTATTAAGTAAGTATTAAATAATTATAGATTATCATTAGTTATATAATAGAAGAAAGATTTGGTCAGCAGAGGGTTACTGCCGTATATTGGTGGCAGTTAATCAAAAAACAAGCGGGCGTGCTCCAAAAGGGCAGGCTTTTTTTGTGTCTGTGAGTCGGGGCTACAGAAAAATTTATCCCTTCTTAAAAGTGTTGAAGCCCCACAGATACTGAAACAAGGTTCAGGATGACAAAGGAAGAAAGAGAGCTCCCGGCATGTTAAAACCCAATAAACCAACACACAGGGTTTCGGTTACCGCTTTTTAATCAATAGGTTTGTTATCAACCAAACTATTAAAACAGATATTTTAAGATGAATTTTTCCAAAGCAGTAAAAGCACTGCTCCTGACCATTGTACTTGCAACTACAACCACATTTGCTCAACAACAAATGCAAATGCCGCCAGTGGCACCAGCAGAAAATGTTTCTGATGAAGAACTCAGTGATTTTGTAAATACAGCTATGAAGCTGCAGAGCATTAAAATGCAGACAGACCAAAAAGTGGTGGCGAAGCTTCAGGAAGAAGAGATATCCATTCAGCGTTTCCAGGAGATCATGATGAGTCAGCAGAATCCGAATGCGAACATTGAACTCACGGAAGCCGAAGAAAAAAGCATGACGGTTATTCAGCCGTTTCTTCAGCAGGTAAGTATGCAGGCTCAGCAGCAGCAACTGGAGGTTGTGCAAGACTCAGAATTAAGTCAGCAGCGTTTTCAAAGTATTGCAGCAGCATTGCAAACAGATCAGGAACTGGCAACGCGGGTTCAGAAGCTTGCACAGGAAATGAATCCTGCAGGGCAATAGATAAGCACTCTCTTGAGGAACCTGTCAAGTTTGGAAGACGACTTTCCTGCCACCTCTCAGAACATTCGAAGAACACCTTCGAATATTCATCTCCCCTCAAGGGGAGATTTATAAAACGCCCATACAGATATCAGTGATGAGTTCTTTTTCCTGGGTGTTGGAAGGATCGCTCACATACCATTCGAACGGGTCGAACTTTTTGTTCTTTTTGAATTCCTTGCCCCGCTCCATACTCATCAAGGTGGTCCAGGCATTACCGAGATGATGGTACGCACCGATATGCCGCAAGGTGTACACTTTTGAAGCAGGGATCTCACCTGGAAGAAATCCCTCAGGAATTTCTGCAGGAATCTCCTTCACTCCCACACAGGCGGTGTAAGTAGTTTCCCCCTTTTTCATATTCCAGTCGTGATAGATGGTTGCCACAAAACCTGTTGAAATGGATTCTTTATCCGACATAAATTTATTGAGTGTATGCAGGTCGGTTCTCATTGCCTCACCGATGGTTTTCATCTTTGTAGTGGTTTTGATACCAACATATTTCATTCCTTCGAACTGAGATCCTCCTTTAAACTCAAGCTTCGATAACACCTCGCCTTTTTCTATGTATTCCTTTAGCATAGTTAGGCCCCGGTCGAAATCCATACCTATAAATGTTTCCATCATTCCAACCAGCCAGAACATGAAAAAAGGCATAGAGCTGTCCATGATCCACGAGACCTTTGTGGCATTGCCATCCGGTTCAAGGGTAAATTTAACTTTGGCTTTCGATTTCCATGGTTTCAGGAACGTGAGGTCGTAATCAACAGAGCTGTTCACCTCTTCTGCGGTAATCTGCATATTTCCGGCGCCGACTCTTTTGCCGGTCCATTCATAGTACTTGTTATCATCAGAGATAGTGACATTTACACCATGTTCCATGATCAGCCAGGGCGACCAGGTCATCCAGGAGTTCATATCATTCAGATAAGGGAAAACCGTCTCTACGGGGGAATTGATAGAAACGGATTTAACAACATGCATTTTAGGCATAGTAATAGGGTTTATTGATACCAGCTCGTAATTAAATTGAAAAGTTATTTTTACGCAAGCACTGATCACAAAAGCAAAGAAAAATTAACAGCTATATACAAGAAGCTCTGCTATCTTCAGCACAAAAATTTCGGGAATCTTTTTATGATAAACCGGGCAAAAGCCTTCATTCGCTTACATCAGAAATATGCTCCAGTCCTCTTTTTTGTCGGGGGATTTGCCTGGGACTCACTAACACTGGGCCGAATTGACGGGGTCTTCGACCGGGCAATATTGTTAACCTACCTTATCGCACTGAGCGCCTGTCTCTATTTGTTCAATCTTACAGATGATGGAAAATGGAAAGAGACCTTTTTGGAGAAGTATCAAGAATATTTCCCGCTGGCCATCCAGTTTTTTATCGGGGGTTTGTGTAGTGCTTATGTGATCTATTACTCAAGGAGCGTATCGTACTCCAAATCAGTTACCTTTTTCATCATTCTGATAGGTCTGATGTTTGCCAACGAATTACTCAAAGACAGGATCTCGAATAAGTACATGCAGTTCAGTGCATATTTCTTCGTGAACTTCACCTTCTTCACTTTTTTCCTGCCCGTTCTGCTGAAGCATATGAATCAGTTCATTTTCCTGCTTTCAGGTGTGATAAGTTTAGGAACTACATTATGGCTGATCCTTTACATTTACAAAGTAAGTCCCTCTACCAGAAAACAGGTTCAAAAGAATAAGGTGCTTGCGATGATCATTGGTATTTACCTGATGATCAACACCTTCTACTTCTTCAATCTTATTCCCCCCGTTCCTCTTGCGATGGACCAGGCGCTGGTTGCACACAATATTGAGAAACAAAATAACGAGTATACCATTACCTATGAAAAGGCGCCGTTTTTTAAATTCTGGAGAGATTACGGAAATGACCTGATCTACAAACCCGGTGAAAGAGTGTACATCTTCACCTCGATATTCGCCCCGTCAGATTTTGAGAAATCGATCTATCACCGGTGGAAATGGTACAGCCCGAATACTGAACAATGGGAAGTGATCGACCGGATAGGTTTTGATATCACAGGCGGACGTGACGAAGGCTTCCGGGGCTACACTTATAAAGGCAATATGATGGAAGGCGACTGGAAGGTAGACGTGATCACAGACGAAGGATTAGTGCTGGGTATCATCAACTTTAGTGTGGTTGAAGATTCAACAGCTGGTCCGCAAAGGCTGGTTAGTAAGATCTTTTAACCGGATCTTTGATAGCTAAACACTTCCTCAAGCGGAAGACCAAATACAGCCGAGATCTTAAAAGCCAGTTCAAGAGAAGGAGAATACTTTGCAGCTTCAATAGCATTGATGGTCTGTCTGGTAACGCCAACCTTGTCAGCCAGCTCCTGTTGTGTTATCTCTCCATGATTGAACCGGAGTTTACGTATCTGGTTTTTGATCTCACCCTCAATCATATCACACACCTTTGAAATAGTACCAAAGCATAGTCGCTCTTTTGGTAGCACTGGATATTAATAGCGTGATGACCAGCATATGAAAGACCATGGTTTCACTTCCAATGAAAGAATACAATGTTTGTCCATCACCGAGGAACCTGGAAAGCACCATTTGTGAAAGTATAAAGACGATCGCTACAACCACGAACGAATAGGCATTTTTATGTCCACGAGCCTCGATCGTAAGATCCCGCTCATCAGCAGAAACCTTTTTCTTTTGAATGCTGTCGTTGATGTCTACGATAAACTCAACAATGATCGCGATCCAGAACACATTGAAAAAGACCTTGGTAAACTGAGCGGAATAATCAGGAACGGATTCCGGCCAGCCAAACACGATAAGTAAATAATAAACCAACACTGAAACAGAGACGCCGAGTGAGGTCCATGATAGTATTTCTTGTCTTGACATAATGATCAGATTAATTAAAAGTCAAAAAATCTTTACGCAATGTAAAAAATATGTTACATAGTGTATGACTTTTTTTCCATTAGTTAAATTTATATAAGGAAACCATGGAATAATCGTATTTTTAATTGCTTCCCAAACAAGGAATGTCTGGTTCTAAGCCCACCTTAAACCAGTTGTCAGTTATCCTATATTTAGAAAAGAAATGTCAGTTTATTCTGAGGAGAAATGGATCTCCTGGATGGATGAGTTGTCTGAAAAAGACTATGTGATCGTTGATGATTTCATCACGGATGAATTATATCAACAGATCATGGGATTCTTCAAAAAGCTTGAAGAACAAGAGGAATTAAAGAAAGCCGGCATCGGCTCAAGTCTGGATTTCCAGGTAAAAAAAGAAGTTCGTGGGGATCTCATCTACTGGCTGGAACAGCAGCGGGATACCAGTGTAAGCGGGTTTTTTGAATTGATGGAAGAGTTAAGTGAAAAGCTCCGGCGCTTTTGCTTTATCAGTTTATCAGGTTCCGAATTTCATTTGGCTAAATATCCGGCTGGAACTCACTACGATCGTCATATTGATCAGTTCAATAACCGGAATAACCGACAGATCACGGTCCTGATTTATCTGAATGAGAACTGGAAAAAGGGTGATGGCGGAGAACTGAAGATCTATAATGATGACGGAAACATCCTGGTGGAACCGATCGCAAAGCGATTACTATTATTCAAAAGCGATGTGGTAGAACACGAAGTGCTTAAAACAAATGTACCAAGATATAGTCTGACCGGCTGGTTGCTGCACCAACCGGCTGCGCTTGGATACTTGTTTGGTTAAATAAGCAATTTGAAATAATCGGAAAAAAGTTAACTTCATTTGGAGTTAACAATGGAAAAAACAACAGCCTATATTTTAGCAACTGTAGTATTTCTGGCTATATCAGGATGTTCTGAGAATCCAACAATAAGTTGGATTGAATTTCCGGATTCAAAGGTATACCTGAAGATAGAAGGTGACTTGAATACAGAAATTATTCTAAGTGAAGAGGACAGCTCGTTTTACGGAGGGCGAATTTCCTATCATAATCGCAACGAATCTGAGAATGATTTTAGAGAGGGAAGAACAATTATACAGTACAACCTCAAACTAAGCGATAATGAATCAGTGGATCTGGATTTTTATTTAGCAGGAAATTACCCAGCGCCGGGAGTATATACGATTGTAGACTATGAGAAAGCCAGAAACCTGGCAAACCTAGGTAAAGGAAAGTCTAAAGCAGAGATGAATTATTTAGATCAGTCCCAAAGTTCAAACACAAAAGTATATTCGTTTGGGGCCACTGAGGGACATATCGAAGTGGAGCAGACAGAAACAGGAGAATTTATTTTTATGTTTCAATTTAAGATGATTTTTACTCAGGGCTATGAAGGGGGGCATTTGGTAGATATGGAAAAGACGCTTAATCTAATTGGTAGATTAATGGTGGCACCATGAAAAAGAAAACAAAGTTAGATTGTGCCATACTTCTTTTTGGAATAATGTTACTGGTTTTATCCGGCTGTAAACAGGAGGCTAATGAAACGTATTTCAATTATGAGATCTCAGGAGATATCAATCAGGCAATAGAAAGGGATAAATCGGATGATTATTATGAGTCTGTAAGTTTCTCACGATGGGAGCATGCTGAAGGAACCTCAAACCAGACAAAAGTGAATATCGATTTCAATATAGACATCAACAAAGATAGTGTTCACTTTTATGAGATAACTTTGCGATTTAATATGTGGAATGAGTTTTTGAGCGAAAAAGAGTATGAGATCATAAAAAAGCCATTGGACTGGGAAGAAGAGCTTGACTCTGTTGGGGTATTCTTTTCTGCGCTAGAGTACTTAACTTGGGAAGTCGACCCTGTTTCTAAAACAGGACTTACTCAGGAGTTCAGATATAATCTTTCAAGCGTGGGAAAATTGAATATTCTGGAAATATCCAGCGAATTAATCCGGGGTGAATTTGAAATTGTATTTGATTTAGTGGATGGGCACATAACAGAGATGACACCGCCATATGATTCAAATCAATTGACACCAAAAGAAGAGTCATTAATCATTGTAGGTTCATTCAGTATGGACAACAAGTACCGTAATCCTGAAATAAATCAATAGATTAAGGACAGTAATTTCTTCTGAATTCTTTCTTTATTGGATCCAGAATCTTATACAATCCGTTTGTTTGGATCTCGTACATCGTTGACAGATATTGACCTAGTTGTCCATTAGGAAATCCTTCTCTGCTGAACCATTCCAGGTAGTGAACCGGAAGCTCAGTAATGTAATGACCCTCATATTTACCGAAGGGCATTTTGGCTTGTACAAGGTGGATAAGAAAACTGGAGTCGTACATAGAACTTGAGATTGTAATCAGTAGGAATAATAAACTATCTTACATCAAAAAGAACAGCGGAATATTCATGGCAGTCGTAAAACTTTTAAAGATCGCCCACGGACGAAGTGGGGACAAAGGAAATGGAAGTAATGTGGGAATTATTGCCCGTCACCCAGAAATATATCCATTTCTGAAAGAGAAGCTCACTACCGATGTAGTGAAAGAACACATGAAGCATGTGTGCAAAGGCAAGGTCGAACGTTTTGAATTACCGAATTTAGGGGCGCTGAATTTTCTGCTGCACGAAAGTCTTGGTGGTGGTGGAACGGTTTCACTGAAACTGGATGCACAGGGAAAAACACACGCTTCCCAGGTTCTAAGAATGGATATAGATGTTCCGGATGAGTTGCTGAGTCTGGTCGAATAGTGACCGATTAGTAAAACCGAATGGGGATATCAACCTGAACGGTATCCCAGCTCATCGACATAGTAGTCATAGAATAGCTTACATCAGAGAAGCTGATAGTGAAGGCCTCAACAGGATCTTCAAGATCAATCACGGGAACATCAAAGCGCAGATAATCTCGTTGTTCAGAATATTCAAAAGCTCCCCACTGACCCAGATCATTATTGAGAATAATGGTCCATTTTTCTTCCTCAGGGATCGTGAAAAGAGCATAGGTTCCGGCTTCAACAACATTTTCACCCATAAATACCGGGTTGGTGATAGTGATCTCGGTTGCTTCGTTTGCACCGGTTCTCCAGATCTGGCCATAAGGCTCCCAATCGCCAAAAATAGTGCGTCCATTTTTGTAAGGCTGACCATAAACGACTTTGATATAGGTTCCGTCATGCTTCACAGAGGAAATGGCGATAGGACTTTTCCGGTTTCCCACCGGGGCATCTTTCTCTTCCGATGAGCCTCTTCCACAAGCCAGACTAAGACAAATGAAGAGAGCTCCGTAAAAATTAAACGCCTTCATATTAGTGATGCCCATCAGAAGTCACCAAGGATAAATTCGGTTTTGTTTCGGGTGGGTTCGTAAGCAAACCCAAGCTCAAGAATAAAATCAAAATTTGAGACTTTAAAGCTAAAATTCAAGCTGGCCCCATATATGCTTCGGCTGCTGTTGTACAGATCACCAGAATTGAGATCCGTGATCGTATGCGAGAACAGTCCCAGGTACACATAGTTAAGATACAAAGGAACGGTTAGCCAGCCGTTATCAGGATATAGAATTGGAATAGAATAACGGGTACTGAACCGGGCTAAGTTATTGGCAGCATCAAAAGACTGTCGGTCAGTAAATCCTTGAGGAATGATGGTGGTATTACCATAAAATTTGGAACCAGAAGTCTGACTTAAAAAGTGAAGATCCAGTCGCAAAGATTGATTGAAACGACGCAATGGAGACAGATATCCGAAAACACCACCATAAGCTACTGCCCGTTTGTTGGGATAGTCGGAGCTAACATCTTTCTCTAGTAAGGCAAAGGTCCCGATTCCGGAGGAAGGCTGAACATCTCTGGGAAGCGTAAGAATGTTTGCTACAAACTGAGTGAATAAAGAAGCATACTGTCTTTTGAAATGATCTGAGATCGGCTCATTCTGGAGAGTGTAATACCGGAAACGGTTGATGGTGAATGAGGGCCGAAATGATAAATACGTAAGCCGGGTGTCTTGTCTTAAAATGAAACTTTGAGAAGTGGATATTTCAAGCTCATCGTCAATACGTGTTGAGGACTGGTTTTGGTAATACCCGAAAACAGGAGAAGTTGAAAGACTAAGGCCCAGACCCGGAGTAAAAGTTTCCAGATTGTAATCAATATCAAAATAAAGCCGGTTGTTGATACCGGTGATCTCACCATAGTATGCCTGACTCTGAAGTGGGTCGGTGCTGAACATGGCCATCCCCCACTGAATGGTGGATGTGCCATCTCCCTTTCTGAAGACAGGAAAGACACCGCGGGGCTTAAGCCAGCCCGGAAATGCCCTATACTTTCCGACGGTCCAGTCAGAGACGGAGATCTTAGAACCAACAACAGGTATCTGTTGACGGGTTTCAAACTCAGCATCAGTATACAATGAAGCAGACTGAACAGGAGTGTTCAAAAAATCCTGACGATCAAGTGTGGTAAGGATCTTTTCATTATCGTTTTGAACCACATAGGCTATTTGTGACCCATCCGGAGAATAGGAAGCTTCAAAAGCATTGTATTTTGAGTCCGTTATCTGAATAACAGAATGGGAGTCAAGATCATATTCATACACATTCATCCCTGAAGGTTCATCCATTGAAAAAAGGAGTTTATCTTCTGAAGGGTGCCACTGAGGGTCATAAACCGAGCCAGTTTTAAAAGCGATGGTGGGTGAGCTGTCGAGGTCACTGGATAGATTCTGTAGTGAGGTGATCCACAAGGCCTGAGCGCCCCGTCTGTTGATGAGAACAGCAAGCCGGTTCGGGTCATAAAGTGAAGCAACAAGGGCAACAGGGATGTTCCGGGTAAACTCTTTTAAAGTATCCGTAACAACACCAGAAGAAATGGTCACAATATTGGCGGAGGAACCGTTGGTCTGCAGAGCCAGGGTGGCTGAGCCAATATCAGCAGGAGAATAGACCCGTTTTTTATGAGTCAGTTTATGAGTTTTTCCGGAGCGGAGGTCGAGAGTGACAAGATCTGCCTTGAAGGAAGAGCCATATAAAATCCCGGGAGTGTAAGTAGAGTAGAGCAAAGTATGATCATCAAGTAACTGGTAGTTGTAATCAGATACAGCGATGGTTTCAGAAAGAAGCCTTGTTTTGTTGGTATTAAGATCATAGGTATAAAAACCGGGACGGGCATTGTAGAAAGTACCGTAGTATAAAATAGTATGATCATCGATCCAGACCGGTTTTCTCATCTGGGTTCCCCGGAAGGAAGTAGGATGAAGCTTCTGGGCCGACTCGGTTCGATCACTGATAAGAGATAAGCGCTGCGATTCATCCGCGTTCATTGCTTCATTATACTCATCATATAGCTCAGCGGGCCATTTTCCGGTAACATGTTTGAGAGCCAGGCCATAACCAAAAAAGAAGTAGCTGTAATGAAAACGAATGGCATTCAGGCTGGCGTCCTCTCCATAAGTATCCTGCAGCCAATTCGTAAAAGTGTATCCTGATATATAATGCCGGTCGTATGGAATTGTTCTGGAAGAACTAAGTAAAGTCTGTCCCATATTCCAGGGGTGATCAGAGTTCAGGTTAGCATTAAACTGGTTATTGAAAAAACCAAGATTACCCCGTCCTCCACCATCCAGAACGGCATGAGATTCCTGGTACACAGCCAGGCCCTCATGAACACCGGCGGGTGGATAGAAGTTAACAACACGGGCCAGATCAGGACTCAAAATACGCGCCAGTCCCGGCAGGCTTAAAAACTTGTTCACATTACCTTGAGAAGCGTGTACTAGCTCGTGAGGAAGAACAGCCTCCAACCAGTTTCCGGAAGCAGGGTTGATCCCCTTGGCCTTGAAAGGAGCCAGATCAAATTCCATTCTGAAGTTCATGGGCGTTACGAACCCGTTCGCCCGGTCAGAGTAGTTTTTCAGAATTACAGGAAACCGGGAAAGAGAGCCACCGGACAGTTTTTGAGAACCAGGATACTGTTGTTCAAGTATACGACCGGCTGCGTAAGCGGAAGAATCCTCCCCGTTGGGGAAGATCAGGCGAAAGTGGGGAGTATTGAGTTCCTGCCAATCCAATCCTCCGGGACGATTAGCGGCAGTATAACGTGGATAGACCAACTGTGCATAAGAATCTCCAGCCAGTAAGCAGGCAAGAAGAAACAACAGGGATGATAGCCTCAATTTTTTCATAGCAGATGATCAGTAACCGGGCAGATATTTATAGATAGCCCAGAAATGAGAAAAAGCACCGCCCATCACAAAAATATGCCAGATCTCATGAAAGCCGAACCGCTCCGGGAACGGATCAGGCTTCTGGAAAATATAAATAATCGCCCCAACTGTGTAAAAAACTCCACCAATAGCCACCCAATATGAAAAACCATGTGGGAGCAACCGCCACATTTGTGGAAAAATAAGTACAGAGACCCAGCCCATGATCAGGTAAAGAACGGTTGAAAACCAACGCGGAGCATTAAGCCAGAAAAACTTTTTAAGAGTTCCGAGCAGACCAAAGCTCCAGACCCCAATGAGCATCCACGTATTCCATCCATCTTCAAGAACGATCACACAAATAGGGGTGTAGGTACCGGCAGTAACCAGATAGATCATGATGTGGTCGAATAGTCTGTATCTTTCTTCCGCTTCAAAAGAGACATTTATAGCATGGTAAACAGCGCTGGAAAGGAACATAAAAATGACGGTAATACCATAAACCAGGAAAGATATCTGGTAAGTTAAAGGAGCATCAGAAGCCCGCAACAATAACAGGCCAAGC
Source organism: Rhodothermia bacterium (assembly GCA_030427885.1). GTDB lineage: Bacteria > Bacteroidota > Rhodothermia > Balneolales > Balneolaceae > JAUICM01. The sequence goes on along the minus strand of JAUICM010000004.1, from coordinate 15,736 downwards.
CATGCCAGAGCAATGACAGCACCAAGAAAGTGGGAAAAAGCGTTGAAGGGTTCCCGAACAGGGAATAAATATTTGATCAAAAAAGGGGGACTTATTTAGAAAGACAAAACTTACTCAAAAAGGCATCACCAATACAAATAGAGTAAGGCAAAGCCTGATAAGAAAATAATACCTCCCCAGCTCAATACACGAAGCCACATGGGCGGACGGTGCTCGTCCGGGAAATGTTTATGCATGACTAGTTTGTAATTTATAAATGCCAATACGGGAGCCGTCAGAAAAGAGAGCGTAGTAGCAAAATCGACCATAAAAGTGAAGCGGCTGCCGGTGAGATAAAGCAGGAGCAGGGACAATATTGAAATGACAATAATTAGTGTTTTGTAAGAGTAGAGCCCCGTTTCTTCAACTTCTTTGCCCTTGAGTACGCTGATGATCTCACGGGAGACACGGGGATAGGCATCTGTTACGGTAAGTGTGGTACTGAACATGGTGGTGAAAGCACAAATGATGATCACCCAATACGACCACTCGCCAAGGGTTTGTGTATACAAACTAACCAGTTGTTGAGCGAAGGCAGCTCCACTGGAAGCATATTCGATTCCTGAACCGAACATAATGAGCGCACCTAGCGAAAGGAAAAACAGGGCCAGAATAGCGGCACCAATATATCCGATATTAAAATCCAGTAAGCTTTCTTTTACGGTTGGATGATGGTTGGTTTGCTTTATACGCTCCAAAGACCAAAGAGAATGCCATGCTGAACCATCGATTGGAATGGGCATCCATCCCATAAGGGCAATCAGAAACGAGATACCAGCCGCATCCCATATTGATGGGGCTCCGGTGATCTCAGAAGGACTAACATTTGAAAAAGCCGTGATCACAGCAGCTAATGTAGAAATCGATAAAACAACCATGATGACTTTGATACTGGTATCAAGCGCGGAATACTGACCCCGAAAAAGGATCAGAATACATATCGCCAGAATAATAGCACTCCAGGCCAGTAAGGAGAAATCCAAACCGGTTAATTCTGTGGCAAGGCTGGCAGTAACAATGGTGACGGCTGCCTGAATAGCGAACATGGTTCCCAGAGTAAAGATCACAAAGATCCAGAAAGCCCAATTTCCAAGTTTTTTATAACCAGCGATCATACTCTGCTTGGTGGCAATAGCATAACGGGGCCCAAATTCTAAAAAAGGATATTTGAACAGGTTTGCAAGAACCACGGCCCAGACCAGGGTAAAGCCATAACCGGCACCGGCACGCGTAGATTGAACGAGATGGGAAACTCCTACTGCTGCAGCGGCAAGAATGAGACCGGGACCAAGCGCATGTTTAAAGGTCGATTTGACTTTACTTTCAGTCTGGTTCATAAAGGATCCTAAAAATTTGATTTCGGGAGAGTACAAATTTTTTAGTTAATCAGAAAAGCGTTTCCAAAGATAGTGTATTACATTACCTGCGAATCCTTTTTCAGTATTTTTCAATTCAATAGTCTACTATAACACCAATTTCTGCACCCAATTATTACCATATGAAGAAGACAGTACTATTTACAGCCGTCATTTTGATCTCGGCCAACTCAATACAGGCACAAAAAACACTGGATTATTTTTTACCGGAGGGCGTCACCTATGATGAAAGCATTCCAACCCCGAAAGATATTTTAGGTGCGGAAGTTGGAGAATGGCATGTTCGTCATGATCAGTTGGTCAACTACATGTACGCAGTGGCAGAAGCCTCTGACCGGGTAACAATATCAGAGTATGCCAGAACCTATGAGAACCGACCACTGCTTTCTTTGGTGATCACATCTCCTGAAAATCAAGAGAACATAGAATTGATAAAGCAGGAACATGTAGCATTAAGCGACCCGGCTAAGTCGTCAGACTACAATGTGGAGAATATGCCGGTGGTAGTGCAAATGAGTTATAGTGTGCATGGTAATGAGCCAAGTGGAACAAATGCATCGCTGGTGGTTGTGTATCATCTGGCGGCAGCGCAGGGCCCGGAGATAGATGAGCTCCTAGATAATGCTGTAATACTGATAGATCCAAGTATTAACCCTGACGGCCTGAACCGTTTTGCACACTGGGCGAATACACATAAAAGCAAAAATGTACTGGTTACAGATCCGAACAGCCTGGAGTTTGATGAAAACTGGCCGGGCGGCAGAACCAACCACTATTGGTTTGACCTGAACCGGGACTGGATGCTGGTTCAGCACCCGGAGAGTGTAGGAAGAATTGCTAAATTTCATGAATGGAAGCCCAATATCCTGACAGACCACCACGAGATGGGAACCAATTCGACCTTCTTTTTTCAGCCCGGTGTTCAGAGCAGGACTCATCCACTTACGCCCCAACGAAATCAGGACCTGACAGCTAATATCGCTGAATATCATGCAGATGAACTCGATAAAATTCAATCGCTCTACTATTCAAAAGAAGGCTTCGATGATTTTTACTATGGAAAAGGATCAACGTATCCGGATGTTCAGGGATCGATCGGAATTCTTTTTGAGCAGGCCAGCTCAAGAGGACACGCCCAGGAAAGTGTACATGGCATTGTTGAATTTCCATTCACGATCAGAAATCACGTAACAGCATCTTTTTCAACTCTAAAAGCAGCATTGGACCTGAAGACCGAGTTGCTGGAACACCAGCGCTTATTTTACAAAGAAGCCATGAGCGAGGCTTCCCGGTCTTCCATCAAAGCGTATGTGTTTGGCGAGTATGCCGATCAGGCCAGGACAAAAGAACTGGCAGAACTGCTTATCCAGCATAAGATCAAAGTGTATGAGCTGAATGAGACCCTTAATACTAATGGAGAATCCTTTGATAAAGGTAAAGCATTTATCGTACCGGCAAATCAACCGCAGTTCAAGCTGATAACCGCTCTGTTTGAGCGTAGAACTACGTTTACCGATAGTCTCTTCTATGACATTTCAGCCTGGACTATGCCGTATGCATTCAACCTTCCATTTGCAGAGTTAAGCTCGCGTGAATTTAACACGGGTCAGCTCGGGGCAGAGTTTACCGGCATAGATGGCTTTGAAGGAGAATTTATAGGCGGAGAAAATGGATATGCCTATGCCTTTGAATGGGATGAATATTATGCACCACGGGCAATGTATCGGTTGTTGGATGCCGGAGTAAGAGCGAAAGTAGCATCACGAACCTTTTCAGGAGTTACCCAGATCGGGCAAAAGAATTTCGACTTCGGTACGATACTGATCCCAATGGGCGTACAGGATGATCCGGCGAAAGTTCTGGATATCTTAAAGACCATAACCGAGGAAGACGGAATAACGGTATATGCTCTTAATACCGGTCTTTCATCTGGTGGAGTGGATTTGGGAAGTAATAGTTTTGAGAATCTGCGAAAGCCAAGTATTGCCATGGTCGGGGGAAGTGGCACTAACTCATATGAAGTTGGGGAAGCATGGCACCTGCTTGATCAGAGATATCATATGCCATTGACAATCCTCGATAAAGGCGATCTGGGAAGAGCAGACCTGAGCAGATACAATGTGCTGATCATGACAGGATATAGTTATGGTGATCTCTCAAACAGAGCCGTTGATGACATCAAAGAATGGGTTCAGGGCGGCGGTGTTTTGATAGCGATGAAGCAGGCGGTTTCATGGGCAATGCAAAATGATCTTGCTGATATTGAATATGCTGAACGAACATCAAACAGTGATGATGAGGTGGAGACAAAGGCCTATATCAATCAAAGCAATGATTCCGGAGCACAGGTTATTGGTGGTGCGATATTTAATGCCAAACTCGATCTGACACACCCGATAGCCTATGGGTTCAATGATGATGAGATGACCATTTTCAGAAACAGTACCATGTTTGTGAAGAAAGGCGGGAATCCCTACTCAACGCCGGTATATTATACCGACCAGCCACTGGCAGCGGGTTATATTTCGGATGAGAATCTGGAAAGGCTCAAAAATACGGCCTCTGTGGTTATCAGCAGAAGTGGAAGTGGAAAAGTGATTGCGATGGTGGATAATCCCAATTTCCGGGCTTTCTGGTACGGAACGAACAAATTATTTGCTAATGCGATCTTCTTCGGGCATACGATCAGTGGAAGTACAGCCAACTAGATGAATATTGAACATCCAATATTGAAGATTCAATGTTGGGTGTTTCTTACTCTTCTCTTGGAGGAAGTCCCAGGAGATGCCGGAAGTCGAATTTATCACCAGGCATGGTTTTCAGGTTTTCGATCATCATGATTGCCCGGTCAACCCGCTTCTGAACAGACTTAACCCCATCCACATAGTTGATGATATAGCGCTGCTGACCCGGGGTGATCTCTTCAAAGAGGTTCGAGCCCTCCCGGTCCTGTTCCAGTAAGGCCTCCAGTTCTTCGGGCATTTCCATGCCATACTTTGAGTTATCGATCTCGATCACAGCAGTGATCTCATCATTGAAATTCAGATTCCAGGCTTTCTGGCGGGCCTTATTAACGATGATCATTCCACGGCCATCACCTTTACCCATTAGTCCCGAATGCATTTTCTTATGGCCATTCAAAGAGCAAAGCAGCCGGGTATTGAAACCACCCACCTTCTCCACGATCTCAGTGGGAACGGTAATATGAGCATATCCAACCTTATTCTGTGGTTCCAGATAGGTTTTGAAGGTAATGGGTTTCATATTGATGGGGTTGAAATAAAAAGTCATCCTGAGCGATAGCGAAGGATCTCACCGTTGCAGCGATAAGATCCTTCGGAAGTATCCTCAGGATGACTTAAAAATACAAGTATCAAGAAAAAGATCAGGTCAGGAGATTCCCATCCTTATCCCATTTGGCGATATCATTACGCCTGGTTTGATCCACACATTTTGCCAACCACTCCTCATCGTAATCAACGCTAAGTCCGTCTAGGACATCTTGTGGAATACCATCCCAAACATTAGGGCGGTTTCCTACATAGCCGAGATCGTTGTATCCCATCTCCGTTGTATAATAGCCACAAAGAGTGAAGTTTCGGATCTCGTTAAAGAAATTGACACCAGGTTTGGTTTCCTCGGTCGCCTTATCGGGATAGGCAATGGCATCCAAAACCGCCGTCTGAGCTTCAGCAGTGGCAAAGATAAAATCCTTTCCATTTTGCTTGCGGGAATATTGATCCAGCCATTCTATGCCATTACGAAAACGATCCTGTAAATGAGGCCACTCTTTCACAGCGAAGTCGATGAACTCAGGTACAAAAGCTTCGGAGGCAGCGCCGGCTGTTGCTGTAGCTGGCAAGATCATATCACAAAGAACAGCAACGGTTTCGAACTCATGATCAGAAAAGAAATTTTCTTCGAAGAGCTTTTTGTCGCGGGCTTTCTCCTCAGGTGTTCTGCCATAGGAGCTGAAATCGTAGACTTCCTGCAGTTTGCGGTGTTCGGGCGATCCCGGAGCACAACCGTTAGCTAATAAGCCGGCGCCAAGAGCTCCGATCAACATTGTTTTAATAGATTCTCTTCTATCCATGATCAAATATTTTGCTTTTTCAGTTGGTCAACGATGTACTCAGATGCCCGCATAGAGAGCGCCAGAATAGTCCAGGTTGGGTTTTTATCAGCCTGAGATACAAAAGTACCTCCATCAACTATGAATACATTATCAGAGTCGTGCAGCTGAGAATGACTGTTGGTAACAGAGGTACCGGGATTATCACCCATGCGGGTTGTTCCAACTTCGTGAATGATCTGGCCAGGCGCAGCAAGGCCATAATCACGGTCGGCCCCGGGTTTTTCACCATTCAATACTCCGCCGGCTTCGGTAAGGATCTGTTCCATTACTTCATGAGCATGGCGGGCCTGATTTCGTTCATAATCGGTCCATTTGTAGTTGAAGCGAAGAACAGGAATACCCCATTTATCCTTTTTATCAGGGTCGATCTCGCAGTAGTTGTTATACTGTGGAACACTCTCTCCCCGCATGGAAATACCAAGAGTAGAGCCATAGAATTTCTTGACATCATCACGGAGCTTATCACCATATCCACCAACAACCCCATCAATGTGACGGTTCATATTGGTCGTGTTAAATCCGAATCCATACGAAGGCTGACTCATTCCTCCCCAAATCTCAAAGTGATATCCGCGCGGGAAATCGAGCTTGGCTTCATTCAGCCACCACGGGGTGTACACGTGCATTCCCCCAACACCATCTTCATTATATATCTTACGATCCATTAACTCCGGCACAAAGGCACTGCGGCTGGTTCCGGTAGAATCATGCAAATAGCGACCGATCATTCCGCTGCTGTTTCCAAGGCCATTCGGGTGCTGGGCACTTTTGGAGTTCAGCAGGATGCGGGCTGTTGAACAAGCCGAAGCACCCATCACCACTACTTTCCCGTTGATCTTATTTTCCGTGCCGTCTTCCTTATTGATATAAGTAACACCGGTAGCTTTTCCTTCATCATTCGTGTTTACTTCGCGAACCATAGCATTTACATAAAGGTCGATACGTCCGGTACTTTTCTGAGCAGGAAAGATCAGGCATGTACCCGCAGAGAAATCAGCATAGATCTGGCAGGCTCGGTTACACTGGCTGCAATAGAAGCAAACCCCACGATCATTATTGAGGCGCTTGGTTAAAATGGATAATCGGGATGGGATAACAGGGACGCCGGCATTTTTTGCTCCTTTGATATAGAACAGCTCATGAAGCCTCGGTTTTGGTGGAGGAAGGAAAAAGCCATCGGGCTCATTATACATTCCCTCCTTACTTCCGAAAACACCGATAAGTTTATCAACCCGGTCATAGTAGGGCTTCACATCATCATAGCTGATCGGCCAGTTGTCGCCAAGTCCGTCGAAGTCTTTTCGTTTAAAATCCAGAGGCCCGAAGCGCAGAGAGATACGACCCCAGTGATTGGTTCGGCCTCCCAACATACGAGAACGAAACCATCCGAATTCGGTTCCTTCCGCTTTGGTATAAGGCTCTCCATCAAGTTCCCAGCCGCCGTAAGCTGCGTCCCAGTCTCCAAAGTTTCGGAGAGGAGTACTGGCCCCCCGCCGGGGTGATTCCCAGGCTGGGCGAAGCTGGCTCCGGTATTCATCTTTGGCGGGATCGAAATAGGGGCCGGCTTCCAACACGGCAACCGTTAAGCCCGATTCTGAGAGAATTTTAGCTGCCATCCCTCCGCCGGCTCCCGAACCGACGATAACAGCGTCATACATTTTAGACGAAGATTTGATCTGCATAAATGACCATAAGTGTTTAAAAGTTCCTTTGTCTGAATTTATAAAAAATGAACAGACAAAAAAGAGCAGGATAGTAGAGTTGGCAAGGATAATGAAACTAAGTGCTTGTAAAACAAAAGAAATTAAGTGCGAGTAAAAGAATGAAAATGAGAAGCCAATGGATTTACCAGGTTTCATCAGGGTGCCAGATTACCAGCTCACCGGTTTCATAAGAAGTTGCGGCCAGAGAGTTATCAGAGATCGTAAAATGGTTAACCGCTTCCGGTAAGTTGTAGCTGTAAAGATAATCTCCTGAATCAGCAGCATATACATCCACAAACTCTTTTATTCGGGGGACACTCGGTTCTTCAATTAAAGGGTCTTTTCTTGAGATTAAAAGGTGGATCGTATTCCCGGAGATGTCCATTCCGGAGGTAAATTGTTCGGCACCTAAAAAGTCGTACCTCTTTTCAAAAACCCCGGCATCATTGGGTTCTTCAGCTTCTGAAATAGAAGCCATTGCTACAGGTTCAATGGGATGTCTAAAGAACTCAATCTCGCCGTTTGTATTATATTTGATAAGGTTGTTTGTAAACACGAAAGCCTTGAATATGGAATTGTCCGCAGCGGCAGCATAATAGCCCTGTTGCAGAATAATCCATGGAAGCGGGTCTTGAAAGATAGGCTCGTATTCAATTTGTGGTTCGTTCTGAGCTGAAAAGCTGATTAACCTTGACCGGATAAATTCATCCAGTACATATTTACCAGAATCCAGTGGGATTGCATTGATCGAAATATTTTCCGGAGTGATAATTCGCCACTTGTCGTTATTATTTGGATCCAGAATAGTGATCCGGCCATTGCTATTATCATTTACCCAAACATTTCCTTCAGGATCTAATGTCGTGGCGAATACTGAAAGAAACTCCCCAGGGCCCTTACCCGCACCTTTTCCGAGGCTGTCGATCAACTCGGCGTTTTGGTTATAAACCCCAATATTCAGGCGAGTATAATCACTGACGTATATCAAGCTGTTATCGCCATAATTCATTGATACTGAGGAGATGAAACTTTTGGATCGGGCCATTTCCCGGAATGATATGTCCTTCCATATTCTGGTCTGCTGATCCTGGGGAATAGGGAGAGAAATATATGCTTGGTCTATAGGGTTTAATTTCCCCTGATTATTACATGAAATCCCCAAAAAGGTGAAAATAATTAAAGAAAAGAAATGCGGGTAGAAAGTATTATTCACTGTAGTATAATTTTATTCAAGAGTTTAATAAATATGTATTTATAAAAAAAATTTAAAAACCGGATATGCCCGTTCTTAAAGTAGCTGTGAATACATTGAAAGGAACAAAAATCCGGTAAGTGCCTTTAAATCAAGAAAAAAAACGCCATGAGTAAAAGAATGAAAATAGCCGGCGGACTCGTTTTCGCCATTGTAGCAACTTTAATCGTAGTATCGATATCGCTTGATGGAATAATTAAAGCCGGGATCGAGAGTAATGGATCTGAACTCCTTCAAACAGAAGTACAGGTTGAAGACGTGGATATTTCTATTTTTAGCGGAAAAGGAACCCTTTATGGGTTTAAAGTTAAGAACCCGGATAGGTTCTCTGATATACCAGCAATTGATATTAAAGAAACGGAGATCGTTATAGACCTGTCCTCCATTTTTACAAAGCAGATAGTGATCGAGGAGCTCTATGTTAAAGAACCAAACTTGTATTTTGAACAACAGGGATTTGGTACCAATCTGAGCACCCTGAATGACAACATGGAATTTTCATCTGAAAGCCCGTCAGACAAAACCATGATAATAGAACGTCTTATGGTCGAGAACAGCATGGTTAAAGTGAGCACAGCCATAGACCGGGAAAGAACAGCATCCGCCAAAATCGACCAGATTGAACTCAAAGGAATAGGCCGGGATGGTGAAAGCACGATAAAAGATGGAGTCAGGAAGATACTGGAACCACTTATTTCTTCAGCCATTCAGGAAGCCGTAAAAGGTGGAGTGGTAGATCAGCTCAAAGATAAAGCGAAAGAAATTTTGGGCGGATAGGTTATAAGCCCTGGAAAATTAAATATCGCAAGAGTTGATACTATTCAACCATTATAGTTATAACCTGCCGCCAATGTAAAAATTTCAGATAAAGGGTATGTGGCGAAAAGAATTTCATCGTGCTTCTGAAAGGTCAGACTAAGGAATATCAAGATTTGAATAACATTTTGAGAGAATGAGAAAATGTACCCTTTTCTTCCAGAATATCATCCGGCTCAAGTACTTCAAGTTTACGGGCACCCCGATAAAAGCAATACATACTGATGGCCATAACAGTGTGAGCCAGGTCTAAATGATTGAACCATTTATGTATACCGATCTCACTTGTATAGAAGAATGCAGCCAGTGTTGCAAATAATACCGTGAGCACAAAAATGCGGCTTCCTGTATTTCGGGTTCGCCAGAAGACAAGGAAATGCAGGGGCAAAACAACAAGACCAAGTCCGTAAGCAGAATGAACCTGAATAAAGAAAAAGTTTAAGGTAGTAAAAGTGATCACGGCGAAAGTGAGCAGCTCCAACACATTAGCGATCTCCAGAAATTTACCAAAATGGGAGTTGATCACCGGCCGGGCATGCATAATGGTCGCCCGTTCAACGGCCATCACCGAAAGCATACTGATCAGCCAGCCGGGTAATTTCCATTCCAGACCCACAGCGTGTTGAAAGGCATGACCGAGCAATCCACCCAGAAAGGTGGCAATGGCCATAATGGAAAAGTACCAGCGCATATACTGATGTACCTTTCCTTGCTTGTTGAGACGCCGGAGCTGTACAAAGGCATACACACAGACACTGGTGATCCAAAGGTCGGTGAAGGTGACCATGGGTTCCATGATCGTTACACCAAAAATGTCTATCGAAGGTTGTCCGCTGCCTGAGTCCATAAACTAATCATAACAGATAGACCGCTGGGAACCAAAAATAAGGAAGAAAAAAATCCGGTCACTCCTGCTCCCAGACGCTTTCGATCATATCGAAACCGGCGGGATCATATGTTCGGAGCTCACTGCGAACGAAAGGGTAATAATCATTTCGGCCAAAATAGGCCTCTGTAAGTTCTGCAAAGAACTCCCGTTCATCATTGAGTGCATAGGCTCTGCTGGCGGTGGTATAATTTTCGTTACCGGAATGGTAGGAAACATTGGTATACAGATCCACCGCAATGGCATGATCATAGGCTCCGGTGATATCGGCATTTGCAAAGTTGTAGACCCGGTGATGGTAGGCATGAGCCAACTCATGGAGCAGCATATAGGGCTGATTCTGTTTTGTCCAGTTAATGAAGTTCCGGATGTTTGAGATTTCAACAGACCGGGCTTTTTCAGTTATATAACCATTCTGAGAAAGCCACTCAGCACTTGGATGATATACCGCACCACCCGTGGTAGTATTCAGATCAAGGAAAATGGGAACGGCTAGAAGCTCGGACTTTATCTGATCATTGAAGTTTAAAGTCAATATTTTCGCAAGGTCGTTATCGATGATCTCCAGGGCAGTATTGGCAAGTGCGGTCTGGTTATTACTGATAGTGGTCTGAACCAGGAGGTTAAAACCCGAAAAGTTAAAATTGGTATACCCGTTCACCTTGAAATCAAATTCCGTGGTTGGGGTGAAATTCAACTCAACTTCTTCCTCAGGATCCGGGTCTGTAACAGGGTTAACCGGATCAGCCGAACAGGCCCAGCAAGTACAAAGGATGAATAAAAAAAGAGTGATGCGGATGTTCATAAGCAGTATGGGCGATTAATTTCAGCGAAATATAAATCCCCGTTGATAATCCGCAATACCGTTTGATAAATACTAATTACCGTTAAAACTCAATGATCTCCGTTTCCAGAAAGAGAGAGAGGTCAACGGCCTCAGCCATTAGTCGGTGCCCTTCCTGACTAGGGTGAAGGTGATCGCCATCGTCAGCGGCGGGTAATAAACGACCTGGATTATCAGGGTCTTCAAGAGCCTGATCAAGATCGATAACCGCATCGAAGGCGCCGCTTGCCCGGATCCACTCATTCACCATCTGGCGGGCGAGTTCACTGGCTTCTCGATAATAAAAAGAGTCCCCGAATGGCATGATAGTAGCACCATAAACAAGGATATTCTGTTCATGAGCTTTATCTATCATTTCCTCGTAAGCGGTGAGCAAAGCGCCAGCCACTTCCCGGGCTTCTTCTTCCGTTTGGATCCCGCCAATGTCATTCACTCCTTCCAGGATCACCAGGTATTTTACGCCGGTCTGATTCAGCACATCCCGCTCAAAACGGTCAAGGGCAGCGGGACCTAAACAGGGTCTTAACACACAATTTCCCCCGATCCCCTGATTGAGGATAGCAATATGTCCGGTTCCGGGATTAGCCTGAAGCCGGCGCGCAAGTTCATCGGGCCAGCGGTTTTGTTTATTAGTTCCGGAACCACGCCCATCGGTGATGGAGTCGCCCAGCAAGGCAATGGCCACAGAAGTGTCTGGGGCCAAAACATCAAGGGCATCAATGATATACCAGTGATCGGTAGTTACTGCATCTGTAAAGGCCGTTTGGTCTAAAGTATTACCCTCAAGGATGTATGAAGTTGTTCGCGAACCTGGATGCCCGGTGATCTCTTCTCCAATCGAAGAAATATACATGGTCACAGCCACATCTGAGAGCGGGGCCAGATCAAAATCAAAAGGATCAGAAAGCAAGGCACTGTCAGGCGGCAGTGTTATAGCCTTTTCTCCTTCAAAGGTGAGGATAGTCTCTGTACCTTCCACAATAGCTCCGTTTCCAGCAGATTGTGCAATACGGATCTCGGTGATACTCACAGGTTTAGTTCCAAAAACATTGGATACCCGAAAACGGAGTCTTTCACCGCCCAGGGAAACATGAACCACCTGACGGATAGTATTTCCGTTCAGTCCCGGTTCCGGAGGATTATTTCGCGGCTCTGTGAGCTGAAGGGCTGTGCTCCAGGTTCCCACCCATTTTTGAGGTGTTTCGGGCTCCTGAGGACCGCCACAAGCAGTAATGATAAAAACAGAAAGCACTGCAAGATTCAGAAAAGACAAGTGAGTTCGAAAAGACTTCATATTGAAAAGCATTAGTTAGATATATCCCAAAAAGAGTATAAATAAAAAAGCCGGCTTATATAGAAGCCTTAAGGAATATTTACAGGGATATAGAAAAAAGTGGGAAAGATAATTTTAAAGCCGTCACCCTGAACTTGATTCAGGGTCTGTCAGGAGCGGAGCGTTGCTTTGAATAAGAAATGTATCAACGTTTCAATTCTTTACAGATGCCGAAACGAGTTCAGCATGACAAATACTACTTAGGTCAAGAACTTTCCAACAGCTGCTTCACAACCTTCCCAGTTGATGCGGATGTTTTCCGGGTCTGACAATGAATCTTCCGGAGTTAGCTTTCCGGGAAATCCTTTCCATCCATCCGGACCATAAAAATCTCCGGTTTCCACATTGGGATCCGCACAGCAACGAATGATACCCAATGCTCCGTCTTCAGCAGATTGTGCCCGGGTCATGAGATCAGAGTCTTTTTCCATTCCTCCCGTTTTAGCGGTTGTTACCTGTAGCTGGGTAGCAGCTAGTCCGGGATGGGCAAGTAATACTTTGATGTTATTAATACCGGCTTTTTCCAGCCTATTGATCAGTCCGTAGGTAAAGGCGCAGTTGGCCAGTTTAGTCTGCCGGTATCTTTTCCAGCGGGGACCAGAAAAATTGTTGTTCTCCTCATCTGTTCCGTCACCACCCAGATCACCGCCACGTTGCTGGAAATATTTTTCCTCCAAAGGAGGGCCCAGGCGTGCCTGAGAAGTATGATTCACAATACGCCCTTCCGAACTCTCTTTTAGCAACGAAAACAGTTCTTTGGTCAGTAGAAAGTGTGAGAGACAATTGGTCTGCATCTGAACATCGTACCCGTCTTTGGTAGCCTGATCGGGCATGGCCATCACGCCGGCATTATTGCACAGCACATCCAGTGTCGGGTAGGAAGTCTTGATCACATCAGCTGCCGTCCGGACACTTTCAAAATCCTGAAGATCACATTCTACTGATACAAATGTCCCAAAAGGAACCTCATCTTTTAATTGAGAAAGAGAAGACTCAGAACGGGCACTGGCCCGGTTCAGTAAGATGACTTCGGCGCCAAGTTTCGCCATTTCCCGGGCACATACATATCCGGTTCCACTTGTTGTACCAGTAATGGCAACGACCTTACCGGTCATATCATGAGTATGGTTTTGAATAACTTCGTCAAGATGCTTGGTTTGAATAGATTGTGGCATGGCAGGCCCCTCATTTTTTAAAAGTTTGTTTCATAGTAACAAACAGAACCGAAGTGATTGTTACCGGAACATTAAAAAGCAGGATTATTCAGCGAACGTTCCGGAAAGGGAAAGGTTTATTAATAGATCCGCTTGAAATGCTTGTTATAGCCAATTTTAGTTATCAATTAGTTTGAAGTTACGTTGCCAATCATTGACTATTTCTTCATACTCATATTTAACATCTGTGTATTTCAACATTGTAAGTGTAGTATCATCACGAACAAATGTATACTTAAATCTTAGATACGATTCATCTGAACCACCAAATGAAATGGGTGTTTGGTCATTTTCGTACAGATCAAGTTTTAATGTATCAGCTGAGAAAGAATAAATGCCAGTTACAGTCTCATTAACTCCACAATAGTAAAAATGGACTATTTTTTCTCCTAAAAGCTTAATCGTACTTGTACAATCATCAAAATTACTATTTACCCAAGTTGTACCAACAATACTTTGTGTTCGTGCCTCACTCCAAATAGAACAAAGCATCAAAAAAAGAATTACTGAAAACTTATTCATTTTCTTTATTGGACCTGGCTATAACGACCCGGCGTTTAAGCGGCGCAGGTTCTCGTTTTTATTTGAAGTAACTGATTTATTTTATTGCCCACAAGCTTCCCAGCGAACCCTACCGGAGCCTGCACTGATGAAGATCAGGGTCCGACTTAAAACGCTTGTTATACTACCGGCTAATCGTAGTGAGTCCACATTCTGATTACTTTCACGACTTTCTCTTTTTCGTAAACCTGATATACTAAGCGATGCTGGATATTGATTCGTCGAGAGTATGCCCCTTCTAAATTACCAACCAATTTTTCATAGGGAGGGTATTCTTCAAAGGGATTTTTCTCAATGATCTCCAACAAGTCTTCGATTTTGGACTTTAAACCTGAAGAAGCGGCTTTTATAGCATCCTTCTTAGCTTGTTTGGTGTAAACGAGTTTATAGGTGCTCACCAGTCAAGTTCTTCCTCGGTTTCTTCAAGTGGGGTATTTATTCCTTCCACAATAGACTCTTGCATGCCCGGAATGGAAGAAAGGTAAAGCGTTTCCTGAATAGCCCTCCAATCTTCTTCACTGACCAATACGGCATTGGAGCGTTTCCCGGTGATCTGAATCGGTTTATGGGTATCAGAAGCTTCATCCAGCAATCGATAAATGTCTTTGCGAGCTTGAGTAGCTGTAAGTGTTTTCATGGCAATACGAATTAGTGAACGCTTTCAAAACGTACGCTATTCCGTACTTATTGTCAAGCTTTATGAAAAGGTAGCCTAACGGCCTGGCGCATAACGGGCGCGGGGATTATGATTTAATTAACGGTGAAAATTTTAAAACAAGCATCTCTGGAAACCAACGGCATTTCCGCGTCCCAGTTGATGCGCTTGTTATGCCGCAAACTTCTATGAGGCTTTTAACTTAGAAGGTTTTTCTGTTAAGGACCATCATAATAGCGAGTCCATCGGGAGTATTAATTTGGTTTACTTTTTCAAACCCCACTTTTTCGTAGCATCGAATAGCTCGCACATTATCAGGTCTTGGGTCCACGCGAATTTCCGTAACCTCGGGATCATCGAATAGCCGTTGCACAAATTCTGATATAAATCTACTCCCGATTCCTTTGTCCAAATTATTTTTATCACCAATGAATTGATCAATTCCCAATACTCCCTTTTCCGGCTTGTCTGGCCACCAGTCTTGGTTTATCCAAGCGTGGTAATATTGGATATATCCAACTGGACTATAATCTAAGTACACTAAAAAAGGTCTGGCATCATCCTCACCAAAAATACGAGGTAAATATTTCTCTCGAATTCGTTCAATAGTTATTTCATCTTCTCTCCACCATTTTTGAAGATGTGCTCGTGAAAGCCAGTCAGCAAGCAGGGGGAGATCTGTTTCAGATAGTGGCTTGAATTCGATTGGTGCTGTCTTCATTGAGCTTGGGTTAGAGCGGCATAACGACCCGGCGTTTAAGCGGCGCAGGTGTTCGTTTTTAATTGAAGTAACTGAATAATTTTATTGCCCACAAGCTTTCCGGCGAACCCTACCTGCGTCCGACTTGAAACGCTTGTTAGCCGAATGATTCTTTTTCATACTTGACAATTTCATTACAGTAATCACATTTAAATTCCAATG
>JAUICM010000009.1 GCA_030427885.1 Rhodothermia bacterium | reverse complement strand
CGCCGCAGTCAACGTTGTCTTACCGTGATCTACGTGCCCAATGGTGCCCACATTCACGTGGGGTTTGGTTCGCTGAAAGGTCTCTTTTGCCATGATTCTAAATCAGTTTACGTTAAAATTGTTATGATTGGCTTTCAATGATTTCCTGAGCAATCTTTTCAGGTACCTGGGTATACTCTTCAAACTCCATAGAGTAAACCGCTCTACCTTGTGTCGCTGAACGCAGGTCAGTTGAATAACCGAACATTTCTGATAGCGGCACATTGGCTTTTACAATAGATCCGTTTGGATCAGAATTCATACTTTGAATGATTCCGCGTCGGCTGTTAAGGTCACCGATCACATCACCCATATATTCTTCCGGAGTAGTTACTTCCACTTTCATCACAGGCTCAAGAAGAACTGGTTTTGCTTTCTTAGCTGAATCTCTGAAACCTTGTTTTGCTGCTAATTCGAAGCTCAACTGATCAGAGTCAACATCGTGATATGAACCATCAAAAAGACGAACACCGATGTTCTGTACAGCATAGTTAGCCTGAATACCGCTCTCAAGAGCAGCTTTAAAGCCTTTTTCTACAGAAGGAATAAATTCACGTGGAATATTACCACCAACAACTTCATTGATAAAAAGGAATCCTTCAGACCTTGAAAGACGATCTTCTTTCCCTTCATAATTGTCGAAGAACTCAATTGGTGCGATCTCAAACTGGATATCTGCAAATTTACCACGACCACCAGTTTGCTTCTTGTAGGTCTCACGGTGAATAACATTTTTAGAAATGGTTTCACGATAAGATACCTGAGGAGCACCAACGTTAGCCTCTACTTTAAATTCACGTTTCAGACGATCAACAATGATCTCAAGGTGAAGTTCACCCATACCAGCAATAGTGGTTTGGCCGGTTTCTTCATCTGTAGATACTTTGAACGTAGGATCTTCTTCTGCAAGTTTCTGAAGACCAGTAGATAGCTTATCACTGTCAGCTTTAGTTTTAGGCTCAACAGCAAGTTTAATTACCGGCTCAGGGAAAGTGATCTGCTCCAGGATAACCGGGCTTTCAAGATCACAGAAGGTATCACCAGTGTATACCTCTTTAACACCTACAACAGCTACGATATCCCCTGCCTGAGCAAAGTCAACATCGTGTTTCGAGTTAGCGTGCATCTCTAACAGACGACCAACACGCTCTTTGTTACCAGTAGATGAGTTAAGGATATAAGATCCTTTTTCAAGTCTTCCTGAATACACACGGGCAAAAGTCAGCTTACCAACATAAGGATCAGTCATGATCTTAAAAGCAAGTGCTGAGAACGGTCCGTTAGGATCTGCTTCGCGAGTCACTTCTTTGTCAGTTTTAGGATCAATTCCTTTTACTGCTTCTACATCTAGTGGTGATGGCATGAAATCAAGAACACGGTCAAGCATAGCCTGAACACCTTTGTTCTTAAGAGCAGTACCACACATTACAGGAGTAATATCTTTTGCAATGGTTGCTTTACGGATAGCTGCAACAATCTCTTCTGCTGAGATCTCTTCTTCCATCAGGTATTTTTCCATCAGGGATTCGTCGTGATCCGCAATTGCTTCCAACATCTGAATTCTGTAGCTGTCCACATCATCCTGCATGTCAGCTGGAATATCGATCACATCGTACTTAGCACCCAGTGATTCTTCATCCCATACAACAGCCTGCATATTAATAAGGTCTACAACACCTTTGAAATTCTCTTCACGGCCAATAGGGATCTGGATAGGGATAGGATTTGCATTCAGCTTACTATCAAGCTGACCAACTACATTATAGAAGTCAGCACCAGTACGGTCCATTTTATTAACAAAAGCCATACAAGGCACTTTGTACTTAGTAGCCTGACGCCATACAGTCTCAGACTGAGGCTGAACAGCACCTACAGAACACAGCACAAAAACAGCACCATCAAGTACACGAAGTGAACGCTCTACCTCTACAGTAAAGTCAACGTGACCAGGGGTATCGATAATATTAATACGATGGTCTTTCCAGATACAGTGAGTAGCGGCAGAAGTAATAGTAATACCGCGCTCTTGCTCCTGCTCCATCCAATCCATAGTTGCGGCGCCATCATGCACCTCACCAATACGGTGGCTACGGCCAGTGTAGAACAGAATACGCTCGGTTACAGTAGTTTTACCGGCGTCGATGTGAGCCATGATCCCGATGTTACGCGTGCGGCGCATTTTATCGAGAACTTTAGGATCCATTGCTGTTTTTACTTCAGACATGTGTTTGATGAATATTTTTTAGAATCTAAAATGTGCAAATGCTTTGTTGGCTTCAGCCATACGATGTGTTTCGTCTTTTCTACGAACCGCTCCGCCTTCATTTTTAGAAGCGTCGATCAATTCGCGAGACAGACGTAATGACATCGATTTGTCGTTTCTTGAACGGGCAGCTTTAATAAGCCACCTCATTCCCAGTGCAGTACCACGTTCCTGACGCACCTCTACAGGCACCTGGTAAGTAGCACCACCAACACGACGTGATTTTACTTCAACTACTGGAGTTGAATTTTGCAGCGCAGAACGGAATATCTCAATTCCAGTCTCGCCGGTTCTTTCTTCAATAACTTCGAATGCCTGATAAACGATTTTACGGGCAACGTTTTTCTTGCCATCTCTCATCAGGTTGTTTACGAAACGAGTAATCAGCTTATCCTCAAATATCGGATCTGGTTGTACGTCTCGTTTTTCTGCTTTTCTTCTACGCATAGCTCGATTAGTCTAAATTCTTTTGGGTTACCCTTTTGGTCTCTTAGTACCGTAGAGGCTTCTACTCTGAGTACGGCCTTCAACACCTGCAGTATCAAGAGTACCACGAATAATGTGATATCTAACACCAGGTAAATCTTTTACCCTTCCGCCACGAATCAACACAATACTGTGCTCTTGCAGGTTATGGCCTTCTCCTGGGATGTAAGCTGTAACTTCAATCCCGTTAGTCAATCGAACACGAGCTACTTTACGAAGTGCTGAGTTCGGCTTTTTAGGGGTAGTTGTGTAAACCCTTGTACAAACACCGCGTTTCTGTGGGCAATTCTGCATTGCCGGTGCAGTCGTTTTACGGATCTTACTTTTTCTACCTTTTCGAATAAGTTGTTGTATAGTTGGCACTGTTCAAAAGTTTGGTTATTGCCATCAAATCGAGAGCTTGCAAATATAGGGAAGATTCAAATGCTTTTGCAAAATTATTATCAAACAAAATTCACTTTATTCCATGAATTTTCCTTAATTCCCCAGAACGACACCAAATGTTGTTCTGAAACTCATTTTTAAATGCAAACCGATATATAACTTTATATCAATTGAATCTTAGTACTTTACCCGGTTTAAGCACAAAAAGACTCGAAGCGCTCGCTAAGGAAGGAATCCGAACACCCGGAGATTTCCTGAATTTCTTTCCGCGCCGGTACCTCGACCGAACTAATGTACAGCCTATCGCATTTCTTCAGGGTTCCGGGGAAGAAGTTACCGTTACAGGAAAAGTTACAGCTGTTACAGAAGTTGGTTATGGCAGAAAGAAAAGATTAGAGGTTACAATAAAGGATGACTCCGGTAGCCTGAAAGGAGTCTGGTTCAGGGGAGCTTCTTACTTTAAAAAGATATTCAACAAAGGGGATCTGGTTGCTTTCTTTGGCGCTGCCAAACGCTATGGTAAAAATATAACTATTGCCCATCCTGAAGTAGACAAGATCTCGGACGAAGGTGACCTGGCTCAATTCTCCCGGATCATGCCCATCTACCCCGGTAGTAAAGAGATAAGCAAAACCCGAATCACCAGCTCCCTTTTTCAGAAATGGATAGAGATCATTTTAAAAAATACTGAACTGGATGAATTCATCCCTGAGTATATATTAAAAGATCTGGCTCTTCCCCAACGGTCTGAGGCTTACAGAATGATCCATTTCCCGGAGGACCATGGTGAACGGAAAAAAGCTTTGGAGCGGTTTAAATTTGAGGAGCTTTTCCTTTTTGAACTAAGCATGGAAAAGATCCATCACACGGTGGAAGAACGAAAGAGCGGACATGTGTTCTCAGAGATGGGAACTTATACCTCCAGGTATTTCACAGAACTCCTTCCATTTGAGCTGACTGAAGGACAACGATCTTCCCTTGCAGATATAAAAAAAGATGTTCGCTCCGGAAGACAAATGAACCGTTTGATTCAGGGTGATGTTGGCGCCGGAAAAACTATTGTAGCCGTCGGTGCTATTTTAATGGCCATCGATAATGGATTCCAGGCTGCTTTCGTTGCACCTACAGAAATACTCGCCGAACAGCACTTTCGCACTTTATCAGAGCACCTGAAAGATCTTGGTATCAATATCCGTCTGTTGGTTGGAGGACAAAAAACGGCACTCCGCAGAGATGTGCTAACAGATATTGAAGGCGGTAACTGCCATATAGTGGTTGGTACTCATGCTGTTATTCAAAAGGAGATCAAATTCCATAATCTCGGTCTGGCTGTTATTGATGAACAACATCGGTTCGGGGTTAAACAAAGAGCGGAGCTTCTAAATAAAGGGGAACATCCACATATTTTAGTAATGAGCGCCACCCCAATTCCCCGCTCACTGGCGATGACGGTATATGCCGACCTGGACATTTCCATCATCAAAGGATTGCCGGCAGGAAGAAAACCTATTCGAACTGCGATTCGAGGACAGAAGAAAAGGGACGATGTTTTCAACTTTGTTAAGCAGGAAGTAGAAGATGGAGGACAAGTCTATGTGATTTATCCATTAGTAGAAGAATCAGAAGCACTGGACTTAAAAGATGCGACAGCAGGTTTTGAAAAAATTCAAAACAGATTCCCTGATTTTAACGTCGGTTTGCTTCATGGTCGTATGAAATCGGATGAAAAGGATTCTGTAATGCAGGCTTTCATTAAAAATGATATCCAGATCCTGGTTTCCACTACAGTGATCGAAGTTGGTGTTGATGTCCCCAATGCTTCCGTCATGATCATTGAGCATGCCGAACGTTTCGGGCTTTCACAACTTCATCAGCTACGCGGAAGGATCGGCCGGGGCGAACGTCAAAGTTATTGTATTCTCCTTCCTGACGTGAAAGTCAGCAAATCGGGAGAGTTCCGGCTCAAAACAATGGAAGAAACCAATGATGGATTTAAAATTGCGGAAGCTGATCTCAAGCTGCGTGGTCCCGGTGATTTTCTGGGCACCAAACAAAGCGGACTTCCTGATTTCAAAGTAGCTGATATTGTGGAAGACCAATTCATTCTGGCCCAGGCTAAAGAAAAAGCCCGCGACCTTATATATAAAGATGCTGACTTAGTTCAGGATGAACACAGATCCCTAAGAAAGGAGTTTGAACCCTATTTCAGGGAAAAAGCCAGTTTTTATGGAATGGGGTAATTTTCCCCGTAACTCAATACATTAAGGGGTATCTTTTAAAATAAGTGATCAGGAGTTTAATGCGGATCAGGTTATCAGTACTGATTTTTTTACTTACCTCTTTAAGTGTAACAGCACAGGAAAACCGGGTATTCATCAATGAATTTCTCGCCTCAAATGTAACCACCAACCCGGACATGGTGGACTTCGGGGACTTCTCTGACTGGATCGAACTATATAATGATGAAGATTTTATGGTAGATATCAGCGGGTATTATCTAACTGATGATCTCAATGATGTCACTAAATGGAAGATCCCTGAAAATACTTTGATCCCCTCCAAAGGATTCTTTTTTCTCTGGGCGGATGGTGAAAATGATATTCCTGGTCAAAATTATGTGAGGGAGTGGTGGCCCCATAAAATACCCTATACCACACAATGGTCACATACGAATTTCAAATTGAATAAAGACGGTGAAGCTATCGCCCTGTTTAGCCCGGAAGGGGTGCTTGTTGATTCAATCAGCTTCTCTGGCCAGATCGAGGATGTCTCGTTTGGACGTAAACCTGATGGGAGCTCAAATTGGTTTCGATTTGGCGAACCTACTCCCGGTACATCAAACCAGACAGATGGGATTCTTTCAACGAACTATGCCGGAGCTGTTTTATTTTCTTCTCCCGGAGGATTTTATGCATCCACTCAATCGGTTTCTCTAAGTACCAATACCGGAACCGGAACTATTCATTATACATTAGACGGCACTAAACCCAGTAGTGATTCGCCGGTTTATAATTCACCTATCTCCATTACGGAAACCAGCATTCTTAAAGTACGGGTTTTTGAAGATGGAAAAATTCCGGGGCCTGTCTTTGGGGCAACTTACTTTATTAATGAAGATCGAACCCTGCCTGCCTTCTCAATTATTTCTGAGCCTGAGTATCTCATGGGAAAAGAACTTGGCATCTACCTGAATACACTCAAAGAACGTGAAGTCCCGGTAAACCTGGAGTTTTTCCCAATGGGATCAGAACAGGGCTTTTCACAGCAGGTTGGAATGAGGATCGGTGGCGAGAACATCTTCCGATTTGCCCAAAAACCATTGAATATATATGCCCGCGGTGACTACGGTGAATCCAATATTGAATACCCGGTATTTGATCACCTTCCTTATCAGGCCTTTAAGCGTCTTTACCTGCGCAACAGCGGGGACGACTGGCCATACACTATGATTCGTGATGGAATGATATCCAGCCTGATCCAGGACCAGGTTTCGAATTCGATACAAGCCTACCGCCCAACCGTTCTTTATTTAAATGGAAATTATTGGGGGATTTATAATCTTCGAGAAAAGCTGGACTCCCAATATTTCTCCCTTCATTATAATACAGCAGAGGTCGATCTTGACCATCTGGAATCTGATTATCAAGTGATTGAGGGAGATTCATCAGCCTATCTTGAATTGCTGAAACTTGCATCTTCATCAGATCTGAGTAACACTGAAACATATCAGGAAGTGGCCTCTCAGGTCGACATTCATAATCTCATGGATTTTGTGATCGTTCAGGCATACCTGGCTAACAGCAGCTGGGGACATAACCGTGAGATCTGGAGGGATCGCGGAAATGAAAACAAATGGCGCTGGGTATTAGTTGATATGGATCGCGGTTTTAATACCGGCCGGATAGGAAGTGATCAGATAAAGGATATATACGATAATTTTGAGCTTTTCCGGTATCTCATAGCTAACGAAGATTTCCGGAATGAATTCATTCAACGTTATTCGGAGCGCTTAAATACGACCTTCACTCCCGAAAGAGTTATTTCCGTTATAGATAGTCTTGCTACCGTTATCGAACCAGAAATGCCACGTCACATATCAAAATGGGGTACTTTTATTGATTCGCTTTCTATCACGGAATGGGGTGAATCAGCAGGTATTTCTTCTATAAGCAGCTGGAATAGTGAGGTTCAAAAATTCAGGACTTTTGCTGAACAACGCCCTTCATCAGCTATACAGAACTTATCTGATCTTTTTGACCTGAACGGTCGGTCTTCATTATCCATTAGCTCAAATATTGAAAATGATGGTAAAGTGGGTATCAATGGCTTTTTCAAGGACATCCATTCTTCCGGAGGACAATATTTTAACGCCATCCCTATCCCTATTAAAGCCTATGCCCCACCGGGCTACCAGTTCAAAGCATGGAAAAAGGTAGGCGGAGCTTCTAAAAAAGTACTCATTACATCAAAAGACAGTTGGAAATATTACGATCAAACCAGTGTGGCTTCTCTTTGGAAATCACTGGATTTCGATGACAGTAGCTGGAAATCCGGTGATGGAATTCTGGGGTATGGGGATGATCAGGCTACAGAAATTAATTATGGATCAGACTCACAAAACAAAAATATCAGTGCTTACTTCCGTCATAGTTTTGAGTTGCCAAATACTTCTGATATCTCAGAACTCGAACTCCAACTTTTGGCAGATGACGGAGCAGTAGTTTATTTAAATGGGGAAGAAATACTTCGCTCGAATATGCCGGATGGCTCCATTGCCGAAAACACACTAGCATTGACAGCAATCATCTCAAGTGGTGAAACCAGTTATCAGAAATTCACTATCAGCCCTGAGGCACTGTTAACCGGTGAGAATATAATAGCGGTGGAAATTCATCAAAGTTCTTCAAATAGCTCAGACCTTAGTTTTGACCTAAGTCTGGCAACGGTTAATTCTTTAGCTAATACCGATACAACCCTGATCTCAGAAACAGACTCGATCAGTATAACCCTTGCCGGAGATACTGAATTGATCGCTGAGTTTGAAGCAGCCAGTAATAGTTTTGTCCCTTCCACAATAGATCAATCGTTAACACTCACAAGCAACAACTCTCCATACTATATATCTGAGGATGTTGAAGTTCAAACTGGCGCAGTACTAACAATTGAATCTGGGGTTGAACTTCTGGTTAAGAATGGAAAAGGTATTACTGTGAAAGGCGGGCTTAATATTGACGGAACACAAGATGATCCGGTTAGCATCACACCCTATTATCCAGGTCAACACTGGAAAGGCCTCTTTTTTGATAATGCTGAAGGCAGGTCTGTAATTAATCATGTTCAAATAAGTGAAGCCAGCGGTATTCTGAATGATGAAAACTTCTTTTCCGCGGTATCTCTTTACAATTCCGATGTAGAGATCTCAAATTCTGTGATTACTAATGTTCCACTTCCTGTCTCCTCACAATTCAGCAGACTAAAGATCACAGGAAGCACCCTCTCCAATGCCACTCTTGTAGGTGATTACATAAATGTGAATGGTGGTAATCTTTGGCTGATCGGTAATGTTTTTGAAGGAAATAACATTGAAGATATGGATGCGATCGATATCGGCCTGATGGAGGATACCACCATTATTCAGGGTAATAGTTTCTATAACTTCATTGGCGATAATACGGATGCTATTGATATTGGTGACTCCTCCACCGGTGTTCAGATCATAGGTAATAAGGTGGTTAGCTGCGGGGATAAAGCCGTTTCCATTGGCCAGGGTTCAGATGCCCTTATCTTTAAAAATGTATTCGCTAAATGTAATTTAGGTGTTGGAATTAAAGACGCCGGATCCACTGGTTATATTGATCACAATACCTTCTACTCAAATAATGTGGGTGTGGCTGTATATGAAAAAGTCCTGAACCGTGGGGGTGGTACAGCTGAGATCAGGAATTCTATCTTCCTGGATTCACAGGAATCTCCGGTTACAAGTGATGAATTTTCTTCTGTTGAAACCTCTTTTTCAATCAGCAATACTGAGCCCCTCGATGGAAGTTCTAACCTGCTCCGGGATATTTATCTTATCAATCCCGAAGGCGAAAATTTTTACCCTCAGGTAGTTTCTCCCGTTATTAATGCTTCCGAAAACGTCTTCCTGGATAGTGATGATTCCGACACCTTATCAGAGATCGGCGCCCTCCAATTTCAGGGAGTTTCCGATCCGGACCTGGTCATCAATGAGATCAATTATCATTCAGCCGATAACTTCAACCCTGAAGACTGGGTAGAGTTCTACAATACTACAGATTCAGACCTGGATATCAGTGATTGGGTTTTCATTGATGGTTCCTACGAACAGGCATTTGTGTTTAATGGAAATACCATCGTCCCATCTCACCGTTACCAGGTGGTCTCCCGTAACCTTTCGTTGTTTACTGGCCTTTTCCCCTCAGTAAATAATATCTCGGGAAATATGAATAATGGACTGAGCGGCAGTGGTGAATCTTTGTTTTTATATAGTAATAAAGGTTTCCTGGTTGACTCCCTGACTTTTACCGATCAAAGTCCCTGGCCTGTTTCTGCGGATGGTGACGGCCCGACTTTAGAGCTCATCTCTCCTTATCTGGATAACAGTATTCCCGAATCCTGGCAGTCTTCTCCTGAACATGGAACACCTGGTTCTGACAATTCATTATTCACCTCCAATGAGCCTTTGGATAATACCCTTCCTGTTTCGGTTGAATTATTTCAAAACTATCCTAATCCCTTTAACCCGAGTACAGTTATCAGGTATCAATTGCCAGTAAATAGCCGGGTTGAATTGCGTGTGTTTGATATGCTTGGTCGTGAAGTAGCCATGTTAGTTAACGGGCAGGTTCAGGCTGGACATCATCAGGTAACATTTGAGGCCCGAAACCTGGCTTCCGGGATGTATATCTACCGTTTGAAAGCAGGAAATAAGGTTATTACCCGTAAACTCACTTTGATCAAGTAAGAATTTCGTTGTTCTTTTTTGAACCCACTTTTTAAAGTCTGGCATTTTCGAAACGATATAGTAATTTCTCCGTATTGGCCCGGGAATCAAGATCATCTGCATCTTACAAAGCTATATTCATTGAAGCGTTACTTTTTTTCATATCGATATCGTCTGTTTGCTCTGCTCATTTTATTATCAGCGGGAGCTGCCAATGCATATGCACAATCGTTAACCGCTTCTCCCCTCCCAATCATTGTAGCCAGTGACGAAGGCGACCCATACCAGGTCAAGGAATTCACTATGGATGGGCCTGGCATGCTTAAAGTATTTACCCTGAATGGCAATATTGAAGTTGAAACAGTTGCCAATTCTGAGAAAGTCAGGGTTGAACTCTATGTAGACCGCGGGTATGCCTTCTGGTCGAATACTAAAAACCTGGATAATTACAGGATCATCATCATCCAGCGTGGAACTGAAGTGGTGGCATCGGTTGAACAGAAGACCAAAGGTGCGGGATTGTTCAGCGATCAAATGACCTTCTCCTTTAAGATCTATATCCCTGAATCTATGTCTTCCGAGCTGAAAACTTCAGGCGGACACGTTGAACTTCGCGGGGCAAGAGGAACTCACACCATTAAAACCAGTGGTGGAAATATTGATGTCCGAAATATTCAGGGGATGGTACGCGCTTTCACGGCGGGAGGAAATATAGACATTCGCTCAAGTAAAGGAACCATTTTCGCACATACTGATGGCGGTAATATGAATATTGATGATAATGAAGGAGAATTGCGGCTTAGAGCAAAAGGCGGATGGATAAAAGCTCACCGTATTTCAGGTGCAATGCTGGCCCAGGTTGATGGTGGTGATATAGAAGCCAGTTTTATCAATGTATCTCAGGGTATCAGTTTAGAAACAACTGCCGGTGATATCACCGTATTTTTACCTGGTTACACGGGATATGATATCTCTCTCAAGGGGTCGAAGGTTGAAATGGATTACTCCGAATCTTTTGAAGGAGTTAGAAGGACCAGCATAATCGAAGGTGAATTAAATAAAGGCGGGGCGACCATAAACCTCATTACCGGATCCGGTACGGTAACATTCGAAACAGAAAACTAATACTAACTTTGGGGCAAAGTTCAACACATATTAACTGCGGAAGACCTGCTGGGTTGCTGATGATATTGGTATGTGTATTGGCCATTCAGGAATCCTTTGCCCAAGACTTCGATCCTCTTCCGGGTGATACCGTTGTGATCTCACAAACTGATTTTTCTCCCGAAGATGAAACCATTTACATCACTAATTCCTGGAAATTTAAAGCCGGTGATAACTATACCTGGGCTTCTCCGGCATTTTCTGACACAGCATGGCAAAAAGTAAGTACCTATCTGGGCCCCTCAGAATTACCATTCATTGATGAATGGAAAGGTATTGGCTGGTTCAGGGTTCATATTCGTGTTGATTCCTCCTTAGTAAGCTATCCTCTCGCTCTTCTGATCGAGCAGCATAATGGCGCCTCCGAAATTTATCTGGACGGTAAGCTTCTTTATAAACTAGGTAGCGTTTCCTCATTTGAGGAGGATTTTATTCCTTACCGTGATAACATTCCGCGACCCCTGATATTCAAGGATACCAAAGACCATGTACTTTCTGTACGGTATGCTAATTATGATGCTGAGGCATTCAATAATAACGGGTATACAGCCGGTTTCAGATTCCTGATCGGAGATCTTGATCATCATATCGGTACTTCAATAGAAGGCACTTCTTTCAGTCTGTGGACCAAGATGTTCTATGCCGGGATCTTACTGGCATTTACCATTATTCATTTTCTGCTCTACGCATTTTATCCTACTGAAAAGAGAAACCTGTTTTTTTCTTTATTCACCGGATTTCTTGCCTTGCTTACTTACACAATTATCGAATCTGAGTACACCGAGTCTCCGCTAACGGTTATAACATTCTATCGTGTTTCTCTTATTGCCTGGCTGATGACGATCATTTATGCCCTCCGGTTTTCTTACAGCCTGTTCTATGAAAAACCACCTAAAGCCTTTTGGGGATTTTTCGGTATAGGCATTATTCTGGCCATCGGAACATGGTTTGAAGCCCAATACCTGGATCTCTTTCGTCAACTATTTGTATTCGCTGCCCTGATCGAGATCATGAGGGTACTCTTTGTTTCTTTCTTCAATAAAAGAGAAGGCGTTTGGGTGATTGGTACCGGCCTTATTTGCCTTGTTGCCGGTATTCTATACACCGTGCTTGCCAACCTTAATTTCTTTGACGGCGATGCTGACCTGGGAAATCTGTTTGGCTCTGCCGGACTTATCATAGGTATGTCTATCTACCTTTCTAAAGATTTTGCCCGCACCAATAAGCGCCTTCAATTCAAACTTATTGAGGTAAAACACTTATCCGACCGTTCATTACAACAGGAACGTATCAATAAACAAAAAGAGATTGAACGAAAACTACTTGAAGCTGAGAACGAACGGAAATCAAGTGAATTGGAAGAAGCCCGAACACTACAGTTGTCTATGCTTCCAAAACAAATACCTGATAGCGAATACTGGGACATCGCCGTATTTATGGAAACAGCTCAGGAAGTTGGTGGCGACTATTATGATTTCGCCTTTGATAAAGAAGGAATAATGTCAGTTGCCTTGGGTGATGCAACGGGTCACGGGATGAAAGCCGGGATTATGGTGGCTACTGCCAAGAGTTATTTCCATACGCTGGCCAATGAATATGACCTCATTGAAATGCTCCGCCGGATGTCTTCGGGAATCCGGAACATGAACCTGCGGATGATGTTCATCAGTATGCTTTTTCTGAAGTGTAACAAGCATTCTATTCAATATACCTCAGCTGGAATGCCCCCGGTTTTATATTTTAATGGCAAAGAAGGATCTGTAAAACGAATTCTTACCAAAGGAATGCCACTCGGGTCTGCAGTAGATTACCCCTACCAGCAAAAGACTTTTGAAGTAACTCCCGGTGATACTATTTTACTGATGAGTGATGGTCTGATGGAGCTTTTCAATGAGAAACGGGAGCTTCTGGGCATTGAACCTATTGAAGAATTACTCACAAATTCAGGTGGACTTTCTGCTGATGAATTGCTGTCGTCGATCAAAGAACTTGCCGATAAATGGGCTGGCGATAAACCACAGGAAGATGACATTACCATCATGGTTTTGCATGCCAGGAATCCTGAAGGAAAAGCGTAACATCGATCACAAACAGTCGTATGTTGGTTGCATAATTTCACTTAACCGGTATGAGATCCAGATTCTTTTTTCTTCTTTTATTTCTTTTGATAGGAGTGGCTTTCCCCGCCTATGCTCAGTCTGAATCCGAAAGTTCTGAGGAAACTGATCCATTCATAAACGACCCCTTTTTCTCTAAGCCTTTGAGTGAACTTCTGGGTAACAATAACAAACCTGAGAAAACAAAAACTGTAACCAGGACTTCCGACGACACATACGATTCAACCCGTACTAAGAGAAATGAAAGATCCGAAGCTCACAGATTTGTCTCCCGAGTAAGTCTTGAAGGGCTTGATTATGGGGGATTACTTGAATCAGGCCCATACTCTTCTATCCCTCTATACAATGCATACCCAACACTCCCAATGGTACATTTTAACCGTGTTGACGCTCTCTTTCTCGGAGTAAGAGTTGAACGCATGCAATGGTATAATAACAACGACTTCCTGGGAATCAGAAATTTATCCCCTCATGGCCTCATTGGTTATTCATTCGGACAAAAGGAATGGAATTATGAAGCAGGGATTGAAAAATTTCTGGGCTTTAAAGAACATATCCTTATCGGTGGTGAAATCTACGACGCCACCACTACAAGTGATGCCTGGAGAGTAGGGCTTTCAGAAACCAGTCTTACCTCATTTTTTACTGGCTATGACTATCTTGATTATTACAAGCAGAAAGGATGGGGTGCTTATGTAATGGCACGAACAAATCGTTTGTTTGAGGGGGGCGTATCTTACAATAACGATCGGTTCAACAGTCTTCAGGCAACTACAGACTGGGCACTATTCGGGTCTCACGGTAGATACAGAGCTAATCCTCCTGTTGATGTAACAAGTGGATCACCTGTTGATACTATCAGTATTTCCAGCTTGTCTTTTTCAGCATCCTTCAATCCCCGGCAAGTTATAATAATGCCTCACTTCACATTTTCACTTACCGGAAATATGGAGATGAGTGACCATGGATTTGCCGGCTCTGACTACAATTACCGAAAGTATACTGCAGAGCTCATCTCCTATTTCAACTTTGAACCTGGCAGCATTCTTAAATACCGGTTACTGGCTGGAAGTATTACCGGAGATGCCCCTTTGATGAAAGAGTTTCAACTAGGTGGCCCCGGATCGTTGCGGGCCTCTCCTTACAAAGCTCTGCCTTTTGGCGGCCTGGGTGGCAATAAAATGATCCTCAGTACCGCAGAGATACAGTTTGGATCCTCCAGCTGGGGGCATGGTGGCTGGATCGACTTTGACGACTTCTATCTGAGCCTCTTTCTCGATTCTGGTTGGGTTTCCGACTTTAGCGGCGAAAATACACAGATCGCTGACGGGTTTTCAGATTTCGATCTCAAGAAGATGGAACAAAACGGAGGTATAGGCCTGGGTACCAATTTCTTCCGTGTGGAAGCAGCCTGGGATTTAAATCACGTGAGCCGCTCTCCTATGATCTGGGTTCGGTTTAATCCTACTTTTTAAAGTAAGTCCAGATCAGTAAAACTGACCTGGATTTTTACTAAACACTCGCTTTTTTCTTCTCTTCGCGCTTTCGTTCGTTGTGATCCAGGAATTTCTTTCTGATTCGCAGACTTTTTGGAGTTACCTCAAGCAGTTCGTCATTGGCAATGTATTCGATATGCTCTTCCAGACTCATTTTCTTAGCCTGGGAGATTTTAACCGCATCGGCAGTTTGCGAGGCCCGGTGATTGGTAAGGTTTTTCTTCTTGGCCACATTCACCACCATATCGTCAGAACGGTTGTTACTTCCAACAACCATACCCATGTAAACAGGATCGCCCGGTTCAACAAAGAACGTTCCGCGATCCTGTATTCCTTCCAGGGCATATCCGGTTACATCTCCATGTTCAAGAGCAATCAAGGCTCCACGATTTCTTCCGGGAATTTCACCTGCAAATGGCTCATATGCATCAAACTGCTGGTGCATAATTCCCGTTCCCCGGGTTTCAGTTAACATTTCGCCTCGGAATCCGATCAGGCCACGGGATGGCACTCTGAATTCAATTCGGTTGTTCTCTCCCTCCTGACTCATTCCCTGCATGATCCCTTTTCTTTTCTG
Source organism: Rhodothermia bacterium (assembly GCA_030427885.1). Lineage (GTDB taxonomy): Bacteria > Bacteroidota > Rhodothermia > Balneolales > Balneolaceae > JAUICM01. Next base: position 122,746 of record JAUICM010000009.1, on the reverse strand, counting down.
GAGGTTATCGATCACTTTATTCGAATAATCGGTATGAACATCTACAACCACTTCTTCGAATGGTTCATGTAACACGCCATCCACTTCTTGCATCAATACTTCGGGACGGGAAACTGAAAACTCGAACCCTTCACGGCGCATCGTTTCGATCAGGATCGCCATCTGAAGTTCACCACGGCCAGAAACCTTAAATACATCCGGGCTGTCTGTTTGCTCTACACGCATAGCAACGTTCGTTCTCACCTCACGCTCCAGGCGATCTTTGATCTGGTTTGAAGTCACATAATCACCTTCTTTTCCAGCAAATGGAGAGTTATTTACTCTGAAATACATTGCGATCGTTGGCTTGTCAAGATCTACATACTCAAGAGGAGTAGGATCAGAAGCCGCAGTCAAAGTATCGCCAATATTCACGCTGTCGTATCCCGCCATTGCCACAATATCACCAGCGTAAGCTACTTCAACCGGCTCGCGCTGGAGTCCGTTAAATGTAAATAGTTTTGTGGCACGGCCTTTCATTTTCTGATTACCTTTTCCACTGATCAGTGCTACTTCCTGATTTATTTTGACGGCACCTTGCTCAATACGTCCAACTGCAATTCGACCTACATAATCGTTCCAGTCGATACTGCTTACCAGCATTTTAAAATTTTCATCAACAGGCTGTGCTGGAGCTGGCACATGACTTACAATAGTATCCATTAATGGCGCAAGGCTTTCTCCCTCCTCTTCGAGGTGAAGTTTAGCCAAACCATCACGAGCCACAGCATACAGGATTGGGAAATCTAGCTGGTCGTTATTGGCATCCAGCATCACAAATAGATCAAAGATCTCATCAAGTACTGCATCAGGACGTGCATCTTTACGGTCGATCTTGTTGATCACAACAATAGGTTTATACCCAAGACTTAGCGATTTACGCAATACAAATTTAGTTTGCGGTAACGGACCTTCAGCAGCATCCACTAAAAGGATTACACCATTCACCATCTTCAGGATACGCTCTACTTCACCACCGAAATCGGCGTGACCTGGAGTATCCACGATGTTGATCTTGGTTCCCTTCCAATTAACCGCAGTATTTTTGGAACTGATGGTAATACCACGTTCTCTTTCCAGATCACCGGAATCCATTACTCTCTCTTCCACTTCCTGATTCTCTCTGAATGTCCCGCTTTGTTTCAGGATCTGATCTACTAATGTAGTTTTGCCATGATCTACGTGGGCGATGATGGCGATATTTCTAAGTTCTTGTTGCATTTGGGTATTATAATGAAAAATTCGAAGCCTTAAATATACAGCTATTTTCAGTCAGTTATGTGTTAATTCTTTAATAAAAAAACTGAGCCCGGAGCATCCTGAACTTTTATTCTCATTCTGTATCTTGGTAGCAAATAAGTTAATTCGATATGACATTAGAAAATTTGGGACTTAATGAGTCCGCTCTTGAATTTATCAACCTTGACGATCTGCAAGGACTTGAACTTGGACGTGTGATTGTTGAGCACAAAGAACGATATATTGTTCAAACGGTTGATGGCTCATATCAGGCTGAAATTACCGGAAGCCTTCGTTATTCAGCAGAATCCAGAGCTGACTTCCCGGCAGTGGGCGACTGGGTTAAGATTTCTGTTTTAGACGAAGATTCAGCTATTATCATTGAGGTTTTACCCCGCTTTTCTTCCCTGGAACGACAAGCTGTTGGCAGATCGGGTGATACCCAGATCATAGCCAGCAATGTTGATACTGCTTTTATTGTTCAGGCTGTAGGCCATGATTTCAACCTGAACCGGCTGGAGCGATATCTGGCTATCTCTCACTCTGCTTCCATAACTCCTGTCATCGTTTTAAGTAAGATCGACCTAATTCCTTCCGATGAACTTGAGAAGCTTAAAACTCAAATTCATAACCGTATTCCAAACGTACCCGTTCTTGCGATCAGTAATGAAACTGAAGCAGGATATGATGAGCTTAAAGATTTACTTAAAAGGGGCCAGAGCTATTGTGTACTTGGGTCATCCGGCGTGGGAAAATCATCCCTGACAAATAACCTGCTACACAACGCAAAAATGGAAGTAAGTGATATTAGTTCCAGCACCAGTAAGGGAAGACATACCACCAGTCACCGTGAGTTGATCATCCTTCCTGAGGGTGGGATTATAATTGATACTCCGGGAATGAGGGAACTGGGAATTGCAAGTGAAGCCGGAGGTATTGAACAGACTTTTGACCAGATCACCGAATTAACCCGTAATTGTAAGTTCAACGACTGCACTCATACTGAAGAAGTGGGCTGTGCAGTACTTGAAGCTCTTGAAAGTGGTGAACTAGATGCCGCTTCATTTGAGAACTATCATAAACTCATGAGGGAGCAGGCTCATTTTTCCAGCACTATAGCCGAACGGCGGGAGAAGGATAAAAAAATGGGAAAACTTTATAAGCGCATTCAGCAGGAGAAGTACAACAAAAGAAAATAATCAGTCAGACTAACTGGCTTCATTAAAAATACATCTGCCTGTTCAATATTGGCCCGATTACCTGAAATTTAAAACCTGGTTATGAAGCTCAATAAAGAATGGCATCTGGAACATAAAATGCCCAAAAAGCCATCTGTTGAACAACAAATAAGCTGGCATCTTGAACATCAGAAATATTGCCAGTGTGCTCCCATCCCAAAAAAACTTCTTGAAGAAATCAAAAAACGAAATCTGGAAATATGACTCAGATTCTTTCTATTGGATTGATACTCTTTGAACAATTACTTTGATCTGAGTTATCTGAGAACAATCCCAAACTAAATTTGAGTATTCATTTTAAGAATAAGGCTTACTTGTTTTAACAACACCGGTACGATAGTTTTGTAGCTGAGGTCTTTGTGGCCCCTGCTCTTTAATTAAGAACACTCGTTTTTGGGTAGCGAAACTGAATTCAAAATCAAGGGATGTATTCATGCCAGACACAATTTGGAAAACATATGACCCCGAACAAGAACATCCGGGACTTCATATCAATATAGAATCGCTGCATTTATGGCTGAAGCGAAAAGGTGATGAGCTGTGGGTGGCACATAATTATGATAAGGAAGGGATTGATTTTAACTGCCCGATAGATGAGATCGAAACCGATATGATCAAATGGTCAAGATGGGCCTTGAAATCTCCCGAAAGTGACCTGAAGCTTACCCCCGTATTTCCAAACCTGCCGATCATTGTCAGCTCTGAGTTTCCTTTGAAAATCGCACCAAACTCAAGAATTCAAATAGTGACCAGAATTCCGCTTTGGGTTCAGGTAAGTCAGGAAAAAACCAAATATATACTTACCGAGCTCCCTTCAAGCATCCTGTCACGGACCTGGTTTGGTAACCCACTTGAGGGTGAGATCTGTTATTGGCTCACAACCAAAGCCCGTCGAAACTTTGCGGAACTGGAGTATAAACCCAATCTGATAAACTGCCCTATCCTTATTGTAAATAAAACCAATGAAGATCTTAATTTTGAGAAATTCTGCTTTCGGGTAGATCACCTGGGCATTTTCAATGCTAATGATAGTTTATGGGCTGATGAAACCAAGATTGAGTATTTTGGCGAAGACATGAACAGTGATATCACCATGACCGGAAAACTGCCTGAAAATGTTGGGAAAGGTGAACGCATCAGCAAAGCGAGGATACCAATTAATAAAAGTTTTGCTACCCGCACTTTTAAAAAACTCTTCGATGACACTTTTATTTCAGCCCGGTAAATGATCAAACCAAGGTACTAATGAATCAAGACTCTGCATCTGTTGCCACCGATTCCACAACAACCTTCCTGGGAGAATTGTCTCTGAATTCTTTTTTGTCGGAAGACTTCTTAACTATGTCGTTCAGGATCGCCGTAATCATTGCTATCGCTTTTCCACTTATTTTGTTACTAAGGGGATGGGCAAAACGGTTCTTCTCAAAGCGATATGCCACACATTATGGTATGCTTGCCGGAAAGATCGTTTTCTATGTTGGATTAACCATTCTGCTGATCACTGTTTTAGGTGAGCTGGGAATAAGTCTCGCCCCACTTCTTGGAGCTGCCGGTATATTAGGAGTAGCACTGGGTTTTGCTTCTCAAACGAGTGTATCTAATATCATCAGTGGTTTCTTTTTGATCGCTGAACAACCTTTTAAAGTAGATGATATCATCACTGTAGGTTCGAACTCCGGTTTTGTGCTATCAATCGATATGCTTTCAGTGAAAATGAGGACCTTTGATAACCGATACGTCAGAATTCCCAATGAGATGATCATTAAGACGGAAGTGATCAATAATACCAAATTCCCGATCAGACGCTTTAATTGCAGCGTTTCGGTAGCCTATAAAGAAGATATTGCCAGAGTTCGTGAGATTCTGGTTGATATAGCTGAAAAGAACCAATATTGCTTATCTGAACCAGCCCCACTTATTATTTTCGATGCCTTTGGATCCTCCTCTATCGACCTTCTGTTGTTGGTCTGGGCTCCTAAAGATGAATACATTCTGCTCAAAAACTCAATCAATGAGGAAGTTAAAGCCCGGTTTGATAAAGAGGGTATCGAGATTCCATTCCCCCATGTTTCGCTCTACAGTGGATCGGCAAGTGATCCAATACCTGTGGAGATATCTGAAATAAGAAAAATACCTGAAAAAGATAATACCTCCGATTGAACCTGAATCAACGCTTAAGCTATGGATCTGAATCTATTAAATAAAAACTTTTTGGTGTGCGGAGCCTCCAGTGGTTTCGGAAGAGCGGTAGCAGAAATACTGTTATCAGAAGGAGCTAAAGTAATAGCTATAGCCCGGAGAAAAGAAAAACTCGCTGAACTGGAGAAAGAGTTCCCTGGTCAGGTTACTGGAATATCAGGCGATCTGAGTGAACCAGAAACACTTGAGCTAATACTCTCAGAACTTGGCGATGTCCAACTTCACGGAGCACTGATCAACGGAGGGGGGCCACCTGCATTAGCGGCCATGGAAACATCCATTGATCAATGGGATGATGCCTATCAAAAAGTTATGCGATGGAAGATCGATCTGGTTTTGAAACTTGTCCCATTGTTCTCAGATCATAGATATGGCCGACTGCTTTTCATCGAAAGCCAATCGGTAAAACAACCCATTCCTAATTTAGTGCTCAGCAACTCATTCAGGGCTGGGATCGTTGGTTTTGCCAAAACCCTTTCTCAGGAAATTGCCGATCGTGGTATAACCGTTAATGTATTAGCGCCAGGGTCACATTATACTCCCGCTATTGACCGTGTCATACAAAAACGGGCCGACGGTTCAGGGCAAAGCTTCGAAACTATTAAAAAAGCAATGGAATCTGGCATCCCCGTTGGAAGAATGGGACATGCCAACGAATTAGCCTCTCTCGCTACTTGGTTATTATCGCCGGTATCTGGTTATGTTACAGGCCAGACTATCACTCATGATGGAGGTAGTACTCAAGGAATATTCGGATGATAACTCACCAAAAAACTATTCGCTTATCACAACGCTCCAGAGGTTTCCACATCATAACGGATGAGATCCTGGATGCAATCCCGGAGATAAAGGAAATCACTACTGGTATCGCTCACGTTTTCATTCAACATACCAGCGCGAGCCTGACTATCAATGAAAACGCAGATCCAACGGTACGTCAGGATTTTGAAACTCATTTCCGCAGAGCGGTGCCAGAGGACATGAGTTTGTACCGACATACCTTTGAGGGGCCCGATGATATGACATCCCATATTAAAAGTTCAATCATGGGATCTTCTGTGTCTGTCCCTATTACCAATGGAAGATTCAACCTTGGAACCTGGCAAGGGATTTACCTGTGTGAGCACCGGGAGTATGGAGGTTCCAGAAAGGTAGTAGTGACCTTGTTGGGAAGCTGATTTTTACTTCACAGCTGCAATACACTCGATCTCAACTGCCGCTCCTAATGCCAGTCCACTGGCGCCAAGAGCACTCCTTGCCGGATATGGTTTTTTAAAAAACGTCCGGTATACTTCATTCATTGCTCCCCACTCGGCTATATCAGCCATGAAGATGGTACACTTAACCACATCTTCCATCCCGGATCCATATCGTTCCAGAACAGTTTTAATATTCTCCATGGTTTGTCGTGTCTCGGGACCAATTCCACCTTCTACCAGGCCCATCTCTCCAGGTACATTTCCCACCTGTCCTGCAAGAAAGAGTACATCTCCTACTCTGACCGCCTCAGAAAATGGAAGGTCAAGATCTTTATTCGGCCCCTCGTTTAAAAACTGAACAACAGGTGCTTCCTCTGATTTTGAACATCCTATTGCCGTAATTATCAAAAGTATTGCTGAAAGTACTAATCCCCGTTTAATCATCCCTTATTGGTTTTATATGATGTTTTTTACTTCTTGGATTATAGAACATTCCCGGAAGTGTGTAAATACATATTTATGGCGTAAACACCCCTTCAAAGTGCCGGTTTTACACCTTTCAAAATTTTAGTCACTCCGATACATTTTTATTGATCAATTATTCGAAATTAACTCAGGAACTGACATGGAAAAGATCACAACCTGTTTATGGTATAACGGACAAGCCAAAGAAGCAGCTGAATTCTATTGCTCGGTATTTAAGAACTCAGAAATAAAGACGGTTAGTCCGATGGTTGTCATCTTTGAACTGAATGGCAGGACATTCATGGGCTTGAATGGCGGACCTCATTTTAACTTTAATGAAGCAATTTCACTCGTGATCCATTGCAAAGATCAGGATGAAGTTGACTATTATTGGGGGCAATTGTCTGCTGTTCCGGAAGCAGAACAATGTGGATGGGTGAAAGATAGATTCGGGATGTCTTGGCAGATAATTCCTGATGCAATGGGAGAGCTCATGAGCAAATCAAATCAAGAACAAGGTGAGCGGGTGATGAATGCAATGCTTAAAATGAAGAAGCTTATTGTAGCAGATCTTGAAAAAGCTTTCAATGGAGATTTATCATGACTCTGAAAAAACCATCAAAAACTACTTTTTGGATCTCCTGGTGTATGAGTGGTTTAGTGATCCTGTTCATGCTTATGGACAGCATATTCAAATTTATTCAGCCTCAGGAGGTAATAGACGGAACCCTTGAACTTGGCTATGAACAACATCACATCATTATTCTGGGTGCATTGGGACTGATATCTACTATTCTGCACATTATTCCGCGAACTACCATGATAGGTGCCATTCTTTTAACTGCATATTTTGGCGGGGCGGTTGCAACCCAGATCCGGCTTGATAACCCGCTCTTCTCACATATCCTTTTCACGGTCTATTTTGGACTATTTATGTGGGGAGGACTATGGCTCAGAAATCCGGAAATCCGTACACTGATCCCGATATTCAAGAAAGAGAAACCGAAAAAGTAGTAGCCATATGGCAAAGACTGATTTCCAATCCATTGATGAATACATCCAAACATTTCCTGGAGAAATTCAGAAAAAATTACAGGAGATCCGTGAAATCATACATAGATCTTTGCCAGAAAAAGCAGAAGAGGCCATTAGCTATCAAATACCCACTTTAAAACTACATGGCAACCTGGTTCACTTTGCTGCTTTCTCTAAACATATTGGATTTTATCCCGGTGCTTCCGGAGTTGCTGAATTCAATCATGAGTTTGATAAAAGAGGCTATAAATGGGCAAAAGGTTCAGTGCAATTCCCAATAGATCAGGATTTACCCGAAGATTTGATCACAAAAATAGTTCAACACCGGGTAGATCAGAACCTGTCCAAACAAAAGAAATAGTTCAGATGCATTTACACCAATTCAAGATCCGGTTCTTCTTTGTAAAACTTATTTCGGTACTCTACCGGAGTTAGTCCTGTGATCTTCTTAAATACAGTTCTAAATGCTTTTGTATCAGAATAACCTACTTCATACATCACTTGACTGATGTTTTTTGTGGTCAATTCAAAGCTCCGCTTGGCTGCTTCAATCTTCACTCTCTGGATATATTCCAGCACTGTATTATTCGTAGCGCTCTTGAATCTTCTCTCAAAACTTCGCCTGCTTATTGCGCACTTCTCTGCCAATTCATCCACTAAGATCCGTTGGTCATAATTATCTTCAATGTATTCCTGTGCTTTCAGTACTTCCTTATCCTTATGATCTTTTTGCCCTTTAAACATCATGAACGAAGCCTGGCTCTGTCGGTCGATGTCTATCGCAAAGAACTTAGACGCCATAATCGCTGTTTCACGGTCTGTGTATTTCTCCAATAAATATAACAACAGGTTCCAGTATGAATTTGCTCCACCACTGCTGTACACTCCATTATCATCGGTGATGATTCCACCATCGACCAGTTCTGCATTTGGGTACCAATCCCGGAATTCTGAGGAAAAAGCCCAGTGTGTGGAACATTGTTTTCCATCCAGCAAACCCGTTGCCCCAAGAAAAAAGGCCCCTGTGCATAGTGAAGCAACTTCAGCCCCCTTTTTATGAAGCTTTTGAATCCAGGGTATCGCCTCTTTGTTTTGTTCTATCACCTGCCCGAAATCGCCAAAAATAGCCGGTATTATGATCAGATCTGACTCCTCTACCTCATTAATGAGACTGTCGGTGTTTACTGAGAATACTCCATCCTGAAGCTTTACCTGTCGGGACTCACCAACCAGCTGCACTTTAAAAGGCGCCGGACGGTCCGATGCTTCAAAGAAAGAATTAGCTGTATTGAAAAGATACCGCGGATCACCTACTGCTTCCATCACGGCATGTTCGGGTACATAAATAGAAATGGTTCTCATATGCGATGTTAGCTAATCAGAAAGGCGTAATCAACCCTTAAAGTTCGTTTTTCATAAGACTCACTTCCCAATGCAGATAAAATTACTCAAACAAAAAAGGCCCTCAAAAAAGAGGGCCCTAACTTTACATTGGCTTAATGCGGAGAGGGAGGGATTCGAACCCTCGTTACATGTTTCCATATAAACTCCCTTAGCAGGGGAGCGCTTTCAGCCACTCAGCCACCTCTCCGGGTATTTCACCGACTTTCCTTTTCAGGAAAGGCATCAAATATACGGCAGTTCATAAGCCTTCGCAATCCCAAGATTCAATAAAAATCAGTAGTCATTTGCGCACGGGAGTATAACCCTGAAAGTGGTTCCTTTTCCTTCCACCGATTCGATCTCAAGCTTTCCGCTATTCATTTCTACCATCTCTTTACAAAGTATCAATCCAAGCCCGGTTCCGGTTTCATTACCCGTTCCGTCTCTTCTTGATTTGGAATCCAGGCTCAATACTCCTGAAAGCAGCTCGTCATTCATCCCTATCCCATTATCAGATATCTCTATGGTGCAATAGGTTTCTTTGCAACCCGCTTTTAGCATCACTTTGCCATCCTGATTTGTAAACTTAATAGCGTTAGATACCAGATTCCTTATTACCGTATCAATCATATTCCGGTCGGCCATCAGGTCTATCTCTTTTTCCGCCTCGAAATTCAATTGAATATTTTTTTGTTTTGCAGATTGAAGGAACAACGATTTATTCTTTTCAATGATCTCTGCTACAGAACATCTTTCGATATGAGGCTTAATTTTACCAGTCTGAAGATTGGCCCAGTGCAACAGGTTTTCAGTTAAGTTGTACAGCGATTTAGATGATTTCCTGATGATACCTATGCTTTCCGTCAGTTCTTTTTTATCCATCTTCTGAAGATCTGATTCCAGAAATTCTGAGTATCCCAGCATGGCCTGAAATGGGTTCTTCAGGTCATGTGCAATAATTGAAAAGAATTTATCCTTGGTCTTATTCACTTCTTCGAGATGCTGCGCCTGCTTCTCTATCACTTTTTTCTGTTCCTCAATTGCAGATTTTTCTGCTCTTAACTGCCTGGTCTGTTCATTAATAACATCTTCAAGCTTCTCTTGTTTTTTAATAAGCCGTTGAAATCTGAGTTTGGAGATCATGGTAAACAATCCAACCAACCCAACTACTAACAAGAGATAGAACCAAACCCGCTGATAATATTTTGGGGTTACTGTAACGAGCAATTTACCGGCCCCATCGCCCCATTCACCCTCACTGTTTGTTGCCTGAACAAGAAAGGTATAATCACCCGGAGGTGTATCAGAAAAGTGGACTTCCCTTTCGTAACCAATTTCAACCCAGTCCTGGGTCAAATCTCCCATTTTATACCTAAAGCGCGTTTTCTCCGGATTGGTAAAAGTGACAGCGTGGAAATAGATTGTAAAGTCATCTATATCTGAATCAAAGCGAATTGAATCAGTGGAAAAACTTTCCCCTTTTGCAACAACATCCGAAATGATCACTTTTGGAAAGACCTGAGCTTTTACTTCATCAGTAGTTTCAAAGATAGCTACCCCCTCCTGCGTGGAAAACCAAAGCTTATTATTGTTGGTTCTGATTCCGGCTTCCTGAAATGAGCCATTGCCTTCAGGGTTTCTCATCCCATCCTGACGCCCGAAGTGAATAAGCCGGAATGAATCCAGTTTACCATTCAGGTAGGCATTTAATTCCGACTTTAAAATCTTGATCACCCCTTTATTCGAAGACATCCAAAGCCATCCATTTTCATCCTGTGTGATCCAATGGATATTGTAATCAGGCAAACCGTCCTCCATATTCACAAAGGTGATCTTTCCATTTTTTATTCTGTTGAGCCCGTTATTTTCTGTTCCAACCCATACAACTCCTTCTTCAAATTCATCCACATACACTGATCTTATGTTATTCGAGGAAAGGCCCTGATCATGGGTGTAATTCTGAAATTTCCCATCTTTATAATGACTGACTCCACCATCAAGCGTTCCGATCCAGTATGAGTTGTCTTCTGCCTGGGTTATATACCGGATCTGCATTCCTGTTAACCCATCACTTCGATCAAATATCTTATGATCTTCTCCATGTTGATCAACTTTAACTAAGCCGCCATAGGTCCCTGCCCAGATGTTACCTTCATGATCGCGGTACAGTGCTCTGATGTCATTCAGGTCCGGAGTCTTCCCAAAATCAATATGCTTCACTTTCTCCGGGGTGATAATATCGATCCCTTTCTGATAATTTCCGATCCATATATCGCCCAGGGTATCTTCTACGATACTGTGTACGATATTTGAAGAGATTGACCTCGAAGAGTTTGAGTTAAATAATGTATAGTAAGTTATTTTATTACCATCGATCTTATTCAAACCATCTCCTCTGGTACCAGCCCAGAAAATTCCTTCACTATCCTGATAAAGTCCCAGAATATTATCTCCCGAAAGCCCCTCTAATTTCCCAATAGTTCTTACGATCGTTTTCTTGATCCTGAACAAGCCATTCTTATTTGTAGACAACCAGATATTACCTTCTTTGTCTTCGTAGACTTCATTATAGTAAATATCTTTCAGGCCCCTGATCGCATCAAATGCTACCAAACGACCATCTTTATAAATACTTAATGTACCCTGATCTCCTATTACCCATAATTGTCCATTCGAATCTCTAAAAAACTTGTAATATGCTTCTTCAGAGTCATCTCTGTTGTCTTCCAGCTTAACTAAGCTTCCATTTCGTTCTTCGAAAAGCCCCCTTACTGTACTGAAAAGTCTTTTTTCTTCATCAATATAGATCCTGTAAACATCAAGACCATTTATCTCTTTATACTTAGCAACTGGCTTAAACTGGCTCCCATCAAAGTAATACACCCCTTTTCTAGTTCCAGCTATGATGGTTCCGTCACGATCCCGTGCCAATCTCCAAAATGAATTTTGTTCCGGGATATCACTGATATCATATTTAACAGGTTCTTCTCCTTCCCTGAAATAAAACATACCATCGTGGGTGGCCATCCAAATGGATCCGTCTTCCTCTTCGAGAATATGGTTGGCTCTTTCCTGCAGCTCATTTTCACCTCTGAAAAACCTCTTTATTTCTCCATTCTGAAATATAAAAGGCCCGTCATGAGTGGTGAAGAACATACGGTAATCTGAGAGTTCAAAAAGATGCGTTATATCCGAATTCACCATACCCTGTTCAGGGCCAAAGTGATAGAACTTGCCATCCTGAATCAATATCATACCCACATATTCCATCGCCATCCACATCCCAACACCCTGCTGGATATGTATATGAGTAGTTCGGTTATGAGGCATCGCCTCAGTATTTGCGTGATTGTATACCTTGAAATTAAGTCCATCGAAGCGAACCAGGCCATCATAAGTGGTAAACCAGATAAACCCATCATTATCCTGAGTGATTGAATTCACTGCATTCACGGGCAGACCGTCTTCTATGGTCCAGTTCTTTGAGGTAAGAGAATCTGAGGGCGCAAGGCGGATAGTCTGGAAAGCATACGATGCCTCAGATACAAATAAAATAGCTGTACAAATAGCCAGGACTATCTTTGCCATTACCTATTGCCACCCTCACATTTAAAATGGTTTAATCCTTCAGAACATAGATCTGTCCAAGATTTCTGCCCTCCTGAGCATAATCAAGGCCATATCCCAGAACAAATTTATTTGGAATCTCAAACCCTACATAATCAACCTGCACATCATGTACAGTAGCTTCTTTCTTATGTAATAGTGTGATCACAGATACACTCTCTGGTTCATATCCTTTGATCTTATCAACCAGGTACTTCATTGAAAGTCCGGTATCAATAATATCCTCAACCAATATCACATGCCTGTTCTTAACTTTGGCATCAATTTCTTTTAAGGAGGTAACTTGTCCCGACGAAACTTTTTCATCGCCATAACTACTCAGCTTCATGAAATCTACCTCACATGGAATAGAAACATAGCGCATTAGATCGGCCAGAAAAATAAAAGCCCCGTTCAACACTCCGATAAATATCGGCTTCTTTCCATCAAATTTTTTATCAAGGGTTTTACCCAGCAATAGCAGTCTTGCTTCGAGCTGTTCTTTTGTGATGAAGATTTCGAATAGCTCGCCATTGCAATCTACCGTCTCTGGTAAGTAATAACTCATTCTGGATGCCTGTATTTGATCTCAAGAAGCATCCGGGTATCTGCCGTGCACTTCACTAATTCTGAGATTGTCCCAAGTTGACCGTTGCCTTGAGCTAACGGGAAAATTAATGCGTAAATAGTACCATCTGCGCCGGATAATATCAAAGCTTTTTCTTTTTCCGAAGATCGAACTTTTCTATTGGCCAGGTGGTCAGATATTTTTTGTGATCCGAACATCCCCAAAGGTTGAAACCGGTCTCCATCCTGCCAGGCTCTTAATGTTAAAGGGAATTGTAATTTCCCGGCATCAATCGTCAAATACTCTGTTGAATAACCAGACTGATCGTTAAAACTGAACACTAACAAGTTGGCTTGGTATCCAATACGGATCTGTTCTTCATTGATCTTCACAGGACTGGTTACATCATTCGAGTTTTTCGAACTTATGATAATTGAGCCCCGCTCTCTTACCAATACTGTTTCACCTGAGATTGGAATTTCAGTACCTGGTTGTGATCCTGCCAGCCCCACAAGTTCTTCTAACATTCCTCTGGATAGTGAAACATCTTTCACTTTCTTCTCAATAAATTTCTTGAGGACAGAGATCTTCAGATCGTCCTCCAGATCTAAATATCCTTCAAGTTCAAGCTCGGAGCCGTTTACAATTGAATCTGTTATATGCTCAATGGCCTTAGAATTTAGACTTCCAAATGATGCAAGCCTCAGGATATTATCTTCCCAACCCGGAAAAAAGCCTTCCAGCGACTCCTTGAATTCACGCCTTAAAAAATTTCGCGCATATTTTGACTCAAGGTTGCTGCCATCGATCCGGTATGGAACCGCATTGTGTTCACAATAATCCAGAATATCCTGCTTACTTAGATCGAGCAGTGGCCGAAACAGATCCTGTTCAAATACCTTCATTCCCTGCCATGATTCCGGTCCACTGCCTCTGAAAAGTTTCTGTAATATCGTTTCCACCTGATCATCCCTGTGATGAGCTATTGCGATGGCATCCGCCTTAAATTCTTCTTTCAGATCTCGGAATATCCTGTAACGCTCATTTCTTGCCCAGTTTTGAAAATTCTCTGATCCAGCCTCCTTACTGCTGGGTTTTACTGAGCAACATTCGAATCCCCACTCAAAGCACATTCCTTCTACCAATTCCTGATCAAGATCCGACTCTTTCCCCCTTAATCCATAATTGATATGCACCCCGACAACCTCAATATTCAATTTAAAGAGTGCATAAAGCAGAGCCATGGAGTCGGGGCCGCCACTTACACCAGCCAGTAATTTTGGCGAACTGGCAAAGCTCTGGTGTATTCTTTCAGATAGGGTTTCCTCAAGCGAGATTGATCCGGACTTGTTCATATGAAAAAGTATCCACTTCAAGCTCTTTATTCAATACAATTAGTGAACCTTTCTCATTTACTCCAAGAAATTTAAACTTCCCTTCTTTATCCAGTCCGTTCACATTCAGCCGCGTCCAGCTTCCAAACCCGATCAGTGACTTATTGATCGTTTTAACTAATTCAATATCCTGTTTTAGCCACAAACGATAGTAGAACTCAATTTTAGTGAGAATATGGGCAAGCACTCTTTCCCTGGAATATTTCTTACCACTCAACAAATACAAAGAAGTAGCCTTTTCACTCAGCTCTCCACTAAATTCAAGCTGATTTACATTGATCCCGATTCCAACGATCACACGTTCTAATACACTTCCATTGAAAACTGCTTCGGTTAACAATCCAGCCAGCTTTTTACCATCTATCAATACATCATTAGGCCACTTCAATTCTGCACTGCCTTCGATCTGTTCTGCACACACATCTGCAATAGCCTTAGCACATGCCAGAGTAAGAATAGTTAATCGATCGGCGTTCTGTGGTTCAAAAACGAGACTAAACGTCAGATTTTGGCCGGGTGTAGCTTCCCAGTTTCTCTCGTACTGTCCTCGGCCCAAAAGCTGACTATCTGCCAGAATAAGTGCGCCATGCAGGGTATCAACCCTGTCCATTTTTTTAGCATAAGAATTGGTAGATCCTAATTCCTCAAAATAAAAGAAATTGTGACCTAGCCATGAAGTGACAAGCCTGTCCTCGAAATGCTGCGTATCAAACAATACTTTTTATTTACCTATGGTTACTACTGAATCCTCAGTACCGAATTCATTAGGAACATAAGCATCCGCAGCGTAATCATTCTCCCATTTTTTCCCATCGATCAGATACTTGAATTTATAGGATGTTTCAGGTTTTAGCCTCAACTCAGTAACCCACACATCTTTCTTCTTTTCAAGTTTAGCAGATGTAGGGTCCCAGTTATTGAAATCGCCAGCCAACGACACTTCCTTGCTCACAATTTCAGCAGGTATTGAAAAGGTTACTTTACAAACAGTTCTTTTTGGAGTGAATTTTTTGCTAAGCATTTTACATTGCCATTTGTTAAAAAGGAGAGGTAACCTACCTATATTATTAAATCAAAACAAACAAATTGCCGTAAAGAAATTATTATTATTTAATATTTAACTAAATAATTTAGGTGTAAATTGATTTTACTTATTTTATTCACGCTTGGAACCGTTTCCCTCAAAAACCAATTAAGAATTTGAATGTGGGGACTTAAAATTAATTTTTCAGGATAGGACTAGTCCCAGCTTCCATATACTTCATGAACCTGTTCGGTAGTAGAGCAATCCAGAACTTTTTCCGAAAAATCTCTCAGCTCGAGCATAGAACGGGATGTTAGTACTTCCTTGACCTTTGGAATAGAAGCCGGTGAAATACTCAGATCATTAACTCCCATTCCAAGCAAACATAGTGCTCCCAGTTTATTCCCTGCCAGCTCACCGCAAACACTTACAGGCACTGCATTTTCATTGGCAGCTTTTACGGTGGCCTTAATAAGCTGCCAAACCGATGGGTGATGTTGCTGATATAAACTGCAGATCCTTTCGTTCCCCCGATCCACAGCCAGAGCATATTGTGTAAGATCATTCGTGCCAATACTAAAGAAATCGACCTCTTTGGCGAATTTATCGGCCAGCAAAGCTACACTTGGTACTTCCACCATTATTCCTAAAGGTACCGACTCATCAATGGGAATACCGGCATCCATCAGTGCCTTTTGTACTTCCTCCATTACTTTCCTTACCTGTACTACCTCCTCCACCAGTGCCACCATAGGTACAAGTATCCTGATTCGCCCCGGATATTTACCTGCACATCTGAGGATCGATCTGAACTGGCTGATCAACATTGCTTTTTCATCCAGTAACATTCTCACTCCCCTCCACCCCAGAAAGGGATTATTTTCATCCGGAGTCTGAGAATGCAGTTTATCTCCTCCAACGTCAAAAAGGCGAATTGTTACCGGCCCGGACATACCCGATAAAATAGAATCGTAGTATTTATCCTGTTCGATCTCGCTTCTTTTTGACATCCCGCCAAATAACAATGCTTCTGTTCGCAAAAGCCCGATACCTTCTGCTTTGAATTCATTTGCCAGGATAAGTTCCTGCTGAAATTCAATGTTTGCTCTCAGGTGAAATGGAAATCCATCTTTGGTTTCTGATCTCTCACCAGCCTTTATGAATGCTTTCTGCGCTTTATTGAGATCCCTTATTTTTTTCTTGAACTCCGTAAGTACGGCTCTGGACGGGTTTAAGATCAACTCCCCGGAACTGGCATCAAGTACCGCTTTACGGGAATTGGATGCGTGTCTTACCCCTACTTTTGTACTTACTATACAAGGGATGTTCAGAGATTGAGCAATGATGGCGGCATGTGAGGTAACACCACCTTTATCCATTACAAGGCCTTTTATTCCTTTCTCATGGTAGGTAACCAGATCCGTTGGACTGATGTCCTGAAGTACCAGGATCGTACCTTTTTCAATTTCGAGTTCTCTATCATTGTCGCAGGCAAGAAGAATGAGACGATCCCTCAGATTCTCGAGATCAACAATACGCTGCTGAAATAATTCAGATCCGCTTTCTCTTAAGCGCTCTATAAATTCATTGAAAGTTCCGTAGATCGCATACTCAACATCATACAACTCTACCTCGATCACGGAGTTGATCTTTTTTTCTATCTCTCGATCAGAGATAATATGCTTTTGAGTTTCAAGGATCTCGGCTGTTTTCTTATCCAGATTTAAAGTAAGCTCATCCAGTTCTTTCAGAAAGGCTGCCTTTGCTTTGGCAAACCTTTGAAGATGAACATAGATTGCATCCGCTTTTATCTTTCTGGGCTGTATCCTTTTCCGTTTCTCATCAACAACAAGCACCGGACCAATAGCGATACCTTCGCTACCGGTTAATCCCTTTATTACTTTCTCTCCGGGTTTCGGATTGCTCATGATGCTTATTCATCTTCCATTCCAAACTTGTTCTCAACAAGCTCAAGAATTGCGTTCAATGCTTCTTTCTCATCCGACCCATTTACCTCAAATACAAGTTCCGCTCCCTGCTCAGCTGCAAGGGTCATTACACCTAATATACTTTTACCATTTACCCGGTAACCGTACATGTGTATATAAAAATCAGATTTAAACTGCCCTGCAAGCTTCACCAGTGCGGCTGAAGGCCTGGCATGTAAACCTGAACTATTTAATATGGTTACTTTTTTCTTGATCATCTCTGAATATAGCATTCTAATTTTAACAATATTCTAAGAAAGCATTAAAAATGATAGACCTTCAACTAGTTTTATTTTATCCGGATAATGAATTAACCTTTCAAACTTTCTTTCTTAAATTACGAGCCATCATTTAAAAATAAAGATATGTCAGTTTCAGAAAAAGAAGTACGCTATGTTGCCAACCTTGCGCGGCTGCAATTGTCCGATGAGGAAGTAAAACACCTTGGTGAAGACATGAATAAGATCCTTGGTTTCATGGATCTTTTAAACGAATTAGATACTACCGATATCGCTCCACTTGAGCACGTTGTGGAGATGGACAGCCGACTTAGAAAAGATGAAGCCAAGACTCCACTTTCGCATGAGGATGCACTTAAAAATGCTCCGGATGCAGACTCTGATTATTTCAGAGTGCCAAAAGTTATTGAGTGATAAACAACCGAATTTAACCCACTTTCTGTGAAAGACTTCTTCCAAAATCTCCCTGCGTCAAGACAACATATCATTGCTCTTGCCATTCTATTTGTTATACCTCTCATTCTTTTCTTCGACACCACACTAGGTGGTAAAGAACTCCAGCGCCATGATATTACGCAGTATCGTGCCGCTGTTGAATCTGTTTATGAATATCAGGAACAATTTGGAGAAGAACCTCTTTGGGCAAATAATATTTATGGCGGGATGCCTTCCTATGTAATTGCTATAGAAAAAGCTGTCCCACATCTTGATAATCTGGATCGATACTTCAAAACAATTTATCCGGCATTCCAATTCTGGGTACTACTTGGAGGAATGTACTTTTTTCTCACCCTTATGGGTTTTAAACCTTTAACAGCCTGTTTTGGAAGCATTATATTTGGGTTAACCTCATACTTTCCAATCATAATAATAGCAGGTCACACTTCTAAATTCGTAGCTCTTGGATTCATCCCCTGGCTTCTTTCAGGGTACTGGATGCTAATGAAAAAGGAAAAAAAGCTGCTGGGCCTTTTTATTATTACGGTTGCTATGGCTCTGGAGATCAGAGCGGGACATCCACAGATCACCTACTATTATTTCTATCTGATCGGTGGTTTATTCATTTTCGACTCTTACAGAATGATCCAGGAAAAAAGAACAAAAACCTGGATAACACTTGGTCTTTTACTTGCTGCTGGGGTGTTGATTGGAGCATTGGGTAATGCAGAAAAAGTTCTGGCACTACAGGAATATGCGCACTATAGTTTACGAGGAGGCTCTGCAGTTCAGGGCACTACAACAATGGATACCGGATATGCATTTGGCTGGTCTCAGGGTATTTCAGAAACGCTCACCCTTTTGATTCCTGATCTCTTTGGGGGCTCGGGGGCAGAATACTGGGGACCTAAAACCTTTACAAGCGGCCCGCATTACTTTGGGGCTGTCGCATTTGTATTCTTCGTCATTGCTTTGTTCAAAGTCAGAGAAAAGAATATGTTCGTATTTCTTGCTGTTGGTACCTTGGGCATTCTTTTTGCCTGGGGCGGCAACTTCCTTATCCTCAATCAGTTCGCTTTCGATTATATTCCTTTTTTCAACAAATTTCGCGCTCCTGAAACCTGGCTTGTGTTGACAGTCTTATGTTATACTGTAGTAGCTGTCTATGGATTTAACTGGCTATTGGACTTTACTGCTCATAAGGCTGCAAGCTTCAAACAGTTGTATGCACCAATTGGCACCATATTAGCAACGTTGCTGATCCTTTTCATTGGTGTGAATTCTATGAGTTTTATTAAGCAGGGCGAAGTAGCAAATATTGCTAATCAAATTGCTCAGCAGAATCAGGTGAGCGTGAATAATCCTCAGGTTCAACAACAGGCCAATAACTATGTAAAAAGCAGACTTGTTCCTGAAAGAGAGGAAAAAGCCAAAGGTGATATACTCAGGTTAGCTTTGTTTATTATAATTACTACTGGCCTGGTTTTCGCTATTTCGAACTCCAAAATTGGCCTTAGTATCGGCTCATTTATTCTGATCATTTTGATCTCATTTGATATGATCAATGTTGACCAAAGGTATATGCCAGAACAAAATTTTGTTGCCTCAAATATTAACCCTGTTAATTATCTTGAGTCTCAGCGAAGAGATATTGATCAATTTATTGAAGGCCATATTTCTGAAAACTCGACGTATCCATACCGTGTTTTCCCTTTACTGGATAGTCCTTTTCAAAATGCTACCGGCGCCTATTTTTATCCTATAATTGGAGGATATACTGCTGCAAAATTGAGTGTGGTTCAGGATGTGCTAATGGCTCAGGATGGACCGCTTTTTTCCGGTCCTTCAGGTATTAACCTGGGACTTCTTGCCTTGCTAAATACCAAGTACATCACCTATAATCAGCCACTGGGCATCCCGGGTCTGACTCCGGTATTCCGGGGAAATTCAGGTGTTGTTCTTCAGCTGGATGAGGTTTTACCTAAAGCCTTTTTTGTTGACTCAACAATCACCACCAATGATCCTGTTGATGCATATAATCATCTATATCCTGGTGTAATAGATTTTTCAAATACTGCAGTAATTGAAGATTTTACTGCTGAAACCAGCCCTGATTCAAGCTCAAGTGTTGAGGTGAGCTATTATACCGGACCTGAAATGACGATCAAAACTTCACGCTCTAAGCCTGGTTTCCTGGTAATCAGCGAAATATACTACCCTGAAGGATGGGAGGCTTTGCTGGATGGTGAGGAAATTCCAATTCATAAAACTAATTATCTGCTCAGAGGCGTGCAGGTGCCTGCAGGAGAGCATACCCTTGAATTTGATTTTAAACCTAGATCAATTGCTTTAGGCTCCTCTTTATCGATGTTTTCATTAGTTACACAACTCATTCTGGGACTATTCTTAGCATTTACCTTTTTCAAAAACAGAAATGCCAAAGCAGAATAAACGAGTTTTAATAATCGCTTATTACTGGCCTCCAAGCGGTGGATCAGGTGTGCAACGCTGGGTTAAATTTGTAAAATACCTCAGGAGTTTTGAATGGGAACCTGTTATATATACCCCGTCAAATCCTGAGTATCCTGAGATCGATCACAGTCTTGAAAAAGATATACCCTCAGATCTTGAAGTGATAAAGCAACCAATTCGTGAACCTTACACCGCATATAAAAAGTTTGTAGGGCTAAAAAAGGAAGAAAAACTGGGCTCCGGATTAATGAAATCTGGTAATGAAAGTTCCTTCCTGCAGAATCTTTCTCTCTGGATACGTGGCAATTTTTTTATACCAGATGCCCGGAAGTTCTGGATCAAACCCTCTGTTTCTTTTTTAAAGAAGTACCTTAAAGACCATCCGGTAGATGCCATTGTATCCACAGGACCGCCTCATTCTATGCATCTCATCGCATTAGGATTAAAATCTGAACTTGCTATTCCCTGGATTGCTGATTTCAGAGATCCATGGACTAATATAGATTTTTACCAGGATCTGAAACTTTCCTCTTACGCACATAAGAAACATCTTAAACTGGAAAAAAAAGTTCTTGATGAGTGCGACAAAGTTGTAGTAATTAGTCCGAGCATGAAATCCGAATTTGAAGAGATCACGTCCACCGAAATTGACGTGATCACCAATGGCTTTGATTCTTCTGACTTCGAGCGATCTTCTTATAAACCTAACGATGTGTGTGTGTTGTCTCACGTAGGAATGATGACACCAACCAGAAATCCTGAAATTTTATGGCAGGCTCTTTCCGAGTTAAGTGAATCAGTTTCGAATTTTAAAGATGAGTTTGTATTGCGACTGATCGGAAAAACTGATGTTTCCATCGAACAAAAAATTGCTGACTATAAACTCTCTGAAGTTGTTGAATTAGTTGACTATGTACCCCACGATGAAATCATCTCAATACAACAACAGTCTGAGGGACTTTTACTTATTATCAACAATACCCCAAATGCCAACCTAATTTTGACCGGAAAAATGTTTGAATATCTTGCAGCCCGGCGGCCAATTATTTGCATAAGCCCGTTGGAGGGGGATGTTAAAGGCGTACTTAATGAAGCTAATGCCGGAGTCATGGTTCTGTATTCTGAAAAGGAAAATTTAAAATCAGAATTATATTCCCTGTACAGGAATTGGAAAGAAGGTACAGTAAATTACAATGGATCATCTGTTGACCGATATTCACGGGAAAACCTAACCAAACAGATGTCCGAAATTCTAGATAACCTTGTTTCATGAGTTTTATACTTACCATCGTAGGTGCGCGTCCACAGTTTGTTAAGGCTGCAGTCGTTTCACATGCCCTCCACTCCAGAGGCATTAATGAGCAAATTATACATACCGGGCAGCATTATGACTATGAAATGAGTACTGTCTTTTGGGAGGAACTTGGTATTCCTGCCCCCGCTTCCAACCTTGAAGTTGGTTCAGGAACACATGGGACTCAAACAGGCTTTATGCTTACAAAACTGGAACAGTACATTCTGGATCTTAAGAAAAAACCGGCGGCACTATTGGTCTACGGTGATACCAATTCTACTCTTGCGGGAGCCTTAGTTGCTTCGAAACTTCATATTCCTATAGTTCATATCGAAGCCGGACTCCGAAGCTTTAACAGGGAGATGCCCGAAGAGATCAATCGGGTGGTTACCGATCACATTTCATCTTTCCTCTTTTGCTCATCACAACCCTCTGTTGAGCAACTTGCAAAAGAAGGTATTACTGAGAATGTGTTTAATGTCGGCGATGTGATGTACGATGCTCTGCTGCGGTTTTCAGAAATTGCTGAATCAAAAATATCATTGAACTCAATTATTCCATTTCTGGAGGAACAATATTATCTGGCAACGGTTCACCGGCCAGTAAATACAGATTCTGATACAAACCTTGATGCCATTCTTGAAGCTTTTGCTGGTCTCGACAAACCAGTTGTATGGCCAGTTCATCCAAGAAACAAGAAAAAATTAACTGACAAAAAAATTCCGGTGAATCTTCATCTCATCGAGCCAGCATCCTATCATCAAATGATGATACTGTTGAAGAACTCATATAAAGTGATCACAGATTCCGGCGGACTTCAAAAAGAAGCTTACTGGATGAAAAAACAGTGTATCACTATCAGGGAACAAACAGAGTGGACCGAGACACTCGAAGGGGAATGGAATATATTGACAGGTGCTGATGCTTCACATATTATTTACGCCTCCCAGCAAACACCATCTACCAAATGGACCCCATTGTATGGGGATGGTAAAGCTTCACAAAAAATTGCAGAACAACTCCAGCAAGCTTTTACCTTCTGAAAAAGTGTTCGTAGGTGTCAATCATCACTTTTTTGATATTTCGAGAGAAGTGATAATTCCAGTGCTGTGGATGTGTTAGCAAGCAAATAGATGCATTTCCATTTTGAATAGCATGTTCAGGTGGTACCCCATATCGCCATGCATGATTTGCCTTAATGCTGGAGTCTGAGATATAAGTATCAAATAGAGACTTTATAGGTTCATCATAAGTCTCAAAATAAATCCCCAGCCTCGAAAGGTCCTTTCCTTGCAAAATCACATGGTTTGGGATACCTATCAAGCGATTCCGCTGATCCCCGTGTGAACATATCGTTTTAATCTTCCAGAATTCTTTTTCAAATGTATCAATCTCATTCAACAGGTTTTGATATGCTTCTTCATAATGAGTTTCTGTTAGCTGAGAAGCCTGAGTAATTTTTTTGTTTCTGCAATAAGTAGCCAATGTTTCAAAATGCAGAGAAACTTCAAATCCATCTGAATGGATTTTAGCCATTGTGTAAGGATGAACCGTATACCATCGATAATAAAAGGTGGATTTTACCCCCAGACTTTTTTCGATCTCATACATTCGAAAAGCTCCCTGAGCGTCATAATCAACATCGTGCCTGAGTATTAACACTTTCTTCCCCGTATAAAAATCATGTTCATACCAGTCAAGTAATGAAGTTACAATGTATCCCTGCTGAAGAGCGAGCTCGATGATAGATCGGTATTCATCTAATCTTGAACTCTGAGTTATTTTTTTTACAACTGAACGGATCATTTCTTTATCAAAATTGATACCAGGCGAACAGGCCTGCGCATCATCTTTGCTATAATGTTTTTTGAAAAATAGCTGACCAATTTTAGAACACTTTTTCTGAAAATTGGAATGATCAAAACGTACCTTAGTAAAGGATGTATATAAAAAGTCATAACTTCACAATCTGAATTCAGGTACATATTCTCAACTTGTTCTGCAGTATGAAAATACCAACCTGACGATGATTTTTTTCCACTCAGATCAGACCGGCCCAGAATAAAGATCATACCTTCATTCTCAATCTGTTCTGCCCATTGATTAATTATGCGACTGATATTCTCAAAATCCATTGAATTGAACGGTGAGAAACCACTGGCAAAAAAGAGATCGAATTTATCATCCAATGTGATCTTTGTAGCGTCATGTTGTAAGAAATGAGCACCATCAAACTGCTCTTTTGCTTTCTTAATTGCTGATTCGGCAAAATCAATCCCCGTACAACGGTACCCCAGATCCATAAATGCTTTCGTATATAAGCCGGTACCACATCCAATATCCAGTATTCTTTTAAGTGGCTTTCGTGAAAAAAGCTCAATTAGCTTTACATAGGATACCACCTGAAACCGGATCTTCGAATAACTTACTCCCCAGTCATTAGTTTCATAAAACTCCTGGTAATGCTCTTTATTATTTTCTTTAGAGCTGCTCATTTTGCATCCAGCTGATCATACATTGTGAGCATATCTTTTACTGTGATGTCCCAACAATAAGTGTCAATTACTGCATTTTTACCATTTTCACCAAGTGCTAAAACTTTATCCCGGTTACTATATAAAGTCAGAACACTGGCAACAAATTCAGAAACATTCTCACTTTCATAAATGATTCCACAGTCTTCTTTCTCAACAAGTTCTTTAACCGAAGTGCAGTTCGTTCCTAAAATGGGAAGGCCAAAATACATGTACTGAAAAAGTTTATTGGAACTTGAATTGTCGGTCTGTGGAGTTCGTTTGAATGGCACCAATCCCACCTTGCTTGCCATCAGGTAGGATTTGATCATTTCCTGACTTTGCCAGCCTTCAAAATAAACAGAATTTTCAACTCCGAATTCTTTGGTCAAATCCTGTAACCTGGTTTTAATATCCCCGTCACCTACCAGAATTAGTTTAATGTCTGGCTCCTTTTCCTGTATAATTTTCATCCCTGCTATCACATGCTCGAGCCCACGATTACTCACAAACCCTCCAACATATACCAATGAGAAGTAATCTTTGAACTTTTTGATGATTTCATCTTTTACCGAAAAATCATTAAATAAACGGGTTTGTATTGTATTTGGAACCAAAAGCACTTTTTTCTCTGATACCCCTTTTTGTATGATCCTTTCTTTTATCCCCTCGCTGACTGTAACAACCCGATCCATGTCCTTCAGCCACTCTTTTTCTTTTCTTTCCCACTTTTTAAGTGATACGATCAAGTTATTTGGAAATTTATTAGCCCAGCGATAGTCTTTTAGCACTTCCACATAATTTTCATGCATATCCCCAATAAAATACATCTGATGTTTCTTCCTGATAATTCGGGCAGCACCAAATAAATACAGGTCGTGAAAGTGGATTGCGTCGTAATGATCCTGTTCTAATATCTTAGTTACTTCTTTTGCAACGAACCTATCCATCCATGGGATCATACCTGCCAGACCGTGCATTTTGTCTCGCTTGAATTTTGATACCTTACGCCGGTATACCTTTATCCCTTTTACATCCACCACCTCATCAACAGCATTATTAGCAATGGATAGAAGACCCACATTATGGCCTGCCCTGATTAAAGAAGTAGCTTCATTCTCTACACGCAGATCTGTTGGAAACTGCTTGTCGAGAATCATTAATATGTTCATGCCACTACCTCATCCTGGGAATATTCTACTTGATACATTCAGTATAAAACTCCTTCATTTCATCGGTTTGGAAGTTATTATTATGCCATAATACGGTGAAATTCCCTCCGAATTTTTTGCATTCAGATTTGATTGCCTCAACGATGTTCCAGGCTTCGGGTAAATTATCTTCCAGTCCCAAATAAATTTCATCAAACAAACTGACCTCCATTACTAATAATGGCTCGGAAATTACTTTAGACCTTTTATTCGTTTTATAATTGAATGGGTAGAAAGACCTGCTTGTGCCGCATCTGAAACCCGGACTTCCACTAAAGCCTAAAGTCTGATCAACATCAATACCTGCATTTTCCAATTCAGAAAGGCAATCGGTATTCCATCTCAGAAAATGATTTCTATTCTTCCATATATTTTGTTCAATACCCAATTCTGACGTCACTTTCTTCAAGCTTTCAAATTCTTTAGATATTTGCCCCGGAATGGATGAAGATTCATAAGAGGGATGTAAGCCAATTTGATGACCTCGATTAGATATATTACTAATTAACTCTTTTATCTCAGCATTTTTAAGATCGTATTCCTGATCATATTTTTGATTGGTTTGCTCAGGAATGAAATGAAAAGTACTTACATAACCCTTTTTTTCAGATTCACTCATTATCCATTCGAACGTATTATATGGATCTGATTCGAAGCTCCCTTTCCTGACCTTTGTGTAAATTCCTACTCTGCGTTTTACACTTCGAAAAGATTTTCTCTTTATAAGGTCGCCGCTTATTCTTTTGATAAGTTTTTTTCTTGTATAGTAAACATATTCAAAAGGTCTGTCTACGTCATGCGATGGAAGCACTCGATATACACTTTTCGTTCCTGGAAGAAATCCAAAAGTTCTCTCAATCAATTTTTCAAATTCATTTAAGTAAATATCCGAAAGTGGCTTATTTATCAAGTCATTACGGAGCAGAAAAGTTTGATTTGCTTTATTCCTGTCGTGTTGATCACGTGCTATTTTTTCAGTTTTTTCATGGTATCGGTTCAGGAGAAAAAAAATAGTCCCAAAAAAGTCAATGTTGTATTCACCATCCAGAGAATAGTCCCCTCCAAAAAGAACCGGGAATTTTGGATTACCGTGATATTCTACATGTTTCAAACCCCATTTATTTCGCTCCCTCTTCTTCATCCATACAAGTCGTTCCTTGGTAATAAACAAAGCTGGCAATACGATCTTTTGTTCTGATTCTGAATGAATTATATGATATTCATCTTGTTCGTGTAGCTCAATATTGATCTGCAGACCCCAAAAATCTTCGAATATAAGCCTAACTATATATTCAGATACATACACCAAAGATGACGGAACTTTGATAAGGAATAAGGGATCAGTCATCTCCTTTCAATTTCTGTAAAAATTGCTTTGTGTAGTATACGGGTGCATATTTTTTACTAACCCCTTTGATCTGATGAAAGTGTACTGGTACAGCACCAAAAGAACTGAAATATTTTTCGATTGATTTTATACTGGATCCTTCAAAGTCGAATGTATTTCCCCGTTTATGAGCTTCTTTAATACCGCTCCAGAGTACAAAACTAACCGCTCCTGAAATATTGGAATCCGGATCGAATCCACCTGCAAGATAATAGCTGATCTCGTCGTCATGAATAAAAATATGAGCTGCATGAAGTTTACCATTCTTATCCTTTGCTCCATGAATTGTTGCTCTGTTTCTTGATGAAGCCTCTTTGAATAGATCAGCCAATAAGTTTTTTGAATAAGGAACTTTCATTCCTTGCCTCGAAAAAGTATTCTGTATCATGCCGTATAACTCATTCACACTTGTTTCCTGATCTATTTCGAGTTTCTCCTTAGATCTACGAATATGTCTGCGAACCGTTCCTTTAAGGTTACCCCAAACATTTTCCAGATCAATTGGCGATTTTATCTGGAAAGTGGTCAACGAATTTTGACTGAATCCGGACCATGTAAATGGTAGATAGTTGACTATCTCCAAATCAATATTGTAATTGAAGCTATCAAAATAGGGGATCTTTCCGATCAGCTCTTCAAGTATAGTTCTTTCTGTGCTGTGAATAGATTCCTGTTTATCAGCTTCATTCTTGATCCAAGGTCCAAGTTTTTGAGTTAATTTTGGCATCTCAATATATACCAATCCCTTCTTTTTATTAAGTACTATTGGCATTCTTGCTGTGATCTCACCATTGTTTTCCAGAGTAATATCCTTCCAGCGACCCGGAGCTACAATATCAAGCCACCAAGGTTGAGTAAAAATATTTCCTGGTAAATCATGCTTAGTCTCTATGGCCATTCTTCCGATCTCATTCTTATTTCGTTTGCCAATTTATTATCCGGAGCAACTGAAAACTTAAAAGATGAGGGCAACAAAGCAAACCTGTCCTGCTCTAATAAATGTTCCAGGTCAAAAACTTCAGCTGCTTCTTGAATTACTTTTTTTGGATCTTCACATAAGTGTTTGTAGTCCACTTTTAAAAAAGTGCTCTTTGAGTCCTTCAGATCGCGTTCTATTATTCTCTCGATCTCAGTGATTTGCCACAGAACCATATCAATTTCATTCATTTCTTTGGTTTCCCGCCAACCGGGGGGCTTTACACTCCACCATTCATGTTCGTTTACCCCATTCTTTTCTCTTGCTTTTATTATTGAATACGCTGTATCAACATTATCGCGGGTTACCCATAGAAATACTCCGTTTTTAAAAATCTCTGATAGTGCTCTTATTCTCAAGGAATGTACCGTATTCTTTGAAATAAAAAGGTCGTGTGGTTTGGAAATACTGCTAACCGTTCTTTTTAACAGATTTGCAGCCTGACCATTCAATTTCTCTATATATGGATCCTCCATAGGAAAAAACTGGTAGAAAAAAGCCCCGCCTTCATGTGGATCATTCTGAAAGGAAGTTTCTCCAAAATTAGAGTCAAAAGACCTTGGTTTCGGATTTTTGGTATAAAAAAATCTCTCAAAATTTCTGGATAATAACGCAATTCTATACCGTTCTGCAACTCGATTTGTTAAGTAATAGCCTTTAAACGCAGTACACAAGGTTTGGTAGGTTAATGTTGTGCCAGATCTTGGCGCCCCAACTATCCAGATACTTTTCATTGATCCATCTGCCCCGGATCCCCTCCTTAAGATTCTCTCAAACGGCTGAAAAATCCTGCTTTGTATGTTTTTTAAAAGACCTCTTTTACTCATTTCTGTAATATCAAAGTATCCTTTTAAACATTACTCTTAATTCCGGTTCCTTAAATAGCATATATGGATAATAGATTAGTACAGCAATAATACCAGTGATTGTTATCCAAATCGAATTCAAATCAAAATAAAAAGCAGAGGAGATCACTACAGTAAATGCTATACAAGCTGGCCAAACAGCAAAGATCTCTTTTATAATTATAGTTGGGGAAACACCCGCAATACGTGAGATCTGAACAAGTAAAAATCCGTATCCGATTATACCTGCTAAGCCAAAGAAAGTTATTGCCAATAGAGCAGAACCCATTAAGGCCCCCGTTCCAAGGCCTATAAACCGTAATACAAAAAGGAATATCTGCATATTCAGCATTTTGTCCTGATTATTGGTAATACTATAAACATTTGAATTCGGGCTAGCCATAAACCAAACGAAGGTCCATAATGCAAGTACCTGGGAATACAGACCCGCTGTTGCCCAATTTTCCCCAAAGAAAACTATAAACAGATCTGTACCTATGAAGCTGAGAACAAAAAAAGGAAAGAACCCAACCTGAACAAGTCTTTTCTGCACCAATTCAGTTATCTCATGAAGGGTTCCTTGCTTATGCGCTTTAGCTCCCCTTTCAAAATACACCTCACCAATTGCTGTGCCGATCATTGATACCGGCAGCCTGAGTAATCGGTGGCCCATAACATAGTATCCGGCAATTGAAGTATTAAACAATCCGGTTAACATGAATATGGGCAGTTCCCATGCAAGTTTATTAACAACTCCACCTAAAGTACTGAACTGTAAAAACTTCTTATGTTCTTTAGCCTGTGTTTTAATTCTTTTCAAAGAAAACATCTGAGAACTAAAGAATACCCTCTTTTCAGGAAGGCCTTTTAAGTAGGTAATAAAAGCAACGACAATTCCCGACAAACTTGAAAAGACCAAAAAGATACCACCCACTAACCCACTGAATCCGAATCCGAGCTGTGCAGCCGAAATACCAATTGATTTAGTAGCGTCACTTGTTGCGGCAGTACCATATGATTTTTTTCTGATATGCCATTGTCGAAAAATCATATTACTGGCATCCAGCATTATAGCAACAGGAATTATGATCAGAAGAGTAGTATCTACCGAAACCTCAAACCACTTCTCCAGATGGCCTTTGAATACGAAGATAAAGACCCCTGCTAATATGCTTACAATGAATGTACTCAAAAAGGACAACCCACCTATTGCAGAAGCGTCTTTATCATCTTCCGGCAGAATAATCGCCATGTGATAACGGAAGGTAGAATTGGCACTGATTACACCAACAACACTAAGAAAAAGCCCAAGTATACCAAATGCATCTGGACTGAACAGCCTGGCTATAACCGGAGATAGTAGAACCGTAAGAATTTGAGCTACCGCCGTTCCCGATGCAACTTTTGCTACATCACCAACTAATGTGTTTTTCTTCTTTTTGGTCACTTAAGATTTGATTTAACCCGGTTAAGAGTTCTCGTATTTGTCCAGGTTTTTAATAAATCTAGCAGGATTTCCGGCGATCAGGATATCATCTTCCCTGAATGATTTTGTGACAACACTTCCTGCTCCAACAACTATGTGGTTCCCGAGTTGAACACCCGGAAGAATGACCGCATGGGCTCCTATCCAGCAATCATCTCCAATAGTGATGGGATTTGTCTTCATGTACTCTGTGAATTTATTTACATCATGATTCATCGAAACGATACTCACTTTCGGCCCAATCCAAACATTCTTACCTAACTCGATCCCATTTCTTGCATCAAGATATACATTCATGGAAAGTCCCGGACACCGGTTACCTCTTATAATATTCTCCGGGTTTATGATCCTGGAACTGTGATGAACGGGCCATTTAACTCCACTATTCACTCTTAATATCTTCTGCCAGAAAAACGACTTCATGAGTACCTGATAAGGGAACTTTTTGTCACCGAACTCCTTTCCTCCAAAAACCCGGAGAAATGAATAAATAAGATTTTTGATAGCCGTTTTAAACATGAACATGGAAACTCTTATTCAAAGTTAATACTTAGCGAATCCTAATCATAGAATAAACTAGGATAATTAGCCAAACCAGATGAGAAACTCTCCCTTACACCCCTTATCTTCAACCACTAATTTAAAAGACTACTTTTTCTATAAATGGCCAAAGCTAAATACACTACTCACCTTGGAATGTTTGATATCCTCCCGGATGAATCCCCAAAATGGAGAGCATTGGAAAATATCATTCACGAAGAGGCTGCTAAGTTTAATTTTGAAGAGATCAGAACTCCAATCATGGAGCAGACTGAGCTCATTAAACGTGGTGTTGGCCAGCTTACCGATATTGTTACCAAAGAGATTTTTGCCTTTAAAAAAGGGGACAGTAACTATGTCCTGAGGCCGGAATTAACTGCACCCGTAGTTCGCTCTTTTGTAGAACATCACCTGGATCAACGAGGTGGTTCACAAAAGCTTTATTATATCGGGCCAATGTTCAGGGCTGAACGGCCACAGAAAGGCCGCCAAAGACAATTTCATCAGTTTGGTGTTGAGATCATTGGTAGTGATGATCCTGTTGCTGATGTGGAATGTATCGCATTCATGATGCAGATCTATAAACGTATCGGCATTAAAAATTTCAACCTGAAATTGAACTCAGTGGGCGATCCTGAAAGCCGTGATGCGTATAAATCTGTACTACGGGATTATTTAAAACCTCACTTCGATTCTTTGAGTGAACTTTCTCAAAAACGTTTTGATAAAAATCCAATGCGAATTCTGGATTCCAAAGAACCCGAGGATCAGGAGTTCATTAAGAATGCTCCGGTTATAAGCGACCATCTGAATGAAGAATCAGCAAGGCACTTTGAAAAAGTATGTGATTATCTCAGGAAACTTGGTATTGAATACACGATAGACCCCCTACTCGTTCGCGGAATGGATTATTATACCAGAACTGCATTTGAGTTAACCAGTCCGGACCTGGGTTCTCAGGATGCTCTTGCCGGAGGTGGCCGTTATGACCTGCTTGTGCAAGAGATCGGGGGAAAACCTACCCCTGCAGTCGGTTTTGCTGCGGGTATGGAACGCCTTATGATCGCTTGCGAAGAGCTGAATATTGAGCTTGCATTGCCAAAAAAAGTGGATATATACATTGTCTCACTTGGTGATAATGCACGATCATGGGCACTAACTGCTCTTCCAAAGTTCAGAGAAGCCGGTATCTCTGCCACCATGGATTACCTGGGGCGCTCTATGAGAGCTCAGATGAAAGATGCCAACCGTGAGAATGCAGTTTATTCAATCATTGTAGGTGACAACGAACTGGAAGAAGGCAAATTCACCTTCCGCAATATGCATGAAAGTGAAGAGGAATCTCTCAGCCTGGATGAGATACTTACAAAATTGAGTTAGGCTTCCACTAGCTTTCTCAGGGCATCGATATCTTCTTTATCTCCTATTATCGAGAGTTCATCTCCTTCTCTGAGTACCGTTACTCCATGCGGGATCTTGATCTCGTCTTTACGATAGATGATCGTGATCAGACTTTGCCCCGGCAGTTTCACATCCTTGATCATCTTGCCAACAAACTGACTGGTATCGTTCTCATTTGACAGTTCAAGACGAATGAATCTTTCGTCTCTTAGCAGGATCTCTCTCAGTTCAATTTCATCCGATGCAGACTCCCATCTGCTCATGAAATTCTGAACTCCCACTTTATCAGCGAGTTGTGCAAGCATCCTTAAATGTTGCCCTGTATTCTCAGATGAACTTACAAAGAATAACATTGCATGAAGTTTCTCAGAAACTGAGCTGTGATTCTTCAATGGTTCTATATCTGCAGATTCTAAACCTTTCTTTAAACGAACCAATACCATTTCAGGTGTTACATTTCCCTCCAAACGAGCGTGATTGAGTGCTACGCCTCTTGCAATAGGAATGATATGTTCTTCATCAAAATCAGTAAACAGTTCGGCTAGTTCATCAGCGGGACGATTAAATTTATCCGTGAATTTCCTGGAAACCTCTTTCACAATCTTTTCATAACTGACATCATCTGTAAAATCGATTACTTCAGCTCTGGATATCATTTCTTCATACTGATCTTCTCTCCTAAGCCCCTTTTCCTTGATGATATTCCGCATCTCAACTTCAAGCCCCTGATCTTTATTCTCTCCAAGTCGACCATACACATGGAAGATGGCCCCCTGCCGGTCCACTTTATCTTCAGCATAATACTTGAACCAAATGATCCCAAAAGCACTCACTATTACTGTAAACAAAATAGACAAGGCCCCCATCTCAAAGATCAATACAATAGATAATATTATTCCCACCACCTGCATCCATGGATAAAAAGGTGAATTGAATCCCGGGTCATATTCTTTGATCCTGCTTTCGCGCATTACAATAACAGCGAGGTTCAGCAATCCGAAAAGCAAAAGTTGAAAAGCACTTGCCAGTTTTGCAACCGCTGCAACGTTGAAGCTAACCAATACCAGCACCATCATTAACACAGTTCCAAGTACTGACCAGAATGGAGTTCCCATCTTTCCAAGCCTGGCAAATCGTTCATTGATCAGTTTATCCCGGGCCATTGCCATTGGATATCTGGAAGCAGACATGATACCTGCATTTCCTGTTGAGGCGAATGCTGCCACTGCCGCTATTACCACTAAAATGATCCCAGTTGACCCCGGCAGCCAGTGTAGAAACTGTTCGCCGGCAGTAGCGACTGGTGTCAGGTCTTCACGAAACTCACTAGGTTCGAGCATAGCCACCATGATGTACACACCAACTACATACACAACCACTGCCGTGATAATAGCCAGGAACATACCCAAAGGAATATTCCGGTCTGGATTTTTTACTTCCTCAGCTACACTGGCCACTTTTGTTAATCCCGCATAAGAAACAAAAACCATACCTACTGTTGCAAAAAACCCGTAATAACCATCAATGAATAAAGGAGTAAATCGATTCCTGGTAACTTCTATCACATCCATCTGAAACACAGCAAATACTCCCTGAATGATATAAAAGAACATGATCGTTACCAGTGCAGCTACCAGTATTTTCTGAAGAAGTGTGGTTTCTTTTGCTCCGACCACATTTAGTATTCCAAATACAACTGTAAGAAATACCGCAACCGGGATAATAGGAACGTCATAAAATATCGCGATATAGGCTCCCATCCCGATCAGCGCAAAAGCACTTTTCAGAACCAGGGCCACCCATGAACCAAATCCCCCAATGGTGCCTATCATCGGTCCGAGGCTTCGATCGATTATATAGTATGTCCCGCCTGCTTTTGGCATAGCTGTTGCCAGTTCGGCCACACTAAACATCGTGGGCAGAACTATAAGTCCGGAGACTAAATAGGCTAAAAATACTGACGGCCCGGTTTCAGCAGCAGCTAAACCCGGGAGCAGAAAAAACCCTGAGCTGAACATAGCTCCTGTTGCAATAGCGTATACGTCGGATAGACCAAGCTCCTTGGCTAATTTTTTGTGATCCATACTGGCGGGTGTTACGGTTATTTATTAATTCGATCCTGAGGATAGATAGTATTTAATATCTACGGGATCATTTTTTCTCTATCCTCAATCTTTATTAACAATCTGAAGTTCCAGAATATGTTAATTAAAAGAGTGTTATGTTTGATGATTCACTAATATGAATAGTTTTTAGAATAACTCAAAACCATGAATGAAGATATACTAGTTGGGTTAACCAGTGTAGTTGCTTTAGGTATTTCAGCCCAATGGCTTGCCTGGCGCACAAAGTTACCCGCTATCCTGGTACTTCTTGCTTTCGGTCTTATTGCAGGACCGGTAACAGGATTACTGGATCCTGATGTGCTCATGGGCGAGTTATTGAGTCCTTTCGTCTCATTTTCTGTTGCTATTATCCTTTTTGAAGGTGGATTAAGTTTGCGGATGTCTGAGTTCCGAAAGATCGGAGGTGTGGTTATTAAGTTGATAACCATTGGTATTGCGCTGACCTGGTTTTTAGCCGCAGTTGCCTCTTATTACTTCCTGGATCTTGGAATTGAGATATCAGTACTTTTTGGTGCAATTCTCATCGTAACAGGCCCTACTGTTATCATTCCGCTACTCAGACAGGTTCGCCCTACCGAAACTGCTGGCTCTGTACTGAAGTGGGAAGGAATTGTGAATGACCCTATTGGAGCAATGATGGCCGTTTTGGTATTCGAGATCATTATAGCTGGTGGTTTTGATACTATTAGCAGTAAAGCCGGAATGGTGATTGTAACTACCATTGTAGACGGCACTTTCTTTGGAGCTCTGGGTGCCGGTTTCATGTACTTTACACTTAAAAAACACTGGATTCCTGATTATCTTCAAAACCCCATGACCCTTATGATCGTGATTGGAGTTTTTACAGCATCCAATCTGCTCCAGCATGAATCCGGACTGCTTGCCGTGACTGTAATGGGTATTTTACTTGCTAACCAGAAGAGCGTACGTGTAAAACACATCATTGAATTCAAAGAAAATCTGCAGGTTCTCCTGATCTCAACCCTCTTCATCTTGCTGGCTTCCAGACTGAAGATCGAACATCTGGCTTACTTCAACATTAAAAGCCTCTGGTTTTTGCTGGCCTTGTTCTTTGTAGTTCGTCCAGTATCCATTTTCCTGTCTACCATTGGATCTAAACTCACATTCAAGGAAAAAACTTTTCTTGCCTGGATGGCACCCAGAGGGATCGTAGCAGCGGCCATTTCCGCTATCTTCGCTTTACGTCTGGAGCAGGAAGGTTATGTGGTAGCCGAACAACTGGTTCCATATACTTTTATCGTGATCATAGCTACTGTTACCATATACGGACTTTCAGCAAACCCACTGGCCCGGGCTTTGGGTGTGGCAAAACCCCAACCTCATGGTGTCTTGTTCCTTGGTGCTCACCGCTGGTCCAGAATGATTGCTGAAGTTCTTAAAGACCTTGGATTTAAAGTTTTGGTTGCTGATTCGAACTGGGAAAATATTTCGAAAGCCCGTAAGTCCGGCCTGAACACTTACTACGGTAATATTCTTAGCGAATATGCTATGGATGAGATTGATCTGGACGGAATTGGACGTCTGTTGGCATTAACGCCCAACGATGAGGTTAACGCTTTGGCTTCAATTCGTTTTGCTGAATTTTTTGGTAGTTCTTCTGTATTTCAACTTGCTCAATCAGCTACTTCCAAACGGCGAAATAATGACTCCAATGAGTTTCTTGGTGGACGAACACTGATCTCATCAAACATTAATTTTGAAGATATCACATCTTTCACACGAAGAGATGTAGATGTTACCACTACTCCTATCACAGAAGAGTTTAGTTTTAAGGACTATAAGAATCTTTATGGCGATGACGCTATTCCGGTTTTTATGCTAAGTTCCGATGGTACACTCGAACCATTTGCAACAGATAATCCTCCAACTCCTCAGGATGGAGACTCTGTAATAGCTTTTACTCTCTCCGATAAAAAAGACCTCACTCCAACCTCAACTAACATCGAAGAAACAGTCGAGTCGAATAACTAACATGTTCCCTGATCAAATTATAGATTCACTCAGAGGGTTAAAGACCCCCTTTTATTACTATGACCTGGATGTACTCCGAAGCACACTAACAGCCGTTAAGGAGCATGGTCTGTCCAGGGGCTATCACATCCATTTTGCGCTAAAAGCGAATCATCAGACCCGATTACTGGAGTTGATTCGCAGCTACGGTCTGGGCGCTGATTGTGTAAGCGGGGGTGAGATTACCCGGGCTCTTGAAGCTGGTTTTACTCCGGCTGACATCGCTTTTGCAGGTGTTGGTAAAAGTGATGACGAGATACTTCTTGCACTCGAAAAAGATATTTTTTGCTTTAACTGCGAATCTCCCCAGGAGCTTGAGGTCATCAATTCACTTGCTTCAAAAATAGGAACACGAGCACGAATAGCGCTTCGTCTGAATCCTAATGTGAATGCTGAAACTCATCATTATATCACAACCGGTTTGAATGAAAACAAATTTGGTATCAATGAAGA
This sequence comes from Rhodothermia bacterium, assembly GCA_030427885.1. Taxonomy (GTDB): domain Bacteria; phylum Bacteroidota; class Rhodothermia; order Balneolales; family Balneolaceae; genus JAUICM01. The sequence goes on along the minus strand of JAUICM010000009.1, from coordinate 85,957 downwards.
AGATCTTGATGACGTTCTTGATAAACTGCCTGAACTTGAAAACCTCGAATTGATCGGGATCCATTTTCATATAGGGTCTCAGGTTGAAAAACTGGAACCCTTTCGCGAGTTATGCTCCCGCGCCAATGAATTGAATAACTATATTGAGGATAAGGGATTCAAACTTAGTGTGATCAATGTGGGAGGGGGATTTGGGATCAATTATGCCGATCCGAACGGACATTCTATTCCTGACTTTGAGAGTTTCTTTGGATTGTTTGATGAACATATCGTGCTGAAAGATCACCAAAAACTTCACTTTGAACTTGGAAGATCCATCATTGGTCAATCCGGTAGTCTGATCACAAAAGTGCTTTACACCAAAAGTGGCAGAGCTAAAAATTTTGCTGTGGTTGATGCAGGTATGACTGAACTCATCCGTCCGGCTCTCTATCAGGCAAGCCATAATATTGATGTACTCACCAGTGAACTCCCTCCAAAAAAGTACGATGTGGTGGGACCTATCTGTGAAAGCTCTGATACCTTCCGAAAGGATATTGAGATCCCGGAACTTCACCGTGGAGATCTGGTAGCAATCAGAAGTTGTGGAGCTTATGGTGAAGTGATGAAGAGCCAGTATAATCTACGGCCCCAGATCGCGTCTGTTTATTCTGATGAGCTAGCCTAGCTTGACAATCGACCCCAGACTATTGACCAAAGAACTACATGTTCCTTGGTCAATAGTCATTTCAATACTTCCCCAAACCCCGTATTTTTGAGCCCAGTTTTTAGGAGATAAATGGATATTAACGTACTTAAATTTGGCGGAACTTCAATGAATGATCACAAGACCTGGAAACAGGTCCTGGAGATCATCAGAGGGTATGAAGCTCCGGTTGTAATTGTATCGGCTACAGCCCGAACTACACGCCAGTTGATCGAATCTGCAAAACTCGCAGCTTCAGGAGATTTGGATAAGGCTACCGAAATTGCAGACAGCATTCAGGATCGTCATCTTACCATCATCAATGATTTTCTAACTGAAAATCCACATGCTAAAAATGAACTGATTCGTGAAAGTTGTGAGAAAAAACTTTCCGAAAAGGTCGGGCTGCTGAAAAAGCTTCTCTTGTATACGAAAGAACAAGCTGAACTTTCAGATAAAATGAAAGACGCAATCGCCAGTATTGGAGAGCAGATATCCTCTTATCTCCTTGCTCAATGTGGATTGGCTGTGAATTTGCTCACTCAGTACATCGATGCAAAAAAGATCATTAAAACCGATGCTGAATACGGTCATGCCAACCCAAACAGAATGCTGATCAACCAACGCTGCGGTTCTCTTGAAACTGTGCTCGAAAGCGGCTTCACCCCGATTATTGGCGGTTTTTATGGGGAGGCACCTGATGGCACAACCACTACCCTGGGCTTTGAAGGCTCCGACTATACCGCAAGCCTTATCGGAGGTGCATTGAATTCGAACACTATTGAGATATGGACGGATGTGAGTGGAATTTATACCAGCGATCCCCGATTTATCGATGATGCAAAACCTATCGCAGAGCTTAGCTATTTTGATGCAACAGAAATGGCATTTTACGGAGCAAAGGTGCTCCACCCTTCCACTCTTAAACCAGCTCAGGAACGGAATATCCCTGTATTGGTAAAGAATATTTTTGATCCCGAGGCTTCGGGGACAAAGATTGTTCGTGAGTCGGAATTGAATAAAGATATTCTGGCCATGTCGTTTAAGGACAATGCTGCTTTGGTTACCGTGAGTGCTTATGAAACGGTAATGGGTTATTCCTTTTTGACCAATGTATTTGAGGAGCTCGAAAATCAACGGCTTCCGGTTGATGCAGTGAACACCACCGAAGCTTCCGTAACTATATCACTCACTGATTCCGAAAAGCTCGATGTCCTTTCAAAGAATTTAATTGAAGTTGGAACTGTTAAGCTGGAGCGCAAAAAGGGCCTGGTGAGTCTTATCGGATGCTCACTTTCAAATATCGATGATCTGACAAGCAAAATATTCAATTCTGTTAAAGACACCGATATTGACATGATCACTTTCACCAAAGAAAAACGCATCCTGAGCATTGTAGTGGATCAGGATAAGATGCTGGATGTGGCCAGAAGCATTCATACTAAACTATTTGAATAGAATAATTAACACATGCTTCAGCTAGATAATATCACACTTTCCCTGGGAGACCGGGATCTGCTTGACGGGATCTCCACGATCATTAATCCGGGTGAGCGTGTTGGGCTTGTTGGCCCTAATGGTGCCGGGAAATCCACCCTTTTGAAGATCATTGTCGGAATACAGGAAACTGATGGCGGTCATGTTTCCTATTCAAGCACAGAAACCTTAGGATATCTGCCTCAGGATGGTGTTGATCCCGATTTCACACTAACTGTGATCGAGGAAGTTGAAACTGCTTTTAAAGAACTTTTTGACCTGGAAATGGAAGTAAAATCTATCCAGGAAAAACTTGGTCATACAGATCATGAATCCGCAGAATATGAACGCTTGTTAGAACGATATGGAGCTCTGCAGACAAAACTGGAAACATCAGGCTTATACAGTCTGAGAGCTCAGGTCGAGAAAGTGCTGATGGGTCTTGGGTTTTCTGAATCCGATTTCAACAGGTCCACATCTGAGTTCAGCGGGGGCTGGCTGATGCGTATTGCCCTGGCAAAGCTACTCCTTAAAACTCCCACCTACCTGTTGCTCGATGAGCCGACCAACCACCTGGATATTGAATCTTTGCAGTGGATGGAGAACTTCCTGAAAAGTTATGATGGTGCTGTAATTGTAGTTTCTCACGACCGGACTTTCCTGGATACCATCACTACCAGAACGCTGGCGATCCGGCAGGGCAGTATGAGTGATTATTCCGGAAATTATTCTTTCTATGAAGCGAAATGGGAAGAAGAGCGTGAGCTGCTGCTAAACGCACAAAAGAATCAGGAGAAACAGTTAAAAGAGACAGAGGAATTCATTGAACGGTTCCGGTACAAGGCCTCCAAAGCTCGACAGGTTCAAAGCCGGGTTAAACAGCTCGAAAAAATTGATCGTATTGAGGTTGAAGATGAGCTGGCTTCGGTATCATTCCGCTTCCCTACTCCGGAACGAAGTGGCCAGGTGGTGATGCAACTTGATCAGGTTGTAAAACGGTATGGCGACAATACGGTATTCAACGGTATCGACCTTGAGATCGAACGTGGTGATAAGATCGCGGTTGTAGGGCCAAACGGGGCAGGAAAATCAACACTGATACGGATCCTGTCAGGAAATGAACCCATTCAGGGCGGCACCAAGAAAGAAGGCCATAAAGTTACCACGTCCTATTTTGCACAGCATCAGGCGGAAGAACTTGATCTGACCAAAGATCCTTTAGAGATCATGCTGCATGCGGGTTCCGGTGAAAAGGAAAGCCGGCTTCGGTCGATCCTGGGTAGTTTCCTCTTTACAGGGGATGATGTATTCAAGAAAGTTAAGGTGCTTTCAGGTGGAGAAAAAAGCAGGCTGGCACTGGCTAAAATGCTGCTCTCTCCGGCTAACTTCCTGATCTTTGATGAGCCAACCAACCACCTTGATATGAGCAGTAAGAATATTCTGCAGCAAGCTCTTCAGCAGTACGAAGGTACTTGTATGATTGTATCCCACGACAGGGCTTTTCTGGATCCTATCGTTAATAAAGTGCTTGAGATACAACCCGGCAAACTCAGGACATATCTTGGAAATGTCTCATATTTCCTGGATAAAAAAAGAGAAGAAGAAGAGCTTAATAATAGCGAAGGACGGGTGGCGAAGGACGAAGGAACTTCTTCGGGTAATTTATCCAGAAAAGAAGAACGCCGGCTTGAGGCTGAGCGCAGAAATGAACTCAACAAACGGGTTAAGCCTATCAAGAATAAACTTCAGAAAGTTGAGAAAGAGATCGAAGAGAAAGAGACCCGTAAGGCTGAGATCGAGGAGCAAATGGGGCAAACGGATTTCTATGATGATCCCGATATGGTCAAAAAGGTTTCACTGGAATATGAGGAAATCAAAAAATCACTTACTGACCTGATGTACCAATGGGAGGATTATTCAACCCGGATAGAATCAGTAGAACAGGAACTTAATTAACCTGTACGTTTAGTTCCCGGTAGTTAAACTGAAGTCCCAGCGAATCCGAATTGCGCACTTCGATCAAAAGGGGAGTATTCAGGTCAAAGCTTTCAGAGCGCTGGGCTGTGTCTGCTGATACTGAAATATTATAATCACCAACGAGCAATTCGGTGGTAAAAAGTGCAGCGTATCCGGAGGTATCTGTTGTGATGTTGTTTTGATAGAGTAACTCTCCGTCAATTGTAATCGTCACATCTGTTGAGTTGAATCCGGTTTTGAATTCAACATACAGTTGCTCGTCCAATCCTTCCCGAACACAGCTGTTTAATGCTAATGTCATGAACAAAAGCATTAATGAAGACGCTAAAATATTCTTTCTCTCTTTAATCATTGTTACTTAGCAAAGATCTGACTCTTATCGCCAAATGCTTTGAACTCCAAAGCATTACCGCTCGGGTCAAGAAAGAACATGGTGGCTTGTTCGCCAGGTTCACCTTTAAAACGAATATAAGGTTCGATCACAAACTCGATACCTGCATTTTTTACCTTTTCAGCCAGTAATTCCCACTCATCCATCTCCAGGATCACTCCGAAATGGCGTACCGGTACTCCATGTCCGTCTACCGCATTTTTAGCTGATTCCTTTGCTTCATCAGGGCTTAGGTGTGCAACTACCTGGTGTCCCCACATATTAAAATCGATCCAGTGATCTGATGTTCTGCCTGTTGAACAACCCAGTATCTCGGTATAAAAGGTGTATGTTTCTTCCAGGTCTTTTACCGGAAAGGCCAGATGAAATGGTGCTACAGGATCGCTCATGTTTTAGAAGGAATTAATTTATGTTTCTGGAATATATTTAATTCTAAAGTCATTCTGAGGATACCTCCGAAGAATCTTATCACTTATTCGACAAGATTCTTCGCTTTCGCTCCGGATGACATAAAGCGACACCACTGAATCAGTGGTCAAAACTTCTTGCTTTCAGCTACCGCCAGCTGATCTACACGCTCATTAAGCTCCAGCCCGGAATGGCCTTTTACTTTGATCCATTCCACTTTGTGGGAATTCATTGCTTTGATCATTTCTTCCCAGAGCTCTTTATTCTCAACAGGTTTTTTGTCTGCTTTTCTCCAGCCCTTTTTTTGCCAGTTTTGGATCCAACCTTTTGTCATGGCATTTATGATAAGAGCACTGTCGCTGTGGATCTTGACATAGCAGGGTTTCTTCATCGCTTTCAGAGCCTCTATCACCGCTTTCATTTCCATGCGGTTATTAGTGGTTTGAGCGTCGCCTCCTGATATCTCTTTTTCTTTCCCTTTATAGATCAGGATCGCTCCCCAACCTCCGGGACCGGGATTTCCACTACATGCACCATCGGTATATACGATAACCTCAGGAAGCTTCGACATACATCTCCGTTATTTCAGATAGTGCTTCTTTGGTTGACTTTGCTTTTGCGGATACATGTTCAACCCAATTTTCCTGATCAGATCCCGCATAAATGATTCCCCTACTCGAGTTTATCAATGGAATTCCCTCATGTTCTTTCAGGGCTTCCGCAAGATCCGTTACTGACCCTCCCTGAGCCCCAATTCCGGGTATTAAGAGGCTGCCCGTTGAGTGGTGCTTTATTACAGATCTTGCTTCTTCAGTTTGAGTGGCGCCTATCACCATTCCGAGATGAGTCTCCACTTTTACTGAACGCTCAAAAAGCTCATGTGCTATATACTGCCCCATCATATCAAAGCCTTCAAATGGCTTTTTCAGAAAATCGTCTGCACCAGGGTTCGAAGTAAGAGCCAACACATAAATACCTTTCGACTCATCCCCTGCAAATGCATCGAGGGTCTCAAATCCCATCAGTGGGTTAAGCGTGATCGCATCCACTTTGAAACCATCAAAAAATGCTTTTTTGTAATGTTCTGCAGTAGAACTTATATCCCCTCTTTTAGCGTCCGCAATTATAATACGGTCGTTTGGAATGTGAGCGATCACTTCGAGAAATGTCGCCAGTCCCGCAGGTCCCAGAGCTTCGAAGAAAGCAAGGTTAGGTTTGTAAGCAGCACAGGAATCGTAAGTATAATCGATCACCATCTTACAGAAGAAAGCTACCTGTTCTTCCTGGGTATCGAATTTTTCTTTTACCGCCTCTGGAATCAATTCCAGATTTGGATCCAGACCAACACAAAGAGTTGATTGAGAAGTATTTACAGCCTGCTGCAGTTTTTCTAAGTAGGTCATTTAACTTTTTTGATGCGGCCCAAAATTAGCAATACTATCCCTCGAATTCGACCTCTTTTTTTAGTGTATTGAGAGTTGAAAGTTGATAAAGTGATAGAGTGACAGGGGCTTCAATCACTTTATTACTCTATCTATTCTCGACCTTCACCCACAATTGCAGTCAGGCCCACAATCTCCATCGCTTGGTGACTTGCGCAGTGGTTTGTACACATATCTGAACAACAGGTATGCCGATACTATTATTAGAAGAGTGAATGCTATTATCGCCTGAATATCCATACTACAAGTTACTTCCTATCTGATACGTGATCAATGAACATATATAGGCTAACGCGCTCATATAAACAAACATTGCCGTAGGCCATTTCCAGGAATTGGTTTCCCGCCGTACGATCGCGATCGTACTCATACACTGCATTGCCAGAGCGAAAAAGATCATAAGAGATATAGCCGTGGCAATAGAATAAACATGCTCACCGGTTTCAGGATTAATGTCATTCCTTAACTTTTCTTTCAGCGTTGCATTTTCTGCGTCATCCGCTTCCTCAATACTATAGATGGTATTCAGCGTTCCTACCATAACTTCCCGCGCAGCAAACGAAGTTATAAGGCCAATACCGATCTTCCAGTCAAAGCCCAGCGGCTCGATCGCTGGTTCAATGATCTTACCAAATTTACCTGCAAAGCTGTGACGGAGCTGATACGATTCGGGGTTTTCTGTTATATCAAAGGAAGAGTCGTATTCCGTGGTATCGCCATTCAAAGCCTCAGGCATTTCGGTTTTGGGAAAGGATGCCAGAAACCAGAGAACAATGGATATAGCAACTATGATCTTACCGGCTTCTGTGATGAAAACCTTTCCACGCTCGAATACATTGTGAAATACCACCGACCATTTTGGCATTTTATAGCTTGGTAGTTCCATTATAAATGGTGTTTCCTGTCCTTTCGGAAAAAATCGTTTCATCACTGCGGCTGCAACAAGAGCCATTACAATCCCAAAAATATATAGCCCAAAGAATGTAATCCCCTGAAGAGTAAAAATACCTAAGACTTTTGTGGCAGGGATGAAGGCCGCGATCATTAGAGCATACACAGGCAGCCTTGCTGAACAGGCCATGAATGGAAGTACCATAATAGTAATGATCCGGTCACGCCAGTTCTCTATGGTCCTTGTAGCCATGATCCCCGGGATTGCACAGGCAAAGCCCGACATCAATGGAACCACCGATCTGCCATGCAAACCCACTTTGGTCATGAAACCGTCCATAACAAAAGCAGCTCTGGCCATATAGCCCGTTCCCTCAAGTACATATATAAAGAAGAACAGGAACACGATCTGTGGCAGAAATATCACTACTCCTCCAAGCCCCGCTATTACACCATCCACCAGGAGGTCGTTCAGCATACCCGGTGGCAGAGTATTGGCTACCCAATTACCACCTTCCACAAACAACAGATCAATCATATCCATAAAAGGAGTTGCCCAGGAAAATATAGCCTGAAACATGAGCAGCAACACAAATGTGAATATCATCGGCCCGAACACTTTATGTGTTACAACAGCATCAATCTTATCGGTCAAGGTTTTCTCGTTCTGGCGGGTTTGAACAGACCCTTTTGAAGTAGCTTCACCAATGAAATTATAACGCCGGAGAACTTCCGCTGCCATTGGGTTTCCACCATCCTGTTCAATAATACCCCGTGCTTTGGCAATAACCCTTTTTCCCAGTTCGGCCTTCTCAAATTTATAAAAGGCCCCAATAAATTCACCTTCACTGATCAACCTTAATGCTTCAATATTCTGTGCCCGTTCCGGGATATTGGTACATGGTTCTATCCACTCTTCGATCACCAGTTTGATCGCCTCATGCAGTGTTGGATTAGGTACCCATTTAAGCGGACGGGGAACCTCCATCTCAAACTCACTTATCAGAGACTTGAGCTCTTCAATATCTCCTTTATTCTTAGCTGACATAGCGAAAACCGGGATCCCTAAATTTTCAGCGATCACATTCGGGTCGATCTCAATCCCCCTTTCTTTGGCTACATCTGTCATATTCAACACAAGCATAACCGGCAGGTTCAGATCCATGATCTGTGTAGCCAGATATAAGTTCCGATCCAGATTACTGGAATCAACGACTACAAGTACCAGATCCGGTGCATCTTCATGCTCATAGGAACCGATCAGTGTTTCATATGCGATTCTCTCATCCAGCTTCTTATAATTCAGGCTGTAGGCTCCCGGAAGATCGATCACTTTATGCAACACTCCTCCGATTATGGTAGTACCCGCTTTTCGCTCCACCGTAATGCCGGGATAATTGGCTATTTTCTGACGAAGACCCGTCAGCGCATTAAATAAAGTCGATTTCCCGGTGTTAGGATTACCGGCAAGTGCTATGGTAAGAGGCTGTTTCATTATACCTGAACTTCAATACACTTTGCTTCTGATTCTCTGAGTGAAAGCAAATAGCCCCGTACTTTAATTTCAATTGGAAACCCAAGCGGGGCTCTTCTCATAACTTCGATTGCGATTCCAGGTGTGATACCCATTTCAAGTAAACGAGTTGTATCCGGCCCGTTTATATCTTTTACCAAATATGTACCGGTACCTTTTATATCTGCCAGAAAAGATGCCATCGAATTAAACAGGGCTTACCAGAATAGTTTGAGCGAGTTTTCGCGCAATGGCCAGGCGGGTTTCTCCAAGCTGGAGAATTATATTCTGCTGATTTGAAATGATCTTTCCATTTACTCCTTCAACACAACCTAGCTCATTGAGACGACATACATCATCGCAATTGCAATCAAGACATCGAACCACGATCTCTTCACCTTCTTTGCTATTACTTAACGGATGCATAATAATTTAGCACTGCTCATTCTTATTTAAATGTAGTCTAAATAAGATAAAGATTTATCCACTTTAAATGAATGCTGATTTCAATAATTTTTATAGTACAGATTCCGGGAAAACCTCTTCAAAACCATGAGGCGGTTTATCCAGTTTCCAGGTCTCAAAGTAAAACTGTTTCTCTGAGGAAACGCGTTTTCCATTAATACTAAAAAACCTGAAAGCATCTGGAAGCATAGCCTGTAGCAGATAGAAGAAATTTGTATAGATATTCTTCTTTGTAAAAAAATGCAGATCGAAACCGTCCCGGGCCTCTCTTTTATACATAATGATCCAGCCCTTCTCTAGTACATCCCGTAGCATTTTCCTGGTAAAGGAGTGAATTATACCGGTCTCTACTTCATCATCACTAACTACCAGGGCTTCGTTCATCTCCAGAACATCAACGGCTTCTTTGAGTGACGAATATTTTCCCTTTGATGTATGATATTCAGTTTCTCCAAGTCCTTTCTCCAGTATTGCAATAAATTCATCGTATTTGGAAAGTGTATTTACCCCAAATTCCTGACTACTCAGATCAGTAGCTGAAAAATATAAGGTTGAATAGGTCGGGTCTGGTTTCATGAAGCTGGCTAACAGATCTTCTGATCCGTCCTCCTCTGCAGCTGGTGCCAGATCATCTAATCGTTGATCATGATGAAAAATAAGTTTTAAGATGTCAGTTTTAGGCATAATAGCTTTTCCTGTTTAAGGTCATACTGAACTCGTTTCAGCATCTTTTTTCATGCTAATACGTTGTTCTACAAATAGTGTCAGATCAAAAATTTTATTCACTGCAGATCCTGAATCAAGTTCAGAATGACTAAAGATTAAAGCAAAAAAAATCCCGCATAGTAAACCATGCGGGATTTAAAGTCATTATTCTATACTTAGATCAGGGTAGCAATAACAAGAGCTACTACAGACATAAGCTTAAGAAGGATGTTCAGTGATGGTCCTGAGGTATCTTTGAAAGGATCACCCACAGTATCACCAACAACACCAGCTTTGTGTGGCTCAGAACCTTTTCCGTATTCCACACCATCGATGGTCACGCCTTCCTCGATCATTTTCTTAGCGTTATCCCATGCACCACCAGCATTTGACTGGAACAGTGCCATAAGAACACCAGCAGAAGTTACCCCTGCAAGAAGACCGCCAAGCATTTCAGGTCCGCCAAGAAATCCAAAAAGTACTGGTACGATCACCGCAAGAAGTCCCGGAAGAACCATTTCGCGAATAGAAGCAGTGGTTGAGATCTCCACACATTTTTCGTATTCGGCTTTTCCATCAGCAGCATCGAATGTTGCTTTATCTTCATCGCTCCACTCGTCATATCCTTTATCACCATTGCTGTTCATTACATTCAGAGCAGCTTTCAATTCAGGAATGCTTGCAAACTGGCGACGTACTTCTTCGATCATACTCATTGCAGCACGGCCAACAGCCTGCATTGAAAGAGCTGAGAACAGGAATGGAAGCATCGCTCCTACAAAAAGAGCTGCCATTACAGTTGGTTTGGTTACATCAATACCTGTTAGTGGTACATCGTGGGTAGCATTGTAAGCAGTGATGAAAGCGGCGAAAAGAGCCAATGCAGTAAGCGCTGCAGAACCGATCGCAAAACCTTTACCAATAGCAGCAGTAGTGTTTCCAACCGCATCCAGTTTATCAGTACGCTCACGAACTTCCGGCTCCAGTTCAGCCATCTCAGCAATACCACCGGCGTTATCAGAGATAGGACCGTAAGCATCTACTGCCAGCTGAATACCTGTATTTGCGAGCATACCCACAGCAGCGATCGCAATACCGTACAATCCGGCAAAGTGGTAAGCGCCAATAATAGCGGCTGCAATAATAAGGATTGGAATTGCAGTTGAAATCATCCCAACTCCAAGACCAGCAATGATGTTTGTTGCAGAACCTGTTACTGACTGTTTAACAATAGACCAAACTGGTTTTGTTCCTGTACCAGTATAATATTCGGTAATAAGACCGATCAACAGGCCTGAAGCCAATCCAAAGATCGTTGCCCAAAACACACCCATGCTGGTGTATTCAATTCCACCGAATGTCCAGCTTTCAGGAAGCATCCAGGTGATAATAAAGTATGATGCTACAAGCATGATACCAGCGGAGAAAAACTCACCCATGTTAAGGGCCTTCTGAGGATCACCACCTTCTTTCACACGAACAAAGAACGTTCCGACAATAGATGTGATGATTCCGGTACCAGCCAGCATAAGAGGAAGCAGAACTGCTGAAAGTCCGTCGAAGGCATCAGCCCAACCCGGGATGGTCATAAAAGCGGCACCCAATACCATGGTACCAATAATAGATCCTACGTAAGATTCAAAAAGGTCAGCACCCATACCGGCTACGTCACCAACGTTATCACCTACGTTATCTGCAATAGTAGCAGGGTTTAGCGGGTGATCTTCAGGGATACCAGCTTCAACTTTACCCACAAGGTCAGCTCCCACATCGGCAGCTTTAGTGTAAATACCACCACCCACACGGGCAAAAAGAGCAATAGAAGATGCACCGAATGAAAATCCTGTAAGAACGGTAAGCACCTGATTGATATTTTCGATACTTGTTCCGAAGATCTGCTCATAAACAAGGAACAAACCGCCGAGACCAAGAACACCGAGTCCAACCACGCCAAGTCCCATTACAGAACCACCGGCAAAAGCCACTTCAAGGCCTTTTCCGAGGCTTGTTCTTGCGGCATTAGTAGTACGAACGTTTGCTTTGGTTGCAACTTTCATACCAATGAAACCGGCTAAACCAGAACAAAGAGCACCCATAACAAAAGAAAGTGCAATTAATGGGGATGATTGCTCATTTGCTGAAAAACCGAGCAGAAGAGCAACTGCTATGACAAAGATTGAGAGTACTTTGTACTCAGCTTTTAGAAATGCCATTGCTCCGTTTGCAATGCTTTTGCTGATACCTTCCATTCGTTCGGTACCAACTTCCTGTTTTGAAACCCAGGAAGATTTGAAAGCTGTGTACAAGAGTGCGATCACTCCGGCAACAGGTATTAAGTAAATTATATTTTGCATAATTCCGCTAGCGTTAGTTTATAGTTTCGCCGTTGGCGTGCCCCCGAAAGGACATTTTAATTAAAGAAGTTCATTGCTCTTTCAATTCCAAGATTCACGAAGGCAAGAGCAGCGTCGTGAGCCTTTTGAACAGAAGCTTCCACTTCTGCTTTTTCTGATTCCGAAAACGGGGAAAGCACGTAGTCAACCTGCCTTCCCCTCGGAAAATCGTTCCCAATACCAACCCGAAGCCTTGGATAGTCTCTGCTGGCCAGCTTCTCATTGATATCGGCAATACCGTTATGACCGCCATCACTCCCTTGTCCTTTCATTCGAATGGAACCTACCGGGAGATTGAGGTCATCATACACGACCAGGCAATCACTTTTATCAGTATTGTATTTAGCCAGGGCTTTTTTGACGGCCGTACCACTTCTGTTCATGAACGTTGTGGGTTTAATCAGCACGATCTTTCGCCCTTTATGCCTGCCTTCAGCTACAACAAACGGTCCGTTACCGAGTGTAAATTCAGCTTTCAGCGTTTCGGCCAATAAGTCAATTACATCAAATCCAATGTTATGGCGGGTACCTTCATATTCCTGTCCAACATTTCCTAAGCCAACAATTATGGACATAATATATAGTACTACCCTACAATGGAATGAAAATTATTCTTCAGAAGATTCTTCTGATGCATCACCTTCAGCTGCGCCTTCTTCGCCTTCAGCTGTTGCTTCTTCTGCACCTTCTTCTGTTGTCTCTTCATCCTCATCTTCAAGTACCTCACTTACGAGTGCACCTTTAGGCGGACGAATAGTAACAATAGTTCTGCTCATTGAATCGAGTGGAATAATCCCTTCAAGATCCAGATCACCGACATGGAATGAGTTACCGATCTTAAGCGGAGTCACGTCTACGTCAAATTCAGCAGGGATAAATTCCGGAAGTACACGAATTCGGATGAATTTCATTGGCTGGAACAAACGTCCACCACCTTCAACCACACCACGTGCAGTACCATTAATCCGAACAGGAACACGTAGCGTTACTTTATGCTTATCAGAAAGCACATAAAAATCTGCGTGTATAGGGCGATCCGTAACCGGATCATATTCCATTCTTTTCAGAAGGGTTTTGTACACTTTTCCATCAACAACGAGTTCCTGAATTTTAGTCTGAGCCTTTCTGAGGATCTTTTCTAATTCAAGTTCATCAACTGAAAAGTGAATATTTTCTTTGATCTCAGGGCCATATAGTACCGCTGGTACTCTTTTCTCGGCACGCAGAGCTTTGTTAGCTTTTTTGCTAAGCTCGCGTGGTGTCCCTTCGATTTTTACTAATTCTAGCTTTGCCATTTTTTCGTTTACCTTATCAACAATTAATTATCAAACAGTGCACTGATGGTATCATTAGTATGAATTCTCTGGATCGCTTCAGCAAAGATATTTGCCACACTCAGCACCTTGATCTTTTCAGATGGCTGGCGCAGAGGGATCGTATCCGTTACTAATAATTCATCAATGGGCGAATCTTCGATTCGCTGAAAAGCCGGGCCCGATAATATCGGGTGAGAACATATAGCTGAGATATTCAGCGCACCGCGTTCTTTCATAGCAACTGCAGCGTTGGTTAGTGTACCGGCGGTGTCGATCAAGTCATCAACAATCAACACATTCTTTCCTGCCACTTCACCAATGATATTCATGATCTCGGATTCGTTCGGCTTAGGGCGGCGCTTATCAATAAAGGCAAGGGTTGCGCCTAATTTCTTGGAGTAGGAGCGAGCCATTTTTAAGCTGCCCACATCCGGAGCTACCACCACTAAGTTACCGATAGGATTTTTGGTGAAATGGTCGATAAATACCCGACTTGCATATAAATGGTCGAGTGGGATATCGAAGAAACCCTGAATTTGTGCAGCGTGTAGATCCATCGTGAGGATGCGGTCGGCTCCGGCTTCAACCAATAAGTTTGCCATCAGTTTGGAACCAATGGAAACACGAGGTTGGTCTTTACGGTCCTGCCGGGCATACCCAAAATATGGGATCACTGCCGTTACTCTTTTTACGGATGCTCGTTTCGCAGCATCCAGCATCAACAACAATTCAATGATGTTGTCTCCGGGAGGAGGAGTTGGCTGAACAATAAATATATCTTCTCCGCGAATGCTTTGTTCGAATTTGACATAAAGCTCACCATCTGAAAAGGATTTCAGAGTGACTTTACCCAAAGTTGTACCATACTCCTTTGCTATGGCGCGAGCCAAGGCCGGATTACTGGTACCGGAGAATATTGCGAGAGGACTTTCCAATTTTTGCTAGCACTGAGTTATTCAGGATTACAATAAAACAAAAGGATGCATCCTTTACATCCTTTCGAGTGTAGTTGCCCGGGGAGGATTCGAACCCCCACATACTGGACCAAAACCAGGTGTCCTGCCATTAGACGACCGGGCAATCAAAATTCGTGTCGTTGACAGACTCCAAAGATAGGGACAGATACAAAATCAATCAAGACGAAATTACTTTTTTAAGTACAAAACATTCGTGGCATCGCCGCTTGCTGCAATAACTCCTCAGCTGATGTACAGCACCAAGTTTCCCGGAATAGATTTCCGGGCTCAAACCGGGCACTTTTGCGTATCTTTCCAGCAGTTCGTCAGGAACCGGAACGGACAGATACTTCCACTCCTGAAAGGCTGAATATTTTAACTTTTCGTAGGCAAGGAGATTACCCAGAGTATACATTGCCGGTATAAATACCGTCCCGAAAAGTATCCTTGTTCTTCCGCTTTCGGATATACTGGATTTCTTCAAAATTGCCTTCCAGAGATCTGTTGTACTTTGCTCAAGAAATTGTTCCTCAGGAAGTTCCATCACGGCGCGTCCTATCGCTATGGATTCCACAACCCGTATTTCGGGTCGATTATGTGGCCGCACCCCTCTGTAGTTCCAGTTCAGTGTTTGGGAAAATTCGTGAAGCGCCTGGATCGGAAAGCCTTTGTTACACTCCCCATACATTTCCAGAAATTTTTCCCCAACTTTCACCATTTGCTCCCTGTTTTTACTGATTCCAAAGCCATCAAATAGTGATAAGATCAGTGCCGATTTCCAGGCGTTGAAAGGAAGCAAAGCCGGATCAAAAAATTCAATGAAATCGTTTACTTTTTTTTCGAGGTACTCAAACTGTGCCTTTTCTATCTGCTGGCTCAGAGCTTTTTCTGAGATATAGGTAAGTCCATTTGCGCATGGCAACCCAGATGAATTATTCATCGCGCGAAAAAGATCACCCACTTCTTTGTTAAAATGCGGCAACAGATTTAACGTAAATGGCTTGTTCCCGTCTTCACAACTTACCTGAACAGGATCCTCTTCAACCACAACATGCAGAACCACAGAGTTAAAATTTTTATCGTGATGATGGCCATGGCTGTACCACGATTTTGATCCAATATGCATTTCCACTGATCCATGCCACTTTACTCCGTCTATCTCAATGACAGCATTTTTAAAATCGGGACCATCCGTAGTATTCAGCTCACCCGGATCGATCACCCTTATTTCACATTCCTTCCCGGTTGCAGTGGATAACGAGCTGGTATCAAAATGAAGGGTTTTCCAAACCCATTGCAACACATTTTCTGAATATGTGAATTCTGACCTACTCATCCTGGTCAATATGCTCTTCTTCAAACTGTATCTCTTCTGTAGCTTCATACAGATCAGGAATTAAATTTTTGACCCCTTCTGATATCCTTCTGATCCTACCCTCACTTTCATCAAGAAACCGATGCCCTTTTGCTTCAACCCACGACCGGGCTCCTTCGGTATGCTCTGCCATCCATTTTCTGCTTTCTTTACCTGACTTCGGAGCTATAAGTATCCCCGCCGTAACACCTGTTGCAAATGCAACCACAGAACTAATCATCTTTCCCACAGTACTTTTCATATTCGTTTGAAGATTCAGGTTAACACTGTTAAGTTATCGTATTAGCTATTAATTTAAAGTTTTGTACCCAAAATAGTCGAATAAAATATTACCTTTGTTTCGAACCAACTTGATTGATCATGCCGCAGCAGATAACCCTGATGGATAAAGGTCGCATCGACCGAACGATAAAACGTCTTGCCTACCAGATATGGGAGCGGCTTGATATGAATTCCGAGCTGGTAGTTATCGGGTTGAATGAACGGGGATTTTCTACAGCAAAAACGTTGGTCTCTTACCTTGAAGAACTCAGCGGAACAGAAATCACTTTGTATCAATTTCATGTGCTTAATACTTCAAAAAATAAACCGCTCCCCAATTGTACCGAAAAGCATGTATTAATTGTAGATGACGTGATCTTCTCAGGGAAAACTATTTTCAGTGCCATTTCAACCATTTGTCACTCCAACGATCCTGATAAGATTGAGGTCGTATCGCTGGTAGACAGAGGGCACAGAACCTATCCTATTTTATCCGGCCTGACCGGTATTAATGTTCCTACAAAATTTGGCGAGCATATCGAAGTTATCCTGAACGCTAACAAGCTGGAACAAGTTGTACTTTTCAAGAATATTTAAACTGGATATCATAACTCATTAATTTTTATCATGAAAAAGTATTCCACACTTTTACTAGTATTGGGAATTACATTTCTCAGCCAGAATAATTCATTATTCGCCCAGACCATTGTGGTGCCTGACACTCTCAGCGGCTGGGAAAAAACCTGGGTTGCAAACCTGAATGGTTCGCAGTCATCCTTCAATAACTGGGCAGAAGGGGGAGTAAATACTATTGGCGGAACGGCCAGTACTGTTTTTACAAGCTACTTCCGAGAGGACCGCTTCTCATATGGCTTCAGAATAAACCTGCGGTATGGCCAGTCAAAAATTGACGGACAAGGTGTTCGTAAAACCGACGACCTCATTTCTCTGCGCACCAGAGCGAAATACGACCTTTCTGAAGGCAGCATATATTCATACTATGGTGCCATTCAATTCAGAACCCAGTTTGCCGATGGTTTTGAATACGGAGCTGCTGCCAGCGGTGGAGACTCTTTGATATCAGGATGGATGGCTCCGGCCTACCTGACCGAAGGCGCCGGTATTGAAGCTAATTTCAATGAGCATTTCAATGCTGATGCTGGTCTCGGTTTGAAGCATACCATCATCAACCAGGAAGCTCTCGCTCCAACATACGGTCTTGACCCGGGCCAATCTTTCAAAACGGAAGGTGGTATCACATTAGGCGCTACCTATCAGAATACCATTGCAACCAACGTACAATTTACCACCAGTATCGATACTTTTACCGCTTTGGGAAGTTCTATTTCTGATACTGACATTTTTTGGTCTAATGAGATCAATGGTAAGATCAACAATTCACTGAGTGCTATCTTTCAATTCGACCTCAGATATGACAGTGATTTCAGCGAGGATGTACAGTTGAAGCAGGTGTTTGCTGCCGGATTATCAGTAAGCCTTTATTGATCATACCCTATGAATAAGCAGGCAGAAAAGATCTTATCCGGGGCTCTTGACAGCCTGCAGCATTGGAAAGATTCTTTTGGAGATTGGCAGAACGATCCGGTTCTGTCAATCTCCGAAGAAAAAACCTCGGCTGTATTTGAGGATCTTTCTGAACGCCTGAAATGTAATTATCCATTCCATCACCCGGTGTATGCCGGCCAAATGCTCAAGCCCCCACACCCGATCGCCTGGGCTGCTTACGCCATGGCAATGAGTATCAATCCCAATAATCACGCCCTTGACGGTGGCCCCCCTTCTTCTGAGATGGAAAAAGAAGTGATGGCAGAACTGGCACAATTCTTTGGCTATGGAAATGAATATCTGGGACATTTAACTGCAAGCGGAACTATCGCCAACCTTGAGGCACTCTGGATCGCCCGACAATCACACCCCGGGAAAGGTATCGCGTTTTCGGAGAATTCTCATTATACCCACGAGAGGATGTGTGGAGTTCTGGGAGTTGAAGCCATCAAGATCCCCTTAATGGAAAACGGGCATTTCAACCTGAACTCTGTTGATCCAACTGCAATTGGTACAATCGTAGTCACTCTCGGAACTACAGGATTAGGGGAAGTTGAACCACTGGAACAAATCCTGCCCTGGACCAAAAAGTATGGAATCCGGATTCATATTGATTCAGCTTACGGAGGTTTTTTCAGAACACTCAAGGATTCCGGAATTATTGATGGAACTTCATGGAATCTGATGCAGGAAGCAGACAGTATTGTTGTTGATCCTCATAAACATGGTCTTCAGCCCTATGGCTGTGGAGCCGTTTTATTTAAGGATCCCTCAGTTGGAAAATTTTATAAGCACGATTCTCCTTACACCTATTTCACTTCTGAGGAATTACACCTGGGTGAGATCAGCCTGGAGTGTTCCCGAGCCGGAGCAGCCGCTGTGGCTTTTTGGGCAACGCTACAATGTTTTCCTTTAAAAGAAAAAGAAGGTTTTGGGCCCATTTTAGCTAAATGCCGGAAAGCAGCTATATCGGGTTATTCTTTAATGAATAGCAGTAAAAAATTAGCTGCATATAAAAAACCTGAGCTCGATATCCTCACCTATTTCCCAATTACTGATAATAAAACCACTTCTTACATAAGTGAGCTCTCAAAAAAAGTATTTGAAGCTGGAATGAGGGATCAAACTTTCTACCTGTCACTCTTTAAAGTGCCCGCCTCCACGTTTATAAGACTACACCCCGAATATCAGGCAGATACTGAATCAGTGACCATACTCCGTAGTGTACTTATGCGCCCGGAACAGGCAGAGTTCGTTCCGGAGTTAGTTAAGCGAATAGAATCGCACCTCTGATCTTACTCAGCCGCTACTCTCGCCCAGTCCCAGCCTTCGAAGCCTTTATCATTAACTGCCTTAACTTTGATCTGCGATCCTGCCTTCACATTCTTCAGAAACGCTGTTGTTCCAGTTACTGATTCTGTTTTGGTTTCACCAGATCTGTCTGTGTATTCGATCATGTATCCGGTAATTCCTTTTTCAGGAGAAGCTGTCCAGCTTACTGAATAGTTTGAACCGGATTTTTTAGCTTCAAGTCCTTTGATTCTGGAAGGTGATGAAGCAAGAAGCATCAAAGTAGCCGCTGTTGTTTTAGCAACTTCGGTCACCAACTGATGATTAATGGTTTCCAGATTATCATTCCACTGGTGGTAAAAGGGATTACCAAGTACCGGATATGACCCAATTCCTCCTACAATATCACCATATGCTTCATAGTAGGCATGCGCATCGGTAGATTTATAATACAATGCATCATAAGTAACCATGTCGGTGAACAGGAATGCTGCAGCATGTTGAATATCTCTGATCCCTGGATTTGAATACCGGATAGTATTATCAAGTTTACTGTCATTGGCAAAGCCAAGCATATCATTATTCAGTGCACCAACAATTTTGATCCCGTTTTCCTGGGCCTGTCGCACAAACTCACGGCTTCCCAGCAGACCGGCTTCTTCACCTGTAAAAGACGCAAACATGATCGTAGCCGGCATCGGATGATCAGCAAGAAGTCGTGCCACTTCCAGGAGAGCAGCGGTTCCACTGGTATTATCATCAGCGCCCGGCCCTCTTTCCACAGAATCGTAGTGGCTACTAACCACATACACCAATTCCGGATTGGTTGTGCCTTTAAGTGTGGCTACCACATTGGCTGTCTTTCCTCCATAAACCTGCCTTCCCGGAGGTGTGAACCATTGCTTTTCGGGACTATAGCCAAAGGAAGTATACGTATCGAACAGGTATTGCGAAGCCTTATCATTGCCCGGCTGGGAGATGTACTTGGAATCAAACTTATACAAGTCGTTTTCATAGGTGTACACCCGGTTTCTGGATGCTTCTGCCACCACCATGTTAACCTCATCAGCAATAGGTGCGAATAGCTTATGCCCCTTTGCTCTTAATTCCATTTCGTTCTTCAATTGAAGTGCGACCCGAGCATTCAGGTCTGCTTTTGAGATCATATTACTAAGATCCAACAGGTATACTCCTCGCTCCGGTGAAATAGTATCCCCATCCCTTTCGGAAACGATAAGTATCTTGTCGCCTGTAACATTTACCGCCCACTGATATTCAGGAGCGATGGTACGAATGGTATTGTTATGAAATAGTTTGATCACTTTACCGGTTTCCAGATCATACATAAATGAACGTCTGTGGCGACCTTCCCCTTTTGCAGCGATCAGTTTTGATTCTGCGAGAAATTGAGGAAACAGGTCGTGCTGCAGTTCGTGGGTAATCCGTGTTCTGTTTTCTCCATTGATATCATGAACATAGATCTCAAAATCATCCTGTTCTTTGATGGCATATGCTATTTTTGAATCGTTCGGAGAAAAAACAAAATAACGTATCTCTTTATCGGTGGTTAAGATCTCAGTTTCTGTGAATCCACTTCCAGCATCTACTGAAAATACCTGTGTATTGTCTCCATCTGCTCTGGTCAACAGGATTCCCTTTTTTGTGCTGCCGGTTGCTGCAAGTGCCCCATCCAATAAATGTACTTCCCCACCACTGGTGTTCATCACCCCGGCTTTTCCACGCACTTCAGGACTTACATCAGATCCCGGATCCAGCGCATTTCGTGCACTATAATTGAAAACAATCATACTTCCGCCATCAATAAAATCGACCCCGCTTTCAAAGCTTTTGGAACTGGTAATGTTCGAGAGTTTCTTATTCGAAGTCTTCAAACTAAACACATCCGAATAATCTGTTCCTTTCTTTTGTGCTACCAGATACACTGTATTGCTTGTACCGGGATATGCCAATTCTGCCACAAGATGATCTTTTGGGGTGATGTCTGTAGCTTTCGCTTTTGCATTCTTCATGAACATCAACTTCGTATTCTTTAAGGCAATGGCAGCATACTCACGTTGTGCTCCATAGAATAGATCTCTGTCCATAGTGGCATAGGCTTGCTCGATCTTTTTATCACGGGTTGCTACTGCCTCTCTGACTGTTTTATTATCTGCCAGTTGCAGAAAAACGATCTCCCCGTTTTCCAATACCTTGAGGTTCTCACCCCGAACCTTTGCAACCTCTTTTGCAGTGGCTGACTCAACAACATAAGTATTGGTTTGCCCATCTTCTGAACGTTCGTAAATAGCGTACTTACCGGATGCATCGAATCGAACATTGGTTCCGTCAATGCTCAGCTCTGTTACCTTATACAGTTCTCCGGTTTTCAGTGCTATTTGTTTGAAATAGTAATCGGCATCTGAACCCGAAAGTATAGTTTGAAACGCTTCCAGTGCCTGAGGATAGTGACCGTCATGCCAGTCATCGAGGGCATTCAGGTATATATCATTAGTTGATTGTGCTTTTGATATCACCGGCAACAGGAAAATAACCAGCAAAAGAATAGTGATGCGATGCATAGATGTACTCCAGAGTTAAATTTCCAGAATATGCGGGGATCGAATGAGAATTGCTAAATCACGGATGTAAAGAATTGCTGTTGGACCTGGAATGAAAATGTATCCTCACCCTTAACACTTCGCGAAGCCCAACACCCCTCCCCCGCCATACGGCGGGTACTCCCCTCTAGGGGAGACTGACCTCTCTTATGAATGATTACCAATTATTTAAGCAAGCAAAATCCTTCAGGGCTTCGCAAAACAGGTTCTGACACACCCTTGAATCCCATCTCAAGAGGGGATTGAGTTGTACGGCTTGACATTAAATTTAAAAATAAAAGTCATTCTGAGGATACTTCCTAAGAATCTAGTCGATTAAACGATGAAGTTCTTCGTTTTCGCTCAGAATGACTTTCAAAATTAGAAATGCTAAAAAAGATCAAACATCAAACGAAATACCCTGCGCGAGTGGCAAGGTATCACCCCAGTTGATGGTATTGGTTTGGCGGCGCATGTAGGCTTTCCAGGCATCGGAACCTGATTCGCGTCCACCACCCGTTTCTTTTTCACCACCAAAAGCACCACCGATCTCAGCACCGCTGGTACCAATATTGATGTTGGCGATCCCGCAATCAGAACCATGAGCGCTCAGAAAACCTTCTGCTTCCCGCATATTCAGCGTGAACATGGAGGAACTCAGTCCCTGCTTAACTCCATTCTGAATCGCCAAAGCCTCATCCACTGTTTTATATTTCATAAGATAAAGGATCGGTGCAAAGGTCTCTTCCTGTACAATCTTATAGTGGTTCTTCACTTCAGCAAGTGCCGGACGAACATAGTGCCCGTCTTCATCAAGAACTTCACCGCCATAAATTACTTTTCCACCCTCTTTGGCGATCTGTTTCAGTGCTTTTTGCATATTCTCGACCGCCATTTCATCGATCAGCGGCCCAACCAGGGTATCGGGCTCCAGCGGATCACCAATCGTGATATTCTCATAGATACTCATCAGCCTGTTTTTCACCTGATCATACACTGATTCATGAATGATCAAACGACGGGTGCTGGTACAACGCTGACCACAGGTTCCAACGGCTCCGAAAACCGTAGCACGAACAGCCATCTCAATATCTGCATGTTCGCTGATGATGATAGCGTTGTTACCTCCCAGTTCCAGGATGGTTCTCCCTAAACGACCACCCACAGTTTTTGCCACTTCTTTACCCATTCGGATAGAACCTGTTGCTGATATCAACGGGATTCGGTCATCCTTGGTCATCCATTCTCCCACTTCACGGGCTCCGGTAACCAGATTGAAGATCCCTTCCGGTAATTTATTTTCTTTCAGCACTTTCGCTACGATCTTTTGAACAGCTACTCCACACAAGGGCGTTTTTTCAGATCCTTTCCAGATCATTACATCTCCACAAACAGCGGCTAGCATGGCGTTCCAGCTCCATACAGCAACCGGAAAGTTGAACGCAGAAATTATACCTACGATCCCCATTGGATGCCATTGTTCGTACATGCGGTGCTGAGGGCGTTCGCTGTGCATGGTAAGTCCATACAACTGACGACTCAAACCCACTGCAAAATCACAGATATCGATCATTTCCTGAACTTCGCCAAGTCCCTCCTGATTGATCTTTCCCATCTCATAAGTCACCAGTTTACCCAGAGGTTCTTTGTATTCCCGTAGTTTGTCCCCTATCTGTCGAACGATCTCACCTCGTTGCGGTGCAGGCATTTCACGCCATACTTTGAATGCTTCTTCTGCTTTAGTTACCACTTCTTCATACTGTTCTTTCGTGGTCACAGATACATTCGCAATTTTCTTTCCATCAACCGGGGTAAAGCTGCTGATCATCTCCTTGCTCTCGAGATGTTTCTGTCCGGTGCTGGTTCCTGCGTTAACTCCTTCGATGCCTAGTTTCTTTAAAAAGTCCATTCCGCGTATTCTTTTATTTCTGATTCTTATTCAAAGATAGCCAATTCATAATTAGAAATGTTGAATTATGAATTTTGAATTACCTTCCAATTCAAAATTCATAATTCTTAATCCATCATTCCTTGCAAAAAGCATCTCTAAATCAGATCAAACTACTGAGAAAACTCGGACAGAAAAAGTACCGTGAACACGAGAGGCTGTTTCTGGTTGAAGGAGAGCGGGCAGTGGAGCAAGTGCTTGAGAATAAGCTCATTGAAGTTCACTCCGTTTTTATAGAGGAAACAAAAGCTGACAGCTATCAACTCACAGCTGACAACTTTTTGTTAAAGAAACAGATATTCAACGAGATAAGCGACACCGAAACCCCTCAGGGGGTGATCGCTGTTTGCAGAATGCCCGATGAAACAGATCCCGAAACCCTTAAAAATAGAACCGGAGTCCTCATTGCCACCGATGCCATTCAGGATCCCGGAAATCTGGGTACGATCATTCGCACGGCTTCCTGGTTTGGATGCAAAGCACTGCTTGCCGGAAAAGGTACCGTGGACATCTTCAATCCCAAGGTAGTGAGAAGCACAGCCGGTGCCACTGGATCACTTGAATATTGCACCGGAGATCTGGCTGACCTGCTAAAACCACTCGAAAATTCAGGGTGGCAGGTTTTACTCCTTGATGGTAATCCCGGCGCCGAAGTGATCAGTGAGATTAACAAAACCGAGCGGATCATTATTGTAATTGGAAATGAAGCCAATGGAATCAGTCCGAAGCTCTTAACCGCTGGGCGAAAAAGGGTTATGATTCCTTCCTATTCTGACCAAAAACAAGTTGAGAGCCTGAATGCGGCCATTGCTGCCGGAATCGCTTTATGGAGTGTGCATAACTAAGTTGATAACTAGACTGAATTCAAACCCATTTTAGGCTTTCAAAAATTTCTGAAATAGTTTTCCACATCCATTGCAAATGGATTTGGCTTTCTTTTAATTCAATGAGCCGTTCTTTTACATCATCTACAAATGGCCGGCGGTTAAGTACAATCTAAACCCGATTTGCCCATGCCAAAGAAGAAAGCGAAAAAGATTTTCGTATTAGACACTTCTGTTCTTTTATATGACTATGAAGCAGTTAGAAACTTTGAAAAAAATGACGTAGCAATACCTATAACAGTTCTGGAGGAACTGGATACTTTTAAAAAGGGGAACTCAGTTACCAATCTACATGCCCGTGAGTTTATTCGATATTTAGACGGGATCTCAGATGCCAATATGCTGCAGGATTGGATTCCGCTGAACGGGCGCTCTCACGGAAAATTGAAAGTGATCAGCAACGGGGGTGATCACGTTGATGCCAACAAGATGTTTGGCTCCAAGAAAAATGATCACGAGATCCTGAATTCAGCATTGCGCCTGAAATCAGAAAATCCGGATATACGTGTGATCCTTGTATCTAAAGACATCAACCTGCGACTTAAAGCACGCGCGCTCAACCTTGAGGCTGAGGATTATGAAACCGTTCGTGTCAAGAACATAGACCAGCTTTACCGCGGCAAAACCGAGCTTACACTCGAGGATCCTTCATTGATCAGTAAATTCTACGAGAAAGGTAAGATCAAGCCTAAGGAGCTGATGGAGACCACCCCTCCGAGCAATCACTATTACATCATTAAAAGCCATGGTTCTTCAGCCCTTGGCTGGTACAATGGGAATTCAGGGTATATCGAGAATATTGATAAACTGAATGCCTATGGGATCACTCCCCGGAATGCTGAACAGAATTTTGCCCTGCATGCGCTTATGAATCCCAGTATTCTGCTGGCCTCCGTCACCGGCTCGGCTGGTACAGGTAAAACCCTACTTGCTTTAGCCAGCGCCCTGGAACAACGAAGTGAATTCAAGCAGATCTATCTTGCTCGGCCGATCGTTCCTCTCAGTAACCGGGATATCGGATATCTTCCCGGCGATGCAAACCAAAAGATAGATCCGTACATGCAGCCTCTTTGGGATAACCTGAGTTTCATAAAGAACCAGTTTAAGGAAACCAGCAAGCAATACAAGAAGATTGATGAGATGATTCAAACCGATAAGCTGCGTATCGTTCCTCTGGCATACATCCGTGGACGTAGTTTATCGAATGTGATCTTTATTGTGGATGAGGCTCAGAACCTGACCCCGCACGAGATCAAAACTATCATCACACGTGCCGGAGATAATACCAAGGTTATCTTTACGGGCGATATCTTTCAGATTGATACTCCTTATCTGGATGCCCAGAGCAATGGGCTTTCCTACCTCGTTGATCGTATGCATGATAATCCGATCTATGCGCACATAAATCTTGAAAAAGGAGAACGTTCTGAGCTGGCCAATATCGCCAGTAAGTTGTTGTAGTTTTTAACGAAAGTGAGGAGGCCATGAAAAATCTTCTCACTTTCAATTTTCTTGCATTCGGGTAATATTCAAGGGTACTAACCAAACCTGACTATTACTATGGTATCTATTCAAAGAAGAGGGATCTTTACCCTGATTTTAATGTGCTTGATCTCTTCTGCACTGTTCGCCCAGGACCGAAATTCAAGAGTTAAACTCAACCAGATCGGTTTTTATCCAGAGTCCCGTAAAATTGCAATTACACCGGAAAACGATAAATCTTCCTTTCATATACGAGAAGCTGAAACAGGAATATTGAGCTATCAGGGCTCATTATCATTTGCCCGGTCGTACAGCCTTTCTGGTGAAAATGTAAAAGTAGCCGATTTCACGGATTTCAAAAAACCCGGCAGTTATGTGCTTTATATAGACGGCGGATCCAGATCCTATGAATTTGAAATTAAAAATCAGGTATTCGACTCGTTGGCTTCCGGGTTGATCAAGGCTTTATACTTTAACAGAGTTTCGGTTCCTTTACTCGCAGAACATGCCGGGAAATGGGCTCGCGCTGCAGGCCACCCTGATACAGCTGTGATCATCCACCCTTCCGCAGCATCTGATAACAGGCCCGCAGGATCCACTATTTCATCTCCGGGTGGGTGGTACGATGCCGGTGACTTTAACAAATACGTGGTTCCGATCTCATCCAGTATCAGCCATATGCTTACGGCTTACGAACAATTTCCTGAGCAATATGATACCAGAAACCTGAATATCCCCGAAAGTGAAAACAGCATTCCTGATATTCTGGATGAAGCTTTATTCTCACTGCGCTGGCTGCTTACCATGCAGGACCCAGACGATGGTGGAGTGTACAATAAACTAACCCACGCTGGCTTCCAGGGAACTGTAATGCCAGCTGCTGCAACTGCCAGCCGCTATGTGGTTCAGAAAGGAACGGCAGCCACATTGGATTTTGCGGCTGTAATGGCGCAGGCTGCACGAATTTTAGAGCCTTTTGCTCCTGACTTTGCGGATTCTGCACTTACAGCTGCCCTTTCAGCATGGAGTTGGTATCAGGCCAACCCTAATGTTGCTTACGACCAGAATGCCATGAATTCCAGTTATGATCCGGATATCAGCACGGGAGCATATGGTGACAATAGTTTCAGTGATGAACGATTCTGGGCAGGCTCCGAATTGTACATCACAACCGGTGAGGACAACTTCTATGTTGATAATGGCTGGGCTAATCTAGGTAATTCAGGATGGGGAAATGTTCAGGCTCTTGGAGTTTTCTCACTGGTTAATAACCGAAAAAATCTTACCGCTGTTGGACTGGCAGATACTTCTGCAATTAAATCAGCTTTGATCAATGCCTTTGACTGGTATGTGAATGATGGAAATAATTCCGCATACCGTTCTCCATTTGGCATTGCCGACTGGCAATTTAACTGGGGCTCTAACGGTGGTGCAGGTAACCTGGGTATGGGAATCCTGATGGCCTATTCCATCACCGGAAATCAAAAATATTACAATGGTGCTTTGGATATTCTTGATTATCTGCTGGGACGCAATGCTGTTGACTATAGTTATGTTACAGGCTTTGGGGATAAAACTCCTATGCACATCCATCACCGGCAGTCGGAATCTGATGGAGTAACGGAACCTGCTCCAGGTTGGGTTGCCGGGGGGGCGAATCCAAATAACAGATCTGATGATTGTGGAGTAAGTCAGTATGGCCCGAATTCAAATCTTCCCGCGCTGGGCTATGGTGATCTGTATTGCAGTTATTCCACAAATGAGATCACCACTTACTGGAATTCTCCTTTTATTTATCTCTCTGCCGGACTCGAGTATTATACTGAAGAGTATTCCGGGACGCAGTCTTACCCGGTTACCTTTGTTGCTCCACACAATCCAGATTCTCTTTTCGTTCCCGGAACGGAGTTTTCGATCCAGTGGATTGCGGGGGATGAAACTGAGAACATTGACATATTCTATAAACGATTCAGTGATGAAGATTTTACAGAACTTGCAACTGATGTGGATGTCAGTACTGAAATGTATAGTGGATTTACGATACCAAATTTCCCTGGTGATTCCCTGGTCTTTAAATTTCAGGATAGCAGTGACCCCGATTTTTTTGCTTACTCTAACATCCTGAAGATCAAACCTTCAAGACATATAGAATTTGAATCCATTGAAACTCAGGGTGGTTTCACCCCGGACCGACGAATCACGATCTCCTGGAGATTTGTAAGCCTGGATTCTATCAATATCATGTACCGACTGTCGAGTGAGGCTGAATTTACCATTCTTGAAACCGGATATGATGTTACAAAAGGCTCCTATAACAGACTCAGAGTTCCCGATGCTGTTGGTGATTCCCTGATTTTCAGGCTTGAAGACAGTGACTCTGATAGCGTATTCACAGAATCAGATCCTATTGAGATCATCATGGCAACGGGTATTGAAGATGAATTGACAGTGGATGATTATCAATTGCTTCAAAACTACCCTAACCCATTCAACCCTTCTACTGTTATCAGCTACCAGCTGCCTGTGAGTGGAAGAGTTACTCTGAGAGTGTTTGATATGCTGGGGCGTGAAGTTGCCAGTCTGGTTGATGGTAAAATAAATGCCGGTGCACACCAAGTTCAATTCAATGCTTCCGGGCTTTCCAGTGGTATTTATTTATACACTCTGGAAACTCCTGATTTCACTCAAACCAGAAAGATGCTCCTTATTAAATAATTCAGAATTTTAAATACCAAATGTTGAATGAATGTATTCTGATTCAACATTTGGCATTAAGCATTTAACGTTCATACCATGAAATACTCCTTATCTCTCATCGCATTTTTCGTTGTCCTGATCTGTTTTGATGTTCATGCCCAGACAACTCAACCCAAAGTAAACCAGCTGGGATATCTTCCGAATGAAGCCAAGATCGCCGTTACTCCAAAAACCGGTTCTGGCTCCTTTGTCATCAAAGATGCTGAATCAGGTGAAGTTAAATTCTCAGGCTTACTGACCGATGGAGGAACCAATGAACCTTCCGGAGAAGATGTTCAGATTGCGGACTTCAGCAGCTTCAACGAATCGGGGTCATATATTCTTGAAATTGAAGGTGGAGAAGATTCTTTTGGCTTCAAGATCAGTGAAGATGTCTATGACGGGGTGACCGATGCAGTTTTGAAGGCTTATTATTTCATGCGAGCTTCCATCCCTTTAGAAGAAAAATATGCCGGAAAATGGGCTCGCCCGGAAGGCCATCCCGACCTGAACGTTATGATCCACCCTTCCGCCGTCAATGAGGCACGGCCTGAAGGAACTATCATTGCATCTCCCAAAGGCTGGTATGATGCCGGCGATTACAATAAATATGTGGTGAATTCCGGGATCAGCACTTATACCCTGCTTTTTGCTTTTGAACAATTCCCAGAGGTCTTCAGACGACAAAATCTGAATATCCCAGAAAGCAATAACTCACTGCCAGACATTCTGGATGAAGTACTATGGAATCTGAGATGGCTGCTAACCATGCAGGATCCCACTGATGGCGGTGTCTATCACAAAGTTACAACTGCTAGTTTTGAAGCAGCTGTTATGCCTCAGGATGCTACTAATCAGAGATATGCGGTAATGAAAAACACTCCTGCCACTCTCGACTTCGCCGCGATGATGGCACAGGCTTCCAGAGTTTACCGGCCTTTTCTCCCTTCTTTTGCGGATTCTGCTCTTGAAGCTGCAAAGTATGCCTGGAAATGGGCTCAAAAAAATGACAACATTCTGTACCGACAATTTCAGATGAATAGCCAGTTTGACCCTGATGTGGTCACTGGTGCTTATGGAGACTGGAATGTATCCGACGAAAAGTTCTGGGCGGGAGCAGAGCTATACATCACTACAAAAGATAAGTCTTACTATGATGAAGCCGGGTGGAAAGATCAGGATATGACCATCCCAAGCTGGAATAATGTTCGTGCTTTAGGTTTGTATTCTCTGGTCCATCACCGTAATGAGCTTAGCGCAATTTCTAAAAATGACAAACAGGCTATGATCGAGAAACTGATCGGTATGACAGAAGAACTGGTTGATCGTTCTTCCACAGCTCCATACCGTGCTCCTTTTGGCTTTGATAACCGGCATTTCTTCTGGGGATCTAACGGACATGCAGGGAATATGGGTATGGCTGTTCTACAGGCATATCAGCTAACCAATGACCCCAAATATCTTACCGGTGCATTGCATATTGCCGATTACCTGTTGGGCGTAAACCCTACGGGATATAGCTACATCACTGGTTTTGGAGACAAGCCGATCATGAATATTCATCACCGTCCATCTCAGGCTGACGGAATTGAAGATCCTGTTCCGGGACTTGTTTCCGGCGGACCCAATCCTGGAAATATGTCACAGGACTGCGGAGAGGATCAATACCCTTCAAAGCTACCGGCTTTAGCCTTTCTGGATAACTGGTGCAGTTATTCCACCAACGAGATCACTATAAACTGGAATGCCCCGGTGGTGTATCTGTTCAGCGGTTTGAAAGATCTGGAACGCCGACTCTAAACTCTTCTCCATAAAAAAAGCCGGACATGTATTCATGCCCGGCTCTTAATCCATTTCTCTAGTTGATCAGTTGGACCAGGTTAGATCAGCATCAACTTCTGTATTCTTTTCGATCTCTGGTTTCAGATTCTCGATCAGGTAATTGAGGCGTAGTTTGCTGTAATGACGTCCATAATCCCCACGAATACCGTGTCGGTTTTCTGGATAGGTCATAAGGTCGAATCGCTTGTCAGCTTTGATCAATGCTGACTGAAGCATAACCGTGTTTCCTTTGTGCACGTTATTATCAATAGTTCCATGCACGAGTAATAGCTTGCCTTTCAGGTTCTCAGCATACTTCATTGCAGATGCATTTTCATAGCCTTCCGGGTTTGCCTGTGGAGTATTCATGTATCGCTCGGTATAGATTGTATCATAACTTCTCCAATCAGTAACAGGAGCACCTGCCACGCCAACCTGGAACAGGTCCGGATAACGAAGCAGCAACATGGAAGTGCTGTATCCTCCATAGGAATGCCCATAAACACCTACCCGGCTGCCATCAGCATAAGGACGAGCGGTTACGGTCTTAATTGCTTCTGCATAATCATCGATCTCAACTGTACCGAGTTTTCCGTAATTCAGGGTCTGAAATTCCTTACCTCTGTTTCCTGAACCACGGTAATTTGCTCTTACCACAATGAACCCAAGCTGGGCCAGGCGCTGATAAGAATCAGCATCTTTGTATGTATTACTTACATCCTGAGAACCCGGTCCTCCATACAGAGGAAGTACAACCGGATATTTTTTATTCGGATCGAAATCGACAGGTTTGTAGATCAATCCAACCAGTTCGGTCTCACCATCAGCTGCTTTGAAGTTAAAGACCTCAGGTTTTCTCAGATTATTTTCCTTCACTTTTGAAACATCTGTTTTCATCAGATTACGAACCACTTTTCCGTCAGATGTGTAGAGGTTAGCTTCAAAGGGCTGGTCGAATGATGAAAAACTATCGATGTAATATTTGGCATCCGGACTCATGCTGATCGAATGACGGCCATCTTCCTTATTGAGTTGCTTCATTCGTTTCCCGTCGAAATCAACTACATAAAAATAGAGATCAAGCCCCATATTCTGGTAAGCCGTGAAATAGATCTTCTTATTCTTCTGATCCACATTTTCGATGCTGCTCACCGGGAAATCACCTTTTGTAACCTGAGCAATGAGTTTTCCATCAAAACCATAATGGTAGATGTGGTTGTAGCCACTAACTTCAGAGGTCCAGATAAATGATTTGTTGTCATCAAGCTGGATGAAATTGTCGTGTAAACGGATATAGGTATCTTCCCGCTCGTCCAGTATTGTTCTCACTTTCTTAGATTTCACATCGTATGCAAGGAGCTCAATATGATCCTGTTTCCGGTTCATTCTTCTGAAAGTCAGCTCACTACCATCATTTCTCCAGATCGGGCGAACGATATAGGTATCTGCATCACTGTTGGTTGGAACCTGATCGATCTCGCCGGTATTCAGATCAACCACAAAAAGATTCACCGTCGGATTTGGCTCTCCTGCTTTAGGATATTTTTCTAACTCCAGACCTGCTTCAAATTCCATTTCATGGATGATCGGGTAATCATATACTGCAGTCTCGTTGTACTGCATGTACGAGATCTTTGAATTGTCAGGAGAGAACCAATACGCTTCACGCTGGCCGAATTCTTCAGGATATACCCAGCTCGGGCGACCATTCATTAATTCATGATTTCCATCGTGGGTTACCTGGCGTTCTTCACCGGTTTCAGTATCCACTACCATGATGTTATAATCTTTGATATATGCGAAAAGCTTGTAATCATGAGAATACGACCCATTCCAAAGCTGGCTGAATTGCATTCCCCGCATCAATTCATCTGTATATGGTTCGATAGGCACCTCAGGTACGTTCATTTTCCGAAGGGATTTACCTTTCAGGTTGAATACAAAGTCATTGTCTTTTACTGTGAAGAAGATGGCGTCATTCTCCATTACAAAATCAAAGTTAGAAAATGGCATCCCTGTCACACTTTCTCCGGTAGCTTTGTTGTACTGCTCAACCAGAGCTTTTTGGGTGCCAGAATCAAATAGAGGAGTTCTCTTCTCCGATTTGGGGTCAATCTTAAAAAATTCAGTAGTTCCGTCATCCTTTCTTTCAGTCTCAAGGTAGCCCATGCTTCCCGGCAGCCAGGCCATGCGGGTATTACCTTCAACACTTACAAAACTGCGTTCTCCCATCTCGCTGTACAGCTTTAAACCAGTACTTTGAGCAAAAGATGCCGTTGAAAGAACAAGAACGAAAGCGGTTATTATCGCTGATTGGAATGCTCTTTTCATGAGAAATAGGTATTTATTTTTTTAATGGTAGCCTGATAAGATATACCACTTAGTCTGAAAGGAGAAATAAAAAAAAGTAAATAGAAAAAGTGCACTCAGAGAGAAACGATCGTTATTTCTGACACCGATCGTCCCAGAAACCGCTCGGCAAGTTCCTGAAAGCGCTGTGGACGATCACTCACAAAACACTGAAACTCTCCCCCACTTCCATTCAGAAGTTCCATATCTGCCAGCCTATCAAATGCGGTTTTAGCAATTGAATCAGCAGAATCGATAATCGAAGCACCATCTCCATTCAGTAATTCAGGAATAACTTCCTTGAAAAGCGGATAGTGAGTACAACCCAGTATCAGGGAATCGAGCCCCTTTCCTTTAAAGACCTCCAGATAATGTTTCAGTGTTTGGCGGGCTATCTCATTATCGATCCAGCCTTCCTCTGCCAAAGGAACCAGTAAAGGACAGGCCTGCTGTGTAACCACAATACTTTTGTCGATATCGGTGATCGCTTTTACATAGGCTTTTGAATTCACCGTAGCCAGTGTTCCTATCACTCCAACATGATGATGTCTGGGTTCTGAAATAGCTGCAAGCGTCCCTGCTGTGATCACATCCAGTACCGGAATATCGCCCGCTGCTTTTATGATCTCATCTTTTGCGGAAGCTGAAACCGTATTACATGCGATCAGGATCATTTTCACTCCTTTACTGAGCAAAAACTCCGTGATCTGAAGTGCGTAGGAACGAACGGTTTCTTCGGATTTGATTCCGTATGGAACACGTGCGGTGTCTCCGAAATAAATGATATCTTCGTTGGGAAGTGCCTTCATAACTGCCTTCGCAACGGTTAATCCCCCGATTCCGGAGTCAAAAATGCCAATGGGTGCTGTACTGCTTTTTTTCAATGTAGATCGTTTATCGTTTGTAAAGGAATGTATCCAATTCTAAAATCTTTATTCAAGCCTTTGTAGTTTGTTCCTCATTGTGAAAGAAAAAAACCAATTTTACCGACCTCTTATCACTTACAAAAAAATGAGTGGTTTAAACATTTCAGAAACTGAAAACAACGAGCTTCCCCTCCGACGGAGGGGATTAAGGGGTGGGTTTTTACCTATCCGAAAATACAGCAGGTTCAATATAATACCGTTGTTCTTTTCTGTAATTCTACTTCTACCATTCTCTTCTGTATCATTCGCTCAGGCTCAGATCGATACTCTTACAGCTGAAATGGACGGTGTGGTTGTGGTCGGTTATTCGGGTAACCGCAGCCTGATGGAAACCCCGGGCAGTATTTCCTATGTCCGCCCCGCAGTCATCGCCGGCTTTGATCATTCTTCTCTTGTTTACAGCCTTAATTCTGTTCCGGGAGTTCAAATGGAAGAACGTTCTACAGGAAGTTATCGGATATCCATTCGGGGAAGTTCTCTCCGTTCTCCTTTCGGTATCAGAAATGTGAAAGTTTACTGGAATCACTTTCCTCTTACGGAACCATCCGGCAGTACTTTCCTGAATTTACTGGCACTGCCGAATATGCAAAGCCTGGAAGTAATAAAAGGGCCTGCCGGGAGTATGTATGGTTCCGGAACAGGTGGTGTTATCCTCATGGAAAGTACGGTTCCGGCTCAGAATAGCCGGTTTTCGAGTGGATTGACAGCAGGATCGTATGGCAGGATCGGATTTGATGCCCAATATTTTAAAGCATCCCGTACTTCTGAATTATCCTTAAAATATGCGAATGATAACAGCGATGGTTACCGTGAACAATCTTTTTTGAAAAGGCACACACTGGAATTATCAGGCAAAACCGAAATGGATATTGGAGGAACCTTCTTCGGGAGTATTCTGGTCAGCAAACTTAATTATGGAATTCCTGGCGGACTAAATATTGATCAGTTCAATTCCGATCCAACACAAGCCCGGCCCGGAAATCCCTTTGCCCTTGGTAGTGTAGAAGCTGATGCGGGCATCGATCAGGAAAGCCTCATTTTCGGAACCGGATACAGAAATGAATTTAATTCAGGGCTGAACTTTGAGTTCGTGGTCTTTGGCAGTTTCAGTGAATTTGAGAATCCATTCAATCTGGATTACAAAAAGGATGACCGTGGCAGCGGTGGATTCAGAACCAGTTTATCCAGATCAGGAAACCTCTCAGGAAAGACAACCAAACTGGTGGTGGGATATGAGCTTCAATACTCTAAATATGACTCAAGGAATTTTGGAAACAACTATGGTGAGCCCGATACTCTGAATTTCCACGACATCATAAAAGCAAAGAATAACCTTCTCTTTGGAAACTATCAGATCGACCTGAGTGAAAAATGGTTCCTGACTTCAGGAATAAGTGTAAATCTCAATAATTACAAGATAAACCGGCTGGAAACTCACCTTAGCGGAGATATGAAGGGCCTTGTTGAAAAGAGGTTCAATCCCCAATTTGTCCCCCGGGTTGGCCTTGCATGGAAATTCCACCCTTCTATAACTGCACATTCCAGTCTCAGCTTTGGATTTTCACCCCCTACAGTAGAAGAGATAAGGACCAACGAAGGATCTATTAACACAGATCTTGAACCCGAAAAAGGGATCAATTATGAAGCTGGAGTCCGGGGATATACCTGGAATGGCCGGTTTCAATTCGACCTGACCTTATTTTATATGATGATGAGGGAATCAATTGTTCAGCAACAAACCCCCAGGGGCACTATCATCTTCACGAATGCAGGCAGCACCGATCAGAGAGGAATTGAACTGAGTACTGATATTATTCTTTTTGATGATACAGATTTTCTGTTCAGTGATATCCGCTGGAATAACTCCTACACCTACAACAACTTTGTGTTCAATGATTATATGACCAGCTCAGGTGATTTCTCGGGTAATGAATTAACCGGGGTTGCACCTCATAATTTCCTCTCACGACTTAGCTTTCATACGAAACCCGGGCTGTATTTGAATGCATCTTTTAATTTTATGGATGCCATCCCGCTCCGTGATGACAACACCATTTATTCAGACAGCTATCAACTGGTGCAATTCAAGACCGGTTTTAAAACCCGAATTCTTTCAGACATTGAGATGGATCTTTATTTCGGAATAGATAATCTTTTTGATGAACAATACAGCCGCGGCTACGATATCAATGCTTTTGGCGGACGTTATTACCAGCCAGCGCCGGGAAGAAATTGGTTTGCCGGGATAAGGATGAACTATAAATTAGGAATATGAGAATTAGGAATAAGCTACACTTTCTGCTTATTCCTAATTCCTATATTCAAATATTCCTAATTACTGTTCAGAACATCCTCGCCAGAACAACGGTCTTCTTGAAAGTCACATCTTTTCCGCTGGCGCTGTTATATGCCTCAAACAGTACAATATAGATACCCACACGGTTGGAGTTATTGTTGTCGGTGAGTCCGTCCCAGATCAGTGAACCCTGGAATCCGGCCTGCTTGCCATTTGCAAGTTCCCGTACCTGCCGGCCATAGCGGTCAAAAATGCGCACTTTCAATAAATAGTCAGGAGCATCCAGAGTATAGTTGATGAACAGGTTATCCTCGAAGCCGTCATCATCCGGAGAGAAAGGATTAGGGGAGAAACTAATGCCCACACCATCCGGTAATGCTCCCGGAGCCTGGTAGATGGTATTTTCCATGTTCGGGGTTCCACCACTTGAATGGGTACTGGAACTCCAGTTTGAGGATTCATTTCCCGGGCCCAATGGATTGATCCGCTCCAGAGCGATCCCGTCGGTATCGTATACATTTGGATTCTGCCAGCTCTCATCATAATACACCGAATCGACCACTGCGCCGGTGCTGTCAGCCAGGTACACAGCATCCCCGGAAGAAGCCAGACTCAGACTGGACCGATCCACCCGCATTGTAAATTGATCTGAAGCTTCTGTCATTTCAAAATAAACAGCAACCTTACTTTCGGCGAATACATCGGTTTGATCCTCGGAATAGATCAGGAAATAACTTCCTGGGGGGATCCATTTAAACTGAGACGAAAATGGCTCAAGTGTCCGCACTTCGCCTTCTTCATCCGGCGCATCATGGAGCACAATCCCTTCCAGTGAAACCGCATATTCAGTCGGGTTGTACAGCTCAATGTATTCAGCCTGGTCGGGCAGGTTATCATCGCTGTTGGAAAGCGGATCATACATGATCTCATTGATCACCACAAATCCATCACGGACCTTATACGCCAGCGAGTTCGTTGCTTCGGTAAGGCTGTTCCCCTTTATATCTTTGATATTGGTAACCCTTAGTCCGTCTTCAGCCCCACCCATATTTTTTTCAACTGGCTGTGTAACTACCTCGATGTCTGGGTTTTCCAGAAGTATGGTATTGGGTTTCGTTGAATCGAATTCGACAATATCTACCTCTTCACCCAACACAAAAAACTTTGTATTCGATGAAATGCTGATAAATTCTGAAAATGCCACGAATACTGTAGAATCTCCGCGGCTGGCGAAGAGTATTGAAGGCGGTGTGGTATCCACTTCATATACCGAGCTTTGAGTACCAACACTAGATCCCCCTGAAGCTGTACTGGACCTCCAGTTTGAAGGATCATTTGAGGCAGATGCCGGGTCTTTTCTTTCAAGTGAGATCCCGGGTGTACTTCCTCCCCAGCTGTTCTCATAAAATAGCTTATCGATGATCACCCCTTCTGCATCTTTAATTATGACTCCGTCTCCACTATCATTTAAGCCAGGGAATCCCGGGAGATACACCGCATTATCCAGTCCGGCTGCAAAATCTTCGCGATCAGCTAACACCAGATATCCTCCTTTTGGCAGAAAAGTGCCTGCCGGTAGTTCAACATCGTTATTTCCTGCATCCTGAAATACCCAGCCGGACAGATCGAAATTCTTATCAGAACGATTGAACAACTCAACAAATTCAGCGGATTGAGCATCTTTGGGGCGATACATGATCTCATTGATCACCACATTCATTTTTTCCACTTCGGAGATGGAGTAGTATGTAAATATAAGTGTATCTGGCTCAGCGATATTACCAAACACATCTCTCATTCCTCCTACCCAAAGCTCATACTCCTGGCCATCAGTAAAAGCCTCCGATGTTTGAATTGTCACCACATTGTCGGCGTAAAAAACATCAGACACAGGCAGATCAGGTGTGAGTGAATAATTCTCCGGATCCGTTGCGTCTTCCTCATTCAGTTCTTCATTGAACTGCAGTATCACCGTCTGATCGTCAGAGAAGTATGCATTTAACGCAATAGGAGGCTCTGTATCTTTACCGATCTCATTTCGCTCGCCGGGAGTTGCCAGGTCTTCCGAAGGACTATCTCCCCAATTCGCCTGAAAACTTGCCGGTATTTCAATCGTTCGTCTTTCCAGGGAGATCTCATCCCCGCCCCAGCTGTTTGTATAAGTAAGTGAATCCATCAATACCCCGTCGGCATTCCTGATCACAATTGCATCTGTAGTATTTGTAAGTGACGGAAATAAGCTACCTACCACAACTGTCTTGCCCAATCCCACCCGATCGATCATAGTGCTATCCGGAACCAGGATCACATAGCTATTGGCCATCGCATCGTTTGTTCCACTTCCCTTTACATAGAAGTTCTGATTGGTGATCACTCTTCTGGTCCCGCTATTGTCATTAATGGTCCAGCCATTCAGGTTAATCACTTTATTGGAACTGTTGTAGATCTCCACAAACTCAGAATATCCGTCAGCCGGGTCATACATGAATTCATTAATAAAAACATCTCCGGGTTCGGCTGTTTCAGAAGCAATTAACTCATACTCTCTGGAAATATCTTCGGCCACATTTCCGAATACATCCTCCTGATTCTGTATAACCAGCCTGTTTGGCAGGTGTCCTGTATATATTGACTCTTTAAACACTAATTCTATGGTTTTTGGAGCCGAATAAGTAACTCTCAATTTTTCATTTTCCTGTGATTCAGCACCTGCTATATTCGCGGACAATGGTACGGATATAAAAAAGTTGTCAGGATCGGAGGCCGGCCCATCTTTGATCCGTTCGTTAAACTCCAGAATTATGGTACTGTCATTTTTGAAACTAAAACTTTCGAGATCGGGCGCTGTGGTATCGGCCCCAATCAGGTTTTCGGATCCCGGGGTAGCTAAATTCTCAGAAGGACTATCTCCCCAGTTGGGTTGCAGTGCAGCTGAGAATTCCACTGATCTTCGTTCAAGTGAGACCTGGTCGCCTCCCCACTCATTGGAATAGCTCAGTGAATCAATACGTACACCATTTTTATCTTTAAGCACGATCTCATCAGTGCTGTTATTTAACGAAGGGAATCCGGAAACTCTTTTTAATGCTATTCCCGGAAAGCTATTCACCAAAGTGCTATCCGGACCAAGTACTAAATACTCGCCTGCTTTCAGATACAGGGTTTGGTTGCTGATGGTTTTCCTGGTTCCTGAATTATCATTGATCGACCAGCCCTGAAGATCGAAGTTTTTATCTGTGTGATTGTAGAGTTCAATAAATTCACTGAAGTTTTCGGCAGGGTCGTACATAAATTCATTCACGGCCACATCACCGGATACTGCCTGAGAAACCACCACGTATTCAAACTCGTAATCGATCCGATCGATGGCATTGCCAAAAATATCCTCCAGATCTTCAACGATAAGAGTAAAATCACCGGAATTGAGTTTCGCAGGCAAGCTAAGTAATACTGTATCCGGTTCGTGGAAAAGAGCTTCATCCACAGAAATAGCTACCGGCATATCCATAAAGGTATTAACCTGATAATTACCTTCGTCTTCAGCTGTTGTCCGGTCCAGTGTTTCCGAAAAGATCAATTGAAGGGTGCTGTCATTTACTATACTAAATGAACTCAATTCCGGAGCGCTGCTATCTGTTTCAATCTCATTCGCTTTTCCCGGGGTTCCACCCGATATGTTTGGTGAATCTCCCCAGTTCGCCTGGTAAACCGATGAAATGGCCAAACTTTTCCGTTCCAGTGATACCTCATCACCACCCCAGTCAGAAGAATAGCTCAACGAATCTATAAGTGTTCCGTTCTCATTACGGATCACAATATTGTCGGAACTATTATTTAACGACTGAAATCCGGAAACCCGGATCAGTGGCGTACCCGGGAAACTGGTAACTATAGTGCTGTCGGGTGCCAATACCACGTAATCACCCGATCTTAAATAGAAGTCAGAATATATGATCGTTCTTGGACTGGCAGAATTATCATTTACGGTCCAGTTCCTGAGGTTGAATGTACTGTCCGTAGTATTATACAATTCAATGAACTCAGTAAATTCAGTAGCCGGATCGTACATGAATTCTGTGATCAACACCTCACCAGAATCAGATCTTGCGGGAGTCACATATTGAAAAGAAACTGAATCTGCCTCTGAATTTCCAAATATATCTTCTGCACCGCTGACCCTGATCTTCCAGTAATCTTCCTCTATTAACTCAAAAAGTTCACCTTCCAGATTGATCCCTACAGAATCTCCGGATATCACCTCAACTGAAGAAATTCCAGGCGAGTCGCTCTCGTCATAACTTCTGCTGAAACCACCGTCGGCCAGATCGATAACCAGCTCATAGTTTGATGAATTTGAAGCAGTGGCATCTGTAACTGTTTCTGAGAAAGCTACTATGACTTTCGTTTTCGATTCAACCGATGACCCTGTTATCGATGGAGCGGTTTCATCCTTGGGTATCTCATTAGTCCTTCCCGGTGTACCACCGGAACTGTTTGGTGAATCTCCCCAATTGGCCCGTAAGGTTGACGCAACATTCTTCGAGATCCTTTCCACTGCGATATCCACCCCTCCCCAATCTGAGTCATATTTCAGAGAATCAGCTATTCCTCCTGTTGAGTCGAATAAACGTATCTGATCGGAATCATTATTAAGAGAAGGGAGATCAGTTTCTGCCTCCACATACTGACCTGCCCCAAATTCTCCTGTCAGTGCTGCTGCGTCATCTGTTATTACTATAAAACTATCCGGCAACAGTGCCAGATCACTATTCGAAATTGTAACTAAGGAACTATTATCCCCAATTTTCCAGTCTTTCAGATTCAGATATTTTGAAGTCGTATTCCTGAGTTCAATATATTCGTCTAAATCAGAGCCTGTCGCCGGATCTTTCAGAAATTCATTGATGATAATGTCTCCGGATTCATAGTTGTTAAAAACAATGAGATTTAGAGTAGTATCCTCCAGAGTTACTTCATTACCAGATGATTCGATTCCTGAAACCACTAAGGAATTCTCACCACCAGGGATATCTGAAGCAAAGCTTATCCTCAACTGATCTGATGCAAGTGAGATAAATGACTGGGGATTCAGCGAGCCATTAAGTGTAAAATCAGTGCCTGAAACTGTACCCACATCAATATCCCTGGAAAAACTTATATCAACATCGGTATCATTATTTTGAGTGAAGCTGCTGATCAATAAAGGGGGCTCGTCTATCTTGAAATCAAAGTAAAAATCATCCACACGAGTACTTGTGTAGGTGGTTTTTACTCCAAAATATGCAGCTGAGGTATAGGTATTATCATTTGCAGTTGAACCGGCATTCTTCAGCTCGCCGTTATATCCTTCCCCCACCTCTATTGACCAATTACCACTTCCATCCCTGCTAACTTTGATTCGATAGGATCCTCCGGCATCAAATATGGTGGTGTCCGAAAGAACAACTGCTGCTTCGGAACCTGCATCAAACCGGACGATCTTAAACTCATCATCCCCGGTTTCCCCGATCCTTACAGCATATCCATTTACAGATCCGGAAAGATCAGCAATATCACTCATCAGAAAGATCTCGGCTTTATTTCCTCCTGAAGGGGCACTCCCGTCAATACGTACAAAAAACTCCCATGATCCTGTTACAACGGTCGACGGTGTTGACAGATATGAACTCCCCGCTGCCGAAGCATCCAAACGCAGTACATTATTTCCATTCAGATCAAAAACAATGAAATTACCCGTATCGCCACTCCATACCGGATCAGCTGTAAAATCCCCATCGGTAAAACTATCTTCAAAGTTTTGAGCTGTAGCCAAAACAGGATAACACAATAAAAAAAGAATGATCATAACCCTCATGAACCGAGGATAGCTTCAAGATCGCACTTTATCAATAGCAGATGTGTAGCTTAACCATAACTTAAAGCAAAAAAATAGGGTAAAAGGATTTTCCACCTTTTACCCCTGGAAGGACATTGAGAGTATCTCTACTCTCAAGGCAATGATTGTCGTCTCTATGCTTGTTAAGTCAGACCATTTCATGAGGCACTCCTTACAGATTTTTTGTACTTTTTTTGAAATATTTCACTCAGTCTATAAATCACTAAATATCAATACATAACATGCGCAGCTTACCATTTTATATCGATGATCTTAACGGCGGCTTCATGAAACTGGAAGGAATTCTGCGCGTGGAGAAGGGAAAACTGATCTTTGAGTATCAGAAAAAAGACGCCATCCTCGAAGCCTATAAGTCTGATCTTATGTCCACTGAGATCGATCTTTCCGGAATTGATCTGGTGGAATTCAAAAAAGGACTCTTCTCAAGCAAACTCATTCTTCACGGAAAAAGACCCGCTGTATTTGCTGAACTACCTGGTGATGCACTAACAGAGCGCGTACTTAAGGTTAAAAGAAAGCACAGGGATATCGCTGCTAATATTTCCTCTAACCTGAATCTGGCCCTTTCAGAAGAAAAGCTGAAAGAATTAAATAGTGATTCAGAA
The DNA here is from genome assembly GCA_030427885.1 of Rhodothermia bacterium. GTDB lineage: Bacteria > Bacteroidota > Rhodothermia > Balneolales > Balneolaceae > JAUICM01. The sequence goes on along the minus strand of JAUICM010000009.1, from coordinate 43,307 downwards.
TGAGCCTCGCATACCATTATTCACTTTATAATCCTTCTGATGCTAATGTAATGAAGGAAGTTCGCGGGGTCTTGAGCATTGAGGGAGAAGAGATCATGTTCGAGTATAAAGTATATGATATGATGGGAACCGCGATAAGTACGCTGAATAAGTTCTCCTTCGATGTCCGCTACCTGAAAGACATTCATATCAAAAAAGGCCTCTTCAAAACCAAGCTGATTATTCAAAGCACCAAGATGGTCTTCCTTGATCCTCTGCCTGGAAGCTCCCAGGGACGAATTGCCTTGGATATCAAACGGCAGGATAAAAACGAAGCACTCAGTTTTTCGAGCAAACTGAATCTGGCTCTTTCAGAACGAAGATTGAAAGAAATGGATGAGTAAGCATTAGACAGTTATCAGTAAGCAATGATCAGTGTAAATTGCTTACTGTTCACTGATCACTGTAAATATCCTTTCTTTACCAGCAATTCTGCGTTCAAAATCGCTCCACCGGCTGCGCCTCGAATAGTGTTATGCGCCATACAGACAAAGCTAACATCAAAAATAACTCCGGAGCGAAGTCTTCCCATATGCAGCTGCATTCCACCTTCCTGATCAGCATGTAACCGCGGTTGAGGATATTTCTCCTCGTCATGTAGCTTGATCACTTCTTTCGGAGCGGATGGCAGATCGAGTTCAGCGATAGGATTCTTAAAACTCAACACTGCACTCCGAACTTCATCAATGCTTTGTGGTTTCTTAACCAGTTTCACATTTACAGCTGCCATGTGTCCGTTGAGGGTAGGTACACGGGTGCACGTAGCATCTACAGGATAATCTGGTCTGGTTATGGTCCCGTTACTAAGACTTCCCAGTAGTTTCTGAGTTTCAGGAGCGATCTTAGGTTCCTCGCCCCCAATAAAAGGAACCACGTTACCCAGGATATCCAAACTTGCCACGCCCGGATAGCCAGCTCCGGAAATAGCCTGCATGGTAGTAACCTGAAGCGCTTCAATTCCAAAAGCGTCATGAATGGGTTTCAGGGCTATAGATAATGGAACTGCAACACAATTTGGATTGGTTACGATCCACCCGGAACCATCTTCAGTAAAAGTCTGAGTAGGAATCAGTTCGATATGATCCGGATTTACTTCAGGAACCAATAGAGGAACGGTTGGATCCTGACGATAATTTTTGGCATTTGAGATCACTGGAATTCCCGCTGAAGCAAAAGCTTTTTCGATGTCCCCGGCAACGGTTGCATCCAGGCCTGAAAACACAAAATCGACTCCACTCATTTCAGAAGGATCACAATTAGCAACGGTCATTTCTGCAATGTATTCAGGCTGTGCCACATCTTCGATCCAATTTGCAGCCTGTTTGTATTTCTTACCCGCTGAACGTTCTGATGCACCAAGTGCAGTTATCTCGAACCAGGGATGTCCCTGTAGTAATCGAATGAATTTTTGTCCAACGGCACCAGTGGCGCCAAGAATACCAACTTTCATATGACAATTAAGAATTAAAAATGAGTGAATTAAGAATGGTGAAAATACACATTCTTAATTCTTAATTCTTAATTATTCGTACTCAAAAAAAGCAGATCTTTGAAATATTGAGCATGATAAAGGTTAAGGTAAATTGTTATCTTCAGCCTTCATTTTTAAAGAACTCACTAACCGAAGACCTGATTTTCATGTCGAACTTAGACAGCCTGGATAAAATTGTTTCTCTTGCCAAAGCTCGTGGCTTCATCTTTCAATCATCTGAGATCTATGGCGGACTCAGTGCCGTGTACGATTACGGCCCCCTTGGAGTAGAATTGAAAAGAAATATCCGTAATGCCTGGTGGAAAGAAATGACCCAGCGCCATGATAACATTGTCGGGGTTGATGCGGCTATCTTCATGCACCCTAAAGTATGGGAAGCTTCCGGTCACGTAGCTGGCTTCAACGATCCTATGATCGATGATAAGCAGTCTAAAAAACGTTACCGTGCCGACATGATCATCGAGCAGTACATTCTGAAGCTCGAAAAAGATGGTAAGACTGAGAAAGCAGCGGAACTTCAGGAATTGTTGGATACCTCTGGAACCCGTAAAAGCCTGACCGAAGACCTCTATGATATTATCATCGAAAATGAAATTAAAGCGCCGGATTCAGGAGCCTTCGACTGGACCGAGGTTCGCCAGTTCAACCTGATGTTCAAAACTGCATTCGGAGCTACTGCTTCTGAGGATGATGCAGTGTATCTGCGTCCTGAGACGGCACAGGGTATCTTCGTAAACTATAAGAACGTTCTGGACACGGCCCGGGTTCAGGTTCCTTTTGGGATCGCCCAGACAGGTAAAGCTTTTCGTAATGAGGTAGTTGCCCGACAGTTTGTTTTCCGTATGCGTGAGTTCGAACAAATGGAAATGCAATACTTTGTGGAACCCGGCACAGATGCTGATGCTTATAAAGAATGGAAGGAAAAGCGTATAGCATGGCACAAAAGCATTGGAATCCGGGAAGAGAACCTGAGGTTTGCTGACCACCCACAGGATAAACTGGCTCACTATGCATTGGCTGCGGTGGATGTTCAGTATCAATTCCCGATCGGCTGGCAGGAAGTTGAAGGTATCCATAACCGCTCTGACTTCGATCTGACTCAGCATCAGGAGTTCTCCGGCAAGAAACTGGACTATTATGATCAAAAGAATAACAAACGCTATACTCCATATGTGATCGAGACTTCTATTGGCCTCGACCGCTGTACACTTATGGTTCTTTGCGACGCTTACAGAGAGGAAGAGGTAGACGGTGACACAAGAACTGTGCTGAAGATGCATCCAAATCTGGCACCTGTTCAGGTTGGCATTTTCCCGCTGATCAAGAAACCAGAACTGCAGGAACTGGCACATAAAATAGATGCCGATCTTCGTGAGGATTTTTCTGTTCTGTACGACGAATCTGGTTCAATTGGTAAACGATACCGACGACTGGATGAAGCCGGAACTCCGTTTTGCATCACCATTGATTTTGATGGTTTGGAAGATAATTCAGTGACCATTCGCTACCGTGATGATATGAGCCAGCAACGAATTCCAGTTGATAAAATTGCCGACTATATTCGTGCCGGAATCAAGGACTGGAAGCCAGAATAATAGGTATACCTAAATTCTAATAATGGTAAAAACCGTAGTTTTTTAAAGACTTATGGCTTTTACACATATTAGATTTTTTGCTAATCGCTAGGATTTATAAACAGGATAGCTAATTTGATATCGAATAGTCATCCTGAGCGAAAAGCGAAGGGCGTTGCAGAAGCTTAAAATGTACAAAACCAAGCTAGAAAGCCTTTCCGAGGTCATCCTCAGGATGACTACTTTTTTTTGCCCTTCTCTAATTCAGTTTTGGACTAAGTCTAAATTCAGGCTAAACGAATATTTGAATTGACTTACATTCCGATTTGAAATACCATATCTGAAACTATTAATGTTGGTATTTTGATATTCAAGAGATCTTTACCCTTCCTGTTGCTATTATTTCTGTCCTGCACTCATGAAACGACTTTACAGCCTGATTCAGAGCAAACAGTTTATTTTAACACTCAGGTTCTGCCAATTTTCACCAATTCCTGTGCACTAAGTGGCTGCCATAATTCTGCTACACGTGAGGAAGGATATGAGCTCAGCAATTATGCCACCATTACCTCGAAAGGGATCACACCCGGCGACGCTTTGAAAAGCACTATTTACGAGACCATTATCGGAAGCTCGAAACTGATGCCGCCCGATAATCCTCTCCCTATCGAACAACGAAATCTTATTCGCCTTTGGATAGATCAGGGTGCTGCTAATACTATTGATCCCGAAAGTATTATAATTGATACAACTACTTCAGGAGCTCTTTTTTGTTTTGAAAGAGATGTCCATCCTATTTTAGTATCAAACTGTTCCACTTCCGGTTGCCACGATGCCGCTACGCATGAAGAAGGTTATAATTTCACCACTTATGAAAGTACTATGAATAAGGGTGTGGTTGCGAATAATGCTTCGCAGAGTAAGATCTACAAAGTGATTACCACTTCTCAAAACGAGGACGATTTCATGCCTCCTTCTCCCCGAGCCGCACTGAGTTCGCAAGAAGTTCAGGATATTGCCCGATGGATCAATGAAGGAGCAAAAAATGAGGAATGTGCCAATCAATGTGATGCTAATTCATTCAACTATTCAGCAAATATAGCCCCTCTCGTGCAACGATACTGTCAGGGTTGTCACCAATCTGGTGCTTCAAATGGAAATGTGCTTCTTGAGACTGAAAACCAGCTCGTTTCAATTGCAAATGATGGACGCTTATTAAATACTCTGAATGCCACAAATGGTTATGCTAAAATGCCTCCTTCAGGAAACCTGAGTACCTGTGAAAAGCAACAGATCACAAACTGGGTAAATTCACTAACTCAATGAAGAAAGAACTTAAAATATCGGTATTTGCTTGTATGCTGATGCTACTTTATTCAGGCTGCTATTTTGATAATGCCGAAAATCTATATCCTGATCTTCCCGGAGATTGTGACCCGACTCAAGTTGCTTATCAGACGAACATAAAACCTATCATACAGCAGACCTGCTACACATGCCATAATAGTGCAAACGCAACTGCTCTTGGCTCCGGTATCGATCTGGAGAATAAAACCACGTTGGGACAGTATGTTAACAGCGGTGCTTTTTTGGGTAGTATTGAGCATAGTCCGGGATACGTACCAATGCCTGATGGTGGTGGAAAGCTTACGGATTGCCAAATTGAAACCATTAAAAACTGGATCAATGATGGTGCCTCAACAAATTAGAATACTGCTTTTTATCTGTCTGATCATTCTGATCCTCCCACGGACTGTTTTTTCTCAGGACGACCTTGATGACCTACTGGATGATCTCTCGGAGGAAGTCGAAACAGAGAATTATATTTTGGGGACTTTTAAATCTCCACGAATCATAAATGGTCAGTCTATTGAAATGATAGCACCTGGTGCCATGGAATTTCGTATCTCCCACCGGTTTGGGCGGCTAAATGGTGGCGCTTATAATTTATGGGGACTTGATCAGTCTACCATTCGCCTGGAACTTGATTTTGGAATCACCGACTGGCTTATGACTGGAGTTGCCAGAAGTACGTATGAGAAGACCTATGATGGATTTATAAAAGCCAAGCTAACCCGACAAACCGACTCTCCGTCCAAAACATTAAACTATTTCAGCTCTGCATTTGCCAGCGGCATCATGATCAGATCGCAAGACTGGCCAGATCCAAGATTTGACAGCGAATTCACTAACCGACTCAGCTACTATCATATGCTTATGGTGGCCCGAAAATTCAATTCACGTTTATCCCTGCAATTTACCGGAGCTCTCACCATGGAGAACTTTGTTGAAACGAATCTGGATGCAAATTTAAGAGGAAGCGCCGGACTAAGCGGTCGTTTCAAGCTTACCAACAGGATCGCTGTAACAGCAGAATATTTTTATCGGATCCCATTCCGGAACTACAATTTTGCATCAAGCTACCAGGATTATTACAACAGCCTTTCCCTTGGCTTCGACATAGAAACGGGAGGCCATGTATTCCAGCTGCATTTCACCAATAGCCTGCCAATGATGGAACGGGGGTTCCTGAATGAGACAACAGGAAATTGGTTTGATGGGGATATTCATTTCGGGTTCAACATAACAAGAGAATTCACGCTCCGTTCTAACCAAAAGTGAAAAGGTACCAGCTATGTTTAAGTCATTTCGAGCTTTATTATTTATTCCCATCTTTATTGTTCTGTTAACCCGGGTTTCAATAGCTCAAAACCGATATAAGATCGTTGATCCCAGTGTCAGCTTTTTTGCAGGAACTCCGCTTGAGGATATTGATGCAAAATCTGATAAGCTGGTGGGCGTATTGGATATTGAGAAAAAGACCTTTGCCTTCAGAATAGCTATGAATTCCTTCAAATTTAAGCGGGAATTAATGCAGGAGCACTATAATGAGAATTATCTGGAAACTGAGAAATACCCCAATTCAGAATTCAGAGGAACAATTGAAGGAGATTTTAATCTGGAAGCAGATGGCGATTATCCTGTGAAAGCTTCTGGTACATTTAAGGTTCACAACGTAGAGAAGCAATACACCATTGATGCTGTGATCTATGTTAAATCCGGGAATCCAACTATTGATGCAAAATTCATTATCGGTCTCGAAGATCACAATATTGACCGCCCATCGGTAGTGATGATGAAGATCGCAGAAGAAGCAGAGGTAACAGTGCATGCCGGATTGACTAAGATCTGATCTGATTCTTTTTAAAATGTTTGATCTTTTATCCAGCTGATCATCTCACTTGTAAAACCTGAAACAAATTCTTTCGGGAGAGTACTGTACTCGTTTACTAATCCTGTTCTGGCTTTCTGAAATAAGTGATTGGCCTCCGGAAAAACTCTGATCCTGCATGTTACCCCGAAATTGTAACAGGCCTGATCTAATGGAGCTTTATTCTGCTCCGGTGAAACCTGAGTGTCTTTTCCGCCAAAAATTCCTAATACCGGAATCTTCACCTCATCAAATTTCCCCAAAGGTTCAAAGAATAACAATGATCGTATTTGTGGATTATTCATTGGGAGTACCTGCTGTTTATATTGAGCCTCAATAAATGCATCAACATCTACGATATAAGCTCGCTGAACTTCCGGCAATTTTGCAAGCTCCACTTTTACTAAATCTCCATAAGCTGATCTTACTTCAACCCATCCTGTGTCATCGCGGACGGCCGCATAAACTTGTTCCTGAAATTCCAACGTTCTGCCTATTTCTTCCTCTGTCTTTCCAGCTAATGCCTGTAATGATGACACTTGGTCATTGATTACTTCTTTCATTACAATAGTGGGTGAGGCCATTAAAATCAGCCCACTTATTTTTGAGTTTGATTCCAGGGCTTTAAGTGCAACTATTCCTCCCTGACTGTGTCCCAGCAGGATGAATTTCTCATATCCATATTCAGATGACATAAAAGAAGTGATCGCATCTACATCTGATACAAGATCGTCCAGTGTAGCTTCTGTAAACGTACCGGTTGAACGCCTTACTCCTCTGTCATCATATCTGAAACTGGAAATACCGGCCTGCTTCAAACTATCCGCGATCACCTTAAAAGGCCTGAAGCCAAAGATAGTCTCATCTCTGTCCTGAGCTCCGCTTCCCGTGATCAGTATAACGAGAGGGAGCTCTCTGTTGCTATCCTGTTTCGATAAAGTTCCTCCAATTTCTGTTCCATTATTGGGAATAATAACATCTAAATCCTGAGCAGAAATATTCGCTGTTGAAACGATCAGAAATGCTAATATTGTAATGCGATATTTCATTCTTCTTCCTTCTCATATTTCCTGTAAACCAGATATGAATACACCACCGGCAATCCTGCAAGCACTATTAAAATGAAAGGGAGCAAAAACCCGGGGCTATTTAAAACCGGAATCGTCGGGACAAGAATAAATACCAGTCCGCCGAGGATCCAGACCTTACTGGAAAAGCGATGTGTCTTTTTCCAAACCAGGGGGAATTCCAGGGTCCATGGGGTTCGAATCCCGATAAAATAATTGGGCTTCACTGAATTCAGGTAGTTCCCGATTATGATAAATAGTATTCCCACTCCCACATGCACATATGCTGAGAGATCGAATTCAACGCCCATGGTTATAGCCATTACAAAACCATAGATCGCTACAAAAAATACTGCTGTGAATATCCGGATCGCAGCTATCGGCTTTTGCGTATTCTCAATCTTCTTTTTTGGATCGATCAGTGGAGTGATGAGCAGCAGAAAATATACACCTATTCCAATCGCAGGAAGCATTATAGCTGTCATCCACTTTGGCCCCCAGTCGTCTGCCTCTCCCTGAATGTTAAAATGTGTGGGTACGGTATCAGGCAACTGATTCCATAATACGGCTGATGCTATAAATGGCACCAATAAGATCAAAAGTACATACCATTCTTTTTTGAGTGTTTCTGCAATGCTCATATCATTTCTCTGTTTTCAAAAGATTAAATAACCATTGAGTAGCTTCTTCCAGCGCTGTGATATTCAGGGAATAGCTAATGAACTGACCTTCTCTTTCTGTTGTAACCAGACCCGCCTTTTTAAGCTGGTCGAGATGATGAGAAATACTTGGTTTTGATATTTCAAACGAGTCAGCGATCTCACCAGCGGTCAGATCTTTCTCCTTTAAAAGATCAAGGATCTCTCTTCGGGTCGGATCATTTAAGGCTTTAAAAAGTTTATTCATTTAGATATTTAGATAACTATCTAAATGTTACTTACAAATATTAAGACTTCCAACTAAAAAATCTTCCAGAGGATGACTAATAGTCTATTTCTCCAGGTCCTGAAGCTGGATATTAAGTGCATCCACACTTATGCGGATCTCAATCATCGACAGCCCGAGTGAAATAAGCAGCATGGCAAGACTAATACCAAATAATGCCTTCCCTACCGAAATGAAACCTGCAAACAGAGCCACCATACAAAACACAGAAAGAAATAATGAGCCTATTCCAAGCAGCTGCATATTCTTTATAAGCATTACTCTTTTCCGGAGAGTAGTGATCTGTGCTTTTGCGCGTTTATCCCCTGTTTCATCATATCGGTCATGCAGGGTTCTGATCAGATTAGCCAGTGTCAGAAACCTGTTTGTATAAGCAAGAAGCAATAACGAGATCGCAGAAAAGAGTAGTCCGGGAGTGGTTAGTGTGATATCCATCCCGGAAGATACTACATTCTTTCTAAATCAATTATTTGGTAATACCGATCACTCCACAGGCCATGCGTGGACCAGCAGCGCCAGAGGGTTGAGAACTTAGATCATCTTCTCCACCATGTACTACCACTCCCCGGCCAATGATCTGCTCTATATTGATGGTCCCATCAACATAGCTGACCATGGCTTTTCCTGAGGCGTCAGCACTTATATTACCCATGTCTCCCATATGTCGGTTATCTGATTCGGGATTACTATGCTGCTTATCAAATGGGTTGAAATGGCCTCCCGCTGAAGTTCCATCTGATGCGGTACAGTCGCCATACTGGTGAATATGAAATCCATGTTTACCTTCCGATAATCCACTGAATTCACCCTTTACTGATACACCATCAGCCACTTTTGAAAAATGGACTGTTCCTGTAACTGTACTTCCTTCTGTAGGAGCAACTACAGCAACGGCTTTTTCATGAGTTACATTGAATGTTACTTCTTCAATTTCTTTGGTTTGATTACATCCTAAAAAAATAACTGCCAAGAGGGCCAGTTTAAATACTTTCATTATTCTTCCTTTAAAACATTTTTAGTTACTTATTACTTCACTTATTGAAGTGCTTCTGCCCTGAATTCGTTCAGTTTTTTAATACCAGACACGAAAGTATCGTACTCTTCCGGGTTAGATGCTTTAAAAGCTTGTAATTGTTTCTTCTCTTTTGATTCCCTGATCATCAAATTGAATTGCTTGAACAAAGGAACGGTAAGAATACTAACTCCCAGATATCCCCAGATCCATTCCGAGGGAACCCCGGCCAACCACAAAATGAATGATATGAGCATCCAGAACCCAGGAAAGAAGAAAAGCGCGATCAGGAATTTAATGGAGACATCGAATACATGGTCTTTGATCACATCAGCAATTAGCTTTCGAATGGGTTGGTACGGGATCAGGTTATTAACCCAGCTAAAAAATGCAAAAGGGAGCAATAAGTAGAATAATACTGATCTCTTCCTTCCCAGTACCGTCTTTACTTTTATCCCGAATTCTTTCGAGATATCATAAACTTGCTTACCTGTTTCTAAGGTCTCAGTAGTCATTTTTTGTGTGATCCTGGCAACATTAGCATTTGCCTTTTTCGGATCGATCAGATCTTCCTGTTTATACTCAAGGTCGTCTAATACTACATGATAAAGCGGGTAATGATCCAGATTCTGGACATGCATCGTGAGCGTGGTCAGCTGTTCAGATACTTCTTCTTTCAGTGCCGTAACTGCTTCTCGTTCATCCTGCTCGTACAACTCCCGAAATTTTGTCATTTTGATGGGTTCTCCGAACGCCACATGAACTTTATTTCTCGAATTAAGGTGCTCTGAATAATTCATTCCCACCGGAACCACATACAGATCCATATTCCAGTCTTTACGTAATTCGGCATCGAATGCAATACGTGTAAATCCTTTACTAAGTGGACGAACTCTTCGCTTGTGGTCATGGCTTGCTTCAGGGAAGATCAGAATAGCGTCATTTCGATCCAGATACTGAACACACCGGTCAAAGATCTCATTATTTTTTTGAACAGAACTGAAACCATCCCTGACACGATAGACAGGCAGCATATTCCAGCTTTTCAATAAAAACGCCTGAAATTTTGATTCAAAAGCCTTGGCCCTGGTCAGGAAATAGATAAAGGGTTTTGTATGAGTTGCCACCAGCAGTGCATCCATAAATGAATTCTGGTGATTCGGAACAAATAGAATGGGACTTTTCTTCGGAAGCTTATCACTATTCGTGATGATGATCTTTTTATAAAAAATTCGCAGACCGGTTTTAACGATCAAAAATCTAAAGGTCTGGTACCAAAGCCAATTTTTACGCATTACTAAATACTTTTTGCAAACTTGTTTTGCCGATCGACCAGTACCACCCTAACACAAATCCCGCAAGGATGTGCCATATACCCCACCAGGCTGCTATTAACGCCATTCCCCCGATACCATCAAAAAAATTGAATATCAGTAACAGCCCTAATCCTGAATTCTGGATCCCGGTTTCAATCGATATCGATTTCCGGTCTCCATACGGAAGTTTTGAAATAGCACCTATTACATAGCCTCCCGTTAGAGCAAACGCATTATGAATGAACACAAAGCCGATCACGAAATGAACATAGTTTAAAAAATTATCCAGGTTCATTCCAAATGCAACCATCACAAAGGCTGCGAAAAAGATCACTCCAAATCCTTTTATCCATTTTGTTAATTTCAGTGCTAATTCTGATCTATAGTGCCTTAGTGTCATTCCTGCGGCCAAAGGCAAACCCAGTATCAGTACCACGATCTTGAATACCTCCCAGATATCAAGACTTACTTCTTTTAGGATCGCATTCGTTGGGCCATACATACTTGCCCAGAAAGTAAAGTTTAGTGGTGTTGCAATTACCGCGAGCAGTGTTGCAATAGCAGTCATACTAACTGATAATGCGGTATTTCCACGGGCTAACTGCGAAAAGAAATTGGAAATATTTCCACCCGGACAGGCTGCAACCATCATCATCCCTAATGCTAAGCTCGGTGCTGGCCGAAGCAAATATACTAATACGAAAGTGATAGCCGGCAGGTAGATAAACTGAGAAAATACTCCTGCAATGGTTGATCTCGGATTTCTGGCAAGATCTTTAAAATCCTGAACCGTTAGCTCCAGAGCCACCCCAAACATGATGAAGCAGAGGGAGACATTCATAACCATGAGCCCCCCACCACCCAGATTCAACTGTAAAGCATCTAAAGATTCCGCCATACTGCAAATGTAATAAATTGCCCTCTATTTAACTTCAGCGACTCCACAATTAAAAATGAAAGATTTAAAATGAAAAATAGTCTTCTCATTTTTCATTTTAAATCTTAAATCTTGAATTCAAATAGAAGCGAATGGTTTGATATCCAGCTCATCGAATTCTCCGAGCTCAGCTTTCATTCTGCCAGTTATAGCGATCATAGCTGCATTGTCGGTACAATAGCTCATTTGAGGAGAATAGAGATTCAACCCCATTTCCTCTGCAAGACTTTGAGTTTTACTTCTTAGCATGGAGTTTGCTGAAACCCCTCCTGCCAGTGCTATGGTTTTAACACCAGTTTGCTTCACTGCTCGCTTTAGTTTCTTGATCAATACTCCTGAAATGGCTTCAGAGACACTCGCACAAATATCATTCATGTGATCCTGAACCCACTCTTCGTCTTTATCCTGAATGTAGTACAAAGCACTGGTCTTCAATCCTGAGAAACTGAAGTCGAGACCTTCATTAGCTAGAGCCTGAGGAAACTTATGGAACTTCGGATCCCCTTCTTTGGCTAGCTTATCCATAACTGGTCCGGCTGGATACGGTAAGCCAAGGATCTTACCGATCTTATCAAATGCTTCCCCTGCTGCATCATCACGGGTCTTGCCCAGGATCTCGTGTTCAAATGGTGCTTTCACATAAACCAGTTGAGTATGCCCACCAGATACCGTAAGACATAGGAATGGAAACTCCGGAGTATAATCTATAAAGTTTGCATAAATATGGGCATCCATGTGATTTACTCCTACCAAAGGAATTCCTTTTGAAAGAGCCAGTCCTTTCGCAAAGCATAATCCTACCAGAAGAGATCCCATCAAGCCAGGGCCTTGTGTTACGGCAATAGCATCTATCTCGTCCAAAGAAGTAGAAGCTTCTTCCAGAGCCTGCTCTACCGTTTGTGAGATGGTCTTCTGATGTGCCCTTGATGCAAGTTCAGGTACTACTCCTCCAAATTTCAGGTGGATGGATTGTGAAGCTATTACATTAGACTTCACTCCTTCCGATGTCAGTACAGCTGCTGAGGTATCATCACAGGATGATTCAATTCCTAGAATATTCATAAGTCAAAGATACGGAGTACCACTTTTTAAAACCTTCTTATTGGTCGTATTCTTGCAGGGCTTCCTTTATCTGCATGATCTCCATAACCCCATTCATCAAAAGCATCAACCCTTAATGAATCATATTGTGTGGAAGATAAAGTAGTGCCCGAGAAAGAATACCGATCGTATTTTATCATTAGATATAGCTCACCACCTGAAGGCATAAACCAATCGTCATACCCATTAAATTCAAGATCATAAATATATTTTGCTGCATAGGGATCTTCCTCATCATATGCACAATCTGCCTCGATAATTCGTATGGTATTGGCTAACCCCTCTCCAACTTTCGAAGATGTACTATCAACGTTTACCTCTTCACAACCCCATTTATATAAGGGGTCATCCCCATTATTTTCATCTGACCACCCTTTGGGAGCCATCACCAAATGCTGCCATCCATCTGAATATTCACCCTTGGAATAAAAAACTATTCCACCTTCAACTAGTGATTCTTCTTCTGTAGTAAAACTGATCACATCTGTATCAATTGAATACTGACTAATTCTTATAGTTATTCTATAAAAATACTCTGTGCCGGGTTCAAGATTTTCTATAGGATTTCCAATTATACCCTTACCTGTGCTTCGATCCAGAATAACTCCCCCTTTCATGTCAGTGGCGTCGAAGAAATCCACTGTATTCGAACTATTAGGACTTTCTTCTTTTGAAATATAAATCTGATAACTCAGTGAGCCTCCGATTGAACGCGTGGTGTCCAACTGTACTTCAGTCGTTAAATGAACAGACCTCTTTTTTATATGTTCTACCTTCGAAGATACTACTGTTATTGCATTAACAGGTTCTGGCATGGGTTCATTCACTGATTCACACGCAACAAAAAACCAAATAAAGATAACTATTAATATTTTTTTTAGTCTATTCATTCTCTTTTGACATATAAATCTGATAACTGATATATGAATTGAATGCTAAATTTCCACCATCTTTTATTTCAGTGTTCAAATACGCTGACCTTTTTTAATGCTTTCTGCTTTTGAAGATATAACTGTAATCTCATTTATATCTTTTGTTTTAAAATCAATTGCATGTGATTCTTTGCAATCCTTTGGTACGGGTTCAGTTGTCGCGTCACAATTGAGCAATAACCAAGCTATTGCTGCCAAACATATTCTGTTGTTATTTATTGAACGTAGTGAATAACAAACAAATTTGTACATATAAAAAAGCCCTGCGCTTTTTACAGCACAGGGCTTCATCATTCAATTGCGCACTAATCTTAGTTAAGCGCGAAATCTTTTTTTACAGTGTCAACTGCTTCTTTGTGGAAGCGTCTGTAATCGTTCTGATCTACATATCCTGTATTCACTAATTCTTCTACGATTTTTTCGAGAATAAGAATCTTTTCTCTGTTCTTAAGAACAGTACTCATTACTTGTTCGGCTTGTGTTGTTGTCATTTTTTCGCCCTCCTTTAAATTTTTAGGCTTGCCTTCCGGCAGTATTAGTGCTCCAACAGCATCTATGTTTTATTCCAACACCAGAATATCGCTCAGAACCCATTTAAACAATGATAAAGCACTGTTTTTCGCACTTTTTAAAGAATAATATCCCGTGATATTTCCGCCTTAAATTAATTAAGAAAAAAGCTCTTAAATTTAATTTTATTAGGATTAGCATTCTTTAAAGGAAAATAAAATTTTCACTGTAAGCGCTTTTTTACCAGATTGGAGTATTAAAAAGGCTGTTTTCTGCGCGTGAAAGTAGATTTCTAATACAAAAAAAGCCCCGCACAAATTCTTGCGCGGGGCCGTACCTGGTAGAGTACTTCTAATTATTTCTTTTCGTCTTCGTCGTCTACTACTTCGAAGTCGGCATCTACAGCATCATCACCTTCTGAGTCACCAGCTTCTGCTGATGCATCTCCTCCGGTTTCACCGCCGGCAGCTTCGGCCTCAGCCTGACTAGCAGCATAGATCTCCTGAGAAGCAGCAGACCAGGCAGCATTCACCCCTTCGATCGCAGAATCGATCTCATCAAGGTTTTCGGCTTTGTGTGCTTCTTCCAGTTTAGAAACGGCTTCTTCAATCGCTGTTTTGTTAGCTTCAGAGATCTTGTCGCCATACTCGTCCAGCTGCTTCTTGGTTGAGAAGATCAGACCATCCGCCTGATTCATTTTCTCTACTTTCTCACGAAGCTTCTTGTCTTCGTCTTCATGATCTTTGGCAGCTTGCTTCATTTTTTCGATCTCTTCATCAGATAATCCTGAAGAAGCCTCGATACGGATGCTTTGCTCTTTGCCGGTTCCTTTGTCTTTCGCTTTGATATCAAGCACACCGTTAGCATCGATATCGAAAGTTACCTCGATCTGTGGCATACCTCGTGGCGCTGGTGGAATTCCATCTAAGTGGAAACGTCCCAGTGTTCTGTTGGCAGCTGCCTGAGCACGCTCACCCTGAAGCACATGAATTTCAACACTGCTTTGGTTATCTGCAGCAGTAGAAAAAGTCTGTGACTTACTGGTTGGGATGGTACTGTTAGACTCGATCAGTGGAGTCATCACACCACCCAGTGTTTCAATACCAAGAGTAAGCGGGGTAACGTCCAGAAGAACCACGTCTTCCACATCACCGGAAAGCACACCGCCCTGGATCGCAGCACCAACGGCTACCACCTCGTCAGGGTTCACGCCTTTGCTTGGGTCTTTGCCAAAGAATTCTTTTACGGCTTCCTGAATTCTTGGGATACGGGTTGAACCACCCACAAGAATCACCTGGTCGATCTCACTTTTGCTCAGACCTGCATCTTTCAGTGCTTTCTCGCATGGAGTGATTGATCGTTTTACCAGATCATCCACCAGTTGCTCGAATTTTGAACGGCTCAAATCCACATTAAGGTGTTTTGGCCCGTCCTGAGTTGCAGTTACGAATGGCAGGTTCACATTGGTTTTTTGTGAACTAGAAAGTTCGATCTTGGCTTTCTCAGCAGCATCTTTGAGTCGCTGCATCGCCATTGGATCCTTGCGAAGGTCAATTCCTTCTTCTTTTTTGAATTCATCTGCCAGGAAGTCGATGATGCGCTGATCGAAGTCATCTCCACCAAGGTGAGTATCACCATTGGTTGATTTCACTTCAAATACACCGTCACCAAGTTCCAGGATCGAGATATCAAAAGTACCGCCACCGAGGTCATATACCGCGATAGTTTGATCGGTATCTTTCTTATCTAATCCATAAGCCAGTGCAGCAGCAGTCGGCTCGTTGATAATACGTTTTACTTCCAGTCCTGCAATTTTACCTGCTTCCTGAGTGGCTTTACGCTGAGCATCGTTGAAGTATGCAGGAACTGTAATAACTGCTTCTGTAACTTTCTCACCGATATACTCTTCTGCCGTCTGCTTCATTTTTTGCAGCACCATTGCAGAAATTTCCTGTGGGGCATATTTGCGGTCGTCGATCTGAACACGAGCTGTGTTGTCTTCGCCTTTTACCACTTTGTAAGCAACCTGTTTTGCTTCGCCACCGATCTCATTGAACATACGTCCCATGAAACGTTTTACCGAAGCTACGGTCTTGTCGGGGTTAGTGATGGCCTGACGTTTTGCAGGGGCACCCACTAATCGCTCTCCGTCTTTGCTAAAAGCAACTACGGATGGAGTGGTACGTCCACCTTCTGCGTTCTGGATAACTACAGGTTCGTTACCTTCCATTACAGCAACGCATGAGTTTGTAGTTCCTAAGTCAATTCCTATGATCTTTCCCATTGGTCTGAATCTATTATTTAAGTCTGTTTAGTATTCGTTGTTTGATATTCTTTAGTTCACGGGGATGGAGGTAGTGTCTTTCAGCTTATCTGATTTAGGCATTGACACTGTTAATACTCCATTCCTGAAGTGAGCATTGATCTCGGCAGTGTTCACATTTTCAGGCAAAGCAAAGGAACGGGCGAATGCGCCGCGCTTTCTCTCCTGACGTTTGAATTCCTCGCCTTCAGCAGCAGTAATTTCACGCTCACCTTTTATTGTGAGTACATTATTCTTGAGGGAAATACCGATCTCTTTTTTAGCAAGTCCGGGAAGATCCAGCAGGATCTTATATTCTTCTTCACTCTCGATAATATCACAGTCAGGAGCAAAGTCTTTGTCCTCATTTGTAAGAGGAACTACTTTCTCCATGAACTGCTGAACATCCTTTCCGATCTTGGAAAGATGCTTTTCAATTTCGATTCCGAATTCTGTGAAGTCTGCCATAGCGCTCACCTTGTGTTTTAAATTCACAGTTGGTTAAGCAAGCACAATGCCAAGTTTGTAGGCTATTTTTAAATCTGACGTATTGACACCCGACCTGTCGGGAAATTCCAAGCTCCAATTTTCAAATTCCAAACAAATTACCAATTCCAAAAAACAAGTGACTTACCCTCCTGAGAGGGGATTAAGTGGTAGGTTTGATGGAGCGATTCTTTCTTAATCTGCCTGCAGTAACAGATTCAATGAAATTAACTACCCAGTATTTCCAAATCCTCCCAAAACCCGGGGTAACTCACTGCGGCGCATTCGGCGTCTTCGATCTCAGAATCCTCCGATCCTTTTAAGGAAAGAACTGCCGAAGCCATGGCGATACGGTGATCATGAAAACTCTGGAATTTTCCGGACTTGAAGGAGAAGTCAGGATTTCCCCGAATAACAAGTCCATCATTCATTTCCTCGTAATTAGCACCGGCAGCATCTAACATTTTGGCTATGGCCATAATCCGGTCTGTTTCTTTGTGTCGTAATTCTTCGGCACCGGATATCACTGATGTTCCTTCCGCAAATGCCATAGCAACCGCCAGGATCGGCAATTCATCAATGCAATTAGGGATTAATTCCTTTTTAATATCAATAGCTTTAAGATCAGATTTACGAACAATGATATCTCCAACTGGTTCTGCTCCTTCAAAACGTTCGTTCTCTATGGTAATATCTGCTCCCATTTCTTTGAGAATTCCGAGCAAAGCATTTCGGGTTGGATTCAATCCGGTGGCTTCGAGCTTTAACTCAGATTCTGAAACGATGGATCCTGCAACCAGCCAGAATGCCGCAGCCGAAAAATCTGCTGGAATGGTATAGCTTTGATTCGGGATCTTATCTGCCCTTGAAGCCGAAATGATCTTCTTAGTACCTTCTTCTTTTACATCCAGTTGTAAAAGCCGTTCCGTGTGGTCTCTGCTTGGTATTGTTTCTATCACCCTGGTTGGGGTTTCGCCAAATAGTCCCGCTAATAGAATACAGGATTTTAGCTGTGCACTTGGAATCGGAAGTTCGAAATCCATCGGAGCCAGTGGGTCTTCTCTGGTAATGAACAGAGGAGCATATGCCCCATTTCGAGCCAAAATATATCCACCCATTTTCTCGAGTGGTTCTATGATCCGGGTCATGGTACGTGCTGACAACGAGGGATCTCCTAACAGTTTCACCGGGGTCCCTGCACCCACCAGTAACCCCGACAAAAGTCTCATTGCAGTACCGGAGTTTCCACAATCAAGTTCGTCGGTCATTGGATGTATACCCTCCCGTCCAGCTCCTTTGATCGATACAACATCGTCCAGCTGAGTAACTTCTGCTCCAAGTAATTCTACACAAGCAAGCGCACTTTGAGGGTCTTCTGCCGGCGAATAATTTCGAATCACTGATACGCCATCATGAAGCAACGAGAAGATCGCTGCTCTTTGCGAGATTGATTTATCTGGTGGCGGAGTTATTGTCCCTTGTAATGAAGTAGCCGGAGAAACGGTTTTTATCATTGAACGATGCGTTGATCTTGATACTAAATTTGGCGGGTGAATTTAGCGAATTCGGGCAATGAATGTTTCACTAAAACTACATTCCCAAATTTTCACTTCGTATCAGGCTTGATACGCGACCTTAGTGAAGCCTGGTTATTAAAATTGGCTGATTAATAAAATCAATGCCAACTATTTAAAATCACGATCCCTCTGTTCGGTCTAACAGATCCTGTGCTTTTTTTGCTGCTTCTGTACCCTGATAGATCTCAATGATCTGATTCAGCATAGCTTTTGCATCCCCTCGGTTTCCCAATCGAATATTACACTCAGCCGAATTATACATTCCCATTGATACCCAGCTATCAAACGCTTCGAACAGAACTTTCACTTTCGCATACTCTTCAATGGCTTTTTCAAAATTATTTTGTTCCTGCTGAATCAATCCAAGATAGAATTGAGCCTCTGCCCCGATCTCTGTGGTATTCTTGTCGGCTATTGGCCCTAATATATCAATGGCTTCCTGATATTTATCTTCTGCAAATAACACTTTTCCAAGCCCTGCTTTCGCCGCAGCATTATTTGGATTTACCTCCAGAGCGTCCTCATATTCACTTACTGCGGTCTCATATTTACCAAGTGCCAGGCTCGCATTTCCCATTCCTATATATGCTTCCTGTGCAAAACGGCTGGCCGACCTTCCAAGTCGATAGAAATAATCATGTGATGTTTCGAACTCCCCGGTCTCATAATAAAGAGTCCCGAGAGAGGCTAAAGAGGAGGGTACTAATCCATCCCTTGGATAATCATCAATAATAGTTTGATACGCTGCTTTTGCTTTATCGATCTGGCCAAGCTGACGATAAGATTCAGCCAGGTTTGAGTAGGCCTCTGCTGCGAGGTCGTCCGAATTTGTAACTCTCAGGTACTGGCGGAATTCCCGGATTGCTCCTGCATAGTCTCCGGTCTGAAATACGGTTTCAGCCTGACGATAGCGCAAGCGGTCTGCTGTTGAGCTTTGGGGATTGTCTCCCAGAAATTCTTCCAATATCACAGAGCTACTATCCTGACCACCTGATGAAAGTTGTGCATATTGAATACCGTTGATCGCATCGATGATATACCGGCTGCGGGGATATTTATCCAATACCTTCTTGTAGGCTGCTATTGCTCTGTTGTACTCACCGGCGTTGTAGTATGCATCCCCAATGTTGTATTGAGATCTGGCTGCCCAATCCGTACCCGGGTATTTATTGATCGCTGTCTGAAATTCTTCAACCGCCTGAGAATAATTCGAATTGTTCAGATAGATATATGCGATGTTATATTGTGCCTGTTCTCTCAGTTTACTGAACGGATAAATACGCAGCATTTTCCTGAAATTATCAACGGCCTGAAATGTACGGTTTGAACGATAATAGCTGTTTGCAACTTGAAACATTGCGTAATCACCACCTGGTTCAGCACCAATGGCCTTATTATAAAAACGGATCGCATTCCGGTAATCGCCCAGAGCGTAATAGGCATCTCCTATTCTGAGTTCGGTATCAATATCGTATGGAAACAGAGCGATCGGAGGAGGACTGTAGTTATTTAGAAAATCTTCTAGTGGTTTTACTGCCAGATCGTACTGACCGGTTTCAAAATAACTCCAGCCTAATGAATATCTGGCTGCACCGATCATCTCATTCTGAGGGTAGTTATCAATGAACAGTTTAAAGCGTTTTGCCGCCTCACTGTATTGATTGAGTTTATAATAACTATCCGCACTCCAGAATAAAGATTCTGCACCCAGTTCAGTACTTGGTGCTTCTGCATAAATGGATTCAAAGATTGGCTGGGCCGGCTCATACGCCTGATTCCGGTACATGATCCATGCTTTCTGGAACCGTGCTTGTCTGCGGAGAGAAGGATCAATATTTGCGACTTTCTCTGCTTCTTCAAAAGCCTGAGATGCGCGTGTAAATTCATTATTGGCAAAATACGCTTCTCCCAGCATAGTATATACTTTACCCGGATCTTTCAGGTTATCCTGATTCCGGATCAAAGTCAGAAGCGTTTCAATTGACTCATCGTAGTTTCCACCTTCAAAAGACGAAACCGACCATTCATAATAGGCTTCCTCTACCCATAAACCAGATTTATACTTATCACCGAACTCTCGAAAAGTATTCATCGAACGCTGATAGTTTCCGGATAGCTTATAATTCACCGCCTCATAATATGTTGCTTTGCGTGATAACTCATCATCCCCGGTGATCGCTTTTCTGAATGATTGAGCAGCCCAGTGATACACACCCTGGCGGTGGTACAACCATCCTAATCCATAATGTGCGGCTGCCTCAAGATCTGTGCCTTTGGTAATATTCAGATACTGAAGATAATCCTTGGTGGCTTCTTCATAATTTCCAAGATAGTTGTATGCCTCTGCCATCAGGAACAAGGCTTTGATCTTGGATTGCTCATCCAGATATGGCATTTGTGCGTTAAGTGCTTCAATTGCTTCTTCATATCTGCCCTGCTGGTAATACGACTCCCCAAGAGCAGTTCCCACCTTCCTCGAAACTGGTGCATTCGGGTACCGGGACTTCAGTAGTTCAAAAGCAATTGCCGATGAATCATATTCATTTTCATTCAGATACAGCCGTCCCCTCACATATAATGCTTTTGGAGCCCATTCTGACTGAGGATATTCATCAGCTAACTTTAGAAAATAATATCTCGATTCTGTGTAATCTTCTTTCTCCGCGGCCGCTTCTCCCACCCAATACATGGTTTCAGCCGATTTATCTTTACCCATCCACGATCCGATCGCCTGATTATAGTATTTGATCGCCTCATCATAATCACCTTGGTCTGTAAAGCGGTGCCCGAGATCTTTGAGCAGGATCACAGAAAGATCACTGCCCGGGTATTCCAGAATGAATTCCTGGTAATATGCTTCCATATTAACAGAGTCAGCTCCTGATCTGGCACGGGCTATGTAGTAATCCGCTGAAATGGCAAGCTCATGCTTTGGATAGGTATTCCTGAAGCCTTCAAGCTGATGAACAGCATCTTCGAAGAAACCGGCATCATAAAGAGAGATTCCTTTCTCGTAGCTGTTTGTAGATGGTTTTTGGATATCCTGAGCGTGGAGCTGCAGAGCTGTGATTGTTGTAAATAGTACTACTAAGAAGCTGCTTTTAACGACGAAGCGCATTTAAATCGCAAGATATATTGGTTAGGAATTACTTCTTATATGTCAAGATAGCGAATAAGTTCGTCAGCTCGTTCAGAAAAATCTTTTTCTATGGTTGCACTGCTTACCTGTGAGGTGATCACATATCCAAATCTCTTCAATGAAGCACTCACAGCTGAACTGTCTTCAATATTAAGTTTAACAGATACCCGGTACATTTCATTTTCCTCTGATGGCTGCTGAACTGCAACTCCAAGGATCTTAGCTCCTTCTGTCTCAATAAGTCTTATTACCTCTGTAAGGGTAAAATCGTACGGCATCATTTCAATACTAAGCACAGAACCAAATGATTCAAGGTTAAATACATTACCAAGTGCTTCAAGTACCGCTCTTTTCTTGATCACACCAGAAAAAGCCATACTGTCTCCAACCACAGGAAGAATAAAAAGTTCGTAGGAAAGCATTTTGCGGGCAGCTTCGAACAAGTGCTGTTCTTCGGGGATATATACCGCATCATCCAGAGGAATCTCGCTTACCAAAGTGTTCTCATCAGCTACCTCGATGAGTGTTTCCAAAGAGACCATACCTATTAAGGTTCCTTCGTGAACAACCGGAAATTTTGAAGTATGCAGAAGATCCAGCTTTGTAAGTGCCAATGCCACAGTATCCGTGGTTTTAAGCGGGGCAATGTCTGTATTTAATATCTCGTGTACCAGCATATTTAGATAACCTCTTTCTCTGTCCCAATAGTATCTAACAAATGCGATAATTGCTTAAAATCTTTTTTAGCAATGCTGAATGTCAATATTACATCACTTCCCTCATACTTTTCAGACTCCACATTCGCATTTTCATGGATAAATGCCACTGCTTTATATTTCGCCACAGGTATCGTCAAAGTCTCTCTCACATAGCCGTCTTCGATCAACTCCTCTATCTTTACCTCCAATTCAGACAAGCCAATTCCCCGCTCAGCAGAAATAAATACCGCATCAGGATAGGCATTCCTCATCATCGAGATCTGCTCTGAATCCATTTTGTCCACTTTATTCAGTACCAATAGTGTTCGGGTATTTGTAGCATTAAGTTCTTCGAGAGTGGTATCAACTACTTCGATATACTCATGTGCCATTGAAGAGGCCCCATCCACTACATGCAATAAAATATCTGCTTCCCGTACCTCATCCAGCGTTGATTTAAAACTCTCAATCAGATTGTGAGGCAGCTTTCTGATAAATCCAACCGTATCTGAAAGAAGTACTTCGTGATTGGTAAGTTCATGCCTTCGAACGGTAGAATCGAGCGTTGCAAACAATCTGTTCTCGGCAAGTACATTTGTTTCGGTTAGTGCATTCATCAGGGTTGATTTCCCTGCATTGGTATACCCTACCAGTGAAACGCGATTCATTCCTTCTCTGCCTTTTCTTTGCGTTGTCCGCTGCCGGTCCAGTTTCTCAAGTTTGTTTTTGAGCACACCAATACGCTGCCCGATGATTCTTCTGTCAGTCTCGATCTGGGTTTCACCAGGACCTTTGGTACCAATACCACCGCTTTGGCGGGATAAGTGAGTCCAGTAGCGGGTTAGTCTTGGTAGCAAATACTGTAATTGTGCCAGCTCAACCTGTGTTTTCGCGGCAGCTGTCTTAGCTCTGGATGCAAAAATATCCAGGATAAGAGCACTTCGGTCGAGTACTTTTGTATCTGTACCTGCTTCAATATTCCGAATCTGGGTTGGGGAAAGGTCGTCATCAAATATGATGGTGTTAATATTCAGAGCCTTCATTTGCCCTTTCAATTCCTGTAATTTCCCCTTTCCAACATAGGTTGACACATCAGGGTGTGTCCTGTTCTGGAGAACTTTTTCGATTGTAATACCACCTGCAGTGTCGGTAAGCATTTCTAATTCCTCCAGATATTCTTCTGCCTGATTTCGGGATGTCTCCGGACCGTAAAGTCCCACAAGCAACACCCGCTCTTTTTCGATATCTGAATTTTTAACGTCGTCTAGCAAATAGAGTAACCTTTAATCTTCTTGAATTCTTCTGAGGTCTATTTCGGGGACCTCTTCTCCCTCAAATCGCGATTTCAGCTTCAAAGATACAATTTTTTGAAATGCTTTGCGCTTTTGGACAGGTACAAACAACTTCACTTGTTTATATCCCTGTGTAAGTGATTTGTTCATTTCTGAATATGTAAAAATGTATTCTGAACCATTCAGATATTCCTTCTCAACAAAATCCATAACCTGAAACCAGGGAATCGTTTGTGATGGTTCATTCAGGTTTTTCACTATCCCATGATCTGTGATATAATGCTTCGATGCCAGATAGCTTGATATGAACCACATGCCTCCTATCCAGAAGTATGCAGCAAAAATTCCGTAATTCACCGTATCACCGATCAGATACACTACAATACCCAGTGTTGAGATCAACCCAAGAAATACGGTAGCGAAAAGCGGATATCCTTTCATTTTTCCACCGCGCCAATTCAGGCGTACATTTCTCAACCGAAATTTATTCTGCAAAGAATAACCAGCGAGCAATGTTGAAGCAATCGTGAACAACACGATCACCCCTTGAAAAAATATGAGAAGTATCTCTTTCATTAGTTAATAGTTTCTGCTTTATAAAACACCGATACAAGGGATTCCAGTACTAAAAAAAACAATCCTGCCATCATAAACCAACTCCAAATTTCACGGCCAAAGCCGGAAGCTCTGATTTCGTTCTGTAGTGATTCTCCACCAAGCTCATATGCATCTACAAACGCAAGTCCCCCTAATCTTGTTTCATCCTCATTTTCATCAAGCTGAATAAATTCTGATTCTGTCCTGTCCAGATTCACCGCTACGCTGTAAGACCGGGTTCCATCGGATACAGAAACCCAACCTGGGCTCCAATCCTCCGCCGGGTACTCAAGCCTGGTTCCAGCCGGAGTCACTTCTGTTTCGGGAATGATCTCCTCTTCCCCAGCTTTAATAACCGAAGATGATAGTGTAAGATTCCCTGTCCACCCGAACTGTGTACCCAATATATGTTCATCGAAACCTCCTTCATCCGAAGAGGCAGCATATAATAATGTACGGTAGTAGAGTGGGGCAAATAGTGGTTTAACTGCAAAATTTGACCAACCCGGATCATTTCCGATCGCCGAGATGATCAACCTGCCTTCCCCGAATCTCTTTTCCCGTACCAGTGGATCATTGTTATTCAATTCCAGAATATTAAATCCGCCTGGTGATGTTGATGGTTTTAATCTCAGGTAATAGTAGACATCAGGATTCGCCACCCTTAACTCCTCCTCTTCGTTGAGATCAAATAATCCCGCAAATACAGGATGATCTTCCTGAAGCCTGCTCGCTTTAGCAACTGACTTGAACGATGCATAATCTCCGGAAATATTGGTGAACGACCCTGCGTTGAACTGCTTAAGAAATTCGTTATAGTTTTGAATATTGCCTGTCTCAGACGGAAAAAATACCAGGCCCTTTCCACCCTGTACAAATTCAAAAAGTCTTGCAAAAGCAAACTCAGGAATGGTTGGCAGGCCGTCCAGAATAATAGCATCGTATCCAGACATATCGCTGGTACTTAGTATGTCTATTCCGGACTCTGTATACGAAAGCTGGGCATCGTTATCTCCCGAAGCCTGGAGCATCACTTCAGTGTAATTGATCTGATTTCGGTTTTTTGTTTTACTACGCACCCAAAGTATTTTCCTTGTTTCCGGAACCTGAATAGAAAAGAAATACTCATTATCTAAGGTAAACTCATCCCCTTCAATAAAAATTTTCCCTTTTGAGGAACCTGTGCCTGACGGGATCACCTCAAAGGGATACAATTTCCCGGATTCAGGATCGAGTGAAACTGAATACTGGCCTACCAGCTCGCCTTCAAACTCAAGGGAAACATATTGATTCGACACAGGAACCTTACCATCATTATATATATTTACTTCCAATTTAACTGGAAGACCGGATCCTATCATATTTGTGGATGATTCCAAACTTGCTATCCGGGTATTTTGTACTTCTACATCCCCCAAATTAATGAAAGTGGTTGAAATCGTCCTGGTTTCCCGATCGGAAGTGAGGGCCTCCGAAAACTGACTTTGCTGCCCGTCACTGACAATAAACAGTCTCTTATTTTCGTAGGGTGCCTCTTCCAATACATCCAGAATTCCGTTGATCCGGTTACCGGCATAATTACCTGAAGATACCAGGTCTGCTTCCTGAACTCTGCGTAGAAGCTGACTGTGCCCGATAATGGTATTGTATTCCCCAGCTCCGTTTGTGACCTGAAAAATGAAGCGGTCACTGTCTTTTGAAGACTCTTCAATGGATTTTATGATATCCCGTGCTTGTTCAAACAATGGCCCCTTCTCACCTATCCGGCTCATACTTATACTGTTGTCAATCAGGATTGCATTCAGTGAAGGCGCCTGACTTTCCATGCTACTACCAGATCCTGGTGGTAAAAATGGTCTTGCCAGAACTATTGCCAGGCATGCAATGGCCAGTAGTCTCAACAACAGTAAAAGGTATCTTTTGACACGGATCTTTCGGATCGTAGTCTTCTGTAGTTCTTTAAAAAAAGTAAGTGTAGAGAACAGGATCTTCTGCGGACGCTTCAGATTAAGCAAATGTATAATGAGTGGGAGCCCTACGGCTGCCATTGCGAACAAAAAAATGGGACTTAAAAAACTCATTAACTCTGAAAAAATGTTATTTTAGCGGACGTCTGGAACTTTTTACCTTTTCAGGAATTACCCTGATACACCAATATTCAAAAAAGGACGGTCTTATTCCATTCATGCAACGTACTCTTAGTTTATTCATTACCTTTTTTTGCATTGTGATCTTATCGGGGTGTTCTTCAGTTCAGGAACAGAGCTGGACTAAGCTCATTCCTGAGGAATCACCAATTATGATCATCCCGGGAAAGGATGTTACCATTAGCAATATTTCGGGAACTGACTACGCCAGCATTCTTGATGATCTCACACCAACAGCACTTCAGCATGTGATGTCCATCGATTCCATTGCTACAGATCAATTCGACCTTAAAGCATTGGTTTTATACCCTTCCCGATCATCAGAATCGCAATTTATCTGGATCACACAGACAAACCAGGACCTGAATACTTGGGCGCCACGCTTTTATGAACCTCTTACTCAGAACAACTACCAATTTAAAGGGAACATCATTCATAAGCTTAAGCTGAATCAATTTACTGTATTTGCTTTTCAGGTTAATAACTGGCTGGTCCTTTCGCAATCCAGTATTGCTGTTGAAAATTCTCTGCGAGCATACCTCGGCCTCGGTAAAGCAATTGATATTAAAAACGAACCTGCACCTGGAAAACTGCTGGTAAATTCCGCTCATCTGGACAACTGGGTGGAACAGTTTGTAAATGTAGGATACCGGCCATCTGTTGTAAATTCTTTTATGGGATCAGCCCCTATCACACTCCGGTATCAGGATACAGGAAGTGACGGCCCCTCTTTTGGTTTTAAGGGAACCATTCAGCTTACCGATTCAGCTCATTCTGTATTAGTTGATGCTGTTTCGTTTGAGAATGCGCCTGTAGCTCTGGATCGTTTTATTGCCAGTAATGCTGCTGCTTTTGCGATTTTCAGAAAACCCCCAAGTTTAACTACTCCACAGATTGAAGGACGTATCAGCCGCCTGGATTCTCTATTGATCTCCAGTCCTGATGCCTATCGCGATATGGCTTTGACAATAGATAATGAATTCGCTTTTGTGGCATATCCCGAATCCGGGTTGTTGTCATCTGGTGAATTTCTATATCTGAGGAAACTTCAAAGTGTAAATTCACTGAGAAATATGATGCAGGAATTTGCCGCTCAGGGACTGGTTACCGAATCCGGGAATTCTTATTACGTTCAGAGTTCTATTGTTGGAAATCTCATCGGTTCTGAACTCAATCCATTTACTGATTTTTATCTTACTTTTTCCAGAGATGTTGCTGTAATTGCCAAACGAC
Source organism: Rhodothermia bacterium (assembly GCA_030427885.1). Classification (GTDB taxonomy): domain Bacteria; phylum Bacteroidota; class Rhodothermia; order Balneolales; family Balneolaceae; genus JAUICM01. Next base: position 15,700 of record JAUICM010000009.1, on the reverse strand, counting down.
GTGGATTGGCTGAGAGTGTAGAAGCTGACAGAAATCGCCGCAGAGTTATCTACTATGAAGAAACTTATTCCAATGCCCAGGATAATACTCCTGATAATGTCAGTAGTATCGTTTGGGTCCGCTCCGACGACTTCATGAAATTCATTGCTCCTTTTGTGATGCCCAAAAGCAATATGGCCGCTCTGATCGGTCAGTATGATATCATCAATATGGTATTTACCAAAGTACCTAATTCGAACTCAGTTAATTTCAGTATTAATTCTGTTTCTGAAGAAGGCTCAACCCAGCCTTATAACGAATTGTGGGTGCTGCCGCTAAATAATGAAGAACTAAGTGGCAAACCTGTTACCGCAGATATTGTGGGAAGTTCGACGGATGAAGTAATTATAGCCACTCAAAGCGGCCGGGTTCTTGGACTCGCCTTTGACGGAACTATTGTGATGCAGGCTACTACTGATGGTGAAGTACCTGTTGGAAGTCCGGTAATTTATGATTGGTATGGAAATGGCCAGCCGGTTGTGATGATCGCAGCAGGAACAAAAGTATTCGCCTGGAATCAATCCGGAAACCTCTTACCTCAATTTCCAATCGAGATCGGTGAACGTGTTAGTGCGCCTATCACTGTAACGGATGTACTCAGAAATGGAATACCGGAGATCATTGTTGCCACAGAAAACCGCAAGATCCATATAATTGATGGACGTGGTCAAAATGTTCGTGGCTGGCCTCAGTACACCAATTCGGTAGTTACCAGACAACCGGTATTCAGCATGATAGATGATACTTGGTCTGTTTGGGCATTTTCGGAAAACATACTACATAGCTGGTTACGAAACGGAAACCCAAGACCGGGATATCCAGTTTTCTTTAATTCTGCATTCACGGGCTCACCTTTTATCTATAAAAATCAGATCCTTGGTGCAGGAGCAGATGGACAATTGTATTCCATTGGTATCAAACCAATATTCAATGATTCTCTGGCTTCCGTAACACAAGATGATTCTATTGCAGTTCACTCTCTGTACGTTACGAATAGTTCTGTTAACAGCATCTCCAGCTTTAATAATGTACTTCTTAAAGACAGCACCGGCTTCTACCGGTCTGACCTTCTGTTGAGCCAAAGCTCGAATGGTTCATTGTTTATGTTTGATCCCACCGGAGAGCTGAAGCTTACATTTAGTATGGGCCAGCCTTCTTCAACTAACACTGATCCTTTGATAACCGACATCAATGCTGATAACAACTCGGATGTAATAGGACTTGCTGAATTTGGCCGCCTGTATGCCTGGGAAGTCCTTACCGGACAACGAATCTTCAGCATTCCCACATCAGGTATGCGTTATGCGATCGTAACTGATCTGAACAGGGATGGAAGAAAAGAACTGATAGCACTTACCCGGGAAGGACTTCGGGGATGGACGATCAATAAAGAAGAGGATAATTAGGAAGCAGGTTGGGGATCACACTATATCCGCCAATGCCTCTTCCAGTTCTTCGTATCTGAATTCAAAATCCTGTAGCTGCAACACTTTCGGCTGCATTCTGATGCTATCCATGATTGGCTTTGCCCCTTCCCCGAAAACAAGCTCGAGTGCGAACCCAGGCACTCTGAAAATAACCGGACGGTTCAACACTGCTCCAAGTGTTTCAGCAAACTCATTCATGCTCACGGGATTTGGAGCACATACATTGTAAGCTCCTTTTACTTTCTCATTAATAATAGGGTAGATGAGTGCACGGCAAACATCTTCCAGATGTATCCAACTCATATATTGTTTACCATTTCCTACCGGTCCGCCAACAAAAAATTTGAATGCCGGTAACATTTTCTCGAGAGCGCCTCCCCCTTTTTCCAGAACGATCCCGATCCTTGGGTTTGCCACTCTAACACCCAGTCTTGTTGCCCTCTGAGATTCAGCCTCCCAGGCTTCACACACACTTGCCAGAAAATCATCCGCAACAGGCTCGTTCTCATCCAGAAGATCATCCCCTCTGCTCCCGTAATACCCGGAAGCCGAAGCTGAAATAAATACCTCTGGTTTATCTTCCGCTTGTTCCATAGCATCAACCAATGAGCGTGTGGTATTTATCCTGCTGTCTAAGATCCTTTGTTTTAGTTCTTCTGTCCATCTGGAACTAAACAGATTCTCGCCAACTAAGTTGATCACGGCATCGGCACCCTCCATCGCAGCCACCAGATCATCTTCCCAGCTTATGAACCGCTGATTTTTAGCCGATTCATCTTCATACTTTTTCGGGTTGCGGGTGATTACCGTAAGGTAATGCCCCTCCTGCAATAAAATGGTTCTGAGCTCCTGACCAATAAACCCGGTTCCGCCTGTGATAAGGATGTTTTTCATTGCTTTATTTTCTTTTGATTCACTCACAGATAAACTAAAGACAGGGTTTGTTCATTCCTATGAACTTTAGCTAGTTCAAAGTTTCTAATATCCTCAGATAGATAAGCATCACAGGAGCTGCCAGTATTAGTGCATCAAAACGGTCGAAAAATCCACCATGTCCCGGCAGCATATTTGAAGAATCTTTCACATTAGCCTTCCGCTTGATCTTACTTTCCAGCAGGTCACCAATCGGGCCGAAGGTGGCTACCAAAATCACTAACGGAATGGATTCGAAAAAGCTGAGCGGCAATGAATATGGCAGTGCAAACATTACAATACTAGCTCCTGCAAGGCTTCCAATATATCCTGAGAAAAATCCCTCCCAGGTTTTTTTAGGACTTATTGCCGGTGCCAAAGCATGTTTTCCAAATGTTTTGCCTCCGAAGTATGCAAAAATATCACTACCCCATACCATGGCCATTAACATGATAGCAAGCATAAACCCATCCTGGGTGCTTCCTTTATCATTTATCATCATCAGACTGAGCATCCCAACCGGTGCATATAATCCAGCGAAGAAGGTTGAACTTAACTGAGAAACACTATACTCAGATTTATTGAAGGTCTGAATAGCCGCAAATAACACCAGTATTCCGATCCCTATCTCAAATGGGTAAGGAATTTGTTGGGATAACATCACCCACAAACCTATCGTGTATGGAAACAGAATATCTGTTGGGGAGCCTGCTGAATCTAGTAGTCTTATCATTTCCTGAATAATAAAAAACCCGATCACCAGCATCATTCCTTTGAAGTACCAGCCTCCCAGCCAGGTCATCCAGATAAAGAAAACAGCAGCGGGAACAGCAAAGGCAATCCTTTTAGTTAATTCACTCAAGATCGTCTCCTTCCTCTGTCAATAAATCTGCATCAGACTGGTCAAGTTCATCCAATGCTTTTCTGGCTTTTTTTTCAAATTCCACCGGGACATATAAATATACAAGTGCCATATCTCCCACCACGAGGCTATAAGCTGTATCCCTTTTAGAAAGAATATTGGATGGAATCTTGAGATTAGACAAGTAGTTTTTAGCTAACTCAATTTCATAATCAGTTCCACTTTCTTTTACACATACCCAATTCTCAATATCATTGGGCCTTGGATGATCAAATAAACTCATACTTCTTGCTCAGGTCTAATTCTCATTTGATACATCAAGTAAAGCAAACCTGAACTAATAATCACGCTGAGTATTATCCATAACCAGGGAATCTCGAGATCAGCTGACATTTTTGATTCTAGAAATTCAGTATTCATAGACCCATAGATAACCTGACCTCCATTATTAACCAAATGAAGTATCATTGCCGGGATAAGGCTGTCGGAAACATAAGTTACGAATGCAAAGAGTATCCCCAGAGATGATAATGCAAGTATATTGGACGGTTGAATATGATACATCCCAAAAAGCAGACCAGAGATTAGAATTGCCGGTAAAATCCCCCAGCTTTTCTCATAAGCTCTCATGATATATCCCCGAAACATTACCTCCTCAAAAATAGCTGGCACAAGGCCTATGAACAGAACCCCAAGAATTACTGAGTTATCAGAATCAATGAAATCAACGATCATATCTGACATCTGAGTCTGCAGATCCTTGAATAAGGAAAGTCCCGGAAAGATCTCGACCAGCCGTTCAAAAGCTATGTAGTTTAGCCAGCCCAGAAAGTTTATAGCGCCTATGGAACTGAATAATAGAACAACAGACAAACCAGAAAACAGAAGTACTTTTGAATTTACCTTAAAACGAAGAAACTCATTCCTGTTTTCCCTGGTGGTATGAAGCATTGACATCAGATAAGACGCGATACCAATGATAAACACTTGTCCTATGGTATTTACAACAAAAGTACCGGTAATATGCTCTGATGCAACCCTCAGTATCTCAGCCTGATCTGTCAGGTCCGTAACATTGGGAATAATCACAAATACAAAGAGTATTATACTTGTGACTATATGAAAAGCCAGTAACCCAAAAATGAGCCATATGGATGCCATCACCCAATGAGGAAAACCATTCTTTTCTACCCATGGCAGTTTCCGTGGTAGTTCTATTGGTTCAGTTGATGTGTTCTCTGAGTCAGCAGAGGATAAGTTCTCGGTCATTCTCAATAATTATTCTTCATCAGGAGCAGCAAAAATTTTAGCTCCGATCATACCTGATATTGCATTTACAACTCCCAAAACTACAGCATTAATAAGCACCCCTTTTATGATGCCTCCGATTGCTTTTTGAGCTTCCATATTTTCCATCATCCTGCTAATCGTTTCCTCGCGCTGGGCTGCAGGCATATCCATATTCTCGAATGCTGAGATCATGTTATTGGAGAAATTATCCATCAAAGCAGGATCTATCATATTCCACAGTTGTCCCAGAATTCCGGAGATCAAAGCAGCGGCTATACCGGTAAACAATCCGATAAGTGCTCCGGTACCCATTTTAAAGGTAATATCAAATGTTTTTGCATAATGCCGTACTGCAATTATACCTCCGAACATTCCAACCAGACATGTAACAGGTACTAGTAATCCTGACATTATCATCATACTCATGGATGGTTCCGCTCCGGCCAGATAGTAAAGCATGATTAATCCAACTATTGTTGTCGCAATTGCTACAATAAACGCTCCTATAAAAACTGAATTCCAATAATTTGGGGTTTCCTGTAATTGATCATCCATAACTTATCTCCTGTTCTTGTTTTTTAAAAAATCCGCTGGTTAGTAATAGTGCTGCTGAGTATCCCAATAGAATACCAAGTAATAATCGTGAATGCAGGGTATTCGTCCAAATGCCAATTGCATTTATCAGGACATCAGCAAAATTCAGGAGTAATATACTTAGTAGAATCTTTTTTGTTATGCTATTTCTTATACTAAAAAAGCGGGCTGAAACGGGCATCAGCAAGACTCCCAAAGCAAATGCTCCATAGATTCCGATGCACCTGGAGCAGACCGCCATGGTAACTCCGTCAAGACTATATGAGCGAGCCGGATCCTGGTGACAAAGTATTCTGAAAACATCATACTCCCAGTGTAAAGAAAAAGTGCTGCTACCTCCGAAAAATCCCGGACCCAAAGCAATGATAAAAAGAGTCGTGCTTACCGAAAGTAAGGCCAGGTATAATCCTTTTTCCTGAGACCTGATCATCTTCGATCAATTAAAGTGCTCTGTAAAATACTCAGGTGCTCTGCATGGTTTCCTGCTTTCAGAGTCCATGAAACATAAACTAACCTCCCCCAAAGCACAAAGCTTGTCGCGTTCAACAGCAATCACTTCATAATAAGTTTGAAGTCGAACATTCGGCACATCAAAAACAGATACCCTGATTTTTATCTGTTCATCATAAAATAAAGGGAGTTTGTATTGAAGCTCTGCATGAATAACGGGAAGCATGATTCCATCATCTTCCATTTGACGATAGGATACTCCATAACTTCTGATCATTTCCGTTCGGGCTTCCTCAAAATATTCGAGATACCGCCCATAATATACATAGCCCATTTTGTCCGTTTCTCCGTATCTGCTTCGTAAAAAGTGATCGTACCGGACAATGGGCTTTTTATCAGGAATTACCATTGCACCTACCCTTTTTTGTAGGCACCTATTGAAGAATATTTTTGAATACGTTGATCGATCAGTTTTTCCGGCTTAAGCTTCTTCAGGCGTTTAATACTTTCCTGCAGCTGCTTTTTCAAAGCCAGAGCTGTCGCTTTTGGATCTCTGTGTGCACCACCTAAAGGTTCCGGTATCACTCCATCGATCACTTTTAATTCTTCCAGATCTTTTGCGGTGAGTTTCAAAACGGAAGCTGCCTGTTCTTTGTAATCCCAGGTTTTCCATAAAATGGATGAACATGATTCTGGTGATATCACTGAGTACCAGGTATTCTCGAGCATGTATACCTCGTTACCCATTCCTATACCAATAGCGCCGCCACTGGCACCTTCCCCAATAACCACAGTTACAAACGGAACTTTTAACATGGCCATCATTTTCAGATTCCGGGCAATTGCTTCAGCTTGTCCTCTTTCCTCTGCTTCTAATCCTGGATATGCACCGGGGGTATCCAGCAGTGTGATAATGGGTACATTAAATTTTTCAGCCAGCTTCATTAAACGGTACGCCTTGCGGTATCCCTCAGGATTAGCCATACCAAAATTACGGTACTTTCGGCTGGCAGTGTCGCGGCCTTTCTGGTGACCGATTATCATAACCGGATCCCCATCAATACGGGCAAAGCCACCTACAATTGCTTTGTCATCGGCGTGAAAACGATCCCCATGGAGTTCCACAAAATCAGTTGTGATCAGCTCAATATAATCCAGTGTGTAAGGCCGGTCGGGATGACGAGCCATCTGAACCCTTTGCCAACGTGTGAGATTGGTGAAGATATTTTCTCTCAGGCTATCTGCCTTTTTCTTAAGTCCTGCGATCTCCTTATTGAGAACACCATCACTTACTGAAGACAGGTTTTCAAGCTCTTCGATTTTCTTTTCCAGATCTGCTATTGGTTGTTCAAAATCCAAATACTGCATAAATATGTTCTTTTTTTTATTTCAGAGAATATAAGGAAACAACAAGTGATTGTCGGTCAAATTATTATAAGACACCAAACAGGCTTCTGACTTTAATAGCCCAAACTCTCCACATTGCTTCTCGAACTATTTTCTTTGACATTTTTGAGACGCCTTCTTCTCGCTCTCTGAAAATAATAGACACTTCTTTTAATTTAAAACCAGCTTTCCAGGCTCGAAAATGTAATTCGATCTGGAAAGCGTATCCGTTCGATTTTATACGATCAAGTGCGATGTTTTCTACTACATTTCTATGAATACATTTAAATCCTGCGGTACAGTCAAAAATTGGAAGTCCTGTAATTGTTCGCGCATAAATATTTGCTGAGTATGAAAGTATCAGGCGTGAAAGTGGCCAGTTTATGATACTGATCCCGTTGGCATACCTGGAACCTATTGCGATCTCTGCTTCCCCTTTTCTTACTTCGGATATGAGCTTTGGTATATCGTCCGGATCATGCGAAAAATCGGCATCCATTTCACATAAATAGGTATACCCATGTTCGATCGCGTATTTGAACCCCGTAACATATGCAGTTCCAAGCCCTTGTTTTCCGGATCTTTCAATAAGATGAATTCGTCCTGGAATCTCTTTCTGGATCGTCTTAATAAGACCTGCTGTGCCATCCGGAGATCCGTCATCAACAATAAGAATATCGACTTGTTCTTTTAACGCCATTAACCGGTCTATTATCTTCCGGATATTACCGGACTCATTATATGTGGGAATGATAACAAGGGACTTATCTTCCATTACTGCCCCTTCCCTTTCATCATGGTTAACAGAGTAATGATCAGGATCTTGAGATCCATCCTCAGTGAAGTATTCTCTACATAAAAGAGATCATACTTGGTTTTTTCTTTTACATCATCCAAAGATGAATCGTACTTCCATTTAACCTGCGCCCAGCCAGTAATTCCGGGACGCACTCTCAAACGACGCGTATATAATGGGATCTGAACTTTGAATTGATCTACAAAATGGGGGCGTTCAGGACGTGGCCCCACTAAACTCATAGTACCGTGAAGCACATTCAGTAGTTGTGGTAATTCATCCAATCTTAGTTTTCTAAGCCAGTATCCTACTTTGGTCACCCGGGGGTCGTTCTCCTGTGCCCATGTCGGTCCGGTTTTAGACTCAGCATTTTCATACATCGTCCTGAATTTAAACATAGTGAAGGTTTTACCATTCCGTCCTACCCTCTTCTGCTTATAGATCACCGGTCCTTTTGAATTAAATTTAATGATCATAGCGATCACTGCTGTGAACGGTAATGTTAAGATCAGTACCACCAGGGAGACAATAATATCCATCAGTCTTTTTACTCCTTTTTCCCATAACGGCATGGGCTCCGGTGATATCTCTATAAGCGGCATACCAAAGATCTGATTGGTTTTATTCAGCCCACTCACTAGCTGGTAGAAATCCGGCAATAGTTTCAGAGTAATATCCGGATGATCCACCTTAGAGATCACATCTATCAGATCTTTTCTGCGCTCAGGCTCTACTGCTACCAACACATCCTGTATTTGTCTGCTTTCTATGATCTCTGTGATATTATCCAGATGTCCGATCACCTCAGATTCATCGATACCAGACTCAGGATCTACCATTTTTCCATTTACCTGGATATATCCTAGAACTTCCATTCCCAGGGTTTTATTCCGAACCAGATCATCATATGCTACTTTTGCATTATAGCCTGTCCCAATAATGATCGTACGGTGTAGCCCTTTACCATGCTGAGCATAAACTCTTTGTACCGTTCGAATGATAAACCTGTTTGTGGAAGTTATTGCAAATACAAAAACCCAGTAATACAAAATTATGGTTCTGTCGGCAGTTATTGAGGCCGACTCACCAAAATCCCACAAGAAGTAAAGAACAAGTGCGCCAAGAATTGTAGCCTTCAACACCTTAAAAAACTCATCCAAACGGGAAACCAGATAAAGTTTTTTATATAACCCCGTTACAATAAAGATACCAACCCAGTAAAAACCTAGTGCAGTACCGGCGGTCACAAAATTCACTTCGAAATACCGAAGATGCATATTGATCGTCTCAGTAAAGAACATATGGAATACAAACCAGCTTGCCAGGACGATAAGAAAGTCCATAATGCTGGTAAATATCACCTCACGATATCTCTTCAACTTGCTCAATAAAAGTATCCGCCTGATTAGTTAACTTTGAAGGACGAGAAAATAAGCAATTTTATAAAGGCTGCATAACAAACCTAATAACTAAAATTTTACTTTGTATACCTTAAAAAGTACCTGTTCTACCACGAAAGCGCGTTTAGGGCAACTAAATACAGATCACGGAGTAATTGAAACCCCAATATTTATGCCGGTGGGCACGCTTGGAACGGTAAAAGCTGTTTCCCAGGATCAGCTTGTTGAGCAGATAAAAGCACAGATCATCCTCGGAAACACCTATCACTTATACCTTCGTCCGGGCTGTGATATCATTTCTGAAGCCGGAGGATTGCATAAATTCATTAATTGGGATCGCCCAATGCTTACCGATTCTGGTGGATACCAGATCTTTTCACTATCCGAAAACAGAAAACTGGAAGAAGAAGGTGCACATTTTAAAAGTCATATTGATGGCTCTAAACACCTTTTTACCCCTGAAAATGTTGTGGATATACAACGAATACTTGGCTCTGATATCATGATGATCCTTGATGAATGCCCTCCATATCCCAGTACTTATGAATATGCCAAAAACTCTATGGAACTCACTCACCGCTGGGCAAAACGTGGCAGAAAACAATTTCTTGAGACCACTCACCATTATGATCATAAGCAGTTCCAATTTGGCATTGTACAGGGTGGTACATATAAAGACCTGCGTATTGAGTCTTCTAAATTCATGGCCGATCAGGATTTTGAAGGAATTGCAATCGGCGGACTAAGTGTTGGTGAGCCTATTCCGTTGATGTACGAAATGGCCGATCTCAATACCGATCATCTTCCTAACGAAAAGGCGCGCTACCTGATGGGAGTAGGCACCCCTTCCAATCTGATTGAATGTGTGGCGCGGGGTATTGATATGTTCGACTGTGTGATGCCTACACGAAATGCCCGAAACGGCATGATCTTTACCCGGTATGGCAAAGTAAACCTCAGGAATTCAAAATGGAAGGAACATCATGATCTTCTGGATCCTGATTTTCCGTCAGATCTTTGCAATAAATACTCGATGGCATACATCCATCACCTTATTAAAGCTAATGAGATATTTGGCCTGGCAATGGCTTCGGTTCATAACCTTACCTTCTATCTGTGGTTGATGGAGGAGATCAGAGAACGTATCAAGAATGATACTTTTGGAGAATGGTATCCGGAAATGTCGAAACAGCTGGATAAAAAGCTCTAATCCCTTTTGAAGGATCTTTCTAATTCACCTGTTGCAGAGGACCCATTGAAAATAGTTTTTATGAGTATATCGATATCCATCCAAACCGAATAATTCTGCAGGTAATAGAGCTCGTAGTTTTCGCGATCCTCCAAACTATTGATGCGGCTTTTATTGAGCTGAACTGAACCTGTTAAACCCATTTTATAATCATATTGAATGGATCTTTCTGAGCTAATGGGTGAACCAGCCAGGCTCATTCTACCCGTAACAACATACCAGAACATCAGAAATCTGTTCTTCCATTTATTTGAAGCGGGATCCTGATAGAAACTCAGGTCACTGATCACAAACTTCTTCTTCCTGCTCAAAATCAGTGCTGGAAATGTGAACAGGAACAGGATAAATGTCACAGGAAGAGATATGAAGAGATCGACCAATCTTTTCATGAGTTGATTCATACCCTTTGAATATGCAAAACCTACTTCAACCAATGGGATCGACTCCAGATATTCAACATTAGATTTTCCCAGAATGAAATCCATTGAGTCCGGAATGAGCTTGAATAATATCCCTTGTCCCTGAAGAGTGGATATCTGAAGGAGCATATCTTTATATGAGATAGATTTCAAGGCAAAGAAAACCTGATCTGCCCGGTAAGCTTTCACCAGATCTTTTAACTGAGGTAAAGTTCCAAGCACATTATCTTCATCGTGATCAATAGTGACCTTACCAATTACTTCATAGTTCCAGTCGGGGCGGGAATGAATCTTCGATTTTATTTCTTCGGTATCGGTGCTGCTTCCTACCAGGATGACCCTTGAAGTTTTGATCTTTCCGGTAACTTTCGTCTCATTGCGTGATGTGTTGATCTGGATAAAACGAAAAACGATCATCATAACAAGCGCTATTCCAAATCCAATGATCAGTGCTAATCTTGAAAACGCATAATCTCTCACAAAAAACGTAATAAAGGCCACGCCAACATAAGAAGCCGTAATAGCTTTAAGCTGGTTTGAGATCGAATCTTTCTGGCTTCTGAATAAATCCAGGAAACCACCGACAAACACATAGATCAGGGATGCCAGTACATTGATCCAGAGAAACTCAAGATTCTGAAGATTGGTAAATACTTCGTAGTGGAATTTGAACCGGATCAAAAAACCTAGCACTACTGAAATATTAAGCAAAATGAGATCAGAAGCGATGAAACCAATCATTCTGATATTATTGGTAAAAACCGAAGTAATGGCTTTTATCCATATGGAAGCATATATAAATATCTTGAACAGAAAGCTGTAATTACTGCTATAATGCTTCTCAAAAAACTGATACAAGGCTTTGTTGAAGATCCTGATATATCTTAGATCACTTTTCCTTGTACTCTCTCCTTTATAATGAATGATCGAAGTCTCCGGCACATAATCGATGTAAAATCCAGTCTCCTCTATCCGATAACAAAGATCAATATCCTCTCCATACATAAAAAAACGTTCATCAAAACCTTCAAGTTCTTTCAGGAGTTTTGTCCTCCAGAACATAAATGAACCTGAGAGTACCGGGATTTGAGAGGCTTCATCTTCATGCAGCCAACCAAGATAATATCTTCCGAACAACTTACTTTTTGGAAACAGAGAGTTTAACCCAAGTACTTTTGTGATGGATGTCCAAATTGTAGGCACAGATCTCCTCGACTCGGGAGCAAATGTTCCGTCCGGGTTTAATATCTTACACCCACATGCCCCACACTCAGGGTTTCTGTTCATATGATCGGTCAATACCTCGAAGGTGTCCTCACTAACCAGGGTGTCAGGATTTATGATTAGAGTATACTTTCCTACAGCTTTTTTGATCGCCTGATTATTGGCTTTACCAAAACCAAGATTCTCTTTGTTCCCGATGTATTCAACATCAGGAAACCTGTTTCTCAGAAATTCAATTGAATTATCACCGGAATCATTGTCTACCACAATGATCTGCAGAGACTTATTGTGCCGTGCCTTTGCAATGGAGTTAAGCAGATTAGCTATATACTCCTTCACTTTATAGTTCACAATGATGATCGATATGTCAGCTGAAGAGTGTTCCAACTCAAATCCCAAGTTTGTTCAGAACGTAATCAAGTTTACCACGCCATCCCAGTCCGTACCCAAATTTATCAGCTGTTCCTCGCCACTTGTGATCGATACATTCTGAGATCTTAAATTCCACAAGTTCAAAACCTTCTTCCCGCGCTGCAGTAAAATTATTCAATGTTGGCTGACCATGATGAATAAATGGAGGAAGATGATTATAGACCTCTGTTTTTAGTAGCATATACGGTGTTTGTAGGATTGTTAATCCCGAACTGGCTTTAAAGCCACGCTTGTTCACCACATTAAATTCACCAACTCCGTACACTTTCTCATGCTCAAATAAAGACAACATCTTTTCTAGAAACCCTCCTTTTTTGGTTTCTGTATCACTATCCAGAAAGAAGGTGTATTCAGATTTTATATGCTTTTTGCATACAAGGTCCATTGCCGGCCCATGATAGATATTCTCTTCTAAAGAGATGATCGTGATATTTGAAAACCGTTCTGCAAGACCATGGATAACTTCAACAGAATCATCCTTAGAGCCATTATCAAGTATAAGCAGTTTTGCTTCTGGATATTGGGTTTTGAATGAGCTAACAGCAGTTTTCAGCAGATCTGGTGTTTGAAAATTTATGATTACTGTTGTTATATCCATCAGTTTATGATCACTACTTTTCCGACTCCTTTTCCCTTTCCATCATTCTCCATCGCAACCACAAAGTAAACCCCGCTTCCTAATTTCTGCCCATTATAATCTAACCCATCCCAATTTACACGACCGCCTAAAGTAGTCAATTCATTTACTACTGATCCATCTGCTCCAATTATTTTCACGAACGTATCATTACTTAGTCCTTCAATAGTGATCCGTGTATGCTTTGAGTACACATAGGGATTTGGATAGACCTTCAACCTAGCCATATCATTGACCGCAGCTTTTGGAGTGTCGAAATAACTTACCAACCCGAGATCGGTTGAGATAAACACTTCACCTGTGATGTCGTTGATAGCAATAGACAGAATATTATCCGAAAGCAAAGGGCTATTTTCTTTGGTAAATCTCTTTTCGATCCTGCTTCCCTCGGGGTTCAGTACCCAGATCCCCTGATTTACACTCCCGATCCATTTTTGATTTGCACCATTCACAGCCATCGCTGATACATTTACATCTCTGAGGAGGAACCTTGAAATCGCACTCGTATCCTCATTAATGAGCCACTGAGCCCTTCTTTCTTCGGCACTGTTACTTCTCACTATAAATTCGGGAAAGATAAATCTGGCTATCCCACGTCCGGTTCCAATCCAGACCTCCCCATTTCTATCCTGTACGATCGCATTAATATTATCGTCAGGAAGGTTTCCTGAACTTTCATTGCTGTTTAATTTTACAGCTTCATCATCATCCGGATCGCTTGAGTCTCCTGTATCAATTACAAGCAATCCTGTTCCAGCGGTTGAACTGCTATTTTCAAGGGTAATCCATTTTTGATCATACGAGTCAATAAATAATCCTACGTAGTCATCTATGGAAGAAGTAGCATTGTGCTTGTTGAAAGAAAGCCAGTCATCATCACCCGGAGTTTGGTAATACAGAGGTTCATCAGCATATCGACTTGTGATCCAAACATCGTCGTTCGAATCTGTTTCGAGGCCTGAAATTACGGGAAATTGATCACTGTCGTCACTCCACCCCCTCAGGGTTGAATTAGTCTCATCGAATACTGCTATCTCTCCGGTTTTCTTATTATGACGTACAACACCCCGGCCCCAGGATCCAAAATAATAATATTCGTCAGTTATGGTAGTTGTGAATGTTTGTTGGAAACCGGCAGAACCGAGTGTATTGTTATTTTGAGCATTAAAATTTTGCCATTCATTCTCAGAATAAATGTAATAGCCTTTAGCCCTGTCAATAGTACCATTTCTGGCGGTTTCATTTGTGGAAGACGAGATAAGTACCTCACCGTCAAATTGCATTCCTTTAAAAAAATTCTGAAATGGCCCTTCTGGAGTTAAATATTCTATCGAGCCATTTGTAACATCCAAATAACCAGCTCCTAAAGAAAATGTACCAAAATATACCCGCTGTGAAGTTTCATCAAAATGAAGTCCTGCCACTTCAGATAATGCATTAATATGATTCAGGGAGGACAAAGTATTTCCATAGTAAATCGTTCTGGATCGGGCGGCCAATAGAAGATCATCAGAAAACTCATACTCTGAGATCACTCCGTTTCCAAAAGTTGCATCACTAGTCCATTCTCCTGCTTCAAACACAAAATTACCCGACTCAGTTGATGCATATAGTTTACCATTGAAAACTCCCAGAGCCCGAACCTGTTCAGTTACAAAACCATTATCTGCATTATGATTGCTCCAGTTCGAATCAATTGATAGTTCATCTCCCAGGTTTCCAAATGCGATCCCGAATTCCGTCGCACAATAAAGAGTATCATTTTCAATGTCGATATCCAGTACTCTGATCCCCCTTTCAAAGGTGCCTAATTTTGTAAAGCTCTCTTTCACAAATTCTCCGGTTATATCAAAGCTGACAACACCAAAATCTGTAGCAACATAGATCAATTCTTCTTTTACCAGAATATCATTAATGCCTTTGACTGTAAAATTCTCGAACCTTGCGATATCACCTATATTATTGATGCTTTCGTTCTCTGTATCAATTACATCTATATTTCCATCAATATATCCCACGAATAATTTTGAAGTTACCGGATCGAAAGCACCAGTCTGCCCATCCAATCTGATCAAGCCATCTAGTGTTGTGAGAGTAATTCTATCCCTTGATTCTGTAATTTCATCTATTCCCCCGGATGTAATGACCCATACATCACTTTCGTTATCCAATATAATATCAGAAACGGTTCTTGTTGAGGTATGAATATCCCATGAACCAAGATCCTGTGCATACGAGGAGTATGACAACAGCAAAAGCAGGAGGAATAAGATCGGCTTTCGAAGAAAAATCATATATAACGCTAATTATTGATAGTTACGAAGATTGTAGCGCTTTAGATCATAAAATATACTGGAGTGTATTATTAGCCGATTAAGATGACTAAGTATACTAAGAAAGGCTGAATAAAGGGAATAAAAAAACCCTCTACGGGAGACCGAAGAGGGTTTATGGGGAAAAAATTGGAGGCGGCGACCTACTCTACCACATTGCAGTACCATCGGCGCTGCAAGGCTTAACGACCGTGTTCGGGATGGGAACGGGTGGGACCCTTGCGCAATGGCCACCTCACAATATATTCGT
>JAUICM010000013.1:17500-20566 GCA_030427885.1 Rhodothermia bacterium | reverse complement strand
AAAAAATTGGAGGCGGCGACCTACTCTACCACATTGCAGTACCATCGGCGCTGCAAGGCTTAACGACCGTGTTCGGGATGGGAACGGGTGGGACCCTTGCGCAATGGCCACCTCACAATATATTCGTGTGAACAATAAAAAAAGTTCTTTGACATGGGCCAGCAGTGCTGGCAGGCAGTCGTTTAACGGACTACCCGAAGAAGAAACTGGCAGGTTAGATCACCGGGCGTTGCCCCGCAGACTGCGGTGCAAGCCCTATAAATAAAGCCAATGGCCTGATTAGTATGGCTCGGCTGAACATGTTGCCATGCGTACACCTGCCACCTATTAACCTGGTCGTCTTCCAGGAGGCTCATAGGGAATACTTATCTTGGAGCGTGCTTCGCGCTTAGATGCATTCAGCGGCTTATCACTTCCGCACATAGCTACCCTGCGATGCATGCGACCACACAACAGGTACACTAGCGGTGCGTCCACTCCGGTCCTCTCGTACTAGGAGCAGCCCTCCTCAGTATTCCTACGCCCACAGCAGATAGAGACCGAACTGTCTCACGACGTTCTGAACCCAGCTCGCGTACCGCTTTAATTGGCGAACAGCCAAACCCTTGGGACCTTCTCCAGCCCCAGGATGCGATGAGCCGACATCGAGGTGCCAAACCTCCCCGTCGATATGAACTCTTGGGGGAGATAAGCCTGTTATCCCCGGAGTACCTTTTATCCTTTGAGCGATGGCCCTTCCATGCGGTGCCACCGGATCACTAAACCCCACTTTCGTGCCTGCTCGACCTGTATGTCTCGCAGTCAAGCACCCTTATGCTTTTACACTCTACGCACGATTGCCAACCGTGCTGAGGGTACCTTTGGGAGCCTCCGTTACTCTTTAGGAGGCGACCGCCCCAGTCAAACTACCCACCATACACTGTTCCCGTTTCCAGGTTAGACTTCACCTGTATCAAGGGCGGTATTTCAAGGGTGACTCCACAACGCCTGGCGACGCCGCTTCAAAGTCTCCCGCCTATCCTACACATGATACAGCTAAAGCCAATGTAAAGTTGTAGTAAAGGTTCACGGGGTCTTTTCGTCCCGCTGCGGGTAATCGGCGTCATCACCGATACCACAATTTCACCGAGCTCATGGCCGAGACAGTGCCCAAGTCGTTACACCATTCGTGCAGGTCGGAACTTACCCGACAAGGAATTTCGCTACCTTAGGACCGTTATAGTTACGGCCGCCGTTTACTGGGGCTTCAGTCAAGGGCTTCGCCGAAGCTAACCCCCTTCCTTAACCTTCCAGCACCGGGCAGGTGTCAGTCCCTATACATCGCCTTGCGGCTTAGCAGAGACATGTGTTTTTGGTAAACAGTCGCTTGGGCCTTTTCACTGCGCCCTGACAAAGTCAGGGGATCCTTCTCCCGAAGTTACGGATCTAATTTGCCTAGTTCCTTAGCCATGATTTACTCGAGCACCTTAGGATACTCTCCTCACCCACCTGTGTCGGTTTGGGGTACGAGCATTGTTAACAAACTACGACGCTTTTCTTGGCAGCAGGATTACCTCCACTATCCCTTCCTCCGAGGAGTCCGGGTACTGTCGGGGTTCAGCCTTCGCGGGGGGCGGATTTGCCTACCCCCCAGCCTACGCCCTTTAACGTGCATTCGTCAGCACGCGGGAGTGTCACTTCTGCGTCACGCCTTAGCCTGGCGTTAACAATGGTAGCGGAATATTTAACCGCTTTGCCATCAGCTTCCCCGGCAAAACCGGGTACACCTTAGGTCTCGACTAACCCTGATCCGATTAGCGTTGATCAGGAACCCTTGGGTTTACGGTGGAAGGGTTTTTCACCCTTCTTATCGTTACTCATGCCTACAGTTTCGCTTCCAGTCGCTCCAGCATCCCTCGCAGGACACCTTCGACGCAGGCTGGAATGCTCCCCTACCGAATTATTCATTCCCACAGCTTCGGCACCGGACTTATGCCCGCTTATTATCGACGCCGAGTCGCTTGACTAGTGAGCTATTACGCACTCTTTAAAGGAATGGCTGCTTCTAAGCCAACCTCCTAGTTGTCTGAGCAACTCAACTTTCTTTGATCAACTTAGCCCGGATTTAGGGGCCTTAGCTGGTGGTCTGGGTTGTTCCCCTCTCGCCACAGGACGTTATCACCCTGCGACTGACTGCCTGACGACTCTGACATGGCATTCGGAGTTTGTCTAGGTTTGGTACCCGGTGAAGGGCCCTAGCCTAATCAGTGCTCTACCTCCATGCAGACAAAATCAGACGCTATACCTAAATATATTTCGGGGAGTACGAGCTATCTCCAGGTTTGATTGGCCTTTCACCCCTATCCACAGCTCATCCCAAGACTTTTCAACGTCAACGGGTTCGGGCCTCCATGGCGTTTTACCGCCACTTCACCCTGGCCATGGATAGATCACCTGGTTTCGCGTCTGCCCCGCTGTACTGCACGCCCTATTCAGACTCGCTTTCGCTACGGCTCCACCCCTTAGGGGCTTAACCTCGCACAACAGGAGCAACTCGTAGGCTCATTATACAAAAGGCACGCCGTCATCCCGATAAATCGAGACTCCGACCGCTTGTAAGCACACGGTTTCAGGTACTATTTCACTCGCCTTCTCGGCGTTCTTTTCACCTTTCCCTCACGGTACTAGTTCACTATCGGTCATGTAGATGTATTTAGCCTTACCGGATGGTGCCGGCAGATTCACGCAAGGTTTCACCGGCCTCGCGCTACTCAGGATACCCGCCTTCGTGCAATCGGTACACCTACAGGGCTTTCACCTTCTGTGGCGCTGCTTTCCAGACAGCTTCGATTTAAGATTACACAAATTACGCAGGTCCTACTACCCCTGAGCCCGTAGGCCCAGGTTTGGGCTGCTCCCCGTTCGCTCGCCACTACTTGGGGAATCACTAGTTGTTTTCTCTTCCTCCTCCTACTTAGATGTTTCAGTTCGGAGGGTATGCTTCCTCGAAAGGATACCCGATAAATCGGGTGGGTTGCCCCATTCGGAAATCCACGGATCACAGCTCTTATGCAGCTCCCCGCAGCT
>JAUICM010000013.1:0-15000 GCA_030427885.1 Rhodothermia bacterium | reverse complement strand
ATAAGGGATATTTAGCTCAGAAGTCAACTAATTTTTAGAAAAAAAGTTAATTTTTTTCTAACCGTATCTATGGCATAAAAAAAAGAAGCGTCGGGCAAGCCCAACACTTCTTTTCATAACAATCTTGAAGAGTTTATTTTTCTTCAGTCTCTTCTTCTGAAGATTCGTCAGCTGCTTCTGCAGTTACCTCTGCTTCTTCGGCCACCACTTCTTCAGCTACCTCCTCTTCTGCAACAGGTGCTTCAGTCTTTGGAGCTTCTTTCGCTGTGCTAGTAGGAGTGTTTGTTTTACCAGCTCTTCTGGTTCTCTTCTTCTTAGTTGTTTTACCTTCTGGCTGAATGTCATTGTAATCAACCAATTCGATCACAGCCATTTCTGCACCATCACCCTGACGGAATCCAAGACGGATAACACGTGTATATCCACCTGGTCTGTCTTTACATGTTGGTCCAACTTCGGTAAATAACTTAGTTACAATATTTTTGTCCTGCAGACTAGAAAACACTTCCTTTCTATTGTGATGGGTATCTTCTTTTGCTCTGGTGATCAGAGGCTCTACAAACCTGCGAAGCTCTTTAGCTTTAGCAACAGTTGTAACTATTCTGTGTTCTTTAACCAAAGCTGCAGTAAGTGCTCTCATCGTCGCTTTTCTGTGCGAAGCGGTACGGCTGAGTTTTCTGCCTTTTACTTGATGGCGCATGATTTAATTCCCTTTACTATTACTTAGTCCAAATATTTAGATACATCCATTCCGAAAGAAAGATTCTTCTCTTCAATTACTTCGATAAGCTCAGTAAGAGATTTTTTACCGAAGTTTCGGAATTTTAACAAGTCCTGCTCATCTCTGGCTACCAATTCACCAATAGAATTGATGTTTGCAGATTTAAGACAGTTGTATGCACGTACACTCAGATTCAGATCTTCAATACTTGTTCTTAACAGGTTAGCAACACGTTGCTTCTCTGCATCAACTTCTTCTTCTTCCTGAGTGAATGGCTCTTCAATTTTTTCAGTGATGAACTTCTCAATGTGTTCTTTCAGGATCTTACCAGCCAGAGTCAATGCCTCTTTTGCATTTACAGATCCGTCAGTTTCAACATCCATAACAAGTTTTTCGTAATCGGTACGCTGACCTACACGAACATTCTCAACATTGAATTTTACAGACTTGATGGGCGTAAAGATTGCATCGATAGCGATCAGGTTTATGTCTTCTTCTTCAAAAGACATTTCCTCTGCAGGAACATAACCACGACCTCTGCCTACACGAAGTTCAATTTCTAACTCAGCATCATCAGCCAGGTTAGCAATTACCAGATCAGTATTAAGTACTTCATATTCACCAGTAGCAGCATCAATATCGGCAGCTGTCAGTGTTCCGCTTCCTTTTTTAGAAACGTGGATCACTCCACCGCTTTGTTCTACCTGTTTGAAACGTACCTGCTTGAAGTTCAGAATGATCTCGTATACGTCTTCTTTAACACCGGTAATGCTTGAATACTCGTGATCAACGCCGTTGATCTTAACGGCAGTTATTGCAATACCTGGAAGTGAAGAAAGAAGAACACGACGAAATGAATTTCCGATGGTTACTCCAAAACCTCTTTCCAGTGGTTGAAGAACAAACGTACCAAAGTTATCGTCGTCTTTAACAACGTCTAAACTTTCCGGCATTTGAATACTATAGTTACTCATAATGGTATGGTAAACTTTTAAAATTACTTAGAATAAAGCTCGACGATGAGCTGTACATTTATATTTTCTGGAATTTCTTCCAAAGTTGGCTCATATAGAAATTTGCCACTTCTTGACTTAGGATCTGTTTCAACCCACTTGTACTTATTTCTTGGCGCGTTGCTCAGAGATTCATCAACAACTTCAAGATTTCTTGATTTTGGACGAAGCGCGATCACATCACCAGGTTTAACTGCATAGGAAGGAATATTAACTGTACTTCCATTTACAATCACGTGCTTGTGAGTAACAAGCTGACGTGCCTGACGACGGGTTTTAGCAAATCCCATTCTGAATACAGTATTATCCAAACGAGACTCTAAAGATTGAAGCAGGTTCTCACCTGTTACTCCACCTTTAGCGGTAGCAGCTTCGTACAAATTACGGAATTGCTTCTCGAGCAGACCGTATGTGTATTTTGCTTTTTGCTTCTCCTCTAATTGGATAGCGTATTCTGATTTACGCTGAAATCTTGAACGTCCGTGTTGTCCCGGACCGTAAGGTTTACGTTCTAAAGCTTTACTTGGACCAAAAATTGGTTCTTTAAAACGTCTTGCTTTCTTTTGCTTTGGGCCTCTGTATCTTGCCATTTCTAAATCGAATTACTAATTAAACTCTTCTGCGTTTTGGTGGTCTGCAACCATTGTGTGGAATTGGAGTTCTGTCAATGATAGTAGACACTTCCAACCCAACATTTGCCATTGCTCTAACAGCTGCTTCTCTACCAGATCCAGGGCCTTTCACAAAAACCTGTACTTTTCGAAGTCCCATTTCATGAGCTGTTTTAGCTGCAGTTTCAGCACTTAGCTGAGCTGCATACGGCGTATTTTTTCTAGATCCTTTGAATCCTTCTTTACCAGCAGAAGACCATGAAAGTACATTTCCATTGCTATCAGTAATTGTAACGATCACATTGTTAAATGTAGCTTTCACAAAAGCCATCCCGTTAGGATCGCTGACCTGCTTTTTCTTTTTTCTTTTAGCTGCAGCTGCTGCGCTTGCTTGTTGTTTTTTAGCCATGATTGATATCAGTTAAAATTACTTAGTAGCTTTTTTCTTACCGGCAACTGTACGCTTCTTACCTTTTCTGGTACGAGCATTAGTCTGAGTTCGCTGGCCACGTACGGGTAATCCTTTACGATGACGAACACCTCTATAGCTTCCAATCTCAATTAAACGACGAATGTTACCATTTACCTCACTACGCAGAGCACCTTCTAATTTGTACTCTTCGTCAAGTAAAGTACGGATAGCACTAACTTGTTCTTCCGTCCAGTCCTGAACCTTGATATTTGGATCAATATCGAGACGCTCTAGGATCTTACCAGACTGAGTGCGTCCGATTCCATAAATATAGGTGAGGCCTACAATGCCTCGTTTTTGTTTTGGTAAATCAATTCCTGCAATACGTGCCATTATAATACTCTATGCAATTATCCCTGACGCTGCTTATGGCGTGGGTTCTTCTTATTGATTACGTACAGGCGACCTTTACGACGAACGATCTTGTCGTCTGCACTTCGTTTTTTAACTGAGGATCTAGTTTTCATTTCTAAACTCTATTATTTGTAACGATAAGTAATTCGTCCTTTGGTCAGATCGTATGGCGACATTTCTACCGCTACCCGATCACCCGGTAAGATCTTGATGTAATACATCCGCATCTTGCCAGATACATGAGCCAAAATTTCGTGTCCATTATCCAATTGCACTCTGAATTGTGCATTCGGTAATGCTTCTAAAATTTCTCCGTCTTGTTTGATTGGCTCTTGTTTAGCCATAATGAATTACTTTATCCTGATTTTTCGACAGCTCGGCAATATAATCAAAAGTACTGAGAATTTCAGCCTTTCCTTCTCTCACTACAACATCATGTTCGAAGTGAGCGGAAACACTGTTATCTACTGTAACAATTGTCCAGCCATCATTCAAAGTTTTTACTTTCCATGAACCCATGTTGATCATCGGTTCAATCGCGAGGGTCATACCTGATCTCAGGCGCTCCCCGCTGCCTTTCCTACCATAATTTGGTACGGATGGATCTTCATGCAATGACTTGCCCAATCCATGGCCTACCAAATCTCTAACAACTCCATACCCTTCGTTCTCACAATGAGTTTGAATGGAATTGCCAATATCACCTATTCTGTTTCCGTGTATCGCTTGCTCAATTCCTACATAAAGCGATTCAAGTGTTATTCTCAATAAATTCAGCACCTCTTCATCACAATCTCCTACTGCAAACGTGTAGGCATGATCTCCGAAGTAACCATTCATTTCAACACCGCAGTCAACAGAAACTATATCACCTTCTTTTAAAACCCTGTCTCCAGGAATTCCATGAACAACCTCTTCATTTACTGAGATACATAAGGTTCCTGGAAATGGATTATTCCGGGGACCGTATCCTTTGAAAGCAGGCCTTGCATTATGTTTCTGAATATAATCTTCAGCAATGCGATCAAGCTTTCCGGTTGTCACACCTGGTTCAATATATTTACCAACTTCAGCAAGCGTTCTGGAAACGAGTTGCGCACTAGCGCGCATTTTTTCTATTTCAGATTCGCTCTTTAGGTAAACCATTCTGTCTGTCAGGCTCTTCTTCTGCCTTTAATCTTACCAGTTTTCATAAAGCCATCATAATGACGCATCATCAGGTGACTTTCGATCTGCTGAAGAGTATCAAGGGCAACCCCTACGATGATCAGCAAACTAGTACCTCCGTAGAACAATGCGAAACCAGGAGTAACTCCGAAGCTGATCACAATTGCTGGAAGGATTGCTACAAAAGACAGAAATATTGAACCCGGAAGGGTGATCTTTGTCAAAATATTGTCAATGAACTCGATGGTAGCTTTGCCCGGACGTACACCAGGAATGAAACCACCTTGTCTTTTCATGGTATCTGCCATCTCCTTTGGATTGATAGCGATAGCCGTATAGAAAAATGTGAAAAACACACAGATAAAGAAGAATACAATAGAATACATCACACCTGCATAATCAACAGACCATGATGTAAGCATTTGAATTGTTTCGTTATCAGGAAAAAATGAACCAATCGTACTTGGTATAAACATGATCGATTGCGCAAAAATGATCGGCATAACACCTGCTGCGTTTACACGCAATGGAAGATACTGTGTAGTTCCACCGTACACTTTTCTTCCTACAACTCTTTTAGCGTACTGTACCGGGATCTTTCTGGTTCCCTGAGTCAATAATACAACCGCTGCGATAATTAACATCAGAACCGCAAGCTCGATGATCACAATGATCGCATTACTCTTGGTTGTAACTTCATTGATCAGGTTAGCAGGCAATACTGCTATAATACCGATCATAATGATCAACGAAATACCATTTCCAATTCCTCTGTCGGTGATACGCTCGCCTAACCACATTACAAATGTAGTTCCCGCCGTAAGTACAATTACCGAAGTAACCGTGAACCAAACATGATTTACAACGATCGCATTAGGTGCAGTCGCCATCAAATTAATGGAGAAGGCAATAGCCTGTAATGCTGTGATACCAACCGTTCCGTAACGGGTAAGTCTGGTGATCTTTCTTCGTCCTTCCTCACCTTCACGTTGAAGTTTCTGGAAGTAAGGCACTACGGCACCCATCAACTGAATGATAATAGATGCGGTAATATAGGGCATGATCCCCAGTGCAAATACACCGGCCCTCGAAAAGGCACCTCCCACAAACATATCAAACAGCCCCAAAAGACTATTCGCTGATCCAGGTGTTGCACTCAGTAAAGCTGAGGCATCAACTCCAGGTAACGTAATATAACTACCAGCTCGATAGACCATCAAAATTCCTACAGTGTAGAGAATTCTGTTTCTCAGGTCCTCGATTTTAAAGATGTTGCGGAAATTTTCTACCAGACTCATTAATCGTCAGTTCCGTGTTATTTGGTTAGTGTAAGTGTGCCACCTGCTTTCTCTACTTTTTCAGCAGCAGATTTACTGGCAGCGTGCACTTCTATTTCAATTTTAGAGTTCAGTTCTCCGTTAGCAAGAAGCTTAACTTTCTCATTCTTATGAGCAAGACCAGCCGCTACTAAGTCAGCAAGAGTGATCTTTTCCGTTAGCTTACCAGCTTCGATGAACTCAGAAATTATCTGGAAATTAATAGGACGGTAATCCACTCTGTTCGGATTCTTGAAACCAAACTTAGGAACTCGTCTTTGAAGAGGCATCTGACCACCTTCAAACCAAGCTCTGTGAGAGTAACCTGAACGAGATTTCTGTCCGTTCATACCTCTTCCTGACTCCTGGCCTTTTCCAGAACCTTCACCACGTCCGACACGCTTGCCGGTTTTCTTATTTGGAGCTGGAGCTTTTAAATTACTTAAATCCATGATTCAATTCTTTACGGTATTAACCTTCAAATACTTTGTTTAATGACACGCCTCTTCTCTGAGCCACTTCAACAGGATCAGTCAGCTCTTTCAGTGCCTGAAAAGCAGCTTTAACCATGTTGTGCGGATTCGAAGAACCCTGAGATTTCGACAGGATGTTATGAACACCAGCTACGTCGAGCAGGTTTTTCACAGCACCACCTGCAATTACACCGGTACCTTCAGAAGCCGGGCGAAGTAATACTTTACCAGCACCAGCCTTTCCAACTACGGGATGATAGATACTCTTACTTGTAGTAAGCGGGATCCTGATCAAATTTTTCTTAGCGTTATCGAATCCTTTCTGGATAGCGTCAGAAACTTCATTGGCTTTACCAAGTCCGTGACCTACTACTCCGTTTCCATCACCTACCACAACGATAGCGTTGAAACTGAAACGACGTCCACCTTTTACTACTTTAGCAACACGATTTACGTGAACCAGTTTTTCTTCCAGGTTCAGGTTCGCTGCAGGTATAGATTGTTTTCTTCTTACTTTAGGCATTGCTTAATACGATTCGATTAAAACTGTAAACCGCCTTCACGAGCGCCTTCGGCAGCCGCTTTGACGATTCCATGATATTTGTATCCACTGCGGTCGAATACAACTTTACTGATTCCTTTATCCTGAGCCAGTTTAGCAAGATCCGTACCTGCTGTTTTAGCACTGTCAACTCCGCTTGAAGCTTTGCTGGCTGCTAATGTAACACCTGCCAGATCATCAATAAGCTGCAGGTATACAAACTTATTACTTTTGTATACAGCTAGTCTGGGGCGCTCAGCAGTACCTTGAACAGTTGCTCTTACACGAGCTCTGATCTTGTTACGGCGTTCGGTTTTCTTCTTATTCTTATTCATTGTTCAATTCCCTTATTTAGCAGCTGATTTACCCGCTTTACGACGGATCTGTTCACCAACATACTTAATACCTTTTCCTTTGTATGGCTCAGGCTTACGGAAAGAGCGAATCTTCGCAGAAACCTGACCAACCAATTCCTTATCGATTCCTGTAATGATCAGGATCGGGTTTTTACTTGTCTTTGTATCAACTTCGATACTGATACCATGAGGTGGTACAAAGAAAATAGGGTGTGAATAACCAAGGTTTAATTCCAGTACATCGCCATTCATAGCAGCACGGAAACCAACACCAACTATTTCCAATTTTTTAGTATAACCTTCAGTAACACCTACAACCATATTGTTGATAAGCGCACGATATAGTCCGTGAAGTGCCCTGTCTTGTTTAAGATCAGTGCTTCTTTTCACAACAATTTCGTTCTCAGCTTTCTCAATAGAGAGATTTGGATGAACCTGAAGTGTGGTTGAACCTTTTTCACCCTTCACAGTAATCACGTTGTCAGCATCAATGCTGAACTCAACTTTATCTGTTATAGGTACCGGTAATTTTCCAATTCGGGACATAGTTATAAACTCTTTTTTAGTAAACGGTGCAAAGTACTTCGCCGCCAACATTCAGTTTGCGTGCTTCTTTGTCAGTCATTACACCTTTCGAAGTAGAAAGTATCACTACACCAAGACCGTTTTGTGAGCGGGGCACATCTGTAGCTCCACTGTATTTTCTTAAACCAGGCTTAGAATAGCGGTTAATGTTGCGGATCACAGGGAGGCCATAAGAATCGTATTTCAGAAACATACGGATGATGCCTTGTTTTCCGTCTTGAATATCGATGAATTTAGCAATGTACCCTTTGTCAACAAGGATCTTTGCCATCGCACGCTTCAGTTTAGAAGCGGGAACATCCACCTTACGATGCCCTGCTGTTTGGGCATTGCGGATACGGGTTAAAAAATCAGCTATCGGATCGTTCATATAATTATTACCAGCTTGCTTTTCTTACGCCTGGGATTTTTCCATCCAGAGCTAGTTCACGGAATTTAATACGAGATACTCCATAACGGCCGATGTATCCACGGCCACGTCCAGTGATGTTGCATCTGTTGCGAACACGGGTAGGACTTGCGTTGCGAGGTAGTTTTTGCAATGCTTCATAATCGCCAGCTTCTTTGAGTGCTGCGCGTTTCTCAGCGTATTTTTCTACCGTTGCTTTTCTTTTTTCGTTGCGTGCTATCCAAGCTTTTTTAGCCATAATAGAGTTCTCTTATTTTCTTCTTTTAAATGGCATGCCGAAGTGCTTAAGCAAAGCGAAAGCTTCTTCGTCAGTTTCTGCGGAGGTTACAAAAGTGATATCCATTCCATGGAGCTTTGTAACTTTATCTGTATCAATTTCCGGGAAAATTGTGTGTTCTTTAACACCCATGGTATAGTTACCACGGCCGTCAAAGCTTTTATCAGGAATTCCCTGGAAGTCACGGGTACGTGGAAGCGCCAGGTTGATGAATCTGTCTAAGAATTCAAACATGATGCGGCCACGGAGTGTAACCTTGCAACCGATCGGCATGCCTTCTCTCAACTTGAAGTTAGAGATAGATTTCTTCGCCTTTGTAGTTACAGGTTGTTGCCCTGTGATCAGTGCTACGTTCTGTACAACAGTGTCCAGAACTTTTTTATCCTGAATTGCTTCTCCTACTCCAACATTGATTACGATCTTTTGGAGCTTAGGAATTGCCATTACGTTATCGTAACTAAACTCTTCCTTCAGTTTAGGAGCAATTTCTTCTTTATAAATAGTGTGTAGTCTTGCTTCAGCCATTTTTAATCACACAAATTATTTGTCTATGATTTCGCCACTGGTCTTTGCATAGCGTACCCAACGGCCTTTGCCGTTCTCATCGATGCGCTTGCGACCAATTCTTGATGGCTCGTCAGTTGTAGGATCTACCACCATCACATTTGAAATGTGAATAGGAGCCTCTTTGTGAACTCGACCACCTTGTTGATTTTCCTGTGAAGGCTTTTCATGGTGTGTTCTGATGTTGATCCCTTCAACGAGTACTCGTTGTTTTTCCGGGAAAACCATTAGTACACGGCCGTTTTTACCTTTGTCATTACCAGCGAGAACCTTAACGTTATCGCCTTTCTTGACATTCAATTTGATTTGTTTGTTGAACCTGCGTGGCATTACTCTAATCCTTTTTAAAGTACTTCCGGTGCCAGGGACACAATCTTCATATAGCTCTTCTCACGAAGTTCGCGAGCAACAGGGCCAAAAATACGTGTACCTACCGGTTCTTTTTCTTTGTTAATGACTACCGCCGCATTTTCATCAAAACGGATATAACTTCCATCACGACGACGATATTCTTTTCTAGTTCTTACAATAACTGCTTTAACAACATCTCCTTTTTTAACGTTACCGCCAGGGAGCGCAGTTTTAACAGAAGCAGAGATAATATCACCTACACGTGCATAGCGTCTGCGGGAATCCCCGAGCACTTTAATACACATGATCTTTTTAGCTCCGCTGTTGTCAGCTGTGTTTAATACTGTTTGAGTTTGGACCATCGCTAATACCTAAATCTATGCCTTATTTAGCCTTTTCAACGATTTCCACTAAACGCCATGATTTGCGTTTTGATAGTGGTCGGGTTGACATGATGCGAACGGTGTCGCCTTCATTAGCCTCGTTATTTTCATCGTGAGCCATATACTTCGTAGTTTTGGTGATGAACTTCCCGTAAATAGGGTGCTTCACCTGGCGATCAACGGCAACAGTAATACTCTTGTCCATTTTGTCGCTAACTACACGGCCGACTCTTTCACGGCGTTGTGCTCTTTCTAATGTTTGTGCTTGTTCTGCCATAGTCGAAAATTCCTACTGATTACTCAGCACTTCTTTGTTCATTGATAATGGTTTGCAGACGAGCAATTTCGCGTCTGTGACTTTTTAAACGAGCCGGATTTTCAAGTTGCCCGTTAACTGCTTTTGAAAAACTAAGGTTTTGAAGCGCTGATCTTTCGTCTTTCAGTCTGGCTTCTAACTCTGTAGTTGTCAATCCTCTTAGTTCGTGTGCTTTCATTGATGCTTCCTGTTATCCGTTGAGGTCTCTGCGAACCACAAACTTAGTTTTAATTGGAAGTTTATGAGCTGCACGGCGCATTGCCTCACGCGCTCTGTCTTCAGAAACACCAGCAATTTCGAACATAATTCGACCTGGTTTTACAACAGCTACCCAGTGATCCAAAGCACCTTTACCTTTACCCATTCGGGTTTCAGCAGGTTTGCTCGTCATTGGTCGGTCCGGAAAAATTCTGATGAATGTCTGACCGTCACGCTGTAATGAACGAGCGATCGCAATACGGCACGCTTCAATCTGACGTGATGTAATGAACTTCGGCTCCATTGCTTTCAGAGCAAAATCTCCAAAGTTGATCAGGTGTCCACGGTTCGCGTTACCTTTTAGTTTATCGCGATGGACCCGACGTCTTTTAACTCTTTTTGGTTCTAACATCGTTACTTACTTAGCTGTTTTTGTTACTAGCTCTGTTGTTTCTGCTTCTGTTGCGTCGACGACCTCTTCTGTCGTTGTTGTCGCCTCCACGTCGTCCGCCTCTGCTTGATTCTGCTTCCTGCTTTGATTGTGCTCCAGGAGACAGGTCAACGTCACCGATGATCTCACCTTTAAAGATCCAAACACTTACGCCGATAGAACCGTAGATAGTGTTTGAAGTTGCGGTTGCATAATCGATATCGGCACGCAGTGTGTGCAGAGGAATCTGACCTTCTTTGTATTGTTCAGTACGAGCCATCTCAGCTCCGCCTAAACGGCCTGAACAACGGATTTTAATACCTTTAGCGCCCATTCTCATGGAAGATGCAATAGCAGTCTTCATAGCGCGGCGGAAAGATACACGAGCCTGAAGCTGCTGAGCAATGTTCTGAGCAACAAGGCTGGAATCCAATTCCGGACGCTTGATCTCGCTTACATTGATCTGAACTTCTTTGTTAGTGATCTTCTTCAACTCTTCGCGAAGCAGTTCGATCTGCTCGCCACCTTTACCGATGATAACACCTGGCCGGCTTGTTCTGAGTGTAAGAAGGATACGCTTTGGTGTTCTTTCGATTACTACATTTGATAACCCACCGTTGCGAAGACGGGTTTGTAGGTATTCGCGAAGCTTTGTGTCTTCAAGCACAAGAGCTGGTTGGTTATCTTCTGAATACCAGTTAGAATCCCAACCGCGAATAATTCCTAATCTAAAACCAACTGGATTTGTTTTTTGTCCCAAGGTATTACTCGTTTATTAGTTTACCATTTCTTCTTGGCGCTTTGCTACCACAACTGTGATATGGCAAGAACGCTTATTGATTCGGTGAGCCCTTCCCTGCGGTGCAGGTTGAATTCTCTTCAGGGTTACGCCTTCATCTACAAAGATTGTTTTGATTACCAGATCCTGATCGTCAAAACGCTCTTCCTGGAATTTATCTCTAAGGTTAGCTGCAGCTGATTTAATCACTTTTGCAACTTCGGCTGCTGAACCTTTTTTAGTGAATTCTAGTCTCTTAAGAGCCTTGTCTACCTGAGATCCACGCACTGCATCTGCTACCAAACGCACTTTGCGGGGTGCTCTTCTCAAATGTCGTTGTATGGCTCGTGCCTCAAATACTGGAGTATCCATTATCTAACTACCTTATTTAGCTTTTTTCATTGGATGCCCACGGAAAGTCCTTGTTGGTGCAAATTCACCAAGCTTGTGTCCAACCATGTTTTCAGTTACGAAAACAGGGATGAATTGCTTTCCATTGTGTACAGCAAGTGTTAACCCGATGAAGTCAGGAGTTACTAAAGAACTTCTGGACCAGGTTTTGATCACTTTTTTACTTCCGCTTTCGTTAGCCTCGTCAATCTTCCTTTGAAGCTTGTAATGAACAAAAGGCCCTTTTTTTAATGAGCGTGGCATACTTACAATTCTTATTTCTTAGCGTTTCTTCTTCTGATGATGTACTTCGAAGACAACTTCTTACGATTTCTTGTCTTCTTACCTTTGGCCATCTGACCCCATGGAGAACGTGGATGTCCACCTGAAGCCTTACCTTCACCACCACCCATTGGGTGATCTACCGGGTTCATCGCAACACCACGTGTTTGTGGGCGACGACCTA
This sequence comes from Rhodothermia bacterium, assembly GCA_030427885.1. Lineage (GTDB taxonomy): Bacteria > Bacteroidota > Rhodothermia > Balneolales > Balneolaceae > JAUICM01. The sequence continues at coordinate 2,829 of JAUICM010000013.1, read as the reverse complement.
ACCAGCGGCTACGGCCAGCCTTACCAATAGTAGTGTTCATATGATCCGGGTTACTTGTGGTACCCACAGTTGCCAGGCATCTGCCAAGGATCATTCTTACTTCACCAGAAGGAAGCTTTACACTTACATATTTATCTTGCTTACCAAGTAGCTGAGCTACAGTACCTGCACTTCGGCACATTCTGGCACCCTGACCTGGCTCAAGCTCGATCGCGTGAATAAAAGTACCCGGAGGCATGTGTCTCAATTCAAGAGTATTCCCCAAATCCGGAGAAACTTTAGATCCTGAGATTACAGTATCACCTACTTTTAAACCGTTTGGTGCAATAATGTATCTCTTCTCACCATCGGCATAAGCCAACAAAGCGATACGTGCAGTACGATTCGGATCGTACTCAATAGTTTGAACTTTAGCCGGGATATCGAATTTATTTCGTTTGAAATCGATAACACGGTAACGACGTTTGTGCCCACCACCTCTATGACGTGATGTCTTACGACCATGATGGTTACGTCCACCAGATTTACCAATTCCCAATGTAAGGGATTTAACTGGTGATGCTGATGTAACATCGTCAAACACAGGAGCAATTCTGTGTCTGGTGCCGGGGGTAGTTGGTTTTAATTTCTTAGTAGCCATTAATCTCTAATCTTAAACTTCTTCGAAGAAATCTATTTCACCTTCTTTCACAGTGATAATTGCCTTCTTCCAGGTTTTACTTCTTCCAGCCTGGAAACCGCTACGGGTATATCTGCCTTTCGGCTTAGATGGCATGATCAGTGTGTTTACTTTGTCAACCTTAACACCTGGATATTTAGCTTCAACAGCTTTTTTGATTTCAGGCTTGGTTGATGATTTTTCCACTTCAAAAGTGTACTTGTTAGACTCGTCCAGAAGACGGCTTAACTTTTCTGTGATTACAGGACGAATAATTATGCTCATGCTGCAACCTCCTCAGTGTTTGTTTCAATGCTGTCTTCGAGAACAGAAACTGCACTCTCCTGGATCATGATCACATCAGCATGAAGTATTTCGTATGAGTTCGGCTTGTACGCTTCAACAACCGTTACACCAGGAATATTCTTCGCTGATTTGTGGACGTTGCTGTCAGTAGCAGGAGTAAGGAACAATACCTTTTTTCCTTCGAGTTCAAATGCCTTCAGAATGTCGGCAACCTGGCTTGTTTTAGGAGCATCAAATGTGAAGTCCTGAACCACAGTTACTGATTCTGCAGCTGCTTTTACAGAAAGAGCAGACTTACGTGCAAGCTGAACAACTTTTTTATTAAGCTTAAAGCCATAGTTTCTTGGCTTAGGGCCAAAAACAGTACCACCTTTTCTTAACAGTGGAGATTTGATATCACCACGGCGTGCATTACCAGTACCTTTCTGACGATATAGTTTCTTAGTACTACCGGTAACTTCAGATCTTTCTTTTGTACTGTGTGTACCCTGACGTTTGTTTGCCATGTGGCGACGAACGTCTTCGTAAAGAACAACTTCATTAGGCTCGATCGCAAAAATAGCGTCGTTCAGTTCAGCCTTCTTACTGGTCTTACTTCCGTCTATTTTAAAAATATCTACTTTCATATCTGTTAAGACTCAGAGGTTTTGTTGAGAATTTCAACGTAGCTGCCCTTTGGTCCCGGAATACTGCCTGTTACAAGAACAAGACTTGATTCTGGAAGGATCTTAGCGATACTCAGATTTTTAACTTTAATCCTTTCGCTTCCATACTGTCCCGCCATTCTCATTCCTTTGAATACACGAGCAGGGTCAGATGCACCACCAATAGAACCAGGAGCTCTTAATCTGTTGTGCTGACCGTGAGTTTCATCACCCACACCACTAAAGTTGTGACGTCTGATAACACCAGAGAAACCACGTCCTTTAGAAGTTCCTGCAACATCAATGATATCACCTACAGAAAATACATCTTCTGCTTTCAGTTCATCACCAATGGTCAGTCCTTCAGGAATAAAATCTCTGAATTCACGAACAACAGCTTTAGTTGAAGCACCTGCTTTAGCAAAGTGGCCATTAACAGCTTTTGAAACATTCTTTTCTTTTCTGTCAAAACTAGAAACCTGGACGGCATTGTAGCCATCTGTCTCTTCTGTTTTGATTTGGGTGATAACAGCGGCTGGAACTTCAACGACAGTCACAGGTATACTGCGGCCGATCTCGTCGAAGACGCTTGTCATCCCAATTTTTTTACCAACCAATCCACGCATTGTGTTCTTGATCCTTTCTGTTAAACTTTAATTTCTACATCAACGCCGGAAGGTAATTCCAGCTTCATTAACGCATCTACCGTTTGTGAACCAGTAGAAAGAATGTCGATCAGTCTTTTGTGTGAGCGGTATTCGAACTGCTCGCGAGACTTTTTATCAACAAACACTGATTTGTTCACAGTGATAATGCTTTTGCGGGTTGGCAGAGGAATCGGACCTGAAACAACTGCTCCCGTTGATTTTACAGTCTGAATAATTTTTTCAGCTGATTTATCGATCAGGTTATGATCGTATGACTTTAGCTTGATTCTGATTTTTTGTTGTGTTGCCACGGATCAGAACTCCTTAATCTAAGATTTTAGTTACAACACCGGCACCTACGGTACGTCCACCTTCGCGGATCGCAAATCGTAGCCCTTCTTCCATCGCTACCGGCTGAATCAGTTCCACGCTCAGGCTCACATTGTCCCCTGGCATTACCATCTCCACACCCGATGGAAGCTCACACGCTCCCGTTACATCGGTGGTACGGAAATAGAACTGCGGGCGGTATCCCTTGAAGAATGGAGTGTGACGTCCACCCTCATCTTTGCTC